>NZ_SKBP01000010.1 GCF_004634195.1 Flavobacterium salilacus subsp. salilacus
TGCATTTTGTGGGAGAGTATGTCGTCGCCTTTCTTTTAAAAACCCTATCCAATAAGGATAGGGTTTTTTCGTTTATAACAAATACTAAACCTTTTTTTAAATGAATTTTATAAACTGGGGATTTTTTTGTTTTTACAATATATGGCTTCTTACTTTTTGAGCTGTATTTTAAAACTTTTTTGAGATTTGATTTACGTGATTTTTAACAAATATTAACTTTTTTTATAATAGCTTTTCTTACTACAGTAAATTTTTAACAAATTTTATATTTGTGTATATTTAAATTAAATTAATTTTTATTAAATTATATTCATTTTTTTTATTAAATTTATGTAATTAATATATAAATATTAGATTTTTTTATTAAATCATTAAATGATTGTTTTAGTTAAATATTTCTTAATTATTTGATTTTCAATGATTAAAATTTTATAACTGTATTTATTTTTTGAATAATGTAAAAAACATCGATAAAGCGTAAGTGTTAAATGTTTGTTTTTCAGTGCTTTATCTTTTTTTGTTTCTAATATTTGTTGTTGATTTTTAGCTCTTTTTATTAGTCTTTACTTAGATTTTTTGATGGAGGGTATTAAAATTAAAAATGGATGTACGAATATGAAGTTATTTAAATTTTTGCTGATCATAGTATCTTGTTTTACTATATCAGCTCAGACACAGCAATTGGCTGATTTTGATTTGCAAGTTACTAAAACTAATGAAACTTGCTTGGGTAACGGTACTTTGAGTTTTGTTACTACTAATTTGACTCCGGGGTCGCAAATGATTTATAAGGTATATTTACTGCCCGACCTTGTAAATCCTGTTTCTATTTCTGTTGATACTTACTTAGCTGGTTTATCTGCCGGGACATATAGGGTAGAGGCTATACAGGTTCTGGAAGACCTTTCTAATTCTCAGCAGCAACAGATTACTATTAATGAAAATATTATTCCGTTTAATTTTACGGTTTCCTCAGCATACCAAAATTGCGCCGGCGGTGCTGATATCATTGTTAACGTTTCTTCGGGCATATCATCTGCTTATGAGATTATATCGGGTCCGGTAATTCGTCCTTTGCAAACCTCTAATGTTTTTTCGGGTTTGCCTTCCGGTACATATAATATTAGAGCCTTTAATGATTGTGGTATTGGTAAAGTTCGAACTTATACTTTAGTAGTTACTGCCTCTGAGCTTGCTATTTCGGATACTACTTATCCGGACGAGGTTGTAATAGTATGTGATTCTATCACTGTTAATAATATTATTTCTGCTACTTCAGGTGTTATTGGCTATCCTGTAACGGTTCGTCATACTTTGAATACAATGGATATTGGGGGTAATCCTACAATTATTAATCAAACTTTTGCCAGCGGTCCTTCTGATTTTTTGGAAGTATCTGCTGTAGTACCCCGTTATCCGAATAATTCTTATAGTTATGAGCTGACTGTTACGGATAATTGTAATGCTGTTTATGAAAAGCTTGAAAATGTGGTTAATCCCGATATTGATGTATCTTTAAGTACGGGTGATGCCAGTTGTGCGGAAAAATATTTGGTAGTTGATGTCTCGAAATTTTATAATTCGTTTACTATTGAGTTTTTGAGTTTTCCTGATGGTTTCAATCCTGTTGTTAATAGTTCTTATACAGATGGGCATGTTGAGTTTGGTGATTCTTTAAATTCTATTCCGTTTGGTAATTATGTAGTGAGCGTAACGGATGAGTGCGGTCGTACTATGTTTGAATCTATTATGATAGAATTACAAATTCCGGAACCTAATATTATAGCAAGGAATAATGGTTGCTTTTCTGAATTTGGAAGGATACGGATTAATGTAATTGATTCTGAACTTACTACGGCTACTGTAATAGCTGCTCCTTCTGATTATAATAACCCATTGCCACATAACGTGACCGGTAATATCAATAATCAAGGTATTTTGGCTTTGAGTAACATGCCTGTAGGCTTTTATACCATTCAGTTTACTGATGATTGCGGTTTCTTTAGGGAAGAGATAATAGAAGTTCCGCCATTTGTTGAACAAGATTTTAATAAAGCTACTTTACCCTCGTGTGACACAGGTTATGGCTCTGTACGTTTAAGAAGCGGAAACGGATATTTGTCAGAAGTAATTATAACCAGCGCTCCTATAGGTTTAGGACAATCGCTTCCGTATGATGTAAGTTTTAATATAGAAGCAGGTAAGTTTTATATGGGCAATCTTCCGCAAGGTCTTTACATATTTAAAACCACAGATGTTTGTGATATAACGCATGATATGGAGGTTTATATAGCAGGTTATAACCTTGTTTTGGAGGAAAGTTTTGAGTTTATACCTAACTGTGGTTCTTTTTCTGTAAAAGTAACCGATGAGAGCAATGGTAATGAGGGAGGGAGCTACTGGTTGCAAAAACTTGATACCGAAACAGGAAACTGGATACATCCGCAAACGGGTGTTGCTTATACTGAAGGTAATTTGCCTGACAGCGATACAGGTATAAAGCTTGTTAATAGTACTATTAAAAATAATTTGGGCTACACAGGCACATTCAGAATACTTAAAAAGTTTGAAACGTTTAGCAGCGGTACTGCTCAAAACACAATCTGTATAGGCGAGCTGGGACAGTTTAGTTATGATGACGGGCTCTCTATAGGTAGTGCCTATACTATGGCATGTGTGGGCGAGCCAAATGATGTGTATCTTGAAGCTACGGGATATCCTGTATCGTTTACAATTATTGAAAAAGATGGCATACCTGTTTTTATAGATAACGGAACGAGTAATATATTTAAAGATTTAGAGCCTGCAGTATATGTTTTTAGTGTAGAGGACGGTTGTGGCAATATAGTAACTCAGTGGTTTAATTTTCAAGAACTGCCATCTATTGCCGCTGCCAATCAGCCTGATGATATGCTGGTATGTGCAGAGCCGGGTATGATAACAAATCATGAATTTCATCTGACCGATCAGGATGAGCAGATATTGGGACCTTTATTTAGTGCTATGTACACTATCACTTATCATTTAACCCAACAGGATGCTGATAGTGGTAGTAACTCCTTACCGGAATATTATACTAACATAAGTAATGGACAAACAATATATGTAAGGCTAGTGCATAATGAAATAGATATTTGTCACAGTACAACATCATTCCGATTGTTTACGGGAGAGTATCAAGAGCCTGCAATTACCACCACAGGTACCGTATGTGATGGTATTGACTTGGCACTAACAGCAAATTCAGGATACAGCAGCTATTTATGGTCTACCGGAGAAACTACAAGAACTATTTATGTAGATGAACCGGGTATCTACTCTGTTATTGTAGAAAAGTCTTATGGAACAGAAGTGTGCGACGGCTTTACCGAAATAGAAATAGGAGTATCTGAAAAGCCTGAAATTGTCAGGGTAGAAACAACAGACTGGACTCAAGATGAAAATACCATTACTGTTTATATTGAAGGAGATGGTAATTATGAGTACTCTGTTGACGGAATGAATTTTCAGGAGAGTAATGTTTTTGAAAATTTAGAAACAGGAATTTATAATGTAATGGTAAGAGACATTTATGGATGCGGCGAAGACAGTAAAGAAGTTGTATTGATGTACTACCCTAAATTCTTTACGCCAAATGGAGATGGGGTAAACGAAAAATGGTATATAAAATATGCTTTTGTAGAACCTAATTTTAAAGTTGCCATTTATGACCGTTACGGTAAGCTTATAGCCGGTTTAAACGCTACCAGCGATGGTTGGGACGGTACGCTGCAAGGAGCAAATTTACCTTCTACAGATTATTGGTTTGTAGTAACACGCGAGGATGGCAGGGAATACAAAGGGCATTTTTCTATGGTTCGATAATGCACGACCTATATATTAATTGTGTTTAAATAAAAACCTCCCTTTCTGTAAGTAATGTAAGGGAGGTTTTTTGTTATGTATTAATTTCAAGATCCCTTATATAATCTTCATATTCATAAAAGAAACGTTCAAAGGCATCCATTTTTTCGTAAAAGAAATCAAAAACATCATCCCATGAAGCTCTGTTATATAGACTAATCCCTGTTTTTTGTACCCATATACGACTTATTGCTTTACCGTTTTCAAGATAATAATCACGCTCTAAAATTGCATCAGGCAAAAAATCGTCGAGCAATATATTCTTTAACGACTCTATTTTCTCAAAATAAATTTTACGTTTATCATCTTCCTTCGGCTCAATATCCAATAGTACCATTGCCTTTTTATTATCTACATAAAACTTAAAAGACACGTCTTTTATTTGAGTGTCATACAAAAGCCACTTTCGTGGATATGTATCGGCAAATGTTGTCCAAAATTCTTTTTTTATCTGTTGTGCTTCTGCTTTGCTAAACATAGGTTGTTTTTATTATGCAATTTTTAAAGTATCTTTATCAGTAATTTATTACTGATGCATTTTTCTGATTTTATAAAATATATACCAAAAATACAAAAAGAACAGTTGCCGGCTGTTGCAGCCCATACCAAAATGGCTCCTCCCAGCAGGGTTATTACCCAATCGGAAGAATATTATACTGCTAAAAATCCAAGAAAATCTGCCGTAATGATGCTGTTCTATCCTCAAAACAATCTTACGCATCTTGCATTAATAAAGCGTAATACTTATCCGGGCATCCATTCGGCACAAATTTCTTTTCCCGGCGGAAAGGCAGAACCTGAAGATGAGACTCTTGAAGCTACAGCGTTACGAGAAACTTGTGAGGAAATAGGTGTTACTGCTTCTGAAATTGAAATTGTTATGCCGTTTTCCGAAATTTATATACCGCCCAGTAACTTTTTAGTATATCCATTTTTAGGACTGGCAGCAAGTACTCCCAATTTTAAACCTGATGCTACAGAAGTTGCCGAAATTATAGCCTTGCCTTTAACGGTATTTCTGGACGATTCGATTGTTATGAATACTGTAATGCAAACCTCGTATGCTTCGGATATTGAAGTACCCGGTTTTAAAGTACAACAGCACTTTGTGTGGGGAGCTACCGCTATGATAATGAGCGAACTTAAAGAAACTATAAAAAACGTGCTGTAAAGGCACGATTTTTGTAAATTTGCGTACAGATTTAATACTAAAAATGGGATTATTTAAAAGAAATCCTTTCGGACATATACTTTTCCTTAAAAAATGGCTGATACGCTCTTTTGGCGTTATTACCCACAGGCGATACAGAGGGTTTAATGAATTGAATATCGAGGGATCAGAAATTATACGGTCGTTACCGGATACAAACGTATTATTTATATCCAATCATCAAACCTATTTTGCCGATGTAGTCGCTATGTTTCATGTGTTTAATGCCAGCCTTAAAGGGCGTGAAGACAACATTAAAAATATTGGCTATATATGGCAACCCAAGCTGAATATATATTATGTGGCAGCTAAGGAAACCATGAAATCCGGACTCCTGCCCAGAATACTTGCCTATGCCGGAGCTATTACTGTAGAGCGTACCTGGCGTGCCAAAGGTAAAGAGGTACAACGTGAGGTAAACCCCAATGATACCGAGAATATAAGAATAGCCCTTGAAGACGGCTGGGTGATAACTTTTCCGCAAGGGACTACCAAACCTTTTAAGCCTATCAGGAAAGGAACGGCACATATTATTAAGCAACATAAGCCTATAGTAGTGCCTATTGTTATAGACGGTTTTCGCCGTTCTTTTGATAAAAAAGGGCTTAGGATGAAAAAGAAAGGAATCCTACAATCGTTTATCATAAAAGAACCGCTTGAAATAGATTATGATAATGAAAGTATAGATGCCATTATCGAGAAAATAGAATATGCCATAGAGCAACACCCGTCTTTCCTGAAAGTGATTCCTGCCGAAGTGCTTGAAGCACAGGAAGAGCTGAACAAACAACGACAGTGGGATTATTAATGAAGGCTTATTGGTAAAGTAAAAAAGAATAAACAAAAAGTGAGGCACATGCCTCGCTTTTTTAATTACCAATTTTATTTTCTTCCTGCTGTTTATCCCTGCTTAAGATGTTGGCTTCTTCTTTTACCAATTTGTTTTTAGAGGGTATTTTATAACTTAATGAGAAACCCACTCTACGGGAATCATATTTATTATTGTAAAGTAAATCAGTATCCACAATACCAAATTCTTGTTTATTGGTATTAAGGATGTCATTTACATACAGGGAAACAGATAAATTATCGGATAAAAATTTTCTCGAAAATGTTAAGTCAAGCTGCTGATAAAGCGGTCGCTTTACCATATAGTAATAGTAATTACCTCCTGTATTCGATGTGTTATAATTGGCTATAAACTTTATTTTTTTAGGCAAAATAAGTTGCGACATCAAGTTAATATTCCAAACGCTTTTTGTGTCAACTCCGGAGATTACATGTTTTTGATTTCCGGCATAAATGTACAGGAAATTAATCTCGTCCGGATTAAAGTCAAGCTTCAAAGTTTCTGATAAGCCTTTTGTAAAAAGCATATAAGGCACAGGTATCCCAAAGTTGAAATTATGGATAGTAACTTCATCCAGATTTTCAGATATACTCGCCGCCCCATCAGGAGTGCTTATAATGCGGTTGATGATTTGGTTATTGGCATCGGTAACAGAATATCCTATGAAAAAATACTCAAATGCATTGAACTGGACTTCATAATTATTGTAGATGGTAGGTTCAAGATTCGGATTCCCAAAAAAGCCAACATTAGGATTTTGATAACTTGTATTGTTGGGGTTTAACGATCCGGTATCGGGCAATCGTATCTTCTTGTTATAATTCGCATTTATATTAACCTGCGGCATTATATTGTACTGCACTGTTCCGTTGGGAAAAAAACGGGTTTGGCGAAACGGGATTAAATCCGAAGTATCGGTTTCTCCGCTAATGTCGTAAGATTCCAATCGTCCGCCCACGATAAATTCAAATTTTTTGTAGGTTGCCTGCGCTTCGGTATAGGCAGACAGCGAACTTCGGGTATAATCTAAATTTTTTGTGTCAAAACTGATGGTTTCAAAATCAAGAAGGTCAGCCATTGCCCCCGCGCTTATTTTGGTTTTTTCTAAAAAGTTTATTTCTTGCGAATAATCAGTTGTAAACTGATAAAAATTTTGATTACTGTTATTATTTAAAATGGCATTGTCGGTAATTCTCGAATTTAAGTCGAAGTCACTGTTATTATCATTAAAATTAAAACGGAAATCTAATTTTGTAAAAGGATCTTCAAAACGTTTTTGATACGTAAGCGTAACATCGTGGTAAAAATACTTCGATTTACTCTTATCATCAGCAACAAAGCCTAAACCGCCGGCTTCAATATACGAGCTGTTGTTATTTGTATTAATATCATAATTAATCAGGAGGCGGTCTTTTTTAAAATCAAATTTTAATCCGCTTTTTACATAATAAAACCGATTAACTTTATCAGAATAATTTTCTGAAAGTACAATGTCATTATCATAAAAATTGCTTTTACTATAACTTTCGGTATAGCTTTGCCCACCCTGTATTTGCCAGCTAAACCATTTGTTGGCTGCACTAAGCATAAGGCTGTTGTTAAATCTATGCCTCGACTTGTCATAATCTGTAAAACTATACCCGTTGGAGTAGGTAGCACTTAAGTATTTCTGTGCCTTTTTAGAAGTTATTATATTAATGATAGCTCCGCCAGAGGTGGCAGGAAACTCCGCGCCGGGATGCGTAATGACTTCTACTTTTTCAATAGCGTTGGCAGGCATACCCTCTAAATAGGCATTTAGCTCATTAGAGTAAATGTTTAGCGGACGTCCGTCCATATATACCTGTAATTGTTTCCCTTGGTATAACATTCCTGCTACATCAGAAACGATAAGACCGGGCAGCTTTTTAAGTCCTTCAAGTAAAGACCCTGAGTTTAAATATGCCTGTTCAGAAAAATCGAAGATAGTCCTGTCAGCTTTACGTTCTACAGCTTTTTTCTTTTTTTCCAGTACTAATACATCCAGTTCGGTTTCCATTTCTTGAATAGTATCTTTAGTCGTTTCATTCTGAGCAAATAGAGTAAGCGAACTGATTAATAAAAGAACGGAAAAATAGAATTTCATTATAATATTTTTAGGGCTAAATAGTATTAATAATATGTTATTTAGATTTATTTCTGCATTTTTGTGGACAGCTATAAATATAAGAATTATTTTACAGCTTCTACTTTATAGCCTTGTTTTCGCAACAGGTTTATAACCCCATTTTCGCCCGGTAGGTGTGCCGCACCTACACCAAAAAAGGTGGGCGTTGTTTTGGCAGCCTCCTCTATTTTGGCAATCCAGTTTTTATTCCGGTTGTCAAGCATTACATCGCTATGGTCGTCATACATTTTGTTTTCCTCTTCTTTCATAAATTCCATTATAGCGTTCAGGTCTTTACTGTTGTATAGGGCTATCATCCTTTTATACTTTTCTCTATCCGCTTCCATATTGTCTTTAGCTGTTTTTACCAGCTCTTCCATTTGTTCTTCATAAGGTATAGCATCAAACACATCCATTTGTGCAGCTACTGTTTCCAGCCCATATACCTCTTCACCCTGCTCCGCAGTAACTTTCATTAATTCAGCTTCTACAGATTGCATGGGGCAGTCAATCATTTTTGGTAACAGCATCATACTAACCATTGAGGGCTTAATATTATCAAGCATTTTTGCTGAAACTCCTATGTTTGTCATTAAAAGTTTGTTTACAGCCTCAAAATCTTCTTCGTTTACCAATTGGCTCATTTTTTTACCGTCTTTCATCATCATGCCACCCATCATTTCTGCTTGTAATGCAGGGTCGTTCATATCAAGCTCAAGATATAGTTGTTGTGTGGCATCAAGTGCTGCAAGTACATTTTTATCTAATGTAGCATCGCAGGTTATGTGTATTGTGCCATACAGGTACGAGGGTTTGCTAAGCCCGTTACCGGATAGCTTCCATAGTAGGCTGTTTTCTGTTTTTTGCGAAAAGCCCAACGTTGTTATAAACAACACTAAGGCTGTAAGTGCTTTTTTGATCATGATGGTATATATTAAAAATCAAGTTTTTTCAATTCGTCATAGTTTCTTTTCAGGCGTTTAAGTAACAGACCGTAAATGAGTCTGTAAAAAAACCAATATACCAGTAATATAATGGCAGTGGCTATTAATGCCAGACCTATATACAAAAGGTAAAACCATCCTACATTACCTTTTTCTTCAAATTCATGAACCATTTTTATAAGTTCTGGGTCATACATAAAGAAGAGTATGAAAACAACCATCATTCCAATAAAATTATAGGTAATGATTGCAAATATATAATGGGTTACCGCCTTTTTTGTACGGAGTATATTCTGCATTAATTTTCGTGCATTATCCGTTACTTTTATCTTTTTATAATTCCTGTAAAATATAGTTACAAAGAATAATATAATTACATAGTTGGCAATTTCTAAAGGTAAGGTTATATAGCTTACATGAAGATTACTTACTTTTTGCATTTGAGAACTATCCCGTAATACGAACGAAAGCACAAGCCAGAATACAAATTCGAGCATACTGATAACCAGTATCCATTTTACAATAGAAGAGGAGCGTTTATGCAGCATAGCATAAATTTCCTGTTCGGAGAACTTGGGGTAATTACCTCCGTTTTTCTTCCAGTCGTTTTTTAGTTTATCTAATGGTTCCATAGTTCCTTTTACGGATTTAATATTTTTTTCAGTTTCCCTTTTATTCTGTTCATTTTTACTCTAGCGTTTACCTCGCTTATACCCAGAGTTTCGGCTATTTCGCCATAGTCTTTATCCTCCAGATACATAAATACCAGTGCCTTGTCTATGTCGTTAAGCTGATGCACGGCTTGGTACAATAACTTTAAATGTTCCTCCTCTTCATAATCATACTCCTCCTGGTTTATTTTGTGCAGTGTGTTGTCAAACTCTATTGTGTTTACCGTTCGGCTTTTCTTTCGGTATAGTGTAATGGCGGTATTAAGCCCCACACGGTAGGCCCAAGTGGTAAATTTAGATTCGCCTCTGAATTTTGGATAGGCTTTCCAGAGTTGTATGGTAATTTCCTGAAAAAGATCTTTGTGAGCATCTTCACTGTTAGTGTAGAGCCTGCATATCTTGTGTATCAGGTTTTGATTTTCCTGAAGTAGCTGCACAAAAGATTTCTCCATTACTGAATCCATACCGCATAAGTGTGCTAAAGTTGTAAAATGTTACAACCGTTTTTTATAAATTTTTATCGTGGTAATAATTTACCAATAGTCCCACAAACTTACTGTAGGTTTCCATACCATCTTTCTGGTGGTTTAGCTTGAGGTAATTATCATAAAAATATTTAAAGAAGGTTTCGATAAAAGATTGATATTTTTCGCTAAACTGTTCAGTTTCTTCAAAATTAAGTATTACGCCTTTATTGATAAGCGGTAACAGGCTTTCCATCTGTTTTTCATCTATTTTTTTAATGCTGCGCAGACAGTACTTTAAGGCAAACGAATAACCGGAATACTGAAAGTAAACATCCTTATTGTATATCGATGCCATAAAACCCATAAAATTTGCTTCGCTCTCCGAGGCATAACCCAACTGATGCGACATTTCGTGGCAGGATGTAGTAGGCAGGTTATATAAGGGCAGGTTACAGTTTACCTGTGCTTCATTAGTAAAAGGGTTGAGGTAACCGCCAAAACCCATATAAGACAGTGGTGTACTTAGCAACGATGATTTAAGGCTCTCCCTTTTAAAATCGAAATAGGGAAATTGTTTGGACAGTTCATCATACCCGTTAGCAGAAAGCGCATAAATTTCATCAGCAGTATAGGGATTAACAACTTTCAGGCTGTCGCTATGGGTTATTTGCAGTTGAAGTGCATTGGTCTTATCAATTAGTTTTTTGGTAAAAACCACTAATTCTTCAGGAGTATATTTTTTATCAATACCCATTTTCTCATTCAGGGGTACTCTGTGGTAATTCACAGCCCATAAAAAATAGAATAAAAAGTAAAATACTGATAAGGCACTGCCTATGGTAAGCAGGTTAGCTTTCCATTCCCTGCGCCATGTTTTTCGTTTTCGCCAAAGCCATCGGATTATTAAAATAATAACAATGCCATAAATAATATCGCCTATAGAAAAACTGAAAACACCAAAAACCGTTCTGGATGTTGCTGCAATGTAGGGGTAAAGCCCGTTACTGTAATATTCTTCTACAAAATCAGGAAATAGCGAGAGTATGTTTACAATTATAACCTGTAGCACGAGAAACAAGGTTAATATTTTCTTTTTCTTCATCAGAGTTGTCAAATCAATAGTGATTGTAAATATAAGTAGTATTTTTGTATCGTAATAAACCGATTGTTATTACAAAGGGTTTAAAACTACAAACAATAAAACACTATACATGAACGAAGCGATTAGAAACCTTGAGCCAAAAGCACTTTGGAATAAATTTGCCGACCTTAATGCAGTACCGCGTCCCTCTAAAAAAGAAGAGCGTGTAATAGCCTTTATGAAAGATTTTGGCGAAAAGCTAAACCTGCCTGTAGTAATAGATGAAGTAGGTAATGTTATTATTAAAAAACCTGCTACCCCGGGAATGGAAGACAGGAAAACCATAGTAATGCAAAGCCACCTTGACATGGTGCACCAGAAAAATGCTGATACTAATTTTGATTTTGATACTCAGGGTATCGAAATGTATGTAGATGGCGACTGGGTGCGTGCAAAAGGCACTACGCTTGGTGCAGATAACGGATTGGGCGTTGCTACCATAATGGCAATATTAGAGAGTAGTAATATTCCGCATCCCGCTATCGAGGCATTATTTACCATAGATGAAGAAACGGGAATGACAGGTGCAATGGGGCTTAAAGGCGGATTGCTTGATGGTGAAATACTTTTAAACCTTGATACAGAGGAAGATGATGAAATTGATATAGGCTGTGCCGGTGGGGTAGATGTAACCGCAGCACGTGAGTATAATGAAGAAGAAGTACCCGAAAACTCGGTAGGATATACCATTACCGTAAAAGGGCTTAACGGAGGACACTCCGGGATGGATATTGATAAAGGGCTGGGTAATGCTAATAAGATAATGAACCGTTTATTATTTGACGGTTTTGAGAACTTTGGGTTACAGATAGCAGAGATTAACGGCGGTAGCCTTCGTAATGCTATCCCTCGTGAGAGTTTTGCAAAAGTTATCATTTCAGAGATATTTGATGAAGCTTTTGTTTTTGATATGTTGCAGATAGTGAACGATATTAAAACCGAGTTTAAAACGACCGAACCTAATCTTGAAATACTGATAGAAAAGGCTGAACTTCCTGCCAAAGTTATGGAGCTTGGTGTTCAGGAAGGACTTGTGCGTGCGCTATATACCGCTCATAACGGTGTGTACCGCATGAGTGCCGATATGGAAGACTTGGTAGAAACATCCAATAACATTGCCCGTGTTATTGTTAAAGAAGGTAAAATACACATAGGTTGTCTTACCCGTTCCTCTTTTGAAAGCTCTAAATTTGACCTTGCCAATGCTTTGCGTTCCGCATTTGAGCTTATTGGTTGCGAGGTTACATTTTCAGGAACTTACCCGGGGTGGACACCCAACGTAGATTCTCCGATACTGGAAGTGCTTAAAACTATTTATATAAAACAAAATGGTACAGCCCCTGCTGTTGTGGCTTGCCATGCAGGGCTTGAGTGCGGTATATTGGGCACGCATTACCCTGACATGGATATGATTTCTTTCGGACCTACTATAAAAGGAGCGCACAGCCCTGACGAAAGAGCCAGTATATCATCAGCACAAAAATACTGGAAATTTGTACTGGAAATACTGGAGAATATTCCTAAAAAATAGTTTATACAGTTACTATTTGTCATGCTGACGAAGAAAGCATCTCAAATTATATAAAAAAACTCCATCAACATGATGGAGTTTTTTCAATTATAGGAAAAGTATCGTTGCCAACTAATATCATATTTGTTAAAATTATTCCTGTCTTTTCATCGGGAAATCTACCGTTCTGTTTTGCCCGCCCATTTCTCCTGAAACCTCTGCAAATATGGAGTCGTTATTTATCTTATTATAAACAATTTTGGTAGGGAAGTCGTGGTTGGGGTTTTCAAAAATATATGTATCATCAGCAGAACTTGTTAAGGTAAAAGATACAGACTCTCCGGCATTTTGGTCGTCAACATTCACAATATAATATAAAGAATCGCGTCTTTGATTTATAATTATCGATTCAGAAAAAACAGTGTCTCTATCCTGAATTATATGAGAATATCCTGTAAAGGTAGAATCATTTTCTTTTTTCCAAACTTCTGTATATTTTTTCTCAGGCATACTGTTATTCCACGTTCCAATAAGCCAATTCATTTTTTCAAGTTCTTTATAATCATTATTTTCCTTACAGGAAATTAGGCTGCACCCTATGGCTGCTACTATGATAAGTTTAGTTTTCATACTACTTTGGTTGTATAAATTTATACTGCCAAAGTAGTTAAAATAATAAAGCCCACCATTACTATTTACACAGATATTTAAAAAGATGCTGCTGCCATATCATTATTAATTACAGCTCCTGCCATTGTGCCCGATGCCACTGCTGCCGCTACTGCCCGCATAGGAGTAGTACAATCGCCGACGGCATAAATACCTTCTGCAATAGTACGTTGCATTTCATCTACCTTAACATAACCATTATCGTTAAGTAAATTCATTTTTTCGGTAATATCGCAATGTTGTTTAAATTCAGGCTTGGCATACATCACAGAGAAATCATATCTTTCTCCGTTTTCAAGTACAATACATTCCAGTTGCCCTTGTTTGTGTTCCAGTTTTGCAATAGGATTTTCTACAACACTGATATTGTGTTTTTCAAATTTGGTCATTTGCTCTTCGGTAAAGTTGGCTTTACCATTAGTAAAAATAGTAAGCTCTTTCGTCCATTGTTGTAATAACATACTGTAATGGTATGCAGCATCGCCATTGGCAAATATTGCTGTTTTTTGTCCTTTTACCTCATAGCCATGGCAGTAGGGGCAGTGTATTACTGAGATTCCCCAGCAATCGGCAAAGCCATCTATATCGGGCATAATATCTTTAATACCGGCAGCTAAAAGTAGTTTTTCGCATATAAATAGTTCTTCGCTTTCCGTTTTTATTTCAAAACCCACATCCGTTTTCTTGGCATCTGTAGCTTTATCAGTAATAAAAGTAACAGAAGGATAATTCAGTACCTGCTCTTTTGCAATACTTGCCAGTGCTGCCGGAGTTTCACCGTCGCGGGTTAAAAAATTGTGAGAATGCGGCGTTTGCCTGTTGCACGGTTTACCGCTGTCTATAACTAATACCTTTCGTGATGCCCTGCCCAATGCCATTGCTGCTGATAACCCGGCATAGCTGCCACCAATTATTATTACTTCATACTGATTTTTCATAATCTTATAGTTTAATTTGTAATAGATTAGACACTGAATAGTTTGGCAAATATAAATAAAATTAGTATTATTGCAATATAATTGCATTAGTAAAATGAAAAGAAGATCGACGCCCGCAAAAAAAGCTGTAATTGAATTATTAAAATCATCAGGAACAGCACTGAGTCAGGAAATGATAGAAGCACAAATCACTGAAAAAATGGACAGGGTTACTATATACCGTGTACTCAATAGTTTTTGTGAAGACGGTATCACGCACCGTATATTATCTGATGAGGGTAAATATTACTTTGCACTTTGCTCAGGTTGTGAAGAAGATAAACACAACCACGAGCATTTCCATTTTCGATGCCTTGAGTGCCAAAAGGTAGAATGCCTGCCACAACCCGTTATCGTAAATTTGCCGGAAGGATATATACAAGGTAATACCACAGGATGGGTTACGGGATATTGCAATAATTGCAACTAAAAAAGGAACAGTATTTTGGTATCGATTTTTTACGTAATTTTGCACGGCTAAAAAATAGTAGGAAAACAATATGTTAGACAGGTTACAATATATAAAGCAGCGTTTTGATGAGGTGTCCGACCTTATAATCCAGCCGGATATTATATCCGACCAAAAGCGTTATGTGCAGTTGAATAAAGAGTATAAAGACCTAAAAGCATTGGTAGAAAAGCGTGACGAGTATGTAACGCTTACTGACAATATAAAAGAGGCAAACGAAATTATAGCCGATGGCAGCGATGCCGAGATGACCGAGATGGCAAAAATGCAGTTGGAAGAAGCCAAAGAAAGACTGCCGAAACTTGAAGAAGAAATCAAGTTTATGTTAGTGCCTAAAGACCCTGAAGATGCTAAAAATGTGATGGTAGAGATACGCGCCGGAGCCGGTGGCGACGAAGCCAGTATATTTGCAGGCGACCTATTCAGGATGTACACAAAGTACTGCGAGGGCAGAGGCTGGAGAACCAGTGTGGTAGATATGAACGAGGGTACATCGGGTGGTTTTAAAGAGGTTATTTTTGAAGTTACAGGAGAGGATGTATATGGCACGCTAAAGTTTGAAGCAGGTGTGCACCGTGTGCAGCGTGTACCGCAAACCGAAACACAGGGACGTGTACACACGTCGGCAGCTACAGTTATGGTGCTGCCCGAAGCCGAAGAGTTTGATGTACAGGTAGATATGAATGATGTTCGTGTCGATTTTTTCTGTTCGTCAGGACCGGGCGGGCAATCGGTAAATACAACCAAATCGGCTGTACGATTAACGCACATCCCCACAGGGTTGGTAGCACAATGCCAAGACCAGAAATCGCAGCATAAAAATAAAGATAAAGCATTACAGGTACTACGTTCTCGTTTGTACGAAATGGAACTTGCCAAAAAGCAGGAGGAAGATGCTGCTAAGCGAAGCTCGCAAGTAAGCAGTGGCGACCGTTCGGCTAAAATCCGTACATACAACTACCCGCAGGGGCGCGTTACAGAACACAGAATAGGATTAACATTATATGACCTTGACGGAGTAATGAATGGTAATATCCAAAAAATTGTTGAGGAATTGCAACTCGTAAACAATACCGAAAAACTTAAAGAAAGCGAAGTTTTCTAAGAAATACAAATCCCGCCAATTGGCGGGATTTTTTATTTAAAGGAATATTATAAAGGGATCAATCCTCACTTTATCAGCCAGTTTCCATGTTCCATTTTCTTTTTTCATAATGATAACAGCTTCATCTATTTCTTTTGAAAGTATAATATCTGAATATACATGTAGCATAAATATTGCATATTTTTTATTGTAGTAGAAAACATCAGAAAATGAATAAAGTTTTCCTTTCTTCTTACGAAGATTTGGATTATCTAATAATTCTTCTATGCTTTCAAGGGTAATTATATTGTATGCAAATGTAAAGTCGTTCTCATTCCACTTTTTCAAAGGTTCATCAGTATCACTTTTACTATACTTTTCCGAAAATGTTTCCCAAGCATCTTTATCATAATAATCAGATTCAATAAATTTAAGGTCATCTTTTCTATATACAGAATCAGATAAACGTCCGTGCCATAACGTTCTTATAACATGTGAAGCATTATTACTACTACCTTCAAAAACTAATATAGGTGCATTATTTTCAGTATATGAGTTAATATAACTCACTATAGGTTGATTTTCAGGAATGACAGGTTTTTCTTTAACCGGATAATGACACGAAACAGTTGTTATAAGAAATAATAGTAGTAAATTAATATATGTTTTCATGATTTTAAAAATTTTAGTTATCATTCTCCTTATTACATAGAGGTTATTTTTACCATGAAAGTTGGAATTAAAATAAAATCCCGCCAACTGGCAGGATTTTTATTTTTTAAACTAATTAATCTTTACCATTTCAATTTCTCCTGTTGGTACAGTAAACAAGGGTTGTCCATCATCATAATAGGTGTCAGGGTTACGTTTGTAATTCCCAGTTAGGCTAATGTTAAAAATAATTTTTTCAGGATTAGTGGTATTCAGTTTAGTAACTGTGACTATGCCTGCCACATTTCTTGTATAATCTAAAAATCGTCCATACAAGTAATTATCACCTCCGCTTTGTATTGCTGGAAAATAGGTGGAGTTTTCGGTATAGGTAGTATTCAGATTATTATAAATAGTTACACCATTCTTTACCAATTTATATTTAAAAGTAACCACATCAGTATAATTATAAAAGTCAACACCGGGTACTCCACTCCCCGTAATCTGATTCATATCCATATCCTTTTTCTCAATTTTAACCTGAAATAATGTGCCGTTTTGGTTGTATTCCCATGTGCCTACATACTGGTCGCGTTCGTTTGCTGTATCCATGGCATAGTTGCCATTAGCCCCATAATTCATATCATTATCTGCATTTGAAAGCTGAGTGGTGCTTAGTACCGGGAGTTGCTGTGCAGATACAAAATTAAATAGTAATAATGTGAATAATGTTATATATGTTTTCATAAGTTTTAATTTTTTAGCAGTTAGTTGAATTTATTCCTGTTCCGAATTGATTGAGTTCTAATTTTTTCCAGTCACCATTGGCATCCTGTTGATATAGGTTCATCATATTAGGAAATCGATGATTCATAAGTTCTAACAACCCTTTCACTTGTTCATTTACAGGTTTACCTTTCTTAACATACCTATCAAATTCTCGTACATTCAAATTATGCGTGTAGTTATCTGTTAGTTGAGGCAACATATTTACTAATGCTGCTTTGTTAGTTATTTTTAAAGCAAATGTACCACTTGCTGTTGTTACATATAGAGCGAGTTCGGAAGTTGGGCGTGTAGATGTTTGCGCTATTTGTGCAAGTGCAATAATATCTTGTAAAGAAAACACCTTATAAGTAACCCCATTATCTAAATGGCAATGTATAAAACCTATGGAATTAATAGGCGTTTGCGTTGACGATTGTTGTATTTGTAAAGATACTTCACCACCATTAGCAACATTGGCACTTCCTGTAAACTCTGATGAAAAGTTTAAACCTTGTCCCGGTGTTTGATACATAGTATAAGCCGATTCAAAATTTTGCGTTCCTGCTTTGGTTTTTAGCCCGTTCATTAAAGCCGTAAAGTTAGGGTCTTGCGATTTTGCTTTAAGGTCGTTACATAATTGCGCATCGTTTATAATTTGTACGGGATTAAAAATCCCAATTTCTTCACCTTCGCCACACGGGTTGGTTGTATCATCATCAGGAGGTACACTAAAGTAGCGGGGTGAACGACTAACTTCTATCCATTCTTCATCATCGTCGCCTCCGCCATCATTCCCTCCCCCATTATTTTCGGCATTTTCAGCACTGTAAGATAGGCTCATTTCAAGTTGAGCGTATAGGTGCATTAAAAAGAATTCATTATGGGGGTTGCCATTTCCGTTAGAGCCGCCTCCACCACCACCTCCGGAACTTCCACCGCTTCCGCTCCCGCCGGAACTGTCGCCAGCTCCCCCTGATATAGGGATTCCTGAACCACCGCCCGGCGAATCGTTACACGGAAAGCCGGAGTCCGCATTTAAGATATTTACATATAAATATCCGTCAAAATCTACAAAATCTACGTCACCGTTGTTATATCTGCTCGCAAAATCGGTTGTCATCTCATATTCAAGCAACATTGTTTTTCTAAGACCTCCCCATTCGGTAATAACCACGTTAAAAAAGGTAGTTTCAGAGTCACGAGAATGTCTTACCCGGTAGGTGTAGTTTGTTTTTCCATTACTCCTGTGTTTTTACCATAAGTACTTCGGTTTCATCAAGTACAAAAGTGTCGTCAGCTTTAAGCATCATACCATTGCTACTCAGTTTTGACTTAGCAATTTGGTCATAATACATAGCGATTGCGCTTGCAGCATCTTTACCCTTAAGTATCTTAGATGCACCTGTTTCGTCCTGATTAATGGCGTTATCACTGGTAATGCTGTCATCTTTTTCACAGCTTGTAAATAACGTAAATAGCATAGCCGTAATAACAACAGCTACTTTTTGAAGGTTTTGTTTCATGTATTAGTAATTTAAATTAGATATCGAAAAATACGATTAATTATTAAAAATAGAATTGAAAATTATCTTTTAACGTTTTTTTAATATGATGTTCGTGTCGCTTAAATTTTATTTTTCATAGATATTATTTCCTTTTATATCTATAGAGTATAATTTTTATAAAAAGGTTGGGAAGCTATAAAAATAGTAACCACCTTGTTTATTATGTTTCTTTATACAGCATACATTGTTTACTTTTGTAAAAACGGAAATAATCATAATATTCGCATGACAACACAACAACTATACAACCAAATACTACAAAAACAATCTTTTCTGTGTATAGGGTTGGATACCGATATGGAGCGTATACCGCAGCACCTGCTGGCAGCAGAAGACCCAATGTTTGAATTCAATAAAGCGATTATTGATGCAACGCATGATTTGGCAGTAGCATACAAATCCAATACAGCTTTCTATGAGGCGCACGGACTCAAAGGCTGGCAGTCGCTGGAAAAAACTATAAATTACCTAAACATCAAACATCCTGAAGTTTTTACCATAGCCGATGCCAAGCGTGGCGACATTGGTAATACGTCGGCAATGTATGCTAAGGCATTTTTGCAGGATATGAATTTCGATTCGGTAACGGTGGCGCCCTATATGGGTAAAGACAGTGTTTCGCCGTTTCTTGCCGTGAAAAACAAGTTTACCATATTGCTTGCCTTAACCTCGAATGAAGGTGCGTTTGATTTCCAGACACAAACTATAGGCGATGAAGAGTTATACAAAGTAGTATTAAAAACATCGCAAACATGGGAGAACCGCGAAAACCTGATGTATGTAGTGGGTGCCACCAAAGCAGAGCATTTTGCCGAAATACGCAAAATAGTACCCGATAATTTTTTGCTTGTACCTGGTGTGGGCGCACAAGGGGGCAGCCTGCAAGAGGTATGCCAATATGGGATGAACGATAAAGTAGGGCTTTTGGTTAACTCATCACGAGGAATTATTTATGCTTCCAACGGAGAAGATTTTGCCGAAAAAGCGCGAGAAGAAGCTCTGAAAATACAACAGGAAATGGCAAAGTTGCTTTCATAATCCGGTAATTATAGTATGAAAACTTATATTGACCAAATGGGTAATACTGTAACACTGGAAGCTGTACCGCAACGCATTGTATCGTTAGTGCCTTCGCAAACAGAGTTGCTTTTTGATTTGGGTTTAGAGGACAGGATTGTGGGTATTACTAAGTTTTGCGTACACCCGTATCATCTTAAATCGACTAAAAAGATAATAGGAGGGACTAAAAAAGTGCATATCGAAAAAATTAAACTTTTGCAGCCTGATATTATTATTGCCAATAAGGAGGAGAATACAGAAGAAATAGTAACAGCCTTGCGCGAAGTAGCTCCTGTATGGGTAAGCAATATTATTACAGTGCAGGATAGTCTTGATATGATTGCTGCACTTGGGCAACTATTTGCCGTGCGTACCCAAGCACAACAATGGATTGATAAAATAAATCATGCTGTAGCTGATTTTAACAACTTTATGCAGGGCAGGGAGGTTCAAAAAGCAGCCTATCTTATTTGGAAAAACCCTTATATGGCAGCAGGTGGAGATACTTTTATCAACGAAATGCTGAAACTGAATAAGTTTACCAATATTTATGAAGACAGGGGCAGGTATCCTGAAATTATAATCCAAAAAATGCGTATTCAGGGCGATCCTGATGTAGTATTGCTTTCCTCTGAACCTTATCCTTTTAAAGAAGAAGACGCTTTTGAAATAGGGCGGTTTACCCACCATGCCAAAACGGTTTTTGTAGATGGCGAGATGTTTTCGTGGTATGGCAGCCGAATGGTAAAAGCCTTTCCGTATTTCAAGCAGTTACAGGAAAGAATAGGCTAACTATTTTATATTTTTAAATAAAGTAAGGTATTCTTTTGCGGTATCAAATTCTTCATAACCCGTCCTTCCTATAACGCGACCATACTTGTTTAGTATTACGATATACGGAAAAAAGCCGTTACGGTTGTAACGCTCCGTGAGTATCATGTTCATTTTATTTACATCTACCGGGTCTGGTATGCCTTTTTTCTCAGGAAATTCAGCACGCAGCAAAATCCAGCTTTTTTCGGCTTCGGCTTTAAATTCCGGGCTTTGCCATACTTTTCTTTCCAGTTCTGTACAGCGTTCGCACCAGTCAGACCCTGTAAACAGCAAGAGGATGTTTTTCTTTTCCGCAGCAGCTTTATTTTTGGCAGCGTCAAAATCAGTATGCCACTCCTGGCAAAAACTTACTGTGTTTACCATTAAACATATTGCTGCTAAATACCCTTTCAAAGTCTTAAATTTTCAGTAAAAGTATAAAAAATACATACTCATGAGATGCTTTTGGTTAAAAACATTGGGCAATAATCTTTTTTAGTCCCCGATTATGTACATCGTATTTTAGAAGGAAAGTTCAAAAAATAATAGTAAAAATTTAAAAAATCAGGCTCCGAAGTATCACTTATACCACTATAATCGACATAAGCTACCATCCTGATTTACAAATAATAAAAATGCCGATATAATACAATATCGGCATTTTTCTAACTAACCCTAACCAAATGTGAGAAAACTCATTTATTTGAGTGCAAAATAAATAATTAATATTCGCATATTTGTTAAGCGTATGTTATTTATATGTTATTGATAATGAATTTGGTAAATAGTTTAATCTTGCAGCGCAAATACTTTTTTAAGTAATACGGATGTCCTCTCGTTAATGTTGGTGCGTATCTCTTTTTCTTCTACCGCTATCATAGTAAAAACACCCTCTAAGGCTTTGTTGGTAACATAATCGGTAAGATCCGGGTTTACTTTTTCTACAAAGGGCACAGCGTTATATTTAGTAATTATACTGCTCCATACCTTGTCAGCCCCCACTTTATCAAAAGACGATTTTATAACAGGGTTGAATTTGGTATATAATTTTGATGAGGTAGTGGTTTGCAGGTAGTTTGTAGCTGAGTTATCAGCTCCCATCAATATGTTTTTAGCATCGTTAAAAGTCATGTTCTTAACAGCATCTACAAATATTGGTGTAGCTTCTTTTACGGCATCTTCCGCAGCGCGGTTCATCATTTTCAGTCCCTCGTCAGCAAGGCTTCCCATACCAATTTTTCTCAGGGTATTATCTACTTTTTGCAGTTCTGCCGGTAAAAGTATTTTTACCAATTGATTTTTATAAAAACCATCCGTTTTGGTAAGCTTGGCTACTTGTTTATCAATACCTTTATCTAAAGCTTCTTTAAGTCCTGATGCGATGTCGGCATTACTCAAGCCTCCTACTCCTGATTGTGGCAGTTGCGATGCTACTTGCTGTAGCTCGGCACAGCCCGAAAGCGTGAACGATGCGGCAAGGATAATTCCAAATATTTTCTTCATGGGTATATGCTTTTGTTTAATCCTGTAAAGCAAATACTTTTTTCAATAAATCGGAAGTTCTCGAAGATAAATTTGTTCTTATATCCTTTTCTTCTATTGCTATCATGGTAAAAACACCTTCCAGCGCTTTGTTGGTAACATAGTCGGTAAGGTCAGGATTTACTTTGCTTACCAGCGGTATGCTGTTATATTTTGTTATAATCTTTTCCCAAACGGTATCAGCGCCTACTTTTTGTAACGATTCGTTTACTACAGGGCTAAACTTGGTATATAGGGGTTGTGTGGTTGTTTTTTCTAAGTATTGTGTAGCCGAGTTGTCGGCACCCATCAATATATTTTTGGCATCGTTAAAACTCATGTTGGTTATGGCATTTACAAATATGGGTGTAGCTTCTTTTACAGCATCTTCGGCAGCACGGTTCAGCACTTTTATACCCTCGTCAGCAAGTTCGCTCATACCTACTTGGCGTAATTTTTTATCTACCTTTTGCAGTTCCTCCGGTAAAAGTATTTTTACTGCTTCGTTTTTATAAAATCCATCTTCGGCTGTTAGTTTGGTAACTTGGTCGGTAACACCTTTATTCAGTGCTTCCTTAAGTCCTGAAGCTATATCTGTATTATTGAGTGAACTGTTTCCTGTTACACTGCTTACTTTCTCTTTTGCCTTGTTAAGAACGTCTTTAAACTGCGCATTGGCAGTTGTAGTGATGATGGCAATTAACAGTAAGGAAAAAAATGTTTTTTTCATGATTTGTAAATTTTATATGAGCCATACAAAAACTGTTCCAATAGGATGTCACTATTTTGGTATAGGCATAAACAATCTTATATTTACAATTATGCAAATTAAAAACCATACTTTTATGCTAATAACCTATAAATATATTAATTATGAAGCATGATAAACTAACTACAGCCTCCGGCCGACCTTATACAGAAAATGAAAATTCGCAAACTGTAGGACCTCGCGGACCAATTTTATTGCAGGATTATATACTGCACGAAAAAATGGCTCATTTTAACAGGGAGCGCATTCCTGAAAGAGTGGTACATGCCAAAGGTTCTGCTGCATTCGGTACGTTTACGGTAACCCATGATATTACTAAATATACCAAAGCTAAGCTGTTTTCGGAAATTGGGAAAAAGACAGACACCCTACTTCGTTTTTCTACAGTAGGAGGCGAAAAAGGCTCTGCCGATACAGAGCGCGACCCGCGCGGATTTGCACTCAAGTTTTATACCGAAGATGGTAACTGGGATTTGGTAGGAAATAATACTCCGGTATTTTTTGTAAAAGACCCTAAAAAATTTGGCGACTTTATACACACTCAAAAACGCGACCCGCAAACCAATATGAAATCACCCACAATGATGTGGGATTTCTGGTCACTTAATCCTGAAAGCCTGCATCAGGTATTAATATTAATGAGCGACAGGGGTACGCCATACGGATACAGACACATGCATGGGTTTGGCAGCCATACTTTTTCTTTCATCAATAAAGATAATGAACGGTTTTATGTAAAGTTCCATATTAAAACCGCACAGGGAATTAAAAACTTTACTGATAGCGAAGCGACAGAAATGAAGGGTAAAGATCCTGATTTTGCGCAGCGTGACCTTTTCGAAAATATTCAGCAGGGTAACTACCCCAAATGGAACTTTAAAATACAGGTAATGCCCGAAGCAGAAGCAAAAACCTATCCTATAAACCCGTTTGACCTTACTAAAGTATGGCCGCATGCCGATTATCCGCTTATAGATGTAGGAGTACTTGAGCTGAACCGTAATCCTGATAATTATTTTCAGGATGTAGAGCAGTCAGCATTTGCACCCGCACACGTGGTAGATGGTATTAGTTACTCGCCGGATAAGATGCTTCAGGGAAGGTTGTTATCATACCCTGATGCACATCGTTACAGGCTGGGAGCTAATTATGAGCAGATACCCGTAAACCGTTGCCCTTTTGCGGTAAATAACTATCAGAGAGACGGAGCGATGCGCATTGATGGCAATGGTGGCAGTAACCCCAATTATTTCCCAAACAGTTTTGACAACATTACAATAGATGAGAGCTACAAAGAACCGGCTTGGGAGTTGGAAAGTACAATTGCCGACTGGTATGACCGTAATGCAGAAAATGAGAATGACCATTACACACAACCGGGAAATCTTTTCCGATTGATGACCGATGAAGCCAAAGCCAATACCATAAGCAACATAGTAGGAGCTATGAGCGGAGTAAACGGACCTAAGAAAGAAGAAATAATTAACAGGCAGCTTTGTCATTGGTTTAGAGCCGATGTTAACCTGGGTATGGCAGTCGCCAAAGGTTTAGCTGTTACTGTAGATATGAATATGATGCGATAAAATAACTGTTTTGTAAACTATATTAAGCCTCTGCACAGCAGGGGCTTTTTTATTGTTTTACGTAATAAAATAGTGCCAGAACAAAGAATTGACTAACTTGCTGGTACTTTCAAATTATCTTAGAATGAAAATAATTGAACTGGAACTGCTTAGTGATAATATTCCTGAAACGGAATCTTTTTATAAAGAAGTTTTAGGATTAGAACCCTACCATAAGGAAGGTAAAACGGTACTTATTTATGAGGTGGGATATACAAAACTTATTTTCAGGAAATCAGAGAATGTAAAACCTGTATATCATTTTGCCATTGATGTGCCTAATAATCGGTTTGATGAAGGACATCGTTACATGAAAGGTAAAGTTAGCATTATACCTGTACCCGGCGGAAGCGATATTGCCGATTTTAGGAACTGGCATGCCCGGTCTTTCTATTTTTATGATAATAATGGTAATATAGTAGAATTTATAACCCGTTATGATAACAATGTGGTGTCTGATAAAGCTTTTGACAGTGAATCTTATATATCAATAAGCGAGATAGGTTTGGTGACACCCAGAGTTCCTGAGTTTGCCGATATGATTACTGCAAGGCTTGGAGTGCCTGTTTTTCACAGGCAGCCACGCGCAGACCGGTTTACCGTTATGGGTGATGATGACGGTCTTTTTATCATTGCCGAAACCGGACGTGAGTGGTATCCTGTAACAATAAAAGCACATTCTTACCATACTCGTATCTTATTTATGAACGGAGGAGTTGTACACCAGTTCATAAAATAACAAGACATTTACTATATACTTTATATATTCTCCGTTTCTTAGCTCCAAAGTTTTTTAAGAGAATATAATTGTCCTGTTGCCGTACACCATTATCTTTCGTTCACTATGTAGCTTTACAGCTCTACTCAGTACCATGCGCTCCATGTCCCGTCCTTTAATAATAAAATCGTTTATAGAATGGATGTGTGATACACGTATAGTATCCTGTTCAATTATAGGACCTTCATCCAATTCTTCGGTAACATAATGGCTGGTAGCACCAATTATTTTTACTCCTCTGTTATAGGCAGAATGGTAGGGCTTTGCGCCCGGGAAAGCAGGAAGGAACGAGTGGTGTATATTAATTATTTGATTAGAAAAGAGGCTAAGAAGTTTAGGTCCGATAATCTGCATATATCGTGCAAGTACTATAAATTCGATATTATGCTCTTTTAAAATTGCTATTTGTTGTTCTTGCGCACTGTCTTTTATTTCTTTGGTAAATGGAATATGGTAGAATGGTATGTCAAACCTTTGTGCAATGTATTCAAGTTCTTTATGATTGCTTATTATCAAAGGGATTTCTACATTCAGTTCTCCCATGTTGGTTCGGGCAAGGATATCATACACGCAATGCTCATATTTTGATATAAAAAGCGCCAGCCTTAATTTGTGTTGTTTTTCATACCATTGCCAGTAAATTTTAAAAGCCTCGGCAACCTCTTTATTAAACTGATACTTTAAGTTTTCAGAGTCAGTATTTTCAGGAAGCTCACATTCAAGCCTCATAAAGAACATATTGTTAATGTTGTCAACATACTGGTCTATATACACAATATTACCGCCTGCCTGCAAAAAGAAATTAGTTACGGTAACTATTATTCCTTTGGCATCATTACAATGTAACTGTAAGATAATTCGGTTCATTTTTTAGTTATTTAAGTGATAAAACTAAACATAAAAGATCATTTTTTCGGGTCTTGTTTCACTTTTATGTTTTCAGCTAATTGATAGGTAAATTTTTATATTATTCTTATCTTTCGGCTCGAAAAATGAATATCTTTTAACAATGGAACAAGCACAGCCTTATACCCCTAAAAATAAAGTAAGAATAGTTACAGCAGCTTCACTATTTGATGGTCACGATGCAGCGATAAATATTATGCGTCGTATCATTCAATCGACAGGTGTAGAAGTTATACACCTCGGGCACGACCGTAGTGTGGAAGAAGTAGTAAATACAGCTATACAGGAAGATGCCAACGCCATAGCCATGACATCCTACCAAGGCGGACATAACGAATACTTTAAATACATGTACGACCTGCTTAAAGAAAAAGGAGCAGGGCACATAAAAATATTTGGCGGCGGCGGCGGAGTTATCCTGCCCGAAGAGATAAAAGAACTTCACGAATATGGTATTACCCGTATTTACTCACCGGATGACGGGCGCGAGCTTGGGCTGCAAGGAATGATAAACGATTTGGTACAGCAGGCAGATTATTCAAGCCCATCCCTAACCCTTCCCGAAGGGAAGAGAATAGAACAAGCTCTTGATGAAAAGGAAATCCCCGCTATTGCGAGGCTTATATCATTAGCAGAAAATTATCCTGCCGAATACCATAAAGTTTTTCAGCCTTCTTCGGAGGCTTCCCCTTTGGGGGCGGGAGGGGCTATCCCCGTGTTGGGTATAACCGGTACAGGTGGTGCGGGTAAATCATCATTAGTAGATGAGCTGGTACGTCGTTTCCTTATCGACTTCCCAGAAAAAACTATCGGGCTTATCTCTGTTGACCCATCGAAACGTAAAACAGGTGGTGCATTATTGGGCGACCGTATCAGGATGAATGCCATAAATAACCCAAGGGTATATATGCGTTCGCTTGCTACACGCCAAAGTAACTTAGCACTTTCTAAATATGTAGCCGAAGCCATACAAGTGCTTAAAGCTGCAAAATATGATATTATAATTCTTGAAACATCGGGTATTGGGCAATCTGATACCGAGATATTAGAGCATTCTGATGTGTCGTTATATGTAATGACACCTGAGTTTGGTGCTGCTACACAGTTGGAAAAAATTGATATGCTTGATTTTGCCGACCTTGTAGCGATTAATAAGTTTGACAAACGCGGTTCGCTGGATGCACTTCGGGATGTAAAAAAGCAATACCAACGCAATCATAACCTATGGGATGCAAACCCTGACGATTTGCCTGTGTTTGGTACAATCGCTTCGCAGTTTAATGACCCGGGCATGAATACTCTCTACAAAAAGATAATGGATACTGTTGTAGAGAAAACAGGTGCTGACTTAAAGTCAACATTTGAGATTACCCGCGAAATGAGTGAAAAGATATTTGTGATACCGCCAAATCGTACCCGTTACCTTAGTGAAATTGCTGAGAACAACCGCAGTTACGACGAAACGGCTAAAACACAGCAGGAAGTAGCACAAAAGCTGTATGGTATCTTTAAAACGATAGAATCGGTATCAGGAAAAATGCCTGTGCTTACCAAATTTGGTATTGAAGCGGATAATGATTGGAACAGCAATGACTTCCTTAAATTACTGGTAGCAGAGTTCGACCGTGTAAAAATGAATTTAGACCCCTATAACTGGGAAATTATCCTGACTTGGGACGAAAAAGTAAATAAATACAAAAATCCTGTATATACTTTTAAAGTAAGGGATAAGGAAATAAATATACAAACGCATACCGAATCGCTTTCGCATTCGCAAATACCAAAAGTAGCCCTGCCTAAATATCAGGCATGGGGCGATATACTGCGTTGGTGCTTGCAGGAAAACGTACCGGGAGAGTTTCCTTTTACGTCAGGATTATATCCGTTTAAACGTGAGGGAGAAGACCCAACCCGTATGTTTGCAGGAGAGGGAGGGCCGGAGCGTACTAACCGTCGTTTTCACTATGTGAGCTTGGGTATGCCGGCAAAACGTTTATCTACAGCGTTTGACAGTGTTACATTATACGGTAACGACCCTGATTATCGCCCTGATATTTACGGTAAAATTGGTAATGCAGGAGTTTCCATCTGCTGTCTGGATGATGCTAAAAAACTGTATTCAGGTTTCAACTTAGCACACCCAATGACATCGGTAAGTATGACTATAAATGGTCCTGCACCAATGTTACTTGGTTTCTTTATGAATGCTGCGATCGACCAACAATGTGAGCTTTACATTAAAGAAAACGGACTGGAAAAAGAAGTTGAAGCAAAAATCAAAAAAATATATGCCGATAAAGGCGTAGAGCGTCCGCGTTATAACGGAGCTTTACCACAGGGTAACGACGGTCTTGGGTTAATGCTGCTTGGCGTTACCGGAGATATGGTATTGCCTTCGGATGTATATAACGAAATAAAAGTACGTACCCTGAGCCAGGTGCGTGGTACAGTACAAGCCGATATATTAAAAGAAGACCAGGCACAAAATACCTGTATTTTTTCTACCGAGTTTGCCCTCCGATTAATGGGCGATGTGCAGGAGTATTTTATTACTAATAATGTCAGGAACTTTTATTCGGTTTCTATATCGGGTTACCACATTGCCGAAGCCGGAGCAAACCCAATTACACAGCTTGCCTTTACGCTTGCCAATGGGTTTACGTATGTAGAGTACTACCTGAGCAGAGGTATGAATATCAACGATTTTGGTCCTAACCTTTCGTTCTTCTTTAGTAATGGTATCGACCCTGAGTATGCCGTGATAGGTCGTGTGGCGCGAAAAGTATGGGCTAAGGCACTTAAAAACAAGTACGGAGCAAATGAGCGTGCACAGATGTTGAAGTATCACATACAAACATCAGGGCGTTCACTGCACGCACAGGAAATCGACTTTAACGACATCCGTACTACATTGCAGGCACTATATGCAATATATGATAACTGCAACTCGCTGCATACCAATGCGTATGATGAGGCGATTACTACCCCTACCGAGGAAAGCGTACGCCGAGCTATGGCAATACAGCTAATCATCAATAAAGAACTTGGGCTTGCCAAGAATGAAAACCCGATACAGGGCTCGTTCATTATAGAAGAATTAACTGACCTTGTAGAGGAAGCCGTACTTGCCGAGTTTGACTGTATTACAGAGCGTGGCGGTGTACTGGGCGCTATGGAAACCATGTACCAGCGCAGTAAAATACAGGAAGAAAGCCTGTATTACGAAACGTTGAAACATACCGGCGAGTTCCCGATTATTGGGGTAAATACCTTCCTGAGCAGTAAAGGTTCGCCAACGGTTGTACCGCTTGAGGTTATCCGTGCTACGGAAGAAGAAAAACAATTCCAGATAGAAACGTTGAGAACCCTACATAGCGCTCATGCCGAAAAGGTTAAAGAAACCCTTGCGGTAATACAGGAAACTGCTATACAAAACGAGAATATTTTTGAAAAGCTTATGGAAGCTACCAAAGTAAGCTCGTTAGGGCAAATTACTGCTGCGTTGTTTGAAGTAGGCGGGCAGTACAGGAGGAATATGTAAAATATAGATTTTTTGAAAATTTGATTATATGATAAAGCCTTTCCAATCGGGAGGGCTTTTTTTGTTACTGACATTTTGGCATTAATTTAACATATTTAAAAAAGGCATAAAATTTGTTAAATTATTTATATATTATTTATAAAAACTATAAATTATGCCAAACAATTACAGAAGGATTCCACATTTTATTCAAGCTAAACTGAACAATTTTCAACAAGAGAATGTACAAGTCAGTATTGTTAAAAGAATTTCTGAACGAGATTTCGATAGTCAGGGATTTCGAAATTTTAATTTTAGAATTGAAAATAATAATTTAAATTATTTAGATAATTTCATTCCAGAAGCTACTAATGGTACTTATAGTAAGAGAAATATAAATGGGTTTAAAATTACTCATAGAGACCAAGAAAAGATATATAAAACATGGTATGCTGGAGAAAGACCAATCTATGGAGATTGGACAAAAGGATCTTTTTCATTATATATTAGGAAATTAGCATATCCTTCCACTACTATCCCTCCTAAAGAATTATCAATAAATTTGGAAATTTTAAATGATGAACTTTTAAATAATGAAAGATATTTTACTGTTAGGGTTTATGTTGATGAGTGTTTAAATAGAAACGATGAGAATTTTTTAATTGATTTACTCTGTAATATAAATTTGCTTCAAGAAAATTTTAGAGAAGTTGATGTGCATGAAACAAATTTGACAAGAGAGGAATATTTAAGGACATTGGTTGTTGATTGGGATTTTTTTCCTCCTGGTACAAGAGAAGGTGATATTCAAAGGATACTTAATAGAAGACCTAATGCAAACAGAAATTATATCAATACATTAGGTGATAGGTATGATGTAATGATGTCTCTAAATCCTCAAAATATAATATCTGGAAAAAGTGGGATGAGAAATTATTTTGGGGTTCAATACGCAGAAAATTTAGTTGCTTTTGAGAACTTACAGTATGGCAATGCTATTTACATCTTATTTGAGAATTGGAGGGAGTTAAGTACTTTAAGTAGAACAGAACTTCTAAAAAGACCAGAAGATCAATTTTTTAGGATTGAACATAAATTCGGATGGCAAACCCTTTTTGCAAGAACTATACGGGGTAAAAGAACTAATTAAGATTCGAAAAAGCCTTTCCATTTGGAAAGGCTTTTTATTTGTTTGAACAACTCATCAGTATCATATTACAGTTCAGTATTGTTTTTTATGACGGTTATATGTTGTGGTGCAACTTTGTACCATCAAAAAACAACAGTTATAATGAAATCAATCTTTACAATTATTTTTCTTTGTGTTTGTAATACAATTTTTGCACAGGTAACCATAAGCGGAAAAGTAGTTGACGCTAATAATAAGCCGATTACGGCTGCCAATGTGTATATTGATGGTACGTATGACGGCGCGGTTACTGCAGAGGATGGTACTTTCTCTTTTGAAACTACGGCAACGGGAAACCGAACCCTTGTGATATCGTTTATTAGTTATGAGGAAGCAAGGCAGCCGATAGTAGTAGAGGAATACAAACCACAAACTTATAAGCTGCGCGAAAATGTAAACACGCTCGATGCGGTGGTTATCTCGGCAGGAACATTTCAGGCGGGAGATAATACTAAAACTAACGTTTTAAAACCGTTAGATATTGTTACCACCGCAGGCAGTGCAGGCGATATTATAGCAGCTTTGCAAACATTACCCGGTACGCAAACCGTAGGCGAAAGCGGCAGGCTGTTTGTACGTGGTGGAGAGGCAGACGAAACTCAAACGTTTGTAGATGGCATCAGGGTGGCACAGCCTTATGGTGCGAGTGCTAATAACATACCCACACGCGGTCGTTTTTCGCCTTTTCTGTTTAAGGGGATGACGTTTTCTACAGGAGGGTACTCGGCAGAGTATGGCGAGGCACTTTCCAGTGTGCTGCTGCTTAATACGATTGATGAGCCGGAACAGGAGCAAACCGATATATCGCTTATGACGGTAGGGCTGGGGCTTGGTAATACCCAAAAATGGGAAAAGAGCTCGCTTAGTATTAATATGGCTTACATCAACTTAGAGCCTTACCAGTGGTTGATACCGCAAAATGTGAGCTGGAATAAACCCTATCAGTCATTATCGGGCGAAGCGGTATATCGTTATAAATTTGCCAATGGTTTGTTGAAAACTTATGTAGCTTTCGACCATGCCGATTTCAGCATTAATCAAAAGGATATCAATTTTACCGATCCTGTACGCACGGGTATTGATAATGATAACCTGTATGTTAACAGTTCTTACAACGGGGTGTTGGGCAATATGTGGTCTGTACACACCGGGTTTAGCTATGGGTACAGCCATAATGATATAGGTATAAATGAAAATAGCGTTACTAACGGAGAGCACAGTTCGCATATAAAACTACGATTGAAAAAAACAATTACCAATCAGTTTAAGTTGACTTTTGGCGGTGATTATTTCATCACTGATTTTAATGAAGATTATAACGAGCCTACGGGTTTCTCCTATAACAGCGGTTATAACAACTCGATAGCGGCGCTGTATGCCGAAACCGATATATTTTTCTCGAAAAACCTGGCGTTAAAAGCAGGTTTGCGTACTTCTAACTCAAGTGTATTGGGAGAAACTTCTTTCGAACCCAGAGTGGCATTAGCTTATAAGGTGGGTAAAAAAGGGCAGTTCTCTGTAGCCTATGGCGATTTTTACCAAACACCGCGACAGGACTACCTGAAGTATTACCAAAATTTTGAGTACGAAAAAACATCGCACTATATTGCTAATTATATGTATAACCATAACGGACGCACTTTTAGGGCAGAGGCATATTATAAAGACTATGCCGATTTGGTAAAGTATGATACCAATATGCTTCAATATAACACACAGTTCAATAATACCGGTAGCGGTTATGCACAGGGGCTCGACTTGTTTTGGCGGGACGATAAAACGGTTAAAAACCTGGAATACTGGATTTCGTATTCCTACATAGATAGTGAGCGCGATTACAGAAATTATGAAAACTCAGTAACACCGTCATATATTGCTACGCATAATTTCTCTGTAGTAACAAAGTATTGGATAAACGCATTGAGGTCGCAGTTGGGGGTAACGCATACATTTAATTCAGGTCGCCCTTATGACAATCCTAACGAAGCCGCTTTTATAAACGGAAAAACCCAAAGCTATAATAACCTCAGCATAAGTTGGGCATGGTTGCTAACCCAGCAAAAAATATTGTACTTCTCAGTTTCCAATGTTACAGGCAACGATAATGTATTTGGGTACAGTTATGCCAATACCCCTGACGTAAGCGGACAGTTTGCCCGACAGGCTATTACCCAGCCTGCTGACCGTTTCTTTTTTGTAGGCTTTTTCTGGACGATTAGTAATGACAAGAAAACAAATCAGTTAGAGAATTTGTAGTTATACAGCGGACTTATTTATTTATTTATCTTTTCTTCAAGATAATTATAATTCCCTTCAATTAATGCTTGTAAATATTTTGAGGTGTCTTCTTCTGTTTGATCTAGTAATTCGGAAACATAGTTTTTATTCATAGCCTCAGTAAGTCCAAACCATTTTTTTACTTTTTTTGGGCGTTTATAAAAAATGTAAAATATATAATCACTATGTGAGCCAACAGCTGAAATTGATAAGCTATGTTTATTCTCTTTATTCTCAAATTCTAATGTGGGCGACCAGTTAATGTCTTTTTCATTAGCTTCTTCAAGTTGTTTAAGGAAAAAACGCCAATCATAATTTTTGAAAAATAAGATTATATTATTCTTACTAATATCTGCTTCTATTGCAGTAGGCTTAAGAGGCTCAAGTATATATTGTTTAAATTGGCTCATGCTGATTATTTTTAGTCAAATATAAACCAAATAACAACTCATCATTAAAAACCGACAGTTCAGATAAACACTTTTTCATGCTTGTATAAACCTTTGCATCTTTGTACTGTTAAATTATAACAACCATTAAAACTTAAAAATATGATACGATTAATTACAATGTTCGTTTTATTAGTATGCAGCACACTAAGTGCACAATCGCAGTATGAAACAGGAATGCAAAAAGCATTAGGATTATGGGGAGAAGGCAAACCTACAGAAGCATCAGCTTTATTTGAAAGAATAGGAGGTGCCGAGAAAGATAACTGGTTACCGCCTTATTATGTAGCATTAGTTAATACCGTAGCTGCTTTCCAGCCTGATAATAAGGATAAAGTACCTGCGTTGCTGGCTAAAGCACAAGAAGCTCAGGATAAAGCGATGATGATTGCTCCTGATAATGCCGAACTTCTGGTAATGCAGGCTATGATACACACAGCATGGATAGTTTACGACCCTATGACTAACGGTATGAAGCTTTCAGGAAAAGTAAATGCCATTTATGCCAAAGCATTGGCTATAGCACCGGAGAACCCCAGAGTGGTTTTTTCTAAAGCCGATTTTGAAATAGGTTCGGCTAAATATTTTGGCAGCGATACTACCCCTATGTGCGCTGAAATAGAGCGTGCCATAGAACTTTTTGCTACCTTTAAGCCTGAGACACCTTTTCACCCAACATGGGGACTGGACAGAGCAACACAGCAATTAGAGCAGTGCAATAAATAAAAACAAGCAGCAATGATTAAGGCATTATTTAAAGATTTTCTTAAAGCACTGGGGCTTGGTGTCATCATTTTTGTGGTGTTGGTAATTATTGCCGTTGCCTCAGGAGAAACTGTAGGCTGGAACTTTCAGTTGTTTACAGGGTTTCTTTTTACAATGCTTTATACCGTTATGCTGTACGGAGCTAACACTCTTGTATTTGCTACTATGGCAAAGGTTTTTAATAACCAAAAAGCCTTTGTAATACGCATACTCACAGGTTTTATAGCTTCGGTTTTGGTATCTATGCTGGTCATATTCCTTTTAAGGATATTTGAAGATATAGTAGTAGAAGGCGAATCGTGGCAGGAGTTTTGGGCAGAGGAGAAACTCTCAAACTACTATGTAGCCATGATTATTACCCTTATAATGAGTATGCTGGGACATATTTTTTATTTCTATAAAAGATATCAGGAAAACAGGGTAAAGCAACAAAAAATTATTGCCGGTACGGCTTCGGCAAAATTTGAAACACTTAAAAATCAGATAGACCCGCACTTTCTTTTTAACAGCCTTAATGTACTAAGCTCACTCATAGAAGAAAATCCGGATAGTGCGCAACGGTTTACTACATCGCTCTCTAAAGTATATCGTTATGTACTGGAACAGCGCGATAAAGAATTGGTAAGTGTACAGGAAGAACTGGCATTTGCAAAGACGTATATGAACCTCCTGAAGATGCGTTTTGAAAACAGTATCTCTTTTGAAATGCTGGATACGACAACAAACCCTGAAGCCAAAGTAGTGCCACTGTCATTACAATTATTACTGGAAAATGCAATAAAGCACAACATAGTAAGCCAGCAAAAGCCCTTACGCATTAAAATTTTTGAAGAAAAGGGCTACTTGGTAGTACAAAATGATTTCAGAAAAAAAGAAGTACTTAATAGCCGAAAAGGAGTAGGGCTTCAAAACATTGTAAGTCGTTATGATATTATTACAAATCGGAAGGTAATTATCGAGCAAACACAAGAGTATTTTACGGTAAAGCTGCCGATACTGACAAAACAAGTGACAATCATGGAAAAGCCGGTATATACCGAAACAGAAACCAGTTATTATAAAGCACAAAAAAGAGTAGAGGATATAAAAGGCTTTTATGGTCACCTTACCTCATATATAGTGGTTACTACAGGTTTAATACTACTTAACGTTATTACATCGCCACAGCATTTGTGGTTCTTATATCCTGCTATGGGTTGGGGTATAGGGCTTGCCGTACACGGAATGAGTGTTTTTAATTATTTACCATTTTTGGGTAATAACTGGGAGGAGCGCAAAATAAAGGAGTATATGGAACAAGAAAAGAACGATAATTGGAGGTAGTTATGGAAAAGAAGCATAATGAAGGAGCTTACCAACGAGCGCAAAAAAAGGTAAAAGAAATAAAAGGATTTTATATTAACCTCGCCTGCTATTGTATAGTAATACCAGTATTGATATATATAAACCTGAGGTTTACCCCTGAATATCATTGGTTTTGGTATTCTACAATTGCTTGGGGTAGCGGAGTGCTAATACACGGGCTTGCTGCTTTCGGTCATTTACCCTATATGAGCCAAAATTGGGAAGAACGCAAAATAAGAGAATTTATGGAGGAAGAGAGGAATAAAAAACAAGGGAGGAATGAAAAAGAATCATAACAATCCTGAGGCTTATATACAAGCAGAAAAAAAAGTAACAGCCATAAAAGGATTTTACTTTAACTTGCTCATATACATTATTACAAATTCGATACTGATATATTTTAACCTCGTTTACAATTCTCATTTTCATTGGGTATGGTATTCTGTGCTATTATGGGGAATAGGCATGTTACTGTACGGTATAGTAGTATTTGGTTACATACCATTTATGAACCGAAACTGGGAAGAACGAAAACTGAGAGAACTGATAGAAAAAGAGAATTTTAAAGAACAAGATATAAATAATGTAGCAGCACCATTAAACAAACAAATACAATATGATCGCGCCAAAAATAGAGTACGCGCTTTAAGGAATTTTTACAGACACCTTACTGCCTATATATTAGTCATTATTGTTTTACTGGTAGTAATTTGGATAGGGTTACAAACAGGGCAGGACTTGTTTATGTATATTGCATATGGTACAGCATTGGGTTGGAGTATAGGGCTTATTGTTCACGTCTCCAAAGTATTTGGGACTTCGTTGGTTATGGGTAAAGGCTGGGAAGAGCGAAAACTTAGAGCATTAATGGAAAAAGAGCATGAGAAACGAACAAAATATAAATAATATGGAAAGGCCGTTAGAAGAACAAATGCGATATGATCGTGCAAAAAAGAGAGTGAAAGCTATAAAAGGTTTTTTTATGCACCTTACGGCTTATATATTAGTAAATGCTTTTTTACTGGTGCTAATTTGGGCAGGGCTGAAGCAGGGAGAAGCCTTTTTTACTTTTGGTCATTTCAGTACTGCTTTCTTTTGGGGGTTCGGGCTTCTGTTTCATGCTTTAGGCGTTTTCGGGGCAAATATGTTTTTAGGTAATAATTGGGAAGAACGCAAAATAAAAGAAATGATGCAGCAAGAGCATGATAAATCTCAAAAATGGGAGTAAATAGAATTAAGAATTAAGAATTAAGAATTAAGAATTAAGAATTAAGAATTAAGAATTAAGAATTAAGTTTTATACTAATAACTGTGAACTTTAACTTAACAATCATCAACTGGCAATGAACGTTATTATTATTGAAGATGAAAAGCCGGCAGCAAGGCTGTTGCAGCGCAAACTACAAAAACTGGGCGTAGAGGCAAACATGATGTTGCACTCAGTAGAAGAGTCTGTAACATGGTTCAGCAATAACCGGCATCCCGATCTTATTTTTCTGGATATACAGCTTTCCGACGGACTTTCGTTCGAAATATTTGAAGCCATACAAATTAACAGCGCAGTTATTTTTACTACTGCTTATGATGAATATGCCCTGCGCGCATTTAAGCTGAACAGTATCGACTATTTATTAAAACCTATAGATGAGGATGATTTGGAAATGGCTATCAGTAAGTACAGAGAGCACCGTCCGCAACCGCAAAACCTGTCGCTCGATTTTGAACAGATAAAACGCATGCTGGTAAACCCTATTGAAAAAAGCTACAAAAAGCGATTTACAATAAAGATGGGACAACGCTTAAAAGTAGTAAATGTAGAAGATGCTGAATGCTTTTTTAGCGAAAATAAAGGGACTTATATACATACTAAAGACAATAGGGACTATCTTTTAGAATGTACTTTGGAACAATTGGAAAGTGAGCTTGACCCGGAAAAATTTTATCGCGTGAGTCGAAAACATATTGTAAACATAGATGCCATTAATGATATAGTAGTATATACAAACTCCCGTTTAAAAGTTATATTTCCCAGCTATAACGAAGATGAGGTTATTGTAAGCCGCGAGCGTGTAAGCGATTTCAGGCAATGGCTGGGTAATTAATAGGACTGTTAATGAAAAACAGAAAACTGCTTTATAAACAGGTAATTCCATTTATTTGAAATTAAATCCCCTTTATAAAACAGTTATCCTAAATAAAATGTGGTTCACAAAAAGCTATTCTATTCGAATAGCGATTTAATCTCTTTTTTTGTTTTTCCCACTTTCTTTTCAATGCGTCCCCACATTTCATCTTCTTTACCTTCTTCATACAGCAAATCATCGTCTGTAAGTTCTGCATACTTTTGTTTAAGTTTTCCCTTAAACTCGTTCCAGTTTCCTTTAATCTCTTGTGAATTTGGCATGGCTTCTATTTTTTTAAGTTTTCTAATACTGTAAATTTAGTATGGGGTTTCTAAAATTACTGCCAAAGCCGTGCTAAGGTTATCACAAAGTTTATTTACTTAGCCTGTGTAGCGTATAAACCATTGAAGTCAGCAGGAAGAAGGCAACCACTTGGTGTGCCAGCCCTAACCATAACGGAACTCTTAATAACAGTGTGAAAACTCCTAATATAAATTGTATAAATACAATTATCACAAGAGCATTTAACCCGTTTTTTTGTTGCGAATTCAAGATAAATTTCCTGCTTTTAAAATATAGAAATAGTATTGATCCTACTACAATGTAAGCCATTATTCGGTGTACAAATTGTACACCGCTTTGTCCCTCAGTTAATGCTGCGGCAAGAGTAGGTTTTTCTACAAAAATACTATCATGCATAAACTGCCCTTCACTCATTAGTGGCCAATGGTTATGTATAAGCCCCGCATTAAGCCCGGCTACAAAACCGCCATAAATGATTTGTATGAGTAATATAACTAAAGCAATACGAGCAATTTTTTTAAGCGGAGTTATCGCTGCTTTTCGTTCAGGATATATAATATCAAGAGCTACCCAAAGAGTGTATGCAAAAGTGATGAAAGCAAAAGTAAGGTGTAATGATAGCCTAAAGTGGCTCACATCTGGGTTATCTATTAAACCGCTCTTTACCATAAACCAGCCAAAAAAACCTTGTAAAGCTCCCATGCCCAGTAGTATAAAGCATTTACCAATAGTAGCTTTGTCAAGCTTTTTGCGGATAAGAAAATATATAAATGGTAGTATAAATACAATACCTATTACACGACCTATGAGCCTGTGAAACCACTCCCAGAAATAAATAAACTTATAATCATCCAGTGTAAAATCGTTATGGATGTTTATTTTTTGGTATTCAGGAAACTTTTTATATTCTTCAAAGGCATGCTCCCACTTTTCCTCACTCATAGGAGGGAACGTATCGGTAACCAAATGCCAGTCGGTCATAGAAAGCCCTGAATTGGTAAGCCGGGTAATACCGCCCACTACTACCATTATAAACACTAATATACAACCGGCAAGCAGCCAGGTAATAACAGCCTTGTTCTGTTTCATAACTTAATGTTATTATTGTTTTTCAATCCCATTTTTTCTGCCTTTGCCATCATAAAATCGTAAGCAGGCTGATATTCGTTGGGTATTTCACCTTCCAGTATCGCCTCTTTAATAGCTTCTTTAAGCACACCTATTTCCCTGCAGGGTTTCAGGCTAAAAGTTTCCATAATTTCCTCTCCGCTGATGGGCGGTTGAAAATTACGCACATGGTCGCGCTCCTCAACCTCTACAATTTTTTGACGTACTATTTTAAAATTCTTATGGTACTTTTTAAACTTTGCAGCGTTTTTGGTGGTAATATCCGCTTCGCACAGCGTCATTAAGTTTTCTACATCATCGCCGGCATCAAATATCAACCTGCGCACTGCCGAGTCGGTAACAATATCCTGTGCCAACACTATAGGGCGAGAGCTTAGCATTACCATTTTTGCCACAAACTTCATTTTTTGGTTCAATGGCATGTGCAGTCTTTCAAACAGTTTTTTAACCATTTTTCCGCCAATAAATTCATGCCCGTGAAATGTCCACCCAATTTTTTTATGAAACTTTTTAGTCGGTGCTTTTCCAATGTCATGCAGCAGAGCAGCCCATCGCAGCCATACATCATCTGTATTCGGTACAATGTTATCTACTACCTCCAGCGTATGGTAAAAATTATCTTTATGGGTTTGTCCCTCCACTTCCTCTACACCTTGCAGCGCAGTGAGTTCGGGTAGTATAATGTGCAATAACCCGGTTTGATGCAACAGTTTAAAACCTATAGAGGGCACATCGGTCATTAATATCTTGTTCAGCTCATCTACTATACGCTCACCCGATATAATGTTGATACGCTCTTTATTTCGTGTTATCGCGTTAAGCGATTCCTCTTCTATCGTAAAGCCCAGTTGGGCAGCGAAGCGTATGGCACGCATCATTCGCAAGGGGTCATCCGAATAGGTAATATCCGGATCTAAAGGTGTACGGATAACTTTGTTATGTAAATCCTCAACACCGTTAAAAGGATCTATAAGTGTACCGAAATCTTCTTTATCCAATGAAAGTGCCAGTGCATTTATGGTAAAATCACGACGGTTTTGGTCGTCTTCCAACGTGCCGGTGGCTACCAGTGGTTTACGGCTCTCCCATTCGTATGATTCTTTGCGTGCGCCTACAAACTCAACATCTATAAAATCGTTAGGTTCGTTTTCATAGTGCAACATTGCGGTGCCATAGTTTTTAAATACCTGTACTTTTGGTTTATTGGGGAGCAGTTTTGCTACCTGTTGTGCCAAATCGATACCGCTGCCTACGGCAACAATATCAATATCTTTTTTGAAATTTCGTTGTAATAAAAAATCTCTTACAAAACCGCCGATAACGTAACTTTTCACGTTTAGTTGGGCAGCAGCTTGCGAGGTTATATTAAATATGTTGTTATTTAATGCTTGTTCGTATGAAATAGTCTCTTTCATTAAGGGCGAATAACTTTTACCTGTAAATCATTGCCGAGTTTGATAATAGTTGATGGTTTGGCGGCAATTTTATCGTGATGCAAATTTACGACATAGTCCACGCCATCCAAAATATGATGGTCTATTTCTTTAAAAGAATTTGGTGTTGGCATTCCGCCTATATTTGCCGACGTAGATACCAACGGTTTTTTCATACGCTCCATAAGTTTATAACAAAAAGGTTCTTTTACCAGGCGCACGCCAAGCGTGTTATCATTAGCTATAACGTTGGCAGCTACATTACGCGGATTATCAAGTATCAAGGTAGTAGGTTTATCGCTAAGTTCTATTATTTCCCATGCCACTTCGGGTATTTCTTTAAACACATTATACATCATGCGGTCGCTGTTCATAAGCACAATCATGCTTTTGCTTTCCTCACGTTGTTTCAGCTCATAAATTTTTTTTACGGCTTCGGCGTTCGTAGCATCACAGCCAATACCCCAAACGGTATCGGTAGGATAAAGGATAATCCCTCCGTTTTTTATTACTTCAAAAGCGTTGTGTACTTCGTCGTTTATATTTTGATCGCTCATAGCTAATTAAATTTCAAAATTGTTTATGGTTTCTACAATCGTTTTAATTTCCTCATCGGTTAGTACCGGGCTTATGGGTAAGCTCAATACTTCATTATGTATTTGTTCGGTTATAGGGAATGATAAACTGTTCCATTCTTTATAAGCCTCTTGTTTGTGTGGCGGTATAGGATAGTGGATAAGGGTTTGTATTCCGCTTTCGGTTACATACTGCTGTAGTTTTGCCCTGTTTTTGGTACGAATGACATATAAGTGCCAAACGTGTTGGTTTTCATCAGTAGGCAATTCAGGTAGTATAATAGCAGGGTTGGTTATGTTCCGGCTATAATACTCCGCAATTTCCCTTCGTTTTTGGTTTTCTTCGTCCAAATAAGGCAATTTTGCATTGAGTACCGCAGCCTGTATTTCGTCTAATCGGGAATTAAGCCCCTGATATTTATTTACATATTTTTCTTCCGAACCATAGTTGGCAATAGCTTTGATGGTGTTTGCCAACGCTTCATCAGTAGTAGTTACGGCTCCGGCATCGCCCAGCGCGCCTAAATTTTTACCGGGATAAAAGCTAAAGCCCGCAGCATCGCCCAAGTTACCTGTTTTTATGCCATTCCACATTGCTCCTATAGCCTGTGCATTATCTTCAATAATTTTCAGGTTATGTTTCACGGCGAGTTGTTTCAACTCCTCAGAAAATACAGCTTGCCCGTACAGGTGCACTATCAGTATGGCTTTTGTTTTTGCGGTAATTTTTTCTTCTATTTTACTGATGTCAATATTATAATTATCAATATCAGGTTCTACTAATACGGGAATAAGGTTGTTATCGGTAACGGCAAGCACAGAGGCTATATAGGTGTTGGCAGGAACAATAACCTCGTCGCCATGCTGCATTATGCCAAGCTGTGTATAGGCTTTAAAAATAAGTCGCAGCGCATCCAGCCCGTTAGCAACACCTATGGCATGCTTTGTTCCGATATAGTGGGCAAGATTTTGCTCAAACTGTTTCACTTCTTCCCCAAAAATATACCAACCGCTCCTGAAAGTTTTGAGCAGGCGGTGTTCAATTTCCTGCTGATGCAACAGGTTAATTTTTTGGAGGTCGAGAAACTTTATCATAAAATGGATTTATTATATGGCAAATTTACTTTTAATTTCCTTCATGTAAAAAATAACATACTTTTGCTTGATATAAATTATAAAGCATGGCAAAACCTACTACCCTATACGTATTTCACAAATCAGGAAATAATAATCATTACATAGGTCTTGAAAAACTGATGGAGCAAAACAACGGTAAGGTTGTGTACAGGGAATTTTCTGTCGTGGGTAAGTTTTTCAGGAGTTTATTTAAATTACAATTTGGTTTGGTGAGCAAGCAATTTGTAAACGCCGGTTTTATGTTGAGCTTGATGCTCTCGAAAAACAAAAAAGTGGTACTGGGTATTGCACCTTATGATTATAAGCTAACCAAATTATGTTCTTTATTAAAGAATCATCAGGTATATTACCATACTTCATGGACGGTTTGGGACGGGACTTATTATCCGAAGAAAAAGCGTGTAACACCAAAGCTGATAGAGCGATGGAAGCAATTTATTGAGAAAGATATAAAACACATTTTTGCCGTATCGGGCGAAACCAAAAAGCAGCTTATTGCAAATTATGCTATTCCTGAGGAGAAAGTGAGTAATGTTTATCACTCTTTAGATAGTACTGTTTTTTACTCACATCAGGCAAAGCCTGTTGGGGAGAATCTGAAATTCTTTTATGCGGGTAGATTAGTAAAGCAAAAAGGACTGGAAGAACTGTTAGCGTATTTTTCAGCCCATCCGGACAAAGTATTTACTATTGCTGGTGAAGGAGAACTAAAGGGTACTGTAGAAGACTACGCAAAACAATACAGTAATATTAATTTTGCAGGTTATATAAAGGACAGAAACAGGCTGGCAGATTATTACAGGGAGCACCAATATGTGGTATTGAATTCCTATAAAACTGAAAAGTGGGAAGAGCTTTTCGGGATGGTATTAATAGAGGCTATGGGTTGTGGCGCTATTCCTATAGCTACAAACCATACAGGTCCCGAAGAAATTATTACAGACGGGTGGGATGGTTATCTTGTGGCTGAAGGAGAAATGACTGTTTTACTTAACACACTAACCCCTGAAAATTATTCGTCGGAAATGAGGCAACAAGCCATAAACCGAGCCCGACAGTTTTATGTAAATAAAATAGCAGAACGATGGAAAGCTGTTTTATTATAATGCCTCTTTTTCCGCTTTCGCGATAAGCGGCTCCCAAAAGGCACGTACTTTGGGTTTGTTAAACCCATGGCAGGCAAACGGCAGTTTACCTCCATTAATTTTTACACCAATATGGGGCTTACGGTCTATACTAAAGCCTACAGCTTCTTTATAATCCGGAATTTTCATATCGGTAAGGGTAGGAGCAACAAGGCTAAAGTAGATGTCTTCTATATGGTGGCTGTGTGGGTTTTTGTTTTCCTGCGCGTGTTGTATGCTTTCTGTTTGCTCAGTCGTTATTTCATACATTTTTGCCACTTTTCGTAACGAGAAACCTCCGTTACCCACTTTAAAAAAGTGTGCCGTACTCTTTTTTTTCTTTTTAAAGAAATTTCGTAAAACGAAAAGCCCTTTATTGATAAAATTCCTTTCGGATGCAAGCCATGGAGCGCCTATGTAATCATAACCTTTATCGCACCATTTTAGCAGCTCGTCTTTAAAAACATATACATCCGTTTGGCATATCAGCATATATTCATAGTCCCTAAACTTTTCATAGAATATACCGGATAGCATCAGCTTGTTATAACCGCTTACGCCTTTAAAAAACTCATCATTAAAACGTATAACAGTATGTGTTACCTTATTTATAACGCTATCTAACGGAGAAAGATCCAGGCTTTGGGGGCATACCACAGCAAAGGTGTGATTGCCTAAAATAGCTATGCTGCGATGTAACGACATAAGGTCGTTATCACTTAGGGCGGTAGTATATATGGGTATTACTACAATTACTTTGTTTTGTGTCATGAAACTATTTTTTTAGTCTGTATATCCCTAAGGCTTTTTTCAGCATTTTGTTAAACAGCACCCAGTTTACATACAGTCCGTTTTTAAAGCTCGTCCAAGCCCATTTGCTGTGTGGCAGTATATTTTTACTGATGTTAGCCTCCATAGCGGTCGAAAGGATAAAATCGCTCTTCACATCGTCCCATTTTACATTGCCATAGCCATCAAACTCGTTTACTTTATTCTTTTCGTGTATGATAGACATCCATAATCGTTTATCGGTTATCTGCATAATACGGGTTTCCTTTTTCCAGTGATTATGGTCATTAAGCCATACCGTTTTTGGGTTGTCATTTTTCTCAATCAGGCTGATAAAAGGGTTAAAAATATGCTCCTTTTTGCCCAGCATAATAACGGGTTTTATTTGTAACGAATAGCCTTTAATCACATCTATAGCCATGTAATCCTGCTTCTTAAACTTATTTTGAACTTCGTTTATAAAGCTGTTACGAATGCAATCATCATTATCAATGCGGGATGTAATCAGGTAAGGAACACCCTTTGTTTCGGCAGTAATCAACTTTTTAATTTCCGGATAAAAAGCGGGCATTCCCTCTATATAAAACAGTTTTATATTGCTGTTACCCGCAATAAGGGCTTCAATTTTTTGCCTGTAAGCATTGGGTGTGGTTACATCAAAATAAATGAGCCATGTAAAATTCTTATTGGTTTGGGCTACTACTGACGGTAAGCAAAAATTTTCGAACAGCCAAAGTCGGTGTTCCAACCATTCATCCGTAAGCAGGCTTTCGTTGTTTTTGGTAACATCCCACTTAGGGTTTTTAAGGTTAAAACGGGTAATTAGGTAATGGCTGAACATATATTGGTTTATCGATTATTTGGTAAAAATAAAGCAATTATTTGAAGCGTAAAATGCAAATGGTTACTTTTGTCTAAAATTGTAGCTGTTGATGAATAAAGTAATCCATCCAGATTTTCAGGATCGCGAAGAACAAATTGTTGATATTATTGAAAGTTTTACTACAAAAGGAACTTTATTTATTAACGGTAAGCGCAACAAAATCAAAACTTTTCCTTTGGGGGCAATTACGGTAAATGTAAAGTCGTTTAAAGTGCCTAATGTTATTAATAAGTTGGTTTATCGTTTCTTCCGTAAGTCGAAAGCCCAGCGTTCTTATGAGTTTGCCAACATATTATTAGAAAAAGGTATCGGTACGCCACAGCCCATTGCTTATTTTGAAAATAAAGCAGCTTTATCATTACAGGATAGTTATTATATGAGTGAACAGATGGAAGCCGACCTTACCTTCAGGCAGCTTATAGAAATTCCTGATTATCCCGAGCATGAAATTATATTACGCCAGTTTACACAATTTACCTTTAGACTACACGAAAAAGGAATTGCCTTTTTAGACCATACTCCCGGTAATACCCTTATAAAGAAGACAGGGCACGAGCAGTACGAATTTTTTTTGGTTGATTTAAACAGGATGCGATTTCACACTCAAATGAGTTTGGAGGAAAGGGTTGTCAATATGGCAAAACTTACCCCCGAGGAACGGTTGATAACTGTAATGAGCGATGAATATGCAAAATTATACGGATGCAGTTATGATGCCGTATTACAACCTATGATAAAACATACCCAGTATTTTGCCAACAGGTTTCACCGTAAACGTGCCATTAAGAGAAAACTGGGGTTACGAAAAAATTAAAAAAATAATACCTTTGCATATCCGTTTTGCGGTAATTCAATAAAAAAGCACCACCTATGAAAATTTCGGTAATAGTAAGTACTTATAATGCAGAAAAATGGCTCGAAAAAGTACTTATAGGATATAGCAACCAAACCTATAAAGATTTTGAAGTTATTATTGCTGATGATGGTTCGCGAGAAAGTACTAAAGCACTGATAGACCGTTATGCAGCCGATTACCCGGTGCCGTTACGACACCTGTGGCATGAAGATAAAGGCTACCGTAGGCAAGAGATACTTAATATAGCCATAGTTGAGGCTGCCAATGAGTATATTATAATGACGGACGGTGACTGCATACCACGCGAGGATTTTGTAGCAGTACATGCAAAATTTGCCGAAAAGGGAAGATTTCTTTCAGGAGGCTATTGTAAGCTCCCTATGAGTACCAGCGAGGCAATAACCAAAGAGGATATAGAAACCCAGCGTTGTTTTGATGTAAACTGGCTGACAAGTATTGATAAACTTGGCTTTTCGCAAAAGTTAAAACTTTCGTCAAGCCCTGTATTGGCTACAGTACTGGATATTGTTACCACTACAACCCCTTCTTTCAATAACTGTAACTCATCAGGGTTTAAAGCAGATATGATAGCGATAAACGGATATGACGAACGTATGAAATATGGAGGTCCTGACCGCGAATTTGGGGAGCGTTTGGAAAATTATGGTGTAAAAGGAAAGCAGATAAGGCACAAGGCTATATGCCTGCACCTTGACCACAGCAGGGGGTATAAAACCCCCGAATCACTGGCTGCTAATTTGGCTATACGTAAAGAGGTTAAAGAAAATAAAATTAAATGGACTCCTTACGGGATAGTAAAAGAGCCCGGTCTTCCGCCTGTTTCATAATATAGTTTAAAAAACTTGTAAGGTCACTTTCAAACAGGTTCAGTGTAAGTTTCTCATATAGTTCCAAAGACTCTTGTTTGAACTCTTTTGGGTGTTTAGAGCCATATATTTCAGGGAAATAATCTTTCAGGTGCAATGCCATGTGCTGCTTACCATCGGTAAGCATATTCCACGAATTTTTGTTTATCCATGGCGAGAAAATAGTAAATGTAGGTACATCCAAAGCCTTTGCCATGTTTACAGCTCCTCCTTCGTTACCTATCAGTGCATTGCACTGCTCCAATATTGCCAAAAAGGCTCTGAGGTCTTTAAAGTAAAAGTCAAAAAATATTTTAGTCTGTGTTTCAGGACGGCATAAATTATAAATCTCTTTTGCTTTCTCTGTTTGCGATGGCAGGTAGTTAAACAGTAGTTGCGCATTGCAGCTATCGCTTATTTTATCTATCACTTTTGCCATTTCCTTTGCAGGCAGGCTTTTTATATTATCGCTTCCCAGCACACTTATCATAATTACAGGCAGGTGCATATCCAGTTTTTCACTCATTTGTTTTTCCGCATGTGCTCTTTCCTGTTCAGTAATGTATATTTTTGGGTAAACAATAGGGTGTTTTTTTCCTGTTACTGCCTCAACAAGCTGCATGCGGTGATATAAAGCCGATCCTGAGGCTTTTTTATCAGGGGCTACGGTTTTATTGTAAAAAAATGAAGTGTACCATTTTTTATAGCCTATTTTAGTTTTAGCTCCGGAAAATGATGTTATAATACCGCTTTCCCATTTTGCATAAGCATCAATTACTACATCATAGTTAGTTTTTCTAATTCTTTTGAGGAATTGAAAAAACTTGAGCTTACTTTCTCTGTACCCGTCTTCAAACGGAATGATGTTATCAATATTGGGGTTATTTTCTATTACCGGAGTGGTAAAAGTATTTACCAGATAGTCTATGCGTGAGCATGGATATTCAGCTTTCAGCATGTTGCAAATACTGCTGCTGGCAAGTACATCGCCTATCATTTTTTGTTGTATTACCAGTATTTTTTTACGCGCGGCATTCATCTCTTTCAGATAAACGTAGCGCATATATACATGGTAGCCGAGTATTCGGGCAATTTCGTAACCTCTTCTGCCATTAATAAACCCGAATTTCAGAATGTAATATTTAAAAAACCGGAATCCCGGCCGTATGGTAAAGTGAAAAATATTGGTGCTTATACCCTCGTTATAAAACTCTCTGGCTTTTAGTTTTGAATAGTGAAGCCGTTTTTGCAGAAAGTCTTCTTTATTTATAAAAGAGTAGTGTTCAATGGCATATTTAAGTACACGGCTCTTGCCGTTTATAACAAGTTTTTCGTGTACCAGTTTATCAGAATAGCGGCATTTGGATTTACGAAATACCCTTGCCGTTCTGTCTTCATTAAAGTTATTATTTACAAGAGGCTTGCCTTGGTAGTAAAATACTCGTTTTACCCAAAGGGCTACTTCTTCGGGATTGCTGTTTACAACCTCCAGAATTTCTTTAATACCTTTTTCGGTTATCCTTTCATCGGCATCAAAAAAAGCAACCCAATCGTAAGTGGCAAGGTCGAGTGTATAGTTACGCTGCGAAGAAAAATCATCGAACTTTCGCTGATAAAACCTTACATGAGGATATTCGTCCTTTATTATGGCAGTTGTATTATCAGAACTATAGGAATCTACTATAACAATCTCGTCAGCAAACGACATGTTGTCAAGATACTCCCTAATGTTGTGCTCTTCATTATATACAATGGCGAGCGCAGATATTTTGGTATGTTTTCCGCTCATTATCAGTTTTTAAACCGCTACGTCATATTCCCTTAAGGCATTATTGAGCGAGGTCTTTAAGTCAGTTGAAGGTTTACGTTTACCTATGATTAATGCACATGGTACTTGGTACTCGCCTGCTGCAAATTTTTTAGTATAACTGCCCGGTATTACTACAGACCGTGCCGGTACAACCCCTTTTGTTTCTATAGGAGTATCACCTGTAACATCTATAATTTTTGTCGATGCAGTAAGGCACACATTTGCGCCAAGCACCGCTTCGGTTTCTACTCTCACGCCTTCTACTACTATGCACCTCGAACCTATAAATGCTCCGTCTTCTATAATTACAGGTGCAGCTTGTAAAGGTTCTAATACTCCGCCAATACCTACACCACCGCTAAGGTGAACGTTTTTACCTATCTGTGCACAACTGCCCACGGTAGCCCAGGTATCTACCATAGTACCTTCGTCAACATAAGCGCCAATGTTTACATAGCTTGGCATTAAAATAACGCCCGATGCTATATATGCCCCATGCCTTGCCACAGCATTGGGTACAACACGTATCCCTTTTTCGGCATAATTATGTTTTAGCGGCATTTTATCATGATACTCAAAAATACCTGCTTCCATCGTTTTCATTTTTTGTATCGGGAAGTACATTACCACCGCTTTTTTCACCCATTCATTTACTTGCCAGCCTCCTTCAAGAGGTTCTGCAACGCGTAATTTTCCGGTATCAAGCATTTCAATAACCTCGCGTATAGCATTGATAGTAGAAGCCTCTTGGAGCAATTCTCTGTTATTCCAAGCTTGTTCTATTATGGTTTTTAAGGTATTCATAGCGCAACTTCTTTTTGGGCAAAGATAGTAATCTGGTTAAATTATCACTATCAAAAAGCCTGTTCGCAGCATATTTCTTTTAAAAGAATTTATTGAAAACATCAATATTGCTTAAATTTACTAAAAACTAACTGATAATGAAAGACAATTTTTCCGTTCAGGCAAAAGGATATTCGATATATCGTCCGCATTACCCGCCAGATATGATTAATCATATACTCTCTTTTATAAACAATAAAGGTAAAGCGCTGGATGTTGCAACCGGCAACGGGCAGGTTGCAGCAGCATTAGCTCCTTTTTTTACTACCGTTTACGGTATCGATATCAGTGCGACACAATTGGATAACGCTGTGCAGCGGGAAAATATTATTTATAAAGAGGCAAAAGCCGAAGAGACAGGTTTTAATACAAATGAATTTGACCTTATCACGGTGGCACAGGCAATACATTGGTTTGATTTTGATGCTTTTTATAAAGAGGTATATCGCATACTGAAACCTTCGGGCATTATAGCGGTAATGGGATATGGGCTTTTTCGCACGGATGTAAATACAGATAAGATAATAAATCGTTTTTACAATACTATAATCGGAGAGTATTGGGATGCTGAGCGCAAGTATGTAGAAGAGGAATATAAAACAATACCTTTCCCTTTTGATGAAATTTATACTGATAAGTCCTTTACAAATGCTGTTTTGTGGACGTTTGAGCAGCTTGTGGGTTATTTGGAAACCTGGTCTGCCGTGCAGCATTACATCAGGCAAAAAGGCAGTAACCCGCTCAATCTTATAAAAGATGATTTAAAAGAAAGCTGGAAAAAAAGCGATAAGCAGGTAACATTTCCGCTATTTTTGCGAATGGGAAGACTTGAAAAGAGATAACGTATGGCAAATGATTTTTTTGGGAGTAATGGTAAAGGGCGTATTCTGGCTATAGATTACGGACTGAAACGTACAGGAATAGCGGTAACTGATGAAATGCAGATGATAGCGTCGGGGCTTACTACCATACCGACAGAAACGGCTATTGACTGGCTTAAAGCCTATTTTGCAAAAGAGCGTGTAACAAAGGTTTTGATAGGCGAACCCAGGCAAATGAATAATGAGCCTTCGCAGAGCGCACCGCTTATAGCTGCTTTTACCGAACAATTTAAAAGTACGTTTCCTGATATGCCTTTGGAGGGGGTAGATGAACGTTTTACCAGTAAAATGGCATTTCAAACCATGATTGATAGCGGGTTGAAGAAAAAGCAACGTCAAAACAAAGCTTTGATTGATGAAATTTCGGCAACTATTATATTGCAGGATTATTTATCACGAAAAAAAATTATATAAACTTTGTTAATTAAAAGCGGCTGTCTTAAAAGTGTCATTCTGAGCGGAATGTAATGGAGTGAAGAATCTCGATTATTTGATATAGAATGAGATTCTTCCTTCGTCAGAATGACAAAAAGCATGTTTAAACACTTTTGAGACAGTCCCTTTTCATACCCACTAATGATGATTAACATTTTCTTAACGATACAAATTTAAATTGTAAATACTATTTTTCAATATTTAATGTTTATTATTGTAACGGATAAAGCCATGTATGTTTTATTCTATGTATAACCAACCGATAAATTATTAAATAGTATGAAAAACAAACTGAGGCTTTTAGCCTTTTCTGTCTCGGCAGGCGTATTACTGCTTTTTACCAACTGCCAAAAAGATGATGAAGCCACTACTGCCACACAATCATCTGATGTTACTACAGGGGTTAAAGTAAGCACTATTTCTTTTGATGAGTTTAAGCGCGATGCAAACGCCTATGCCGCTTTGCAAAAAGCGGTAAAGGGAAACACTGCCAAAGCTTTGGTTAATGACACCATAAACGGGTTTTATTATGACGATTCGAATGTTACAAGGATAGATTACCTAAAAAGTACGACTTATACCTTTCAGATTTTTAGGGAAGATGCTTCGATAGCCTACTACGAAAACCTTGTGATACATACAGATGATACAGAAAAATCGACATCGTATATATTTGAGTACCATTTTGACCTGACGGATGTAACCAACCTGCATGAGGATAAACAAATAATAAATTTACAAGATAAATATAAAGTAAAAAGTGGCAAAGGAGAACCTCACAATTACATTTATCAGGATGGGGAAGGCAGGTGTTATATTTTAACATCTCGTAATCCTGACACGGGTGAATATACAGGGGACGAGGGTATATATTATAGACTGTATGTAGAATGTCCTAGCTCTTTCTCATTAAGCCAAGATGGTAGCGGCAATGGAAGTGGTATTGATACTGGTATCATTAATATAAACATTACCATACCCACACAACCGGGCGACCAAGGACCTGTAATACACCCCGGTGGTGTAATTTCATGGCCGGGCGGGGTAGTGCCAGAGCCTGTGGTAACCAAGCCTGCGGTTAATTTTACGCTGGTGGTATTTAAACAAGATATTACCCCGGAGGAGTACCGATGGCTGATGCGTTTTTATAATAAAGAAATAACTGACGGTATATTGAAACTTTTGGGCAAGACATATCCTCTTAACCCTAACGCTGACAGGGAAGCTCTTGCCCACCGGATATTGGACTTTGCCATGCAAAATGAAAATAATAAAGAACTTGCCAAGCAGTTATTGGAGTTTTTGGATGAAGAAGAGTACTCACAGGAGAGTATAGAGGCTGCCGAAAATGCCATAGAAGATATTGAGAATGGAGATATACCTGATAATATAATAAATGCTGTAACAGGCGAATGCCAGGCTAATATTGTAACCGATGCTTACAGTGTATGTTCCGGTTTAAATACTATTTTTTTGGATATATATGAGGGAAGTGATACTTATAATGTTGTTTATAAAAGGTCTGCCATATTGGAACCAGATGTTGCTGGACGAACAGATCTCCTAAGCAAAACAACCAACAGTTCAGGTCAGCAAATATACAGTTTTGTTATTTACTTGAATAATAATTATGTTAACACTGCTACTGATATATCTATCGCAACTACTGTAATTCATGAAAACTTGCATGCTATATTATTGTATTTCAGGACTATTGGTCTAACTAATATTAATAGCAGTAATCTTACTTATAATCCTACCTATGTAGAATTAATAGATGCTTATACAAACAAACTAATAGAACTGGGTAACGCACCATTTTTATCAGGTGGAAATGCACATCATGAGTTTATGTCTTATTTGGTAGATAATATCGCTGAGTCAATAAAAGCTTTTGGTCTGAGCAAAGGCTATCAGAAGCCGGATAGTTTCTATTATGCAATGGCATGGCAGGGACTAACTCATATTAATGGTCTTAATAATCAAAAAGTGATAAATCCTGATTTCATAAGTTTAGTTCCTAATGCCGGCACAAGAGCAAATATTTTGAACACATTGCAAGCGGAGCGTATAAACGAAGAATTTAATGGAGTTATTCCCTCATACAGACCGGGTTCTTGTAATTAAAATAAATGTATAAACATGAAAAAGTTATTAATTTTACTTTTATCCTCTTTGCTAATGGCTTGTTCAAGCACAAAGCCTAAAGATAAATTTGTTAAATCAGATTATGATATAGCCGAGAAAGTATTAGCATTTGCGGATATAAATGATTGGAAAGAGTACGGATTGATTTCTGAACCTGATAATTATAATATTGATAAGTATTTAAATGGTTTTATGGTTGATACTTTAGATTTAAGGGACTATAAATTTGATTTTAAAAGTGACCACAATGCCAAGTGGGAGTATAAACATTTTAGTAATCAAAGTATACTCGACAAACTTAAAATAATTGATGATTATTCAGAAATAGAGATAATTGACTCAATCGAAAATGGAAATCCGCAGAAGTATATTAAAATTTCAAGACCCGTATATTCAACTGATGGTAAATATGCAGTAGTTTATTTTAATTATTTTTATAATGTAAAAAATGCATCCCTTTGGGATAGTTATACCGCAATTTTCTTTGAAGAGAATAATGAATGGACTATGATTAAGTGGATTTATACTCCTATTGATGATAAGTAAAAAGTAGCCTTAGACAAGGCTACTTTTTATTTTTTAGTAAACAACAACAAAAATTATTATGAAAATATTTTCCTATAGTTTACTGATAATCATTTTCCAAAGTTGTGCTACTGTAAAATCTGAAGATGAATTTGTTAAATCAGATTATGAAATAGCGGAAAAAACGTTAGTATGTTTCGATAAATGGAATAATTATAGATTAATTTCTGAACCCGATAATTATATAGTTGATAATTATTTAGATGGTTTTATGATTGACACCTTAGATTTAAGGAATTATAAGTTTGATTTTAAAAGCAATCGTGACGCCAAATGGGAATACAAAAATTTTAGTAATCCAAGTATACTCGCTAAACTTAAAATAATTGATGATTATTCAAAGGTAAAGACTGTATATTTGAATGATTATAAAGATGCTAAGAGATTTATTAAGATGTCAAGACCCTTGTATTCAAACGATAACAAATATGCAGCCGTGCATATTAGTTCTTTTTTTAATTTGTTAACGTCATCCCAATTAGAGGGTTATACTTTAATTTTTTTTAGGGAGAATAATGAATGGACTTTGATTAGTTGTGTTCTTACTTCTATTAGTTAAAATAGAAACAAGTATAAAGAAACTTGTGACATGAAGATGAAATATTGTATACTGCTAACGCTAATAATTATTCTTCAAAGCTGTGCTACTGTACCTGAAAGTAAAGTTGTGGATAGCGATTATGAAATAGCACAGCTTACTTTGGGTAATTTTACCAAATGGGACGAGTACCGATTGATGCAAGAACCCAGCACTTCTACAACCGATGATTATTTGGAAGGTTTTGCAACAATGGAATTGATTGAGTTTCCTCAAAAGTTTCATTATAAAGGCTCTAATAAAGAAAAATGGAAGAAGCGTTTTTTTAATGATCCAGAAGTTAAGAAGAAGTTACGTGTTATAAAAGATTATGAGAGTATCCCTGTTACATCTGAAAGAGAAAAAAATAAAATTTATATGTCAATGTCCCGACCCATATATTCAGAAGACGGAAAATATGCAGTAGTAATAGTTAATATGCTTTCTGATAATATTTTGTGGGGCGGAGGAGGAGATGGTTATGTATATGAAAAAATAAGTGGTAAATGGAAGTTACATTTAAAATTTGTACCCTATTTAACTTAAAATAACGAGCAGCTTTAATTAAGGCTGCTTTTTTGTATGTATGTGTAAATTTAAGTACAAGAGCAAATATTTTGAATACTTTACAAGCAGAACGTATAAACGAAGAATTCAATGGAGTTACTCCGTCATACAGACCGGGTTCTTGTAATTAAAATAAATATAAAAATGAAAAAGTTATTAATTTTACTTTTATCCTCTTTGCTAATGGCTTGTTCAAGCACAAAGCCTAAAGATAAATTTGTGAAATCAGATTATGAAATAGCTGAGAAACTATTGATATTAGTGCATTTCGATGATTGGAAAGAGTACGGATTGATTTCTGAACCTGACAATTATAATATTGATAAGTATTTAAATGGTTTTATGGTTGATACTTTAGATTTAAGGAATTATAAATTTGATTTTAAAAGTGATCGTAATGCCAAATGGGAGTATAAACATTTTAGTAACCAAAGTATACTCGACAAACTTAAAATAGTTGATAATTATGAAACGGCTAAAACTTTAGGTTTGGATGAAAATGAAGTTTTAAAAAGTTTTATTAAAATTTCAAGACCTGTATATTCAACTGATGGTAAATATGCAGTAGTTTATTTTAATTATTTTTATAGAGTAATACAGCCATCTTTCTTGGAAAGCTACACTGCCATTTTCTTTAAAGAAAATGGCGAATGGACTATGATAAAATGGATATATACTCCTATTGATGATAAGTAAAAAGTAGCCTTAGACAAGGCTACTTTTTATTTTTTAGTAATCGAACTAACGAAACAATTATGAAAAAACTTTTCTTAATTTATTTTTTGCTATTATCCTTACAGGCTTTTAGTCAAAATCAAAAAGATTTGCTTTTAGAACGCGACCATGCTATGGTTATAGAGCGTTTACAATTTATGGATTATCTTAATGATGCTACCATGAAACTAAAATGGCATATTAAAAAAGCAGGCGATACGTTACGAATGCCGTTTTATGCGTATTATAATGACTCCATAGTAGCGCGAAACCCTGTACCATCCACAAATATATCGTCTTATTTAGATTATCAGCCTAATCAGGCTCCGCCCTCGGCAGGAGAGTTTACAATGAAGGTCTATAATACTAATGCCGCTACTTTATATAACATAATTAAACGTTATGGGTATCCATCGACAAGTAAGTTAGATAAATATGAGAAGCGAGACCCACTTCGCAATGCAATTATCATCCTAATGGCTTCCAAAGCATGGAAAGAAATTCTCAGACCTGTAATAGAAACCGAGAATAATAATAAGAATTTAACGAAACATGAATATTGGTTTTGTGATTTAGCTTTTAAACAAGACTTATGGTGGGGGCAGGATGTAGATGAACATTTAAAAAGTTTGAAAAAAAAAGATGCAGATAAAAATTAACGTTTTCAAATAAGAAGAAAATTTATTTCCCTAATTCTAATTGCTTAGTGGCTTTTACAATTTTTTCCGAAAGATTGTTAAGCCAAACCAGTTGCTCTATAATAAGCTGGGCTTCCTGCATTTTCAGTTTAAAAGTTTCCTCATCCGTTAATTGGCTTTCCTGTAGTTCACGTATGCGAATGTTTTTCAGTTCGGTAAATCGCGCCGCCAGTTCTTCTTTTTGTGCCAACTGTATTTCTTTAGCCTGCTCATCCATATTCAGTAGCGCTATGGTATAATTCAGGTTTCGGGCAACCGCCTGTACTACCACATTAAAGGCATCAGAGGCTTTTGTGGTATGATGCGACTGTATGTATGTACCTAATGATGCTAACGACGAAAGCAATGTATGGTTAAGCACCGCCAGTTTATACACTTGCAGTTGTTGCTTTTGTTTCGATTTTGGCTCTTGCGTCATCCTTTGGTAGGATGCCGTTAAGTTACCCACTTCAATAAAAGCGTTTTTACGCGCCACACGGTAGGAGGTAGGCACACTACCTTTTTTGTTGTACAGTAACGATATTTCTTCGAGATAGTTCCTGTTCGCTTCAATTGATTTTTTAATGAATACAGGCAGTTGAATAAACTCCCATGAGGGCCAAAAAAAGTAATTGGCAATAAAGGCAAGCCCTGCACCTATGGCGGTATCTACTATACGGTACTGTATTACCTGACTGATGTCGGGGTTGAGCATGCTATATACAAACACTACAAAAATAGTAACAAAAGTAGCCCCTATACGGTAGTTAATAGCCGTAAAGGCAAAGCCCAGCAGCATAAAAGCTATAGCTAAAATCGCAATAGCAACGGGCTGATGTATAACAGCCAGTAAACCAAAGGCAATAACACAGCCTATTACCGTGCCGGCAATACGCTGGTACGAGCGTTGTTTGGTAAGCCCATAGCCGGGGCGCATAATAACCACAATAGTCAGCAATATCCAATATACATTTTGAAGAGGAAATAGCGCGCCGATAATGAAACCTATAGCTATGGTAATGGTAAGACGTAGTGAAAGCCTGAAAATGGTTGAGGAAAGGCTTAGGTTTTCTTTCAGGGTGTGCAAAGGATAGTATTCGGGAGAGAGGAATTTTTCCATATCCCTGTCGCGTCCCTGCATGTCCTTAACCCCTATATTTATCATAAAAGCACGTTCTATTACTTTTATTTTTTCAACCTGCTTTTCAGCATAATGTAGCATATTCGTCAGCAGATATACATCTTCAGCAATAGTTTTCTCTCCCTGCTCATTTTCATAATTACGTATTGCTTTTTCAAAAGCCTCCAGGTCATGCAGTAATTGATGCGAAGAAACATAAGGTCTTTTATTTTCCAGACTTTTTGAAATGTTTTTTAATGCAGCGGCAAGGTTATAGGCTAAATTTTGGTAAGTACTGATAACTTTGGGATGCTTACTGAATTTTTCATGCAGTTTACTATGGTCAAACGATGTGGAAAGTGCAAGTTCCAACACTTCTACCAGTGATATAAAAATCAACAGCATCTTACGGCTACGGTTAGAGTTACCCGCATTAGACCCTTTGCGAAGCAGTACCTCTCTGAGGCTTTCGTGTATAGTGTTCAGCTCAACCTGCAAAAAAAGCTGTTTTTCAATAATTTTTTCCCTGTCGGTATCAATATCCCAAAGATGCCCCCGTTGCTTCATATATTTGCTTGTAAGCTTTAAACATTCTACCATTTGCAACTCGGTATAGCGATACGGGTTCAGATAATTAAAAGTAAGCGATGTCAAGGTATAAATAAGTCCGCCCGCCCATACCAGTCCGCAATGAACCAGTATATCCCAGCCTTGATGTAAATGCCCGCTGGCAAGAGTGAGTGCGAGTAAACCCGAAAAGGAAACCATAGTAGCCCTCTGTCCGTAAACCGATATCATAGAGAGGAAGAATACCAATAATACGATGATAGGGTAAAACAGGAAAGGCAAGTCTTGTAGCAAGTTAACCACCAGTGTGCACGATACAACAATAAGCGAAGCAGTTAAAAGTCCGCGTATGCGGTGTGGTAGATTACTGGGAATATCAGACGGATAGATGAGCACGGCTCCTATAGCTACTGCAAATCCCATTTGGAACAATCCGAATTGTGAAAGTATGATAACGGGCATTACTGCCGCAAATGTAACGATGAGGGCTTTGGTAAAATTAGTGCTGTCAGTAAATAGTTTTAATTTTTGTATCATTCTTTTTCCCCGGTTGCACAAAGGTAGTAAATGGCAGGTCATTATTGTTTATAACCTGTAATTCTCACAAAAAATTAGCATTTGGTATCGAGCATCCTGAAGCGAATTATTTTTAATTTACTATTTTTGCGCACGATATTTGATAAATGTTTGAGGGCGGTGCTTTTAACCGAAATAATAAAAAGTAAAAAAATGATATTACCTATAGTTGGATATGGCGACCCTGTATTACGCAAAAAGTGTGAAGAGATACCTAAAGACTATCCTGAGCTGAAAAAGCTTATAGCCGATATGTATGAAACAATGTATAATGCTTATGGTGTGGGGCTTGCGGCTCCGCAGGTAGGGATGCCGGTAAGATTATTTATAGTTGATACCGAAGCTTTTAGTGATGATAAGGAACTTAGTGAAGAGGAAAGAGAATTATTGGCAAACTTTTCGAAAACATTTATAAATCCTGTTATACTGAAAGAAGAAGGCGAGGAGTGGGGCTTTAACGAAGGTTGCCTCAGCATACCTGAAATCAGGGAAGATGTATATCGTCAGGAAAAAATTACTATAGAATATTATGATGAAGACTTTAATAAACACACCGATGTTTATGACGGTTTGATAGCCAGAGTAATACAGCATGAGTATGACCATATAGAGGGCATACTGTTTACTGATAAAATATCATCATTAAAAAAACGTTTGATACAAAAGAAACTTCAAAATATAATGGAGGGTAAAACAAAACCGGATTATAAAATGAAATTTGCTGCCAAAAAAGGCAGATAATTTTTGTTTTTAAGTTCAAACATTAGATATTTGTCACCCTTTAAAAAAATCGCATAATGAGTATAGAAAAAATATTAGCTATTTCCGGAAAGCCGGGACTATATGCCTTGAAAGTACAAACACGTACGGGTTTTGTTGCAGAGTCATTAATAGACGGAAAAAAAATAACAGTAGGATTGCGCAGTAATGTGAGCCTTTTATCCGAAATATCCGTTTATACCTATGATGGCGAAAAGCGTTTATCAGAGGTTTTTAGTGCCATAGCCGAAAAAGAAGATGAAGGTCCTGCCATATCCCACAAAGAAGATAATGAAACGCTGACTGAGTATTTCCGTGAGGTAATGCCCGAGTTTGATGAAGACAGGGTATATGCTTCTGATATTAAAAAGATACTAAACTGGTATAATATGCTACAGGCAAAAGAGCTTATATCTAAAGAATCGTTAAAAGCTGACGGGGCAAATGAAAATAATGCTCCGGCTGATGATGAAGCTCCGAAAACTGAAGAATAAAAAAACAATATCTTGCTAATAATAATTATCCTGCCTGTACTTTTAACTGGCAGGATTTTTTATTTTTACAAAAAAACGAATGAACACACGACAGCAGCAACTTGACGCTTTTAACAGGTTATTGGAGATAATGGACGACTTGAGGGAAAAATGCCCTTGGGACAAGAAGCAAACCTTGCAAACCCTGCGCCACCTGACGATTGAGGAGACCTATGAACTGGGCGATGCGATACTTGATAATGATTTGCAGGAGGTGAAAAAGGAGCTGGGTGATATATTATTGCACATTGTTTTTTATGCCAAAATAGGCAGCGAAACAGACGATTTTGACATTGCTGATGTGGCTAACGAAATTTGCGAAAAATTGATACACCGCCACCCGCATATATATGGTGATGTACAGGTAGAAAATGAAGAGCAGGTAAAGCAAAACTGGGAAAAACTAAAGCTGAAAGAAGGTAAAAAATCAGTATTGGAAGGTGTGCCCAAAAGCCTGCCTGCGCTGGTTAAAGCCAGCCGGATACAGGATAAAGCTAAAGGTGTAGGCTTCGATTGGGAAGAACCGCACCAGGTGTGGGATAAAGTGCAGGAAGAGTTACAGGAGTTTCAGGATGAAGTAAGAGAGGGTAATCAGGAAAAAATTGAAGCTGAGTTTGGCGATGTGCTCTTTTCTATGATTAACTATGCCCGATTTTTAAATATTAACCCTGAGGATGCGCTGGAACGTACTAACAAGAAGTTTATAAAACGTTTTCAGTATTTGGAAAGTAAAGCGGGCGAATTGGGTAAGCCCCTTGCTGATATGACTCTTGCCGAAATGGATGTTTTTTGGAATGAAGCTAAAAAATTGTAAATAAAAAAACGGCTTTTAAAGCCGTTTTTTTATTTATTCCTGATTTCCTTGATTGAAACTTCTTATTTGTTTTAATTTTTCTTTCCAGGTTTTAAGTTCTTCTTTATGACGTTCGATATTTTTATGAACCTCTTTTACAAAAGGATTATCTGCTTTAGCGTTGGATATAAACTGAATATTATTTTCTAACTGCAATATCTCGCTTTGCACTTCATCAATCTTACGCATTATAAAAATCTGTTCGTTTTCCAGTTTGCGGCTGTCTTCATTTTCTGCAAGGTGCTCTAAACGGTTGCTGAATTTTACCATTTCGGTTTCCTTTTTAGAAAGGCTGAGTTTATCAAAAAGCGCATCCAGTATTTTGTTGAATTTACCTTCAATATGCCTTCTTGCCTGTGGTACGCGCCCTATCGTCTTCCAGTTGTCTATATGCTGTTTAATGGCATCAAGATCTGTTTTATGATCGCCTGTAAGTTCAAAATCTTTTAAAGACTCAAGATATTCTTTTTTCTTTTCAAAGGCTTCGAGCTCTTCTTTATTCGCTTCGTTGCGGTGTGCATGCAGCTTATCAAAATAGTGGTTACATGCCGCTTTAAACTCTTTCCATAACGAGTCGGAATATTTCCTTGGTACATGACCAATTTTTTTCCAGTCGTCCTGTATTTGCTTCATTACAGGGGTAGTTTCTGCAAAATCATCACTATCTTTCAGCGACTGTGCTTTTTCTACAAGAGCCTGCTTTTTATTCAGGTTTTCCTGCTGATCTCTTTTTATTTCTTTATAAAAATTATTTTTAACGCTGTTAAAGTTTCTTACAGCTGCTTTAAAAGCTCCCCAAGTAGCCTCATTTACTTCAATAGGCACTTTTCCGGCATTAAAGAATTGATTGCGTAATGCTTCAATTTTTTGGATTTGCCCCTGCCAACCGCTATGACTGCTTACAGGCTCTTGAGCAATAGCGTCTATTTGAGCTATAATCTCTTTTTTCCTTTTCAGGTTCTCTTCTTCTCGCTCTCTTATGGTAGCGTTATAGGCTTCACGCTTATCATGAAGCTGCTTGGTTAAATCGCTGAAACGGTTCCATATTTCTTCACGGTGTTCACGCGATACAGGTCCTATTTCCTCTTTCCACATTTTGTGTAAAGACTGCAACTCGCGGAAAGCCTTAACAATATCCTCTTCTTGCAGTAACTCTTCAACGCGTGCAACAATCTTTTCTTTTTGTTCCAGATTATGTTTGAAGTCCATATCTCTGGTTTCTCTGTCCAAATGCAAATGATCGTAAAAACGCTCCATGTGGAAATGGAAGTTATTCCAAACGTGGTTGTATTTATCTCTCGGAATTGCTCCTGCATTTTTCCACCTTTCGCGCAGCTCGTTTACGTGCTTAATAGCATCTTTCATACTTTCATCGCTCTCAACAAGGTTTTTCAGTTCCTCAATAATAGCAAGTCTGTTTTCTAAGTTACCTTTAAGGTCGTTTTGTACTTTTTTAAAGTGGCTGTTTTTCCTGTCTTTGTATTGGTAGTAAATTTCATCAAATTTACTTTTTAGCGGAAAGTTAAAGTCAAACCCCGAAGCATCGCCATCATTATCATGGCTGTACTCTTCTTTTTTCTCTTCTATATAATCGTTATACTTAGCGTAAAACTCTTTTTTAATATCTTCTATATGGTCTTTAACCGACATTACTTTTTCGGCTGTGGCAAATTTTTCCAGCTCAGCGGTAAGCTCTTCCATCGAGAGCGATTCATAATTCAGTTCAGGAAGTTCATGCCTGCCTGATGTTGAATCATCTTCACCCTCTTCGGCATTACTGTCCTCAATATCGTCTATAGCAGTGCGCTCTTTAGGTGCTTCCTGCTCAGGTTGCTGTATTGCCTCTGCTTCATTCTCAGCAACTTTTTTAACCTCTTCTTTTACTTCGTCTGCTTCTTTTCCTGCATTCAATACTTCTTCGGGAGCAAAAGGTAACTGCCCTTCGGTTTCATGAATTTTTTTAATATCCTCTATATCGTCAGGCACATCGCTGTTATCCACAACTTTATTAGCGGGCGAATAGCCGTTCTCGAAGGTATCGCCGGCTCCTGTAATCAAGTCTCCATCTGCGTTTTGCAGGTTATCATTCTTTTCTTCTAACATTTTGTAAATGCTTAAGGTTTATACTGCTTTAATGTCGAAAGATAGTAAAGGCAACTTAAAATTCAAAGGAAAAGATTAATTTACATAGAATTTCACATTTTTTTAATGTAAAAAGCAGTAAATTGTTAAAAGTATAACTTCCAAATTATTTTTTATTCCATATCTCCCATGCCTTTTCTGCCTGATATACAAGCATTTGCTCGCCATTTTTTATTTGTGCACCATTTTCTTTAGCTTTTCTCAAAAAAGCAGTTTCTTCAGGATTATAAACTAAATCAAAAGCAATGTGATTTTCAGTAAAAAGGGTATAATCTATATCGGGGCATTCTGTTACATTAGGAAATGTACCCAACGGAGTAGTATTAACAATAATTTGGTACTCCTCAAAAATAGTTGCATCAATATCATCATACCCAAAAACTACATCAGTACTCCTTCGGGATACAAAATCATATTCTATTTTTAATTTTCTGAGGGCAAAAGCCACTGCTTTGGATGCTCCTCCCGTACCCAATATTAATGCTTTTTGATGGTGAGGTTGCAATAGCGGTTTTAGGGCTTTGCGAAAACCATAATGATCTGTATTATAGCCTTTCAGCTTTTTTTTGCCTATTACAATAGTATTTACAGCACCTATTACTTGTGCGTTTTTAGATACACTGTCCAGCAGTGGTATTACTGCTTCTTTGTAGGGAATGGTGACGTTTAGCCCTTTCAGGTTTTTGATATCTGATATTATATCTTTAAACTCGCTTATATCTTCAATATCAAAATTTTTATAGGAGTAATTTTCCAGCTTTTTTTTACTGAATTTTTTATTGAAGTACTTTGCCGAAAAAGAATACTCAATATTGCGACCTATTAGCCCGAAAATCTTTTTCTTTTGTTTCATGGTGTGTTTATAGTTACGGCAACAGCATAACCGGTTCTAACAGGTTTTTCATTCCACAAGCCAGGTTTCCATTTTTGATTGACTTGCTTTGCAGTTTCCAAAACTTTTTCTCCAAGTTTACATTCCGAATCACGAATTAAATTAAAAGAAGTCAATGTACCATCTTTTTCGACAACAAAATAAATAATTATTCTTTCTTTACTAACTTGATTACAATTATCTGATTTAGTAGTAACAGGAGTTATTTTATCAATAAAAGCAGTTGCACTGCCAGGGAATTCTGGTTCGACATGTACCTCGGTAAGGTAATAAATTTGGTTAGGATCCTGATGGTTTATAACACGCTCTTTAAATCCAAGATCATGAAAATCACATATTATGGTTTTCGGTTTAACAGATTTTTTTTCTCTCTGCTGTGCATTTGCTATTGCAAAAAACAATAGTAAAAGTGGTATATAATATATTCTCTTCATAGTTAAAAGGTAATAAAAAACCCGGTAAAAATAGTGTTTCTATTATTTACCGGGTTAGCTAAATGTTAAAAAAGCTATTTTACTCTATATTCTGCTAAAACGTTCTGTACTATTTTGGAAGCCCATACCGATGGGAAAAACTCTTCAAGCAATACATGATTTTTATAATTAAGCCTTAAACCGTTGCTCAGGTGGAAAACACCTTTTTCGTTTTCATGTCCCATAAAATATAATCCGGCAAGGCGGTACTCAATTTGATACTCCTCAGGGAAATACTCCGTTGCCTGCAACAACGTCATAATAGCCGAGTCCCTTTCTCCCAAAAGTTGTAATGTATCTATCCAAAATAACCAGGTATCCAGATGATAGTCGCCATATTCTACTGCTTTACGATAGCCTACCTCTGCCTCTTCATGGAAATTAAGCTCTTTATTTATAACCGCATATCGTTTCCAGTACAGTTTATTCTCATTGTCTATACCTAATGCTTTGTTTACATAGTACAGGGCTTTTTGAAAGCCTTTACGACGAATGTAAAAATCAGTAATGGCTATCCAGGCTTTGTCCAGCAATGGATCTTCATGAACTGTTTTTTCATAAAATTCCAAAGCTTTTTTATGGTTGCCCATGCGCTCATAACACTTACCCACACGCAGTAATGCAAAAGAAGTAGGATCATCAAGCTCCATTGTTATACCATAGCACTCTATAGCTTCCTGATATTTTTTAAGTCGTTCCAGTGTTTTTGCTTTTTCAAGAAATGCACCCAGAAAACTATCATCAATTAATGTGGCATAATCAAAAGCACGCAATGCCAGCTCATATTCTTTTAGGGTATAGTGTTGCCTGCCCAATTGATGCCATGCTACTTCACTATATGGGTTTCGGTCTATAAATCCGTTAAGGAACTTTACAGCCTCCTGGTTTTGATCTAAAAAGTCGAAGCAGTACACCACATTATATAATGCGGAGTGGTCTTCGGTATCCTCATCAAGGCATTTAATAAAACTTTCTTTTGCCATTTCGAGATTATCCATAAACAGGTACTCCATACCTATTAGTGAATAAACATCGGCATAGTCGTCAGTATATTGCAAAGCTACATTCAGGTATTCAACCGCTTTGTCATGCTGGTCGCGTTTAGAGTGTATATTTGCTTTTTGGATATAAATTTCTTCATTGGTGGGTTCTATGGCATAGAGATCGTTTAAAAGCCGCTCTGCCATTTCGAGCTTGTCGTCAAAAACTAAAAGCTCTACTTGTACTAATTTTAAGCCTGTTGCGCCGGGATGTTGTTCCAGCCCAAGTTTTAAGGCCTTCTTAGCTAAATTTATTTTTCCGGTGTCGAGGTAATGAAGGATGATATCTTCAAACTCTTCGGAATCAAAGAACAAAACTTTGTTGGTTTTCAACATCGATTCGAACTTTGCTAAGGATAAACTGTGATCTTCTTCTTCGTGGCTCAAATGCATACTCCTTTTGTTTAAAATTATCCTTTTTAAAGTTACTTAATGTTTCGCTCTAAAAGAATTTATTTAGTATTCTTTTGAACAATTTAATTAACAATTTTACGTGTTAAATACTGCCTTGTTCATCAAGAATTTCATTCATAACTTCAATAATAATGCCACATCCTTCGGTAATTTCGTCTTCTGATATAGTAAGTGGCGGTGTTATCCTGATGGCGCAACCTTCAAAAAGCAGCCAAAACAATATCAGCCCTTTTTCCTGGCAGCGAAGTATCACCCTGTCAGTAATGGCAGGGCTTTCGGTCATAGCGGCAAGCATAAGCCCCATGCCGCGCACTTCTTTAATAAGCGGATGCACCAGTAGTTTACGGAATAATTTTTCCTTCTCCAATGCCTGCGCCATTATGGCAGTTTCGGTAATTTCCTGTAGTGTGGCAAGGCAGGCCGCTGCGATAACAGGGTGCCCGCCAAAGGTGGTAATGTGCCCCAGTTTAGGATCATGACTCAGTAAATCCATCATTGCTGCCGATGCTGTAAATGCCCCTACGGGCATTCCGCCACCCATACCTTTGCCCATTACAATTACATCGGGCACTATATCATAGTTCTCAAAACCAAACAGTTTTCCTGTACGCCCAAAGCCCGGCTGTATTTCGTCCAGTATCATTACAGTGCCTGTTTCGTTGCAACGCTGTCTTACTTTTTTCAGGAAATCGTTTTGCGGTTGTATGAAACCTGCACCGCCCTGTATGGTTTCCAGTATAATGCCTGCTGTTTTCTCCGTTATCTTTTGCAGGTCTTCTTCATTATTAAATGTGATGAAATCGACATCGGGTATCAATGGTCGGAATACCTGCTTACGTTCCTCAAAACCCATAACGCTCATGCTACCCATAGTGTTACCATGATAGGCATTATAACATGATATAAGCTGGCTGCGCCCTGTTACCCTTCGGGCGAGTTTCAAAGCGCCTTCAGTAGCTTCTGTGCCTGAATTGGTTAAGTAGGTTTTACTTAGTTGCGGAGGCAAATGTTCGGCTAATAATCTGCAAAATTCAGTAGCAGGATGCTGTGCATATTCGCCATATACCATTACGTGCGAATATTTATCAAGCTGGTCTTTTATCGCTTGGTTTACACGCGGGTGTTTGTGCCCCAGACTTGCTGCCGAAACTCCGGCTACAAAATCCAGATAGGCTTTGTTGTTAGTATCATATATGTATGAGCCTTCGGCATGCGAAACCTCCATGCCCAGCGGATGGGGCGAAGTTTGCGCCTGGTATTTATAAAAATCGTTAATCATTGTTATGCAATATTACATCGGGTGTTATGTGATGCAATTGGAATTTTAAATTATTATTCCTGAGAACTTATTTTTGGTTGTAATTCAGGCTTCGGCTTGGGGTTGTTCTTGTCATAGTCCAGCGTTTCCTGCATTATCTCCATAGGCTTGTCTTCTTTCTCCTTTTCTTTTTTACTTTTATTTACTATCTGCTCATGAAGCTCTTTTTCTTCCGGCGGAAATATGTCTTCTTTACTCTTTATCTGTTCATCGCCCCGCCATATAAAGCCTCTTAGCTTCCTTACATTTTCAGGAAATTCCGAGTCGGGGTAGGACTGGCTTTCGGGTTTTTTAATAGATCGTATGGATGTTATTTGATTGTCCTTGAGTTTCATGTGTATTTTACTGCTCACGCCTTTATCAATGCCTACAAGATTTTCTTTATCGTACATATAGAATATCTTTTCGGTATTTTTAATTAAGTCAACTTCATAAAGCTTGTTATCCTTAAATTTTCCGTACAGGTTTTGCCCTTTTACCTGATTGTACCCTGTGCCTAAAGTATCCTTTTGAATAATAAAAGCATTGTTAAGCACTTTAAGCGAGTCTATCTGTTCCGTTTTACTGTCAGAAATAAGGTGTATAACATCACCCGTCATTTGGCTGTCGCCATTCCATACCACAGGGCGACCTATCAGTTGTGTAAGTCCCTTTTTTTCATCGGAATGAATAGAGTCGCACTTACCACTCATATCAATTTTATAAAAGCGGGCATTATTATAGCCGCGCACTACGCGTTGTCCCTCTTTACCTGTTATTACTATTCTTTTGGCGTGGGTGTAAAGCGAATCGGTTTCTACCAGTGTTACCGCTACGGCGTGTTTGGTTATGAACAACGAGTCTTTTTGTTTATATACTTCGGAATAATGCCCTCTTACGATATACTTGTTTACGGTATCGGTAACTTTTACATTGTTGGTAGCTGACGAAAACTCTCTGTTTCGGTCATAATAGATGCTGTCGCCTTCAATAAGTTGGGTGTCATACTTTATATAAGAATTGGTAAGCAGTCGGGCTAAATTCTTTTTGGTGTCATACATACCTTTTTCAGTATAGATATAATTTTCCTTACTGGTAATGGTGGTAGGACCAAAAACATACGCATGCCCCGAATTGGTATAATAGTCTAAATGATTGGACTTTAATACATATTTTGGGTTAGTAAGCGTTACTGCGGTAAGAAACTGATATTTTTTCTGGTTGATGTAATACCTGCCTGATTTACTTTTCAGTGTATTGTTTTCGTTTACTATAGTGCCATAGGAATTATAATATGCTTGCTGTGCCGTTCTGTCAAAATACAAAGTATCAGTAGTGAGGCGCGTATCGGGCGATTTCATCATAACCTTGCCACTGGCAAAGGCAAAATTTTTATTACCGTTATACTCGGCATACTCACTATTCATGTGTATGGTATCGCCCTGAATGATGCGAACATCGCCAAAAAGTTTGGCATAATTTTCTTTCTCAAAAAGATAGGCTTTATTGCACCATATAGTAGCCCCGTTATGCTCAAACTGTACATCGCCTGTAAAAACTATAGCTCCCGGTATCTCATTCTCATTACCGTCTAAGTGCTCAGTATCTATAAGTTTTATTTTCTCTTGTGCATTTGCCTTTATGGAAGTGCAGGCTATAAACAGTATTCCTATATATATCAGGAGTTTTTTCAAAGTATAAAAATTTGCTGCAAATTTACGTAAAATACATTACAATGGGTTGTGTTACTCATGGCTTATACTAAACGAAAACAGTATTCAAAAAATTGTATAAAAAAACGCTTTGGAGTTCCAAAGCGTTTTTATTGTTATTTGATTATAGTTTGCTTCCTGTCCGGTCCAACCGATATTACTTTTATGGGTACCTCCAGTTCTTTTTCAATAAATTCAACATATTCTTTAAACTCAGCAGGAAGTTCGTTATACGTATTCATTCCTGTAAGGTCGGCAGCCCAGCCTTTTTTCTCTACATATACCGGTGTTACATTTTCCGGCTCTATGTTGTATGGCAAGTGGTTTATTTTTTCGCCTTTATATTCATAAGCAGTACATACTTTAAGTGTATCAAAGCCACTAAGTACATCGCCCTTCATCATGTATAGTTGTGTAACACCGTTAACCTGTACTGCATATTTTAGTGCTACAAGGTCAAGCCATCCGCAACGTCTTGCACGTCCTGTAACCGAGCCAAACTCGTTACCCACTTTTGCCATAGTTGCCCCTGTTTCGTCAAAAAGCTCGGTAGGGAAGGGGCCGCTGCCCACACGGGTGGTATAGGCTTTAAAGATACCGAACACGTCTTTTACCCTGTTTGGAGCAATACCCAACCCGGTACAGGCGCCTGCGGCTGTGGTATTGGATGAGGTTACAAACGGGTAGGTGCCAAAGTCAATATCCAACAGCGAACCCTGCGCACCTTCGGCAAGTATCGATTTACCCGATTTCATGGCATTGTTCAGGTATTCTTCGCTGTCTATAAAAGTAAGTTCTTTTAAAGCTTTTATAGCTGTAAAAAACTCTTCTTCAAGTTCTTCAAGGTTATATTGTAAATCTACATCATAAAAGGCAATCATCGATTGATGTTTGTCAGCCAATGCTCTGTAGCGTTCTTCAAAATCAGCCAGTTCAATATCGCCTACACGAATACCGTTTCTGCCTGTCTTGTCCATATATGTAGGGCCGATACCTTTTAGGGTAGAGCCTATTTTGGCTTTTCCTTTTGAGGCTTCCGAAGCTGCATCCAATAAGCGGTGGGTGGGTAATATAAGGTGTGCTTTTCTTGAAATAAATAATCTCGACTGAATGTCGATATTAAACTTTTCAAGTCCTTCCAGTTCTTTTTGGAAAACCACAGGGTCTATAACAACCCCGTTACCGATTATGTTTATTGATTTTTCGTGAAAAATACCCGATGGTATAGTGCGCAGTACGTGTTTTATACCATCAAATTCAAGCGTATGTCCTGCGTTAGGTCCTCCCTGAAAACGGGCAATAATATCATATTTGGCGGTAAGCACGTCAACAATTTTCCCTTTGCCTTCGTCGCCCCATTGTAGTCCAAGTAGTAAATCTACTGTCATTCCTGTATAGTTGTTTGTTTATATGTAGTTATTGTTTCGTTCTAAAAACAAAAACCAATCCTTTGCAGGGTTGGTTTGGCATTATTATAATCAGCCACAGTTTTTTAATTTTCGGTGGCAGGTTGTTTTTTATTTCCGTAAAGGTATAGCGAGTGGTTGTGTATCTCGATACCAAAAATTTCTTCTATTGTTTTTTTGATAGACTGTATTCTTGGGTCGCAAAACTCGATAACCTCACCGGTATCCGTCATTATAATATGGTCGTGTTGCTTGTCAAAGTATGATTTTTCATAGTGTGACTGGTTTTGCCCAAACTGATGCCTTCTTACCAAGCCGCATTCCAGCAGTAATTCTATCGTGTTGTACAGCGTTGCACGGCTCACACGGTAGTTTTTGTTCTTCATTTTTATATACAACGACTCGATATCAAAATGTTCGGTGCTGTTGTATATTTCCTGAAGGATAGCATAACGCTCGGGCGTTTTCCTGTGCCCTTTATCTTCCAGAAATTTGGTGAAGACATTTTTTACAATATCCTGATTTTTATTGTTATCCATTATAATAGGTATCAAAGTGCAAAGATAATCTAAATTTTTTGAAGAGAAACTTTTATATTAATTGTTCGAAACTCGGGTTACTTTATCAATACCATCTATCTTCTTGATATTGTCTATCAGTTTTTTCAGTATAGTGTTATTTTGTACCACTACAGTAAGTTGCCCGTTAAATACTCCTGCATTCCCGCTTAGCGAAATACTCTGAATATTCACATTCATAATGTTCGATATTACTTTGGTAAGCTCATTGGTAAGCCCCAAAGTATCCATGCCGGTAATTTTAAGGGTAGCCTTAAATTCTTCCTGCGATGAATCAATCCACTTCGCCGTTATAATACGATAGGCATAGTTAGATTGCAGCCTTATGGCATTTGGGCAGTCTTTTTTATGTACCTTGATGCCTTCGTTTATAGTAATAAACCCAAAAACATTATCGCCGGGTATCGGGTTACAACAGTTTGCCAGTTTATAGTCCAGTTTATCCTCATTTTTACCAAAAACCAGCAAATCATAATTACGGCTGATTTCTTCTCTTTGTATCTGATCCTGCGGAACACTTGGCGTACGTTTAATTCTGTTTTTAAAGAAATTCATCAGCGTGTTGCCCTTCATCGCTGCAAAATCTTTAAGCTGCTGATTGTCTATAGTACCTACACCCACACGATAAAAAAGGTCGAGGCTGGTTTTTAGTTTAAAATAATTTACCAGCTCATTTACTGTAGTTTCGTTAAGTGTAACCTTTAAATGGCGGAGCTTTCGCGTGAGCAACTCTTTACCTTCTTCGGCTATTTTCTTGGTGCTTTCGTTGAGTACATTTTTAATTTTATTGCGTGCCCGCGATGTGCTTACGTACTCCAGCCAGTGCGGATTGGGTTTTTGGTTGGGTGATGTAATAACTTCTACCTGGTCGCCACTGTTAAGCACATGATTAAGCGGTACCAGTTTTCCGTTAACGCGGGTTCCTCGGGTGTGTACTCCAACCTCTGAGTGGATGCTAAAAGCAAAATCGAGTGAGGTGGCTCCTTTGGGTAATGATTTAATTTCGCCTTTGGGCGTAAATACATAAATTTCTTTGGAATACAGGTTTAGCTTAAAATCTTCTACAAAATCTACCGCATTGCCTGATGTATTCTCTAAGGCTTCTTTCAGTAAATTGAGCCATGTTTCCAGCCCGTGTTCTTCGGTATTGCCTTGTTTGTATTTGTAGTGTGCCGCATAGCCTTTTTCGGCTATTTCGTCCATACGCTCACTGCGTACCTGTATTTCTACCCAGCGCCCTTTGGGTCCCATAACGGTTATATGGAGCGCTTCATATCCGGTAGATTTTGGTGATGATATCCAGTCTCTCAGCCTGCTGGGGCTGGGGCGGTAATGGTCGGTAACTATGGAATATATTTTCCATGCAAGAAATTTTTCTTCTTGTGGTTTGGCTTTATAGATAATGCGTAATGCAAATTTATCATATACCTCGTCAAAGCTAATTCCTTGATTAAGCATTTTACGGCGTATGGAGTAAATGGATTTTGGGCGACCTTTTATAACATATTCTATCCCCTCATTGTCAAGAGAGGTAGTAAGTACATCCGAAATAGATTTAATATAGGCATCCTGCTGTTCTTTGCTCTCCTGCATTTTGCTTAATATACTCTCATATACAGCAGGCTCGGTATATTTAAGCCCAAGGTCTTCGAGCTGGTTTTTTATGTTATAAAGCCCCAGTCGATGTGCCAGCGGTGCATAGATGTATAATGTTTCCGATGCTATTTTGGCTTGTTTATATTCAGCCATAGACTCCATCGTTTGCATATTGTGCAACCTGTCGGCTATTTTTATCAGGATAACCCGTACGTCATCATTAAGCGTAAGCAGCATTTTCCGGAAATTCTCTGCCTGCATTGATATTTCCTGATCCGTTTTTACTTTGGCAATTTTAGTTAACCCTTCTACAATTTTGGCAATTTTAGGATTAAATATTTGCTCAATATCCTCCAGGGTAACATTGGTATCTTCCACTACATCATGCAGGAGGGCAGAGGCTATGGAGGTAGCTCCGAGCCCGATTTCCGAGGCTACAATTTTTGCCACGGCAATAGGGTGGAAGATGTAGGCTTCTCCCGATTTTCTGCGTTGGTCTTTGTGCGCATCAACGGCAACATCAAAAGCTTTTCTTATAAGCTTTTTGTCTTCTATGCTGAGTGTTTGGTAACTGATGCGGAGTAATTCCTTATATTCTTTGGCTATTGCCTTGTTTTCCTGCTCAAGATCTATCGCTGTCATATTCATGGTTCAATAGCTTAAAAGTAAGCAAAAGATTTATCATTAACAATAGTACCTACCGTTATTATTATGGTAAAATAAAAAAGCGGACGGGTATGTACCTGTCCGCTTTTTTGTGTATAAAAAAATGTAATTAACGTAGTCCTCCCGATACCGTTACTCGCTCTCCGGTTATCCATGCCGAGTCTTCTGAAGCAAGGAAAACAGCTACTCGGGCAATGTCGTCAGGCTGTCCTGCGCGCGCCAGCGGAGTATTACTTACAATACCGGCTTCAAATTCGCTGCCTGTAATACCTGCTGTTTCTGTACCTTCGGTTTGTACCAAGCCCGGAGCAATAACATTTACACGAATGTTTTTCGGGGCAAGCTCTACTGCAAGTGCTCCTGTAATAGTGTCTATAGCACCTTTTGTTCCGGCATATATGCTGCTGTTTGCTGATGGCGCAGTGCTTATTACCGAACCAATATTGATAATGTTCCCGCCGGTTTCAGGGAAATATTTTAATGCTTCTTTAGAGGCTAAGAGTGTGCCGAGTACATTGATGTCGAACTGGGCATACAGTTCTTCTGCAGTAATATCTTCAAGAGGTAAAAACTTATATACACCGGCATTGTTTACCAAGATATCAACACCACCTAATGTTTTTTTCGTTTCTTCAAAAATACGGGTTACATCTGCCTGATTGGCTACGCTGCCCTGAACGGCAAATGCCTTACCGCCATCGGCAATAATCTGGCTTACAATTTTATCAGCCCCCTCTTTACTGCTGGCATAATTTACTGCTACTGCTGCACCTGCCGCAGCAAGACTTTTGGCAATTGCACTGCCTATACCTTTTGAAGCTCCTGTTACAATAGCTACTTTGCCTTTTAATTTTGATTCCATTTAATAGATATATTTAAATTTATAAATGTTTTAAAGCGTAATTGCTGTTTGAATTACTGTGCAATATTACAATAAAATAAATTAATACATTTATATGTTTAAATATATTTTAACTTTTCAGTGAATTCAGAAAATCAATATATTCAGTAACGACTTCCTGGTTTATGGTATATTTGATATTCCGCCCTTCTTTTTCAGAAATAAGGAGTTCTGAATCGGTTAACTGTTTAATATGGTGGGATATGGAGGGTTGTGCAAGGTTTATAATCTCGCATATATCAGAGCATTGCATCCAGTTGTGACGTTTTACCTCCTGCAATATTTTTAAGCGATTTGGGTCGCTCAACGCTTTAGAAATTCGTTCTATATCTTTGACTTTCATAAGTATATTGAAAAATGCAAATTTATTGATTTATAGGCTCATATCAAAACAAGTTAACAGATGATTAAGGGCAGTAAAGGAAACATTCCATAAATTCCAGCTTTCCATTTGTAAAATAGAGCCGCCATTCATAGGGTGCATTTTTATCTTCGGGAAAAAAAGTAAGTATTTCGGCTACCTCCCCGTTTTCATCGATATATTCTTCGGACATATCTCCTATAATAGGGTATGCCTTTTTAAAATATTTCAGGGTTGTAGTGTGGTCAAACCAGTCATCATCTCGAAACTGTATATACATATTACGCCTTTGGCTGAAATCTATACTTCTGAATTGCAGGGTATCGCCCACAACTTCAAAATGTACTCCTTTGTAATCAATTATTACAACATTACTTTTATCTGCACTGCAGGTTTCTTGCGGCTCGGTTGGTATAACCTCATACTTCCCCTCATATTTTTTATCAAAATCTTTTTTGGATATGGTAAGAGGTATCTTTTTGTTTATGCTCAGGTCTTCCCATGACATATACTCATTTTGCGCCGATACGCCCAAACAGGTAAACATCAGTAATAAAATGTAAAGCCTCATTTTGTGTTTTTTATTGGCTTAAGTTAAACAAATAAATTTAATCTTGGGGTATTTACCTGTTTAATTTACTAAGTTCATGCTTAAGCCTGCCTGGAAATCAAGGAAATCTTTTTTGGTAGCAAAAAGCATTTCACCTAAGGCAACATTTGTTTGGTTCAAACTGTTGAACAAGATGCCCAGGGCAGCTTCATTATACATTTCACCGGCAAAATAAGTCCATTCCTGAGAGAGATATTTAGTAAATGCATCCTGTATTTCCGGGTTAACCTCTTTGTAATAATACAGGTTTTGTATTTCTTTCAGGGTATCTTTAAAAGCCTTTTCAGTACTATAGAGGCTATTCATTTTAACGTTGATTACAGGAAATTCAAGCGTTTCATTCAGAAATGTGGTTGAGGTGTACATAAGGTTTACGATTTCATTGTATTCCTCTGCTTTTTTCTGCATCTGGTGGTATGCATTATATTTTTCCTTATAGTCAGATCCCTTTCCCTGTGTTATAGCCAGCCTATAGTAATAGCCCAAAGCTTTTGTTTCTTTCTTTGCAATGGTATTTTTTACATCATGCAGCCTTATTTGCAGTTTTTCAAGGAGTGCTTTAGTTTCTTTTGCCTTATAGCGATTACCATCATAATCAAAGGTCTTCACGCTGGTACCTCCTGCAGCTATCTGGTTAAGCACGGCAATGTCATTTTCCAGCCCTATATAATCGTGTACGGTACTTAAAGTATTGGTATCAAAGAGGTTTTCTTCTTTAATATGTTCTTCAATTGTAAGAGTATCAAAATCAATATTGCCCAAAGGCAATTCATCATAAAAGCTGTTGTATTTTTTATTCAGCGTATTTTTTGATATTCCTTCGATAAATTCTTCTCTGAAATGCTCAGCAGTATGCACAGTGGTATTACCTGAATAAAATACATTTGAGAATAAAATCTCTGTTACTGTTTCCTGTATCCGTTCTTTGTTTTTAAAGATTGTGAGCGCATTTGCCGTATTGCTGTCTGACGTTTCAATACCAAGACTGGTTAGGCGGTTAATTCTGTCTTCATCGCTGGGGTGTGATGACCACTGATCGTCAAATTCCAGTTTTGATTTCTTCAACCTTTTAGTATCGGCAAGGGTAACAAGCGGTAAATCATTACGGAATGTAAGGTTAAAATTGCGTGCAATACATTCCATAGCAAACTGATGTTGCGGAAATATATTAGCAGGTTTATGATTCTCCCGTACTTTAGTTCCATAAAAGTTCAAAACGTTGGTATAAGCATTACCGGCAAGACCTGCACGTAATAGTGAAGTGACAAGTGGTTGAGACCCGGCAACATTGGCTGCTACTTCATCGGCATGGAACTCCATTTCTCTGGAAAGGGCAAGGTAATTAAGGTTTACTACCTGATATACCTGCTTTAAGACCCATTGTATGCCCATGATAACTCGTACTCCCAATACTACAAAGATGGTAATATAACTGCTGATGCTTGCCCAACGGTTAACGGCTTTTTGAAAAGACTCGTTGTCATAAAGCATGTTGTGAATAACGTGATTTACATTATGCACATAGCTGCCCACCTTCATACTGCGTTGTGAAAAATGACCGAACTCATGCGCCAGTATGCCTTTTAGCTCATCTACGGTAATGGTATTCATAAGCCCGATGCCTATCATAAGGTTTTTTCCTACGGGAAGGAACATGCTCCAGAAACCGGAATTGTAGAACACCGAAGCATTTACATCTGCCGAGAGGTACACATGCTTAGGGAATTTTGTGCCTACTTCATTTACTATCTCTTCTATAAATGAAAACAGTTCCGGTTCTTCCTCACGGGTTATTTCAATAAGTCCTGAGCGGTCTGCTTTGTTGGATTTGATTATAAATTTCAATAAGAAGAAAAGTACAATCAGCCCTATACTCATAATCCCCGCTCCAAGTAGTAATGTAATGAGTGACGGGCTTACCGCAATAAGCATAATACCACCGTAACCGCAGGCAATGGTTAGCCCGACTGCTAATGCTATTAAAGCCATATAGGTAAATACAAAAAATACAATAGACAGTACAGCCTTTGCAGCTCTTTGTTTAAAATCTTTTGAGATGGATACTGTGTTCATATTAAAAGCCTCTTTGTCGTTTTGCTTCAAAAATAAGTATAGCTGCCGCTACCGATACATTCATAGAGTCGATTTCACCACTCATGGGTATAATAATGTTTTGCTTGGCGGCATCACGCCATTGTTGTGTTAACCCCGTAGCTTCTGTACCCACTACCAGTGCGGTGGGCAGGGTATAATCTTGTAAATGATAGGATGTTGCATTTTGCAGTGTAGCGCAATAAATATTTATAGTATTGGCATTCAGGTAGCTAATTACTTCATCTGTAGTGCCTGTCGCAATATTATTGGTAAACAAGCACCCCACGCTGGAGCGTATTATATTGGGGCTGTATAAATCGCCTTTTGAGTTGGCAATAATAACAGCATCTACACCGGCAGCATCGGCAGTACGCAGCAATGCGCCTATATTACCGGGTTTTTCGGGAGCTTCGGCTACTACCACAAGCGGGTTTTCGCCCAGTTGTAATGTGTCAAGGCTCAATTCTTTCGATTTTGCTACGGCAATAACACCTTCGGTAGTATCTCGGTAGGCAAGCTTTTGATATACTTCTTTAGTAATTTGTATATAATTGGCTTCACGACCTGCCAGTTGCCCTACCTGATGTTCGGTAAGCAACTCCGGTACAAAAAGTATGGTTTCTATCTCATATCCGCCTTTGGTGGCAAGCATAATTTCGCGTTGTCCTTCTATTAAAAAAGTACCCGACTGTTTGCGAGCCCTTGCTTTTTCCTGTAACTGTACAAGTTGCTTTATAAAAGGGTTTTGTATGCTGGTTATTTGTTTCATGCGTAAATGAGGCTAAGCTGTAACAAATTATGATTATAATATGCCTCGTGCTTTAATTTCGAGATATTTGTTAATACTGTCTATCGTTAAGTTTTCGGGTTTGGTTAGTACCGAGTAAATACCGTATTTCATTAGTTCATTTACGATAAGCCTTTTTTCAAAAGCAAATTTTTCAGCAATCACCTGGTCGTATATTTCCTGTATGTTCTCAGCTTTTTTATTGATGAGGGTTTCCAGTTCGGTATTTTCAAAAAACACGACTACCAGCAAATGGCTTTTGGCTATGCCTTTCAGGTAGGGTAACTGGCGGTTAAGCCCGTCCAGTGTTTCAAAATTAGTATATAATAATATCAGGCTTCTTTGCGTAATATTTTTTTTAATATCGGCATACAGCCTGCCGTAATCACTTTCAAAAAAGTCGGTTTTAATATTGTACAGGTTTTCCAGTATGCGCTGCATTTGCGAGGTGCGCCTTTCGGCTGCCACACGATTTTCTACCCGTTTGGAAAAAGCAAACATTCCTGCTTTGTCCTGTTTTTTTAAGATAACGTTACTAAGTACCAAAGTGGAGTTTATGGCATAGTCCAGCAAGCTAAGCCCTTCAAAAGGCATTTTCATAACCCGCCCTTTATCGATAGCCATATATACACTTTGCGATTTTTCGTCCTGAAATTGGTTTACCATCAACTGGTTTTTCTTGGCGGTAGCCTTCCAGTTTATAGTACGTATATCGTCGCCGGATACATATTCTTTAATTTGCTCAAACTCCATAGTATGCCCCAGTCTTCGAATTTTTTTTAGTCCGTATTGAAACAATTGGTTCGAAAAAGCAATAAGGTCATATTTGCGAAGCTGGATGTATGAGGGATAGGTAGGAACCATTTGCCCATCACCAAAAATAAACCTGCGGGAAACTAAAAGCAGGGGAGAGGACACATATACGTTAAGTCTGCCAAAGTAATATTCACCACGCGTTACAGGGCGCAGGTTATACTGAAAATTATCATTATCTCCCGGTTTTATTTTTCGTTTTATACTGAAATTGCGTATTTGGAATTGTATCGGTATTTCATCAATAACTTTTATGTTTATTGCAAAAGAATAATTGCTTTCTACTTTTATTGTAACGCTGTTATCATCGCCGTTAGAAAATTTTTCAACAGTTTCTCTTGTGGCTTCAATTTTTTGTTTGCTGGCAAAAAGTAATATTATATCGATTACTATAAAACCTATAAAAATATATACCAGCATCCACATGGCATTATATAACACAGGAAAAAAATAAGACATGATAAAGCCTGCTATAATGCCCGAAACCACATAGAAAAAGAAATTATTGAGATATAAGCTCTTAAAAAAATTCATTAACGGGGTATTTCTACAATATCAATTATCTGCTTTATTATTTCGGGGCTTGTAAGTCCTTCCATTTCGCGCTCCGGCGCTACTACAACACGGTGTTGTAATACGGGTATGGTGGCATCTTTAATATCTTCGGGTGTTACAAAATCTCTGCCTCTCAGGGCGGCATAGCCTTTTGCAGCATTGAGTATCGCTATTGAGGCACGAGGTGATGCACCCAAGTATAAAAAGGCATTTTCGCGCGTATTGGTTACAATTTTGGCAATATATTCAAGTAACTGCGGCTCTATAACAATTTGCTTTACCAGTGTTTGGTATTTTATTATATCCTGCTGCGAAAGCACCGTTTTTATATTTTGAAGTTTGTTTTTGTCCTGCAATGCGTTTTCTCTTTGCAGTATTGCCACTTCCTCTTCGAGGTTAGGATAATCGATAGTAATTTTAAATAAGAAACGGTCAAGCTGTGCCTCGGGCAGGCGATAAGTACCTTCCTGCTCTATCGGGTTTTGGGTAGCAATGGTTAAAAACGGAGCTTCCATTTGGTAGGTAGCACCCTCAACAGTTATTTGACGTTCTTCCATTACTTCAAATAGTGCTGCCTGTGTTTTGGCAGGGGCACGGTTAATCTCATCAATTAATATAAAGTTTGAGAATATAGGCCCTTTTTTAAAATCGAAAGTAGATTTAGATAAGTCAAATACTGATGTACCCAATATATCCGAAGGCATAAGATCAGGCGTAAACTGTATTCTGCTGAAATCGAGCGATAATGTTTTAGAAAGCAGCTTTGCCGTGATGGTTTTTGCCACTCCCGGCACACCTTCCAGCAGTACATGCCCATTGGCAAGTATGGCTACCAAAAGCTGATCTATCATTTTATGCTGCCCTACTATAACCGAGTTAATTTCCTGCTTTATAGCCGAGATGCTGTTTTTCAAAGCTTCGAGGTCTAATCTTGATTGAAAGTTGAGGTTGTCGCTTTCCTGTCCGGCGGTTGCAGGGCCGGTTGATTCAGCATTTATATATTCAGGATTTTGCCCTTCCGGATTTGTGTTTTCAAATTCTGTCATAATCGTAGTTTTTCGATGGCTTTATTAATGGCTATTACATCAGCTTCGCTACTTTCAAACTGATGCCTGTATTTTTTTATTAAATGTACTGTTTTTTCAATATCCTCAACGGGTTTCCCTGTTTTCAGGTGTAGCTTTTCTATAAAAGTTTCATCCAGCGTATAGGTGTCAATCATATACTCGGTACGAATTTTTTCGAGAAAATAGATGATTTTTTTTTCGATTATAGTATGGTGGCTGCCCTCCTGATAGTAAAGGTTTCCTATGGTTTTTGCAAAATCTATGGTTGTGTTTTTAACCGGGGGTATTTCGGGTATGATGCGCTGCCTGCGTTTAGCATTAAAAATCATAAATATCAATATGGCAAGCAGCCCCATGTAATATGCCGATTTGAATCCGGGTTGTTGTAGCATATACCGCAAACTTGAACCTGAAAGACGCTCATTATAGCCGGTACTCCAAAATATATTTTCCTTCGGTACATAGGATAGTACACTTTGTGCATACTCATAATGGTTATCTTTTAGTAAGTGGAAGTTACTAAATGCCGCAGGTTGGGTATGTAGCAGGAAGCTACCGTTGCCATAAGGCACACGGATGTAATTAGCTTGTTTTTTGTCAAAATATTCCTGATAGCCCAAAATAGTGGTACTAAGGGTATCAATACTCGAAAAATAGGTAAAGCCCGCTCCTTCATCAAAATAATACTTTGTAGGCTCAGGGCTCACACGTTCTGTATAAACTTTGATAGAGTCGGTAAGGTAATAACTTTTTTCTATTTCTACTTTTAGAGTATCCAGCAAGGTTACGGGAAACGATTTCATACTCATTAAAACGCTGTTACCATGCTCGGCATAATACATTAGCTCTGTCAACGATTCTTCATCAATTTCATTATCCTCACTGATGGATATAAATGTACCCTTTGCAGTATATTCATTAGTTTCATAATCATAAGCGGTATCAAAAAACTCATAGGGCGTTACATTGAATTTTTCTACTTCCTGTCCTTCAAACAATGCATCTATCTCTTTATCAAAAACATATAACCCCAGCGGAATTTTATCGTTTATGTTATAGGTAGGTGTCCAGTTTATAGGTTTTGGTTTAGCAGAGTCAATAGCTATTATTGCGCCTATCAGGAGCACCAGTAACACGATATAAATGGTAAGTTGCCTGTTCATCTTTATAGCGTATTTAAGGTTTCACGAAATGCTTTACGCACTTTTGTAAAAGCCGTTTCGTTTATCGGAAATTCGCCATACCAACTGTAATCGTAAACATAAGACAGGTACTCAAATTGCTTTTTAAGGCTTTCTTTTTTTATTTCGTAGGCATAATCAGAGTTGGTCTTATCATAATGCCATTGTATAATTTCGCGTTCCGAAAGCTCTTTAAGCAACCATAAGTAATAATAGCGTATGGCAAGTCTGTAGTTGGCTTGTTGTATGGTTTCTTCTATCATTGCAGGAAAATCCATTTGGTGTATGTCTTCTCCGTCAATATTTTGTACAACAATATTTTTGCGCGATTTTCCAAATATCCACACACTTTCTTTATTCAGTATGGCACGCACTATCATATATACTGCAAATACTACTATTGCACCTGCAATTAAGTAGGTTAGTAAAGTACCTATTCCTGAACCTTCCGATTTTTCTCCTGTATTGAAAAGGTTTCTGAAAAAATTACCCACTGCTTCCCAAAAACGATCCCATGCATTTTTTGCCTGTGTTTTGGTTTCATACTGGAAATCGTTATCAGTATAACTCTCTTTAAAGTTATCTCTAAACTCACGCTGAGTATATACCGTTGCAGTATCTGCTATAGGAGCTATGGTTGCTGCCTCTGTAACAGTATCGGTTTGTATTGCGGGAGCAGCATACAGCATGGGCATTGCTAAAAGTAGCAGATATATAAGTTTTTTATTCAATGTCTGTTCCTATTAAATCGATATCCGCTTGCAGCGAATTATTTTCGTTAACCTCTCTGCTACTGTAATAAATAATGCCCTGGCTTATCATAATTAAATTGTTGAGCAAGTAACTCACTAAAATTGATATTATAAAACTAACCAGCATTAATGTACCTAATGTTGAAAAAGCATCTTCATCGCCCGGTTGTATGCTCATCATTGTTGCGGCTCCGCCTATTATATAAAACACTAAAGAGATAGCCATTTGCACTATGTATATAATAATATAAAATATAGCTGTAGTGCCTATATGTGCCCAAAAGTTTGTAAACATAAGGTTGTAGCCATTTTTCATTGCCGTAAAATACCCGGTGTCATTATTAAGGTAATCATATAATGATAATGATACCCAACAGCTCAGCGCGGAGAATATGATTACAGCTATAGGGAAACCTATCAGTATTACCATAAGCAACACACATAAAGCACCAAGTACTATGCCTATAGGTACAAATGTTATGATTGAGAGTAGTAAAAACAAGATAAGCTTACCAACTCTCTTTTTCAATCCTTTTATAATGTCAGCCGTTTTCGGGGTATCGTTACTATGCTCCATAAGTTTTAAATACACAACAGGAAAAGCATAAGTAATAGCCGATATTAATAGTATTAACAAGGCACAAATAATACCTACAACAACAAAATAAGCTACATTATCATTAAAGTACTTAGACAGCATTTGTTGTTGTTCATAACTTTGTATTCCTCCGAAAATGTTTTTAAAAAAAACATATCCTACCAGATAAAACAGCAAAAGCAAGACTAAAATGAAACCGCCCGCAATTTTAAGAAAATTGCCAAAATAGCTTTTACCCATTATTCTGAAAAAGATAAAGGTATCGTTGATAAGGTTATTAAAGTTTCGTTTTTTATAGAGTTGAAACATTAGCTTTATTAATTTTTTTGTTTACAACAAAGGGATAAATCAGGAAATACCAAGATATAAGCGCCAAAGTAAACAGTATAATGAAAACATTAAGTATACGGGGCATATCCGGAGAATAGCGGGTAACAAAACCCTCCAGCATACCGGCAGCAAAGGTAAACGGCATGGTGCTGAGTACTATTTTTAAACCATTTTTAAAACCTATCTTAAGTGAAGCTACCCGAGAGTAAGTCTTTGGGAACAATATGGATGCGCCCAGTACAAAACCGGCAGCGGCTTCTATAACTATGGCAAAAATTTCCATAGCACCATGTATCCATATTCCGCGCACACTTTCCCAAAACACGCCCTGTTCATAAAAAAAATATTGGAAGGAGCCCAGCATAATACAGTTTTGCAATAACACATAGCCTGTGCCAAACCCTGCAAATATGCCCATTACAAAAGACATTATACCTACTTTTAAATTGTTGAGCGTAATACCAAATGCACTGCCCCAGTTACTGCCGCTTTTGTATACAGCCACCGGGTTACCATTCTCTATATTTTCCAGCGTCATGTTTACATAGTAGTCCCCCATAATGAGGCGAACGAAAGCTCCGTCATTAGCTGCAGAGATTACCCCGATGCCCACAAACAAAAAGAAAAGAATAAAAGCATACAGTATATACCGCCTGTTTTGATAAATAATGAGCGGGGCTTCGGTTTTAAAAAAATAAACCAATCTGTTTGTTTCCTCCCGCTTGGTTTTATATATCTTTTGATAAGTGATAGAAGCAAGGTGATTTAGGTAGGTAACTGTTTTGCTCTTAGGATAATAGCTTTGTGCATACGAGAGGTCGTTAACCAAATGGATGTATAGGCTGGCTAACTCATCAGGATTTTTTTTAGATTTACCGAAAATAGCCTGCTCAAATTCAAGCCATTTTTCTTTATTTTGTTTTATAAAAGCAACTTCCCTCATAATTAGGAGCTAAAATATAAAATATGTCAGAACTATCCATAACTACTACACAAAATGTGAATATAAATTTTAATGCGGCCTCGCTGGGCGAGCGCATACTGGCATATCTGCTCGATCTGGTTATCTGGATAGCCTATTCCATTATAATTTACAGGATTGTTTTTCCGCTTACAAATTTAGACGATTTTGCGGCGGGGCTCGACCCTTGGTCAGAAAGAACAATATATACTGTATTTTTCTTACCCATAATGTTTTATGCCATAACTATGGAAAGCCTTATGGAGGGGCAAACCCTTGGTAAACGCATTATGAAAATAAAGGTAATAAAGATAGACGGCTACCAAGCGGGTTTTGGCGACTACCTTATGCGTTGGATACTCAGGATAATAGAGGTTACCCCGCCGTTTTCCTTTATATCGGTAATAGTAATGCTGGCAAATAAAAACACACAAAGGCTGGGCGATATGGCTGCCGGTACGGCTGTTATAAGCCTCAAAAATAATATCAATATAAACCATACTATACTGCGTGAACTTGACGACAGGTATGTACCTGTATATCCGTTAGTCATAAAACTAAGTGATAACGATGTAAGGATTATTAAAGAAACGTATGAAACCAGCCTGCGTACTACCGACTGGGCTATGATACAAAAACTACAGGATAAAGTAGAGAATGTAACGGGAATAAAATCAATATCGGCAAACCCAACGGCTTTTATAGAAACGGTATTGAATGATTATAACTATTATACCCAAAAGATGTAATGTTTTATTTATTGGATATATTGGGTACAATGGCATTTGCCATATCGGGTGTGCTAACCGCCATGAATAAAAAAATGGATCCTTTCGGAGTTTTTGTTATCGCTTTTGTAACAGCGGTAGGAGGAGGCACACTGCGTGATACCCTCATAGGGCGAACGCCTGTGGGCTGGATGCGCGACCTCAACTATGTTTATATTATTACAGCAGGTTTTTTCTTGGCGGTTATATTCCGTAAAAAGCTCGACAGGCTGCGTACATCGCTGTTTTTGTTTGATACTATAGGACTTGGGGTATTTACCCTTATAGGATTGGAAAAAGGACTTGAGGTTAACCTGCATCCGGTTATTTGTATAGCACTGGGCACGATGACGGCATGTTTTGGCGGAGTAATACGCGATATATTATGTAACGAAATACCCGTTATTTTCCGCAAGCAAATTTATGCCACCATTTGCATACTGGGTGGTGCTGTTTTCTTTACCTTATTGCAGTTTAATATACCCGAAAACCTCGTTTATTTGCTTACCCCTGCGGTTATTATAGTGGTACGATTGTTGGCGGTTTACTACAAATGGTCGTTGCCTTCTCTGGAAAGGAAGTAGTATTTATAGTTTTCAGTTATAGCAGTTTCAGTTTCCAGTATATTATTCTTTATTCGTATTAATTTGTTTAATTATTTCATCAGTCCAATTTAAATTAAGACTATTTTTTCTGATAAGTGGATGATAGAATGCATAATTCTCATTTGATTTTTTTACTCCGAAATAATTTTTACTATCTATTTTTAGAAAAGCTTTTTCTGATAATTCTTTCAGTTTTCTGTTTACACCCCAAGCAAAAATGACAGGTGCTTTTCGATTAAACAACTTATCAAAATCTTTACTTCTTGTTTCATCAAAAATAGAATGTGCAATTTTTTCAGAATCTAAAGTTTTCAATTTTTTATAAAAGCATTTACTGGAAACTTCTCTTAAATCAGATAAGTTTAAAACACGAGTATAGCTAAAACCACAGTCGTTCATAACCTTCATTATCCTATCTTGGGTTATATCCGGTTTTGTTTTAACTTCAGTGTTATACTCTTTTTTAGTGTCGTCCGGGTAGGGTGCAGATGAACCCGGATTCATCATTACTACCATCAGGTCAGGTTTTTCGAGAGTGCAATCCAGTGTTTTTATATTAAGATATTTTCTAAAACTAAAATTTCCCACTTCATAAAAATATCCTGTAATTTTAAATTGACCTCTCATGATTATTTTATTTAGTTACATATACCCAGCCCACAATAGGTTCAGGATAGTCGGGATCATTAAGTTCCAGTACAAAATAGTAAGTACCTACAGGTACGGTGTTGCCTTCCGGTCCTACTTTTTCTACAGTAGCAACGGCATCCCAGTCTTTAGTGCTGTGGTTGCCCGTCCATACCAAACTACCCCAACGATTGTATATGCTCATTTTAAAATTAAAAAATATATTACGCAGTCCCTCTACAAAAAAGGAGTCGTTATAGCCATCATCATTTGGCGTTACGTAATTATACGTTGTAGGCGGGCATTTTTTGGTATAAAGCAGGAATGACGATATATTGTAACAAGAACCGTTATCTACCCGCACAAAAACTTGTTGCGGATTGCTCTCGGTTGTAAATGCAGTAGTGTTATAAATACGGTTACTGTCTTGGTTTGCATCTGCTGCTGTAAGGTAAAAATATACGGTATCGTCAGGAGTAGTTTTAAGTAAATCCTCATATTCCGAGAAATCGAATGTTCCTGTACCAAAGCCTATATCACAAGCTGTTATATCGTCAGGTTGCGGTATGTCGGGCGATACGATAAGCGAAAAGGCAACGGGGGTACTATTATTAGTTTCGTCCAGTTCGGTCACAATTCCCGTACCGTCGCCTGTATCATCCACTACAAATGAAAGTTCGAAATCCAGCGGAATATTATCAGGAATAGTAAGCGTTATACTGCCACTTTCAGTACCGCCTATAGCTATATCGAGTAATGTTTCAGTATAATCTAAAAATTGTCCGTTTACATAAATAGAAACGGGCGTACCTGACGGGAGTACGTCAAAAGCATTAAAGTTATTAATGGTATATGCAACCGTTATCACTCTCGAATTACACGATTTTCCGATATCGCCCAGCGAAACCGTACCATCAGGGAACAGACAGTCGATTGTAATAAGGTTAAATTGCCCTGTGGTAAAACAGCCATTTTCGTCTTCCAGGCGTACATATATCGTCTGCGGATTGGCATTTGAGGTATAATTTTCAGGATTGGTAATATCATTATTTCCTGTATTGGCATCTGCCTGAGTGGTATGAAAAGTCACAATATCCGTAGGATTGTTCTTTAACGACTCAATATATCCTGAAAAATCAAAAACACCTATATTAGTTCCATTATCTGTTTCGCATTCCGTTAAATCTGCGGGTTGTTGTAATACAGGCGATACCCATAGCGTATCATTATAATTATCAAAGTTATTCGTTTCATTTATTTCCTGCACAGTACCGCTACCATTGCCTGTATCGTCTATTACAAATGTAATTTCAAAATTCAGTGGCACATCATCAGGTATATTGAGTACTATGGTGTTTGTTTCGCTGCCGTTTATGGCAATATCTCCGGTTGTAACTGTTGTGGTTAGCAGTACGCCGTTTATATATACAGCAATAGATGTTCCTGCAGGGAGTATATCAAAACTGTCTGGGTTAAGCACGGTATAATTTACTGTAATACTGCGAGAGTCGCATGATTTAGCAATATCATTTACTACAATTACTCCATCAGGAAAAAGGCAATCTATTACAATGAGATTAAATGTAGCAGTATCATAACACCCATTTTCATTTTCAAGTCTCACATATATAGTTTGCGGATTTGTTCCGTCAGAAGTATAATTTTCAGGATTGGTAATATCATTATCTCCTGAATCGGCGTCTGCCTGAGAGGTGTGAAAGGTTACAGTATCCGTTGGGTTTTCCTGCAACAGTGCAATATAACCCGAAAAATCGAAGATGCCGATAGTAGTGCCATTATCAGTTTCACACTCGGTAATATCATCTAATGGTATAGTTATGTCGGGCGATGCCCAAAGCGTATCGACAACAGGAATACTAGTATTGTTCGTCTCGTCAATTTCGGTTACTATACCGGTACCGTTACCCGTATCATCTATGGCAATGGTAATGTTGATATCTAATAAAGTTCCGGATATGGTAACGTTTATATTCCCGTTTATACTTGCGCCAATTGCTATATTTTGGGTAGTTACTGTTGTGCCTATAAGTACGCCATTGTTGTAAATGGCTATAGGCGTACCGGCAGGCAGGATATCCTGACCATCGAGGTTACTTATGGTATATAATATTTTTACGGCGCGCGAGTTGCAAGTCTTGATAATATCATTAATAGCAATAGTACCATCGGGGTAAAGGCAATCGTCTGTTATCAGCAGGAATGAACCTATGGTAATACACCCCTGTTCATTTTCGAGGCGTATAAATATTTCCTGAGGGTTTGCTGTGGCTTCAAAAGCCGATAAGTTGGTTATTGGGTTTTGTGGTACATTGGCATCTGTTTCCGAGAGGTAAAAAGTTACGATATCCGTAGCTTCATTTTTAAGCGTCTCTTCGTAAGCCGAAAAATCAAAAATTCCAAATCCCGTACCCGTATCACATTCTGTTAAATTGCCGGGTTGCTGTAATGGTGATGATACATACTGGGTTTCGTTAATAATAAGGCTGTTATTGGTTTCGTCAGTTTCGGTTACTATGCCGCCTGTCCCGTTGCCCACATCATCTACTACTACCAGTATTTCATACTCCAAAGGTGTTCCGGGTGGAATGTTTATAGTTATACTACCGCTCTCACTACCGCCAATGGGTATATCTCCCACAGTTGCGGTTCCTGCTATAAAATTTCCGTTGATATAAAAGGCTATGGGTGTACCTTCAGGCAGGAAATCAGTACTGTTTATATTATAAACGGTATAATCGAGTACTACTGAACCTGAGTTACACTCGCGGGTAATATTATCGATCTCAATAGTAGCATCAGGGAGCTGGCTGTTTAGTTTGGTAACTATGGCATTTACCATTACAAAGTCCTGACCTGACTGCAATGTAATTTCGGCAGTATCATCGCCTATCGCTATATTATTTTGTATATCATATATATCAAGATCCATATTATATAAGGTATTAGAACCTGTAACGGTATTAGTTCCGTTAAAAGCATTATTAACGGGGTTAAGAGCATTGCTAAGCGGGTTACCGTTAATGCTGAGGGTTTCGGTAACTGCAAGAGATTGGTCTCCTTCCCACGCTATAAATCCTATTTTAGCTCCTTCGTTATCAATTACATTAAGGCTGGGCAATACAATATTTATAAAAGGGGGGACATACTCTAAACCATCATATAAATTAAGCTGATTGAGCGGCAGGTTGGGGTTATAGTAAAATACAATTATAGCCCATCCGCCAAAGTTGGTTTTTATGTTGCAGTATAACGGATTTGATACTACTGTTGTAAGGTCGAGTTCAGAAACGGTATAAGTACCATTTCCTGTGGCTTGTACTTGCTCTGTAACATCGGCAAAGGCGCTGAAATAGGCTCTGGTCTGTCCATCGGTGTTTAATGCGCTTAAAGGGAAATCACGCTCTGCAGTAAGAGGAGTTCCATTCAGTTCTATATCAAAATCGCCCGTTCCTGAGCCAGCCCAGTACAAATAGGCAGCAATAACTTCATCGTCAGGATTAAGCGTTAATTCAGCCGAAGATGATGTGAAAATTTCGCAAGCGGGCGTAGGATTATTTTCGGCAGGATTTAGTGTATTACCCACGAAAGTAAAATCGTACCTTCCGTTAAATTGCTCATACAGTGCTATATCCTGAGTATGTCCTGTATATACCACAAAGAGCAGTAAAAGAGGATAAAGTATTTTTTGTTTCACGGCAATTTTCTTTTTTTCTTTAAAATTAGCAAATATTTAGTAATACCAAATTTTTTAAAGAAAAACAATATATACTTAACATATATGTTTAATTATTGTATTGCCAAAAGGGCTAAATATTTTTATACTTTTACGAAAACTAAAAAACACCTTTTTTTGTTTACACCGCTTGTATGTACAGGATAGAACAATATAACATTTCGCACTACGATTTATGGAATGATTTTATAGAAAATTCTAAAAATGGTACTTTCCTTTTCCATCGCGATTATATGGAGTACCATAGTAATCGCTTTGAGGATTTTTCGTTAATGGTATTTGAAGCACAAAAGCTTGTAGCGGTGTTTCCTGCAAATAAAGAGGGTAATATTGTTTACTCGCATAAGGGGCTTACCTATGGAGGGTTGATTTATGATAGTAAAATGAAATTGGCGGGAGTTATCCGGATATACAGCATGCTGTTGCAGTTTCTTAAAAATAACCAAATTGATGTTTTGCATATAAAGCCTGTACCGGCTATTTACCATAAGTTACCGGCGCAAGAGCAGGAATATGTTATGTTTTTACTTAATGCGAAACTAACACGCAGGGACGGACTTTCGGTAATTGATACTAATAATTTGCTGCCTGTTACTAAATCAAGAAAAGAAGCTATAAGGCGAGGACTTAAAAATGGTTTGACTATAAGAGAAGAATCTAATTTTGAACTTTTCTGGGATGAAATCTTAGTTCCGAATCTTAAAAATAAGCATAACGCAAAACCTGTGCATACGGTAGCAGAGATAACTTACTTGCATCAAAAGTTTCCTCATCAAATAAGGCATTTTAATGTATATCATGAAGATAAGATAGTTGCGGGTACAACCATGTTTATTACCAATACTGTGGCGCATCCGCAATATGTATCGGGGCAGGAAGATAAAAATGCTCTCGGCAGTCTTGATTATCTTTATAATTACCTCACAGAAACGTTTTCAGACAAGAGGTACTTTGATTTTGGTCCATCTACTGAGGAACAGGGCAGGAAGCTGAATGAAGGCATTATTTTTTGGAAAGAAAGCTTTGGGGCAAGAACGGTAACTCAGGATTTTTATCTGGTAGAGACTGCGAACTATCATCTTTTGGATGCTGTTTTAATTTAAATAACTACACTTGAAGTTTATAAAATCAATACTCGATAATCCCACCTTTAAGGTTTCTTCACTAAGTACCGTAAGCGTATTGATAAGAATTGCGGGAGGGCTGTTAGCATCAAAAATGATAGCGGTTTTTATAGGTCCTGCCGGGTTGGCTTTAACGGGTAATTTCAGGAATTTTATACGACAGGCAGAGATATTCGGGACACTGGGTTTTGAAAATGGTATTATTAAGTATGTTGCCGAAAATGAAAATGACGAAAATAAAAAGAAAAGGGTAATAACAACGGTATTTTACAGTGTGCTTACCGCAATCATTGTTTTGAGTGTATTACTTTTACTTTTTGCGGGTTATTTGAATATTTTGTTTTTTGGCGAAAAGCATGAATATGACTGGATTTTTAGAATTACAATTTTGGCATTGCCCTGGTATATTGGTAACCTCATTTTTGTAAGTATCCTTAATGGTTTAAGCCTGTATAAAAAAGTTATTAAGATAAACATCTGGGGCAATGTAACAGGGGTACTTCTTTCGGCAGTATTGATATGGCAGTTTGGGGTACCCGGGGCTTTACTCGGTTTAATAATTTCTCCTTCTCTAATGTTTTTACTATCATTTTATTTGATAAAGAAAGAGTTAGGTGGTTTTTCTTTTCTCAGTGTTAAAAATTTTGACAAGGGTATTTTAAAGAGTTTGTCATCCTATAGTTTGATGAGCTTTGTTACAACAGCAATAGGACCTCTCGTAGCAGTATCCATTCGAACACATCTTATTGACAATTATAGTGAGGATGAAGCAGGTTTTTGGGAAGCCATAACGCGTATCTCTTTTTTCTATCTGATGTTTGTATCAACATTGCTAACGGTTTATTTTTTCCCTAAACTGTCGGCTGCAAAAACAGATAAAGAAACCCATGTTGTTTTTTTGGATTATTATAAAACTATAGTGCCTGTATTTGGTTTGGGGCTTATTCTTATTTTTGTACTTAAAGGTTTTATAGTAAGATTGCTTTTTGATGAAGATTTCCTGCCCATGACCAATTTGTTTTTATGGCAGTTGGCAGGCGATTTCCTAAAGGTATGCGCCCTTATACTGGGGTATGAATTTTTTGCCAAGAAAATGACACGGGCATTTATTATAACAGATATATTATCTTACATTATATTGTATTTTTCCAGTCATTATTTTATACAACTCTACGGAAGTGAAGGAGCAGTTATGGGGCATGCTGTTACTTACTTTATTTACCTGTTAGTGCTTGGGTGCTATTTCAGGAAAAAATTGTTTCGTTAGACCGATTAATTTAGGATTACATCGAGTTTTTATATTAAGATGGGAGTTACTTATAGTTTTTTATTAGGTTACTAATATTAATCTAACTAAAAAATTATTTATCATGAAAAAAACTTTCATTACAGCTATGTTGCTTGCCGGTACAGCTACGCTTTCTGCTCAAACTATTTACACTGGTGATGGCATTTTAACAGGTAATCGTATTGTAAGATTATCAGGGCGCAGTTTAAATTTTCAATCAACATTAGGGCAACTTTTTATTAATGGTACAACAGGAAGCGTGGGAGTTAATACTAACTCTCCTACAGAAGTTTTAGATGTTATTGGTAACATTAAAGGTAATCTGGGGATTTTTCAGGGAAACTATCCAACAACAACCCAAACTGCGACATTTGCTTCATGGGATGAGATGAATAATAAATGCCGAGTAATTGCAGGTGGAGCATTATTAAATCAAATTGCAGGTAGCAGAACGTTTGGATATTATGATTATCCCAAATCTAATTTATTACCTAACGGTGCAGTTTTTTTAACAGTTCAGGACAGAAATTACAGTTCGAGATATAGATTTTGGGCAGATAATTCGGCTGGATCATATATGAATATATACGATAGTTCGCAGCAGGTTAATTTTACAGTAACTGATGATGGGAGTAATAATATAACTTTAGTAATGCCTAAGGAAAATTCTTTCTTGGGTATAGGCACTTCATCTTTTACTGACGGTGCAGATGTTTATAAATTATCTGTTAACGGAAATATACGTGCCCACAGGGTAAAAGTATATACTACTTGGGCGGATTATGTTTTTGAGGAAGATTATAAACTGCCAACGCTTGAAGAGGTAGAGCAGCATATAGTTGAAAAAGGACATCTTATTGATATCCCATCTGCTCAAGAAGTTGAGGAAAACGGTATAGAGCTTGGAGAAATGAACAAGTTACTTTTACAAAAAATAGAAGAACTTACATTATATACTATAGAAATGAACAAGCAGGTTCAGGAATTGAAAGCGGAACTTAACAAGCAATAATTATGAAAAATATTTTTATAATTATTTGCGGATTATTTTTTTCGCTGGCATATAGTCAGGAAAAAAAAGTATATAGTTTTTATGTTCAACTGACCCATTATTCTGAAGCACCTAATTTTGAAAAAGAAGGGAGTTTGTATATTTATACAGGAAAAGATAATAAAGAAAAAGAATTTTTCTCCACGTATCAAATTCTTGAATTTTCACAGGCTTTTCCTGCTTCAAGAAGAGAAGATAATTTAAGTATATTCCTTGTATCAAGTTTTAGTAAAAATCTAATTAGTAAGATTGTTGAGGAATTTCCCGGCACGTATTTATGGGCGGAAGATATTACAGATATTGACTATGAATTGACAGCTACCTATACCAATGATTATGGAGGAACGAGTCCTTTTTCCAATTCCGGGATAGCAGATCTTACAAATTTAGATTATATCAATGCTCCTAAAGCATGGGATTATACGCTGGGTTCTACAGATATTATTCTTGGAATTTCTGATGCTAAAATTGACACAACTGATATTGATCTGAAATACAAAACTAGCTTTGTAAATCCTTCTACATCACTAGTTGATGGTCACGGAACTACTGTTTCTGCATTAGCAGCAGCACAGGGAAATAATATGCATGGAATGGTAGGAGTGTGTTCAGATTGTGAAATTTTAGGTACCGCATATGGCAATTATAATAATTTACTACTTCTTGCAATTAATGGGGTTAAAGTTATTAATATGAGTTGGAGGGGCGGAGCAAATTCATTTATACAATCTAATCAAAATGTAATTAATGAAATAGCTGAAGATTATGGTGTTATTTTAGTAGGAGCATCAGGTAATGATAATTCTTATGCAGTCGATAGTAATAATAATCCTGTCTATCCTAATGGTTTAAAATATTATCCGGCATCATATAATCACGTTATTTCAGTACTTTCAGTCAACCATAGGTACGAATTTGGTGAAGAAACGTTAATACTAGATGGTTGGGGCGAAGTTTCCCGTTTTGTAGTTGATATGATTTCTCCGTCGGTAGTTACAAACTATCAAGGCAACGGACCTTATGGTTTTAATTCAGCGCACACAACAAACGAAGAGGTAGATATATGTGCACCCGGATATAGGCTATTTCGATTTTATCCATTTGTTAGCGAAGGTTTGATAGAATATCAAGAAGGGGGAGGCACATCAGCTGCAGCACCCCATGTTACGGGAACAATTGGATTAATGTTATCTGTAAATAATTGTTTGACCGGGAACGAAGCGGAGGATATTTTACAATTGACATCTAAAAATTTAGAAATAATACAGGGAAATGAATTTTGGGCAGGAAAATCTGGTTCTGGAAAAATGGAAACTGGAGATGCGGTTGAATTTACCTATGAAATGAAAGAGGCAAATGGAAATGCAGTTATTGATGGTCAGGATTTTTATAGGTTCGATTTTAACCTTGCCAATATCAATAATAAGCTTACAATTTCAAACCAAACATTTAGGGATAAATGTACTGCCGATTTTACAGCACGTAATGAAATTGGCGTATTACCGGGAAGTGATTTTAAGCCTAATGAATATGGGTATGTAGATTTAAAAATTGATGATGAGATAAATATTGAGTGTGATTCTCCAAGACCTGTGTTGTCTGATGAAAGAAAAATACAGGAAAATCAAACAGCTTTAATAACAGAAAAAACCAAGTTATATCCTAATCCAAATAATGGTACATTTGAGATTACATATGGAAATGTAATTAATAATAATATCCAGATTGAGGTTTATGATATTTTTGGAAAATTGGTTTATTCAGGAACAGAAAAGGCAGCTAATTTTAATGTTTCGATACTTACCCTTTCAGCAGGAGTATATATAGTTAAATTGTCATCAGGCGATTCTGTAGAAACAATTAAGTTTATAAAACAATAAGTTAAGTAAATTAATATAGCAAAAGAAAGCCTGCATTGCAGGCTTTCTCTATTTAGTGGTATATACTTTAATTTTTAGTTGTAAAGAATCGATATTTTGTCTTGCTTTAATAGTATATCCTTCGTACTGATACGCCTTAAAATTTATAAAATAGGGTTTAGCTAAAATAAGTTTTTCGTTTTTATTGGTTATATAAGGATTATAAGATTCTATATCTTCCAGAGGATAGAAATAACAACCATTTACTAAAACAATAGTATCGGCAGTTGTCACAGGTTGGTGTTTGGAATGTATATAATCCATAACACTCCAGCCATCACTATGTTCGCATGCTTCCTTAAGGTTATTATAAGATGTTGTCTTTTCAATTTCCCATACAATATCTTTAGGATAAGCATAGCTTTTATACTCGATGAGGTTAATAATAAAAGTTACAATAGCAATTCCCGATATAGAGCTGGGCACTATTTTTTTATAGCTGATATTTTGCGATATGTACCCAAAAGCATAGGCGGTAATAATGGTAAGCACAAAAAAGAACTGATGCAGTAACCTTCCGTACCAAATCATTTTATGGAAAAAATAACCGTTGCTTGCGTATAACAAAAATAATATTGCGGTAACAATAAAAAGTAGGTGAATGTCTGTAACCTTTCTCCCTATGAACACATTGTAAATCAAAATACCGACAAATAATAGTAGCCCGATACTGATTATGATACCATTTACAGATTCTACATTGTATAAATATTTAAAAAGGAAGCTAAAGCCTTCTTCAAAATTACCTTGAGTTATGGTTTTTGACAGTGTAATGGAATCTTGTATGTATGAGGTATCGCCGATACGTGCAATAAGCTCGAAAAGCAATAGGCAAATAATACTGCCTGCCGTATAAAACATTCCATATTTAATGCGCTGTAGGAGGTTACTTTTAGTAAGTTTATTCGTTATCAGTATTATAAATACAAGCCCGAATAACAGTACATAGCCGGGATATACCACATAACCGAAAAAAGCGATAGAGCCCAGTAACAACATTTTTTTAGTACTGAAAGTATTATTTTTGGTTGTTTTGAGGACTTGCAGCAACACATAGCTCATTACCAGCAGGCTGCAATCATAGGGTAGGGTATGCCGTATATAAATATATCCGTTAATCAAGCAACAATACAGCAGTACGCTAAATAAGGCAAGCACCTTGTCCTTCAGCAGCAGTTTGGCTATATTGTATAATTGCAACAGTATGAGGCAGTAAACAGTAAAATTGAAAAGAAATAACGGGTAGGAATTAGCACTCTCATACGTTTCCATACTAAAAAGCTCGGCAGATGCATATTGCAGTGCCGACGGAATTGTTTTAATGAGTGTTTCACCCGGTCTGCCCTGTGTTTTATTAAGGTTGGCAGCAGCCTCCTTTATATCGAAATGGGCAAGGTTTTCCAATACCTTTCCTGATGGCATATAACGTGCTTCGTCAGGAAAAGTCATAAAACCCTCTCCTATAAGGCTCAATTTAGCTAAGGTTACCAGCACAATGGCAATGAGCAGTATTTTGGATATGTGTTTTTCTGACAGTTGCAATGCTATTTATTATAATTTAAAAAGACCATATTTCATAATGCAATATAAGGCTCTGAAGCCGTCTTTCCAGTTTATTTTTTTACCTTCGGCATAGGTGCGCCCGTAGTAAGATATACCCACCTCATATATTCGGATTCCTTTTATACGGCTTATTTTGGCGGTAACTTCGGGTTCAAAACCAAACCTGTTTTCACGCAGATGTATATTTTGTATAATTTCACGCCGAAACATTTTGTAACAGGTTTCCATATCCGTAAGGTTCAAATTGGTGAACATATTTGATGTAAAAGTGAGGAAGTGGTTGCCTATAGTGTGCCAAAAGAACAGGATACGGTGGGCATTCCCTCCCATAAATCGTGAGCCATATACCACATCGGCATGACCGCCAAGTATAGGTTTCAGTAATATATTATATTCTTCCGGGTCATATTCAAGGTCGGCATCCTGAATAACTACAATATCACCTGTAGCATTTTTTATACCGGTGCTAAGCGCGGCTCCCTTCCCCTTGTTTTTATTATGTTTTATATATGTTATTCCCATTTCGGGATTTAAAGTAATATATTCAGAAATGCGTTCTTCCGTGGCATCGGTAGAACAATCGTTTACCAAAATTATTTCTTTACTAAGGTCATTTAGCAGTGTAACCTCTTTTATTTTATTTAAAATAAGATGTATGGTGGCAGCCTCGTTATAAGCAGGGATTATTATAGAAAGTTTTTTCATGTACTCTTTTTCCAAGTGTCGAGATATTTTTGTGCAATTTTAATATAATTATGTTCATTTTCAATAAAAATACGCGCTCTTTTGCTTATTGCGGTAATTTCTGTCTGATTTTCAATCAAATATGATAGTTCTTTCACTATAGCCTGTGTATTGGGTAAGGCATTAACAGCAACAGGATTAGCAATGTTGTAATAGCCTGTAAACTCAGTTTCTGCTCCGGTAAAAACTACTTTGCCTTTAGCCATAGCCTCCAGTGCATTATACCCTTGGTCGTAACCATATACCTGATCCAGCAGTATGTGGGCGCGGTCATACAGTTGTATATACTTGGCATAGGGTACATTTTCGGTAATTATTATTTCGACTTTGTTGCTGTATTTATCTTTAATAACCTCTAATGCTTCTTCAAAAAAACGAATGCCCTTTTTAATGTAGCTCAACCGATTAATACCTAAAAATATAACAACTTTATCGTGTATTTCAGGTTGGTTGTATTTAATTTTATCAATATTTATCGGGTTCGGTATAAAGTGGGTGGTATAACCCATACGGTTCATCGGCAATTCATAATCAAGATCAGAAGTGATTAATACAGTAGCCTGTGCTTTAACCCATTCAAATAGTTCTCTGTAATTATGCTGAGTGTATTTCAGCGAGTATTGAAATAGCCTTTTTAATTTTTTATCCTCCAAATAGGGCGATAGTATCGAATACTTGAGTTCGCCTTTCAAGTTATAATCGATTATTGGTGTTTCATCACCACATACCAAAAGGCTCATTTGCGTGTTTTGTTTCAGTAATTTTTTATATAAGAAAATTGATAGTTTTGGATGGGTTTCCAAAGCATCTGAATTAATTAGCTGTATGTGGTCATAACCTTTCAGTTTCGGGAGCAGTTTATAAAATCGGATGCCCTGCTCGGTCATTTCAAGGTTGATTCCGGTTATCCTGTAAACTCCTTTTTTTATGAATCGGGCAATACCGTTGTTTTTAAAAATTTTAGGAAAAACAGTATAATCAACATTATACTTTTTAAAATCGTCGCCAGACCCGATAATGGTTACTTCATGCCCAAGCGCAATAAGCCCTTCTTTTAGTGAGTTGTGCAGCCTGCTATATTCGCCAACTAAAAGTATTTTCATTCAGAAACGGGTAAATTTTTATATTTGTGTAAATATATGAACATTTTGCAAGGCGAATTTAAAAAATCGGACATAACGCTACTCGTAGCCACCATGAACAGGAATAGTACCGACTTTTTAATCCCGATGTTTCCGTTTGCACATTATACTGATTTCAATATTTTGGTTATTAACCAAACTACCCCCGACAATATTATCCGGTCGTATTGTAATTCTGTAAAAGTTATAAATGTATTTGAAAAAGGACTTTCTAAAAGCAGAAATCTTGCACTGGACAATGTAAAGAGCAGCTTGTGCGTTGTAGCAGATGATGATGTTGTTTTTAAACCCGATTTTGAAGATAATATACTTAATGCTTTTAATGCAGAACCTGATGCTGCTTTAATAAGTTTCAGGACAGAAACCGCATTGGGCAAGTTGTATAAAAAATATCCTGAGTACAGAAAAACAGATTTAAAGCCTATCGATCGTTTAAACATCATGTCGGTCGAAATGGTCATAAATAAGCCTGTTATAGACCAATATAATATTCGTTTTGATGAGAGGTTTGGATTAGGTGCAAAATTTGAGATGGGCGAAGAGGCTGTATTTATCAATGAGTTGTATAAAAATAAATTAAAGATAGTTACAGAGCCAAAAGTTATGGTAGCTCATACAGAGGATACAACCCATACAAAAATGAATCTGAGCGAAAAGTATTATGTTCAAGGTGCACTTTTTACAGCACTCTTTAATAAAAACTATTTATTATGGGTATTTTTGAAAATACTATTTGAGTTGAAACAGCATAAAATTAAAATTAACCAAGTTCATCAGGCGATACGATTTGCTATTGCCGGACGAAAAGATTTTTTAGATATACATGAAAACCACAATAAATAATGCTGCCGTACTGCCGTTACCTAAAATAGAAGACCGCAGAGGCAACCTTTCGGTAATAGAAGGCAATACAGTTCCTTATGATATAAAAAGGGTATATTACCTATATGACGTTCCCGGCGGGGCAGAGCGGGGCGGGCATTCGCACATAGAGCAGCAGGAATTTTTAATAGCACTGAGCGGTAGCTTTGAAGTAATAATTAATGACGGAGCGGAAGAAAAATTTTTTATGCTAAACCGCCCTGACAAAGGGTTGCTGATACCGCAGGGTTTATGGCGAGAGCTTAAAAACTTCTCGTCAGGGGCAGTATGCTTGGTTATTGCTTCGGATGTTTTTAAGGAAGCTGACTATATAAGGGATTTTGATGCTTTTCTTGAATCAAAAAAATGAAACTTGTTTATATAACAAATACAATTAGCGGAGCGGGGGGCGTACAACGCGTACTGGCTGTAAAGACTCACTATCTTGTGGCACACAAGGGGTATGATATAGCTATAGTAGTTACTAATGCAAAAGCCCAAGAGCCTATATACTATGATTTTCATCCTGATATAGAGATTATAACTATTGAACCTAATCGTTCTCCACTCTTCTATTACGGGTCATACAAAAAACTACTTAATTCCGCACTCAAAAAATTAAAACCTGATGTCGTAATAATGTGCGACAATGGGTTAAAAAGTTTTATACTGCCATATATTACCCGAAAAAAATATCCGTTGGTATATGAAATGCATGTATCAAAGCATATTCTTGTTAAACCTACGGGAGTAATAAAGCGGTTTTTCAGGAAGTATTTCATATATAAATTGATGTCCTATTGCGTTGCCAAGTATAACAAATTTGTGGTATTAACAACCTCTGCGATGCAAGAATGGCAGCTTAATAATATAGAGGTTATACCCAATTCACTCTGGTTTAATCCTAATGCTTTTAGTACTGCAAGCAATAAAATAGCTATAGCGGTAGGTAGGCACGTTTACGAGAAGGGATATGACAGGATGTTGGAAGCATGGAAGCTAATATCGGATAAACATCCTGATTGGATACTGAAAATATATGGAGAAACTAATAGAGAGTGTGACTTAAAGTTGCTATCAGAAAGGCTTAATATAACCGAAACAGTAAAATTTTGCAGTCCCCAGAAAGATATTGAAACTGCCTACTCAGAAGCATCTATAAATTTATTGACTTCGCGTTACGAGGGGTTTGGTTTGGTGCTTATAGAGTCAGCAGCTTGTGGAGTGCCTTCTGTTGCTTTCGATTGCCCTGTGGGGCCAAGAGGAATTATAAACAACGGGAAAGATGGTTTTTTAATAGAAGACAATGATATTAAAGCCTTTGTAATGGCAGTAGAAAAGCTGATTGAGGATGAGGAGCTTAGAGTCGAGATGGGTAAGAATGCAAAGCTGAAAGCAAAAACTTTTGCATTAGAGCCTATTATGGAAAGATGGGATGAACTATTTAAATCTCTTGTAAATAGTAAATAAAATTACCCGAACCGAGTTAAGCTTATTTCAGGCTGCATATATAACCTAACCTGTATATGTCCAAACAAAAAAGATTAGGATTTCTTTTTAGAATCATCTTTTTTAACAGAGGCTCAATTATAGCAAAACCGAACTTCACAATTTTTGTTAAATGATATTTCTGCAAATTTTGGTAGTGCTTTAACAGCGAGTTTATATTTTTAGCATCTTCAATATCTGAAAACAAAACTTTTCTGTTTTTTACAGCCTCTATAGTTTTTTTAAAGAAAACATCATTTATTTCAAGCCCTAAATGGTAAATAGGGTTATCAATATGTATTACCGGAACTTGATGTTTATAGAGTCGGTAGCAAAAATAGATGTCCATTCCGTAAAGATTATTACCCCCTGAAAAGTTACTGTTTATAAACACCATTTTTTCTATGAGTAAATTTCCGGAAAAAATAGTGCCGTAAGGGTTTTTGCTTCTTTCATTTGCTGTTTTCTCTTCTCTGCAAATACCATATTTATATCGTAATTCCTTATCCCTTTCAATAACCTGCTTAATGTATTTATAACCCCCAAATACTACAGGCGATTTTTGCTTGATGTATGGAATATAGTTTTCTATAAAATCAGCATTTACAGGAATAACATCAGCATCCAAAAATAAAAGCATGGCGTATTTTGCCTCATCGGCAAGCTTTTTTCGAGAAAGCGTACGCCCTAAATTTGTTTCGTTTTCTATAAATCGGCAGTTGTTTAAAGAAGCAATGGTACTGTTACCCTCTGTGAATTTTTGTTCGGAATAATCATCAACTACTACTATTTCATATACTATATCTAAACTATCAGCTTGCCTGTGCAGTTCTGTAACCAGAGGCAAGACATTATAATTATAAGTAGGTATAAGAATAGATAGCATTACTCTATGTTTTTACTAATGATGTTTTTATGATTTTTTCCAAAACAGGTCTAAAAGTAAGCAATAAACCAATTACCATTAAAAACTCAAAAGGATAACTAAAACGTGAATTTGTACCGAAAGTTACCATAGCCTGCATTACAGAGGTTGCAAATACAAGCACAACAATAATCAATTCGGCAGTTATTTTTCTGTTTTTTATAAACAGCAGTAAATGATAAGGAATAATCAATACAAAAAGTATTTTTAGTATTTGTACTATAAAACTTTCTAAATACCACACCACAAAACATACCTTGTTGGCATACTTAAAATTAAAGTCATCATAATTCCAATAGATGGCAGTACCCCAAAATCCACGCCATGAAAGCAAAACCTGCTTGGCATAATCTAATGGATTTTGCTTGATTGTAGTCTTGCCGTAATCATTTAGCCTCTCTGATAACTCAATAAGGTTAAGCCCTGTTTTTTCATGCATTTCATCCTTAGCATACCATATAGTCATTGCTACATCCTGATTGTTTTTAATGGCTTCTTCACGATGTTTTACATAAATGGTACTTATAGTACTATATTCTTCCGGTGATTTTTCGGCATAATAAACACAATTTTGAGCAGTACAAAAACCATATATCGAGGTGGTAACAAATTTTCCTACGTTGATATAATTAATATACAAACAAATTGCAACAGCGGTTACGGGTAATATAAATATAACAGCCATACGATTTATAATGCTGCTAAACTTGAAGTTGACTATAGTGTATAGACCATAAATTAAGAAAGGAAGAAATATATAAAAAGGCTTTATAAATGTAATATAACCAAGCAGTAAACCCAGTATTGACATATGTTTCCAACTTTTCCTGTCATGAAAAAATAGTTTAATAGTTACATAAAATATAACGGTAATAAAAAACAATGTAAGTGTTTCTGTAAGAATACTCGTTTCATAAAAGAGAGAGTGTATTAAACTGCTTAATATAAGTGTTATAATTAATGCCGGACCTCTCCTGAAATGGAGCAACACCATTGTTTTATAAACATATATAGAAGTAATTATCCCGATTACAAACTGTAAAATTACTACAGCAGGAAGATAATTATGAACAAGAAATAAAAAAAGCGGATAGCCGGGTGTACGTACACCATTGTATCCTGTAATGTCAAACGCAACAAGATGGTTTGCAAGTAGTATATATTCATCCGAATCCGGAAAAATAGTTACATTCCAGTATAAAGCTATCAAAAGTAATCTTATAATAATACCAAACAGGATTATAGTGCCGATAGGATTATCTGTAATGTATGCTCTGATGTTTTTAAACATATATGGGTATAACTTACACTGTGCGCTGCACTACTTCGAATAGCGTACCACTATCACATTTCAGGGTTTTAGAGGGGAATTTCATAAGCAAAGCATAATCATGCGTAGCCATAATAATGGTTTTACCGTTCTGGTTTATTTCCCTTAGCAGTTGCATTACCTCCACACTGGTTTGCGGGTCAAGGTTACCCGTGGGTTCATCTGCAAGTATAACTTCAGGGTCATTAAGCAAAGCTCGGGCTACAGCTATCCTTTGTTGCTCACCACCCGATACCTGATGCGGCATTTTGTGTACGGCATTTTTCATACCCACTTTATCCAGCACCTCATTTATCTTTACTTCCATTTCGCGCTTTTCGCTCCATCCGGTAGCTTTCAGTACAAAAAGTAAATTGTCAAATACATTCCTGTCCGGCAGTAGTTTAAAATCCTGAAACACAATACCTATTTTTCTGCGCAAGTAGGGTATATCACGCTGTCTTAGCTTGGCAAGATCATAATCTACAAAAGTACCTTTCCCTTGTTTTAACGGAAGGTCGCCATACAAGGTTTTCATAAAGCTGCTTTTCCCGGTACCGGTTTTCCCGATAATGTATATAAACTCACCGTGATTTACCTCAAGGCTTACATTGGTAAGTATGGCATTATTATCCTGATATATGGTAACATCTTGTAACGATAGTACGGGCTGCGACATAGGTATGGTTAATTTAGTTTGGTAAAAGTAGTAAGATAACGGCTGTATTCAAAATTTTATTTTACAGCCTACAATAAGGGTAATATCTCTTAGCCTAAATTATTAAAGCAATACTAAAACCCGCAAAACATCCGTTAAATACAAATAAGAATTGATATATTTGGCTATCCTAATAAAATAAGAAATATGCGTAAACTAAACAGGCTACTACTGGTTGCCGTGTCGCTTTACAGTTTCAACCTATCGGCACAACAATCTACCATTTATACCCACGAGCTTAAAGACTTTGAGAGAGGGGTTAGCCTATACAACGACAAGCAGTATCAGGCAGCACAAATACTTTTTGAGAAAACGAAAAAAGAAAATAAAGATATGGAGGTGCAGGCAGACTGTGCTTACTATATAGCTAATTGTGCCATTCGCCTTAATCAGTTGAATGCCGATGTGCTTATGGAAGATTTTGTTGAAGATTATCCTACCAGTACTAAGCAAAACCAAGCCTATATAGAGGTTGCCGGTTATTATTTTGACCAAGGCAAATATGCACAGGCATTAAAATGGTTTGATAAGGTTAACGAAGCCGATATGAGTAATGCCGACAGGGAGCGTTATAACTTCCAGAAAGGATATGGCTATTTTAACGCAGGCGATAAAAAACAGGCAGATAAATACTTCAATAAAGTTATCAACTCTAAAGAATATGGCTCGCAGGCTAAGTATTACTTAGGTTTTATAGCCTACGAAAATGATAACTATAAAGATGCCAACCAATACTTCGGGCAGGTAGAAGACCAAGAGCAGTATAAAGAAAAAATGTCCTATTTTCAGGCAGATATGAACTTTAAGCTGGGCGATTTTAAAAAAGCAATAGCCCTTGGCGAGCCACAACTGGCAAAGTCAAGCCCTGCCGAAAAATCGGAACTTAATAAAATAATAGGGGAGAGTTATTTTAACTTAAAAGAGTATGACAAAGCCATACCGTATTTAAAAGAATATAAAGGCAAAAAAGGCAAGTGGAACAATACCGATTTTTACCAGTTAGGATATGCTTATTATAAACAAGGCGATTATGAAAATGCCATAGCCGAGTTTAACAAAATAGTAAGCGGTAACGATGCCGTAGCACAAAATGCCTACTACCATTTAGGCGAAAGCTACCTTAAAACAGGTAAAAAGCAACAGGCACTTAATGCTTTTAAAAATGCATCCGAAATGGAGTTTGATGCCAAGATACAGGAGGATGCTTACCTTAACTATGCCAAGTTAAGCTACGAGATAGGTAACCCGTACCAAAGTGTACCGGAAGTACTAAACAGCTTTTTGGGTAAATATCCGCAAACACCATTTAAGCAGGAAGTACAAAACCTGCTTATCAGTTCATACATCACTTCAAAAAATTATAAGGAAGCCCTAACGCTGTTAGAAAACAACAAGTCGCCGGAGAACAGGCTTGCTTATCAAAAAGTAGCCTTTTACAGGGGTATGGAACTCTATACCGATGGTAATTATCAGGAAGCATACGCTCTGTTTAAAAAATCGATTGCCGAGCAGCGTGATGCCCGTTTTACGGCACGTGCCACATTTTGGAAAGGAGAAACCGAGTATGTACTCGACCAGTTTAGCGAAGCGTTATTGAGCTTTAAACAATTTGCACAATTTGCCGAAGCAAAATCGACACCTGAGTATAAAAACATAAACTACAACCTCGCTTATACGTATTTCAAATTAAAAGAATATGAGCAGGCAGCAAACTATTTCCAGTCGTATATTGATTCTTCTAAGGACGACAAAGTAAGGCTCAATGATGCCTACCTGCGTTTGGGCGACAGTCAGTTTGTGTCAGGAAAATACTGGCCGGCTATGGAAGCCTACAACAAGGCAATAGATATGAAAGGCATTGATGCTGATTATGCCCTGTTCCAAAAAGCAATAAGTTATGGTTTTGTAGCAAGAAATGAAAAGAAGATAGAAGACCTTATCAGGTTTACGCAATCCTACCCACAGTCTAAATATGCCGATGATGCGTTGTATGAGTTGGGTAATACCTATGTAACTGAAAATAATACAGCAAAAGCACTGCAAACGTATGATAAATTGGTAAGCGACTACAAAACCAGTTCGTATGTGTCGAAAGCCTTAATGCGTCAGGCACTGATATACTATAATGCAGAAGATGACAATAAAGCGCTTGCCAAGTTTAAAAAGGTAGTTGCCGATTTCCCGAACACGCCGGAGGCTATGGAAGCCGTATCTACAGCAAGGCTTATTTATGTAGATAGCGGACGTACCGACGAATATGCAACATGGGTAAAAACACTCAACTTTGTAGATATAAGTGATGCCGACCTTGATAATACCGCATTTGAGGCTGCCGAAAAGCAATATTTACAAAATAACACCAAGCAGGCAATATCATCGTTGAACAGCTATATTGCCAAGTTCCCGAACGGAATATCGTCATTAAAAGCGCATTTCTATTTGGCACAGGCATATTTTAGTGATGGGCTTGAAAATAACTCGATACCGCATTATGAGTTTGTGATAGCCAAAGCACGTAACGAGTTTATCGAGCAGGCATTGGCAAGGCTGTCGCAAATACATTTGAAAAAGAACGATTATGCAAAAGCTATCCCGGTACTGAAAAGGCTGGAAACAGAAGCAGAGTTCCCGCAAAATGTAACCTTTGCACAGTCCAACCTTATGAAGAGCTATTACGACCAGAAAGATTACTCAAATGCTGTAATATATGCCGATAAAGTAATGGCAAATAGTAAGATAGAGGACAGGATAAAAAGCGATGCGCAAATTATCATTGCGCGCTCTGCAATTAAAACCAACGATGAGGCAAAAGCAAAAGCGGCTTATGCCAAGTTGCTCACAATAGCTAAAGGCGAACTCGCAGCAGAGGCATTATATTATGATGCTTATTTTAAAAATAAAGAAGGTAAGTATGAGGCTTCAAACGAGGCGGTACAAAAACTGTCTAAAGACTATTCGGGATACAAATATTTCGGAGCTAAGGGGCTTATCGTAATGGCAAAGAATTTTTATGGTTTGAAAGACAGCTTTCAAGCTACCTATATACTGGAGAGTATCATTAAAAACTTTACCGATTATCCTGATGTGATAGAAGAAGCACAAAAAGAGCTTGACACCATTAAAGCCGAAGAGGCAAAACGTAATTCATCTATCCAAAATTAATTTTAATCAAGCCATCTTACAGTATTGACTATGAAGATAAAATTTGAATATAAAATAGCCGTAATTGTTGCATTGGGTGCTTTTCAGGGCGCATTTGCACAAAAGGAGGACAAGAATATAGGTACGGAAGTGGTAAATGTAGTAAAACCATATACCCCTACCATATCAGATGCTTTTAAGGTAAAAGAAACCCCCGTTATAGAAGATGAGGAGAACACGCAAAAAGAAAATATAGAATACAACATATTTTCTTTTCCCGTAGCGTCAACATTTACCCCCTCAAAAGGTAGAGCAGCAGGCGTAGAGCCTCCTAAACGTGAAAAACTCTTTAACAATTATGCAACACTTGGCATAGGTAACTATGGTACGATAAACGCAGAGCTTTTTGTTACCGAAAACCTGAACCGTAATGAATATGTGGGCGGTATGCTGCGCCACCTTTCTTCGCAGGGCGGTATAGACGGCGTGGTACTCGACGACCAGTATTATAATACAGGTATAGACCTTACGTATGGCAACAGGCAACAAGCATATAGCTGGAATGCCGATTTGGGTTATCAAAACCAGGTATATAACTGGTATGGGCTTCCGTTAGAATACACAACATTCACTGAAGATGTTATTACCGGTATTGATGAACAGCAAACCTATCATACCCTGAAAGTGGGTGGTAATGTAAGTATGGAGCAAAGTATTTTTAAAGATGCGTCATTACAGTACAAACGATTTTGGGATGCTTTCGACTCGGCAGAAAACAGGTTTATCCTGAAACCTTCATTTGACGTGAGTGTACTTAGTGAAAAAATAAAGCTGGATTTTGTGGTTGACTATGTAGGTACAACTTTCGCTGAAAATAATATTGTGGCTGAGGAGCAAAAGTATAACTACTTTAACATAGGCGCACAACCAAGCATACTATTCCAAAGAGATGATTTTTCGGTCAATTTAGGTGCGGGGCTGTTTTACAGTATGGGTAAAGTAAACGAGGAGAGCGAGAGTAAGTTTTTTGTATATCCGCAGGTAAAGGCATCCTATAAAGTAGTGGGCGACCTGATGATAGCCTATGCCGGAGCAGAGGGAACACTTAAACAAAATTCGTATGAAGAGTTTGTATCACAAAACCCTTTTGTTTCGCCTACGCTTGCTATGGCACCAACCGATCAGCAGTATGATATATATGTTGGTTTAAAAGGAAAGCTGGCGAGTAATGTAGCCTATAACGTTCGTGGTTCGTATATGAATGAGGATGACAGGGCTTTCTTTATTAACAATGGCACATCTGCTTTTGCGGGAGATGACCTTGAAGGCTATCAGTACGGAAATTCATTCGGTGTTATTTATAATAAATTAAAAACCATTAGCTTTTTTGGAGAACTGAAAGCTGATTTTTCTAAGAAAGTGAGCGCAGGCATTAACGCCACCTACTATAGCTATGATACCGATATGGAGGAGGCTTGGAACTTACCGGATATGAAAGTGTCGGCTAATATTGATGTAGATATTACCGAAAAATGGTATGCAGGCGCAAACCTGTTTTTTGTAGGCGAAAGGAAAGATTTTATCTCATTGATGGATATTGATCCTACAGTAGATAACACTCAGGTGATAACATTAGACAGTTATTTTGACATTAATACTAATGTAGGTTACAGGTATAACGAACGCCTTACAGGTTTCTTGAAACTGAATAACATTGCCAGCCAAGATTACGAAAAGTGGTCGAGCTACCCCGTGCAAGGCTTCCAGTTTATGTTGGGAGCATCCTATAAATTTAATTTTTAGTAACACACAAATACTGTTAAAAAAGTAAAACCTGCAAGGTCTTCCTGATCTTGTAGGTTTTTATATAAATAAGAGTTACACAATGCAGGAGCTAAAACAAAAAATAATCAGCTATTATAAACAACAAGTACAGGACAAGGAAGATGCTTTTCGCGATATGATAGCCGCCCTTACCGAAGATGCCGCTAATGATGCCAAAGGTTCGGCAGGCGATAAGCACGAAACAGCCCTCTCAATGATGCACTTAGAACAGGAAAAACTGAATACCAAGCTTAGTGAGATACTTACTCAAAAGGCTTTTCTCAGTAAACAGGACGCTGATACCACACATAAAAAAATAGCCGTAGGCAGTTTAGTAAAGGCTAACGAGATGTATTTGTTTGTGAGCCTTGCCTTACCAAAAATAACAATTGACGGACATACCATAATTGCACTATCGCCTCAATCGCCATTAGGTGCTAAAATTATAGGTGTAGAAGTAGGATATTCATTCGAAATAAACGGAACACAGTATGTAATTGAATACATCGCTTAGAGCAACTCTCCCTTGTCGTTTGTTACTGTTTTTAGTTTTTCTATTTTGGAATCTAAGGTATTAAGGATACCATACCAAAATGCTAAAAACAAAATTAAAATAGGGATACGGTCTGAATAATCTATATCATTTTCAATATTAGTTTTGAAAGATTCATATATGACAATATTTTCACGAATTGCAGATTGATTTTTAGAGTCGCTGAATTCCGGTTCGTCTAATTTTTTATAAAAGCTGTTTAATTCTTTTAACCTTTCGTTTTCTTTCTGTAGATCATGGTAAGCGTTATATAATGGGTCAATGATAAAAAATATAGCAATTATTCCTCCTATATAAAGCGCAAATTTTATCGATATCAGTATTTTTGACTTCATAGTGTTTATTCCATTTCGGAGGTAAATATAAATATCTACTTTTCATTATTATAATTTGTAATCAAATACATAAATAATCTTTTTGTTATTTGTTAAAAATAGTATAATGGTGTATTTTAACTTCAAAGTGTAAGTTAAAATAGTGTTTATGTTTTAAAATTGAAACTTCATATCCATCTTTGCTTTATCGAAAACAACAAAAGGTTTTCGAGATTAACTAAAAGCATAAAAGGCATGTGTGGAATTTTAGCAATAATAGGTAAAGGAAAAGATGAAGCATTAGTAAAACAACTTTCTAAAAGGATGTCGCATCGCGGTCCTGACGAAAGTGATTTACATATAACAGAGAAAGGGCATATACTGAGCCACGAGCGTTTATCTATTATTGATATTGATGGCGGTAAGCAACCCATACAAGGCACAAAGCAGGTTTGGATGGTACACAACGGCGAGATATACAACCACCAACAGCTACGCGAAACCGTTTTAAAAAACCATACGTTCAGGACAAATTCCGACTCTGAGGTTATTGTACACTTGTATGAAGAGTTTGGTTACGATTTTTGCAATAAGCTCGACGGTATGTTTGCCTTTGTGGTTATTAATGGCGATGATTATATAGCAGGTCGCGATCCGCTTGGCGTAAAACCATTATATTATGGACTGGATGAAAGAGGCAGGATTTATTTCGCATCAGAAATGAAAGTTATTGCCGACCAGTGCCAAACCTTCTCTACCTTTCCTCCGGGTCATTACTATACCCCTAAAACGGGTTTTGTAAAGTATTATCGCCCTCAGTGGGAAGATGCCTCTAAAGCCGTTGAAGAAGTTGATTATACAGCTATAAGGCAAGTGCTTACTGATGCTGTAGCAAAAAGGCTGATGAGCGATGTACCACTGGGAGTATTACTGTCCGGCGGGTTAGACTCTTCCTTAATAACATCTATCGCTGCAAAGCTCATGAAAGAGAAGGGAGAGCAACTGCATTCGTTTTCCATAGGGCTCGATGCCCAAGCACCTGATGTAGTGGCTGCCCGCAATGTAGCCGAATTTTTAGGAACAGAACATCACGAAGTATTTTTTACCATACAAGAAGGAGTGGAAATACTCGATAAACTGATATGGCATTTAGAAACCTACGATGTCACTTCTATACGAGCAAGTACACCCATGTATTTTTTATCGCAGGCAATAGCTGAAGAGGGCGTCAAAGTAGTACTGTCGGGCGAGGGAGCAGATGAAATATTTGGGGGTTACCTCTACTTCCGTAATGCACCAACACCTGCCGATTTTCAGAAAGAAACCATTGAAAGGGTTCAAAAACTGTTTACTGCCGATTTGCTCAGGGCAGATAAATCAACAATGGCACATGGGCTGGAGGCAAGAGTACCTTTTTTAGATAAAGCCTTTTTAGAACTTGCCATAACCATACAACCCGAAGAAAAACAACCCAAAAGCTATAATGGTATAGAAAAGTATATTTTGCGAAAAGCTTTTGATACACCGGAGCAACCTTACCTGCCGGAGAACGTTTTGTGGAGGCAAAAAGAACAATTTTCTGATGGAGTAGGCTATAAATGGATAGACGCTCTTATTGCATATTGCGAGCAGCAGGTTAGTGATGCAGAGTTTGAAAGTGCCGAAGAACGTTTTCCGTACAATACCCCTGCCACAAAGGAGGCTTATTTTTACAGGTCGGTATTTGCAAAACATTTCCCGCAATTAAGCGCGGCACAAACCGTAAGGAAATGGATACCGAAATGGCAGGCTAATACCGACCCAAGCGGCAGAGCGAATGAAGCCCATATAAAAGCAGATATTGCAGTAACCGCTGATGTTATAAAAGCCGAAGTATAACTTTAAATTTTTTTAGAATTTAGTTTGTTTATTTGTTTGTTTGAAAAAACGCTCTGCATCAGCAGGGCGTTTTTTATAAAGTTAATTAATACGCTTTTAGATAATCCTCAACATTTAGCAATTTTTAATAAATTGTTAATAACTTAGGTGCTAAAGTGAGGCTTTGTACCTGATAATTTTTCGTGTTTTCTTATATTTGTTCGTTAAACTTAAAATTTCGATAAGATCCGTTTTTTATGAGTGAAAGTGAAGAAATAAAGAAGAACAATTATTCGGCAGACAGTATTCAGGCCCTCGAAGGGATGGAGCACGTAAGGATGCGTCCCTCTATGTACATTGGCGATGTGGGTGTACGTGGTTTGCACCATTTAGTGTATGAAGTTGTAGATAACTCTATTGACGAAGCCATGGGTGGTTATTGCGATACCATTGGTGTTGCCATAAACGAAGATGGATCCGTAACCGTTGAAGATAACGGTCGAGGTATTCCGGTAGATTTACATAAAAAAGAAGGCGTATCGGCACTGGAGGTTGTAATGACCAAGATAGGTGCCGGAGGTAAGTTTGATAAAGATTCCTATAAAGTATCAGGAGGTTTGCACGGTGTGGGGGTATCAGTAGTAAATGCACTGTCCAACCACATGCGCTCTACCGTTTTCAGAGATGGTAAAATATATGAGCAGGAATATGAAAAAGGAAAATCGTTATATCCTGTAAAACAAATAGGTACTACCGATAAAAGGGGTACTATACAAACGTTTTATCCTGATAATTCGATATTTACCCAAACTACCGATTTTTCATACGATACACTGGCTGCCCGTATGCGCGAGCTGTCGTTCCTTAACAAAGGTATCACCATAACGCTTACCGATAAAAGAGAGAAAAACGATAAAGGCGAATTCCTGTCGGAAGTATTCCATTCAGATGAAGGATTAAAAGAATTTGTACGTTTTCTGGATGGTAATCGAGAGCCTATCATCTCTCATGTAATAAGCATGGAGACTGATAAAGGCGATGTACCTGTTGAGGTGGCATTGATATACAATACAAGCTATACCGAGAATATTTTTTCGTATGTAAATAATATTAATACCCATGAGGGCGGTACGCACCTTTCCGGATTCAGGAGAGGGCTTACCAATACCCTTAAAAAATATGCCGATAGTTCAGGCTTACTTGATAAACTGAAGTTTGAAATATCGGGCGATGATTTCCGTGAAGGACTTACCGCTATTATATCAGTTAAGGTACAGGAGCCACAGTTTGAAGGGCAAACCAAAACCAAGCTGGGTAACCGTGAGGTGGTAGCCCCCGTAAGTCAGGCAGTGTCAGAAATGCTCGAGAATTATTTGGAAGAAAACCCGAATGATGCCAAGATAATAGTACAAAAAGTTATCCTTGCCGCACAGGCGCGCCATGCTGCTAAAAAAGCACGCGAAATGGTGCAGCGTAAAACCGTTATGGGTGGCGGCGGACTTCCCGGTAAACTATCGGATTGTTCTGAACAAGACCCTGCAAAATGCGAAATATTCCTTGTAGAGGGAGATTCGGCAGGTGGTACGGCAAAGCAGGGGCGTGACAGGGCGTTTCAGGCAATACTGCCATTGAGAGGTAAAATTCTTAATGTGGAGAAAGCTATGCACCATAAAGTTTTTGAAAACGAAGAGATACGTAATATATTTACGGCACTTGGTGTAACTGTAGGTACTGCTGAGGATAGTAAGGCACTTAATCTCGAAAAACTGCGCTATCATAAAGTAGTTATTATGTGTGATGCCGATGTTGATGGCAGCCACATCTCTACCCTTATACTTACATTCTTCTTCCGCTTTATGAAAGAGCTTATAGAGGGCGGTCACGTATATATTGCCACACCTCCCTTATACCTTGTTAAGAAAGGAAACAAAAAGGAGTATGCCTGGACAGATAACCAGCGCGATATGATAAATGAAAGAATGGGTGGCGGTGCAGGCATACAGCGCTATAAAGGTCTTGGAGAGATGAATGCCGAGCAGTTATGGGATACTACCATGGATCCTGAGTACAGAACCCTGCGTCAGGTTAATATAGACAGTCTTGCAGAAGCTGACAGAATATTTTCGATGCTCATGGGTGACGAAGTACCACCAAGAAGAGAATTTATAGAGAAAAATGCAGCTTATGCGAATATTGACGCATAAGTCGTTATTTAAAGGGTTACTTGTTGTAAGCTTGTTCGTTGTCACGGGCAAGGTTACTGCACAATCTGATATAATGGTTATAGAACAAATGGGGCATCTTATTGACGATGCCCTTTTTTTTTCCGATAAATATGTAACACCAGCTACAGATGCCGCAGTATATCAGTCATCATCCGGCTGGATAACCTCGCCTCAAAAACGTGAGTTGTGGGATGTTTCCATAGGGCTGCATACCAATATATTTGTTACGCCACAGCGTGACAGGGAGTTTACTATTTATAACAGCGATTTTACCTTTTTTCAGTTAGAAGAAGGTACATCGGCTGTTGTGCCTACCGCCTTGGGCAATAAAGACCAAGTGTACTTATCAGGTCAACTTGGCGATAGCGAAGTGCGCCTCGAAACACCGCAGGGTATTAATATGCAAACCGTGGCTTATCCTTATTTGCAGGGTTCGGTTGCTTTGTGGTATGGTACTGAAGTAGTGGTAAAATATTCTACAAAAGTAAAACTTAAAAAAAGCAATTATCAGGTATATGGCTTTGGGCTCAAGCACAATATCAGCCGGTATTTTAAAAGTCTGGAAGCCAAAAAAGTACATTTAGCCGTATTGGCTGCTTATTCTAAAGAAGATGTTTCATTTAATTTTCTGGATATAGAAACTGATTATGGTACACTGGGCATAAGCGAGATAAACGGGCTGGTAGATACCTGGCAGTTTCAGGTAAACGGTTCTAAAGAACTCGGTAAGTTTGAAGTAATGGGTGGTTTTATAATCAACACCAGCGATGTAAAATATAAAGTGGGAGGAGAGAAGGGGAGTATAGAGGAAATACTGCCATTGCAGAGCGTACTTAACACCCGACTGAAAGAAATATATAAAACAAGGGTAAATTATATAGGCGAAGCATCTGTTTCTTATAAATTTAATAATTTTTCTATACAATCTATACTTGCTTTTGGTAAATTTGTAAACACAAATATTTCTTTACAGTATTTATTTTAAAAAATTAACCAATCTTAAAAAGACATTTTAATATGAAAGTTACAATTGTAGGAGCCGGTAACGTAGGAGCCACCTGTGCTGACGTAATATCATACAGAGGTATTGCAAGTGAAGTAGTTTTATTGGACATTAAAGAAGGTTTTGCTGAAGGTAAAGCTATGGATATCATGCAATGTGCTACTACTACAGGTTTTAACACAAGAGTTTCGGGCAGTACTAACGATTATACTAAAACAGCGGGCAGTGATGTAGTTGTTATTACATCGGGGATACCAAGAAAACCGGGAATGACAAGGGAGGAACTTATAGGTATCAATGCAGGAATTGTAAAATCAGTAGCAGATAATGTATTACAACATTCGCCAAACGCTATAATAGTAGTGGTTTCTAACCCTATGGATACTATGACGTACCTGACGCTGAAAGCTACGGGATTGCCAAAAAACAGAATTATAGGTATGGGCGGTGCGCTTGATAGCTCTCGTTTTAAATATTACCTTTCTAAAGCGTTAGACAGACCGTCTAACGATGTGCAGGGCATGGTTATAGGCGGACACGGCGATACTACCATGATACCGCTTACAAGGCTTGCATCATACAACGGCAGCCCTGTTGCCAACTTCCTTTCTCAGGAGGCTTTAGATAAAGTAGCTGCCGACACTATGGTGGGCGGAGCTACGCTTACAGGCTTGTTAGGTACTTCGGCTTGGTATGCTCCCGGAGCATCTGTAGCCTACCTTGTAGATAGTATATTGAACGATCAGAAGAAAATGATACCATGCTCTGTATTGCTTGAGGGCGAGTACGGACAGAATGATATTTGTATGGGTGTACCATGCCTTATCGGTAAAAATGGTGTAGAGGCTATAATAGATGTTAATCTTGATGATAATGAGAAAGCATTGTTCGCCAAAAGTGCCGATGCTGTGCGCAATATGAATGCCGATCTTAAATCAGTATTGGCATAAGTTGAAGGATATAAAGTTAAGGGCTGCCATCGGCAGCCTTTTTTTTAAGATATAATTTAGAAATAAATTGTTTAATCTTTTCGTAAATTATATATTTGCTCGTTTTTAAAAAAAGGAATAATTAATTTTTAGTACCAATGCAGAATAAGGGACTCATTAAATTTTTCGCAATTTTACTTGCGATAGTATGTATCTACCAGCTTTCTTTCACATTTGTTTCTAATAGTATTCAAGAAGATGCAAAGGAATTTGCTAATGGCGATGCAAAGGCAGAGCTTAAATACTTAGATTCAATAAAAGATATCGAGGTTTATCCGGTTTTAGGATATACATACAGTGAAGTAAGAGACAAACAAATCAATAAAGGACTTGACCTTGAAGGAGGTATCAATGTTACTCTTGAAATATCTGTAAAAGATATTATTAAAGATCTTGCTAATAAATCATCCAATCCTGTTTTAAACAGAGCTTTGGACAGAGCTACTGAAGACAGGCAGGGTAATCAGGATTACCTGGATGCTTTCTTTATTGCATTTGATAATGAGTCTAAAGGCAGTGTAAAGCTGGCTTCGCCGGAACTCTTTACCAATAGGATAATGGGTGACGAGGTTAACATTGATATGACCGATGAACAGGTTAAAAATGTTATCCGTAAAAAAGTTAACGAATCTATAGACAGTGCCTTCTTAGTACTTACAGAGCGTATTGATAAGTTTGGTGTGGTACAGCCTAACATCCAGCGTTTGGGTGAGTCAGGAAGAATACTGGTAGAGTTACCGGGAGCTAAAGATATAGACCGTGTTAAAAAATTATTACAAAGTACAGCACAACTTGAATTTTGGGAAACGTATAAAGTAACCGATCTTCAAGGATTTTTACTTGCTGCTAACGAAACACTAAAAACTACAGAGAAAAAAGAAGAAGTAGCTGTAAAAGAAGAAAACCCGACTTCGGCTATTGACTCATTGCTTACTGATAGTGCAACAGATTCTCTTGAAGCATTAAAAGGCAATAACCCTTTATTTGAGAAACTTATCCCCAATCAGGGAGGCGGTGGTCCTGTTATCGGTTATGCATCTGTAAAAGATACTGCAAAAGTAAATAGCTGGTTAAAAAGATCAGACATTCGTTCGTTATTAACAGGAGATCAGCGTTATACTCGCTTTGCTTGGAGTAAAGACGTTATAAAAACCGAAGCCAATGCAGCAGAGGATAATAAAGATGAAAAAGGTCCTGATAACTTAGTAGAGCTTTATGCACTAAAAGGAAACAGAGAGAATTTAGCTCCGTTGAGCGGAAACGTTATTACGGGAGCAAGTGCTACTTTCGATCAGTTGGGTAAACCATCTGTAGATATGCAGATGAATACCAAAGGAGCGCAAGAGTGGGAAAGAATGACAGGCAAAGCATTTGCCGAGAAAGGCTTTATCGCTATCGTGCTTGATAATATAGTATATTCTGCACCGGGCGTTACATCAGGAGCTATTTCGGGAGGACGTTCTCAAATATCAGGCTCATTTAATGTTTCAGAAACAGAGGATTTAGCAAATATATTAAGAGCAGGTAAACTTCCTGCCTCTGCAGATATTATACAATCAGAAGTAGTAGGACCATCACTCGGTCAGGAAGCCATAGATAACGGTATTAACTCTGCTTTAGTGGGATTACTGCTTATATCGCTATGGATGATTATTTATTACGGTAAAGCAGGTGTATATGCTAATATAGCGCTTATCGTTAACTTACTGTTTCTTTTCGGTTTCCTTGCCAGTATCGGTGCGGTACTTACACTACCGGGTATTGCAGGTATAGTACTTACTATGGGTACTGCAGTAGATGCCAATATTATAATTTATGAACGAGCCAAGGAGGAACTCCGATTTGGCAGGACGATAGACGAGGCAATCAAGATAGCGTTTAGCTGGAAAGGGGCTATGTCAGCCATTACTGATGCTAACGTTACTACATTTCTTACCGGTTTGGTGCTTTTAATATTTGGTACAGGTCCTGTAAAAGGTTTTGCAACTACATTACTTATAGGTATTATTACATCCTTATTCACTGCCATCTTTATAACAAGATTGCTTTTGGATATGGGTAAAAATGGCAATCTTACTTTTGATACTCCGGTCTCTAAAAACTGGTTTAGAAACTTTAACTTCGATTTCCTTCGCAAAAAGAAAATAGCTTATGTTGTTTCATCATTATTAATAATAGGTAGTTTTGTTTCTCTATTCACTAACGGTCTCGATCAAGGTATCGATTTTGTAGGAGGTCGTACTTTCCAGGTAAGATTTGATAAAGAAGCTCCTATTGAAGAAGTTAAGAGCGATCTTACTGCTGCTTTTGGCAGCGGTGTAGATGCCAAAGTATTCGGAGACCCCTCTCAGTTAAGAATTACAACGAAGTATAAAGTAGAAGAGCACGGTATTGCTGCCGACCAAGAGGTGAACAAAATAATGTATGATAATCTTAAGAAATACTATTCTAATGATATAACATACGACCAGTTTATCAATACTTATGACGGTAAACAAGTGGGTATTATGCAAGCTGCCAAAGTAGGACCTACCATTGCAGATGATATTAAAACAAACTCGTATTGGGCTGTAGCAGGTTCGCTTCTTATAGTGTTCCTGTACCTTATGATAAGTTTCAGAAAATGGCAATACAGCCTTGGTGCAGTTGTGGCAGTAGCGCATGACGTTATCATAGTATTAGGTATATACTCTGCATGTTACAAGTTTGCACCATTCCAGATGGAAATGAACCAGCACTTTATTGCGGCGATACTTACCGTTATCGGTTACTCGCTAAATGATACCGTTATTGTATTCGACAGGATAAGGGAGTTCCTTGCCAGCAAAATGCCGGGTACATTTAAAGAGGTTGTAAACAAGTCTATAAACACTACAATTACCAGAACCATAAATACATCGCTTACAGTAATATTTGTATTACTTATCATGTTCATATTTGGTGGTGAGTCTATACAAGGGTTTATATTCGCAATGCTTGTAGGTATCTTTGTAGGTACATATTCATCATTGTTTATTGCAACTCCAATAGTGGTAGATACAACATCAGATAAAGATAAAGCTCTGATTGAAGCACAACATTCGGATGCTGAATAAATAAGCATCAATCAATATAAAAAAGCCTGCTTATTTTTTAAGCAGGCTTTTTTATATCTTTTCCGTTTGAGAAAACACAATGTGCATAAAAGCAATTTTTAAACTATATTAGCGTTAAATTATAAATCAATCTAAAGTTATTTTTTTCTATGCTAAACATTCAAAATCCCGACAGCCTGGCAGTAGCTAACGAAGCACTTGTAGAAGGAGGAGAAACTGTTGAAAAAACCTTATCCGTATGGGATTTGCTAACCAGTGGCGGTATTGGCGGGCAAATTATTATTATCATACTTGCGTTACTTTTGTTTGTAGCTATTTATCTGTATATCGAAAGAACTATGGCGCTTAAAGAAGCCTCGAAAATAGACAAAGGATTTATGAATCAAATTCGCGATCATATTACAAACAGACGCTTTGATAGTGCTAAACTACTTTGCCAGCATACTAATTCGCCGGTATCTCGCCTTGTAGAAAAAGGTATTTCACGCATAGGAAAACCGTTAGAAGACATTAATACAGCCATAGAAAATGCAGGTAAGCTGGAAATATATAACCTTGAAAAAAATGTGAGCATACTCGCCACGATATCCGGTGCAGGACCTATGATTGGTTTCCTCGGAACCGTAGTTGGTATGATAATTGTATTTTTTGAAATAGAAAAGGGTGGCGGGCAAATACAAATAGACCTTTTGGCAGGTGGTATATATACCGCTATGACTACTACCGTAGTGGGGCTTATAGTAGGTGTATTTGCATATATAGGTTACAATCACCTTGTGGTGAAAACAGATAAAATTGTAAACCAGATGGAAGCTACGGCAGTAGAGTTTCTAGATCTGTTAAATGATCCGGTATAATTATGCAGTTTAGAAGCAGAAACAGGGTAACCCCCGAATTTAATATGTCATCAATGACGGATATTGTATTCCTGTTGTTGATATTCTTTATGATTACCTCTACAATGGTAACTACCAGTGCGCTCGACCTTAATTTGCCTAAAGCAAAAGGGAGAACTGAGAACAACCAAAACGTATCGGTAAACATAACAAAGGACTTAGAGTATTATATAGATACCAAGCCTGTAGCAAAAGAAAACTTGGAGGCAACACTCAAGTCGATGCTTGAAGGTACAGAAGGAAAAGCAATAGTATTGCGCGCAGAGCAGGGCGTGCCTATAGAAAACGCTGTTGCTGTAATGGATATAGCTTACAGGAACCAATACAAAATAGTATTGGCAGTTGACCCAAAATAAAGTGGTTATGAAACAAGGTGTAGAAAAAACATATAGAGGAGAACCCGAAGGGAATAAAGAAAAAAGAAGAAAAGCATTTGCAATTACCGCAGGTATATTTGCAATATTACTCTTTTTATGCTTTATACTTGGTCTCACCTATATGGATCCGCCACCTGAAAATGGCATTGCCATAAACTTTGGTACTACTGATATGGGAATGGGCGACATACAACCTACAGAGCCCATACAATCGGCACCGCAACCTGCGGAGTCAACTCCCAGCGATCCTACACCCGCAGTAGATGATGTATTAACTCAGGATATAGATGATACGCCGGTAATTACCAAGGAAAAACCAAAAGAGCAAAAGAAACCGAAGGAAGAGCCTGTGAAACCCAAACCGGAGCCTGCACCAACACCTTCTAAAACTACCACAGACGCGTTGTCGAGCATTCTGAATGGCCCTAAAAGCGATGGGAAGGCAACAGGCGGGCAGGGCAACAGCAATCAAGCCGGTGATGAAGGCAGAGTTGATGGTACGCTTGGCGGTAGCTATGGTAATGGCAGCGGCAGTAAGGGAACAGGGAACGGAAAATATAACCTTGCAGGGCGTAAAGCACTTGCTTTGCCTAACCCCAAATATACTTGTAACGAGCAAGGTGTTGTAGTAGTGCAAATAGCCGTTGATAAGAGTGGTAAAGTAATATCGGCTACTCCCGGAGCGCGTGGTACTACCAATACGGCAAAGTGCCTGCAAGACCAAGCTAAAGCAGCAGCAATGAATGCTAAATTTGATGAAGGCGACACAGATAAACAAGTAGGCACTATAGTGTACAACTTTAAACTTACAGATTAATAAGAACTTATAAATAGAATAAACAAAAAGACCGCCTGGATTCAGGCGGTCTTTTTTATGAAATCATATTTTTTTATAACGTTTCAGTTCGGTTCTTTGCAGTAAATATAAAGTAGAACCCGGCAAGTATAAACGGTATGCTAAGCCATTGCCCCGTAAGTAATATAGGATTTTCTCCTTCAAAACCTCCTTGGCTTTCTTTTACAAACTCTACTATAAAACGCACTGCCCAAAGCAATACCAGGAACACACCAAATATAAGCCCGTGCTTTTTTCGTGCATCTGTTTTCCAGTACATATAATATATAATAAGAAATACAAAAATATAACCAAATGCCTCATACAACTGCGCAGGGTGGCGATAGGGTATAGCTGCTAAGGTATCTGCAAACTGAGGGTCATTTTCAATCAGTTTATAGGCTTGATTATAATCTTTAATCCCTGTCAATTTTGTTACTTCATATTTGTCAAGATTTTCCTCGCCACGTATAAACTTTACAGCCGTAGGCAAGCTTTCATTTGTTGTATCGCCCAGTATTTCAGAATTGAAAAAGTTTCCGATCCTTACAAAAATACCTCCGCTGGTTACCGGTATTACAACCCTGTCTAACACCCACAGTATAGGTCGGTGTATTACCTTTCGGCTGTAATATATCATGGTAAGTATAGCGGCTATAGCCGCACCATGACTGGCAAGTCCTGCAAAACCGGTAAACTCAAATTCAGGTCTGAATCTAAAGGGGAGTAATATTTCTTCGGGATGCTGGCTGAAATAGCCCCATTGATAAAAGAAAACCTGTCCTAATCTGGCTCCTAAAAGTATAGCAACCAGCATATAAACAAATAGTTTGTCGAGTTTTTCCAGAGATTCGCCTTCGCGGATAAATATTTTTTTAGTGATAAACCATCCTAAACCAAAGGCTATTACAAACATAAGACTGTAATAGCGCACCATGAATATCCCTAAGTCTATTCCTTCGGACTGATTCCAAACAATGCTTAACGCGTGTGTCATTATAAGTGTTGTTATTAGTTTGCCGTAAATTTAAATAAATGCCTGTTACTACCCATAAAAAAAGTATTAATGTTTATGATTGCATTTTTTTTTCGGTACAGGGTCATAACCCTGACCGCCCCAAGGGTGGCAACGGGCAATGCGTTTTATGCCCATCCATCCGCCTTTAAACAGACCATGAGTTTGGAGGGCTTCTATCATATAATGAGAGCAGGTAGGGGAGTACCTACAGGCTGAGGGGAAGAAGGGTGATATTGCGTGTTGGTAAAAGCGCACCAATGCTACAAAAGGTAGTATGGCTATTCTACCCGCCTTCATCAGGCTATAGTATTGAGAAAGTAGTACCTTCTTTACTATCTTTAATTTCTATACCCAGTTCGCTGAGTTTATCTCTTATTTGGTCAGACAGTGCAAAGTCTTTATTGGCACGGGCTTCATTACGCATTCCTATAAGCATAGTTACTAACCCCGCTACTTTATCACTGCTGTTATCGCTTTCTGTTTCGCTTTTAAGCCCTAAAACATCAAAAACAAAAGCATTCATTGTTTTGGTTAACAATTCCAAATCAGTAGTGGTAATAGTTTCTTTACCGTCTTTTAGGATATTAATATAGCGGACACCTTCAAACAGTTGCGCAATAAGTATGGGGCTGTTAAAGTCGTCATTCATGGCATCATAGCAGGATTGCCTCCATTTTATAATATCTAATGATGAAGCGTTACTTGCTTTTAAGCTTTTTAAATTTTCTAAAGCCTCCATAAGTCGGTTAAAACCTTTTTCAGCAGCTAAAATAGCGTCGTTAGAAAAATCGAGTATACTCCTGTAATGTGCCTGCATGATAAAGAAGCGAGTAACCGATGGGCTAAAAGCTTTACTTAATATATCATTATTACCCGAAAATATTTCGCGAGGTAATATATTATTACCGGTCGATTTCGACATTTTCTTACCGTTCAGGGTAAGCATGTTGGCATGCATCCAGTAATTTACGGGCGATTGCCCCGTGCTTGCCTCATTTTGCGCAATTTCGCATTCATGATGCGGAAATTTTAAGTCCATACCACCGCCGTGTATATCAAAATGATTCCCCAGATACTTGGTGCTCATGGCAGTACACTCTAAGTGCCAACCCGGGAAACCATCGCCCCAAGGCGAAGGCCAGCGCATAATATGCTGCGGTTCGGCTTTTTTCCAAAGTGCAAAATCCTGCGGATTTCTTTTTTCTGACTGTCCCGAAAGGTCACGGGTGTTAGCCATCATATCTTCTATATTACGACCGCTTAATTTACCGTAATTATGGTTTTCGTTAAATTTTAATACATCAAAATATACCGATCCTTCGGATACATAGCCAAAACCCTTGTCTATTATAGACTGTATGGTTTGAATCTGCTCTATAATATGTCCTGTGGCAGTAGGCTCTATACTTGGTGGCAGGGTATTAAAAAGCTCCATTATCTGATGGAAATCTACAGAGTATTGTTGTACAATTTCCATAGGTTCCAGTTTTTCAATTCTTGCCTTTTTTGCAATTTTATCCTCACCATCGTCAGCATCATCTTCAATATGCCCCACATCGGTTATGTTACGCACGTAGCGTACCTTATAGCCCAAATGTTTCAGGTACCGAAACACTAAATCAAAAGACATAAACGTACGGCAATTACCAAGATGTACATTACTGTACACAGTTGGGCCGCATACATACATCCCTACATTGCCTTCGTGTATGGGTTTAAATAACTCCTTCTCACCGCTAAGTGAGTTGTATATTTTTAACGATTGATTTTGGTATAAGTGCATGCTGTAATAAGTTTAACCTTTTGTAGTGCAAGATATATTAAAACTGCGTATCGAGCTTAATATAATCTAAAAATTCCCGTCTTACTTTTTCCTCTTGAAACTTACCGCCAAATTCAGAAGTAACCGTACTACTTTCAATATCGCGTATGCCTCGCGAGTTTACACACAAGTGTTTTGCATCGATAACACAAGCTACATCTTCGGTATTCAGCACCTGTTTAAGTTCCTGCACTATTTGTATGGTAAGGCGTTCCTGTACCTGCGGGCGTTTTGCAAAATAATCTACAATACGATTCATTTTAGAAAGCCCCACTACTGTACCGTTGGATATATAGGCAACGTGGGCACGCCCCACAATGGGTAACAAGTGGTGCTCGCAGGTAGAATAAATAGTTATATTCTTCTCAACCAGCATCTCACCATATTTATACTTATTTTCAAAAGTAGAAGAACTCGGTTTTCTTTCAGGATTAAGCCCGCCAAATATTTCCTTTACAAACATTTTAGCCACACGCGTTGGTGTACCCTTAATACTGTCATCAGTAAGATCCATTCCTAAGGTCTGTAATATATTAGTTACATCCTTTTTAATAGCCTCTATTTTTTGTTCGTCACTAAGCTCAAATGCATCTTTTCTTAGAGGTGTTTCAGCGTTAGTAGCAATATGGTTTTCGCCAATTTCATCTTTAATATCGTCCGTATGGCTCATTTATATAATATTCAGTTATTAGGATTAAAAATTAGTTCGCAAAGATAACTATAAAAGTTGATTTTAATTTATGTACTTCAAATCTAATTTTTACGTTTAAATAATAATGCTTTACAATAAGTTAACATTAATTTTGTATTTCTTTTTTAAGGAAAAAAAATAGAATTATGTATCAAAAGCATTTTTCCATTACAGTTCGGGTAGGGAAAAAGCTATTTAGATTGTTATAAATAAAAAAAATTAAAGCATTTATGTTTTAATTATGTCAATTTTGCGTAAATTTCGCGTTTCAAAAACTATAAGGAAATGAATAATAGAAAGTACCTGGTTTTAATTTTACTTATTTTTAGTAGTATCGCCACTTTCGCACAAAGTAATACTGCTGAAGAGATGGCTCCTTTTTGTGCAGGAGGTAGCACCTTAACGTTTGATAATACTACTAATAGCCCCCCGGCTGATCCTGATTCCGCAGCTGATAGTTACGGCTGTTTAGGGTCAGAACCTAATCCGGCATGGTTTTTCATGCAGATAGGGGAAAGTGGCGACTTAGAATTTACCCTTTCACAAACAGGTACTAACGGTAATGGCATTGATGTTGACTTTATACTTTGGGGACCTTTTGGCGGACCACCACCAATTTTTGGACCATCAAATTTGAATGACAACACAGAAGTTGATTGTAGTTATTCAGCCTCGGCTACCGAAAGCGTAAGTATTCCTGATGCAGTAACAGGACAATACTATGTAATACTGATAACTAACTTTAGTAACCAACCCGGACAAATAAACCTTACGCAAACCAATACCGGTCAGCCCGGAGCAGGTACTACAGACTGTGATATCGTATGTCCTCTTTCCTTGGGGGATGATTTTACATTATGTCCCGGAAATACATCTACTATAGTTGCTACTATTGAAGACGCTACCTCTTATGAGTGGTTTCAGGGCACAGACCCAATACCTGGAGAAACAGGTCAATCATATACCGTTACAGAACCTGGTACTTATAGTGTGGTAGTTAACAAACCAGGCTGTGTGGCTGATGCAACCGCATCAGTAACCATTACAGCGCCTGATGCTATACCTATAAATGATCCTCTGGATATTATTATTTGTGCTCCGGGAGAACCTCCTTACACATTTAATTTAACACAAAATAACGAATACATATTAAATGGTTTAGACCCTGACTTTTTTCCGATAACATTTCATGCCTCTGAATTTGAGGCTATTGAAGGTATTTCACCTGTATTCCCTCTTTCTGCAGCACAAAATTATCAGGCAAACAGTGGAGATGTAATGTGGTTGAGAGTTGAAGATTATAACACAGGATGTTCTACAACCCGTTCATTTCAGCTTATAGGAAACCCTGCACCAACACCTGGTACACCCGAAAATTTACAAGCTTGTGATATCGATGAAAGCGGAGATGAAGTTTTTGATTTAACAATACAGGATGGTACTGTTTATGCAGGTCAAGATCCTTCAACTTTTACAATAACATACCATGAAACATTTGCGGATGCAGATGCAAATACAGGCGAAATAACCAGTCCTGACACCTATATTACAAGCGGTACAACAATCTATGTGCGTCTTACAAATAATGATGATGAAGATTGCTATGGTGTAACTTCGTTTGATATAGAAGTAACCCCTGTGCCGGTAGTAGAAGTTCCCGAAGACCAATTTGCATGTAGCGATACAGGATACATCCTGCCCGCAATAATTCAATCAGGTAACTACTATACCGCACCTGATGGAACAGGAACTCAGCTTAACGAAGGCGATATAATCAGTACCACACAAACTATTTATGTGTATGCTGAATCAGGTACAGTTCCAAACAATTGTACTTCAGAAGAAAGCTTTACAGTTACGATATACCAGCAACCTACAGTAGATACACCGGCTGACTTGTCAGCTTGTGAAACCTATACGCTACCAGTCCTTGCTGAAGGTAATTACTATACAGGATCCGGAGGAACAGGTACAATGCTCAATCCTGGTGACCAAATTACCATTACTCAGGATATTTATATCTATGCAGATTCAGGTGTTGCACCTGTAGGTTGCGCAGATGAGCATGTTTTTAATGTACAAATAGATACTCCGCCTACATTAGTACCCGCCACCCCTTTAGAGCTATGCGACGACAACTTCGATGGTTTCGCAGTATTCGATTTAACCCCTGCGGGAGCCGAAGTAATCGACGGACAAACCGGACTAACCGTAACCTACCACGAAACCCTGGAAGACGCCGATTTCGGAGCCAACGACATCACCAATCCCGGTAGCCACTCCACCATTACCGGACAAATCTACATCCGAGTAGAACCCACCGGTTCAACCAGCAACTGCTATTCCGTAGAACCCGTAGACATCATCGTACACCAACGCCCCGCAGTCCCTTCTATTTCGGACTACGAGCAATGCGACTACACCGGTAATGCAGGAGAAGAAGAATTCGATCTGACCACCAAAGACCAGGAAGTCACCCAAGGCGATCCCGATGTAATAGCCCAGTACTA
>NZ_SKBP01000011.1 GCF_004634195.1 Flavobacterium salilacus subsp. salilacus
CTGCCAATGGTGCACCGCCTGTTTCATCGGCATACCATAAAGCATTTTCGATATCGGCTTCCAGTTCGGCTACGGTACCTTCTACACAGAAATTTTGTGCTGCTGCTACAGGGGTGGCAGGGATTTCATTAATAATAACATCTACCGGTGTAAGTGGACCTTCGCATGAATATATAGGCTGTTCGAGTGTACCGGTCATTAATAACCCAGACTGACCCAAAAAGCCCCAAGTTCCCTCAGTAATAGCACCGTCAGTTGCTCCGCTGGCATAGTAACGGAAGGTAACCGTAGTACCGGGCTGTATATGTTGTAGTTCTGTGATATCGATAAAATTAAATTCAACCGTCTGGTTACCCACAGTAGTAGTTATCGGCGAACCTGCAAGTACAAAATCGCTACCATTGATACTGTAAGCAAACTGATGGCTTACACCTTGAGATATAAAAGTGCTGGCAGCAGGAGTTTTAACAGTAAGTTCATGAACTGAATAAGCATAATACTGATCTGGTGAAACAGTAAATTCAACGTATTCTTCATTTGAAAGAGAAATACCGTTTGAACCTATCTGAAACCCATAAAAATTAGTACTTGGCGATAGTACCGCATCAGGGCCGGGAGTTAATGTAACGGGGAAAGCAAATTCAGTATCATCAGAAGATATGGCACCATCTAATTCACTTGCAGGTAAATCAAAGTTAAACCCAAGTAATGATCCTGCAAGAAGTCCTCCGGGAGCATATTGTACAGTTTTTGATGCGTAATATGTACCGGTCGTTAATACTGTAGCAGCATCAAGAGCTGTACCTTCGGCAGATGTATACCAGTTCAATGATGTATTACTGTCTAATTCACTAATAAGTTCAGAAGCAACGGCACTGCCGCAAAACTCCTGTGTATCTAATTCAGGTACAGTAGGCAAAGCATTAACTACGGCTCTTACCTTAAGCCTTTCTCCTTCACAAATACCGTCTGCCAAAGCTGCATATAAAATATTCATCCCAAAGTTTAAGGCTGTATCCGGTATAAGAGCTTCTCCACCGGTTTCCTGATTGTACCAAATAATGTTTTCGCTTTCAATATCTATATCGGCTATGATTGCCGAACCGCAAAACTGCCATATAGGACTAATTTGTGGTAAACCGGGAAGTTCAGAAACCGTAACTTCAACCATTACCCTTTCACTCTCACATCCGTTCTCCATACTTGATACATAATAAGTTCCTGATGTAACAGTAGCATCGGCTTCCAAAGCGGTTCCGCCTGTTGCCTCGTTATACCATACTAAATTTATATCTGTGTCAAGGGCATTCAAATCGGCTACCGTAGCCGAAACGCAAAATTGTGGGTTTGCTATAACGGGTACAGCTATTTCATTACAATCCGTAGTTACTTCAATTACATTGGAGTTTACAGACGTCTCTTCATTATACTCTGCCCTTACTCTGTAGTAATAGGTAGTATTTACAGACAGACCTGTAACTTCCTGGCTCGTACCTGAAACAAATAAGTTTTCATAACCTGCTACAAAAGAAGGCTCATTAATTGTATTGGTGGTAATAGTAACATTATCAAGAGCCAGATAAGCATATGTATAGGTTGATATGTTATCAATCCTTATTTTACAATCCTCAGTTATGTTAATACTGTTATTAAGGAAATTTGCCTGAGTAGGAGTAAAAGTAAAAGTACCCAAATCAGTTACAGTTGAAAAATCTTCACCTGTTAGTATAGATACTGTAAACTCTCCTGAGTCAGTACCAAGAGATACTTTATTATAGTCAAAGGTCAGTGAGGCAATACCGCCTTCTATAACCCCCGATTCTATAGAACCGTTATTTAGCGTATTTGGTCTTATTGCTATTTTCTTTCCTGTTGTACCCGTATAATTAGTACGTCCGAGGTTTACATACCACTCTATACCTGAGTTTCCTGTAAAATTGCCGTTAAAATCTCCGCTTATAGTAGGTATACTTTCAAAAGTTTCGACTAAAGTACCGCCCTCCTGAAAAGTACCAAAAGTAGGCGATGTACTAACATCCAGTCTGTAACCTGTAGCTACGGCAACCGGATCCCAGTTTGCCGTAAAACTTACCGGTGTAACCGCTGTAGCTGCTGTGGCAACAGGAGCATCCGGAATTATTACAGTTTCTGTCCATGAAACTACCACATTATCAAGCGCAATACCGTCTCTTGAGCCGGATCCTCCTATTTCATTATAAGCCCATCTTATCCAAACTGTACCTGACGTATCATCTAATGCAGAAATATCAAGGTTTGTATAAGGCGTAACTGTATTTTGAGCTATGCTACCGGAATCATAATCACCTCCGGCAACAGCCGTAAAGCCGGATGTAGCTGAAGTTGTGCTTATTTCCAAATTAAAGGAATTATTCCTGGTCTGCTCCCTGATTTTTATAACATCATAGGAAATATTCAAGGCTGTTTTCCCTGCTGTATTGTCAATCGCAAGAACCAGATATAGCGGAGCTGAATAGCTTCCTGATGCAAGTAACCCTATTTTTGAGCCATAGTTATGGTTTCCACCATTTGTTGTTGATGCTGTACTTCCCGACAGCATTTCATCATCAGTCGCAGTTCCCTTATAAGCAATCCATCCTTCGGGATAGGTTGTTCCCGAAGGTCCGGGAGTAGTATTAAAATCTTCGCTGTAAGGCGATTCGGTTGGTAATGATACCGGTGTTTGCCCCCATGAAATACTGGTTGTTGCCATGATGGCAACCCACATTGCATGATACAAACTTTTCAATAAAAATTTCTTCATAATTACAATTTTAATAAAATTTTAAAAAACAAAACAGCCAAAAATAGAACAATCGAAATGCAATGAAGTTCCTTGTACTTAAAATTATAATTACCATAAGGTTAAGCCATATTAAAGCACTTAACAATTAAATAATGTGGTAAGTGCATTATTATATGGTGTGGCGGTTTACGGTTTAACTGATTAAATGTATTGCAGCCCCGTATGGGCAGGGAGCTTTATCGGAAACAACTTTCCTCTTTGATACACAAATTTTTATTGCTTTTCCATTTTGAAGGTAAAGTCAAATACCCTTACAAAAAGACAATATAATATTAACATTGAGGCAAACAAAAAACTATTTTTGATAGGTTAAAATATAAATTTCATAAAAAATGGATACAAAAATAGCCAATCCGGCACCTTTAGGACTTATGGGCTTTGCCATGACTACCATTTTACTCAACATACACAATATGGGGTTCTTCCCTGTTAGTTCCGTTATACTGGCTATGGGTATATGCTATGGCGGGCTCGCACAAATAGTAGCCGGTATTATGTGCTTTAAAAAAGGAAATGCTTTTGCCGCAACGGCATTTACGTCTTACGGATTCTTTTGGCTATCGTTAGTATGCGTGTGGCTATTACCCGCTACAGGCGTAAAAGAAGCTGCTGCAACGCCACCGGCATTCTTAGGATGGTATTTGGCACTGTGGGGACTTTTTACAGGCTTTATGTGGGTGGGCACTTGGGGCAACAGCAAAGTACAGCAATTTGTATTCCTGTCACTAACTATACTGTTTTTTATGCTGGCTGTTGCCCTGTGGACAGGCAACACTATGATACACCATTTTGCAGGCGTAGTAGGCGTTATATGCGGTAGTAGTGCCTTTTACCTTGCTATGGCAGAATTACTGGAAGAAGCTAAAGGAAAAAGGGTGTTGCCTTATTGATAATTAATTTAAAAATATAATCTCTGTCATTATGAGGAGAAACTACGAAATAATCTTTGTAAATTTGAATCAATAATATTATTTTTACCCATAATATTGAAGAGCCTATGCAATAAAGTTGAATCATTAACCTATTATCTATCTGACCTAACAAAGATTATATTTTTTGCTATTTGTTTAGTAATTGTTGAATGTTTAAAATCGGAAATTATGGAAAGATTGAAAATTTTTATTCGTGAAGCAACCCTCGTGTGAAGAATGGAGCCTTTGCTTTAGAGTAGATAATAATAGTTGAACGCTTAGCTTTTTTAGGATAGAGGGTTATAGGGGTTCGAGTCCCCCGCTTCACGCCTCATAAAAACAGGAATTGTAAAATACATAAGTAAATTTTTCAATACTTTCTAATTTTCATAAATTACACTCTTTAACAATTTCTTACCTCTCCTCTACCTACAAAAATACCTCAAAAATCAGTACCTTTGCGCTTTGCACAAAAGTTACTATGCTAGATACTACAGATGTTATAGAGGTATTGGGTGCCCGCGCCCATAACCTTAAAAATATAGATGTTATAATTCCGCGCGAAAAACTTGTGGTTATCACAGGGCTTTCGGGTTCGGGGAAATCATCACTCGCTTTCGATACCATTTATGCCGAAGGGCAACGCCGTTATATAGAAACATTTTCGGCTTATGCGCGTCAGTTTCTCGGTGGGCTGGAACGCCCCGATGTCGATAAAATAGACGGACTATCGCCCGTTATTGCCATAGAGCAAAAAACAACCAGTAAAAGTCCGCGTTCTACCGTAGGGACTATTACCGAGATATACGACTTTTTACGACTGCTTTACGCCCGTGCTGCCGATGCCTACAGTTATGAAACGGGCGAAAAAATGGTAAGCTACAGCGACGACCAAATTCGGGAACTGATTATCGAAAAATTCGATGGTAAGCGTATTACCATACTCGCCCCCATCATCCGTTCCCGTAAAGGACATTATCGCGAGCTATTTGAACAAATATCCAAACAAGGCTTCCTGAAAGTGCGGGTAGATGGCGAAATACGCGATATAGAAAGCGGTATGAAGCTCGACCGCTACAAAACACACGATATCGAAACTGTTATCGACCGACTTGCGGTTGATACTACCGAAGATACCGACAAACGCCTTGCCGACAGCATTAAAACTGCCATGTATCATGGCGATGATGTTATGATGGTTATAGAGCAGGAAAGCGGTGAGGCGCGCTACTACAGCCGTAACCTGATGTGCCCCACGTCGGGCATCTCCTACCCGAACCCCGAACCGAATAACTTTTCGTTTAACTCCCCAAAAGGAGCTTGCAATAACTGTAACGGACTGGGCATGGTAAACGAAATCAACATCCATAAAATAATACCCAACCCAAAAGTTACCATCAAAAAAGGAGGTTTTGCACCACTGGGCGAATATAAAAACTCGTGGATATTTAAGCAGATTGAGGTTATTGGCGAAAAGTTTGACTTTAAGCTCACCGACCCGATAGAGAAAATTCCTGCCGAAGCAATGGATATGATACTGAACGGTGGTAAGGAAAAATTTACCGTATCGTCTAAAACATTGGGGGTAAACCGCGAATATAAAATAGACTTTGAAGGCATATCCAGTTTTATAAAAAACCAGTATGACGAGAGCGGTTCGGCATCAATAAAGCGTTGGGCTAAGGAATTTATGGACGAGATACAATGCCCCGTATGCGAAGGTTCGAGACTCAAAAAAGAATCGTTATACTTTAAAGTAAACGGTCTTAACATTGCCGAACTGGCACATATGGATATATCCGACCTTGCTGATTGGTTTGAAAACCTTGAAAAAGAGCTATCGGAAAAACAAAAAGCTATTGCCCACGAAATTGTAAAGGAAATAAAAACCCGCCTTAGCTTTCTGGTGGATGTAGGGCTTAATTATTTAGCGTTAGACAGAAGCTCAAAATCACTTTCGGGTGGCGAGGCACAGCGCATCAGGCTTGCCACGCAAATAGGCTCGCAACTTGTGGGCGTACTGTATATTCTTGACGAACCGAGTATAGGGCTGCATCAGCGCGATAACGAAAAACTGATACGCTCGCTGGAGCAATTGCGCGACATTGGCAACTCGGTTATCGTGGTAGAACACGATAAGGATATGATAGAACGCGCCGACTATGTTATTGATATTGGTCCTGCCGCCGGACGTTTTGGCGGGCAAATAGTAAGCAAAGGTACTCCTGCCGAACTGCTTAAGGAGCATACGCTTACGGCATCTTACCTAAATGGCGAAAGGACGATAGCAGTACCCAAAAAAAGACGCGAAGGCAACGGAAAATCTATAAAACTGAGTGGAGCAAAAGGTAATAACCTGAAGAATGTGAGTGTAGAATTTCCGTTAGGAAAATTGATCTGCGTTACAGGAGTATCGGGCAGCGGTAAGAGTACGCTGATCAATGAAACGTTGTACCCTATACTGAACACCCACTTTTTTAATGCCGTTAAAAAACCTGCTCCATACAAAAAAATTGAAGGACTGGAGCATATTGATAAAGTTATTGATATTGACCAGTCGCCTATCGGGCGTACACCACGCTCTAACCCTGCAACTTATACGGATGTATTCAGCGAAATACGAAGCCTGTTTACACAAACCCCCGAAGCCATGATACGCGGGTATAAACCGGGCAGATTCAGTTTTAATGTAAAAGGCGGACGCTGCGAAACCTGCGAAGGTTCGGGCTTGCGGGTTATAGAAATGAGTTTCTTGCCGGATGTATATGTGGAATGCGAAACCTGCCAGGGAAAACGCTTTAATCGTGAAACACTGGAAATCAGATATAAAGGAAAATCTATTTCTGATATATTGGAAATGACGGTAGATGAAGCTGTTCCTTTCTTTGAAAATATCCCGAAAATATATCGCAAAATAAAAACCATACAGGATGTTGGTTTGGGCTATATTACGCTTGGGCAACAAAGTACTACCCTATCGGGTGGCGAGGCACAGCGTATAAAACTGGCTTCTGAACTTTCTAAAAAAGATACAGGCAATACTTTTTATATTTTAGATGAGCCTACCACAGGTTTGCACTTTGAAGACATCCGCGTGCTGATGGAAGTTATTAACAAATTGGTAAATAAAGGTAACACGGTGCTTATTATAGAGCATAATATGGATGTTATTAAACTTGCCGATTATATTATTGATATCGGGTATGAGGGCGGTAAAGGCGGTGGACAGCTTGTTGCCAAAGGTACTCCCGAAGAAGTTGTGAAAAACAAAAAGAGTTACACGGCACATTTTCTTAAAAAAGAGTTAATTTAGCGTGTTTGTTTAATTATAAAGATATAGTATGTTAGAAGACCACTATGAAAATGACGATCAGCGTATTCGGGAAAAACTACAACAAAAAAGCTGGAATGAGATAAGGAGTAATGACTCTTGGGCTATATTCAAAATAATGTCGGAATTTGTAAATGGTTACGAAAGCATGGCACGTATAGGTCCGAGCGTTTCGATATTCGGTTCGGCACGTACTAAAATTGACGATAAATATTACTTACTCGCAGAAAAAATAGCCGAGAAAATTTCAAAGGCAGGTTATGGTGTTATTACAGGGGGTGGTCCCGGTATTATGGAAGCGGGTAATAAAGGCGCTCATGCGGGCGGAGGTCCGTCAATAGGATTAAATATTGATTTACCTTTCGAACAGCACTTTAACCCTTATATAGACCGCGATAAAAACCTGAATTTTGATTACTTTTTTGTGCGTAAGGTAATGTTTGTAAAATATTCACAAGGGTTTGTGGTTATGCCTGGAGGTTTTGGTACGCTCGACGAAATGTTTGAAGCAATAACACTTATACAAACTAAAAAAATAGCCAAATTCCCTATCATACTGGTAGGAAGCGAATTTTGGTCAGGGTTAATGGACTGGATAGAAAGTGTGATGATTACAAAGTACTTTAATGCTAACATTGACGACCTTAAACTGATAAAAATCGTAGATACAGAAGACGAGGTATTAGAGGTTATAGAGAATTTTTATAAAAAATACAATCTTAGCCCCAATTTCTAAATCAGGTTTATTCAAAAAAGAATTCTACTCCTTATTATTTTAATGCTGCAAAAATGGCAAAAAATGCCTATGTTGCATACATAATTTGGTATAGAAGTTGTTTTATGTTGGTAAACTACCTATAATCGGATTTTTATTATTTAAAGCATTGAATTTACGTAATTGGCTCTTTTTTGTTTTTCTGATATATTCAGTTAACCTGCAAGCGCAGCATCTTAATAAGTTGTTCGTGGATGTTGACTATGATGTCAAAGTGCTTAAGGTAAGGCAGGAAATTACTTTTCATAACCAGTCACAAGATACACTGAACAGTTTTGTGCTTAATGACTGGAATAATGCCTATTCGGATAAAAACAGCCCTCTTGCCAAACGTTTTTCGGATGAGTTTGTTCGCGCTTTTCATCTCGCTAAAGATCATGAACGCGGCAGCACAGATGTTTTTTCGATAATAGACCAAAACGGACGTTCGCTACACTGGCAAAGACCCGAAAAGCATCCTGATATTATAACGGTTCAGCTAAAAAATCCTATTTATCCCAATCGTAAATTCAGTTTTTTTATACGATATACCGTAAAAATACCCCACGCCAAGTTTACAAAATTTGGTTATGATGATAACGGCAGTTTTACCCTGAAAGATTGGTACTTATCCCCTGCCCGATTAGATAACGGAAATTTTGCCCTGTATAGTAACGAAAATCTTGATGATATAGCCAATGCCATAAGCGACTATGAGTTAACCCTTAGTGTGCCGCGTGATATGGTTGTAACATCCGATCTTTATATAGGTAATAAAACAGACAAAGGCGCTACAATAGAGTATTTTCTTATCGGGAAACAGTTTAATAATTTTAACTTGTCACTTGAAAAAGAAAAAAGTTATGAAGTATATCGTAATTCAGTTGCCGAAATAAGCACTAATCTTAACGACAACAGGGTTACCGATATTCAAAAAACCCTGCTGATAGATAATATTACTCGTTTTGCAGCAGATAAACTGGGACGGTACCCCAATGGCAAAATCATGGTTACGCAGGTAGATTATGACCGTAACCCTGTATATGGGCTAAACCAACTGCCCTCTTTTTTAAGACCGTTTCCCGACTCGTTTCAGTTCGAAATGCGTTTTTTAAAAACCTACCTCTATGCCAATTTAAAGAATACTTTAAAACTCGACCCCCGAAAAGATGCCTGGATATATGATGCCATACAAATGTATGTAATGATGCAATATGTACAGGAATTTCATCCTGATAAGAAAATGATGGGAAACCTGGCTGATTGGGGTATATTGAAAGGGCATCATCTTTTTCAGCTCGACTTTAACGATAAATACAACTACCTGTACTTGCTGATGGCACGCAGAAATTCAGATCAGCCTATTGGGGATCCGAAAAATGAAATGATAAAATTTAATGAGCAAATAGCAGGCAGATACCGCGCCGGGCTCAGTATGGCTTATCTTGATGATTATCTTAATAATAACTCTGTAGAGCAGGCTATTACAGAATTTTATCAACTGAATGCAAAACAGCAAACGGACAGAAGTGATTTTGAAGCATTATTAAAAGCCAAGACCGATAAAGACATCGACTGGTTTTTTGATACTGTTATTGATACTCATAATCTTATTGATTATAAATTTGGATGCACCAAGCAAAAAAACGACTCTGTACAGGTAAAAATAAAAAATCGTACAGGTACTAACGTGCCCATAGCCTTATACGGATTGCATAATGACACTGTAGTTTTTAAAAAATGGCTTGAAAATGTAAAAGTTGATACTACGCTCACCATTGCATCGGGCAACGCAGACAGGCTGGCTCTTAACTATAATAATGAAGCCCCCGAATATAACCTGCGAAACAACTGGAAAAAGCTTAACAGTTGGTTGCCCCACCAAAAACCTTTTAAGTTTACCTTTTTTCAGGATATAGAAGACCCGAGGTACAATCAGATATTTTATGTACCCAGTTTTACCTTCAATTTATATGACGGTTTTTCGCCCGGCTTACGGTTTCATAATAAATCATTGCTCGAAAAACCCATTATTTTTGATATAGAGCCTACCTATTCTACAAAAACGGGTACACTTATAGGCTCTTTTTCACTCATGTTTAATAATTATGTCCGAGATGAAGAACTTTATAATGTAAGATACTTTCTTAGCGGTTCTACCTATCACTATACACCCGATGCCCAATATTTAAAGTTTGTTCCTGCCGTACAGTTTAGGCTGCGGGATGATGATTTAAGAAAAAACAAAAAGCAATTTATTACCCTCCGTCAGGTAATGGTACAAAGAGAACGTTCTTTATATGTTGTAACTGATGAGCAAAACGAAAATTATTCTGTTTTTAATGCGCGCTACACCAAATATGAATCGGAAATTACAAAACATTACAGCTTTAATACAGATGTACAGATAGCCAATTCTTTTGGCAAAATATCAGGCGAAATAGAGTTTAGAAGGCTATTTAATAACAACAGACAAATAAATATTCGTTTATTTGCAGGAGCTTTTATGTACAGAGGCACAAAATCTGAGTTTTTCAGTTTCGGACTCGACCGCCCTACTGATTATCTGTTCGATTATAATTTTTACGGACGTTCAGAAAGCAGCGGTCTATTCAGTCAACAATATATAATGGCAGAAGGAGGATTCAAATCAATGTTTGATACACGCTATGCCAACCAGTGGATGACTACCATAAACGGCGGTTTTAATATATGGAACTGGATAGAGGTATATGGCGATGCCGGATTATTTAAAAACCAGTACAGTAATACCCAATTTGTTTATGACAGCGGTATAAGGCTTAACTTACTTCCTGACTATTTTGAGCTTTATTTTCCTGTATATTCGAGCAACGGACTTGAGTTTGAAAACGGAAATTATAGCGAGAAAATACGCTTTGTGGTAACCATAAGTCCCGGTACACTCATAAACCTTTTCACCCGAAAATGGTTTTAGTGTAATTATTGTACAGAATGTTTTATATGAACTAAAAAATATACAATCTGTATTTTTAAACCTACTTTGTTACATTTTACACATCAAAATAGAGTAATGAAGTTAGTTTATTAATAAAAATGAAATCATTTTTTAACACTGGGTTACTAATATTTAATTCTTTTATTTAAATTTGTAGCTATACAACCCGTATTTTATGACAGAGACAGAAACAAAAAAATCACTTTCGTTTAAAGATTTTAAAGCCCAAGTGCTTAATGATTATAAAATTGCCGTAATCAGTAGAGAATGCAGCCTATTAGGACGTAAAGAAGTACTGACGGGAAAAGCAAAATTTGGTATTTTTGGCGATGGCAAAGAAGTTCCGCAACTTGCTATGGCTAAAGCTTTTAAAAACGGTGATTTCAGGTCGGGCTACTATCGCGATCAAACCTTTATGATGGCTATAGGGCAACTTACAGTACAGCAATTTTTTGCAGGACTGTACGGACATAGTGATTTGGCACACGACCCAATGTCGGCAGGAAGGCAAATGGGCGGGCATTTTGCCACGCACAGTCTTGACGAAAACGGAAACTGGAAAAACCTGACTGCTCAAAAAAATTCAAGTGCGGATATATCGCCTACCGCCGGGCAAATGCCGCGACTATTAGGACTGGCACAGGCATCAAAAATATACCGAAATGTATCGGGGATAGAAAATAAAACCAATTTTTCTATAAACGGTAACGAAATTGCTTGGGGTACTATTGGTAATGCCAGTACATCCGAAGGATTATTTTTCGAAACTATAAATGCCGCCGGCGTACTGCAGGTACCTATGGTAATAAGTGTTTGGGATGACGAATACGGCATCTCTGTACATGCACGCCATCAAACTACAAAAGAAAATATCTCTGAAATATTAAAAGGTTTTCAGCGTGACGAAGACACAAAGGGCTACGAAATAATAAAAGTAAAAGGTTGGGATTATGCCGAATTGGTTTCGGCTTACGAAAAAGCAGCTACCATTGCCCGCGAAGAACACGTACCGGTACTTATACATGTTTATGAGCTAACACAGCCACAGGGACACTCTACATCAGGCTCACACGAGCGTTATAAAGATGCCGACCGCCTCTCGTGGGAAAGCGAATATGACTGTATAGCCCAAATGAAAAAATGGATGTTGGAAAACAACATTGCTGAGAATGAAGAACTTGAAGCAATAGATAAAGAAGCTAAGAAAGACGTACTGGAAGGTAAAAAAGCTGCATGGTATGCCTTTACTACCCCTGCTAAGGAAGAACAAAAAGAACTTGTTGCCGTACTGAATTCTATTGCTCAAAATAGTGAAAACAAAGTTTTTATAGAAAAATATGCTAATGAACTTGCCGCTATTAAAGAGCCTATACGAAAAGAACTGCTGGTAACCGCACGAAAAGTACTTAGGCTTATAGCAAAAGAAAGCGGAAGGGCTACAATAGCACAATGGATAAAAGATTATACCGAAAAAATACAACCAAAATTCAGTTCACATTTATTCTCGCAGTCCGACAAAAATGTATTCAGCGTAAGCGAAGTACACCCTGAATATAAAGAAGGGGCGGAAGAAGTTGACGGACGCGTTATTATGCGTGATAATTTCGACGCTATTTTTACCAAACACCCTGAAGCATTAGTATTTGGTGAGGATTGTGGTAACATAGGCGATGTAAACCAAGGACTTGAGGGTATGCAGGAAAAGTATGGGGACTTTAGGGTTTGCGATGCGGGCATACGCGAAGCTACCATATTAGGTCAGGGAATTGGTATGGCTATGCGAGGCTTACGCCCTATTGCCGAAATACAGTATCTTGATTATTTATTATATGCTATACAAATTATGAGCGATGACCTTGCTACGTTACAATACCGTACAGCAGGCAGGCAAAAAGCTCCTTTAATTATACGTACACGCGGTCACAGGCTGGAAGGTATATGGCACTCCGGCTCGCCAATGGGCATGATTATTAATGCACTAAGAGGCGTGCATGTATTGGTACCTCGTAACATGACTAAAGCTGCCGGTTTTTATAACACACTTTTGGATACTGATGAGCCTGCTCTTGTAGTGGAATGCCTTAACGGGTATCGACTTAAAGAAAAAATGCCTGTAAACATGGGCGAGTTTAAAACACCTATCGGTGTTGTTGAAACGATTAAAGAAGGTACTGATATCACACTGGTATCCTACGGTTCTACCCTGCGCCTTGTGGAGCAGGCTGCAAAAGAACTTATGGAAATTGGTATTGATGCTGAAATTATAGATATACAGTCATTACTGCCTTTTGATATCAATAATGATATTGTAAAAAGCATAGCAAAAACCAACAGATTACTGGTAATTGATGAAGATGTACCGGGTGGTGCTTCGGCATTTATCATGCAGCAAGTACTTGATGTACAAAATGCATACAGATACCTGGACAGCAAACCTGAAACGCTTACAGCAAAAGCGCACCGCCCTGCTTATGGCACTGACGGGGATTATTTCTCGAAACCATCTGCAGAGGATATTTACGAAAAAGTGTATGCTATAATGCATGAGGTTAAACCTAGTAAATACCCAGCATTATATTAAAATCAAAAACATATATAACAAAAAATCCCTGCTGATAGCAGGGATTTTTTATTACTAAGTAATCATATTACTTTATATATACTGTTTTTACATTTACAAACTCTTTAATTCCGTTTTCGGCAAGCTCGCGCCCGTAACCCGATTTTTTAACTCCGCCAAATGGCAATGCAGGGTCTGATTTTACCAGTGCGTTTATAAATACGGCGCCTTCTTCAAAAAGATGTATTTTCTTTTTAATTGCTTCTCTATCCTCTGTAAAAATGGTAACCCCCAGCCCAAACTCAGTACCGTTACTTAGCTCGACAGCTTCTTCAAAAGTATCGAATGGTATCACAGGTGCTACAGGTCCGAATACTTCTTCATTAAATACAGGCATATCCGTAGTAATATCAGTCATTATAGTTGGCGTATAAAAAGCATTATCTCTTTTACCGCCTATAACTATTTTCGCCCCCATCTCTACCGATTTTACAACTTGTTTCTCAATCTCTTCGGCAAGATCCACTCTTGCCAATGGTCCAATATCAGCATCTTCCTCCATTGGGTTACCTGTTTTTAATGCCTGTACTGCTGTTTTAAATTTATCAATAAATACGTCATATATAGATTGATGTACTAAAAATCGTTTGGCTGCAATACAGCTCTGTCCTGTATTTTGCATTCGTGCGGTAACGGCAGTGGCAACCGCTTTTTCAATATCGGCATCTTTCAGTACTATAAAGGCATTACTGCCCCCCAATTCTAATACTGATTTTTTTATAAGCCCGGCTGCTTTTGAGGCTACAGATGCGCCTGCTTTTTCACTCCCCGTTAACGATACAGCCTTTATAAAGGGTAAGTCTATTATATTTGCCACTTGCTCTCCTGATATAAGAAGGTTCTTATACGTTCCCTCCGGAAAACCTGCATCTATAAACAATTTTTCTAATAATATACCGCATCCTGCAACGTTTGAGGCATGCTTTAGCACTACGGTATTACCTGCTATTATTGACGGAATGGCAAACCGAAATACTTGCCAGTAAGGAAAATTCCATGGCATAACACCAAGAATAACACCAAGAGGCTCAAATGTTACAAAACTTTCTGTTCCATCGGTTTTAATAGTATGTGGCGACAAAAAATTTAATGCATTTTCTAAATAATACTTACATAGCAAAATACACTTCTCAACTTCGGCAACAGACTGTTTTATTGGCTTTCCCATCTCTAAAGTACATTGTTTTGCCAGTGCATCTTTATTTTTTGATAATGTATATATTAAATTTTCAATAAGTTTTAGCCTGTCATGTAAGCTGTAAGTTTTCCAAACATTAAAAGTGCTCTTACTTGCTTCGCAGTAAGAAACAGCCTGAATATCAGTAATATATTGATATTCAGATAAAAAAGTTAGATTAAAAGGATTTGTATTTGAAAACATTTTATACATTTGTTTGATTAAATTATATGCTAAGTTATAAATATAACAGATATTACTTAAGATAAAATTATTACTTTTACGCCAAAATTCGACAATACCAATAACAATTAAACAATCATTATGAAGAAAATTGTACTACCCTTATTATTAATTTGCCTGGCATCTGTTGATATGAGCGCGCAGACCGGTTCTAACGACTTCAATAAATGGTCTATTGATATTAATGGTGGTGTAAACAAAGCTGCTAATCCTTTTACAGATGGATATCACATGAATGCGAATAATTTATTCCATGCTGATTTGGGGTTCAGATATATGTTTAACACCAAATTTGGTTTGAAAATTCAAGGAGGCTATGATGTGCTAAATGATGATGGCGAAAATCCAAGCAAAGAGTTTGAAACCCAAGTAATTGGTGTAAATTTACAAGGATACGTGAATTTTGGTCGTATAATGGAATTTGAGACATGGACTGACAGAATAAACGTATTGGGGCATTTAGGGGTAGGTGTTTCTCAAATGAGTAATGATTTGTATGATGGCTCTGACCGTTTAGGGAATTTTATTATCGGTATGGGTATGCAATACAGAATATCTAACCGAATTGCGCTGAACGCTGATTTTACAATGTATAATAATTTCTCGCAACACAAAACATGGGATGGTGCGGATTATGACAGACAAGGTCGTCAAGGTTTTGACAGTACTTTATATAATGGTACCCTTGGTTTATCTATATACTTAGGTAAGCATGAACAACATGCTGACTGGTATATTGATGAAAAATCTGATGAACTTGAAGATCTAGAAGACAGACTTGGTGAAATGGAAACCATGATGAACGATTCTGATAAAGATGGTATTCCTGATTATCTTGATTCTGAACCAAATACTATTACAGGTGTAGCAGTAGACAGCAAAGGAAGAACGATTGACAGAAATAACAATGGTGTTCCTGATGAGTTAGAATCATACATAGAAAATAAAAATACCGAGATAAGAAATGAGGTTAAAAATGGTACTCTTACCGGATCTACGGGTGGAGGAAGTGTTAAAGACCTAATCAACGGTGGTTACATAAATGTATATTTCGACTTTAACAGAGATATGCCTAATCAAGAATCTATTAATGGTATTAACTTCCTTCTGAAATATCTTCTTGAAAATCCGACTGCAACGGCTGACGTGATTGGTTATGCAGACGAGGTGGGCGATAGTGCCTACAACCAAGATTTATCTAACAGAAGAGCTCAGAATGTTAAACAGATATTAATAGATGCCGGTATAGACGGCTCAAGATTAAATATTGTTGCAAACGGAGAAGATACAACTATAGGACAGGGTTCGTCAAGTGCAAGAAGAGTTGTAAGAAGAGTAACTTTCATCCTTAAATAAGGAATAGATAAACTCGAAATAAAATAGTAAAACCTCTGCCAAAAGCAGAGGTTTTTTTATATCTTTAAAAGAAAAATAAACAAATGGATTTACGAGACAGGAGTATTCTCGAATTGAGAGGAGAAATACTGGGAGAGATAAACACACAGTCGTCAGATGAAGAAATTTTTCAAAACCGGACTATCCGACCGATATTAAAATTTCAAAATGGCTTATTCATTGTTTCTTTTTTAAACTACATTAATAAGCATAAAAGCGATTTTTATAAACTGAGTGTAGAGAAAAAGCTGCTTTTTATAGAAAATGCCATCCAAAAAGACATCAAGTTCAGGAATGCGCTAAAAGGTATGGTAATAGCAATGTTTACTGCCGATGAGTTTGCCGAATATATTAAAAACTCGTCAAACTTAAATAAACGAATGATGAACCTGCTTATTGAGCGACTAAAAGATCAAGTACTTTTGTTAGAACAAACTGTATAAAACAAAAAAGGGTAGCATATGCTACCCTTTTTTGTTTTAGTCTATTTTTTATTTTTTAGCAACAAATACCATTACGGGTTTATCATTATCCAAAAAAATTAATTGTTCCTTATTCTTTTTTATACCGTTTACCTGATTTAAAGCATTTAAAAATTCACTTTCAGGAACACCGTCGCAATACATTTTAGTCGCAACCATTTTACTGAAAGAAATAGTCCCTTCATCAGTTAAGTTACTATACGCTCCGCTAAAATTATTACAGCCTGTATTGCCCGATATTCTATTGTCTTCAGTAAAGTTTATATACGGTATTTCCCTGTTAAATCCCGATAGCATAACATCATCATTTAGTGATTTTAACTGCCAGGATGTTTCCGTTAAAGCTGATTTAGATATACTTTTGGCACCCCCGCAAGCAGCCAGTAGAGTGATAACCAATATAAGCCCAAAATATCTTGCTCGTTTCATATCTTTTAATTTTTATAATAATCCGTTATACTTACGCACAAACCATTCCACAGCAAGTGTAATTGCTAAAATAATTAATAACCAAATCCAATCTATAAGCGGCGATTTTTGGGTTATTGCTTTTTGCAATGGTTTATAATTCTCATTATTCACTAAAAAGTTAATTAGTTTATCCGCTTGGTCAGGATAATATACCATTCCGTTAGTACCCGCTGCAACTTGTTTCAATCGGGTAAGGTCGGGATTTACAAATTGTTTTTCGATTTCAAAATCAAGTACTTCAAATGAACTGTTATAGGTTGTATTGGTATTACTTTCTTTTACCGTAAAACTGTATTTACCGGCTTCTAAACCTTCCAAATTAACTTTATACTCATTATTTCCTTTCAGGAAATCATAATTCTTAGTCTGATTAGTCGTGTTATTTTTTAGCTGTATGTTAATTCTTGCGTTTTCGTCAAATTCGTAGTTTTTATTAAAAAACTGAGCCGTTACAGTAATGACTTCTCCCGAATTGTAAAAACTTTCGTGGTTAACCACCAGTGATTTCCTTTTTGAATTGGAAGCTAAAAATTGAATTGTTTTATCAATAAAAACATCAAATTCGTCAAATGATTTTGTAGTAAGATGACTTTCTACCCTCCATTTCCAGATATTCTCTCCCAGTAAAAAAGCAGTACGCGATGCCCCTTTTTCAGAAAATACCATTAACGGATTTTCTGTTTCGATGTTTCTGATTCGTGCCCTGAGTAAGGTAGCAGCATTCGATTTCGAAGTAACAGTTCCAAACGGATGTTCCAGAGGAGGGAATTGTTCAAAACCGATATCGTCTAACGAAAATAAGTTAAACAGTGGGTTGTAGCCCGCAGCATAATTTTCGCGTTGCGATGTCATTTTAAAGTTCAGTTCATCCTGATAGCGATTCAGTAAGTTAAAATCGGTAGTAAGCCCTGTAATTATAAACGTATTTACGCCTACACTTTTATTCTGTTCTAAAAGCGACTTGAATGTTGCATCGGGTTGGTATAATAGCAACACATTATAATCCTGTAACGATTTAACCTCATTTGGTTTTACAATAGTTACATTCCGTTGCTTATTGGTTTCTATAGCGCGCTTTAATGCCCCAAGATCAGGATGGGTAATTGATGATACAATAGCCACTTCCGACCGTTGGTCTATAACCTCTACCGCAAAGTTTTTAGTGTTGTTATATCGGTTCTTTTCCTGCTCGGCAGATGTGATAGTGGCTTTATAGGTTTGTACTCCTACCCTTTCGGCATTAAGTAAAACCGTTACAGCCTGTGCTTTGTTTTGATTGGTAAAAGAAATATTTTGCTTGTGCAAAACCGAATTACCTTGTGTAATACTAAAAACAGCATCTATAGGTTTAGTACCGTTATATTGTACAAAAACCTCTGCAGGAAATTTATTTTTAAGCAGCGCATACTTATTTACATTAACCTGATTGATTTTCAGGTCGGTATATAATGTAGTATCACCCAGTACTAAAGGATAAACCGCTGTATTTTGCGAAAAGCTATATACATAATCATTACCCAATGTTTGGTTACCATCAGTAAGCAGTACTACAGGATAATTACTGTTTCTGTATAATTGCTTCAGGTTTTGTACGGCTTGGTCTATATGCGTTTGCTTTCCTGTAAAATCAGGGGTTTTACCCGACTCAAATCCATCTGCAAAACTAAAAAGCTGTACGTCATATTTTTCCTTTAACTGTTTATTATCCAGCAGTTGCGTATATAATTGCGTAGCAAGAGTGTCCTGCCCTAACTCTTTTACCGATAACGAATTATCTACCAGTATGGGCAACGGTGTTTTTACCGTTTCATAGTCCTTACGGGTTATAATAGGATTTATAAGCAACAGAAAAATAGAAAAATAGGTAACAAAGCGCAAAAAAGCCAAAAAGAATTGCAGCCTGCCCTTCTTTTTGGCTTTAAATAAATATTGATAAAATGATAGTGCAAAGGCTACAAATGCAGCTACTATAAGTAAAAAAACTGTAGTTGTAGTCATTTCAGGTATCAGTATAAATTTTTAAAAAATAAATTCTCAATTACGTAAGCATTCCGCCATCTACATTCAGGGTTTGCCCTGTAACGTATGCCGACATATCTGATGCAAGGAATACACAGGCATTGGCTACGTCTTCAGGAGTTCCTCCCCTTTTTAACGGAATATTTTCGGTCCAGCCTTTTACTACCTCTGCACCCAGTTTTTCAGTCATTTCGGTTTCAATAAAACCGGGAGCTATAGCATTGCAACGAATATTTCTTGAACCCAGTTCTAATGCTACCGATTTGGTAAAACCTATAACCCCTGCTTTAGAAGCCGCATAATTGGTTTGTCCTGCATTACCTTTTACTCCTACTACAGAGCTCATATTGATTATAGAGCCATGACGTTGTTTCAGCATAGTACGTTGTACTGCTTTGGTCATATTAAATACCGATTTCAGGTTTACTTCTATAACCTTGTCAAAATCTTCTTCAGATATTCGCATCAACAGGTTATCTTTGGTTATCCCTGCATTGTTTACTAAAATATCCAATGCACCAAACTCAGCTACTACATCATCAACCAGTTTTTGAGCCTCGTTAAAGTCTGCTGCGTTACTCTGGTAGCCCTTAGCTTTTATGCCCATAGCATTCAATTCATCTTCCAATGCTTTTGCAGCTTCGGCAGAAGCACTGTATGTAAAAGCCACATTAGCACCATGTTTAGCAAAAACTTGTGCTATACCACGACCTATCCCCCTGCTTGCGCCGGTGATTATTGCCGTTTTTCCTTCTAATAATTTCATAGGTATTGTTAGTTAGTTTTTCTTTACAAAGCAACAAATATAATAAAATGTTTGCGGTATTATTCCCCGATCTTTTTTAGTTTTGGGGTATTACATCCTTAAAGTTGTTAAATTTGCGGATATTAATGAAACTGGTTGAAACTATATGAAAAGTATGGCTTTGAAAATGTAGTGCAATCAAAAACTTTTGTGAAGAAACAATATCCATACATAAAATTGCTATGGAAAAGTATTTAAAATAGAATGTATGCTTAAATCGATAGTATTAGTAGGATTGGGAGGCGCAATAGGAAGTATTTTCAGATACCTCTCTTCTCTATTAATTACTAAATATTTCAGTTCAATATTCCCTCTTGCTACTTTTACCGTAAATATAATAGGCTGCTTTTTAATCGGGCTTATTTTTGGCTATATGGAGAAAGAGCAGATAGCCAGCGATACTGTAAAATATCTGTTTATTACAGGTTTTTGCGGAGGCTACACCACCTTCTCTACTTTTGCAATAGAAAATGTGGGCTTACTGCAAGGTCAGCACACACTTACCGCTTTTGCCTACATTGCAGCAAGCATTATTGCAGGGCTATTTGCCGTTTGGCTTGGGTTGCTTATTTTCAAATAACATAATTATTAATAAATTATAAGATTATTATTAAATAAGCCCAATTTATATTAAAGTTTTACTAATAAGTTTCATCTATAGTACATTAGTAGTTAGCTTTGTAGTGTTCTTAATTATGTAAGAATAACAAATCAACAATAACTTTTAAAATTGCAGTAAGATGAAAACGATAACCGAATTTTTAACAGCTACACTGGTAAAACTTGGCTTCGTAAAAATTCATGGTTTTGCTACAGAAGCAGAATGGAATGAACATGAAGAAGAGGCGCAAGAGCAAGGCATTTATGACGAAGAAGACTATCCGTTATTTGTATAATGAGAAGATATAACCACTTTATTATAAAAAAAGCCGGCAAGAAATTGTCGGCTTTTTATTTTACTGATTTATCTGTGCGCTTCATATAAATTCCCTTGCCATATTGCCTGCAATGCCTCACGCTCCCTATGACTGAGCGGAGTACTGTTGGCAGCAGCTATGGTGTCCGTTAACTGCTCCGTTGTACGAATACCCACAACAGCAGTAGTTACTGAGCAATTATCAACCACGTAGCGTAATGCCTTTTCTCCTAAATTCCTTTCCGGTAATATCGCATTGATTTTCTTTACAATCGCATCTGTTTCTGCTATTTTTAATCCTAAATACTCTTTTGCGGGCTTTCCTGCCAGCAGTCCTCCGGCTACAGTGCCTCTTGCTAATACCCCAATATTGTTCTGTTCCAATAAGCTAAGCGTTTCTTCCTCCGGTCGTCTGTCCAGCAGGCTATACTGCGTCATTACCGCCACAATACCGGAACGCGCTACATATTCCCGTATCACATTCGGACGTATGGACGAAAGTCCGTAACTCACTATTTTACCCTGTTCCTGCAACCGCTCAAAAGCTTCTATGGTTTCATCCATAGGGTCGTCTATCGTACCGCCGTGCAGCAGATATAAATCTATATAATCCGTTTGCAGACGCTTCAGGCTTTCATCCACAGCCGTAAGTATATGTTTTTTAGTAGGACACCAATCCCAGCCGCTCCCATCATCCCGCCAACGGTTACCCACTTTGGCAGATAGTATAATATCTTTTCGTCTGCCTTTCAGGGCAGTACCCAATAATCGTTCATTTTCTCCCTTCTCATAAAGGTCGGCAGTATCAAATAAGGTAATTCCCTCGTCAATCGCTCTATTAATCAATATGTCATTGCCTGCAGAGGTACTTTGTAACGACATGCACCCAAAAGATACTTCACTGATTTTATGATTTATTTTATTTAGGATTTTGTATTGCATATTGTACATTTTTCACAAATTTAAGCATTCCTTATCATATACCTAATAAGGTGTTTTGTACCTTTGTATAAAGAAAAAAACAATGCCGAAGAAAAACCTAAAAAAAGAAGAATTCTGGAACACCCTTACTCATGGTATAGGTGCTGCGCTTTCTGTTGTTGCGCTTGTTCTTCTCATTATTTTTTCGGTATATAACGGTTCGGCAATACATCTTATCACTTCGCTTGTATTTGGTGGTAGCTTGGTTTTACTCTACTCAGCATCAACCAGCTATCATGCAGCGGTAAAACTAAAATGGAAACGTCGCTTTTTATTAATAGATCACTTGAGTATTTATGTCCTCATTGCAGGTACTTACACCCCCATAGCTCTCTTGGGATTAAAAGGTATTTGGGGATGGACAATATTCGGACTCATATGGGGTTTTGTTGTAATCGGTTTTATTTTTAAATTTTCCCCGCTTCGCCGATTAGATAAACTTTCACTGTTACTGTACGTACTCATGGGATGGCTCATTATCATTGCCATAAAACCCTTGTTAGCCAATATTCCTTCGCCTGCCTTATGGTATTTGCTGGCAGGGGGGTTAAGCTATATGTTGGGTATCTATTTCTATGTGAAAGAAAAAGTACCCTACTATCATGCCGTTTGGCATATTTTTGTACTGGGTGGCAGCACACTGCATTTTTTAGCTATATTTTTATATCTTATTCCGTAAACACTGTAGTGAGCTTTTAAGAAAAGCCTAACAACGGATACCTGTTAAAAGTGAAAGTTTTTACTTAATTTTGAACTTTTAAATTTTTAGATATCTGCTATGGCAAAAGTAAAAATAGGTTTAGTGCAAATGTCCTGTGTAAAAAACAAACAGGAAAACCTTGAAAAAGCAATTAAAGAAATACGTAACGCAGCAAAACAGGGCGCGCAAATAGTATGCTTGCAGGAACTTTTTACATCGCTGTACTTTTGTGACGTAGAAGATTATGATAACTTTAAACTTGCCGAAGCCATTCCCGGCCCTTCTACAAATGCACTTACAGAAATAGCAAAAGAACTTAATGTAGTTATTATTGCGTCGCTGTTCGAAAAGCGTACCGAAGGATTATACCACAACACAACTGCTGTAATTGATGCGGATGGAACCTATTTAGGTAAATACCGTAAAATGCACATTCCTGATGATCCTGCATTTTATGAGAAATTTTACTTTACTCCCGGCGATATGGGCTATAAAGTATTCCAAACTAAGTATGCCAAAATTGGGGTGCTCATCTGTTGGGATCAGTGGTATCCTGAAGCAAGCCGTATTACTGCACTTATGGGTGCCGAAATTATGTTCTACCCTACCGCTATCGGTTGGGCAACATCGCAGGATGAAGATACTAACAAAGAACAGTATGATGCTTGGCAAACCATACAACGCTCGCACGCTGTTGCCAATGGTGTACACGTAGTGAGTGTAAACCGTGTAGGTTTTGAACAAGAGGGCGCAATGAAGTTTTGGGGCGGTAGTTTTGTAGCCAACCCACACGGCAAGATAATGTATCTTGCTTCTCATGAAGATGAAGAAACTACAGTAGTTGAGGTTGATACACAAAAAACTGATTTTTACCGCACGCACTGGCCTTTCCTTCGTGACAGAAGAATAGACAGTTATCAGCCAATTACAAAACGCTATATTGATGAGGATTAAAAAGTGTCTGATGTTAGGAAGTCAGAGGTCTGATGCTAATAAACCAACTTGAGTATATTATAGATGGAACTTAAAAAATTTAAATTCGAAAAACTTCAAGTTTGGGATTTAGCAATGGATTTTGGTGAGAGGATTCATGACATCTCAGTAACATTTCCGTCTAAAGAATTATATAATTTACAAAGTCAGATTAATCGGGCAGTCGATAGTATTGCATTAAATATTTCAGAAGGAGCAACAGGTAATACAAATCCTGAATTCAGGAAATTTCTAACCTATTCAATTCGTTCTATAGCAGAAGTAGTTTGTTGCTTATTTAAAGCTAAGAGAAGAAACTATATTAGTGAAGAAATTTTTGAAACTTTGTATTCCGAAGCATTTATTTTAATGAATAAAACGGCTGCGCTAAGAAACTCGCTTAAATAAATAATAGTCATAAAATGACACAAAACAACGATAACAATCATCCAACATCCGACTTCGGACATCCTACGCCCAAACAACTGGGTTTTACTTTCCCTGCCGAGTTTGCACCCCAACGTGCACTATGGTTGTCATGGCCTCATAAAGAGGAGTCATGGCCGGGAAAACTGGAAACCGTATATAAACCCTATAGCGAATTTATCTTATATGTTTCTCGCCATCAGCAAGTTTGCATTAATGTTGCCGATGAAAGCATGAAACAATTTGCTTATGCTCAGATAGCACAATATACCCGTTATATTGCTGACAGCAAGCTTGAAAATATCACTTTTTACTTCCACCCTACTAACGATGCCTGGTGTCGTGATCATGGTCCTGCATTTGTAATAAACCAAGCAACAGGAGAAAAGGCAATAGTTGATTGGGGTTATAACGCATGGGGCGACAAGTACCCTCCGTATGACCTTGATGATGTTGTCCCTACAAAAATAGGCGAAGCACTGGGACTAAAAGTATTTCATCCTAATATTGTTATGGAAGGTGGTAGTGTAGAGTTTAACGGCAAAGGAACGCTAATGACCACTACGGCTTGCTTGCTTAACGAAAACCGAAACCCGCACCTAAGCAAAGAGCAAATAGAGGAATATCTTAAAGAATACTATGGAGTTGAGCATATATTATGGCTGGGCGATGGTATAATTGGCGATGATACTGACGGGCATATTGATGATATTACCCGTTTTGTAAATGAAGATACCGTAGTTACCGTAATAGAAGAAAACAAGGAAGACGAAAACTACGAGATATTACAGGAAAACCTGAAACTATTACAAAACATGAAGCTACAAGATGGCAGTCCGCTAAAAATTGTGGAATTACCGATGCCAAAGCCTGTAGCATATGAAAACCAAAGGCTTCCTGCATCTTATGCTAATTTTTATATTGCTAATAAGTGTGTGATAGTACCGACCTTTAGAGATGACGTAAACGACAAAAAAGCATTGGAGATATTACAATCCTGTTTTAAAGATCGCGAAGTTATCGGTATCGATTCTACTGATATTATATGGGGACTTGGCAGTTTTCATTGCCTGAGCCAGCAAGAACCATTATAACTTAATCCATACAAATAAATTAGTACAATTTATAGACAAAATCTTTCCAAGTTTTTTTAATATTTTTACTTACCAACTAAAATGAAAATTATGGATGAGATAAATTGGGAAGAAATAGAAAGAGAAGCGCAAGAAAGAGATGCAAGAATGAAGAAACGTGAAGAAGATGGTCTTCAGAATCTACTAAAACATTTTGACAGGATACATGATAATTTGTTCAATTATAATAATCTATTAATCGGAGGTTTCTTCGCTTTGGCTCAGTTTCAGGACAATATTCCTAGATGGACTATTGTTATTCCCTTGATGAATCTTTGGTTTTTAATATTAATAGAATACAGAATGATGGAAAAAAGCAGATTTGAAGCATCAATCACACAACAGCCAATCCATTTAATTGATAAGTATGGAGAATCTATAAATAAAACCAATTTATTTTCTCTATTATCGATAATAACAACTCTATTTGTAACAATATGTTTTTTATATTTAATTCTCTTCCATAATTAGATTAGATACAAAAATCAGTGAAAACTTTAAAAGAAAAGCACTCTATATAGAGTGCTTTTCTTTGTTAGATAGAACTTAAAATTTTATCTATAATTTCATCTTTAGATACAACGCCTGATTGTTTCCAGAGTACTTTACCGTTTTGAAACAGCATTAAAGTAGGCACTCCCCTAACCTGATAGTTGGGATGCGCCATGAGTTGCTGATTTTTATCTACATCAATTTTAATAATCGTTACCCTTTCTCCAAGGTTTTGTTTCACCTCCTCGAGTATAGGGCTCATCATTTTGCAGGGCCCGCACCAGGTAGCAAAAAAATCTACCAATACGGGTTTATCACTATTTATTAATTTGTTAAAACGCTCCATAGTCAATCGAATTTGTTATAAAAATACAAAAGAAAAAGCCCTTTTCATTACTAAGAGAAGGACTTTTTTGTAAAGGGATTGTTAATTGTTACAATAATGTAGTGGGGCAAACATAATCTGTTTTCGGTACTTTAGTGAGGGCTATTTCATTAAATCCGCCTTCTACATCTGCAAAATTATCATATCCCAGTTGTTTTAGTATAGATGATGCTATCATACTTCGGTAGCCACCTGCGCAATGCACTACAAAAGGTTTATCCTTTGGTATTTCAGATAAATGGCTGTATATACTGTTTAAAGGAATATTAACCGCATCTACTACGTGCTCAGAATCGTACTCACTTTTCTTTCTTACATCAATTACCAAAGTATCTTTGCTGTATTTATCTGCAAATTCCTGTGCGCTTACTCTGGCTGTAGTATCTATTTCTTTTCCTGCCTTTTTCCATGCTTCAAAACCTCCTTTCAGGTAACCTATGGTATGGTCATACCCTACTCTTGACAGGCGTATCATAGCTTCCTCTTCCTTATCGGCATAAGTAACCAATAATATTTCCTGGTTAATATCTTTTATCATTTCGCCTATCCACATAGCAAAACTGCCATCTAAACCAATATTAATACTGTTTGGTATAAATCCTTTGGCAAAATCTTCGGGGTTGCGGGTATCCAGCACTAAGGCTCGTGTGGCATTGGCAGTCATTTCAAACTCTTCGGAGTTTAAAGGTGTTTGTGCTTTATCCATTATATTATCCAAACTTTCATATCCTTGAATGTTCATCAGTACATTTTTAGGAAAATATCCCGGAGGTGTGGTAAGCCCTGTCAATAATTCTTTTACAAACTCGTCTTCGGTCATATCGGCACGAAGGGCATAGTTTGTTTTCTTTTGGTTACCCAGCGTATCGGTAGTTTCTTTACTCATCATTTTACCGCATGCGCTACCTGCCCCGTGATTAGGATATACTATTAAATCATCTGCCAACGGCATTATTTTGTTACGCAGTGAGTGGAATAAATGTCTTGCCAGTTTTTCCTCGGTCAAATCGGCAATTACATGCTGTGCAAGGTCGGGTCTTCCCACATCGCCAATAAATAAAGTATCTCCCGTTATAATACCATGTTCTTTACCATTTTCATCAATCAACAAATAGGTAGTACTTTCCATAGTATGTCCCGGGGTGTGTAATACTTTTACTTTATAGTTCCCCACTTCGAATACCTGACCGTCTTCGGCTACTACAGCATCATATCCGGGTTTGGCAGTAGGACCAAAAACAATTTGTGCTCCTGCTTTGGCTTTCAGGTCAAGGTGACCGCTTACAAAATCGGCATGAAAGTGTGTTTCAAAAACATACTTAATTTTAGCATTGTCTTTAATAGCTCTGTCAATATAAGGCTGTACTTCACGCAAAGGGTCAAATACTGCTGCTTCTCCATTACTTTCAATATAATATGCCGCATGGGCAAGGCATCCTGTATAAATTTGTTCTACTTTCATGTATATTCGTTTTTTTAAGTTTTATAATGTAAAAGTATAGTGTTCTGAAGACCTGTGCAGTAACAAAAGTTACAGAACATTATTAATTGCAAATAAAAGAAATAGAGGTTGTTAGAAGAATGATATATATCATACTCCTAAAAGAAAAGTTCTTTGGACAGAATGTATATACCCATAGCCAGTACAAACCAGCCGAAAAGCGATTTTAGCTTTTCTCCGGGTATTTTTTTAGCAAGGTACATCCCAATAAATATTCCGATAACGGAAGCCAGTGTAAATAATAGTAAAAAAGACCAATCTATAGTATTACTACCCAAATCGCCTACAAAACCTGCCATAGACTGAATGGCTATTATGACTAAGGAAGTTCCTACGGCTTTTTTCATAGGCAAGCCTGCAAGGAATATCAGTGCTGGTATAATTATAAAACCTCCTCCTGCTCCTACTGCTCCGGCAAGTAACCCTGTAAACACCCCTGAAAGTAATAATTGCGACAAGGAAGATTTTACTTCTTTTTGTACTGTTTCTGTTTTTTTGGAAGACTTTATCATGCGCAAAGAGGCTATAAGCATTACCACTGCAAAAAGCACCATCATAACCAAAGGCTTGGTAATGATAAAACTGTCTGTTTCATATAAAGTATGAGGAATTGCAGGTATTATATAGGCTCTGGTCATATATGCCGCTACAAGTGATGGCAAGCCAAATGTGGCTGCTGTTTTAAAATCGACCTGATTTTCCAGTGCATTTCGCACGCCGCCTACCATAGCCGATGAGCCTACTACAAAAAGGGAATAACCTGTAGCAATAATGGGGTCTATGCTCATTATATATACTAATATAGGAACGGTAAGTATTGAACCTCCGCTGCCTATAAGCCCTAAAGATAATCCTACAAGTACTGCTAAAATATATCCGATTAATTGGTGTATCTCCATTTTTAATTTTCAGGCTAAAGTATTGCTTGAATAACAGTTGGGCAGTAACAAATGTTACATAATTAGTTTATTGCTATTATTTTTAAGCTATTCTGTTCTATTTAATTTTTAGCATCGTTATGAAAGGCATTTAAACATCTTTGCCCTACTATACTCCGGGGGTATTGAGTGCCATTCGGGTTTGTTTCATACAAACATTCTTCTGAGCGAATATAAGAATTAATGTTATCATTTATCCACTAAAAACCCATAAAACCATATGCCTGACACTGTGTTTAAGTAATGCTTTTATCTAGTTTAGTTTTAACTGCAAAACGAGTAAAACTAATTACATTTATCAGTATTATTTATTACATAGGTATTACTGCTAATGTTTGGTTAAAAACAGTAGCATCTGAAATAGGTAGTATAAATTTTTTCTTACTTTTAAAAAAAAGAAAAATTGAGATGAAAAAATTGAAACTGTCTGTACTATTATTATCAGTTTTTTTAGCTGTTACTACTTTATCATGTAAAAAAGATAAAAATGATGTCGGATTATTATCAGCAGAAGACGTACATAATCATGATGATGAAGTAATTCCGCTTGATAGTACTGCTATTGATCCTTTTTTTGATAAATATCCTGATTTTAAAGAGTTTAACCCTCAGGTTAAAGAGCTTTATAAAAAGCATAATTATCATTATATATGGCAAGATAAAAAAGGCATTATAGAATTTGCTAACGTATTATATAACCGTGTTAATCAATTGGATGAAGAAGGATTGACTATTAAAATACCTTATCAAGCCGAATTAAATAATTTATTTTACGGGAATGTAAATAAAGGACCTGATTTTACGACTGAAATGTTGATTAGCTCTATGTATTTTTATTATACTAAAAAAGTATATGCAGGGCTAAACGAAGATGCCAGCAAGGAAACAGGATGGTACCTGCCGAGAGAACGAACATCGTATGTTGCCTATCTGGACACGCTTATGAGCGACCCGCTATTAATAACCGAAAACACAACAGAGTTCTTTAAACAATACTATAACTTGAAAAAAGGACTTAAAAAATATAGAGATATAGAACAAAACGGAGGTTGGGGTACTATTAACCTCGAAAAAGGGATAAAATCTATTAAACCCGGCGATTCGGCAACCGCAGTATTACAAGTAAGAGAACGCCTGTTTAAAGAAGGTTATCTGACAAACAATAACAATAAAAATATTTATGACAGTGAGCTATTTACCGCTGTAAGCAACTATAATGCAAAGCATAACAGAGAAAGCGAAAACTTTATTACCCCGTCATTAGTTAAAGAACTTAATATACCTGTTGAAGAACGTATAAAAACCATATCGGTAAATATGGAGCGTTGCCGATGGATAACTCCAAAAATTAATACTGCAAAAGAGTACATTGCAGTTAATATACCCTCCTACAGACTCCACTATTTCATAAACGGTAAACCGGAACTAATATCCAGGGTTGTTGTTGGAAAAGAACTTAATAAAACAGTAGTATTCAGCGGAGAGATGAGCTATATTGCCTTTAGCCCTTACTGGAATATACCTGAAAGTATATTGGAAAAAGAAATAAAACCCGGCATAGCCAAAAACCACAATTATTTGGCAGAGCATAATATGGAATGGGTTGGCAACAGGGTAAGGCAAAAACCCGGAGGAAAAAATTCATTAGGACTTGTAAAATTTATGTTTCCTAATTCTAACAATATATACCTGCATGATACTCCTGCCAAAAGCTTGTTTAACAAAGAGGAAAGAGCTTTTAGCCATGGTTGTGTACGGGTAGAGAAAGCAAAAGAACTGGCATTAGCCATTACCCAAAAACATGGTGGCTGGGATGAAAAAAAAGTTGATAAAGCAATGCACATGGGCAGAGAAAATATCTTTAAAATCGAAAATAAGATACCTGTATATATAGCCTACTTTACCGCATGGGCAGACGAAGAGGGTAATGTAGCCTTTTTTGATGATGTGTATAAACGTGATGACAGGCTTGCCCATCTGTTGTATAAATCTTAATCATAAAGCGCGGGAGTTTCAATCACATTAATGCATTTATAAAAGCGGCGGGAATAGGCATTGCTACCCAAGTTGCTTATCGTTACTGCATATTCGCTACCCGAAGAGGCGTGTATAAATTTAGAATCCATTCCACTGGCTTCATAAACTATACCTACATGCCCAATAGTTTCGTTATCCTGATAACCGTAAAAAACTAACACATCGCCTTCCCTGAAATCTTCAGGAGCTAAAGCAGTGCCTAAATCTTTAAACTGCGATGAGCTGCGCGGAAGATCAATATCAAAATGGTTAAAAACAAAATTCACATAACCTGAACAATCGAACCCTGTTTTCGGATTATTACCGGCATAGCAATATTTTGTTCCTAAATATTGCTCAGCAAATGCAATTACTGAATCCCTCCTGCTTTTATTGATAACTCTTAAAGGTTTCATCTGATGATTTTCATCATCTATATTTTCTACAACTATAATTTCAGGAGCGGTAAACTCTTTCTCTTTCTTTTCAGCACAGGATAGTAATAGCATAGCCAGTAAGGGAGTATATATCAATTTCATATGCTTTTTTAGTAAAAGTAACCATTCCACAACTTTTGAATGAGATAATTTATAGCCTTAACCCAACATTAACACTATAATTTTAAATCGGTCTTACCTTATTAAAGGAAAATTAAATTCGCTATTTTTACAGTAATAAAGCCTTAATTGATGGTACAAATACCCGGTTTGCGCACTGTAAATGTTACGCGCTATGTTACAGCCTTACGCGAAGGCGGATCGCTGCCTGCTATTGCTGAAGCAGATGATTGTTTTAACTATGTCCTGAAGTTTAAAGGAGCGGGGCATGGTACGAAAGCCCTTATTGCTGAACTGATAGGCGGAGAAACAGCACGATTACTGGGATTACCCGTACCCGAACTGGTATTTGCCAACCTTGATGAAGCATTTGGTCGTACCGAAGCTGATGAAGAAATACAAGATTTATTGCAAAACAGTCAGGGGCTTAACTTAGCACTGCATTACTTATCGGGAGCTATAAATTTTGATCCTGTGGTAACTACCGTACCCTCAAAAATGGCTTCGCAAATAGTATGGTTGGATGCTTATATTACTAATGTTGACCGAACATTTCGTAACACAAATATGCTAATTTGGCATAAAGAGCTATGGCTGATAGATCATGGGGCAAGTTTGTATTTCCATCATTCATTTTCAAACCCTGAACAGCATGCCAAGAGCCCTTTTGCACTAATAAAAGACCACGTACTCTTACCACAGGCATCATTGCTTGAAGAGGTAAATACTGAATATAAGAGGCTTTTAACTGAAGGTAAAATCAAAGCTATTATAAACCTGATACCTGATGAGTGGTTGCAATGGGAAGGTACAACAATGACTCCCGAGCAGATACGGGAAGTATATGTAACTTTCCTCGTAACCCGATTAGCTAATTCCGAACTATTTATAAAACAAGCGCAAGATGCAAGACAAGCACTTATATGAGTACGCCGTTATTCGTGTTGTGCCGAGAGTAGAGCGCGAAGAGTTTATTAATGCAGGCATAATACTGTTTTGCAAAAGACAGAAATTTATAAAAATGCTTTATACTGTTGATGAAGCAAAACTTGCCGTATTGGATGCTGAACTTGATACAGAGCAGTTACGAAAAAACCTGGAATCGTTTGAGAAAATAGCACACGGGAGTATAGATGGCGGACCTATTGCACAAATGGAAACAGCGGAAAGATTCCGGTGGCTTACAGCAGTGCGAAGCTCGGTAATACAAACCTCTCGCCCACACCCCGGTTTTTGCGACCACCCTGAAGAAAAAGCAAATCAGCTATTTACAGAACTGGTACTGTAAAAATTACTTGTTTTGTTAATCGTATAAAGATACTGGAACATGCAAAAAGCAGCTACCGCCCCAAACGTATGCCATAAAAAATGAGTACCTATACTAACCCAGCCCCAATTATCGGCAATGCGAAAGGTAAGTGCAAATATAAAAGCAAGCAAGGCAAAGCCCACCCATTTGCCATTAGTAAACTTAGTACTTATCAAATAGGCTAATACAGGGAATAATACCAAACAGCCCATAATAGCATAGTTAATATTAATAAAAAGGTGGATGTCGCCTCCGTTAGCAGCCATTTCTCTGCGGGCAAAAAACTGAAACAATATATATGATACTATCAGCAAAGCGGCATAATACCAACGGGTTACTTTTGCTAAAAAATAAACTCCCGCAGCAACGCATAGCAGCAAAATAGGCAGCCAGTCCATCATTATAAAAAACCACCATTGGCGTAAGCCGTGATATATTGTTCCGCCAATACCGCCTATATACAGCAATATAACAGCTCCTGTTAAAAACGAATGTTGCTTGTACTGCCCTCTTAGTTTAAAAGTCCAGTAGATAGCTATTAAAATAAAAAAAAGGGATGTTATAGTATTTACCGGCTCAGGAAAAAGCTGGTTTAAATCAGTTTCGGTATATAATATACCTCCGTCAGGGGGAATTTGAAACACAGGCATAGCAACAATTTATAATTTGGATAAAAATAAGTAATGCTATAATGATTAACTAATTATGTAATCAGTTATTGTGAAGATACAAGATAAAAAGTATAAAAAAACTGCCTGTTGGCAGCTTCTTATTATTCTTTATTTCTGTTATTTCTTTTTTCTTTTATAAGCTCAAGGGTTGCGCCTCCAAGCCAGTAAAACACAAAACTTACAAGGAACATCATTAACCAGAAACCTATAGTAAGTATTGTTAAGAAAGCCAAAAATCCTAAGTATTGTCCGAATTCCATTTGTTGCTGAGTTTTAATCTGCACAAATATAAGTGTAAAATTTATTTATACCAATACAGTACCCCAAAAAACCTTAAAATTATTTAACAAAATCATTTTTTATACCTGTCTATAATGTTTAATTTTGACAGGCTTCTATACATTTAGCATATTGCTGGATATTTTGCCATTACTTTAATTAAAAATATACAACAAATAACAAACCTAAACAATGGATTACAGGATTGAAAAAGACACCATGGGTGAAGTAAAAGTACCTGCGGATAAATACTGGGGTGCACAAACGGAACGTTCCAGAAACAATTTTAAAATAGGCGCACCTGCCTCTATGCCCAAAGAAATTATAGAAGGCTTTGCCTATCTTAAAAAAGCGGCAGCCTATGCTAACCATGACTTGGGTGTACTTCCCGCAGAAAAACGCGATGCTATAGCACAGGTATGCGACGAAATACTTGCCGGTAAGCTGGACGACCAGTTCCCGTTAGTAATTTGGCAAACAGGCTCGGGTACACAAAGTAATATGAATGTAAATGAGGTAGTTGCCAACAGAGCACAGGTTTTGGCAGGTTATAAAATTGGCGAAGGCGAGCCCGTATTAAAAGCAAATGATGATGTAAACAAATCGCAATCGTCAAACGATACCTTCCCAACAGGCATGCACATTGCTGCCTATAAAATGGTTGTAGAAACTACTATACCAGGAGTTGAACAACTTCGTGATACGCTAAAAGCAAAAAGCGAGCAGTTTATGAATGTGGTAAAAATAGGACGTACACACCTTATGGATGCTACCCCCCTAACGCTTGGTCAGGAATTTTCGGGCTATGTAGCACAGCTTAACTACGGGTTAAAAGCACTTAAAAATACGCTTGCTCACCTTTCGGAAGTTGCGCTTGGCGGTACAGCCGTAGGTACAGGGCTTAATACTCCTGACGGTTATGATGTGAAAGTTGCCGAATATATCGCTCAGTTTACAGGCTTACCTTTTGTAACTGCCGAAAATAAATTTGAAGCACTTGCCGCACACGATGCTATTGTAGAAACTCATGGGGCATTAAAGCAAATTGCGGTATCGCTTAATAAAATAGCAAATGATATCCGTATGTTAGCATCAGGACCACGCTCAAGTATCGGAGAGATATTAATCCCTGAAAACGAGCCGGGTTCATCTATCATGCCGGGTAAAGTAAACCCAACGCAGTGTGAAGCACTTACTATGGTGTGCGCTCAGGTTTTTGGTAATGATGTGGCTATTACCGTAGGTGGTACACAAGGGCATTATGAGCTTAACGTATTTAAACCTGTTATGGCGGCTAACTTCCTGCAATCGGCACGACTTATTGGTGATGCCTGTGTGTCTTTTGACGAGCATTGCGCCAGCGGTATAGAGCCCAACCATGCCAGAATAAAAGAATTGGTAAACAACTCATTAATGCTTGTTACGGCATTAAATACCAAAATAGGATACTATAAAGCTGCCGAAATTGCACAAACGGCACATAAAAACGGCACCACGCTTAAAGAAGAAGCGGTGCGTTTAGGATATGTTTCTGCCGAAGATTTTGATGCTTGGGTAAAACCCGAAGATATGGTAGGTAAATTAAACTAAGAAAAATTATTTTTTATCATATAAAAGGCTGTTCCTTATTGGGACAGCCTTTATTTATTATATTTGAATATAATTATTTGTTATGTCTATTACTATAAGACCCGCCCAATTATCTGATGTAGCGCATATATTGCCTATAGTAAACCATGCTATACTGCACACTACGGCTATTTATGACTATGAACCACGCACACTTGCCAATATGGAACAATGGTTTGCCGAAAAGCAACAAAATAATTTTCCTGTATTTATCGCAATACAAAATGACATTGTGGTAGGCTATGCCGCTTATGGTAAATTCAACCCAAAGGAAGGCTATAAATATTGTGTAGAACATTCGGTATATGTAGCCGAAGGATATTCAGGAAAAGGGATTGGTAAGCTACTGCTCGTAACATTAATAGAACACGCCAAACAACAAGCGCTGCATACTATGATAGGGCTTATAGATGCTGATAATAAAGACAGTATTGCCTTTCATGAAAAATTTGGTTTTGTAAAGACTGGTGTTTTAAAACAAGTAGGACACAAGTTCGACCGTTGGCTGGATGTGCAGTATATGCAGCTTATGTTGCAATAATTTACTTTTTTTCCATACGTGTCAGTATATCATTCATCATATCAAGCTGTACTCGTTGTATTTCTATGAGCGATTGTTCCTGATATAATATCAGGTGATCCAGTTTTTCGTGCAACATCCGAATTTCCAGTTCTGATTTCAGATTTATCATATAATCATTTTGAGCGCGTTCCCTGTCTTTCTCTTCCTGCCTGTTTTGGCTCATCATAATTACAGGGGCTTGCATAGCCGCAATACACGAAAGGATAAGGTTTAAAAGGATAAACGGATAAGGATCAAACCCTTTGCTTGATAAAAAAACGATATTGAGTACAATCCATCCGAAAATAAAAATACTAAACAATATTATAAACGTCCAGCTACCACCAAAAGTAGCTACTTTATCAGCCACACGCTGTCCAAATGTGGTTATTTCTGTCTCATCTTCTAATTTATCTGATAATACTGTTCTATTTTTTAGTGATTCTACTACTTTGGTTTCCATGTTAGAGAGTTCGCCCAGTTCCTGCAGCAAAAACTCAGTAATATACTTCTCCCTATATTCATTTAATTCAGCCATTGCCAAACTGCATTCTTCATCAAAGGTCGGATGCTCTTTTTGTATAATACCAATAATAGGCTTACGTACCATTTTTGCAGACACTTTTTCGCTGACAGGGAATTGTTTCCCTGATACATCACTTGTAAATTTTTGCATAATTAAAACCAGTCTTTTATTTTAAAATAAATAACCATTATAAGGGTTATTGCAACCATAACACTTATTATTACATAATAGCCATTCTCGGTGTGCAGTTCCGGCATATTATCGAAATTCATTCCGTAAACCCCTACTATAAATGTTATCGGCATAAATATTACCGAGTAAATAGTAAGCGTTTTCATTATCTGGTTCATACGCTGGGTTTGTGCAGAGTAATGATAATTAGATACACTTTCCAACGAATTTAGGTCGTACTCCACTTGATCAAGTAATTCTAAACTTTTTTGATGCAAACGCGCAAAAAATGTATAACTGGTTTTTCTTATACCCTGATACACATCATCTTGCTCCACATTTTTTAAATTGAATAAAGCATCCTTAAGCGGAGTTATAGAGCGTTTAATATAACTGAGAGTTTCCCTTAATTTCTCTACTTTGGCAATAATATCGGCTTTATAATTGGTTTTAGCTTCAATGATAAGCGCTTCGATATTATCTTCCATTTTTTCGATGGTAATAAAAAAGTTTTCCATTATAGCATCCAGCATCAGGTAAAGCAGGTAATCACTTTTCTTTTTACGAATAATACCCGTTCCGGTACGTATGCGCTCGCGAATATGAGTAAAATAATCACTTTTCTTTTCCTGAAATGAAACAATAAGATTGTCTTTCAGCAGAAAACTTATTTGTTCTGTTTTTATAGTTCCCTCTTCCTCTTCCGGCAAAATAGATTTTACACTGAAAAACAGTACATCTTCTAACTCCTCAATCCTTGTACGGCGCGAGGTATTTAAAATATCGTCTATTATTATGTTTTCAACTTTAAGGCTTTCGCCAATATTGCGTATAAGCTCTACATTATGCAAGCCGTGCACATTAAACCAGCGTACTTCTTCAGCATCCGGGTTTAGGGTACACTTTTTAACCGCCTGTTCATAACCTATGTTTTTCAGTTCTTCATATTTACTTTCATCATAAACAAATAGCTGCATTTCTACCGGATTGGTTTTATGCTTACCGGTATATTCAAAATTATTAGGCTGTACTTTGCGTACTTTTTTATATTTAATTTTCTTCACAATCTTAGATTTGTTACCATAAATATAGGAGTTTTTTAAAATCCATTCTATTTTTACAAAAAGTTTAATTGATGAAACTACTTATTACCAATATTACAGCATTATTACAAGTACGAAACGCCGGAATTGAAAAAGTTTCGGGCGCAGCAATGGCCGAATTACCCATAATAGAAAATGCCTGGTTGTTGATTGAAGATAATATCATTGCTGATTTCGGAATTATGGACAACTGCCCTGAAATAATGGTTGATACTATTATAGATGCAACGGGCAAAACAGTACTGCCCGCATGGTGCGACAGCCACACCCATATAGTATATGCAGGCAACCGCGAGCAAGAGTTTGTAGATAGGATTAACGGTTTGTCTTATGAGGAAATAGCCGCACGAGGCGGAGGCATACTCAATTCGGCAAAGAAACTGAATGAAACCGGCGAGGAAGAATTATATCAACAATCAAAAGTAAGGCTGGAGGAGGTTATGCAACAAGGTTCGGGAGCTGTTGAAATAAAATCGGGCTACGGACTTACTGTAGAAGGCGAACTAAAAATGCTTCGGGTTATAAAACGCCTTCGCGAAAAATATCCTGTGGCTATAAAAGCTACTTTTTTAGGAGCACACGCCTTTCCTGCAGAATATAAAGAAAACCACAGCGGATATATAGATCTTATTATTAACGAAATGCTGCCAAAAATAGCCGACGAAAAACTTGCCGATTATATTGACGCCTTTTGCGAAACAGGCTATTTCTCGGTCGAAGAAACCGAGCGTATCATGGAAGCAGGAAAAAAATATGGCTTACAGGCTAAAATTCACGTAAACCAGTTTACTGCCATCAATGGTATTGAAGCTTGTGTAAAGCATAATGCTTTGAGTGTTGACCACTTGGAAATTGTAACGGATGAGGATATTGAGGTACTGAAAAACAGTAATACTATGCCTGTAGCATTGCCTACCTGTTCCTTCTTTATCAGCATACCTTATACCCCGGCAAGAAAAATGATTGATGCAGGATTACCAATGGCACTTGCTACCGATTTTAACCCTGGTACTACACCATCGGGTAATATGAATTTGGTAGTAGCAACCGCTTGTATAAAAATGAAAATGACTCCCGAAGAAGCTATTAATGCCGCTACCATAAACGGGGCTTATGCTATGGGAATTTCCGAAACGCATGGTAGCATTGCAAAAGGTAAGCGAGCTAACCTTATTATTGCCAAGCCACTCTCCTCCTACTACCAGTTGCCCTATGCTTTTGGCAGTAACCTTATAGATACCGTTATTATAGAAGGTAAAATCATTTAAAAACAAAAAGAGCCTGCAATTTGCAGGCTCTTTTTTAATTATATATTAAATATTATTTTAATGTAAATGTCGAACCGGCAACCATTTTATCCTTATCAAAAAGGTTAACATAATAAGTACCTTTCTCGAAATCTTTACCCGATAATGTCTCGGTAACATTCATAGTTTGATTTTCATAAATAGCATTCGTAATAAAGCTATAAGTCAAAGTATAATCGCCAAACGTTTCTGTTTGCTTTTCCCCTAATACATTGTTTTTACTGTCAATTACCTGTACATAATAAGTTTTGTTTCCTGATTGGGCAACTTCGTTAGCAGCTATGGTAAAACTTATCTTAAGTAAATCCACACGTCTTGCTTTTTCTGTAGCAATCAGTTTTCCTGAATTTCTTTCTTTAAAAGGCTCCGCTTTAAGGTTAACAATAGTAAGCTTAGAGGCTCTTTGCACCGTCTTACTCAGGTTTTCATTTTGATTGAGCAGTGTATCGGTATATCTTCTCGACTCATCCAAAACTACCATTGTACTATCTCGCTCAGTAGTCAAAGCAGCATTTTGCTCTTTCAATACTTTATTTTCAGCAATAAGCTTGTCCATTTCACGCTTCAGTCTGGAGTAATCATCTTTAAATCGTTGTAACGATTTTGCATCTCCTTTCCATTTTTCAACCTCATTAATAAGGTTTTGAATTTTCTCCCGCTCAGCCTCAAGCTCTCCCCTAAGATCTGTGTTTTCAGATACCGCAACGTCATACTCTGCTTTGGCCGCCTCAAGTTTGGCAAGAAAATCATTCTTTTCATCAACGTGTACTTGTTCAGCTTTCTCACTGTCAGTACTCATTTTGTACATAAAAGTTAAACTACCTACGAGTAATATTGCTAAAATTACTATTATAGCTTTTAAACTGGTATTGCTCTTTTGTTTTTCCATTTCAAAATTAGTTTCAACAAATTTAAATATTATTTATTTACTACATAGATTTTAACGAAACTTTAGTGGAAAATAGTATTTTTGAAATCTACTATAAACAATATGGAAAATATTATCCGGCTTACAGGCAGCGAACTTACAAAATATACATCCCACCGCAGTGGCGAGATAAAATTTGGCGAGCGTATCCTTACAATTCCTACAGATGTGCCTATCTGGCAGTTTGTAAAAGAATGTGATGCCGACTTTGTTCTTTTCGGTATTCCTGAAGATATTGGTGTAAGAGCCAACTTTGGCAGGCCGGGCACTGCATCAGCATGGGAGTCAACACTTAAAAGCATTGTTAATATACAACATAACAAATTTTGTAAAGGCAGTAAATTACTTATTTTAGGACATATTGATGTATCGGCTGCAAACGATGCGGCAAGTAATCTTGATGTTAATGTTGCTTCGGACAGAAAAACATTATCATCCATAATAGATAATATAGATAAAGAAGTTTCACACATAGTACGGAATATACTGATTGCGGGGAAAACACCAATAATAATTGGCGGCGGGCACAACAATGCTTATGGAAATATAAAAGGTACCGCATTGGCAAAAGGAAAGCCCGTAAATGCTATTAACTTCGACGCGCATACCGATTTCAGAATACTGGAAGGTCGCCATAGCGGTAATGGATTCTCTTATGCTTTTGAAGAAGGATTCCTGAAAAAATATTTCATTTTTGGGTTACACGAAAACTATACTTCAAAAGGAGTAATAGAAAGTATTAAGAAAATGAGCGACAGGATAAAGTTTAACACCTACGAGCAAATAGCCGTGCGCAGGGAAAAAAACTTTGCTGACGAAATGGGGCATGCGCTTGGCTTTATAGAAGATGAAACTTTTGGTATAGAAATAGACCTTGATGCCCTGCCCAATATAGCAAGCAGTGCCATAACCCCAACAGGTTTTAGTATAGAAACCGCAAGACAATTTTTACATTACTTCGGCAGAAATAAAAATGCAGCTTACCTACACATTTGCGAAGGCGCACCGGAACTTGACAATGAAATGAACAGGCACTTGACAGGTAAACTGATAGCTTACCTGATTACTGATTTTATAAAATCGAAAGAACTGTAAACAGCAAGGTAACAACACGCATAAAGCACATTAAAAATAAAAAGCTACCTTTGCCACTTGCTTAGTACTTACTGCTAAGCAAGTAACATCGTTATTTATATATGAAATTCGAAGATCTTAATTTACTTAAAAATATACAACAAGCACTTATAGAAGAAGGCTACGAAGCCCCTACCCCTATACAACAACAGGCTATACCCATTATACTGCAGGATACTGACCTTGTGGGTTGTGCGCAAACAGGTACGGGTAAAACCGCAGCTTTTGCAATACCTATACTAAACCAATTACACCATATTGTAGGCTCTGCCAGAAAAGTAAAATACATCCGTACGCTGGTAGTTACCCCTACCCGCGAACTTGCCCTGCAAATAGGCGAAAGCTTTGACACTTACGGAAAATATACCAACATTCGTCAGCTAACCATATTTGGCGGTGTAAACCAAGTACCGCAAACCGACCAGCTTAAAAAAGGTGTAGATGTGCTTATAGCAACACCCGGCAGATTATTGGACTTACACAAACAAGGCTATATAAACCTCGACCACTTGCATCATTTAGTATTGGATGAAGCGGATCAAATGCTGGATATGGGTTTTATTAATGATGTAAAAAAGATAATCAAACTTACCCCTGATAACAGGCAAACGCTTTTATTTTCGGCTACCATGCCGATAGCGATACGCGAACTTGCCGATACTTTCCTTACCAATCCTAAGTACATATCGGTTACTCCGGTATCTTCTACTGCCGAAAGGGTAAAACAACAAATTTATTTTGTAGATAAAGGCGACAAACGCAAACTGCTGTACCACCTTATCCGTAACGAAAACCTCTCTAATGTACTGGTATTTACCCGTACCAAACACGGTGCTGATAATGCCGTAAGAGCACTAAAAAAGAATGGTGTAGAAGCGGGAGCTATACACGGCGATAAATCGCAAAATGCGAGGGTGCGTATGCTGGATGCTTTTAAAAATAAAGAAATATCTGTACTGGTAGCTACTGATATTGCAGCACGAGGTATTGATATAGAGAGCTTACCTTATGTTATAAATTTTGATTTGCCTAATGTACCCGAAACCTACGTACACCGTATAGGCAGAACAGGCAGGGCGGGGAATGAAGGTATTGCTATATCATTTTGCAGCAGGGACGAACTGCCTTACCTAAAAGATATTGAGAAACTGATACGCCTGAATATAAAAGTAATAGACGGGCATCCTTACCCTTATGCTGAGGGCGAAGCAGCGGAAAAGCCCGAAGGGCAAAAACCTGACAGAAGAAACAGCAATAAAGGTGGTAGTTCGGGAAAATCAAATTCACGAAAGTCCGAAGCTTCTAAGAAAAACAAAAAACGTTGGTATTAACCAACGTTTTTTGTTTTTACACTCCTCGCTTACCTATTTCTATCGCTTCAAGGTTTTCTATTGTATCACCGTTAATTTCAAAACGCAGCATAGTACGCACCTGATGAAAACCATGCACCCCTGCTGCGCCCGGATTCATGTGCAATAACCCCAATTTCTTATCAAATTGTACTTTTAAAATATGCGAATGCCCGCAGATAAACAGCTTGGGCGGATTTGCTGTTAACTCCTCCCGAACAGCAGGGCTGTATTTACCCGGATAACCGCCTATATGGGTAATCCAGACATCGACCCCTTCGCACATAAAACGATTATGTAGCGGAAATTCTAACCTGGCTTCGTTATTATCTATATTACCATATACCGCCCGTAAAGGTTTTAATTCCTTAATGGTATCCGTAACTTTTAAATCCCCAATATCGCCTGCATGCCACACCTCATCGGCAAGGCGAACATATTTAAGTATGGTATCATCAATATGACTGTGCGTATCGGAAAGAAGCAGAATTTTTTTCATATCAACAAAAGTATTAAAAGCCTCCTAACCACCAAAGAGGGAATTAGTATCATTCAATATTAAATTACTACTACTTGTCATTACCCCCCTTTGGGGGTTGGGGGCTAATGCTTATCTTTGCCATCTTAAATCATCAATCAGTTTTGAGGTATTTTATCGAATTTGCATACAACGGAAAAAACTATTGCGGATGGCAGTACCAGCCCCACAGCCCATCGGTACAGGAAACACTGAACAAAGCGCTTAGTACCCTGCTGAGAACAGAAATTGATGTTTTGGGAGCAGGACGCACTGATGCCGGAGTACATGCCAAACAAATGTATGCCCATTTTGATTTTTATGAAGTATTCGATACCGATTTACTGATACATAAACTCAATGCTTTTTTACCGAAAGATATCGTTATATACCGGTTTATTCCTGTAGCTGATGATGCCCATGCACGTTTTGACGCAGTGAGCCGAACCTACGAGTACCACATACACACCTATAAAGATGCTTTTGATAACGAAGGAAGCTGGTATAACTCGCATCCGCTTGATGTGGAGGCGATGAACAAAGCGGCACAAGTATTGTTTGAATACAAAGACTTTAAAAGTTTTTCGAAAACCCATACCGATGTTAAAACCTTTAATTGCGATATAAAAGAGGCTTTTTGGGTACAACAGGGCACCAAGCTGGTTTTTACCATAAGTGCCGACCGTTTTCTGCGCAATATGGTGCGTGCCATAGTGGGCACACTGGTACAGGTAGGCTTAGGTAAGAGTGCTATTGATGATTTTCGTGCCGTTATAGAAAGCCGCGACAGAGGCAAAGCCGGATTCTCGGTTCCTGCACATGGGTTGTATTTAACCAAAGTAATTTATCCGTACCTTTAAGCCGTTAAATTGATATGAAAGCCATAAAATCCACATCGTTAAAAAAGGTATTGCTGTTTGCAAAACCCTATAAATCCCGATATATAAGCGTTATAATATTTGCCATACTGCTATCAGTATTTGCGGCACTACGCCCCTATTTACTTAAACAAACGGTAGATGCCTACATAAGTTTCGGCGATAAAACAGGACTGCTCAATTACATCATCCTGATGGGGGTTGTGCTGTTACTGGAAGTGATATCGCAGTTTTACTTTGTGTACTGGGCAAACTGGCTGGGGCAGGATATTGTGAAAGACATTCGCGAAAAGCTGTTTACGCACATTACAGCTTTCAAAATGAAATTTTATGATAATGAGCCTGTGGGTAAACTGGTAACCCGAACCGTTTTTGATATCGAATCGATTGCCAAAATATTCAGTCAGGGACTGTTTATGATTATAAGCGACCTGCTCAAAATGGTAGTCGTTCTCGGCTTTATGTTCTATATGAACTGGAAACTTACCCTTATAGTACTGCTTGCCATGCCCATACTGCTGTATGCTACCCGAGTATTCCAGCAAAAAATGAAAGGCGCTTTTCAGGAAGTACGTACACAGGTGGCAAACCTTAACACCTTTGTACAGGAAAGGCTTACCGGTATGAAAATCGTACAGCTTTTTAACCGTGAAGATATAGAGTACGAAAAATTTAAAGAAATAAACGCCAAGCACAACAAGGCATGGCTAAAAAACATACTGTATAACTCCATCTTTTTCCCTATTGCCGATATTATTTCATCGCTTACACTGGGCTTTATCATTTGGTATGGCGGACTCAACATTGTTAACGGCGATAGCATAACCACCTTTGGTGACCTTTTTGCCTACACCATGCTTATCAGTATGTTGTTTAACCCGTTACGGCAAATAGCCGATAAATTTAACGAGCTGCAAATGGGTATTATAGCCTCTGACAGGGTACTGGAGTTACTGGAATCTGAAAACCAGATACAGGCACGAGGCACGCAACAGGCAGGACATTTTAAAGGCGATATCACTTTCAAAAAAGTACGTTTCAGCTACATACCCGATGAGGAAGTCATAAAAGGTATTGACCTGAATGTAAAAGCCGGCGAAACCATTGCCATAGTAGGTGCTACGGGTGCGGGGAAATCGACAATTATAAACCTGCTGAACCGTTTTTATGAAATAGACAGCGGTACTATTACCGTAGATGACACCAATATAAACGAGTTCACGCTCGAAAGCCTGCGCAGGCAAATAGCCATAGTGCTACAGGATGTTTTCCTGTTTGCCGACAGCATACTCAACAACATAACACTGAATAACCCTGATATTACCCGCGAAGACGTAATACAAGCAGCTAAAGCTATTGGCGTAAACGACTTTATTATGACACTGCCGGGCGGGTATGACTATAACGTAAAAGAGCGCGGCGTAATGCTATCATCAGGGCAAAGGCAGCTTATAGCCTTCCTGAGGGCATATGTGAGCAACCCAAGCATACTGATACTCGATGAGGCTACCTCATCCATTGATACCTATTCGGAAGAGTTGATACAAACCGCTACCGAAAAAATTACAACAGGGCGCACCTCGATAGTTATTGCCCACCGGCTTGCCACTATTGTAAATGCCGATAAAATTATAGTAATGGATAAAGGCTTGATTGTAGAACAAGGTACACACCAAGAATTGATGAATCAGGATATGGGCTACTATAAAAACTTGTATTACTCGCAGTTTGCCGTGGAAGCGGAGGAAGAGGATATAAACTAACTGCTATGAGATTGTACCTTAAAATCTTTCTGCTTTTCCTGATAGCCGAAATAATAATGGGGGCACTGGCTGTTTTTTTTATCGAGGGTTTGTATATAAAAATATTCAACATCATAGGGCATCTTACCCTTACAGTACTTAGCCTGCCTTTATCGTTTATAGACAGGAGTTACCCTTTTTATGCACCGGTTCCGGCATATCAGGCAATTTTATTACTAATGCTTAATGTAGCAATACATGCCGGAGTTGTGGTATTTATTATAAAAACTATCAAAAATAACAGTAAATAAATACTCGCCTAAAATATTATTACTCGCAGTTTGGGTTGGAGAGTGATGGGTAAATCCTATTTTATAAATTCGCGACCATTTTTTGATAGTTTAAGAAGTATTGGACCTGGCGAAACGGGACCATGCTTTTTTGAGAAAATTATATTATATTTTTCGTTTGCAATCATTAGTAATAACCTAATTGCACCTACTTTATTTAATCTAATTTTTTGATTGTGTATACTTTTATTGAAGCCGAAAGCTGCATATTTTAAATCTTTAACTATATTTTCAATTGTTTCATAACCATGAAACTTCAATTCATCTATTAAGTCTTGATCAAATAAAGCATCATTAAATTTTGATAATATAATTTCAGTTTCAAACAATTTCTTTAAGGAATTAATGTTTAGTTCAGTTTCAAAAAATCTATTATCATTAAGTATTAAAGAATCTATGTTTACTTCCAATAATTTATTTAGAGTTCTTTCAGCATCAATTATATATAAAATTCTATCTGTATTTTTATATACATTATCAATATAATGCATATGTGGAGATTTATCCTTTTTCATCCAATCACCTTTAGTATTATCAAAAGTGAGGAATATTACGTTTTGAGATTTACTTCTAGTAAATTTAAGTATTTCATGAAAAATTATAAAATCACCATAAGGGTCATCTGGTTTTTCCTTAAAATCGCCAAGCCCAGGAAAAACTGATTTGTTAATATATTCATTATTATTATCTTTCTTTGAGTTCTTGACTAACTCATCATAATCATCTATAATAAGTTTCAGTTCATTTTCATTTAGCTTATCTGTCTGGTGGCATGAGCATATAATTTCTAAAAGCTTATCATTTATTAAAAGGTTTTGATTTTCAACTTTATTGACATCAATAGACTCATTAAGTTTTACTAGTAAATTTTCAAATTCACTTTTTAATCTATCCAATTCAGGTTCTACAAAACTATAATCTTTAAGTACTATTTTATGTTGCTCAGAGAAATTAGTGATTTTATTTATAATTTCACTAGTGAAATCTTTGGGTATTCTATTTGTAACTTGGTCAAAGAATTTTTGAATTACTTCTTCCCTATTTTTGAGAAATTCGATTTGAACTTGGGATGTAATGTAAATACGTTCTTTATTTTCATCAATAAAATTTAATAACTTCTCTCTTGCAGTAAATGAAATACTATAATATCTTAATAATACATTTGTATCTAAAAAAATAGGTATGCCACCTTTTAAATCTTTAGCTCCATCAAAGTTATTTCTATAATTTTCCAAACAAGATTTATACTCTTCAATTGAAGTAGATTTTAATTTTGCTTTATAACTAAAGTTTTCATCAATTAAGGCTTCCATAATTAAAATAATATTTATCTAAATATATAAATTATTTTCTATCAAACACTGTAAGTATTAAATTTCCCTCTTTGTAAATAATTAACTATTTTCGTGGTCATAAAATAAACGAGAAAAAAACCATACTCATGAAATACGATGTTATTGTTTTGGGAAGCGGTCCGGGCGGATATGTAACTGCCATAAGAGCTTCGCAGTTAGGCTTAAAAGTAGCCATTGTAGAGAAAGAAAACCTTGGCGGTATTTGCCTTAACTGGGGTTGTATCCCCACCAAAGCGTTACTGAAAAGTGCGCAGGTTTTTGATTACCTAAAGCACGCATCTGACTACGGGCTTACCATAAAAGAGTTTGATAAAGATTTTGGCGCTGTTATAGCGCGCAGTCGTGGCGTTGCCGACGGTATGAGCAAAGGCGTACAGTTCCTGATGAAAAAAAATAAAATAGAAGTTATATACGGCACGGGTAAAGTAAAACCGGGTAAAAAGGTTGATGTTACCGATGCCGATGGTAAAACCAGCGAAATTAGTGCCGACCATATTATTATTGCTACCGGAGCACGCTCGCGCGAGTTGCCAAACCTGCCACAGGACGGTAAAAAAGTAATAGGCTACCGCCAGGCAATGACATTGACAGAACAGCCAAAATCGATGATTGTAGTAGGTTCGGGAGCTATTGGTGTTGAGTTTGCACACTTTTATAACGCTATGGGTACCGATGTTACTATTGTTGAGTTTATGCCCAACGTAGTGCCTGTAGAGGATGAAGATATATCGAAACAATTTGAGCGTTCGCTTAAAAAATCGGGTATCAAAGTAATGACCAATTCATCGGTAGAGAAATTAGATACTTCGGGCAAAGGTGTTAAAGCTACGGTTAAAACGGCTAAAGGTGAAGAAATACTGGAAGCTGACATTGTGCTTTCGGCTGTGGGTATCAAATCGAACATCGAAAACATCGGTCTTGAAGAAGTAGGTATTGCTACCGACAAAGATAAAATATTGGTAAACGACTATTACCAAACAAACATACCGGGTTACTACGCTATTGGCGATGTAGTACCGGGACAGGCATTGGCACACGTAGCTTCGGCAGAGGGTATCCTTTGTGTGGAGAAAATTGCAGGACTGCACGTAGAGCCAATCGATTATGGTAATGTACCGGGCTGTACTTACGCTACTCCCGAAATTGCTTCTGTTGGTTTAACCGAAAAACAGGCTAAAGAAAAAGGCTATGAGCTTAAAATAGGTAAATTCCCTTTCTCGGCATCAGGAAAAGCAAAAGCAGCGGGTACGCCTGACGGTTTTGTAAAAGTAATATTTGATGCTAAATACGGCGAATGGCTGGGCTGCCACATGATAGGTGCCGGCGTTACCGATATGATAGCTGAGGCTGTTGTAGCGCGTAAACTGGAAACTACAGGTCATGAAATACTAAAAGCTATACACCCGCACCCTACTATGAGTGAAGCGGTTATGGAAGCCGTAGCCGATGCTTATGGCGAGGTTATACACTTATAATAGTGAACCGTTTTCAGTAACAGTACACAGTTACTTTTTATAATACTAAAAATCCGCTTTGATTATTCAGGGCGGATTTTTTATGTTGTATAACTTTTATTTATGAGGAATGAATAATGGTTGAAAATAATTACCAAACCATGATTTTCGTCAGTTTATTCGTTTTTTATCTTACCTACTTTTGAAGTGTAATTATAAAAAACCAATAAACATGAAAAAAATAGTTTTAGCCTTATCAGCAATGGCTTTATTGCTTTCAGGCTCGGCAATTGCACAAGAAAATAACGATAACACACCCGATTTTAAAAAATGGCAGATGCGTGTTCGCGGAGTGGGCGTAATACCGGATGAAAGTGCTGATATAGGCATTATAGGCGGTGATGTAGATATTTCTACCTCGTTAATTCCTGAAGTCGATTTTACCTATTTCTTTACCAAAAATATTGCTGCCGAGCTTATTTTGGGGACTACAAAACATGATGTACATACTACCGGTTCTGACATTTCGGCTATTGGCGGACCAACCAGCGCCGATGTGGATTTAGGCAGTGTTTGCCTGCTCCCTCCTACTTTAACGGTACAGTATCATTTTTATGCCAATGAAACGTTTAAACCCTATGTAGGTGCGGGGGTTAATTACACTATTTTTTATAACGTGGACGAAGGCAGCACCGTTAGGGATGTTGAGTATGATAATGCTTTGGGTTATGCCTTTCAGGTAGGTTTTGACGTGATGCTCAACGACAAGTTCTTTATCAATATGGATGTCAAAAAAATATTTCTTAGTACAGATGTAACTGTAGATGGCTCTAACCTTGCCGAAGGGCTCAGCATACCTGCCGAAGTAGATATTAACCCATTACTTGTAGGTTTTGGGGTGGGTATGAAATTTTAATTTTCCATTTTTTGTTTCGTTAAAAAGCCCCTTAAACGGGGCTTTTATATTTTTAAACCAATTTTAAAGCATTGATAAGTATGTCTATATCGTCTTTAGTATTATAATGGCTTAACGAGATGCGTAGAGATGGCTTTTTGATATCCTCCTCATTCAAAAGCTCCAGCAACACATGCGATGGCTTTATACTACCCGACTGGCAGGCACTGCCCCGCGATACGGCAACACCATGCATATCAAGGTGAAACAATATCATTGCTGTTTTTTCTTCGGGTAATGGGAGCATTACATTCACAATAGTATAAAACGTTGAAGTATTATTATTATCAATACTGCCGTTTAGCTTAAAACCCGGAAAATGTAGTGCTAATTCTTGCAGTAAATAATTTCGTAAGTTGATGATATGAGTTTTTTCTGTTTCCAGGTTTTTACAGGAAATTTCCAGAGCTTTTGCCATACCTGCCACTTGGTGTACTGCCTCAGTACCGGCGCGCATGCCTTTTTCCTGCTCTCCTCCGTAAATCATGGCTTTCAATCCGCTGTTTTTGCGCACATAGGCAAAACCCACTCCTTTAGGACCGTTAAATTTATGCGCACTGGCTACTATAAAATCGACAGGAAGTGTAGCAAGGTCTAATACCTCCTTCCCTACCGATTGCACGGTATCGGAATGGAATAAAGCTTTGTAATGCCTGCAAATTGTACCTATTTGATGTAAATCTGTGATTGTACCGGTTTCGTTATTTACGTGCATCAGGCTTACCAGTGTGGGTATGTTTTGTGCCAATAAATCTTTTAAATGATCAGTATCCGGTTTGCCGTCAGGCAACAAGTTAACATAATCTATCGTAATGCCGTAATCTGCTGCAACAGCCTGCGCTGCATACAAAACAGCATGATGCTCTGTCCTTGCTGTAATAATACGCTTTATGCCGAGGTCTTTTACGGCACTGCGAATAATCCAGTTATCGGCTTCCGTACCGCCTGATGTAAAAATAATTTCGCGGGCTTCTGCGTTAAGTAAGGAAGCAATAGTTTTTCGGCTGGTTTCGAGTATTACCTTTGCGCTCCTGCCGTAACTGTGTGTTGACGAGGGATTGCCATACTGCTCTGAGAGTACGCGTGTTATTTCGGTTATCACTTCGGGGCGGAGTGCAGTAGTAGATGCGTTATCGAGATATGCTTTTTTCATTATGACAAAATTACTTAAAAAGTCAGTATGAATGTATTTTGAATTAAAGCTGGTATAAAACATTTCGCGAAGCGGTTAAAAACCTTATTTTTGTTCAAAATTTAGTAGCTATGAAAAAAATACTGGCTCTTACAGCCATAGTGATACTGGCTTTAGGCTGCGATGACGGGGATATCAGCTTTAAAAGTTTTAATTTTCCCAGTACCAGTACAGTATCAACATGTGAAGAAAACAACTTATACTATAAAACTAATGGTACTGAGGCACTTATTCTGGAAATAAGCCCTGCCGAACTGTATAATATAGAAAGTGAGCTTGACGATAACGGAAATATAATACCAAGAGAGGTAGCTATAAGTACAAGTGGGGCAAACAAAATATTATATAGAAATTATAGCGGGCCTGCTAATACCAGTAACCTGATTTGCAACAGTAGCGGGCTTCCTGTTACATCGCCTACTGTTTTAGAGGAATGGACCGGCGACGGTACTATACTTATAGAAACTACAAAAGATTTTAACGACGGAAAACTGGCTGGTTATACCCACCGAATAATCTTGAAAGAAATCACATTTAGTAACGGAGATGAAGATATTCGTATCATCGATAATCCTTTTGGCTCTGTTAACAGTGCTATTGGTTTTAACTTTAATTATGGTGATGAAGAAGAACCTACTGTAGTTAACTGTGATAATGTAGCTGAAGACAGACTGTATAAAACAAGTGGAAATGATGTAATTATACTTAATTTCCCTGCCAATACTTTCGTTAATGAGGTGGGCGAACTACCTGTAATAAACTTTTCGGAAGAAGAAGAGGATTATGAGTTATTATTTAAGGTATATAGCGGTACGGTAAATGCCTCAATAGTATGCGACTTGGATATTACTATTGAAGTTGAACAAGGCTGGAGAGCATCATCAGGAACTGCTATAATAGTAACTACTGAGAGTGATTTAATTCCGGGAGAATTCCATCATGAAATACGGCTTAAAGATGTTGAGTTTACCCGTACGGATGTGACCAGCGGAGAAACCTTTACGCTCTACGAAGTTTTAAGTGTAGAGAATGCCGAAGCTGCACAAAATAACGGAGGTTTTTTACTGGGTACTTATATAACTCAAGAATAAATAAAACATGAGTAAATAAAAAAGGATAGCCAACCGGTTATACTTTTTTATTATCTGCTTGGGTTTTGTTTTATATATACCTCTGTAGCACCCAAGCCATATTTTTTATAATCGGCATCCTGAAACGTAATACCCTCATACCTGCCCAAAAGAAAATCGAGTTCGGCTTTCAGCACGCCCTCACCCACTCCGTGAATAAACACTACTTTGGGCATCCTGTTCCTTATGGCAAATTCAAGCTGACGCTTGGCTGTATCTGCCTGTAGTGTGAGAATATCATAGTTAGACATTCCTCTTTTATTGGGTACCAGTTTTTCTATATGCAAATCTACTTCAAGAACAAAGTCTTCTTTTTTGGATTTTTTTTCTTTTACAAAACTGCGTTTTTTAGGCAATTCTTTTTCTTTAAGTACAGCCTGTATATTTTGTGCACCAAATAAACCTTTCAGTTCCGAAGTGTCTGTTATCTTAACCAATTCTTTGGCATTAAACTCCAAATCGAAGCCTTCCTCGGTTTCTATTATAACCATACCATTCTTAAATCCTTTTACTTTACCGCTAAAGGAGTCATCCAGTACCGTAACATTATCACCTATATTAAACGTCTTCATTCTCTTTTTCTCTGTTATTTTTGCTCGGCACTTTTGCCATAAGGCGCATGAGTCCAACCATAAAAATCGCAATAGCAGCAATCATTACAATCATATTTTTTTCCGATTGAGGTTTAGATTGCTCATATAAGGCAAGAAAAGCAGCCCCAAACATCAGTATAATATATATTGTTTTCATAACCTTATTATTAAAAGCCAAAGCTACTAAAATCTTTAGCAATAAAAAATCCCGCCAAGGCGGGATTATATATAATAAGCAGGAAAATTTACATTCCTGATAATCGTGATGCAGCCGAAACAGCAATTATTATAATCACTAAATAGGAAACAATCGAAAAAATGGTAAGGATACCGGACCACAAAAAGTAACCCTTCAGATCGCCGAAAGCTTTTGTCATTCCGTCAATATTATTTTCATTAATTGCTTTTCGTGTTGACGAAGAAAACTTAAATAAATACAGAACCGGGAAAAACATTGTTATCGTAAATAAAAGTGATATTATTCCCAGTGTAGCACTCGACATTATACCCATTGCTCCCAAGCTGCCCGGAGCAGAGTCCATAGCACTGCCTGCCAGTATGATTGCTAACGAGCCGAAAAATGACAGTAGTATAACGATAGAGCCAATAACCGCTAAAAACAAAGCCCAGCCCGCAGAAGTTTTTAAAAAACCTTTAGCTTCATTAGTTAATTGCAGTTCAAAAGAATCGAAAGGAGAATTCTGTTCCATAAAATATTAAAATATAATTAATTGATTGGTTTGGTTTTTATTTTTCGAATTCTTGCAGCGTTTTTATAATAATACTCGCACAGTCTAATAGCTGTTCTTTGTTCATGACTAATGGCGGTGCAAAACGAATAATATTGCCATGTGTCGGCTTTGCCAAAAGCCCGTTTTCTTTCAGTTTCATACAAATATCCCAAGCAGTAGAGCTATCTTCTGTATCATTAATAACCACGGCGTTAAGCAGCCCTTTACCTCTAACAAGGGTGGCAATGTTGCTGTTTGTTATGTATTCATTCAACTTATCTCTGAAAAGCTGTCCCAATGTTTCAGCATTTTCCGCAAGATTTTCTTCTTCAATAACTTCAAGTGCCGCTATGGCAACTGCCGCTGCCACAGGGTTTCCGCCAAAAGTAGAACCATGCTGACCGGGTTTTATCACATTCATGATATGATTGTTTGCCAATACTGCCGATACGGGATATGCTCCGCCTGATAAGGCTTTACCTAATATAAGTATATCCGGCTGTACGTTTTCGTGGTGCACAGCAAGCAGTTTGCCTGTTCTTGCTATACCCGTTTGTACCTCATCGGCTATAAAAAGCACATTGTGCGCTTCGCACAATGCTTTGGTTTTTGCAAGGTAGCCTTCAGAGGGTACATATACCCCTGCCTCGCCCTGTATAGGCTCTACAAGAAAACCTGCAATATCTTTTTCATTTTTTAAAACTTCCTCAAGTGCTTCAACATCATCATACGGTATCATGATAAATCCATCGGTATAAGGTCCGAAATTTTTTCTGGCATTTTCATCATTAGAGAATGATATAATGGTAGTAGTCCTGCCATGAAAGTTGTTTTCGCAAACTACTATTTTAGCTTGTTTTTCATGAATACCCTTTTTTTCATAAGCCCATTTACGGCATATTTTTATAGCTGTTTCCACAGCCTCAGCACCGGTATTCATGGGTAATACCTTATCAAAACCAAAATATTGGGTAACAAATTCTTCATACCTGCCCAACTGGTCGTTATAAAATGCTCTTGAAGTAAGGGTTAGCCTTTGGGCTTGGTTTATCATGGCACCCACTATTTTAGGGTGACAATGCCCTTGGTTTACAGCAGAATATGCCGACAGGAAATCGTAATATTTTTTACCCTCTACATCCCACACATAAACTCCTTCGCCTTTACTTAGCACTACAGGTAGCGGGTGGTAGTTATGAGCTCCGTATTTATCTTCTAATGCAATGGCATCCGCCGAACTTAATTTTTCTAAAACTGACATTTTAATCTTATTTTTTATTTTCTTAAAACAGCAATTCCTTCTTTGCTCAGGAGAGAAATCATCCTTATTTCAGATGCAAATTAATAAAAATAAAATTATTTTATGTTTAATTTGAATTAAATGCAAAAACAAAAAAACTCACTCTGATGCAGAGTGAGTTTTTTTACTCATTTTTTAATACCGGTTAAAAGCCCATATCATCGGCACTTGGTCCGTAACTTGCAGGAACAGGGATGTCGAGTAACCTGAAATATACCCCCAGTTGCGCACGGTGATGCACTATTTGCGAATAGGTCATTCTTATTACCCCATATTTAGAATCTCTGTTCAATATCTGATCTGAATTGCTCAATACCCATTCTTTCGTAAACTCGTTACTGTCAAATACGGCAAGTGTTTCCTTAGCACTTTTTAAGTTTTCTTCAAAAAAACTGAGTAATTCTTCTGTGCTCTTTACATCTTTGGGCTGGTATGGGTTATTGGCAAAATCCAGCCCATCTGTTGTAATTGCCATAGTTACCCAACCCGGCAATTCTGCTATGTGGGCAGCAAGTACCTTCATAGTCATACTTTTTGGGTGGGGTTGCCAGTCAAATTTCTCTGCCGAAACTCGCTCTAAAAATTTGCGGGTTACAGCAGCCTCTTTGTCCATTTCTTGTAATAGTAAATGAAGTAAATTCATAATTAATGTGTTTTTATTTTGTTTAACGACACAAAGTAAAACACACTTGGTGACAGCCCTATGTCAGTAGGATTTTTCCAGTTTCATTTTCTCAGAAATTTTTTCAGAAAGCTCTAAAATCTTGTTTTTAAGCGATTCGGGTTCAATCACTTCGGCATAGTCCGCAAACATCATTATCCATCGCGGCAACCCTTCATCCATATGGTGCGTCAGGAAAATCATATCAACATAATCGTGATGTACTTCTTCTGAGATAAACCCATAATAATCACGTTGATTTTGTATGTAAGGAACAATTTTTTTATCTGTTCTTATTACTGCTTTTTGCACCATAGGTGTACAATCGAGCTGTTCTCTTTCCCTATATTCTTTCAGGGTGCTGCGCTCCTGCTGTTCCTGTTGGGTTAGTTTTATATCTTTTACCCTGTCTATTCTAAACTGTCGGTAACTTTCGCGCAGATGGCAATAAGCCACAGTATACCAGTTTTCATTTTCATGAAAAATGCCTATAGGCTCTATAAGCCTGTCGCTGTCGTCATCATGACCGACTGCTCTGTATTTCATCTGTACTGCTTTTTTCTCGGCAATCGCTTTTAGTAATACATCAAGCGTATTTAACGGGAACTGTTTTATGGTACTTCTTCGGTCTTTTACTTCTATTTGTCCTTCAAGGTTTTCCAACAACTGCTTTTCGGTACTTCGCAATACAGCTTTTACTTTATATAGTGCTGATGCAAAATTATTTTGTAGTGCCGTATCGGTAAATTTTTCCATGAGTTTTTCGGCAGTAACAAAAGCGATAGCCTCTTCGGGGGTAAACATTACAGGTGGCAGCCTGTAACCCTCTACAAGCGAATACCCAACACCTGCCTCGCCATATAGTGGTACACCCGCTTCCTCAAGCGTACGGATATCCCGATATACTGTGCGCAGGCTTATATCAAATCTGTTGGCAATGTCCTGTGCCTTTACCACTTTTCCTGACTGGAGTTGTATCAGTATTGCTGTAATCCTGTCAAAACGATTCATATACAAATAGTTTTTTCAAATTTACTGTTTTAACCAAAATAAACGATATTAAAAAAGCCCCAATAAATGGGGCTGAATAAAAATATGGTAGTAAAATAACTAATTCTGTACTAATGTAGCATTACTGGTTATTTCTGTATTCAGTAATTTTGAAATCGGGCAGTTTTCCTCTGCTTTTTTAACATGCTGCTGAAATGCCTCTGTAGAAATATCATCTACCCTGCCAATTACTGACAGGTGAGAACCTACCACGTTGCCGTTTTGAAAATTTATATCGCATTTTGTTTCTAATGATGCTATACTATAACCTCCCTCGCTTAAATAAGCTGCTAACTGCATGGTAAAACATCCGGCATGTGCCGCAGCAATAAGCTCTTCGGGGTTAGTACCATTTCCATCTTCAAAACGGGTTTTGAAAGAATATTGTGTATTGTTTAACACATTGCTTTCTGTAGTTAAATTTCCTTCTCCTTCTTTTATTGAACCGACCCATACGGCTTTTGCATTTCGTTTCATAATTATATTTTTTATGGTTAGTTAATCTTTTTAAAATTAATCAATTAATACTCATAACCACAATCTTTAAATTAAGTTTAACAAAAACTTTAAATGCTTCGGTTTTGTATCATTTCCAACATTTTTAAAGTAGTGTTCCAGTTACGGGTAGTAGCTTTGCAATTATTAAGTTTACCTTCAATAAAAGGGTTTGTCAGTTTAGATTCGGCAGCACTTTGCGCCAGTTTCAAATACATCACTTTTCCTACGGCTGTAAAAACATCATCACTCCTGTTGTACTTTTTCATCTTGTCGAGTCCTTCATTAGTAGCTTCGTTTGACAGAAATACTACATGATATTTTTTCTTACCCGATGGTTCAGGCACTTTATCAGTATAAGGATTATTGTCAATAGCGTTAATCAAATCGGCTTCGTTTAAAATAAATATAGTTACATCATAGCCATACTCTTTGTATAAAAGTAACTGCATACCGTGAGCTATTTTTGCTTTATCGGTTTCATCGGTTTCAAAAACCACATTTCCACTCTGTATATAGGTTTCTACATTTATATAGCCATTAGCTATCATTAAGTTACGCAGATGTTCCATTTTAATAATATTGTGTCCGCTTACATTAATACCGCGAAAAAGAGCAAGATATACAGGCATAGTGTTTGTTTTTTAAGTATTACCTGCAAAATTATTTAAATTTAATGAGCAATAGTTTATTTTTGCCGAATGGGAAGAAAAAGAACAGAAAAGATTGTATTTGAAAATGTAGCGGTGCTTGATGCAGGAGCAAGAGGCGTTTCGGTAGCTAAAGCCCCCGATGGTAAAGTAATATTTATACCCAATGTTGTACCCGGTGATGTTGTAGATGTACAAACTTTTAAAAAGCGTAAAGCCTACTACGAAGGCAAAGCCATAAAAATCAATGAGTTTTCTGAACACAGAATTGACCCTGTATGCTCGCATTTTGGCTCTTGCGGTGGTTGCAAGTGGCAGAATATGAAGTATGAGCGACAATTGTTCTACAAAAATCAGGAAGTGTATAACAACCTGAAACGCATTGGTAAAATAGCATTACCCGAATTTGAGCCTATTATGGGTAGCGAAAAACAGTTTTTTTACCGCAATAAAATGGAATTCTCTTTCTCTAACAGCAGATGGATGACCGAAGAAGAGATACAAAGTGATAAAGAAATTGAAAACAGTAATGCTTTAGGCTTTCATATACCCCGTATGTGGGATAAAATACTGGACATAACCCATTGCAGCCTGCAAGAAGACCCAAGCAATGCCATACGCAATGAAGTTAGGGATTTTGCTAATAAAAATAATCTTGCGTTTTTTAACCCGAGAGAACATTCGGGACTATTGCGTACGCTAATGCTGCGCACAGCATCTACAGGCGAAATTATGGTGCTGATACAGTTTTTTGAAGATGATAAAGAAAAACGAGAACTGATATTAGACCACTTAGCCGAACGTTTCCCGGAAATAACATCTCTACAGTATGTAGTGAACCAAAAGGCTAACGATACACTGTATGACCAAGATATACTACTGTATAAAGGGCGTGAGTATATACTGGAAGAGATGGAAGGATTGCATTTTAGTATTAATGCTAAGTCGTTCTACCAAACCAACTCCGATCAAGCCTATGAACTCTATAAAATAACCCGCGAATTTGCAGGGCTTACCGGAAACGAACTGGTATATGACCTATATACCGGTACCGGTACTATTGCACAATTTGTATCGAAACAAGCCGCAAAGGTAATTGGTGTTGAGGCTGTGCCCGAAGCTATTGCCGATGCTAAAGAAAATGCAAAGCGCAATAACATTACCAATTGTGAGTTTTTTACAGGAGATATGAAAGTAGTATTTAACGAAGCGTTTATAGCCACACATGGCAAGCCCGACGTTATTATTACCGATCCGCCGCGCGACGGTATGCACAAGGATGTTGTGCAGCAAATACTAAACATAGCTCCAGACAGGGTGGTATATGTAAGCTGTAACTCCGCCACACAGGCACGCGATTTAGCATTAATGGACGAGAAATATAAAGTAACCCGTGTGCGCCCCGTAGATATGTTTCCGCAAACACACCATGTGGAAAATGTTGTACTTTTGGAAAAACGATAAATAAAAACAGGCTTTGCCGTTATGAAAAAAATATTAGTTTCGTTACTGTTTATAACACTTACTTTATGCTGCTTTTGGAGCTGCGAAAAAGATGATATCTGTGCCGACGGTACTGCTACTACTCCCAGCCTTATCATTACCATGTATAACCTGGACAACCAAACGGAAAAAAAGTCTGGAAACATTGAGTATTTTATGGAAGATGATGTTACCAGAGTAATTGAAGCAGGAATAACAGACAGCCTTGTCGTTCCGCTTCGCACCGATGCAGAAATAGTAAGATGGGGCTTTACGCTTGTTACCACAGGTTCGGGCGGTACAAGCAATTATAATACTGACTATATTGAATTTAAATATACTCATAACGAAATATATGTTTCGCGTGCCTGTGGCTATAAATCGCTTTTTTACCTTAACGAAAATACACCCGGAAATCTGAATCCTGTACTTACCGATACACTGCCAAATGACAACTTGTGGATACGGGATGTAGTGATAACAAGAAATAATATAGAAGATGAACAATCAGCGCATGTTAAAATTTATTTCTAGCCTTTGCGCTGTAGCACTCTCACTATCAGCCTATTCACAAACAGCTAAAGATACCATAGTTGCTCCTGTAAAAGCAGAGCGTTATGGCTTGAGGGTGGGTATAGATTTGCACCGACTGAGCAAAGGTTTTTATACCGATGATTACAGGGGGCTGGAACTGGTAGCCGACTACAGGCTAACTAAAAAAATATATGTAGCTGGAGAACTGGGTAATGAAGATTATACGCTGGATGAAGATCAGCTTAATTTTACTACCAAAGGAAGTTATTTTAAAGTTGGTTTTGACTATAACACTTATGAGAACTGGCTGGATATGGAAAACATGATTTATGTAGGGGCTCGCTATGGCTTTGCCTCATTCAGTCAAAACCTTAATTCATATACCATATACGATAACAGGGTTATAAATGAAAATGGAATAAGATACCTTGATGCTGTAACCGTTAATGCCGATAGAGAGTATAGCGGACTTACGGCACACTGGGTGGAAATAGTAGGCGGTATAAAAGCAGAGCTTTTTGATAATTTATATCTTGGTTTCAGCGTAAGGCTTAACAGTCTTATATCCGACAAAAAACCTGATAATTTTGATAACCTCTATATCCCCGGGTTTAACCGTACTTATGAGGGTAGCTTTGGTGTTGGTTTTAACTATTCCGTTTCCTATTTTATACCATTGTATAAAAAAGCAGAAAAAGTAAAGCCTGAACAGCAATAAAAAAAAACCTCCGCAAAAAGCGGAGGCACAAAACTACAATTAAACCCAATTTCCAAATTTACTTAATCATGACTTTTTTAGTAATTGATTTTCCTTGTGTTTCAAGCGTAAGGAAATACATTCCGCTATCTAAGGTCGTAACATTAAGGTTTAACTCATTACCGGATATTGTTGAGGTAAGTACTGTTTTGCCTAACACATCAGTTATGGTAACTTTACCCGTATTGGTTATATTTTGCATCCTTAGTGTTATATTATCTGATGCAGGGTTAGGGTATATTACAAATGCATTATCATTAATTTCTTCGCCGCCTGCGGTAGCTTCTTCCACTGTTGTTACAGCAGTATTGGTTATTACAGCTTCATTAAAGTCGAAATAAATACCTGCTGTGGCAGACATTGAATTGCCCAATTCTATTGTTGAAACAGGTTTTATTTTATACATAATATAGCCTTGGCTACCCGCCTCGTCAGCATCTGTAAAAGGAAGGTCTATATTATTAAATATAAACTCTACGACGCCTTGCTCATCTCTGATAATTTCATACGTATGGCTGGCATTCATTGGCATAAAGGTATCCCAATCCAAATTAGCATCAAGCTGTGTTTCTATACGCACTGTTTGTGCATTGGCGGTACCTTCATTCTGGAAACGAACAGTATAATGTAAATAACCTTCGGCTTGCTCCGGAGTAATAGATGCTCCTTCACGCACTGTGATATCGTTAGGGTCATAACTGTTTGTTACAAGCTGGCTTAGGGCATACGTATTATTGGAAAAATTATCATCTGTTTCGGCGTCTATAATGGCTTCAAACTCTAATGTATCTCCCATATTTACTGTTGGAGGTTGCATTATTGTAAAAGTAATATAGGCATAGCTTGTGGCGAAAGGTTGTAAATCATTATATGAAAATGATAAAGCATTTCCGTTTTGCTGCATGGCAGGTGCAGAAGCGTTATAGGTAATGCTGGAATCATCAAATGTTAATGATATAACACCGCTGGATGGTAGAGTACCATAATTGGCATATATTAAAGTATAACTTGCTTCAAAACCCGGCATTGCTGCAGATGTTGGCATTATCCATACCAATACATCATTCACATCTTCTGCCTCAAGGCAAAAATTCAAATCTGTTTCTACTACAGGGGTAGTAACATTATATTCAGAAGGCGAAGCAGTAAACGGAACATAAGCATCAGGGGCTACTGTTACAGTAGTTTCTCCTGCAGGTACATAAGAAAAACTATATTCTCCGTTTAAATTAACCGCGCTGTAATTAACATATCCATCAGTATTGGATATCACTGTAAGTCCCGCAGCAGGAAGGTCGTTAGCATCACAACCATCTCCCTCTGCATCAAATAGTACTGTTCCTGACAATGTACTTTCAACACAAGGAGAAGCTACAATGGGAGCTTCTAAAATATCAAAACATCCGCCTTCCACAAGTTGAATTCTAATATATACTGTTTGCTGATATTGAGTAACATTGGTGTAACTATACCACTCAGGGTTGCCTATAGCATTTATACCCATTTCTGCATCTGCTTGCGTTTCATGGATAGTAATATCATAAATTTGATTATCTCCTATACCCATCAATGCCTGTTCATAAATTAAAGCCAAATCAAAAACAGCATAGCCATCTAAGTCTTCATCACATACTACAAGTGGTTCAGGAATATAGGCTGTCTCAAAACTTGTCATTACTGTTACTTCGAAACTGCTTTCGCCAACACATGTAGAGTTTGTTTCATCTGGTAATGCTTGGTAATAAATATAAATAGTTTGCGAAGCAGTTATTGCATCTCCGGGCATAAGCATCGTGCCTGTTCCTCCGGGTTCTGTATAATAATTGCCTTGTTGTAAATCCTGCAAAACATATTCGTTACACACAGTAACATCAGTAAACTCCGGAACCCATGTGCTGCCATAACCTATCATAAAAGAGGTAATGTCATAAGCCTCATCTGTATCATTGGTTACTCTGGCAAATATCTCTTGTATCTCTCCCTCTAAAGTAATATAGAAGGTAGGATCTTCAATTACATTGATGTTAGCTATTGCGTTAGTTTCTGAATGAAAATAGGCTACGGTAAAATTATCAGGACTTTGATTACCCAATATGTAGGGTGTTTGGGTGGTAAAATCAAAAACTTCAACACCACACTGGTACATGTCGGGAGCATCAAACGCTTCTGCTTGAGAATAGCCATTTACCGTGAGTAAAGCTAAAGCAAAAAGGGTAAGTAATTTCTTTTTCATAAGTTAATATTTATTTGGTTATTTAACTCATAAACAGATTTATTTGCAATTACCCTACCCAATAATTTGCGGATTTTGTAAAAACAACATTTATTTAAACCTTATAAATAAAGAAATTTAGAGATACGTTTTTCAGTAAAAAAAAGCAATAAAAAGTGTTATATAACTATTAATAAATGCATTACACAACATCGCTTTGCATTAAAACAGTATTGATATTGAGGTCGTAATAACTACGATAATCAGAGTTTGATATTATTTCAAAATTTTTATGCAAACGCTTATATTCCTCATCAGTAAAATCTTCCAAAACAATTTTAACGATATACGGCTGGCGCGCTATAAATTTTTCTCGGTCTATACATATAACCGATGCATCAAAACAATCTTCATATTGATGATAAAACCCTGCGCCTATAGGCTCATACTTGTTTATATCAATATTGCGGGAGGTAAGTAGCGGTAGTAGTTCGAGTCCTTTATTTTGCAGTTCATTTTTAGCTTTATCGTAGCGGGATACTACTGTAATTGACTCCATTATTTATTACCATTTTAGATGATGCAAAAGTGTAATATAATTTCAGAAAACACATTAATACTATGGTAAGATTACATTAAGGAAGTCTTAAATATGATTACCGCTCTTTCTCACGCCAAGCCTCTGTAATAGCGGTATAATCTATAGTAAAAGCGGGGTCTTGTCGCTGTAGCCTGTGCTCTTTAAACGCTTTTAGCAAAAAGCCTTCTATATGATAATCTTCAGGTACGGTAGCGGGGCTGTACGTGCTTTTCAAATTTATATCAAACACACGTGCCATTTTACTGGACCAAAAAGCTTTCCAACCGCTTTTATGTTCTTTTATCAAATCAAAAGTAGAATAGCCTGTTTGTCTGTGTATCAATTTTACTAAAATCTGCCCGTCTTTCCGAGATAAATTCTTTAACTGCTCTTCAAACTCTTCTTCAAGATACTTTTGTACTATTTTAGAATATTTCTTTTTTTCTTTACTCGTTTTCAGCTTAGCCATATTAGCATTAAGCAAAGTGAGCCTGTCAGCAGCTATTTTAGCATAAGGATACACTTTTAGCACCCTGCGTCTCAGTATAAGCAGCTTTTTTCGCTCTTCGGCAGAAATGGTATCTTTTACATTAGAGATAACAACTTCTTCCATTTGTAAATTAAAAGCTATAGAGTCATTCTCAACGCCATTCTTTACAGTATCGGTTACAACTTCCTGCGCATGTACTTTTACAGTACATACCAATACAAGAAAGAATAGTAAACGTGCTTTCATCATTAAAAATTTTATATCAAAATTATACATTTATACATAACTCTGTTGCCAAATTTATATTTTAGCAGAAAAATACAATAAAATATGTCTTCAAAATCTATCCTAACCGATAATTCAATTAACTTTTTAGAAAAATATTTAAATAACCCTTCGCCAACAGGATATGAATCCGGCGGACAAAAAATATGGATGGAGTATCTAAAACCCTATGTAGATACTTTTATTACAGATACTTACGGAAGTGCCGTAGGGATTATAAACCCCGATGCCCCTTATAAAGTAGTTATAGAAGGGCATTCTGACGAAATTTCCTGGTATGTAAACTATATTACTGATAACGGGCTTATTTATGTTATACGCAACGGAGGGTCTGACCACATGATTGCCCCTTCCAAGCGTGTCAATATCCATACCAAAAACGGCATTGTAAAAGGCGTATTTGGCTGGCCTGCCATACATACCCGTAAAGGAGGCGAAAAAGAAGAGCCTGCAAAGCTGGAAAACATTTTTATAGATTTAGGTTGCAATACCAAAGAAGAAGTAGAGGCTCTTGGTGTGCATGTAGGTTGTGTTATTACTTATCCTGACGAATTTATGATTCTTAACGAAAATAAATTTGTGTGTCGTGCCATAGATAACCGTATTGGCGGATTTATGATTGCCGAAGTGGCGCGCCTGTTGCATGAAAACAAAAAGAAACTTCCGTTTGGGCTGTACATAACCAACTCTGTACAGGAAGAGGTAGGCTTACGCGGTGCAGAAATGATTACTAAAACCATACGCCCCAATGCGGCTATTGTAACCGATGTATGCCACGACACTACAACCCCAATGATAGAAAAACGTATAGAGGGCGAAACAAAAATAGGTAAAGGTCCTGTTATTACCTATGCTCCTGCCGTGCAAAACAACCTGCGTGAACTGATACTGGATACTGCCGCTAAAAACGAAATACCATTCCAGAGGTTGGCATCATCACGCGTTACCGGTACGGATACCGATGCTTTTGCCTACAGTAACGGCGGTGTGGCATCGGCGTTAATATCATTACCATTACGCTATATGCATACTACTGTAGAAATGGTACATCGTGAAGATGTTGAAAATGTAATAAAACTGATATATGAAACACTGCTTAATATGAAAAATGAAGCTACATTTTCTTATTTTGAATAGATATCAACTAAAAATTATTAAAAAGCAAAAAGCACCATACAGTATGGTGCTTTTTGCTTTTTAATAATTGCGCTTTTATGCCGATGCTTCTTTTAGTACTGAAACAGCCTCTTTAGCATTAGATAGTTCGGCATATTTCAATGCCGTAAAACCTCTTTCGTCTTCTAATGATATGTTGGCTCCGTTTTCAAGTAAAACTTTAATAATATCTACTCGATTATAACGGGCAGCAAGCATTAACGGTGTCAACCCGTTAGACTTCTCGTTTACATTTGCCCCATACTCAATAAATTTCTTCACGGTTTCAAGGTCGCCTTTACAAATTGCCATACCCAGTGGGGTAGTCATGTTGTACTCGCCTACCAATTCAAAACTTGGTACAGATTTAACATTGGTTGCAAATGTTGCACTACTAAAAGCTACAAGAGCTAAGCTTAAATAAATGATCGTTTTTTTCATGATTAAATGATTTGATGATGAATGATTTATGATTGATTTTAAATTTCACTTACTTGTCAACGATTGATTAGGTCGTTTGCTATAATAGACGTAAGCAGGTTGCATAACGTTACGCAAAAAATTACATTTAACAAATGTTTAACAGCTAAAAAACACTATGACTGCATAGGAAAATACAATCGCCCCGCGAATGCAGGGCGATTACAAGTATTATACTGTGTATAAATTATTTATTTAAAAATGCGAGTACATTTTTTTCTATCCTGTTATGAATATCCGATATATCGGCTTTGGAAAATTTTTCACCGATAATGTTTTCATATAGCTCTATGTATCTTTCCGATACACTTGTTATATACTCATCATCCATATCCGGTATTTGCTGCCCCTCTTTCCCCTGAAAGCCATGAGCTATAAGCCATTGCCTTACAAACTCTTTACTCAACTGTTTTTGAGCCTCGCCCCTGTTTTGGCGTTGCTCATACCCTTCGGCATAAAAGTAGCGTGAAGAATCAGGTGTGTGTATCTCGTCTATCAATACAATCCTGCCGTCTTTAGTACGCCCAAATTCATATTTGGTATCTACCAGTATCAAACCATGCGATGCGGCAATCTCAGTTCCTTTCTGGAATAAGTCACGGGTATATTTTTCAAGTACAGTATAGTCTTCTTCGCTAACAATACCTTTGGTAATTATATCGGCGCGCGATATATCCATATCATGCTCACCATTATCAGCTTTGGTAGTTGGCGTTATAATAGGTGAAGGGAATTTATCATTCTCTTTCAGCCCTTCGGGCAGTTCTACACCACATAGTACCCTTTTACCTTCGGCATACTCACGTGCAGCGTGTCCCGCCAGGTAACCGCGTATCACCATCTCTACTTTAAAGGGTTCGCATACATAGCCCACAGCCACATTCGGGTCAGGCGTATCAATAAGCCAATTGGGAACTACATCTTCGGTAAGGCGCATAAACTTAGTAGCTATCTGATTGAGTATTTGCCCTTTGTAGGGGATACCTTTCGGCATAATAACATCAAAAGCCGAAAGCCTATCGGTAGCTATCATTACCAAAAGCTCATCGTTAATGTTATATACTTCTCTTACTTTGCCTCGATAAACCGATTTTTGTCCCGGAAAATTAAAATCTGTACCGGTTATAGTATTGCTCATGCAGTTGTTGTGTTATTGTAGTTAAGCTGCAAAAATAAGAAACTTTCTTTCCTTATTATATTTTTATATAAAAAAGCAAAACCATTGAAAGTTTACACCTCCAATGGCTACTTTATACTTTAAAACTTTATAAACTTTCGACTTATGTTAATCATTATTCTCGATAGCCTTATAGGCGTCAATAACTTTCTTAACAAGTCTGTGGCGCACTATATCCTTATCATCAAGATATATCATACCTATACCGTCTATATCTTTCAGCACCAGCAATGCCTCTTTTAATCCTGATATGGTTCGGCGTGGTAAATCTACCTGACCGGGGTCGCCCGTAATCATAAATTTAGCATTCTTACCCATACGTGTAAGAAACATCTTCATTTGCGAGTGGGTAGTATTTTGCGCCTCGTCGAGTATCACAAAAGCATGGTCAAGTGTGCGCCCGCGCATAAAGGCAAGCGGGGCAATTTGTACAATGCCTTTCAGTATGTAATCTTCCAGTTTTTCGGGCGGAATCATATCGCGAAGCGCATCATATAAGGGCTGCATATAGGGGTCCAGCTTTTCCTTCATATCCCCGGGCAGGAAACCTAAGTTTTCCCCTGCCTCGACCGCAGGTCGGGTAAGTATAATACGTTTTACCTGTTTTTCTTTCAGGGCTTTTACGGCAAGTGCCACACCGGTATAGGTTTTACCTGTTCCGGCAGGACCAACGGCAAAAACCATATCGTTTTTATACATCAGGTCAACCAGTTTTTGCTGGTTCGGCGTCATGGCTTTTATCAGCTTTCCGCCCAGCCCGTGCACCAGTATATTATCGCTCGGGTTCATTTGCTCTACCTGCTGGTCGCTTTGTATAACGCGCTCTATAACATTATCATCAATGTTGTTGTAGCGTGAAAAATGTAACATCAGCCTTTTAAATCGCTTCTCGAACTCATCGAGTATTTCTTTCTCGCCAAAAGCTTTCAGGGTAGTACCTCGGGCAACGATTTTAAGTTTAGGGTAGTATTTTTTTATTGTTTCGAGGTGAGAGTCCTGTGCGCCCCAAAAATCTTTCGGAGCAATGTCGGTTAGTTCGATTATTCTTTCGTTCAAAAGCTGTGTTTTTTAATTAAAAATAATAGCTATATAATTATTAGCTTTGCATTCAAATTTAGTGAAATTTTAATCTCACTTTTATAAAAGTTTTGCACAATTTTATGTCAATAATTACCCTCACAACCGACTTTGGGCTGAAAGACCATTTTGTAGGTGCCCTAAAGGGAAAAATACTCTCTGAATACAGGGAGGCGATTATTGTTGACATATCTCATGATATTGACCTTTTTAACATACCCGAAGCCAGTTACATCATAGGGGCTGCCTATGCCAATTTTCCTAAAGGCACGGTACACCTAATAGGTGTAGATGCCGAACATACTAAAGAAAACAGGCATATAGCTATGCAATGGAACGATCATTATTTTATTTGTTCGGACAATGGCATCCTCAGCATACTGACACAAAAAATTGTACCGCAAAAAATTGTGGAAATAACCATACACGACCGCTTTGGCGAAGAGGCTACCGAAATGGATGTTTTTGTAAAAGTAGCAGCCCATATAGCACGCGGAGGGTTGCTAAACGTAGTGGGCAGGGATATAAGCGAAATAAGAAAAATAAACCAATTGCAACCTGTGGTGAGTAACGACAACTCGACTATAAAAGGTTACATAGTGTATATAGACCATTTTGGCAACTGTGTAACCAACATTACCAAAAGGCTGTTTAAAGATGTTGGGCGTGGACGTGATTATGAAATTACCTTTAATAACAAGGTTATAAAAGGCATCAAAGACGGTTATTCTGATTTTACGGTAAATGAACGCTTTTCGCTAAAAGATTATGAGGGCGAAAAACTTGCCCTTTTTAACGAAGCCGGTTTTTTGGAAATTGCCATATACCGCAGTAACCCTTCAACTGTTGGTACAGCACGCTCATTACTGGGATTAAAGTACAGGGATGTGGTAAATATTGTTTTCAGATAATAGAAAAGTTAACCGTAATTATAAAAGAATAAAAAACAGTATGTTTGTAAGAATTGTAAAAATGAGTTTTCACGAAGATAAAGTAACTGCTTTTCTGGATAACTTCCATGAAGTAAAGCAGCACATACGAAACTATCCCGGAAACCGTTTTTTAGAATTGTACAGGGATAAAGATAACCCTTCGGTATTTTTTACCTACAGTTATTGGGAAAATGAAAGTGATTTGGAAAACTACCGCAAATCGGAACTTTTTAATGAAGTATGGGCGTTTACCAAACAACTGTTTAACGACAAGCCACAGGCTTGGAGTGTAGATAAACTGGTAACACTGGAGTAAGATAGAAAAAGATTCTTCCTGCGTCAGAATGACACAAATAAAAGACAGATAAAAAATAATTTATAAACATATAAGACTTAATACTAATTGATGAAAGCCTTATTAATAAGAGAAATAAAATCATTTTTCGGCTCGCCCATAGGTTACCTTGTTATAGCGGTATTCCTGTTACTCAATGGGTTGTTCCTTTGGGTATTTGAGGGCGACTTCAATATACTGAATAGTGGCTTTGCCGACCTTAGCCCTTTTTTTACCCTTGCCCCCTGGATATTAATTTTCCTTATCCCTGCCGTAACCATGCGCAGTTTTTCGGATGAAAAAAAACAGGGCACTATAGAATTACTTTTTACCAAGCCTCTCAGCGTTTGGGAAATCGTAAACGGTAAATTTTTTGGGGCATTCATACTTATCATCCTGGCTATTATACCTACTATTGTTTACGTTTTTGTCATTTCCGATTTTGGCAGCCCGCAAGGTAATATTGATATGGGCAGTACAATGGGGTCATACTTTGGGTTGTTGTTCCTGATAGCAGGTTATACCGCCATCGGTATTTTTGCCTCTACCCTGTCCGATAATCAAATTGTGGCTTTTATAGTAGCAGTATTACTATGCTTTGTGTTCTACTTTGGTTTCGAAGGTATTGCAACCTACGCAGGTAGTTCTAGCGGTTTTGTATCATCATTAGGTATGGATTCTCATTTTAAAAGTATGAGCCGTGGGGTACTCGACACGCGAGATATTATTTATTTCCTTACTGTTGCCATACTGTTTTTATCGTTCACTGTGTTCAAACTTAAATCGCTGAAATGGTAATGAAAACAGGAAAGAAAAACAGCATTAAGCAGCTCATTATTACAGTAATTGTATTACTGATACTCAACTTTGCGGGAGGCTATCTCTTTAAACGATTTGACCTTACTCACGATAAACGTTATACCCTATCGCCTACTACCCTGTCATTAATAGAAAGTGTAGAAGAGCCGTTATACATTGATGTATTCCTTGAAGGAGAATTTCCGGGTGAGTTTAAACGACTGCAAGATGAAACAAGGCAATTACTGGATGAGTTTCATGCCTACAACCCGAATATTATTTTCCAGTTTGTAAACCCATTGGAAGACGAAAGCAGCAGCGAACAGGTTATACAGGAATTTTACCAAAACGGGCTTACTCCTGTAAGTGTAACCGTTGATGATAAGGGCAAACAAACACAGGAAATGGTTTTCCCGTGGGCTGTAGCTTCCTACGGTGACAGAGGGGCAAAAATACAACTGCTGAAAAACCAAATGGGCGCTACTACTGCCGAAAAAGTGGTAAGCTCGGTACAGCATTTAGAATATGCCTTTGCCGACGCACTAAACAAAGTAACAAAAGCTAAAGAGAAGAAAATTGCGATAATAAAAGGTAATGGTGAACTGCACGACCTGCTTATGGCCGACTTTTTACAGCAGGTACGCGAAAGCTATTACATTGCGCCTTTTACACTCGATTCGGTTGCGGTTAATCCGCAAAAAACAATGGCTGACCTGAAAGCGTATGACCTTGCCATTATTGCCAAGCCTACGGAACGTTTTACCGAAGAGGAAAAAGAAGTACTGGATCAATACATTGTAAATGGCGGTAAAACCCTCTGGATGGTTGATGCGGTACAGATAGATATGGACAGCCTGTATAATGATACAGGAGCAACACTGGCATTTCCGCGTGATTTGAACCTTGCCGATATGTTCTTTAAATACGGCTTCCGCCTTAATCCTGATATTATTAAAGATGAGCAGGCAACACCTATACAGCTTGCTACGGGAGCTGAAGGCAGCGGTACACAATACCAGCAATACCTGTGGCGATACTCCCCTTTTGTATATCCTGATCCTACTGTATATGAGGGAGCCAATCATCCTATTGTGAAAAATCTTGGCGGTATTAAGTTTGAGTTTGCCAACCCGATAGACACACTGAAAAATGGTATCAATAAAAAAGTACTACTTGCTACGTCGCAATATTCTAAACCTATTGGCACGCCTATAGAAGTACAACTCAGTATGGTTGCCGAAGAAACTTCACCACAAGATTATCAAGGTTTCGGATTCATCCCTGTATCGGTACTGCTCGAAGGTAAATTCCATTCGATGTACGAAAACAGGATAGTACCATTTAAAGACAGTGCCTATAAAACCACAGGCAAAGAGGGGAAAATGATTATAATATCGGATGGAGATATTATAAAAAACCAACTGGATACAAATTACCAGCCTTTGGAACTTGGGTATGACAAATGGACAAAAAACAGGTATGATAATAAAGAGTTCTTAATGAATTGTGTCAATTATCTGCTGGATGACAACGGACTTATCAACATCCGCAGTAAAGATGTGGAACTGCCGATGCTGGATAAAGAAAAAGTGTATGAAAACTATACCAAAGCACAGTTTATAACTGTCGGGTTACCAATACTTATTTTAGTACTGTTCGGGTTGCTGTTTACCTACCTGAGAAAAAGAAAGTATGCTAAGTAAGTGTTAATAAAAAATATTTCAGTATTCAATCGGATTACGATATATTTGTGAAACGTAAAATGTAATCATTTTACCCTTAAAACAAAACAAGCAAGATGAAATTTATAGTATCCAGTTCTTATTTACTAAAGCAATTACAGGTATTGGGCAGTGTTATCAATAGTAGTAACACGCTCCCTATTTTAGATAATTTCCTTTTTGAATTAGATAATAACCAGCTTACCGTTTCGGCTTCTGACCTTGAGACAACCATGTCGGCTACGCTGGAAATCGATTCAGAAAGTCAGGGAAGTGTTGCCGTACCTGCCAAACTGCTACTGGAAACACTAAAAACGTTCCCCGAACAACCGCTTACCTTTACCGTAGAAGACAATCATACTATCGAGATAAGCTCAAATTCGGGTAAATATGCCTTAGCGTATGCTGATGGCGAGGAGTTCCCGAAAGCGGTAACACTTGAGGATCCTTCGGCTACTTTAGTTCCTGCCGAAGTATTGGCAACTGCCGTAAGCAAAACTATTTTTGCAGCGGGTAATGACGACCTTCGCCCCGTAATGTCGGGGGTGTTCTTCCAGTTCTCTCCGGAGGGGCTTATTTTTGTAGCTACCGATGCGCACAAACTGGTAAAATATGCACGTACTGATGTAACTGCCTCGCAGGTAGCTGATTTTATCATGCCGAAAAAGCCGCTTAACATCCTGAAAGGTATTCTTGCCACATCAGATACAGAGGTAAAAATCGAATATAACGACTCGAATGCTACTTTTTCTTTTGACAACTACATACTTACGTGTCGCCTTATAGATGGTAAATATCCTAACTATGAAGCGGTTATACCCAAAGAAAACCCGAATAAATTATTAATAAACCGTGTACAGTTTTTAAGCTCTGTACGTCGTGTGGCTATATTTTCGAACAAAACCACACACCAGATACGCCTGAAAATTGCAGGTACTGAATTAAACATTTCTGCTGAGGATATTGACTATTCAAACAAAGCAGAAGAGCGTTTAACATGCGACTATCAGGGTGATGATATGCAAATAGGTTTTAACTCACGTTTCCTTACCGAAATGCTGAACAACCTGCACAGCGATGAGATTATGCTGGAAATGTCGCTGCCCAACCGTGCAGGTATCCTTACTCCTGTTGACGGACTGGATGATGGCGAAACAGTTACCATGCTGGTTATGCCGGTTATGCTTAATAGTTAATAAAAAGCTATTTAATCAACCTTTTCTATACACAAAACCCGATACATTTAGGTGCATCGGGTTTTTATTTTTTATATAAATGGTTGATTAAAAAGTTATATTTGCTTATAAACCAAATTTATACTCAAAAAATGAAAAATTTGATATTTTTATCACATATACATGAAGAAAAAGATTTAGCTGTTCTTGTACAAAAAGCAATTGAAGATGAATTCAGCGGATTTGTAAAAGTATTTGTTTCTTCTGATGGCTCAACAATCCCAGCAGGTGCAAATTTTTTAAAACGAATTGAAGACGGACTAATAGAATGCATTGTCGGAATTTATTTAATCAGTCCCAAATCAGTCAAGCGAAATTGGATAAATTTTGAATTAGGAGCTGTTTGGATTAGAAATGTTTTAAATCAGAGAAATGGCAGTCAAGAGCTACCCATAATACCTTTTTGCCATAGCGGAATAACACCTAGTGAACTACCGATGCCTTTAACACACCTAAATGCTATTGAGGCAAAAAACTCAGCTCATTTAGAATTTACTTTTAAAAGTATTCAAACAGCTGTGGGTGGAAGTGGAAATTTGAAAACTGATTTTGAAAAATTGGCTCAGAACATAATTAATTTTCAGAATAGCTACACTTTAGGTAATAGTTTAATTTCACTTTTTAACACTCTAGAATACCCTAAACAAAGTCTTTTGACTACAATCCAAAAATGTAAGGAAGAACAAGAAAAAGGAAAAACAGTAATTGAATTAGATTTCATAATAGAACGAGATATATTTTATAAAATCAATAATATAGTTTCAGAAAATCTACAAAACAATGTAATTGTAATAGATAAAGGAATAAGAATTTTTGTAACTAATCAAAAAAGCATTAATGGTAATGCTGTGATTTTAAAAATCCGTATTGGTTTAATATTAAATTTTGAAACAGAGCTTTTAGCAGAAATAGGATAAATGATTTATATCAGAATATAACTATATCACTCCCATTTTTTCCATCAGGAAAGTCGCACTTTTATTTTTACAAATACCATCGCGCAGTTTATAGTCAAAATAGAGGTTGTTGTTTGCTATATTGGCTTCAAAACATCGGTTAATGAGCTGTTCGGGGTGTTCGGCGGTAATATTACAGACTTCTACGTCATGCGTAGCTATTGCACCTATTGCCTGCCCTGCAATCATTTTTTTAACTACGGCTATAGTTCCTGTACGCTTATCGTCGGAGTTTGTACCACGTAATATTTCGTCAAGCAATACAAACGAACGTTTTTCGTGTAACGCATCCATTATTTGTTTCAGGCGTTTAATTTCGGCAAAGAAATACGATTCGCTGTCGGACAGTGAATCGGACAATCGCATGGAAACCAAAACAGGCAACGGATGTACTGTAGCTTCCTTTGCACAAACAGGTGCACCAATGCCTGCTAATACCATATTAACGCCCAGACTGCGCAGGAAAGTACTCTTTCCCGACATATTAGAGCCTGTAAGTATCGTGAATTGTGGTTGGAATATTACATCGTTACCTACTCGTGTGGCAGGGTTTAATAACGGATGTGCCAACTCCTTAAATATAATGGTTTCGTTGGTGTTGAGTTTAGGGAAAGTATAGTCTTTATTATTATAATACAGGTTAGCAAGACTGTTTAGGGCTTCAAACTCCGCTATAACATCGAGCCATACGGGAATGGCTGATGAATGTTGTTTTTTCCAGTTTTGTAATCCTCTGAAAACATGAATGTGATATTGAAAAAAACCATTAAAAAGCAATGCTGCAAATACATTACTAATACTGTCCATTTGCCCGAACAGTGTAGCCAGCTTTTTAATAAGCTGTCCCGCAGGTTTACCCTCTGAGGATAATTTTTGTTTTAAAGCATTAAGCTTTTCCGACTGAAATTCGGTTTGCTCTATTTGTGCTATAATAAGGCTGTATTGGTGTAGTATTTCGTCGGTTTCGGTAGTATTACTTATCTCATTTTTAAATAGTTTCGCTTTACCTCCAACCATAAACAAGTTGAATATAAAAATATAAATACACCCGTTAAAAAACGAACTTTCGCCCGTTATCATATAGGTAATAAAACAGCCTGCAAGTGCCAATGGCGCTATAACAGCAAAAAGATAACTAATTTTGTTGATTGCTCCGGTAGTACCACTGCACCACTCCATCAGCTTGCTGTAAGTTGTGTTGCTATCTTTTTTCATACGCCCTAATGCCTGTACTTCTTGTCGCCATTCGGGTTTATCGGCTAATTCTTTTACTGCTTCCTGATTTTGCAAAATACTATCAATCGGCAAGGTAGCAAGCAGCATGTTTGCCAGCTTTTCTTTGCCCTTATAAGTTTCGGTACGGTTTATATGTTGAAACAACGAATTTTGTCCGAAAATATCTAAATCGTACGAGTATGAGTGTTTAAAGTCGATATACTCTGCACCGTTGTCAAAGTTATTTCCTTTGCGTTCTAAATGGGTAATTTCATCTTTGTTAATTGCAACAAGTGTAGCGGCCCTCAGTTTTTTGTTGGCTACATCAGCATGCTTTTTCATTAAATAGACAAACACAGCAACACAGCCCAGTATAGGTACAATATAAGTATTAAAATTGCCTTGTTTTAAGCCATAATAGCCTAAGGCAATAGCAATAACAGCTATTGCCAGCCTGAGTGTACTTATAGTGTTATATTGTTTTTTAAGAGATGTAAGGGCGGTTGAATAACTGTTTCTTTGTGAGGTGTAAAATTCCATTCAAAAAAGTATAAAGAAACAAATATACACATAAAACATCCTGCCTGAAGCAGTATAGTTTACTTATACTTTTGCACCCCGGTAGAGTCAACTATATAACCCCGTTCGTTGGTTTTACCTTCCACCATCTCCTGCAAGCCACCTTTCTTTTCTTGTTCTATATGGTAAAGCTCCTCATAGTCTTTTGTATATAAAGCATCGGGCACTACATGAATATCAAAAAATATGGTGTGAGAGCGTTCCTTAGTATTGGCTAACACAGTGGTATATATACCTACATCGCCTATATTTTTTGTACTGTTGTATTTTAGTTCTATAAAGCCGTCATTGCCCGGTGCAATTGCATGGGTGGTAAATGTGGCAATGGTGCACCCGCAAGAGGGGAGCACTTTATATAGCTTTAGCGGATTTTCGCCCGTATTGGTAATTTTTACTACAATGTTTTGTTCCAATCCCTGTATAATAGGATAATAGTGTCTTACCGGGTCTTCTATTTCCATAGTAGTCAATTCGAGAAAAGCATTTTCCCTATCGCTTTTACACCCCTGTAGTAACACAGCACCAAGCATGCAGCAGAATGCCGCAATAATATGGTGTTTATATTGAAGGCTTAAAAATTGGTTCATGGGTATTTGTATGCTTATTTAATTTTTATTTAAAATACAACTCATCACACGCTATCGATTTATTGGCATATTGTGGCTGCTTCACTACATTAACTATTATCTTTTTATCTTCCGGCTTTATTATTACAGGAATAACAACTTTGCATATAGCCGATTTTGTTTCCTTTATTTCAGCCTCATACTTCCTGCCATCAATAATTACTTCTACACGTTGAGGCAAGTATATTTTATGCTTACTATCATTCAAAAAATTCATTTCTACTTCTGTACTGCCCTTTACATCTGCTGCGGTAACTTGTACCGAAAGCGTATCGCCTGTAACCAATAGCCAGTTATTGTAATAATCGTTAAAACCAACTGCACCATCCGTAAGCATTCTGCTGTCAGGATAATCCTCATCCAGTTCCGATAATACTTGTACTTTTTTACCGAAAAGCCGGTTTTTGTATGTTTTACCAATTATCTGTTTTTCCCAATAATGTATATAATCACTCAACATATATCCTGATTCGTTATATATATCAATACCGGTAGTCGCTTTTAGTTTTTTCAGCCTTTCCAAAAGCTGATTCACTTCGGGCTTTAATTTTACAATACTGTCATTCGTTACGGTAGCATAGCCTGTGTCATCCAAATTGGGCGAAGTTCGTAATATTTCGAGCTTTTGGAAGGTAAATGCCAATAAAAGCGGTTCTGTCATTTTTGTTTCCGCGTCATTTAATGTGTCTGTGGTTTTAATTAGCCTGTCATAAAAAGGTTCAAACCCCGATTCATTTAAATATTTCTTTTTGGAGGCACTTATACCTCCGTAAATATCCATTGTTCTGACTGATTTTAGCGATAAATTTTCTATTTTGGTATAATAGTCCGTTAGCAATGTGCTAACAGCATCAGGATATTTGTTACTGAAGAAAAAAGCTATTTCTTTATTTATATTCAGTTCTACATCTTGCAATAAAAGAGCATAGAGGTAGCATTTCAAATCGGAAAAAGCGCTGTAACGGTCTTCGCTCCCCTGCATAAAAACACCGGTTACGCCCAAGTTCTTATAAAATTGCAGGTTTTGCTGCGCTGTACTTACCGTGGGGTAAAATTCAAAATAATTATCAAAATTAATTGCATAATCCCACAAATATATCTTGCCGGTAACATTTTTCCATTTATCAAAAGTGGTCTTAACGACATCTTTTTTATCTGAGGTTTCCATAACAACTCCTTTCGGGAAAGCCATAGTGCTTATCATTACTCCCGCATTTGGCTCTAACTTAAAACTCGGGGGTTGTTGGGTGGTAATATATGCCGTACTGAAAAAGTGATGCTCTGTAAAACTTTTAGCCAGTTTATTGAGTAACGAAAATACAGCAGGGCTGGCATTAGTTTTAGTGTTACCCACTGCCTCACATCGGTCACACCGGCATACTACAGCATTATCATTGGGCATAATCATAAACTTATCCTGCTCCTGATTTTCTTTTATCTGCTTTTTGATATACTGTTTGAGCGCGGTTTCCAATTCGGGACTGGAAAAACATAATTGCTCTTCGTTTACCTCTCCGTCAACTTTGGCAAGCATTGCGGGGGTAACTTTTATTACTTTGCCTATATTATGCCCCCATAAAGCCCATTCTTCTTCGAGGGTTTGGGTAGCATTCCATCTGCGAAATTGTTTACTAAAATTATCAGGAAAATAGGGTTCACGATATTCAAAATCGTTAGTACGTTTATAATCAAGATTAATCGGAATATTAATTTTAGTTATTGTATCTGTCGTTTTTACAGAGAACTGGTTTACAGCAGTATAATTGGCAAAAAAATATCTGTTTACATTGTAAAGTGCTTCTATATCAATTCCTTTTATTGTGATGGTATTTTTTTTATGCGTAATTGTAAAAGCACTATTATCATCTGTCTTTTTTAGTATGTCTATTGCTATAACAGGCACATTTTTAGACGATATTTTATCTGTAATAACAGGGCGCATACCCGCAGTTTGCTCAAAAAAATCGCAAAGATCTTCGGCAATCGGGCGTAAAGCCGTATCGTTTATAAGTATAACCGGCTCTACTGCATTTTTTTCATATACTGTATAGGTTTGCGAATTACTGTCGCATCCAAAACTAACCAGTATAACCAGTACTATTACTAACTTTTTTATCATATCCCTTTCCTGAGGATTAAAATTTTGTTCGTATGGTTAAATATAAATTATATTGATTGATATAACTCTCCGGGGTAACACGATAATTATACCAGTTACCCAACACTCCAAAACTGGTGCGATGACTAAAATAGTGAAAATAACCCGCTCCTACCATAGTATTAACATAGGATGTAAAAGTATTAATCTGGAAATCCAGTTTTTGGTCTTCGGGCGCAGTACCTATGGATGCCATAGCTGTAGCGTAGTCCCTGCCGTTACGCATATAGAACCTGCCTTGTGCAAACACACTGTTGTAAAAATCATCGGTATCGCTCATTAACAATACTCTTGCATTTAGCCATACTTTATCAAAAGTGCGTTCTATTCCCAGTATTCCCGTATAAAAATTTGTAGCATCAAGCAATTGGGTATATCGTGCGCCAACTTCTCCTTGCCAATTCTTTTTAAATGGCTCATAATAGGAGAAACTCACTTTCATTGCCGGAAAAAATTTATTGGCTATACCTGCATTAGCTATAAAAGAAGATTTATCTTTAAAGGTATGATACCAGTCGGCTTCGCCCTGTATGCCTACCCCCGTTGGTCTTGCAGCATAATTTAACCGGGCAACATAGGTGTTTCTGTTCTCAAACCGAAGATACTCGAGTGAAGCAATCGAAGTGGTTACCAATATAGAATCGGATGTGGCTTTCAGGTAGCTTATGTTTATTTGGTTTTTCAGTAGTTTTGAATCAAGATACTCTAAATGATCCAAATGTTCTTCATATTTATGTGGCGGCGGCACATACATACCCTGATAATAGCGTGCCCGTTTATAATCGCCTTGCTTTTCATAAATAACTCCTTTTTTATATAACAGGTCAGTGTTATTGGGGTTAAATACCAGGCAGTCATCTACTACTACCGTTGCCTCTATATATTCCTGCCTGTCTATATATATATTGGCCAGTTTTAATGCTGCATCTACCTCATTAGGTTTTATAAGTAATATTTCATGATAAATGGCTTTTGCCTGAAAAGGTTCGTCATCCAGCTCCAGTTTTTTTGCCTGTACATACATTTCCTCTATAAGCGCTCCTTTAATATCAGGATTATACGGATAATCTTCCATTAATGAGCGCAATGCAGCTACCGCCTTTTCGTGGTCGCCCATTTGCGAATAAACTCCTGCTTCTTTTAAACGAAATCCTTTATCTTCGGGAAAATTACTGCGTGCGGTTTGTATCATCTCCATTGCTTCGGCATACTTACCCATAGATATGCGTGCTCCTATGGCATAATTGTAAGCCAACATATTGTAGGGGTCGTCAGCTACCAGCGCATCGGCAACCAGTGCAACGGTATCATAGGCCTCTCGCTCGTTAAGGTATTTTATATAGGCTATGGAAAAGTCTTTAAACATATATGAGTACTCCAAAACATCAGGATATCGTTCTTTGTATTCTAATATAAGGTCGTATGCATTGGCATAATCCTCCATTGCTGTCAAGAGGTCTATTTTCTTTAAAATATACTGATGTTCGCCCGGATTTTCTCTTATCATTGATTCGATAAGATCCATAGCCTGCGTATATGATTTTTTGGCTACATAAATGGAGTAGATATAATTTTTTGCCGATTTACCATAATCAGGATTATTTGAAAGCCTTATAAATATCGGTAAAGCTGTGTTATAATCTTTATCGTTATATGCTATTTTGGCATCTTCGTAGGTAAGCTCATTATATTTTGCAGCAATATCATAATCTTCAGGATACAGGCTGTATAATTTTTCCAGTGTACGCCTTTCGCCGTTAGTATCTCCTAAGTTTTCATATACAAACAATTGTTTGGATAATAGTTCTTTGGAATTCGGATTCGATTTCAAATCTTGTGTTAATATTAACTGAGCATCATGATAGTAACCTTTGCTCAAGGCAGTATTCAACAAGTAATCGTGCGCTTCCTGATTTCCTTTATTTCGCTCATATAGTTGTCCGTAAAGTACATACGGGTCAGAATTTCTGTAGTATCGCGCAGCTTCTACGGTAAGGTATATCAACAACTCATTATAATAGGCCGATTGTCTTTTTTGCAGTTGCTTTTGTACTAACCCAATGGCCTCCTGGTAGCGGTTTTGCTCCTGTAGTATTCCTATTTTTTTATTGAGTATATCGGTATTATCAGGCAAGTGGTACAAACCCATATCAGCCGTATTGAGTGCCTCTGTAGTATTGCCCAGTTTTAAGTACAAATTAATAAGGTTTAGGTATAACTCCGCATCATTTTTAGTTACTTTCAGGGCTTCCTGGTACTGCTGCACGGCACTGGCAAGGTCGCCCTCTTTATTATTTTTAAGCGCATCTTCTTTAAGTACATTGTTGTACATTGTTCTTATTTCCTCATCCTGCGGAAATATTTGGTACAGTCGTTTGGTTTCTCTGTTTGCCTCTACCCTGTTGTCCATAAGGTTATAAAGCCCTATTTTGCGCATCCATAATGTTTTGCTGTATGGCGTTATCTCCAGCAATTCGTTGGCATAACATACTGCACTCGAATACCGCTTGGTTTGAGTTTCTATATTTAATAGATAATGCCTGGCATCTGTACGTCGGGGACTTTTTTGCAATACTTCCAGTAGTGTTATGCGTGCTTTTTCCAGTTCACCTATTTCCATATAGCATTTACCCAAATACTCCTTTATATCCATATCCAGCGGAGCAAGTTCCAGCGCCTTCTCGCAATATGCGGCAGCGCGCTTAAAATTTTGGTTTTTATTTCCTTCCAGTTTGGCTTTCTTAAAATATTCATCGGATGTTTTGGGGAAATCACTTTCCTGTGAATACACAGTGCCTGCTGTGCTTATAAAAAGCAGGCAGGCAAAAATAAATTTAAATATTAAGGGGGGTGATTTTTTATGCATTTGTACTTTCTTCGGTATTTAAATTTTTAGTTGTACTCGTATTTTCATATCCCTGTCTTGTCATTGTGCCCCACTCCATCTGTCTGGATGTATAAAAATTAAAGTAACCTTTTAAAGAAAAGTAAATAAGTAACGGGTGGTATAAAAATGGCTCAAGAAATACTACAAGCCATAGTTTAAAGGTTTCGCGAGAGGTCATATATTGCCTTTTCACAAAATTATCCAATAGTATTACCAGCGTGCCAAACATTATTGCCAGCGAGTAGGAATATAAAAAGATGTATCCTGCCATAGGCCAGTTTACATCTCCCTTTAAAACCAGGTATATAAAATATATTATTCCTGTAGCTTCTATAACGGGTGCAAGAAACTCATATATCAGCTGAAACGGAAATGTTACCATTCCCAGCAATTTGTATCTTGGGTTTAAAAGTATTTTACGGTGTACAAAGAATATTTGTGCCAGCCCTGTTGCCCATCTTACCCGCTGACGTCCTAAAATTTTCACGTTGGGTGGTCCTTCTGTCCAGCAGCAGGATACGGGTATATAATCTATCTTATATTTTTGATGGTTATTAATCATATAGGCGGCCATCTTTACCATTATATCCATATCTTCAGCATGCGATGCACCGTCATATCCTCCCGCATTTACAGCTACTTCCTTATCAAAAAGACCAAGACCTCCTGAAACGTTGGGCACACAGTTTACAAGGCTCCACCCCATTTTACCGAAAAGGTAAGCTCGCAGGTATTCTAATTCCTGAAATCGTGGTATAAGCTTTTTAGGCGGTTTTACTCTTTCTATAACTCCTTCTTTAATTTCGCAACTGTTAGACATTCGCAGTGTAGCGCCTACGGCAACAACTTTTACTTTAGAGTTTAGTACAGGTTTTATCATTCGTAACATGGTGTTACGTTCTAATATACAATCTACATCGGTACACAGAAAATAGGAATACTGCGAGGCATTTATACCCGCATTAGAAGCATCTGCTTTTGTACCGCCGTTAACCTTATCTACTACGGTGAGCTTACTGTATTTTGGGTTTACAGATTTAAATATTCTTTTAAATGGTTTTGTTTTAATACGCTCTACATAGGCATAAGGAGTTTCTTCCAACTCAAATTCGTCTATGAGCAATTCTAATGTGCTGTCTTTACTACCGTCATTTACAATTATAACTTCATAAAGAGGATAGTTTAACGTAAGTAGCGATTTTACGTTTACTATAATGGTTTTTTCTTCGTTATAGGCCGGGGCTACTACTGATATTCCGGGCGTTAAAGGAGAGTCTATAAGAAACTGATCGTCTATTCTTGAATTATAGGTGCGATAACGGGTAATATTGATAAAAGAAAGTATGCCCAGTACCAAGTAAACTACAAACATGGATGAGGCGTAGAAGAAAACAAAGTACTCAAAAAAGTTATAGGTCAATCCCATAGACTAGCAATAATTTTAGGGTGGGGAGGGTGGGGTTCATTTTTTTTGGAGGCTATTGATCTTAATCGTGAGGAATAATTGGCGGTTTGTTTTTTTCCTCATACAGTTTACTTCTCAATTCTCCGCTTCCTGAAAAATCGTTCGCCGCTACTTGTTGCGACTTGTGATAATTGCGTAAAGCCGAAGGTATAAGAGGATTTTCTACATGTTTTAATATCAATAGGTTAAAACCTATTTCTGTTTTATATAATTCGTCAAAATAGGCTCTGCCGGGCTTACCGTATAAATAAATTACTTCGGCAATAAGTTTTTTCAAATCATGGCTGTTTGCCATTTCATAGGCATTTTTAAGAAAACCTATAGATTTTCCTGAGTTTATATATGAAATTGCTTCCACTATTGCATTTTGACACGGCGCAGGCTGAGTAAAGTACATTTTTATCAGCTTATTTTCCATTTCTTTAACCTGCATCTTCCCTATGGCGAGTATGGCTTCTTTTCTTACCGAATGGTTTTCATGATCTAAATATTCAGTAAGCGCATTTACTGATGTTGATTGCCTGAAGTAAGCTACAAGTTTTATAAAAAACTTTATCTGCTCTTCGTCTTTAGAGTACTTAATCCATTTACTGAAATTGGGCAGATTATCCTGATGGTGTAATACAAATTGTTGTAACAAACTTATCTGATCCCATTGGTTAAGATCGTTATCCTGATCGAAAAACTTGAACGGATCATTATTACTAACTCCTACATAGGATGACCTGGACTCTTTTCGAAGCGACGAGTTTCTGGAATAGGTATGCGGAAGTATTTTAGAATCGGAAATAGTAAGGTCTAATCTGGAAAGTGACTGAAAAGCTCTTAAACGCACTCTGGTATTAGAAAAATCGAGTCTTTTTTCAAGGTAATCGTCTATTTTTAAACCGGATATTATGCTATCATAATTTTGCGACTCTAATTGGTGTTTTTCTTGCTTAACAACATCTTCAAGTGTTGGTATTAGCGATATATATGTTTTTTTGTTTATTTCCCCGAAACTTTCCACAAACATTTCTAATACTTCTGCCTCTGTATAAGAATCTTTGGATATGAGTATGTTTCTTAAAAATGAGAATATACGCGGGCGCAATTCGCGAACAATTTTTTCGCGTCTTGCTTTATCTCTTCTAACAACAAATACCACAATCATGAAAGTCAGGGTAGCTGTGCAGCTAAAAAAGATAAAAAATATCGCAATTTGTATTACGAAAGGAAAAGAACTCAAGGATATCCAAAAATGCTCGATATAATCGAAAAAATAGTTCATTATAGAATGATTTTAAATATATTAAATAACTAATGGCCCCCCGTTTTAGCCGAAATAGTAATTAACAATTTCTGAATCCTGAATTATATATCTCTATATCAAATTTTTAACCTTCAGTTAGTATATTTTTTATGCTATAAAAGTATATATTTTTTTTAACAAAAAATTACATTTTGAATATTTTTTATTTTTAGTAAAAAACATATATTTTAACTATTTTTATAAATATTTCGTTTTCTATACAGCTTAAATTCAAGTATAAATTAATTTATTTGGCTCTAAACAGTAAGCATAGCTTTAGACAGCTATGTAAAAAGCAATTATATAACTGCAAAATCTGCTGAATACTACTAAATCAGATTACTTTCTTTTTAAATTTTGGGAGTACATCATACACACTGCACAGGTTATCTTCCTGCACAAAAGTTGCGGTTATTTATAACTCCAATTGTATTTATAAATCCACTCTTTTTATTCCCTGTTTGGTTTTACAAATTATACCTTACTGTTAATAATAAATAACGCGGCTGTACCCTATAGCGTGAAGTATAGGTAGAAAATTGGTTAAAGCTGTCATCGTTAAGCGATGTTGTATTAAGAAGATTAGTGCCCTCTACTTTAAACTCCCAATGGCTGTCTTTTTTGCGATACATTACTTCTGCACCCAAAAAGTCATATTCGTTATCCGATGTCCTATCGCTGTTATAGTAATGATTGTACTCATAATCTACTTTTACCGTGAAGGCATCCCAGAAATAGTAATTGACATTAGCAAATGGCTTGCTGTTATAGAACTTACTGTCGGCATAATCATTAATACTAATTGAGTATCCTACTTCAAGATTCGGCATTGTTTTATAATTGGTAGAAAAACTTGTCCTGTAACTTTGTGTAAACTGCTCGTTTACCTGCCTAACGGAATTTTCTATAGTAGCAGGCTCTGATAGATCCTGCCCATCATTCCTAAAGTTATTAAACTTGCTCCACGCTATGCTGGCATTAAGCCCTGCTTTATAAAATCGGGCAAAACTCCTGTTATATCCTGCGGATGCGGTAAAATTCTCATCGGCAAAATTAGAGTTTGCCACTGTACCTATCTGATTAATACCACTAAAAGAAGAAAGGCTTTTTATAGCGTCCATCTGGCGGATATAGTTTACATTACCATAAAGTTGGGTAAAGTTGAACATGTTGTATTTAAAATAGGTTAAAGAGTGGTTTTGATACAAACCGTTATCTAAATTAGGATTTCCCTGAAACAACGATTTGTAACTATTGAGTACCAGCCCTCTTGCAAAATCAGACACATCCGTAAAATTGGTAGTCATAGAGTAGTTATATATAAGCCTTTCCATTTTTTTTATCTGAAACTGAGCAAAAAAATCGGGCAGTACTCTGATAAAGTTGTTACTAATCTTGTTATCTAACTGCTCGTTATATGTAGTATAACTATGCAGGCTGACACCCGGATTAAACTCAAACTTACCTTTTATAAACCTGTAGTGCACTCCCAAGAAAACATCGTTAAAAACATAATTAACGTCATTCTTCGTGTTATCACTCATACCGTTAAATTCGCCATCATCCAGTAGCTGAAACATAGCTGAGTTAAAATTTTGATAGGAATAAGTATTTCCCAACGTCAGGTTTATATTGCTTTTTGCAGTAACCATATAGTAATAATCCAGTTTCGCATCCAGTTTATTAGTAGTTACAAATCTGTCTTGCGTTATATCATACCTATCGGCTTCGAGTAGCCCAAGCGAAAGTGAAGAATCGCTACCCGCAACATCCGGAAATGGATTATTACCCAAATTGGCACTATACAAGGGGTCTTCGTCTTGATACAAGTGCTGCACTTCAAAAGCAAATATATTCTTGTCGTTCAACGTATAATATAAGTTCAGGTTTTGATTGAACGAAAAAGGTTTCTGTTTTTTCTTTGTATAAATATCCTGACTTTGTGCTGTTTCGGGAGTAACCGACGATAACAACCCGTTTGCTTCCTCCTGATTGGATGTTTTTAGTAAAAAATCATAATCAAACTGAAGATTCTTATTGGGCTTATAAGTAGAACTCATCTTTACAAGAGCAAACTCATTGGTTTGCTGTGATGTTTCTTCGACATCCTGTATTGTTTCAGGCTCGCCTGTTTCCGTATCCAGTAGTGTGGTACGGCTCACTGTTTCCATCTCGGTATCACTGGAATTAATTATAGTAAAACCGCTAATTGTCCAGCTTTCCGTTGGGTTATAACTAAAATTGGCGGCACCAAACTTAGTTTCAATTTCTTTTGCTTTATTGTTTCGCATTAAAGAAAGTCCCAAGCTGTTAGAACCAATGTTAAACGACGTACCTCCCTTTTTCATTACATTACGAAAACCACCCGTAAGGTTAAAGTAATCCTGCATTGTTAGTGGCAATTCGCCCGTATTGTTCATGTTACCAATAAAGTTGAATGTATATTTGGGGTTGTAGTAAAATATTTTTGGGGCTGCTATATAGCGTTCGCCTTCGCCTATACTGGCTCCTGCATTGATATTACCAAACCAAAAGTTCTTTTTACCGTCTTTTAGTTTTATGTTCATGGCAAGATTATCTTGATTGTTTTGCACCCCACTAAGTTGTCCTACTTCGCTGTAATTGCGCAGTACTTCTACTTTACTCACAGCATCGGCAGGAATATTTTTTACCCCCAGCTTGGTATCGCCATCAAAAAAGTCTTTCCCTTCCACCATCAACTTGCCTACTTTTTTGCCTTCTACCTCTACTTCTCCATCCTCGTTTACCTCAACACCAGGCAGCTTTTTGAGTATATCTTCCAGTTTACGCTCAGACCCGTTGGTAAACGAATCAGAATTATATACAATAGTATCGCCTTTTATAGTTACAGGCATTTCGTGTACTATTTCTAACTCCTGAAGCTCTACCCCCTGCTCCAGTGTAATATTTTTTACAATATTTTCGGTAGTGGTTGTAATTTCTTCTTCAAATGTGGTATAGCCAATATAGCTGGCTTTGAGTATATAGGTAGTGTTAGGCTTTAGCGATAGTTGATATTTACCCTCATCATTAGTAATAGCATAGGAGTCCATCGCATTGGTAGCTTTATTTACAGCCATTACATTTGCCATTTCCAGCCCTGTGCCTTGGTCATCTTTAAGAGTACCCTCTATGCGAATATTTTGTGCAAAAGAAACTGCTGATAAGAGCAATAACAGCGAGATAAAAAATTTGGTCATTTAAGAGGTACGTGTTGTAAGTATTAATAAATTATTGAAAACAGGCATTAGCCACCCATAGGCGTTCTTATACGTCCTTCTCCGGGATTGCCATACATTTCTTGCATTTCCTGTACTTTTTTCGCCATAATCTCTTCAAATTCTGTCTGTGTAACTTTTTGCCCTTTCTTAGGCTGTTTTATCTCTGTTTTCTCTTTTACGTTAAGCACCACTTTAGAGCATAATATAGTAGTTTTACCATCCGAAACTTCAAGTATAAGCCCCGGTAGCCCCCAGTAGTTTTCAGGTCCTTGGCTTATGGGTATTTCGGGAGCATACCATGCGGTTATTATTTTCTCTGTTGGCATTTCTATCATATCCATAAAGTTGGTACTTTTTTGCTCCTCTTCTGTTTTGGCTTCCATCTCTTCTTCTGCACCTTTTTTAGGTCGGTAGTTCATCATGTTCGATTTATCTACAGGCACGCTTGCTGTTGCCTTATAGCAGGTATAGTTGCCTATTTTTCGGCTCTCACCTTCCATTTTCCAGACAATTGTGGGTAATGTATCAGAAACCAAAAACTCTTTACCAAAAATTTCCTTCTCGATAAGGAATTCTTTGTCCTTTATATTTTTGTAGTGTTTGCCCCCGCCTCCGGTCATTGATGACATCATCATTCGCATCCTGCCCCCGTCTTGGTTGGGTGCATCCAGTTTTTCTTCTTCCTGATATATCGATGCGGTTTTATCAAAATTGAGTATAAATGTTTTCTCAAACATCTCTTTCATACGCGCTTCTATCATCTTTTTCATTTCAGGTGTAATTTCCCTGTTGCCAAATTTCATCATGTCGTCGCCAAGGCTGGTTTTGGATTCATATACTGCCATCCCCTGAAAATCTTGTGCTTGTACACTTACGGTTGTTATAACGGCTATTAAAAAACTTGCAATTTTTTTCATAATAATAAACTTTATACCTTATAGACTATTAAAGCGTGTTTTGGTTACATCAATATATCATAAAAAGCACAACAAAGTAATGAAAGAGGTATGGCAATAACAAAAAAAGGCGGTAAACAAAGTAATTTCATCTGTAAAGGTGCTTTGGTGTTTACAAACTATACTAACTGTGCTTACCGCAGCCAACATAAAAAACTTAACTTAACAAACTTTTATTAATCATATTTTCTTTTCTTAAACCAAATATCCGAAAGACTTATATTTACTGTAAATAGATGGTATTTCTCTTCTGTAAGCGTTGTAGTTATTACTCCCCTCTGTCCATAACTGTAAGATAGATTAAGAAACGAATTAACACTCCTGCTGAGCGGTAGCCCTATGCCTGATGTAACAGCAACATTTTGCACTCTTGCTCCCGCTACCTCCAAGTAGCCGTTATCGGCATTAAAGCCCAGTCGATACCTTATGCGGTCAAAATAGCTATACCTGTTTTTATTCCTGAAATATTCAAAACCTATTCCTATAAAGTCTTGGTCTGTAAAACTGCCCAAATTATCTTCCATATTGGCAGCACTCCAAAATGAATGTTTATAATCGGCATTTACCGTAAGGACTTCTTCAAATACATATTTAGCACCAATGGTAAACTCGAGCGGGAGTTTAAAACTTGAAATATCTCTGCCTTCGGTATCCTCAACTTGCGCACCATAGTAATTTACTATTTTGTTTACCAGCCTGTCCTGCTTGCCTGAGAGCGATACCGGGAGGTTTACTACCGCTGCCACATCTAATTTTTCGTTTACTTTATACTGGGCACCAACACCAAATCGGATGCCTCTGTAATAACTTTTTTCGTTTATAGACAGGTAGTCGTTATTAATAGTTATCACTTCGGTTTCTTCTATTTTACCAAAGTAATAACTTGCATTAACGCCCAAGTTGAGCTTACTATTAAATTTTCTTCCATAGGTTAACATGGCATTATTAAGCCCTCCGGAACCTTCTATATCACTGGAATAAACGTCTGTATTTCCTTCTACTGTTCCTGTTACGCCCTGTAAAAAATAACCAACATCTGAATAAGGGGACAACGAAAATCCTATTGCCGATTTATCGGTAAGCCCTAATGCCATGCTGATATTCGAAAAATTATACGTTGTGGTGGTTTTTTGGTCATCAATAGTTGCCATATTATTTTTCTCTCCCTTTATTCCTATATCAAAAAGAAATGAGTTTTTAAGGATGCCGGCATATGATGCCGGATTGAGATTATTAAGCTCTGTTTCGCTGGAATAGGCAATACCGCTTTTGCCCAGCGCATTTGTTTTGCCTACTCCCGCCTCATTTAGCCTGCCTAAACCAAAAAGGGAATAGGGCGAACTTGTTTGGTTGTTTGATTGCGAAAATATTTTGGCAGTACAAAACAGTAAACTCAGCACTGTTATTTTATTTATCATATATAATATAAGTTAATTCCAGTCTCGATTTATAATCGCTGTTATTTTCGCCGTTTAAAATGAGCCTTTCTGTTGTAGAATTGAAATGTCGCGGAATAAATGCCAACCCGTAGTTAAGATAGGTACTGTTTGTAATTACCTTTTCTAAAAAGTCTTCGACAGGCACATAAAGATATACTTGGTTTACCTCCTCGTTACTATAATCTATATACCCCGCTACTTGGTCCCCTCCTGCGTTATACAATGGCGTAAGTATATCGTTGTTCTGATCCAGCACATATACATAAAGTGAATCTCCCGGGTACAACTTTTTATTATAATACGTGTTATTGAGTTTCACTTTAAGGTTGGCTTTAAAAATAGAGCCATTGTTATTGTTTATATACCGAATATCCCGAATGTTGGGAAAGGTAACTTTTGTAGTTATCCCTATGCCTGACTGTATATAGGTTAGGTTGTTTAAGCTTCCGGAAGAGGACTCGTTTTCCTGACCGCTTACATTTTGTATGGGAGTACCGTTCCTGTCACTCTCTATTTTACTGAAAAACTTTTTATCTGAATCGGATCTGTAGTTTAAATCCATATACTCACTTTCGGAACTCGACTGGTCCGGAAACGAATAGTATATCCTTATGTAAGTATCTTCAATATTAAAGCCTATTATAGAGGCGTCTTCGGTATCATCAGGAGCTATTTTCAGCCCTTTAAAATAATCTGTAAACTGCTCTTGGTCGTTAACTATATTACTCTGTATCTTATCAAAAAGGTTTTGCCCAAAAGCATCCGTAAGTCGTATAGTTAAGGAGTCGTTGCTTATTCTGGGATAAAATGTTTTCTCTCCTATTATAGCGCTGTTCGCCTCCACATCAGATGTATTGTAAAAATAACTTTGGTTGTTCCTGAATCGTATCTCTTTGGCAAGCTCTTGTATTTTTATTGTTTTTTGCAGCAGGGTATCGTTATAATAAAACCCGTCGTACTTTAAACTAACCACGATACTGTCAAAAACAGCCTCCTCGTCCAAACTGTAGGTTGCAGGAGTAAAATCGGCAAAGGCGGTGGCTTTTACTATACCAAAATAAGGGTCGGAATACCGCCCTACCAAAACCCTGCTTTGCCCTTGGTTTACGATACTGTCATACCGAAAAGTACTCATTGTTACTGCAAAGGTATCTATGGCTACTACCCTAACATTACTTTCGGTAAAACCAGTGCCGGGGTCATAAGCATCATCAAGTGCATCATTATTACACGATATAAAAATCAATGCGGTAAATATGGAAAAACAACAAATAATAGGATATAATCTGTTCATCATAAAAAATTAAACACCGAAAGTACCCTTATTCGTATGTCGTAAAAAAAGATATATATAACTGATATACATACATCTATAAAATGGCTCTTTTAGACTACTAATGCCTTTAATTCAACCCGTAGATAACATTCAGCATTTTGCAGTCTAAAAACAGGTATTGGTATATTCTTGTTTCCAACCCATTAAAATCAAGATATGTTTGTGTGAAATTTTGTTACTATGTCGAGATTATTTGCTGTTCTGATTTTATTGGTTTTTGCAATGCAAGGTTATTCACAGGAAACGGCAAGTGCAATAAAATATAATTATAGTGCTTTTTATGATGCTTCCTCAACAACATTAGTAAACCATAATGCAGTAGCAAACTTTAAGCAAAACTTCTCCAAAAGCAGTATTGCCTACACCGGCACTTTTAATGCTTATGGTTTTGAATATGCTATGGCTGATGTGCCTTTTACTGTTGCAGGATTAGAAAATATAAACTCATTAGAGCTTGGTATAACCTACACTCAAAAAACAGGCAACAACTGGAGCATTATAGCTGCTGTTACCCCCGAGGTTGTTGCCGATTTTGAGAGCGGTATTGCATTAAAGGATATATATCCCGGTTTTTTTGCAGGAGCAGGCTATACAACAAGTGATAAAAAATCGCACTTAACTTTTGGAGCAGGATACAAAGGTTATTTTGGTAAATACAGGCTACTGCCCATAGTAAACTTTAGTAGAAAAGTAAACGAAAAACTGTTTTATACTATAGGTATTCCTGCCACAAGCCTTAGCTATACCATAAACCAAAAGCACCGTATAAAATCAGAAATTACAGCCGATGGTTTTTACTCCAGAATAAGAGGAGATAATTATTTCTATAACATTGGGCAAAGCACCGAACTTAAAATTGATGCCCTGCAAATGGTTATGGTTACGGGAGGTGTTGAGTACAACTATACATCAGATGACAACTGGATAGCTTCCTTTAAGGTAGGTCATAACTTATATAACAGTCTTGATGCTATTGACGGGCAGGATAAAAAACATGAAATAGGTTTTAATAATGATATAAAAATATCAGTAGGTTTTATATATAATATAAATTTTAATTAAATTATGAAGAAGTACTTTTTAAGAAAAAATAACACAATACTTTTCGGTTTGGCGCTATGTGCAACACTTGTAACAGGCTGCTCTGATGATGACAGCTCTACAATAGGCAACTGGGTTACAGGAACCATTTTTGACGGTGCTCCCAGAAGCAGTGCGGTATCTTTCGTGATAGGTGATTATGGCTATGTAGGAACAGGCTATGATGGGGATGATTACCTTAACGATTTTTGGCAATATGACATTAACGGGGGTTACTGGGTACAAAAGGCTGATTTTCCCGGCGAAGGCAGAAGCTCTGCCGTAGGTTTTTCTGTAAACAATTCAGGCTACATTGGCACAGGCTATAACGGTACTGATGAGCTGGGCGATTTTTATAAATACAACCCTACGGATAATTCATGGACACCAATAGCCGATTTTGGCGGAACCACAAGACGTGCGGCAGTAGGCTTTGGTTCGGCTACAACCGGCTATGTAGGTTCAGGTTTTGATGGGGATAACGACAAAAAAGATTTTTGGAAATATAACCCCGATACTGATACTTGGGAAGAGATGTTTGGTTTTGGCGGTAATAAAAGAAGAGAGGGTGTAACCTTTGCGATAGGTACTAATGTATATTTTGGTACAGGCTCATCTAACGGGTTGAATGTTGATGACTTTTGGGTTTTTGATACCAATACAGAAGTATGGACTAAGCTGAAAGACTTAGACGACAACGATAATTATTCTGTAGAACGGTCCAGTGCCGTAGGATTTTCTATAGGTAGTTATGGCTATATTGCAGGTGGCGATGGGAATAGTGTATGGGAGTATGACCCAAGTACTGATGAATGGGATGAAAAGACTAACTTTGAAGGAACGTTAAGACAGGATGGTACAGCATTTAATACTGATTCTCGAGCATTTGTTTTATTAGGTAAATATGGTAACTATTACTTTGATGATATGTATGAGTTTAGACCATTTGAAGAATATGACGACGAGGATTAATTTTTAAATTTTATCTTAATGAAATTTTATTATAAAATAGTGCTTATTTTGTTGTTGGTATGCTCGTGCAATACTAAAAAGGAAAAGGGTTTGCAAAGTGTTGTATATCCTGTAGAAAACGGGTATGGCTATAAAATAACATATAACAACAAAATACTCATTAACCAAGCCTATATGCCGGGTATTGAAGGTAATAAAGTTTTTTGCGATAGTATTGACGCTGTAAAAACAGCCAATTTTGTAAGGAAATTAATTGAAAATAAAAAATCGCCTACTATCACTAAGGCTGATTTGACAGCGCTAAACATAAAAACGAAATGCTAAAAAAAATCCCATATCACTTTACTATTGGAGAACAATCCATTACGTTCAGGTTTTTCCTGCTGCATTTCTTTTTTTGGCTTTTATTTCTGTTTCTGCCCTTAGCAAATTATTTTGTGGGGAATCGTGATTCCTCGGCTGACATATTTATTAAAACTATTTTTTCTTTCGGTATATTTTACCTTAATTATTTCATATTGGTTCCCAGGCTTTTGCTGAAAAGAAAGTTGCTGCTGTATTTTATTGTTGTAACTGTTATACTCGTAGTTTTTACTTTCATATTTTCAAACTATTTCGATCATTTTAGCCCCCCTAAAGAGATGAAAGAAATAATAGAGAAGAGACTACCTCGAATGAAAAAACCGGAGAGAGGACTTTTCTTTATGCGGTTTTTTCCTAATGTGGTAATGATTATATTACACCTTGCCTTTAGTGCAATGTTTAAAATATATGTAGAATGGAATGATAGTTTTAAAAAACAAAAAGAAGCCGAGACGGAGAAAAAAATATCCGAACTCAACTTTTTGAAAGCACAGCTAAATCCACATTTTTTTTTCAATTCGCTCAATACTATCTTTTCTCTGGCGATTAAAAAATCAGATAAAACATCGGTTGCCGTCCTCAACCTATCTGACCTAATGCGTTATATGCTTTATGAAACCAATAAAGAAGTAGTATTACTTAGCGAAGAGCTTTTGTATATAGAAAATTATATCGAACTGCAAAAGCTTCGCCTCACAGAGAACAACAAAATAAAATATGAGGTAACAGGAAACCCAAATGGCGTAACAATACCCCCGCTGCTTTTTATTTCGTTTATAGAAAATGCCTTTAAGCATGGTATAAGTACAGCAACAAATAGCGAAATTTACATTAAATTTAATATCTCTAAAAAAGAAATAAACTTTTTTATCGTTAACGATATAAATAAACAGCCAAAAAGCGACGAAGCTTCGGGTCTTGGTATGGAAAATACCCTGAAAAGGATAGCTCTTTATTTCCCGGAAAGTCATACCTTAAAAACGTATGTGGAGGATAACAAATTTTATGTTGATTTAAACCTAAAACTTAATGAAGATTAAAACAGTTATAATAGATGACGAACCGCTGGCAATAGATGTTATAAAAAACTATTGCGATACCATTTCGGACATCGAAGTTCTTAACTGTTTTACCAATCCTGTAGAGGCAATGGGTTTTATTAATAAAAATCCTGTTGACCTTATTTTTATTGATATCGAAATGCCGTTGCTCTCAGGCATTGAGTTTATAGATGCTCTAAAATTAAAATGCCAGTTTATTTTTACCACTGCCTATCCTCAATTTGCGATAGATGGTTTTGAACTTGAAGCAGCCGATTATCTTATAAAACCCATATCGTATATTCGTTTTTTAAAAGCTTTTAATAAAGTAAACAAAACAAGACAAAATCAATCGTTTACCGTAAACACCTCTACATTTACAAGCAATAACGAGGATAATTTTTTGTTTATCAAGTCAGAACACGAAAGTATAAAAGTATTCATCTCCGAAATTAAATATATAGAGGGGCTTAAAGACTATCTTAAAGTCAACTTGAGTAATGGTAAATACATCCTTACCTTATCCAACTTCAGGAACATGATGGATAAACTACCTGAAAAAACATTCATCAGAGTACATAACTCTTATGTGGTTAACCTCAAGTACATAACCTCCGTACAGCGTAACCGCATAGTGATTGATGAGTATAGAATACCAATCAGCGAGTCATACAAAAAGAGTTTTTTTGAACGTATCAATATATAATTACTCCCGATACTGTCTTGCAATATGACTTGTAAGTCACCAATTATAAAAACTTGTTGATTTATTTTACTATCTGTAATAGCAATTGCTATCAACTTTACTTTACGATACAAAATTTGCATTATTTTGAAATTTTCAGCGTTATAAGGGTTCGTGTGCCAAATGATTGTCAAAAGCTTTGAAAATAGGCGAAAATATTGGTCAAAATATGAACTACTCGTTATGTATTAAAAATCCACTTTTTACATATTTTGACAAGTTAATATACAATACAATTATAATTGTAATTAAAGGTAATGCTATTGTCAAAACTGTATTAATTATATGATTTCCTGTTAAATGTATGAGAGTAAAATTATATACTGAATGTGAAATCATTACGATAATCCAAATAATCAAACTAATTTGTCCAATCGCAATATTTATTTTTGATGGCGAAAACGCACCGCCTTTTGTTGTAAAAATACTATCGTTTCTTTGGTCTTTTTGAAATATCATTTCTCCCATAATATTTTCATAAGGAAGATTTATTCTTTTAAAATGTTGATATTCAAACTTTGAAATTGCAGACTCATAAACTTCATACCAAGCTTTTGACGCTTTTGCCATTAATATCCATATTACCGAAAAAATTATGCTTATTGAAGACAGTAACAAACAAGCAATATTATACTTATTTAGAATATTCACATTATAATTTACTTTGACTAAATCTAACATTAAATATCCGTAGGCAGTAAAGCAAAGGATTAGAAAAACAGATAAAAAAATAGACCTTTGCCAAAGATTAGAAATTTCCAAATCTCGACATTTATACAATTTGTTAAGTGTATTTATCAAATCCTCTTTTTGATACTTATTTTTGTTTTTTTTACTTGCCATAATATTATTATATGTTGTTTTGATAATATCATTTGATATTATCAAAATTGAATAATAAATTATTCTAAATTTTTCAATTCTATCAATCTTGAATCATCATTGTTTGAAGGTGGAAAAATTCTTAAACTCATATCTAAATAAAAATATTTCTTTCCTCGTTGATTAAAAGAATAGCGGTTAATATTAGAAATATCCATATCTTGAATAAATTTTAAATATTTATCTCTAAATATTATTTTAGACATTTCATAGTTAAGCTTTTCTATATTTCTTTCTTCTTTTAGAATATCCACCAAAATTTTTAATAATGATTCATATCCAACAGTTGTATGTAAAATATTAGTTGGCTTATTATTTTCTTCAAAATCCCATAATCCTTGAAAAATATTTTTTACTTCATAAAAATAGAAAAACATTATATCTGAAATTAAACTATCTCTATCATTAGCATAATATTTTCTAAAAGGTAGAAATCTCGTTGAACTTGGATTACGATTTTGTAATTCTTTTCTTTTTTTGTACCTATCGTTTTCTGATTCTCTTAAATTTTCCGAAATTAAATTTACAATAGATTTTACCATTGTTGCTTGAGATAAAGGAGGTGTATCATTTTTACTATATGAGGCACCATATAGTTTTATTCTTTTATAGAATGGAGAATTTTTATGTCCGTTTAGTCTTAAAACTATTTCTAAAGCAGTTTTTTGAGGAGTGTCATCGGTATCTAAACCAAACAAACTATAAACCAAACTTTGTGATACTCTTTTTTGAGTTCTGTTTATTGTAGAGAATATCATAGCTTGATATTCTAAAGTTTTGTCAATGAAAAATGTAACAACTAATTGAATGTTTAATAAGTCATTTAATCTATCTTGATAAAAAATTAATTTTTCTTCAAGAGATTCACTTTTATTAGTTCTTAAGTTTTTAATAAGAAAATCTATTTCATTTTTCAATCTCTCAATTGCAATTTCAATTCCTTTAACTCTATGTTGTCCGTCTATTATAGAAATAAATATATTACCATTCTCTCTTTTTAGTTCAGAAAACACCTTTGGATTAAGTGTAATACTAACTCTTTTTCTTTCATCAACAAAATATTCATCAATTACTTCAATAGGAATATGAAGCACTATATTTGTTGGAAAAGTAGCATCAGGGTCATTAATTAAAAAATCCGCAATTTTTTGAACTCTCGGATTTTCAATATTTCTTTGAATTTGCTCATTATAAATTGGTTCATCATCTTCATCATAACTAACAATGAGGCGTTTTGTATATTTTGTGAATTTTAAAATTTCTTGAATAGAATATACACCTATTAGAAAATCTTGTTTATTTTGCCTAACAGCAATTGCTTCTATTTTACCAGTTGTTTCCATGAGTTTCATTACTTTCTTGTCTAATAACTTCATTAAAAGTAGGTTTATCATTATTATTTACCCACCATAAACGTAGTCCTATAAGTGAACCAATTAAAGATAAAACTAAAGCGATTTTGTGATATGATTCTTTATTTAGTAAAATTGTAGAAACTACTAATGCAATGGAGAGTAATATTAAACCAATGACATCAAGGAAATTTTTAATTAATTCTTCACGATTAGAATCTTGAAAATTCTTTATTTTACTTAAAACACTATCCAAACACCCTGAAAAATAAATTGAAACATAATATGTTGTAAATAAAATAGGTAATTCTTTTGGTCCTATTTTATCACCTAATATAAATGGTAGCCAAATTCCAATAGTTCCTATACAAATTATCGCTATCCAAAAATATTTTGTTCTAATCGATTTAAAATTAAACATATTTAGATTTTTTTACTTCGTATTAAAAATTTCTCCAAACTCAAACTCACGAATATTTGATATTGCTTGTCTTGGATTGATGGATTCCATTGAACGATTTATTTTACTTCTTTGTTTTTCTCCAGCACCTAAAAATTTACTGATAGATTTCCAATTATTACCGTCTTTAATTTGCATTAAAAATGCTGATTGACACATTTCTGAAAAATCAAAAGTTGGTTGGTTAAATTCTTCAATTCCTTGTGAAACTAACATTACTGCAACACCTTGTGAACGAACTTCACGCAATAGTTTTTCCAATATTTCTTGTGATTTCTTTTCCTTGAATACATTATGTGCCTCATCAATAAGTAATACATATCGAAGACCGCTATAATTGTCTTCAATAGGCACTTTATCCATATTCATAAATATATTGTACAAGTAGTAAATAACTAAAAATGTGGCTGTAAAACGCACTTCTTTACTTAAATCTCCCGAAAGACTTAAATAGTAATTTTCATTAATAAAATCGCCTAATTTATTATTATCAAACAATTCTATTTCAGTTAAACCAATCAATATTTGCGTTAATGATGTAGGTTTATCTCCGGCAATCTCATATACATTTTCTAATATATCTGACAATGTTGGGTAACTACCGTCTTTTTTATCTTCAAATGCTTTTCTTGTTGCATCTTTTAAGTGTTGTTTTTGAACATTTCCTAAATTAGCATACTTAACTATAATATCAACAAATCGACCTATTCCAACAATTTTATCTCGTTCATTTACATTGTTAATAAATGATAGAGGATTAACTGGGAATGAATCCGTTGGTGTATCAATTAATTTTGCATTGGTATTATTAAAAAATTCTTTGAAATCTTTATTAGATTTATCACTTTCAGTCATTCCTTTAAAATCTAAATAAAGATAATTGACCTGACCTTTTGATTCTGTAATAATTCTTTCTAAAAACTTTCTTGCAAAATAAGATTTTCCCGCTCCTGATTGTCCTGCAATGGCAATATGACAGTTTCCATACATTGATGTATTGTTTGGAGTGAAATAAATATCTTTCCCTTTATATTCTCCAATTAATACTTTAATAGGTGCTAAATAACTTTCTTTTTCTTTAAGAGAATTATTTTTGTTTTTAACAAAATCAAAATTGGTTTCATTTTCATTTATTGCATCAATTCCAATTTCGATATGGTCTAATAAAAACTCAATACCTGATACATTTTTGTTTTCTTCAAAATAAAGGTTTATCATTTCTAAACCGCTATCAATATGCCATTTCAGATACTTTCTAACATCGGTATCGTCTTTATGTATTTGATATTTTTGACAAATTAAAGAAATGTAATACTCTTTATAGTTTCCAAATAAGGTATTGTCTTTATACTCTTTTTGCTTTTCAGAAGTTGAATTACTTTCAGAAGTGTAAGTTGCACCTTTTGCTAATGAATACGCTAATGAAATTCGGGCGATATGATTTTCTTCGCCTAATTGCATTCTATTCGTTAATTTCTTAACAAGTTCTGATGAAGTTTTAATATTAAATTGCATCTTGATAATCTCGTTCAAATATTTTAAATAATTCCTCTTTGTTCTCTACTTTTTCAAATGCAGATTGTTCATTATCAATATTTTTTATCAAATAGGTTTTGCTGATATTTGGTAATAAAATATTGAATTCATCTTCTGACATTTCTTTTTTAAGCAATGGAAAAATGATAACTTGCTCTGATACTTTCGGATAAAAATGTTTCACAATACTATTTGAATGGTCTACATCAAATTTTTGCATTGGCGAGTCAATGAAAACAGGAAAACTAATATTAGACTCATCAACCAAACCTTTTAATAAAGCAGTAGCATACATCTGTTGTTCTCCTTTGGAAAGTGAATCTTTATTGATGATATTACCTCTTGAATCAATCAAGTTAATATCAATATCTTCTCCGATGATTTCTACATTTACATCTTTAATAAAAGACTTTTTATGCAACAAAGTATCTAAACCGTTTTTAATTCGCTCTGAAAGTGATTTTGATTTTTCGTTTTTGAAATCTATAATAAATCGCTTTAAAGTCTTTATTGTATTTTCAACTTCTTTACCGATTTCAATATTTTCTTTTCCTAAATCAAGTCTTTCGGTAATTCTATTAATTTCTTTTCTATGCTGAATAAGTGTATTCTCATTTTCTTCTATTTTTTGTTTTAATACGCCAATTCTTTGTTGAATTCCTTCATATTGTTGTTCAAGTTCACTTTTCTTTTTCCTATCGGCAACAACTAAAGCATCTTCAGATTTTTCTTCAGCAAGTTTTATTTTTTTATTAATATCATTTAGTTCATTTTTTGAGCGTATGAAATCCGTATTTATTCTACTGAATTTCTCTTTGAATGATAACCTAATATTATTTATAAATTGCTCTAATTCAGCTTTTTCAGATTCTGAATAGTTGTGTATAAGTTCAACATCTTCATTATTTTGCGTTTCTTCTTCTCCAAGGTGCTTTTTAACTAATTCTTTAAAACTCTTAATATAATATTCTTGAACTTCATGAGTAATTAAAATATCTTTTGGTCTTGGTAAATTGATTAAATCGTTGATTATGTTTGTAGAAATATCATCAACTTTATTTTTATCAAAATTTCTGTTGATAAAATTTCTTTCATCAATAATTTGTTCAAAAACTTGGGTAAGTAGTTTTCCTGCAATAGCAAAAGGTATTATTTCAAAATATGATTTTAATTCTATTTGAATTTGATTAACGTGTTTATCTAAATCTTCTTTTCTATTACGAAGTTCGTTTAATTCATCAACTGTAATTACACTACCGTTTTTAATTAATTTTTCTTGAAGTTTAGCAATATCGAACTTTAAAGCAGAAGCATCTTCATTAAAATTGTCAATTTGGCTTTGAAAATCAACATTTTCTTCTTCTTTATCCAAAGACTCTCTTTTAATTCGCTCTAAATTTGATTTATCTTTTGTACTTGCTGTTTTTTCCTTTAAATCATTCAGATATTTTTCTAAATCTTCCTTTAAATCTTGATAATGTTTAATACCTAAAACTTCTATATATGCTTGACTTAAATCTTTTCTTTGTTCCGCAGTATGAATTTCCGCAAGTGAAACTATTTTTTCCGCATCAAAAAAGAAAAATTTCGCAATTTCTTTCGGCATGATAAAATCACGGATAAATATTTCTTTTCCAACTTCTTCGGCTAACTCGCTTTCCATACCATCAATTAAAATTTCTAATTCTTCTTCTTTGTTTCCCTCTGTGTGGTATGTTCTTGTAATTTTTAATTCATTACAAGTAATATCGGGTATTGTCGTAACATTAGCAAATACAACCGAAACAGAAAATGTGGTATTACCTTCAAACTCTGCTTGACGATTTAAACTATTCTTGATGTATTTTTTATAGTTACCATTGCTCTCGATTTCTCTTTTATAGATTTCATCGACATCACTCATTTGTCGTCCATACATACACCAAACCAATGACATCAAAAATGTTGTCTTTCCATAACCATTTTTACCACTAACAATGACAATGTTTTCATCATTATTAACAGATAAATCAATTTTGTTATAACCTTTATAAATTCTAAAGTTATTTAATTCAATTTCTTTAATTGTCATTATGCTGAAATATGTTGTTTATATCGTTTTTCAATATCTTCAATCAATCCTCTTCGTTTCATCATAATAGTTTTAGACTTTTCTAATTTTAGCAAGTCTTGTATTAAAGTGAATTGTTTTTTATCCTTTTCACAAGCAGACAACAGAAGTTCTTCTTCTTTTTTTACGAGTTCATTGTGCTGTTTCATATCAAGATGTTTATTAAATACTTTATTGTAAATATCTGAAACCGTGTATTGAAAAAATAAATCACGATACCAAATAACTTGAATTGCTATTAATTCTTGTTTGTTTATTAACTCAACTTCATAACCCAACTCATTAATTTGTTTTTGTGCTTCAAAAACTTTTTCAAGAATTTCAGCTCTATGTTTCAATTCCACAACACCACCGTGAGGGATTGTTGCTTCAAGTCCGTTTCTTCGGAAATGCGAACGATTTTCGGGTTTATTTCTTTCTTCTTGAATCCAATTTCGCAAATCTCTTAAAGGAATTAACCATTGTTGTCCGTTCTCAATTTGTGCAGAAATTGATTTGTCTTGTTTTACAACGGTGCAAGTCCAACAACCAAAACGACTTTGTCCACAAGATTTATGCTCTTTATCTGATACCATTGTGGGGCATTCGTAATCATCTGCACTTGCATCTGAATAAATATCAAACAATTCTTTATTATTTGCACCCCAAGGCGATTGAAAAGTATTGATGATATACCAAATCTCTTCTAATTGCAACTCTTTTATTGGGGAATAAACAAAAACATTATTTTGTAATGGGTGTTTTGTTAAACGTTTTCCCTTAATATCGTGCTTTTTAATTGATTTTGCTCTTGAAGAACTTTCACTTTTTCGAGTTCCAACTAAAATAATTGCTTCGTGGTGGTCGTTATCTTCACTTTTAACAATTTCGGTTACAAATTTAGCAGTTGGTTTTATTTTTAACCTTTCTGTACACCATCTGAAACTATTATTAGGTGCTGGATAACCTTTTCCTATTAGGTTAACAAAAAAAGAATCTTCTAATCTTGGTATTGTTTTTTGAACAAAAACGGGAAGTGAATGTTTTAAAGCACCCTCTTTGATTTTCTCTAAAATTTTATTTACATAATTCGTAATAATTGGATTTTCAACCAACGTATCATTACATACTACATATACTTCACGTTTTAAAAACGATTTTCCTCTTTCGGTTTTAATTTTTAGCAGAGCCAACCAAGTAAGAGTAAGTAAAACGGTAGAATCTTTTCCACCACTAAAACCAATAATCCAAGGTCTATTGCTATCGTCAATAGAGTATTGGTCAGCGATTTCTTCTATTATATAATTTATTCTTTTGCTCATTTTTGATTTGCATTTCAAGATAATTTGAAATGATTTTTGTGAATAATATTTAGGACTTTTTTTACTAAACCCTAAACCGCCAAATATAGTGATTTTTAACTTTTAGCAAGTGTGTTAAAAAAAATATTTTAAAATTATTTTTATGCTAAAAAGGTACAGAATTTCTTCTATACCTCAAATTTTAAAATAACACGACTTAACCTTAGTCAGGAATAAAGTGTTTTAATTTTAATTTTTCGATTTCTTGTCCACTTACTCCTAAATCAATTAGAATAAAGTTGCTATCTGTCAATTTTTGTAATTTTCCTTTCAAAATTGAATGTCCACTTGTAAGACTTGATATTTCTAAAGATAAATTATTTTCTGAAAAATCATAAATTCCTTCACTTGCAGGTGTCCATTCCCCAGTATTCATGAAATGTACAACCGTTTTTTCATCTTTAAAAAATAACACATTATAGTATTCATTTTCGTTAAAAAAATTAACAAATTGGCTATCTAAAGAAGTGCATACATAAAAGTATTTACCGATTAAATCGGTGGTCTCATTTTCATTTTTGACTGATATTGTATTTTGTTGAGTTGTTATTAAAGTATCATTTTTAATAATATTGTTTTCATTTTGCTTTTCATTTTGTTTGCATGAGATTAGATTCACTAAAATGAAGAAATATAGTAAATTGAATTGTTTCATTTTTCTTTATTTTAATTGATTATCTGAAAGTTAGAGGAAATGATTTTTTCATTTTTATATTTGTTCCTTGTGATTGTGCAGGTGTCCAATTCGGCATATTTTTAAAAACCCTTTCAATTTCTGTTTGTAATTCATTGGGAACATTTGGCTTAATACCTATGTTATCAATGCTACCGTCTTCCATTATTACAAAGCTCACATTAACCTTTCCCGAAAAATTTTGTGCAGATTCGGGAATATTGAGGTTTTGAAAAATATATTCTTGTAGCTTTTTATCTCCACCTTTAAAAACCGCTTCTTTTTCAATTGCAATATATTTTATTGATTCTTGCTTTTTACTGTCGGATTCGGCTTGTTTCGGCGTTTCTGGAATGTAATAGTAGTGGTTGATAATGTATGAAGTTAAAATATCTGCATTTTTTGCACTTAACTCAATTTTACTTCGGTAATAACTATTTGTTGCAGGTTTTATTGAAAAATAAACAAGATTGTAATCGTTGTTTCCAATTTTAGCAAAGAATGACAAGAATGATTTTCTTGCTTCATCATTTTTTAATACTTCATCTAATTTTTTGAAAACTTCATTTTTTGTTACATTAATCGCACCTGTATCATAACCCAAAGCATTCAAAATTATTACTGAATAATGTTGATTGTCTTTGTAAAGGTTATCAATTTCAAATTGTGTTTTACAAAATTTCACAAATTCGGTTAATGCTTCTTTTTCTTCTTTTTTAATTGAAGGAGCATAATTTTTTACTGGTGCTTTCCATTCTAAAATTTGAATAGAATCGTTGCTTTGGGTTGTATCGTTTTGAGCATTGATTGTAATTGAAAACGATAGAAGAATTAGAAATTTTAAGGTTTTTGTTGTCATAATTTGCTTTTTATGAAGCAAATCTAAACAAAAAATCAAAAACACTCGTACCTGTGCGAGTGAATTATTGTGCTTAATAAGGGAATTTAACTCAAAATTTTTAAACAATGGAAAATATTGAGTTAGAGCCAATTGAACAATATGTTATTGATACTGTTAGAAAAATAAGAATGGAAAAAGGTATTTCTCAAAAAGACCTTGCTTTTATGTTGAATTTATCCATCGGATTTATTGGCGATGTTGAAAGTCCAAAATCGAGAGCAAAGTACAATATTTCACATTTGAATAAATTGGCTGATGTTTTAGAATGTTCGCCAAAGGATTTTTTGCCTGAACAACCTCTATAAAAAAACTCTACTGTTTTGTTTAACAATAGAGTTTTTAAAAAGTTGTGTTGAAGTTCTTACACATCTTACACTAATCTAAATTTGATAAGTCAGGTTTTAAATAATATACTTCGTATAAAGTTCCATTATTTGCTCGTTTTCTTTTAAATCCGTTTTTGGTAAGGATTTTACCAAACTTTACTAATTCGCCTTGTGTTGGCGTTTTTTTTGTTGTGAGTTGATAAAGTTCGAAGGTCAATTTTGATTTCGGATATTTTAAACTCATTATTTCTTCTTCCATTTTCTTTTTCCGATTATTAAAATCTTCCGAGGGTACATAACAACTGGTTCTTAAAGAGTTTAAATGTTTTTCTTTAATGCTTTCAATTACATTTTCTTCTAATGGAGTGCATGAAAATAATTCTAAAATCTTTATTTCTTCGGGAGAAATTACTCTGAAATTTTCGTTGTTTTTCTCAACTCTTTTTTGGTTGTTTGCATCAAACCAATATTGAAACCCTGATTTAAAAAGACTGTAAACCTCTGCCAATACTAAATTCATATCAACCTTATGATTGCCGTAGTTTTCAAAACGACTTACTTCAAATGATAAAAATCTACGATTTCCTGTAAGGTCATACAAAAACTCTGTTCCGTTTACTGAACCTATAAACGATGCTCTCCGTATAAAATTATCTGTATATTGAGCATACGCTTTACGAAAACTGATTTTACTTTTTGTTACCAATTCTTTTAATTCGGCAACATTGGAGTACGTCATATTCGCCAATTCGTCTAAATTGATTAAGCATTTTTCTGAAAGAAAACCAAGCGTGTCTTTATTTCCCAATCTAATATTTCCTGCAAAATAATATGGCATTAATTCGTTCGGTATCAATTTTTCAACCCAAGTGCTTTTACCAATACCTTGATTTCCTGCTAATATTACACATTGTTGATTAATTGCATTATCTTCAACCATACAAGCCACCCAAGCCACCAACCATTTTGTAAATGCCCACTCAAAAAAATCATTATCGTGAGTGTCTATAGTCATTAATAATTTTTTGATATTTTCATTTCCAGTCATTTGAGGTAAGGATTTAAAATAATCTTTAATTGGATTGAAAATTGGAACATAATCGGATTCGATAATTGTTTTCAAATCAAGGAATTTAATTTTAAGACGCTGATGATTCATTTCGAGTAATAATGAATTCAAATCTCTGTCTGTCATATATTTAAAATCACTTCTGCTTATTGGTTTAAACTCTACTTTACTACTAATTTCATTAAATCTAAAGTTGTAATGATTGTTTAGATAATTTTTAAAAAGGTCAATTTGTTGCATGATGTATTTATTTTAAGATTCTAATAAATTTTGCCAAGTTTCTGAAACTTGATTAATAAGCGTTGGTTTAATTTTATGTTCTCCGTGTTTTTCAATAATTTCTTCAAACTTTTGCTTTTGGTAATTAAATTTTCGGTGTCGTGAATCAGCTTCAAATAATTCTTTTCTATAAAATTCACTTTGCCAATTCATGTAAATTTCTCTTTCGCTTGGCTTCAACTCCGAAATAGGAACTGTATTATCAAAAAACACTATTTCTTCAAGGTTCTCGACTAATTTGTCCTTTAAGTAGAGTAAATTTCTTTTGTCCAATAAATCTTCGAGGGTTCTGATTGTCGAGTTTTGTAGATAATTCATTTTTTTAACTCGAATTTCATAGCGTAATAATTCCCAATCAAGGTCTGCTTCTTTAGTTTTACTATACATTTTTATGATGTATTCTTGCAAAAGGCACTCTTTACCTACACTTGTTTTTGTATTACTTTTAGTCATATCCTCAAAAAATCTATTTTTAAAGTTGAGCATCATAGTAGTGAGTTTAAGAGCATCAAAATCAAAAGTCATGGGTAAATTCAATCCCATTTCAATCGATCTTATTTTCAGCTCGTTTGGGCGTAATTTTAGGTTATCAGCCAAATCATAGATTGCACAACCAAGGTCAGAATAAGTTAAATCCCAATAATTATTATGATAAAAATGTTTAGCTAACGAAACTTTATGCGACAGCCATTGATTGTAACCTATTCTGGTTTCTCCATGTGTATTTTTGTTGTAATGCCAAAAATATTCTAATGGTTTTTTTGATTGATGAGCAATACCCTCTATATAATCTACCTCATTACTACTTAAATATTCCTTATAGTCTTGAATAATTGCAAATAAACTGGTATAACATATCATCTACGGTTTTTGAATGTTCTATCAATCATTTTATCCGTTAGTTTTTGGTATTCTTCACTAGTCGAGGAAAATCCTTTCTCAATATATTCCACTAAATCGCTTCTCTTGAAAAGGATTTTTTTACCTCCTGATTTTGAATACCTTAAAATTGACCTATGAGTCAATTTGTACACAGAAGATACAGACAGATGTAAAAATTTTGCTGTTTCTTCTACATCTAAATATTCTTTAGTGTTTAAACTCATTTCTGAAAGCATTTCTTTCATACTTTCAAACTCTTTTTTTAATTCTTCTTGTAACATAATTTAAAATATTTATTTGTTAAAATTTGATTCAAAGCTCTGAAAATAAGCTACAAAAAAAGGAGCTACCCCTTTTACGAGGTAGCTCCAATCTTTGATTATTCCTATAAAATCTAAAGTTTAAACGAAAAATTATTTTAAATTTTTCAAATTTTGGTAGGGACTAAACTAATCTGGTATGTGCTTAATAGAATTATCAATAAATGTTTTTATATTTTTATTAATTCGTTCATTGTGATTTGTATAATTTTCTTTTGTAATAGGTGCTTTTATACCAGTATGTTTATTTCGCCAACTAAACATGTAACATAAATTTATTGTAAACCGCTTTGGTAATGAACATCTTTTTGATTCTTTAATTTTTTTAATAAAATATTTAAACTCACTTACACTTGCATTCCAATGAATTAGTTTGCTATTAGGTGTGAATTCTTCACTAAAAATATTGAAGAAGGTTTCATCATCAGCTTTTTCTATTAGTCCTTTATCAACTAAATAATTTCTAAAATTCAATAGATTTACCTTATTTCCAACATAATTTAATCCCTTTACTACTGAATTCTTGTTGTCTTTAGTATAGGTTTGTATTAATTTTGGAATGTTATCTTCCTTTAGTTTTATTAGTTCATTTTCTTTTCTCGACAAAGCGTTTATCATCAATTCATGGTTATATGCTTCTTCTTCTTCAAAAGTAAATGATGATGTTAGGTATTTGTTAGGTTGTATAGGAATTAAACTCAACTCATTTTGATGAAAAAATTCAATAATTCTGTCTTGACTGTTTTCATTTAGTAAAAATAAGAGTTGGTTTAAGGTTTTTATTCTTTCAACATCACTTCTTAAATTAGATAATACATCACTAAAAAAACTTGTTGCACTTCTATCGCTAAAAAGGAACTTGTATATTAAAGACTCCTCGAAGCATAAGCTATCGAGGAATCTGTTAATGTTATTTATGTCTTGACTCATTTTTGTTCATTTTATCCATTTAACTATATGTAAAAAAAGCCCAAAAAATTAAATTCCGAAATGAATAAGGTCGGCTGCATTTCGTTTGTCAATATCCATAACTTTAGCATAAATCATCGTTGTCTTCAAATCATTATGCCCTAAAAGTTCTTTTACCGCAGTTATATCTGCTCCTTTGTGTAAAAGTAGCGTTGCATAACTATGTCTTGCACAATGGAACGTTATGGTTTTCTGAATTCCAGCACTATAAACCCATTCTCGTAATTGCATATTCATCCAACTGTTATAGTTCAATTCTCTAAAAACTTTTTCGTTTGGCAATTTACTTGCAACACCCAAAAATTCTCTTGCTTCTTTAGAAATTGGATGATTTTGTAACCCTTTTGTTTTTTTACGATGAAAATCAATAAAGAAATTGCCCTCATCATCTTTTCTAAAATCTTTCCATTCTAATTTTTTGATGTCTGCATAAGCCATTCCAGTCATGCAAGAAAAAAGAAATGCTTTTTTAAGTATTGGATTTTTACATTCAGTTTCTTTTAATTTTTGGATTTCCTCATGAGTTAAAAACACTCTAATTGCGTGTTCAACTGTTGGTGCTGAAACCAAAGTAGCAAAATCAATAGGGATTAATCGTTCCCTAAAAGCATCGTGAATACCATGTTTTACCACATTAAAATAATTATTGGCTGATGAACTTTTCAAACCTTGTGTAACACTCAAAAAATGTTTAAAATCTTCCAACCAATGTTTGTCCATCTGTTTAAAACTTAATCCGTTTGGACAAAATTCTTTTAAATGTTTTAATGCAGACCTCCAAGTACTATAATTTTTATCGGTATTCTCACGCTTTTGAGTCAGGTAGCTGAAAAATTCAATAAAATTTTTGTTCTTGTGTTTTGAAACTTGAATTCCCAACTCTCCACTTTGAATTTTCAAAGTCAGTTTAGAAACATAATTTTCTTCTAATTTTTTTGTTTCCTTGTTGTGTTCACGTTCCGAACTGTTTTTTGGCTGTGAGTAATAAAACATTACTGTTCGTTCTCTTTTTCGATTGCCATCAATGGAATAATCCACATAAACTACTTTTCTACCGTCTTTTGTTTCACGGTAATACGTTCTTACTGTCATAATAAGATGTTTTTTTAATTAAAAATTTCCGATTACTGAGCTTATGTACGATTACCTTATTATCTTTTATATATCGGCTTAAAGTTTTCCTACTGATACCATAATGATTACAGTATTCAGTAGGTGTGATAAAATCTTTTGAAGAAAATTTTTGAGATTCGATAAGTTCACTCAACGTAACCTGAATTTGACTCATTAATTCACGTTGGTATTGTAGTTCCCTTTTTACAAATTCTTCAAAATTAACCTCAACATCTTTTTCATCACGCTTCCGCACTTTATACGCCCTTGAATTACATTGATGACTACAATATTTAGTAGTCCTTTTTTGTGCTTCAAATTCTTTCCTACAGAATAGGCATATTTTATTATACGTTTTGCCAGTTAAAAGCATAAGAATCGGACAAGTTACGATACAGATGGGACATAAGTGGACAAAGCTGTTTTATAAAAACCAATACTGTCACAAAAAATGGCACACCATTAAATTTGTGTCCAAAATTAAACAATTATTTTGACACAACAACTATAAATGTGAAAATTTCAGAAAATTAATTGTTTTTAACTAACTGATATACAGTGCTTTTTCTTTCTTTTTCTATCCGATGTTTTCAATAGTCATTTTCCGATACAGAAATTAGCAAAAATATTCCCCAATAACTCATCATTAGTAACCTGACCGGTAATCTCTCCAAAGTAATATAGCGCCTGTCGGATATCTATCGCCATAAGGTCGGCAGAAATACCTGATTGCATCCCAAACTGTACCTTTTGTACTTCTTCCAGAGCTTTTAGTAGTGAATCATAATGCCTTGAGTTAGTAACAATAGTTTCATTATTGCGTAAAGCACCTGTATTAACAAAAGATAACAACTTTGCTTTAAGTTCGTCTAATCCCGTGTTTTCTTTTGCTGACAGCAGATATACATTGTCAATTTCCCTTAAAATAATCTCTTTTTGAATATCATCAAGTTTATCTGCCTTATTGGCTAAAACAAGTAAAGGTTTCAACGGAAATTGCTCTTTTATTTTTGCAATCTCAATTTTTAAACGTGATAATTGCTCCGCATCATTTACCAGTTGATAGCTGTCCACAAGATACATAACAACTTGAGCCTGTGTTATTTTTTCAAAAGTCTTTTTAATACCAATACTCTCCACAACATCCTGCGTTTCACGAATACCGGCAGTATCGATAAACCTAAACCCAATCCCCCCTATTACAAGCTCATCTTCAATAGTATCCCGGGTAGTCCCGGCAATGTCCGATACTATGGCACGCTCCTCATTTAGCAAAGCATTTAGCAAAGTCGATTTACCCACATTAGGCTCACCCACAATGGCTACAGGAATTCCGTTTTTAATAACATTACCTACAGCAAAAGAGTCTATCAGCCTTTTTAAAACAAATATTATCCTATTCAATAATTCTTTAAACTGCGTACGATCGGCAAATTCAACATCTTCCTCAGCAAAATCGAGTTCAAGCTCTATTAACGAGGCAAAATTGAGTAATTCTTCACGCAGTTTCGCTATCTCACTCGAAAACCCACCGCGCATCTGTTGCATTGCCACTTGGTGCGAAGCCTCATTATCACTGGCTATCAAATCAGCTACTGCCTCTGCCTGTGAAAGATCGAGTTTTCCGTTTAAAAAAGCCCGTAAAGTAAACTCTCCGGGATTTGCCATTCTGCATCCATTGCGTAAAAGTAACTGAATTATTTGTTGCTGTATATACATAGAGCCATGGCACGAAATTTCTACAACGTTCTCCCCTGTATATGAATTAGATCCTTTAAAAACAGAGAGTAGTACCTGGTCGAATATTTTATCATTTTCAACGATATTTCCCAGATGAATTGTGTGCGATTTAACCAACCTAATATCTTTGTTAGTAGATGGACGGAATATCCTCGCTGCTATAGTAACAGCATCTGAACCTGAAAGACGCAATACCGCGATTGCCCCCGAACCCGAAGGTGTTGCAAGTGCTACTATGGTATCCTGTAAGATCATTGACATTTTTTTTTGCAAATATAAGGTATAGTAATTAATGATGCATTTGTTATATACTTTAGGCTTCAAAGCCCCAAATACATTTTTAAATTGTAAATTTAAGGTGTAAACATAACAGAATTAGATTACGGTTAGGTTAATTTACATGAAATTGTAAGAAAACTAAGTATTGTTAATAACCTTATTTCGTAATTTTAATCAAAAAATACGCTTTTATATGAAAAATATACTTTTTCCCACCGATTTTTCTGAGACTGCAAACGCTGCATTTACCTATGCACTCAAATTTGCAGATATTTTTGAAGCAGATATAATCGTACTGCATGTATATAGCCTTCCTATAGTTGAACCACCTGTATTGCCCGGAGCCGCTAAAGAAGTTTTTGATATTGTAGCGCACAATCAGGAAGAGAAATTTGAAGAAGAAATAAAGAAACTGGAAAAAATTGCAAAAAAAATAAAACCGGAAAGAATAAAGTTACGTAATATACTTATGGGTGGCGATCTTACATACAGCATCAATGAGGTTTGCAACGATGAAAATGTGGACTTGATAGTAATGGGAACAACAGGTGCAAGCGGAATAAAAGAAATTTTCTTAGGCTCCAATACCGCAACAGTAATAGCAAATGCCAAGACAACTGTTTTAGGTGTTCCTGTAGAAGCAGAGTTTCATCATCAAATAAAAAATATAGTGTTTACAACACAGTATAAAGAAGAAGATGGCGAAGCCCTTGAGCAATTAGTAGAAATAGCAAAAAGAATTGGAGCAAATATTTCATGCCTACATATTAAAAATGATGATGACCCGTCTGATATAGACGAAAAGATAAATGAATGGAAAATGCTTTATAAAAATGAAAATATTGATTTTTTTAATATATCGGGAGATCATATAGAGCAAACAATTCTCGATTTTATAGAAAACCAACAAATTGATATGGTAGCAATGCTAAAACATAAAAGAAGTTTCTTTGAAAGCCTTTTTCATCGCAGCCTTACAAAAAAGATGGCATACCACAGCAAAGTACCAATACTCGTTTTTAAATGTTAAAAAAAATAAAATATTATTAAAAATAACTTAACTAATTATTAATTTTATATAAACATCTATGAAAAATAAATAAATTATTAAAAACCGCTTCCTCCCCCACATCCCTCACGTACCGCAATTATTTACTAATAAACGCCTCAATTGGCTGTGCTATCACTTAATATTTTAATTATTAATATAAGTAGCGCATGAACTTTACAACACAAATGTCAACTAATAACAGATTATTATTGGTTGACAAGTTCGGGAAAACTAAAGAAACATTATTTAATGATGTTTCATACTTTGGCGACAAATATGTATTAGCCAAAGAAGATAGAAGTATTTTTTATACCGTTCTTGATTTAGAAGGCAATGCGATAAACGAAAGCCTTAATGTAATCCACCGTTTTGATGATGGATTATTGTTAACCTACAGTTCTTTTGCTAAAAACTATAAATCCTCAGACGGGTTTTCTTATGCCGTAAATTACAATGTATATTCAATATACAACCATAATACCCGTACATCATCGGTAGTAAGTGTTATCCAGTCTGACCCGCTTGACAAAATCGAAAATCAGGGCAGCCTTAAAGTAGAAAAGATTAAAAATTTTATGAATAAAACCATATATACATTCAATGATTTAATTTTTTCAGAAATTATTGATGAACAATACATGGTAGTTGCTTCTCATTTTGATCTTGCTGCAAAAAAATCAATGAAAAATTATTTAAATTCTTTATTCGAAACATTCCAAAATAAAAGAATATGGAATATATTAAATATTTTTGAAATACCTGTCTATAACGGAGAAACCAATATTAATGCTCTACTGTCAGGACGAATTTTCAAAGAAATAGAATATACACTATATACACTTATTGAATTTCCTGATACGAATGTTGCCAATATTACTTTCGAAAAAGAAAAATCTCAAAAAGCAGAGAAAATAAAACCTTATATTCCATTGGTAAAATCAATGCGTAACAGCATTTGGAAAAAGAAAAGCAAATGGCAAATGATGTTTACAGATCTAATAGATTTTAGTTTCAACTAAAAGTAAAAAATACTATTAAAACACAAACCTATTTCTGATTCTACACACTACTAAAAAATATCTTGAATAATAACAATATAAAATAAAAGTCTCCGCAATTGCGGAGACTTTTATTTTATATCTAATGATAGTTAAATTGTTAACCTCTTCCATACATTAATAAAAACAAGATAAGAAGCTGTTTCATAATGCAGTACTCTTTATCAAAAAATAAAAAAACAGTCTAATTAAAAGCTGTTACCATTTTTGTATATCGTATATAAAAAAAAGCCCCTGCAATGCAGGGGCTTTTCATTGAACCAAGTTAACTATGG
>NZ_SKBP01000012.1 GCF_004634195.1 Flavobacterium salilacus subsp. salilacus
TAATATACTTTAATATACTTTAATATACTTTAATATACTTTAATATACTTTAATATACTTTAATATACTTTAATATACTTTAATATATATAAAAACCGAAATATAAAAGCCCCGCAAATGCGGGGCTTTTATATTTCTAACAATCGAAGGATCTAAAAATCCTGCGATCTGATTAATATCTGTAATACTCTGGCTTAAATGGTCCTTGTACCTCAACACCAATATAAGCAGCCTGGTCTTCTCTAAGCACTTCAAGCTCTACACCCAGTTTTTCAAGGTGTAACGCTGCTACTTTCTCGTCAAGATGTTTAGGCAGCATATATACTTTGTTTTCGTAGCTGTCGCTGTTTTTCCAAAGTTCTATTTGTGCCAATGTTTGGTTGGTAAACGAGTTACTCATTACAAAACTTGGGTGTCCTGTAGCACAACCAAGGTTTACAAGGCGACCTTCGGCAAGAATGATAACATCTTTACCGTTTATAGTATATTTATCTACCTGTGGTTTTATCTCCACTTTGCTCGCTCCGTGGTTTTTGTTTAACCAAGCCATGTCAATTTCATTATCAAAGTGACCTATGTTACACACAACCGTTTTATCTTTCAGCATCTCAAAGTGGCGTCCTACCACAATATCTTTATTACCTGTAGTGGTTATCACAATATCAGCATTACCAATAACGGTATCCAGCCTTTTTACTTCATAACCGTCCATAGCTGCCTGTAATGCACATATCGGGTCAATCTCGGTAACGGTAACGATAGAGCCTGCTCCTCTAAAGGAAGCGGCAGTACCTTTACCCACATCGCCATAACCGCATACTACTACCCTTTTACCGGCAAGCATAAGGTCGGTAGCACGACGCACAGCATCAACAGCACTTTCTTTACAACCGTATTTGTTATCAAATTTTGATTTTGTAACCGAGTCGTTTACATTAATAGCGGGCATTACAAGCGTACCGTTTTTCATCCTTTCGTAAAGGCGGTGTACTCCTGTTGTAGTTTCTTCAGACAGTCCTTTTATTCCTGCTGCAAGCTCAGGAAAACGGTCGAATACCATATTAGTAAGGTCGCCCCCGTCATCAAGAATCATGTTAAGCGGCTGGCGGTCTTCGCCAAAGAAAAGCGTTTGTTCTATACACCAGTCAAACTCCTCTTCGTTAAGTCCTTTCCAAGCATATACGGATATTCCGGCAGCCGCTATAGCAGCCGCAGCATGGTCTTGTGTAGAGAATATATTGCAAGAGCTCCACGTTACCTCAGCACCAAGAGCCACAAGAGTTTCTATAAGCACAGCCGTTTGTATCGTCATGTGCAGGCATCCTGCAATGCGTGCACCCTTTAAGGGTTGCTCATCTTTATACTCCTCACGAAGTGCCATCAGTCCCGGCATTTCAGCCTCTGCAAGTTCTATCTCTTTTCTGCCCCATTCTGCAAGGGAAATATCTTTTACTTTGTAAGCCACGTAGGGCACAGTCTTAGTACTCATGAATATTGTATATTTGTATTAGCAAAAATTTATGCAAAAATAACGAATTCCTGTATAACCACCCAGCTTTAAGAATAATTTAAACATTGTTGAAAGCGATAAATATTTGAAAAACAATAAAGTGAATTTTTACCACCCATAAATACCCCCATGCCTTTATACAAATCTGTTACCATAAACAACGATACCCAATTATTAGTATGGCAAATTACCGAAAGCCATGATACCCTTTTTAAGCAGGTACGCCTGAAAGATGTGTGCCTGGCGCGTGTAGAGGGAATGAAAAGCGAACAGCATCAAAGGGGCTTTTTGAGTGTGCGGATGCTGTTGCAAGAAGCGGGCTATAGTGATTTTGACCTTTATTATGCTAATGACGGCAAACCACACCTCAGGGATGGAAAAAATATATCTATTACCCACTCTCACGATTTTTCGGCAATTATTATAAGCAGCCGTAACACGGGTATCGATATGGAAATGCGCCGTGATAAGATAATAAAGATTGCCCACAAGTTTTGCAGTTCTGAATTTAGTTACCTGAATCCGGAACAGCAAAACGACTACATCAGAATGCTTACCGTGATATGGGGTGTAAAGGAGGCACTATTTAAAATGATATCACTGCCGGGCATCAGCTTTAAGCAGCATATTGATGTTGATGCATTTACACTTGAAGATACGAACGGCACAGCGACCGTAACTTTTGAAAAAATGAACAATAACTATACTTTTTTATTTGAAGAAATAGAAGGCTTTACATTAGTCTGTAGTTTTGAAGCAATTAATTTGTAAAGCACATAAATAAATGACCGATATTTTCGATTTTCTTTTCAGTCAATACAAAGATTATTCTACCCTTTTTATAACACTGGAGCTTATAGCCACCACATTTGGCGCACTTAGCGTAGTGTTTTCGGCAAGAAACAGCATACTGGTATATCCTACAGGTTTGGTAAGCACGGCACTGTATGTCTATCTGCTATATGAAGGCAGCCTTTATGGCGATATGATAATTAATGCCTATTATTTTTATATGAGTATATACGGGTGGATGCTGTGGAGCAGGAAAGATAAAAATAACAAAAACACTCTAAAAATATCAAAAATGACAAGTAAAGATAACAATGTGTGCATACAGATATTTATGGGTTCGGTTATATTTGTATCGGCTGTTTATTTATATTTTGATAAATTTACATACTGGTGGGCATATGTTGATACATTTATTACAGGTCTGTTTTTTATTGGCATGTGGCTTTTAGCCAAACGTAAACTGGAAAACTGGATCTTTTTAATTGTAGGCGATATTATTGCCATCCCCCTATTCTTTTTAAAAGGATATACCTTTACCAGTATGCTGAGCATATTTTTAACTATTGTTGCATTTATAGGTTATTTTTCATGGAAAAAAACATTACAAAACACGATTACAACACCATAGCCGTTACTATTTATGCCCAAGCGGCAAAAACGGCTCAAAGGATTGCAGAAACCCTTGCAATACAGGAAATTCCTGATAGTAGAAATGCTATTGAGGTTACCTATAAAAGTTTTGACCTTGAAACCGCGCTAACCAGAAAAAACAAATTTGCTCAAGACAGGCTAATAATAATTACCGTTACCGATGCCGATGATGTAACGGTGAAAAACCTTACAGCCATATTAAACAAAAAAGGCACTAATTACATCATTATTACAGCCTATGAAAACATGCTTACCGATGAAGCAAATGATGTTATTGACGACCTTAAAAAGGCACTGGCTTTGGGCTTTACCATAAAAGATTATACCGATATATGCAACAGAGGCATAAGCATCGAGAAAATAGAATATCAGCTAACCACTTTTAAAAACGGTATCGGGAAAATAGCCCTGAAAAAACCTGCCGTAATAAATGACGGGATTTTTAAATTGCCTGTAAAATCGGCAGAAGACTATGCTGTCTATTTTGAGAGTAAAAAAGACAACTTTAAACTTACCAAATTTGTACCCGCATCGGGGGCGGCAACACGAATGTTTAAATTCCTGAACGAATTTATAATGGACTTTAATCCTGAAGAGGATACCATAAATGCCTACATAAACAGGAAAAAGGAAACAGCATTGAATACCTTTTTGGTAGGGCTGGATAAGTTTCCGTTTTTTAAAGCCATAATGAATGTTGTAAAAGAAAATCCAGATTATAACGAGTGGAGCAAAAGCACACGTACATACAACTTTATAAAAACCATGTTACAGGATGAAAGGTTCGATTTTGCCAATAAACCAAAAGGCATATTGCCCTTTCATCAGTACGATGGCTTTACCGCTACGCCCGTATGCGAGCATCTTAAAGAAAGTGTTGCCTATGCCGAATCGCAAAACAAAACCAATGTACACTTTACCATATCCGAAGAACATCTTGATGGTTTTCTGGATGCCATAACAGCATCAAAGGAGGCTATAGAACAAGAATCAGGCACAAGCATTGATTTCAGCTTTTCATACCAGCATAAAAAAACCGATACTATTGCTGTAGATATGGAGAATGTGCCGTTTAGAGAAGATAACGGGGCTATATTATTCAGACCGGGAGGACACGGTGCACTTATAGAAAACCTGAACCACCTGGAGGCTGATATTGTTTTTGTAAAAAACATAGACAATGTGAGCCATAACAATATCGAAACCATATCGTTATACAAAAAAGCACTTGCCGGAGGACTTATAGAACTACAGGAGCAAATATTTATATACCTTGAACGTATAGATGAAGGCAACCTTACAGAAGAAGAGGTAAGCGAGATATTTATTTTTGCCAAAGAACAACTTTCGCAGCACATACCTGCCGATGTATCAAAATTTACGCACGAAAACAAAGTAGAATATGCGCGCCAGCTCCTTAACCGCCCTATACGGGTATGTGGCATGGTAAAAAACGAAGGCGAGCCGGGCGGAGGTCCGTTTTGGGTAGAAGAAGAAAAAGGGAAGCTTTCGCTGCAAATTGTAGAAAGTTCGCAGATAGATATGGAAAATGCCAACCAAAAACTGATTTTCTCACAATCCACTCACTTTAACCCTGTTGACTTGGTATGCGGATTAAAAAATTATAAAGGCGAATATTTTAACCTAAATGAGTACATAGATGCCAATACAGGGTTTATAGTAACTAAAAACCGCTTGGGTAAAGATGTGAAATCATTTGAACTGCCCGGACTATGGAATGGTGCTATGGCAGGATGGATAACGGTATTTGTAGAAGTACCGCTGGAAACCTTTAGTCCTGTAAAAACAGTAAACGATTTATTAAAGCCGGCACACCAGCCACAATAAAAGATTTTAGATTAATTCCAATTTCTGAAATCTGAAATCTAAACGCTAAATTGTTTAAATGGACAGAGAACTCATCATACAGGAACTTGATTTTAAAGCCGTTCGCAGTAGTGGCGCAGGCGGGCAAAATGTAAATAAAGTAGCCAGTAAGGTAGTGCTTAGCTATAACCTGCAAGAATCTAAAGCCTTAACGGATGAAGAAAAGCTGCTGGCAACAACCAACCTTGCCTACCGCCTTACTAATGATGGCGTTTTGATATTAAATTGCGACGAAGACCGCAGTCAACTCCGCAATAAGGATATTGTTATTAAGCGTTTCATTCAAATTATGGACAATGCTCTTATAGTGCCCAAAAAAAGGAAACCTACCCGAATACCAAAATCGGTTATCAAGAAACGATTAAAGAACAAAAAGACCCTTTCGGAGAAAAAGCAGTTGCGCAAGCCGCCTGAATATTGATTAAGATATGAGATGAAAGATGAGAGATAAAAGACCTTTATTAATCCCGATAATCTGAAAAATCTAATATTCTGAAAATCTAAGCCTCCAAAAATAAAAAAGTTTATTACTTTTGCAGCGTCTCAAAGGGGTGCCCTAAATAAACGGGCTGAGATCATACCCAAAGAACCTGGGCGGGTAATGCTGCCAAGGGAAAAAGGCAAAAGACAACAGAGTGCACGCTGCTGTTTTTAAAGCCAAATATCATTTTATTAATTATTAACCACAGGAATAATTGCCCCTTTTATTCGTAAAAATTATTTACGGATGAAACTTTTATTCAAACAATGCAACAGGAAAAAAAATAGTTACCTGTTAGCACTAAGCCTTTCTGCAATAGGAACTGTTGCACAAACAACACCCGAGCAGGACTCTGTAAAAGTAGCGCAGTACAAACTGGAAGAAGTATTGGTACAGGCGGTACGTGTAACGGCACAAACACCCGTAACGTTTAGCAACATTAGCAAAGAGGAGCTTGCCCCGCGTAACTTAGGACAGGATATCCCTATGCTGCTTAACTATCTGCCGTCAGTAGTTACCACTACCGATGCCGGTAATGGTATAGGCTATACCGGCATACGCGTGCGTGGTGCCGATGCCAGCCGGGTAAACGTTACCCTGAACGGAATACCGTATAACGATGCCGAATCGCACGGTACATTTTGGGTTAATATGCCCGATTTTGCCTCATCGGTAGAGAACATACAGCTACAACGCGGTGTGGGCACATCTACCAACGGTGCAGGTGCATTTGGCGCAAGCCTTAATCTGCTTACCGATGGGTACAGCAACGAAGCCAGTGGTGAAATTTCTAACTCTTTCGGTAGTTTCAATTCGCGTAAGCATACTGTAAAATTCAGCACAGGACTGATGAATGACCGTTTTGAAATAGCAGGACGTGTATCTAACATTGCTTCTGACGGATATATTGACAGGGCGGAATCTGACCTGAAGTCGTATTTCCTGCAAGGAACCTACGTACATGGCTCTACCTTAATAAAAGCCTTAGTATTTGGCGGTCAGGAGCGCACCTACCAGGCATGGAACGGTATTGATGCCGCTACGCTGGAGAGCGACAGACGTTTTAACTCATCAGGAATTTATACGGATATTAATGGCAACATACGCTATTATGATGATGAAGTTGACAACTATCAGCAAGATCATTACCAGCTACACTGGAATGAAAAGCTAAGTAATAACTGGAATACCAACATTGCCTTGCATTATACCATAGGCAAAGGATATTATGAAAACTATCGCGATAATGTACCGGTAGCAGGATATCCGGGTATTGGAGCTACAGAGATTGTGGACTATTATGGCGAGCTTGCTCCGGGCTCTGACCTTATTACGCGCAAGTGGCTGGATAACGATTTTTACGGCACTACGTTCTCTGCTAACTATAAAAACAATGGTTTGGATGTTGTGTTTGGCGGTGCATGGAACAAGTATGAAGGCGAGCATTTTGGCAATATTATTTGGGCAAGAAACTCGGCGGGTGTACAGCCTTATGACAGGTATTATGATAATGATGCCGACAAAACGGACTTTAATGTTTTTGCAAAAGCAAATTACAGCCTGACTGACAAATTTAGCCTGTTTGCCGATATGCAGTACCGTACTGTAAACTACAAAGCCAGCAATGTACTGGAAGAAGCCGCTGCACCCATACCTGTAGATGATACCTTTAACTTTTTTAATCCAAAAGCAGGTCTTACGTATATAGCAAACAATAATAACAGTATCTATTTCTCTTACGCCCGCGCTAATAAAGAGCCGCGCCGTACCGATTATGAAAGTGGCAGCACAAAACCGGAACAACTTAACGATTTTGAGTTGGGCTGGCGATACAAGTCAGGCAGGAATTATGTGAATATAAACGGATATTACATGCGCTATAAAGACCAGTTGGTACTAACAGGCGCACTTAATGATGTAGGCTCGCCCATATATGCTAATAGCGGCGACAGCTACAGGCTGGGACTGGAAGCAGATGCAACCCTATTCCTTACGGATAAATGGGTGTTGCGACCTAACGTGGCACTAAGCGACAACAAAAATGTAGATTTTTATAACGAAGGTGACAATGGTCCTGAAAACATAGGGAATACTGAAATTGCTTTTTCACCAAGCATTATAGCGGGCAACCAGTTAATTTATATTCCTGCTAAAAACTTTCAGGTAGCCTTACTTTCAAAATTTGTAGGAGAGCAGTTTATGGACAACTACGAGTCAAGCAATGCTAAACTGGACAGCTACTTTGTAAGCGACCTGAATATTACCTATGAGCTTAAAACAAAATCGATATTTAAAGGTATTGTATTTAGCGGATTGATAAATAATATTTTTGATGAAGAGTATGTATCTAACGGATATATGTATGGCGACCCTTACTACTACCCGCAGGCAGGCATCAACTTTTTAGTAGGTGCCACCCTTAAATTTTAAGACGGTAAAATACTTCACAAAAGTATCCTGCCGCTGTAAAGCGGCAGGATTTTTAATTATACACCCTTATTACAGTAGGGCTGATTATCTGTATGCTATACGGTTTTAGGGGAAACTCCTTTCCTTCACTCTGCCCGTTAAAAAGGCTGTATTCCGCATCATCACACGGGCACACGGCATTAATACCATTTAGCGTCATGGCAGAACATGATGCTATTTCCTGATTGGGGCAGGTAGCTTCATAAGCTACATAACCGCTTCCGGTATTCATTACAAAAACTCCGGTAATACCTATACCCGCCTGGTCTATATAAACAGGGTTTCCTGTAAACTGCAAATTGGTATAGAGCGGTAAATCCATATTAATATCAATGGAAAAATTATAATTGGGCAAATACCTGTTGTTGTTATTAACAGTATCATTGCTGCAACCGAAAAATATCGGAAATAGTAAAATCACTAAAATATATTTAGTTATACTCATAAATTTCTACTTAATAATTATGAAACAAATTTAAATTAATTAACTTTGACAAGTGCTATTGCACACAATAATAAACAGACATATTAAAAAAATATTATCTTTGCAGAAAGAAATCCCGTCTTGAATGGGATTTTTTCTGTTTATATAAATAATGAAGTTATGAGTACAGTATCTTACTACACAGCAGAAGGATTAAAAAAATTAAGAGATGAGCTGGATCAGCTAAAGAGTATAGAAAGACCCAAGGCATCTCAGGCTATAGCGGAGGCAAGGGATAAGGGAGATTTATCTGAAAATGCAGAATATGACGCTGCCAAGGAGGCACAGGGATTGCTGGAGCTTAAAATCTCTAAAATGGAAGAACTGCTTGCCAACGCAAGGCTTATAGATGAGTCGCAGCTTGACCTTACGAAAGCTTTAGTGCTCTCTACCGTAAAAATTAAGAACCAAGCCAATGGCATGGAAATGACCTATACCCTTGTTGCCGAAAGCGAGGCGAACCTTAAAGCGGGTAAAATATCTGTTACATCGCCTATAGGCAAAGGACTTTTGGGCAAATCTGTTGGCGAAGTTGCCGAGATTAAAGTGCCCAACGGCACACTTAATTTTGAAGTGCTTGAAATAAGGAGAGACGAACACTAAAACCAAACCACAGTATGAGTTCTATATTCACAAAAATTATAAATGGTGAAATCCCTGCTTATAAAATAGCCGAAGATGATAACTTCCTGGCTTTTTTGGATGTTAATCCTAATGCTAAGGGACACACGCTTTGTATTCCTAAAAAGGAGATAAACAAAATTTTTGATATGGATGAAGCACTGTATCTCGGTTTGATGCAGTTTAGCTATAAAGTGGCAAATGCTATAGAGAAAACAGTACCCTGCAAACGTGTGGGCATGGCTGTTGTAGGGCTGGAAGTGCCGCATGTGCATGTACACCTTATTCCGCTTAACGAAATGGACGAAATGCGTTTCATCAACAAAGTGAAGCTGGAAAAAGAAGAGTTTGAGACCTTGGCAAGCAGTATTAAAAAAAATCTGTAAAAACATTATCTGTCGTACAGATAATGAGGTAATTGCCAACTGATATATGTAAAAAGCGGGATATTAATCCCGCTTTTATATTTTTCAATGTCTTAACATTCATTTGTTAGAAAATGATTAACATTGCAAAAAATTTATATTTATTTATTATGAAAATTAAATTATTTGCATTTGCTATAGTAGCTATGCTTTTTGCATCATGTTCTGATGATGATGTTGAAGTGGTTGTGGATACCGAAAACCTGACTCAAAAATGGTATAACTCCTATTATATCGTTAATGGTGAGACAATAGGACATGAAAACGAAACGTGTAACAATGTTATCAAATATGACTATATTGAGTTTATCACCGGTGAAGCGCAGGATATATATAGAACAGTACAAAGCGTTAATTGTACATTTGTTACAACAGAAGGCAACTATACATTAAACGGGAGGCAGATTACTGTAACATTGGGAGATGTTACTGAAACTTTTACAATTAAAGAACTTACCGAAGATAAGCTTGATATAGAAAGCCAATATGATTTTGACGGCGACGGAGAAGAAGATAATGTTCGTGAAGTCTATGCTAAAAATCCATAAGTATAAACTGATAACATATAATAAAAAAGCGGGATTAATATCCCGCTTTTTTTATTGCTTAGGAAAACTAACCTGCATAATAGTACCCTTGCCTACTTCGGACGATAATACTTTTATTTTGCCCTTATGGTATTCCTCCACAATACGTTTGGTTAATGACAACCCAAGCCCCCACCCTCTTTTTTTGGTGGTAAAACCGGGTTCAAAAACCTTTTTAAACTGTCCCTTTACCATACCCTTACCGGAGTCGCAAACTTTAATCTTTACATATTTTTCACGATCCTCTACTATTACATCCAGCTTACCCTTACCCCTCATGGCATCTATGGCGTTTTTTACCAGGTTTTCTACTGTCCAGCTATGCAGTTCAGGATTAAGCATTACTGTAATAGGATAATCGGGTGCCGAAAAATTAAACTCAACCTGTTTAGAAGCTCTTGTTTTCAGGTATTCGAAAGATTTTTCGGTTTCCTGTACAATATCGCAGGTTTCAAGTGCAGGCTCTGAGCCTATTTTAGAGAAACGCTCGGCAATAGTTTGCAACCTATCCACATCCTTCTGTATTTCGGTCACAGTAGTTTCATCTACATTATCGGCTTTCATTATCTCTATCCACCCCAGTAATGATGATAGCGGTGTACCTATCTGGTGGGCTGTTTCCTTAGCCATACCTGCCCAAAGCCTGTTTTGGGCACCGGCTTTTGTAGCACGATAAAAGTTATATACTACCGCCCCAAAAAGCACTATAATGAGTACTAAAGCTATAGGATAGTATTTAAGGACATTCAATACTGTTGAGTTGCCGTAATAAACATATTGAACTTCTCCCGGCAAGTACTCCACCGTTAAACGATTATCGGCAGATTTAAATTGTTCTAACAGTCCATAAGCTCTAACGGAATCTTTAATAATATTATCATCTAAAATAGTTGAATCTATATTTTTTGAATTTAATATTACTCCATTAGCATCGGTTAATATTATGGGTATCGTTGTATTCTTGTTAGTAATATCATTAAGTGTTTCAAGTGCTTTATCGTCGGTAGGGCTAAACAAAGCCTCTGTAGCATTAGCCCAAAGCTCCATCTTCATGCGCTCTTCATCTTTAAAAATCTGGAACATATAATAGGTGTTCCAGATAATGAGAATAACAATAAGAAATGAGCTAACTATAATTACTGAACGGATAATGCTCCTTTTATCTGAAAATTGCATACAATATATTTTGAGGCTTAAAGATAGTAAAAGTTAGCTATGCCAAGTAAGCAGCAACGGTAGTAACGCAGGGCAAATCATTTTAGTATTAGTTATTAACATACAGGGTTAAATTTCGAACAGCCGTTTTTTAGTACTGGCAGAAAAAGTATATTTGTACAAAACATTAACTGTAATGCTTAGTATTGATCCTAAAGAAATACCTACCGCCAAACTGCAAGGCTATCTGCAAGGCGCAATAGGTCCGCGACCCATAGCTTTTGCCAGCACGCTGGACAGGAATAACGTGCCTAATCTATCGCCATTCAGTTTTTTCAATGTGTTTAGCGCTAACCCGCCTATACTGGTGTTTTCGCCGGCACGCAGGGTTCGGGACAATACTATTAAGCATACACTTATAAATGCCGAACTGAACCGCGAGGTAGTTATTAATGTTGTAAACTATGCTATTGTACAGCAGGCATCGTTATCGAGTACTGAATATAGCGAGGGCGTTAACGAATTTGAAAAAGCAGGGCTTACCATGATACCAAGCGATAGGGTAAAACCTTTTAGGGTTAAAGAATCGCCTGTACAATTTGAGTGTAAGGTAAACGATATTATTGCATTAGGCGATCAGGGCGGTGCCGGTAATCTAATCATCTGCGAAGTAGTAAAAATACATGTGGATGAAGCCATTTTGGACGATAATGGTGCTATAGACCAAAACAAAATTGACTTGGTGTCGCGCATGGGTGGCAACTGGTACAGCCGTGCCAATCAAGGACTATTTGAGGTAGAAAAACCGCTTACCACGCTGGGCATAGGAGTAGATAATATTCCTGATTTTGTAAAAGAGTGCGGTGTTTTTAACGGTAACGATTTGGGCAAGCTGGGCAATGTAGAGTTATTGCCTGATGACAATGAAATTGAACTTTTTATAAAAGAAGATTTTGAAATAAAAGCGCTGCTTAGTGCTGATGATGCCGATAAAAAATATAAAAAAGCAAAACAATACCTTGATAATAACGAAGTGCTGAAAGCATGGAAAGTGCTTTTGGCAGAAAAAGATTTTTAATATATTAATGATAGCTGCCTCCGGCAGAAAATAACAAGGAAAATTATGGAAGTTTCAGGAAGAATTAAGATGATTGATGAAACCAAAACATTTGGTAGCAACGGATTCAGAAAAAGAGAGGTAGTAGTTACTACTGACGAGCAATATCCGCAACATATTATGGTAGAGTTTACACAAGATAAGTGCGACCTGCTGAATAGCTATAATGTGGGCGAACCTGTAAAAATATCGATTAACCTGCGTGGCAGGGAGTGGGTAAACCCTCAGGGCGAAACCAAATACTTTAACTCGATACAGGGTTGGAGAATAGAGAAACTACAACCTGAAGCACCGGCAGGTGGCGGCTACCAGGCTGCACCGCCCATGCCAAGTCCGCAAGACTCTTTTGAGCCGGCAACAAACTTTAAAGAGGAAGATCACGACGATTTACCTTTCTAAAAAAATATAAGAAAAACATATAAGGTTATATTAAAAACCCCGAAACAATATTTCGGGGTTTTCTTTTTCTGCTATTTTAAAAATTTAAGCCTTTTCAGTAACTGTTTTTCTGCAATCGTTAGCATCACCAACCTGACATGCAGTACATTCCCATTCAAACCTATGCTGATCATTTTCAAAAACATTTGGAGTACAGCCTCTTCTACACCCATTACAGGTACATGTTGTGTCAAAAAAACCATTAGACCTCATCATTACTATCAGCGTCCTTACTAATGAAGGTGAAGGAAATACCTGCGTTGCAATATATACAGTACTGTCATTATTATGGGCTATTAAAGAAAAATATTCATCAGTAGTACCTCCAACAATGCCTTTCCGTATTTCAATTTTATCTAATGTTGTGTTGATACCATTGCTCTTCAAATCATTTTGAAAAATGGTCTTTAATTCCAGCGTGTCCGCCGTAATAGTGATATTGCCATCAATATCATACGTCCCTACAATTTTCTCAAAACTGGCGCTCTTTTGGCTATAAACAACCTTATCAGTATTAGTATTAATACTCATATATTCAGAACTTTTGTCCGTAGCCTCTTCATTAGCACTACATGAAAATATTAATAGCCCAAAAGCCACTAACGAAATAAAACCATAAAATTTAAATGTTTTCATTTTGATAATTAATTGATTAGTAAATAATTTAAATTGGATATCCTTTTTCAAATATAAAAAAACATCACAACTAATAATCGTTTTAAAAAGATTTATTCACACTAATGAGCCACTTGTATGCTAACAGCTACTTGCAGCGCAGCGCACTCCCAGCGGCGTTTCCAGGCAGAAGTTTCATTAATACGTGTTAGTGTAATGTATTTATCCTGACCGTTGCAAAGGCAACTGATAGAAAACTCATTTTTAACCCCATTGCCTGATACTCGCCTTACCCCCACAAAAAGTCGGTTTTGAGTCCTGATGTTCAATCCCGAAACATCTACATCCACCTTGCCTATATATTCCTTACCTATATGTATCAATTTGGTTTCATGCACTATCCTATCGCCTGCGGTGTTGTTATCATTAACTTCATATACCACCAGTTCAAGCTCGGTTGCTTTAAACTTTTCCAATTGTTCTTTATAGGAGGTGTATAATCCGTTAAAAGTAAAAGATATGGATTCAAAATAGCCTTCGGGCAAATCTTCCAGCAGTGTTACTATCTCATAAGTATCCCACATATCTTCGGCATAATAGCATTGCCCTTTCAGTTTTATTGTTTTCAGCCGATACTTGGTAAGCTCTTTTTTTAAAAATACTTCCTCCATCTGTATAGTATCTTTTTCCATATTAAATACCTGCGAGAAAGCTGTTTTATTTAGCAATAGAAACAGCACAACAATAAAATATTTCATCGAAAATATTGTTATGATTTAACCTCTGAAAGGTATAATCATTTTTATTATACTGTTTCTTTTTTATGTATTTTTTAATGTAAGAAATATGCCTTATTAATTTTCATTGTTAATTAAAATAAACGACCGTTACAATTCAACAATTTTATAAATTTGATAATTATTTAAAATTTAATTAACTATGTATTTTCTTTCGCGCGAACTTTATTTTCCGTCTGTTACTACCGCCTCTCCGGAGGGTATTGTAGCCGTTGGCGGAGACCTGTCGCCCGAAAGGTTATTACTGGCATACAGAAACGGGATATTCCCTTGGTTTGAAGATGATGAGCCAATATTATGGTGGAGTCCGCCAAAGCGTATGGTGCTTTTTTTTGAAGAGCTGAAAATTTCTAAAAGTATGCGCAATATAATTAATCGCGGTGTTTTCAGGATTACTTATAACACCGCTTTTAGGGAGGTAATAGCCAACTGTCGCACTATACAAAGGAATGGGCAGGACGGCACGTGGATAACAGAGGATATGATAGCCGCTTATGTAAAACTGCACGAAATGGGCTATGCAAAATCAGTAGAGGTATGGCAGGAGGACGTTTTAGTAGGCGGATTGTACGGAATAGATTTAGGCACTGTTTTTTGTGGCGAAAGTATGTTTTCGAGAGTATCTAACGCCAGTAAAGCAGCATTTATAGCACTGGCGCAAAAACTAAAAGAGGAAAACTACAGGTTGCTGGACTGCCAGGTGCATAATGCCCATTTAGAAAGCTTGGGCGCAAGAGAAATAAATCGGGAGGCATTTTTAAAAATAATAACCCTTAAAAATTATTAAGCACATGAATACAATTAAAAGATATTATGAGGTATTTCTGCTCATAATTGTTACACTGGCATTTTTCCTGTTCAGGAAAGAGGCACTTGGGGTAAATACCTATATGATAGTTGGAGGTATAATAGGGCTTTATTTTACTCCTGTAAAAATAATAGCTACTGTGATAAGTATAGAAACAAAACAAACAGGAGTAAACATAATGTCGTCGCTTATTATAGCCGCTATTATAGGAACCTCATTAATTGCGGTAAACAACAAGCATTTTCCCGGGCTAAGCACTGTTGCCTATGCTTTAGCGGTTATTAATATTGTTTTTATGATCTATACGTTCTTTAAAGATCAGGAGCGCAAATTGTTTTTGCTGCACTTTGTTATGGTTATGCTTATTTCTGTATTATTAGAGCTTTTGTAAGGAGCTGAAATATTATAAAAAAACCCCGCTCTTTTATGAGAACGGGGTTTTTATATGGATTTTTCTTTTTTTATGTCTTAAGCTTCGAATGGAACTACAGATACAAAAGATTTATTATCTCCTTTTTTCTGAAATTTCACAACACCGTCAACTTTTGCATGTAAGGTATGATCTTTACCCATGTAAACGTTTTCACCCGGATTGTGCTTAGAACCTCTTTGCCTAACTATAATGTTACCGGCAATGGCAGCCTGACCACCATAAATCTTAACACCTAAACGTTTCGATTCTGATTCTCTACCATTCTTAGAACTACCGACACCTTTCTTGTGAGCCATGATGTTTTAGTTTTAATTGTTAATATTATTCAGCAGTTTCAGTTTCTTCCGTTGCTGCTTTCTTAGTCGCTTTCTTTTTTGCTCCCGGCATAGTAATGCCCGAAATAGCAATTTGAGTTAAAGACTGACGGTGTCCGTTTTTAACTTTGTAACCTTTTCTCCTTTTCTTTTTGAAAACGATTACTTTATCTCCTTTTAAGTGTTGTAACACTTTGGCTTCTACCGAAGCACCTTCTATAGCCGGGGCGCCTATGGTTACAGTACCGTTATCATCAAGTAAAAGAACTTTTGCAAATGTAATTGCATCTCCCTCATTACCTTCTAAACGGTGAACGTAAACCTTTTGGTCTTTGCTAACTTTAAATTGTTGCCCTGCTATCTCTACGATTGCGTACATAACAATATGGTTTATTATAAATTTTTAAGGTTGCAAATATACAACTATTTATTAATCGGTCAATACTTTATAGTAAATTTTACAGTAAAAATAAAAATTATAACCCACTGACAATCAATTCATGAAAAATTTCTTAGATTTATTGTAACAAAATGCCGAAATTGCGTACCAATTATCAAAATCAAAATAATTATTAATTTTTATGAGAAAATCTTTAATGGCTTTGGGCTCACTTCTCATGCTTGGCGGAGTAGCATCGGCCCAACAAGTAGCATTTGAGGAATATGATTTAGACAACGGGATGCATGTTATCCTGCACCAGGACAAAACCGCTCCTGTTATTATTACTTCAGTAATGTATCACGTTGGTTCTAAAGACGAAAATCCTGAAAGAACAGGTTTTGCACACTTTTTCGAGCACTTGTTGTTTGAGGGTACTGAAAACATCGAACGTGGTGAGTGGTTTAAAATAGTTACTGCCAATGGCGGTAATAACAATGCCAACACTTCTGACGACAGAACGTACTACTACGAAGTATTCCCTTCCAACAATTTGGAGCTTGCCATCTGGATGGAATCAGAAAGGCTTATGCACCCTGTTATTAACCAAATTGGTGTAGATACACAAAATGAGGTAGTAAAAGAAGAAAAAAGGCTTCGTGTAGATAACCAGCCTTACGGTAACCTAATTGCAGAGGTGAAAAGAAACATGTTTGTAAACCACCCATACCGTTGGGCAACCATCGGGTCTATGGATCACCTGGATGCTGCAACACTTGAAGAGTTTAGGGCTTTTAACAAAAAATATTATGTACCTAACAATGCTGTACTTGTTATAGCAGGCGACCTTGATATTGACCAGACAAAAAAATGGGTAAACCAATATTTTGCACCAATACCAAAAGGAGCACCGGTTAACCGCAAAACATTTGATGAAAAGCCTATTACACAAACGCTTCGTGCTACATATGAGGATCCTAACATACAACTTCCAATGGTTGTTGCTTCATACAGAACTCCCTCTATGAAAACAAGAGAAGCAAGAGTTTTAGATATGATTTCTACTATACTTAGTGATGGTAAAAGCTCAAGAATGTACAAAAAGATAGTTGATGACAAAAAGATGGCTCTACAAATGGGAGCTTTCAACTACAGTCAGGAAGATTATGGCTTGTATATAGTATATGGCATACCAATGCAAGGATTTACATCGGAAGATTTAATTAAAGAAGCTGATGAAGAAATTGTAAAGCTGCAGAAAGAGCTTATTTCTGAAAAAGAATTCGAAAAGCTGAAAAACATTTACGAAAGTAACTATGTAAACAGTAACTCAAGCGTAGAAGGTATTGCAAGTAACCTTGCTACATATTACATGCTGTATGGTGATGTTAACCTTATTAATACTGAAATAGACATTTACCGTTCTATTACAAGAGAAGAAATAAGAGACGTAGCCAAAAAATACCTTAACCCTAACCAAAGGTTAATACTTGACTATGTACCAGCTAAAGACAAAGCACAAAACTAAGTAACAAAATATCATGAAGAAAGTTATATATATATTAGCCGGCTTGTTCTTAACCATTACTATGCAGGCACAAGACAGACAAATGCCAAAACCGGGACCCGCTCCTACGGTAAATGTTGGCAAACCTGAAACTTTTACACTTAAAAACGGACTTAAAGTACTTGTGGTAGAAAACCACAAACTGCCAAGAGTATCCTATACCCTTACTATGGACAACGCTCCTTATGCCGAAGGCAGTAAAAAAGGAGTAGCCGATATGGTAAGCGCACTTATGGGCAGCGGTACTACCACAATGTCTAAAGATGCATTTAATGAAGAGGTTGACTTTTTAGGAGCAAACATTAACTTCTGGGCAGAAGGAGCATCTGCAAACGGATTATCTAAATATTCAAAAAGGATAATGGAGCTTATGGCAGACGGTGCACTAAACCCTAAATTTACCCAAGAAGAGTTTGACAAGCAAAAAGCGCAAATTATAGAAGCACTTAAATCTGACGAAAAAAGCGTTCCTGCTGTAGCTTCAAGAGTAACCGATGTACTTGTATATGGCAAAAGCCATCCTAAAGGAGAATACCTTAGCGAAGAAACATTAAACAATGTTACTCTTGCCGATGTAAAAGCAAACTATAACACATATTTTGTTCCTGAAAAAGCATACCTAGTAATAGTAGGTGATGTAAAAGTGAAAGACGTTAAAAAACAAGTTAAAAAGCTTTTTGAAGACTGGACGCCAAACACTGCACCAAATATTAGCTACAGCGACCCTAAAGATGTACAATACACACAGATAAACTTTGTAGATATGCCAAATGCAGTACAAAGTGAAATATCTGTTGTAAATGTGGTTAACCTTAAAATGACTGACAAAGAGTACTTTGCAGCATTACTTGCCAACCAGATACTTGGCGGTGGCGGCGAAGGAAGACTTTTCCTTAACCTACGTGAAGCTCACGCATGGACATACGGTGCCTATTCATCTATAGGTTCAGGTAAATATGTAACATCGTTCAGCGCATCTACATCGGTAAGAAATGCTGTTACTGATAGTGCTATTACAGAAATTCTTAACGAAGTTAAGAAAATGAGAAACGACCTTGTTTCTGCAGAAGACCTTAAAAACGCAAAAGCAAAGTACATAGGCAACTTTGTAATGCAGATGGAAAAACCATCTACAGTAGCAAATTATGCACTAAGAACACAAACGCAAAACCTTCCTGAGGATTTCTACGAAAACTACATTAAGAATATTAATGCCGTAACTCCTGAGGATGTAAGAAACGCTGCCAAAAAATTCTTCCTTGCCGATAAAGCAAGAATTGTAGTTGTAGGTAAAGCTGCAGACGTATTAGCCGGATTAGAAAGCACTAAACTGCCAATATTCTATTTTGACAAATGGGGACAAAAAACAGACAAGCCTGTAGTTAACAAACCTGTTCCTGCCGGAGTTACCTCCAAAACGGTAATGGCAGATTACATAAAAGCTATTGGTGGAGAAAAAGCCGTAAGTGCAGTTAAGTCATTATCACTATCGGCTTCAGGGTCTGTGCAAGGTATGAGACTCGAAGTTTCTAAGAAAGTTTCTATTGACAACAAACTGGTAGAGTCTATGAGCGTTATGGGGCAAGGAGGAAAAAGGGTGTTTAATGGTACTACAGGATACCAGACAGGTCAAGGTCAGAAAATGGATCTTGAAGCTGATGAAATAGCTGAACTTAAAAAATACGCTTATCCAATCCCTGAACTTAAGTTAAAAGATGATGCAAACCTTAAAATATCAGGTATCGAGACCATTAACGGTAGTGAAGCTTATGCAATTACTGATGGTGAAAGGACTATGTATTATGACGTAAAAACTAGCCTTAAGGTAGCCAAATCAGAATCTGTCGAAGGTCCTAATGGACAAATGGTGTTAGTTACTCCATACAGCGATTATCGCGATGTTAAAGGCATAAAAATACCATTCAAAACAGCTTTAAATATAGGAATTGAAGTAGAGCTTACTGTTAATGAAGCAAAAATTAACGAAGGTGTTACCGATGCTGATTTCCAATAAGAAATTACAACTTAGATTATAATATAAAGTAAAGGCTGCCCAAATGGGCAGCCTTTATAATCTTCACTAAGTAGAAAAAATTACTCACAATTATTCATACAATTAACGTAAGTATCATTACAAGCATTTTGATTTGATTGATATACTGTTTCATTAAGAGCAAGTAAAGTATCAAGACTACTACCCGTAGTACCACTAATAATATATGATCCAAATATTGCTAATGTATTCATTTGACTGGCACTATGTTCACATAAAGTCAATTGTGACCAACAAGGACAATTTGCATTTGGGTCATTATCATCTATTGGCAAATCGATATTTATATTTGGATAAGCAGAGAATAGCTCAGAGTAAAACGATTTATGATTCGCATATACAACAGCATGTAGCGATTTAATTTCATCCCAACTATTTGTAAACTCATTCAAGTCTGAAAAATCAGTTCTAAGTATGTTAGTTTCTGCCCAGTTTATCAAATCCTCTTCTTCTTTTAACTCTATACTATTATCAAAATTTAGTTTTTCAATAAATACTTTATTTTTTGCTGTTAAAACTTTATACTCGGAAGATTCAATCATGTTTATATACAAAGGCGTCAAGTCAACTATTGCTGTAGCAGATTTTGCCTTAAGTTCATCATTCAAATTATTGTTATTACTTTCTAAAGAATTCGATTCTTCAGAACATGACATAAAGAACACGCTTAAAGATAAGCACAATAAAAAATTTTTCATAGTTGGAATATTATATTAATTATTAAATGATTATAATGTACCAATAAAAACTTCGGACTTTTTAATTTGTACACTATAACAAACATAACGATTATTATTGTAAAAAATTATTTCTTAGAAGAAAAGTACACACCCAGCAAAATTATAGCTGCACCCAGCACTTGCAGTAATGATAACGACTCGTTATCAAACAAGCCCCATCCAAATGCCACAACAGGAATCATATAAGTAACCGAAGAAGCAAATATGGGCGATGATATATGTATCAGTTTAAAGAAAACAATATTGGCTAATGCCGTACCTATTAAACCCAGTATAGCCACAAAAAACATAGCGTGCAGCGTTTCGGGCTCGGCAGCTACATCAGCAAAGCCTGAAAAGAACAATATTACCAAAGCAGGCAACAGCATTACCGCAAAGTTACCCACAGTAATGCTAAGCGGACTAACATCTGACAGGTGCTTTTTAATAAGGTTTACGTTAGTAGCGTAGCATGTGGCAGCCACTACAACAAACAAGGTATAATAATAATTTTGATTCGGATTATCAAGAGCACCCTTAAAAATGAGCAGTGTGCACCCCACAAGCCCTATGAGCACCCCAAAAAGCTGGCGTTTTTGAAACTGTACCCCAAATAAGGCAGCCCCAATAATTAAAGTACCCAGTGGTGTAAGGGAGTTTAATATCGCACTTATGGAGCTGTGTATCTCTGTTTGCGCTACAGAAAAAAGATACACAGGCAAAAACGTTCCGAACAATGCCGTAAGCATTAAATACTTCCATTTAGGCTTCGGTATTTTTTTTAAGCTCTTAAAACCTATTATCAGCAAAAACAGCGCACTGAATATAATACGGAGCGAACCTAACTGAAAAGGCGTAAGCCCCACAAGTCCGCGTTTTATAAGGATAAAAGAGCTCCCCCAAGTAAGCGACAATAGGATAAGAAGATACCATTTTAGGTGTACTGACTTCATAAATTATTTTTGCTTCAAAATTCTGATAATAAAACGGGATAACAAACGTTTTTTCATAAATTTGTAATCCACGCACATAAGCGTAATTTATAACAAAACTTAATACAATAATACAATGAATTTAGTCAAGAATATTTCCCTGTTTGCCATTGCGGCACTACTTTTTGTAAGCTGTAAGAACACTGCTAACGAAGCTCCTGCCGAAGGCGAAAGCGACACTCCTCCCATTGAAAATACAGCAGGCGAAGAAACCGCTGCCAACCTTGAAACCACAACTTTTAAAGTAAGTGGTATGACCTGCCCGCAGGGATGTGCCCAAGTGATTGAAAATAAACTTGCAGGGCTTGACGGTGTACAGGAAGCCAAAGTAGATTTTGACAGCGAGACAGCAACCATATCATTTGACGCGGCAAAGCAAACTCCTGAAAAGCTTGTTGAAACTGTAGAGCATATTGCCGATGGTGCATATAAAGTATCTGATGTAAAAAATTCAGGCGACAAAGCGCAACTTTATATAACTGACCAAGAGCCTGAAAAAAAGAAAGAGGCAAAAGATGCCAAAAAAGCTAAGAAAGCTAAAAAAGCAAAATCTTGCTCTGAAGATAAAAGTGGCGATAAAAAAGGATGTTGCTCCGGCGAAGGCAAAAAATCATGCCATGACGAAAAAGCTAAAAGCGGAAACCTTTAGTATTTTATTTTACAGTAATACAGAACAAAAAGCAGCCAAATGGCTGCTTTTTGTTTACCCCCTTTTTTGAGTGCTGAATCAGTCTAAATTAATATTAACTGCAAGCATACTTTCCATAATACTTTATGAGTAACTTTATACGTTACTAAGCTTAAACAAAATAAATACACACAGAATAATATGAAATTTTTAGCAATCCTTTTTATCGCATTGCTCCCTTTGCAATGGGGTACTGATTTTGATGCAGCAAAAAAAACTGCAAAGAATGAACACAAGCTTATACTATTAAACTTTTCGGGTTCTGACTGGTGCGCTCCGTGCATAGTAACCAAAAGAGAATATTTTGAAAATGATGCCTTTAAAAAAATGGCTGAAAAGAATTTAGTACTGGTAAATGCTGACTTTCCGAGAAAAAAGAAAAACCAGCTTGCACCCGAACAAGTTAAAAAGAATGAAGCCGTAGCAGAAATGTATAACAAAAAAGGCTATTTCCCTTTTACCGTGCTAATAGATGCCAATGGAAAAGTACTAAAAGAATGGCAGGGAAAACCCACAGCATCAGTTGATGGATGGGTGAAAGAAGTTGAAGGCATTTGCCGACAATACAAATAACCCTTATCATAAAAACCGGACACAAAAGCACATGCAGGATTACTCAAAATCATTAAAACTAATGGGTAATAATTTTACCATTACTATTGTTGCAGAGAGTGAAACAAAGGGCATGAACTATATTGATACTGCTGTAAATGAAATAAAGAGGATTGAAAAACTGCTGACTACTTACAGCGAAGACAGCCAAACCAGCCTGATAAATGACAATGCAGGCATACAGCCTGTTACTGTAAATAAAGAAGTGTATGACTTAATAGCGCGAAGCATAAACATATCAAAAATAACACAGGGCGCATTTGATATCAGTTATGGCGGTATTGATAAAAGGCTCTGGAATTTTGATAAGTCAATGAAAACATTGCCCACCAAAGAGCAGGCTTTAAAGAGTGTACATTTAATAAACTACAATAACATAATCCTGAATCCTGAAAAGTGTACTGTTTTCCTGAAAGAAAAGGGAATGCGGATAGGCTTCGGGGGGATTGGTAAAGGCTACGCTGCAGAAATGGCTAAAAGACTGCTTACCCAAAACAATGTAACCAGCGGCATAATAAATGCGAGTGGCGACCTTACCGCATGGGGAATGCAGCCTACAGGAAAACCTTGGCGAATAGGAATATCAAACCCGGAAAACCCGGAACGCATATTTTCTTATTTAGATATATCCGGTAAAGCTGTGGCTACCTCAGGGAATTATGAAAAGTATGTTATGATAGACGGAAAAAAGTATTCGCATACTATTGACCCTAAAACGGGTTTACCGATTGCGGGTATAAAAAGTGTAACAGTAATAAGTGAAAATGCAGAGTTTGCCGACGCTATGGCTACCCCTATTGCCGTTATGGGTATAAAAGCAGGATTGTATTTAGTAAACCAGATACCCCACCTACACTGTATTATTATAGATGATAATAACAATCTGTTTACCTCCAAACAGATAAATTTAAATTAAAGAAGATGAAGTACTTATTATTAGGTGTCATGGCGAGTGTGTTTTTCATTTCATGCTCTCCCATAAAAGAATACCAGAAAAACAAAATTAACGACTCTGAAATGGCACTGTCTAACCGAAAAACTGAAAAGACAGAATTGAGCTTCCAGTCTTACAGAGAGGGAGCATCAGGGGCGAATGCCGGTAAAAGCGGTGGCGGATGCGGATGCAATTAAATACTAATACAGTAAACACATGAGGCGTATATTTATTACAGGATTTGCCCTGCTGGGCATAATGCGGCTTTGTGCGCAAAACCGCACAGAAACCGATTCTACAACCTATAAAGCCAAGAAATTAAACATTGAAGAAATAAACTTAGTTTCCAGCTATTACGGTCAGGATGGCAATAACGCATCCGTAACCGGGGGTATAGGCTCGCAGGAGCTTACGGATATCTCCAACACTATTGATGTAAAACTCGTTAAGTACGGAGAGAATAACATTAAGCATAATTTTGATGTAGAGGTAGGTGTTGACTATTATAGTTCGGCATCATCTGACAGGGTTGACCTTCAGGCAAATTCCTCAGCATCATCTGCCGATATACGTGTTTACCCATCACTTAACTATGTAAGAGAAAACGAAGCTAAGGGCAATGCTTTGGGAATAGGCGTTTCATCTTCAACAGAATATGATTATCAGTCTTTTGGGGGAAACATAAGTTATTCGAAGCAAACAAAAGACCGTAACGGAGAGTTTACAGCTCGCTTTCAGGCTTATATTGACCAAGTAAAAATGATAGCTCCTGTTGAATTGAGGGGCGTGCCCGGCACTAAAGAATCAGGAACAGAAGGGCGTAATACTTATGTAGGCTCATTAAGCTATTCGCAGGTAATAAACCAAAACTTTCAGGTACTGGTACAGGCAGATATTGTTTCGCAACAAGGTTATTTGTCCTTGCCCTTTCACAGGGTCTATTTTAACGATGGCACGGTACATCAGGAAGAACTGCCCGACAGTCGCCTGAAATTCCCTATGGCAGTACGCGCAAATTACTTTTTAGGCGATAATATTATTATACGTGCCTACTACCGTTATTATACTGATGATTGGGATTTAAACTCGCATACGGCTAATATAGAAGTGCCTGTTAAAATATCACCTTTCTTTTCTATAAGCCCTTTTTACAGGTATTATCAGCAAACCGCAATTAAATATTTTAAAGCCTTTGAGCAACACACGGCAGCCAACGAGTTTTATACCAGTAATTACGACCTGTCAGACTTTGATAGCAACTTTATGGGGGTTGGGTTGCACTTCACCCCTGTTAACGGTGTTTTGGGTATGAAATACTTTAATATGATAGAAATAAGATACGGGCATTACTCAAGGTCAAACGGATTAAGTTCTGATATTGTGAGTGTAAACCTTAAATTTAAGTAATACAGGGGTTGTCTCAAAAGTGTTTAAACAAGCATTTTTGTCATTCTGACGAAGGAAGAATCGCTTATTTATCAAATAATTGAGATTCTTCACTCCATTACATTGCGTTCAGAATGACACTTTTGAGACAGCACCTTTTGATTTATATCAACATAGAAGTTCTACTTCCACTTAACAGTTTCCATAATATTCCGCATATCTTCTTTAATATAGGCAGTAGCCGGCATTAGCGAATCATAGTTGGGGCGGGTATAAAAATACATCGAACCTGTTAAAAAATGATCGGTACTGTCAGTAACATAAAACTGAGCGTTGGTAGCAGCATTGCCCCCCACTTGATAAAACATACCATAAACATTATTCATGGCATTGGCAAAGGGTTGTTCCTGTATGGCATCGGCTCTGATAACGTGTTCATAAGTAAGTTTTTGTGCATCGCGCAACAATGCTTCTATGTTACCCGAAACAGGTTTATAGGTTAGGTATATGGTAGCCTTCATTTTAGGATACTGCAACGTAAAGTTACAATTCCCCTTACTTTCAAGTATCGATTGCGAGTTAAAGGCAAAACTGAAAGGGCATTTGCCTTCATATACCACATAATCCTCTATAGGGTAGTCCAGCCTCAGGTAGGCTTTAGGTTTAGGCACTGCTTCATCATTGCACGATGTAAGCAATATGCAAAAAGTTGTTGCAATAGCTATTGCCGTTAGTATTTTTATACTCCTCATTTATTGTAGTGTAACCTTTATTTGCTTTATTCTTCTCTTATCAACCGATTCGATGGTAAATATATTGCCATTAAAGGTAATTTTTTGTGCTTTTTTAGGAAAGTTGCCCGATATTTCGAGAATAAAGCCTGCAAGGGTTTCGGCTTCGCCTTTCGACTCTTCAAAAACATCTTCCTCCACATCCGTAATACGATAAAAATCTTTAAGGCTTATTTTACCGTCAAACAGATAATTTTTTTCATCAATTTGCGAATAGATAATATCCTCGTCGTCAAACTCATCACTTATATCTCCTACTATCTCTTCGAGTATATCTTCTAATGATATAAGCCCCGATGTACCGCCATATTCATCTACCACTATGGCAAGGTGGTTTTTCATACCCTGAAATTCTTTGAGCAGGTTATCCAGTTTTTTATTTTCAGGCACAAAAAAGGCTTGCCTCACGAGTGATTGCCATTCAAAATCTTCTGTATCAATATAAGGTATAAGGTCTTTAATAAACAAAACTCCTTTTATATTGTCGATATTTTCCTGATAAATGGGTATGCGCGAAAAACCGCTTTCCACTATTTTAGGAAATATCTCTGCAAAAGTTTCCTCGACATCCAACGCAAAAATATCGATACGGGGGCTCATTACCTGCCGTACATCCGTATTACCAAAGGTTACTATACCCTCCAGTATTTTTTGTTCTTCGGCAGTAGCATCACCATAATCGGTAAGCTCTAAAGCCTGCGAAAGTTGACCTACGGACAGACCTGATGACTGCACATTAAATTTTTTATGCAGCGCCAGTGTAACCTCCCTCATAGGTATGCTTATGGGCGATAACAACTTGTTGAGTATGTATAACAAGTAGGCAACCCGCGATGAAAAAGTACGGTTGTTTCGGGTAGCATATACTTTAGGTACTACTTCGCCAAAAAGGAGTATTGAAAATGTTATAACCGCAACTTCTACTCCAAACTTAAGGTATGGCGAGGGTATCCCATAAAAAAGGCTCTCGGCAAACTGAAAGAACAGTATGATGATGGCAATATTTATAAAGGTATTGGTTATAACAATTGTGGCAAGCAGTTTTTTAGGCTTTTCCAGCAGCGATACCAACATTTTCCCTTTTTTAGGGTTTTTGTTGCTTATCATATTGATATCCTCCGGCGAGAGTAAAAAAACAGCTACCTCTGTACCGGATATAAATGCAGAACAAAATAAAAGGAATATAATCCCGGCGCAACCTATAATAAGGTTATAATCATATAATACTATACTGGAGGGGTCGGGGTCCAAGGGTTTAGGTTTTAGTTAAACAATTAAAATGGCAAATCGTCATCCGGTTCCGGCACATTTACATTATAATCAGTATCTGCGGGCTTAGCGGGTTGGCTTGCCTGTGGCGCGGCTGCTTGTTGTTGCTTGTTGGTATCAAATTCTTTTTTGGTAGTAAGAAAGGTAAATTCAGTGGCCTGTATTTCGGTAGTATATCGCGCCACACCGTCTTCGCCCTGCCATTGTCTTGACTTTATGCGTCCTTCTACATATATCTTATCGCCTTTACTCAGGTATTTTTCGCATATTTCGGCAGCTTTATTGCGCACCACTATATTATGCCACTCGGTAGAGGTTACCCTTTCGTTAGTTTGCTTATTCACATAAACCTCGTTGGTAGCCAACGGAAAACGCCCTATGCAGTTTCCTCCGTCAAAATAATGCATCTTTACATCATCGCCCAAATGCCCTATAAGCATCACTTTGTTCAACGTTCCGTTCATAACTTCAGTTTAAGTATTTACTCAAAAATAGTAAAATTTAGCATCAATCCCAATGCTTCTCTATAAAATTATGAACAACAATAGGGAACGGATATTGCTTTATACTGTCACGTTCTATTGCCTTTTCTACAATGGTATTTGTTGTCGCTTCCCAAAAGCGGATGTGCAGGTGCTGGTGCGACAGCTTGTGTATAACGGTATCTTGCAAAAGGGTTATGTTTTGGGGGGCAAAGCCCAAACCTTTATAATCATTAATTATCATGCTCATTTCTTCTTCGGGTACTGCTGTCTCTGTTTCTATTAAAGGAAACTCATACAGGTTATGCCAGATGCCTTTACCTAAACGTTTGTTAATAATACTACCACCCTGCAAATCGTTTACCACTATGTAATTAAAGTAACGGTTGGTTACTTTGGTTTTCTTTAGTTTTACGGGCAAGTAGGTTACTTTACCCGTGTTGTAGGCAACACAGCCGGAAGCAAACACGCAGCAGGCACAATCAGGGCTTTTGGGTACACATTGCAGTGCGCCAAACTCCATCATTGCCTGATTAAACTCTGACGCTTTATCTTTTGGCAAATGTTGTGCTGCTATCGCCCTGAATTCAGCTTTAGCTGATGAGGACGATATATCGGTTTCGATACCAAAGTAGCGCGAGAGCACTCTATATACATTGCCATCTACCACAGGTACAGGTTCGCCGTAACATATAGAGGCTATTGCCGCAGCAGTATATTCGCCCACACCTTTTAATTTTACCAACTCTTTATAGCTGTCAGGAAATTTACCGTCAAGCTCATAAGCAATATACTTGGCCGTAGCGTGCAGGTTGCGCGCCCGCGAGTAATAGCCCAGCCCCTGCCACAACTTCAACACTTGCTCCTCGGGTGCATTGGCAAGATGCACTATGGTAGGAAAGGCTTCCATGAACTTGAAAAAGTAAGGCATTCCCTGTGCCACACGCGTCTGCTGGAGCATTATTTCGGAGAGCCACACGGGGTACGGACGGGCATTTTTGCGCCATGGCAAATCGCGCTTATTTTGTAAATACCATTGTATTAAGAGCTTAGAAAATTCCATTGTTGTGAATGAGTTAGCAAATTTAAAAGTTTATGTTATTAAATTTTAATGCGTTAACGTTGAAATATTGTTTATTTAATTCCTATATTTGCACACTCGAAAAAAATACATACAAATATAAATTTAATAAAGAAAATGACGAAAGCAGACATCGTAGCAAAAATCTCTGAAAAACTTGGACTTGAAAAGGGAGATGTGCAAGCAACAGTAGAGTCTTTTATGGAAGAAGTTAAAAACTCTTTGGAAACCGGTGATAATGTTTATTTGAGAGGTTTTGGCAGTTTTATAATCAAAACCCGTGCTGAAAAAACAGGAAGAAATATCTCCAAGAACACTACAATTAAAATACCTGCACACAACATACCTGCATTTAAACCTGCAAAAATATTTGTTGACGGTGTAAAAACGAATACTGAAGTAAAGTAACAGAACTCATTTATTAACCTAAACCCTTAGACACTATGCCAAGTGGGAAAAAAAGAAAAAGACATAAGGTAGCTACTCACAAAAGAAAAAAAAGAGCGAGAGCTAACCGTCACAAAAAGAAAAAGTAGTTTAAACTACTTTTTCTTTTTTAAAACAAAGTTCATTGAAAATGGATGTAAAGACAACAAGATAATAGATATGAGATAATAGAATTTAGGTAATATAACGATTCTGTCATCTTTTATCTCTCCTCTAAAAGTCTTAAAAAAACATCCGCCGGGTATTAACTACCTGTAAATAATTGTTTAATCCATCTGCATACCGGTTAAGGGTTGCGGGTTGCGGGTTGCGCAAATGCAAAACTCAAAACACGAAACCAATAAACCCTATAGCGGATAAAAATGTACAGTGTGAACAAAGAACTAATTATTCAATCTGGTTCTGAAGCCGTAGATTTTGCCTTATTAAAAGATGGAAAACTAATAGAATTACATAAGGAAAAGGAAGATAAAAACAAGTTCTCTGTAGGCGATATTTTTATTGCCAAAATCAGAAAACCTGTAGCAGGGCTTAATGCTGCTTTTGTAAACGTAGGCTTCGAGAAAGATGCCTTTTTACATTATCATGATTTAGGTCCTAACCTACCCTCCCTAATGAAATTCATAAAACTTGTAAGCGCAGGTAAAATAAAAGATTTCTCACTTAAAAATTTTCCTTTCGAAAAAGAGATTGATAAAGATGGTGTGATTACCGATGTACTCAACGCCAATCAGTCAATTCTTGTTCAGGTGGTAAAAGAGCCTATATCTACAAAAGGACCCCGCATAAGCTCTGAGCTTTCGCTGGCCGGCAGATATGTAGTACTCGTACCGTTTTCTGACAGGATTTCGATTTCACAGAAAATAGATTCTAAAGATGAGAAAGACCGCCTGAAGCGTTTGGTGCAATCAATCAAACCCAAAGGCTTTGGCGTTATTGTAAGAACAGTAGCCGAGGATAAAAAAGTAGCCGAACTGGACAAAGACCTGCAAAACCTGCTGGACAAATGGACTGCTTTGTGCAAACGTATTCCCGGTGCGCATCATCCCAGCAAAGTACTGGGCGAAGTTAACAAAGCTTCCTCCATACTGCGTGATGTTTTTAACGATACCTTTACCGGTATATATGTAGATGATGAGGACCTGTTTTACCAAACTAAGGACTATCTGCAGGAGATAGCTCCCCAAAAAGCCAATATCGTAAAACTCTACCAAAGCAGAGAGTTGCCTCTTTTTGAAAAATATAACATTGAAAGGCAAATAAAAACCTCATTTGGCAAAACCGTTTCTATGAGCAAAGGGGCTTATCTTATTATAGAGCACACCGAAGCCCTGCACGTTGTTGACGTGAACAGTGGTAATCGGTCAAACAAAGCTCTAAACCAAGAAGGCACCGCTCTGGAAGTAAACCTTATAGCCGCCGCAGAGATTGCAAGGCAGCTACGACTAAGGGATATGGGTGGCATTATCGTAATTGATTTTATAGATATGTCTAACCCCGACAACAGGAAGAAGCTCTACGACTTTTTAAGAGAAGAAATGAGCGACGATAAGGCAAAACACAAGATCCTGCCTCCGAGTAAATTTGGACTTGTTCAAATTACCCGACAGCGCGTACGGCCTGAAGTAAACATCAAAACACGAGAGGAAGACCCCAATAATGAAAATGGGGAAATTGAAGCTCCTATACTTGTGATTGACAGAATAACGGCCGACCTTGAAAGAATTATAAAGAGTAACAAAAAGATAGTGCTGAATGCACACCCTTTTGTTGCCGCATACCTTACTAAGGGCTTCCCGTCCATACGTTCAAAATGGTTTTTTGAACATAAAAAATGGGTAAAAGTAATACCTCGTGACGCTTACACGTATTTAGAATACCGCTTTTATGATAGCAAAGGAAATGCTATCGCGACAGAATAACAAAAACCGCCCTGACTGATGTTGGGGCGGTTTTTTTGTTTTAATAAAATTATTAATATTGTTATGTTTACATGATATCAAAAAGGGAGTTGTAATGAAACCACAAATTAAATATATAGAACTAAAAACCGGTTTTAATGATAATGGTTCAGCATGGATAGGTTTAGTTTCTTTTTCAAAATCGGGCAGAACAATATACTTTAACGGGAAAGCTTTTCAGTCGTTAGCCGGAACCGGTATTTATGCTAATTATTTTGATATTGAAACAGGTGAAGAATATTGGATATCAGGCGTAAAGAAAGATATGACTGACCGTCATTGGGCAGGAGGAGGTAAAATATTTGTAGAGAAAAGAATTGTAGAAGATTACCTAAAAATTCTCAATAGAGAAATCTTAAGCAGTACTTTACATGAAATAATAGATAATATAATTATTGATATACCCAAACAACGCATTAATCAATTGGAAAATGAAATAATTATAGAGAAACAGTTTAATGATGATTTATTTTTTCGAAACCCTACAGAATTAACTGACGCCGAGATTAAGTTTGTAATTGATAATCTTATAGTTGATGAAGAAAATTCGCGTTATAATAAAGGAAGAAGAGCCACCAGAAAAAGCAGAATACTCTTTGAAGAAGAAGCAGAGAAAAGAGGATTAAATAAGAATTAAAAACACTACTCATACCTCATAAATTATTATATTAGCATTTATTAATCACAAAACATCCTATTATGGGCAAATTTGAAATTTTGAGAAGAGTAAATGATGACTATCAGTTTAACCTTAAAGCAGCTAACGGAGAAATAATTCTTACCAGCCAAGGGTATGCCTCTAAAGCAGGTTGCCAAAACGGGATTGAATCGGTAAGGACTAACTCTCAAGACGACTCTAATTTCGACCGTAATGAATCTTCAAACGGAAAACCTTTCTTTAACCTAAGAGCAGCCAATGGTCTTATAATTGGTACCAGCCAAATGTATGCAAGTGTTGCAGCACGTGATAATGGGATAGAGTCGGTAAAGAAAAATGCTCCTGATGCCGCTATAGACGACCAAACGCTATAATAACACTTTTTATACTTATAGTAAAAAGCCTGTTTAGTTTTTTAGATGGGCTTTGCATTTGAAAAAATTTGCCTCTATTCTTACCAAATCCTTAAATCTGCCCTATATACAGCAATAACTACCATTACATAAAAAAAATCCTTACTTTCGCAAATTGATTATTATAAGGACTAAAATGAGTAAGAAGTTTACTGAATATAAAGGACTTGACCTGCCAAACGTAGCAGGCGAAGTACTGGAATTCTGGAAGAAAGAAAACGTTTTTGAAAAAAGTGTAACTACTCGCGAGGGTAAACCACAATATGTATTTTACGAAGGACCGCCAAGTGCCAACGGACTACCGGGAATACACCACGTTATGGCACGTGCCATTAAAGATATTTTTTGCCGTTACCAAACCCAAAAAGGCTTTCAGGTAAAGCGTAAAGCAGGATGGGATACCCACGGACTGCCTGTAGAACTGGGTACGGAAAAAGAACTCGGCATTACCAAGGAGGACATCGGTACAAAAATATCAGTAGAAGAATATAACGAAGCGTGTAAACGCACTGTAATGCGCTATACTGACGTGTGGAACGACCTTACCGAAAAAATGGGCTATTGGGTAGATATGGAAGACCCGTATATTACCTACAAACCCAAATACATGGAAACGGTATGGTGGTTGCTAAAACAGATATACGACAAAGGACTTATTTATAAAGGCTACACCATACAACCCTATTCGCCAAAAGCGGGTACAGGGTTAAGCTCACACGAGGTAAACCAGCCCGGCGCTTACCGCGATGTAACCGACACTACCATAGTAGCTCAGTTTAGAGCCCTGAACACAGGAGAGAATACGCTGTCAAAAGCATTCAACTACTCTCCCCCTTCGGGGGAGTTGGAAGGGGCTCTTATGGCATGGACAACCACCCCTTGGACGCTGCCAAGTAATACTGCCCTTACCGTAGGACCAAAAATAGATTATGTATTAGTAAAAACCTTTAACCAATATACTTTTGAACCTATCAATGTAGTATTGGCTAAAAACCTTGTTGGTAAACAATTTGGAAAAGGATATTTTAAAGTTGCAGATAAAATTACTTCTGATGATATAGATCATTATTACACTGAAAATTGTAATAGTAATTTTGACAATGAGGATATACTCAATTATGAAGGTAGAAAAAGAAGAATCGAATTGATACTTGGTAAAAACATAGACCATGATCAATATGATTTAATTATTAACATCGTTGGCGCAAACAAAAGGGTAGGTAATTTGAAAGAGGTTTTAAATAACCAATTAAACTTTCTTTATGAAAAAGAACTTGATTTACTAATTGAGAAAAAAGTTAATCATACAAATAAAAATATCCCGTTTAAAATATTAGCCGAAGCTAAGGGAGCCGATTTAGTAGGCATCCGCTATGAGCAGTTATTACCCTATAAACTACCGTATCAAAATCCAGAAAATGCTTTCCGCATAATATCAGGCGACTTTGTTACTACCGAAGATGGTACCGGTATAGTACATACCGCGCCTACCTTTGGTGCGGATGATGCCAAAGTAGCCAAAGAAGCACAACCCGAAGTACCGCCAATGCTGGTACTGGATGCTAACGGAACACCTGTTCCGTTGGTAGATATGCAAGGACGTTTCATTGAAGGAATGGGCGACCTTAGCGGTAAATATGTAAAGAACGAATATTACGATAAAGACGAAGCTCCTGAAAAATCGGTGGATGTTGAGATAGCCATCCGACTGAAAGAGGAAAACAAAGCCTTTAAAGTAGAAAAATACGTGCACAGTTACCCACACTCGTGGCGTACGGATGAACCGCTATTATATTATCCGCTTGACAGTTGGTTTATTAAAATAACCGATGTTAAAGATAAAATGTTCGACCTTAACGAAACTATCAACTGGAAGCCAAAAGCAACAGGAGAAGGACGTTTTGGCAACTGGCTGAAAAATGCCAACGACTGGAACTTATCGCGCTCGCGCTACTGGGGTATTCCGTTACCCATATGGCGTACGGAAGACAAAACCGAAGAAATGATGATAGGCTCGGTAGAAGAGCTATGCAACGAGATAGAAAAAGCCATAGCTGCAGGTATAATGACCGAAAATCCGTTTAAAGGATTTGAAGCAGGCAATATGAGCGAGGAAAATTACAACCTTGTTGACCTGCACAAAAATGTAGTAGATGCTATTACTTTGGTATCGCCAAACGGTAAACCCATGAAGCGCGAAGCCGACCTGATAGACGTGTGGTTTGACAGTGGCGCAATGCCATACGCACAATGGCACTACCCTTTTGAAAATAAGGAACTGATAGACAACCATACCGCTTTCCCTGCGGACTTTATCGCCGAAGGGGTTGACCAAACCCGTGGTTGGTTCTACACACTGCACGCCATAGGCACATTGGTATTTGGCGAAGTAGCCTATAAAAACGTAGTGAGTAACGGGCTTGTACTGGACAAGAACGGACAAAAGATGAGTAAAAGGCTGGGCAACGCCGTAGATCCGTTTACCACGCTTGCCGAATACGGCCCCGATGCTACCCGCTGGTACATGATAGCCAATGCCAACCCATGGGATAACCTGAAGTTTGACATAGAAGGTGTAGCCGAAGTGAGAAGAAAATTCTTCGGAACGCTGTATAATACCTACTCATTCTTTGCGTTATATGCTAATATTGACGAATTTACTTACAGTGAACCGGAAATTCCGCTTACTGACAGGCCGGAGATAGACCGATGGATATTGAGCGAGCTGAACACGCTTATAAAAAATGTAGATAGCTATTATGCCGACTATGAGCCAACCAAAGCAGCAAGGGCAATATCCGACTTTGTACAGGAAAACCTGAGCAACTGGTATGTAAGGCTATGCCGTCGTCGTTTTTGGAAAGGCGAATATGCCGAAGATAAAATTGCAGCCTACCAAACACTATATACCTGCCTTGTAGCGGTGGCAAAACTGGGAGCCCCCATAGCCCCGTTTTTTATGGACAGGCTTTATAAAGATTTAACACAGGCTTCACAGTCAGAAAGTTTTGAGAGCGTACATTTGGCGGAATTTCCGCAGCATGATGATAACTTTGTTGATAAATCGCTGGAAAGCAGAATGGAGAAAGCACAAACTATATCATCATTAGTATTGTCACTGCGCAAAAAGGAAATGATAAAAGTGCGCCAACCACTGCAAAAGGTAATGATTCCGGTACTTGACGCAAAGCAGAAAGCCGAAATTGAAGCCGTTTCAGAACTGATAAAAGCAGAGGTAAACGTAAAAGAAATAGAATTGCTGGATGACGCTTCGGGCGTTTTGGTAAAACAGATTAAGCCTAATTTTAAAGCATTAGGACCCCGTTTCGGGAAAGATATGGGGTTGGTTTCCAAAGAGATACAAAATTTCTCGCAGGAACAGATTGCCATGATAGACAAAACGGGAAGCGTAACCATTGAAATTTCAGGAAAAAGTATTACTTTAACATCTGAAGATGTAGAGATTTCTTCGCAGGATATAGAAGGTTTACTGGTAGCCAATGCCAACGGAATAACGGTAGCACTGGATATTACCATAACCGAAGAATTGAGGAAGGAAGGTATAGCCCGCGAGCTGGTAAACAGGATACAGAACCTGAGAAAAGATTCAGGGTTTGAAGTAACCGATAAAATAAAAGTATTCCTTCAGTCAGACGAAACACTGGAAAGTGCGGTAACTGCAAATGAGGACTACATAAAATCGGAAACGCTTACGGAAGAGCTTATATTTAAAAATGAAATTGCAAACGGAACAGAAATAGAATTTGATGATATAAAAACCTTAGTATTAATTTCAAAATAAATTGGAATATGGTAGATGAGCAAATACGATACTCTGATGCTGACTTAGCAGAGTTCAAAGAATTGATTACAAAAAAAATAGAAAAAGCTAAAGCTGATTTGGATCTTATCCGCAGCGCATATATGAACGACCTTAATAATGGTACTGATGATACATCGCCAACATTTAAGGCTTTTGAAGAAGGCAGCGAAACGATGAGTAAAGAAGCAAATTCACAACTTGCCATCCGTCAGGAAAAATTTATCCGCGACCTTAAAAATGCACTTATCCGTATCGAAAACAAAACCTACGGGGTATGCAAGGTTACCGGAAAACTTATTAATAAAGACAGGCTGAAACTTGTGCCACATGCTACTATGAGCATCGAAGCCAAGAACATGCAACGATAATAAATAAAAAAAGCCGCTTTATAAGCGGCTTTTTCATTACAACCCATACAATAATTGCGGATTAGCCACAAACAGAGAGACATTATTTAATAATTTCACTTATTTTTGCGGGTAAAATTTTTATAATGTCGTTAAAGAAAGCCTACTTAATTGCTGTAATTGTATTATTGATAGACCAGATATCTAAAATAATAGTAAAGACTACTATGAAACTTGACGAGTCTTTTACTGTTTTAGAGCAAGACTGGTTCAGGATACATTTTATAGAAAATGAGGGTATGGCTTGGGGCGCGGAAATTCCCGGTATGTATGGCAAGCTTTTTCTTACCCTTTTCAGGATAGCTGCCGTAGCAGGCATAGGCTGGTGGCTGCATGATTCGGTAAAGAAAAAATACTCTGCCTATCTTATTGTTCCCATCGCACTGATACTGGCAGGGGCTTTCGGTAATATTATCGACTCTGTTTTTTATGGGGTTATTTTCGATCACAGTCATGGGCAAGTAGCTACATTATTTGCTGACGAACCCTACGGAAAACTTTTATACGGCAAAGTAGTCGATATGTTTTATTTCCCGATATGGCGCGGTACATTACCCTCTTGGCTACCTTTTTGGGGCGGTCAGGAATTTTCATTCTTTAATGCCATATTCAATGTAGCCGATGCTGCTATATCCATAGGGGTAGGGATATTAATCGCTTTCAACAAAAGGGCTTTTGCTAAAAAAGAAACTGTTGTAACCGAATAAACTACTGCGATACAATTTCTATGTGCCTGTTAAGTTCGTTACCACCCTCATCGGTAATGGTAATATAATATTGTCCCGTTTTGGCTTCTACAGGCATTTCATGAAACGTTTGTGTCATACCCAAATACTTGTCATTCAAATACCAAAACACTCTTGCATCAGGGTTAGTATGTGCTGCTTTTAGCACAAAAGGTTGCAGCTTACCGCTAAAATCTTTAGTTAAGTATATTTTACCGTTGTCTTTCGGGTAAATAAAGCCCATGGTGTTACTCATAGTTCCGGTACAATCACTGCGAAAAGGCGGTAAGGTGACATAATCAATATGTTGCTTTTTGTAATACCACTCCATAACAGGAGGCAGTACAAACCACGATTTCGTTACCATACTGTTTACGCTCTCGCAACTGCTGTTTACACGATACTGCTCCGTAGCATCAAGGTTAACCACTGTATGATAGGGACATACCTCCGTATTTTTCCCGCTAACGGGTATCCATTGCTTTACTGTGGGGCAATGCTCCCCTGCAAGGTGGCCGCTTTGCTTACAAATATCGGCTTCTTCCAAATCGTTAAGCGGTGCTTTAAACCAAGGCTGACGGGGCAGCAGGTTAAATACATCAAACAGCACAGGAGCAGCACTCCCAACACCCGTAAGCGACGGTCTGCCCTCTCCTGAGGCATTGCCTACCCACACCCCTACCACATAGCGCGGACTTGTACCGATAGCCCAGGCATCGCGACCGCCAAAGCTCGTGCCTGTTTTCCATGCAATTTCAAGCGAGGAGTCATAAAAACGCCATGCCTCATCGCCTTCGGGGCGGTTTACTTCTTTCATAGCGTTATAAGTAAGCCATATAGCCCCTGCGCAAAGCTGGGGTTTATTAAAGGTTTCCTTACCAAAGTTTCGCTTCACTTTATTATCCCAGTTCAGTTCCGCAAATTCATTTTTACGGTATTTTGCATCATGCGTAGTAAAATGGTTCAGCGTACCCGTAAGTCCTGCATAGGTTCGGCATAAATCCCACAGGTTGGACTCGGCACCACCCAAAATGAGCGATAATCCGTAATGGTTCGGGTGCCGGTTAACATCGCGTAGTTTAAAATGCTGTAACTGTTCGTAAAAACGATATACGCCAAAATCCTGTAACATGAGTACTGACGGTATGTTCAGCGAACGCGATAACGCCTTTTGTGCCGGCACAGCACCGTCGTAGCTCATGTTATAATTCTTAGGGGTATAGCCCGATATTTGCGTAGGCACATCGGCTATCAGGGTATTGGGCAACAATTCGCCCGCATCAAGCATACTGGCAAACAGCAAGGGTTTTAGTATGCTGCCCGTACTGCGCGGAGCGGGTATAATATCTACATCTTTTTGGTGGAATTTATCCGTAGGTGCATTGCCCACATAGGCAATAACATCATGGGTTTGTACATCTACCACCAGTATGGCAAGGTTGTATATTTCGGTTTGCCTGTATTCGTTATAGTACTGTTTTGCTATTTGGTTTACGCGCTGTTGTAACACACTGTTTACGGTAGTTGTTATACGATGTCCCTCCTGCGATTTTGCAATGTTTTGTAATAGATGCGGTGCAGTTTCGGGCAAGTCGAACGGTTTTTGGGGTAGTTCTTCCTCTAATGATAATTCGTAAGTGGTTTTATCAATTACTTTTTCGGTATATAATTTTTTGAGCAGCCTGTTGCGCTTATCGCGTAAATCATCCTGATTCCTACCCGGATATATCAATGCAGGAGCATTAGGCAATACCGCCAGTGTAGCTGACTCTGCCCACGAAAGTTGATGGGGTTGTACGCCAAAGTACCGCCACGAAGCCATTTCCAGCCCTACCACATTACCGCCATAGGGTGCATGGGCAGCATACAGCCCTAATATATCATCTTTAGTTTCGCGAAATTCCAAACGGGTAGCGAGTATCAGTTCTATCAGTTTTTCGAAGTAACTGCGTTTTTTCCCTTCGCGGGAAAGGCGTATTACCTGCTGCGTAAGCGTACTACCGCCCCGCACTACCTTACCTGCTTTATAATTTTGCCGTATGGCATTTATAATAGAAACGGGATTAAAACCGGGATGTTTATAAAAATGCCGGTCTTCAAAATAAACAATACACTTCCTGAATTTATAAGGCACACTGTCCTGCGCAGGAAAACGCCATTGCCCGTCTTTGGCAATACGTGCACCCAACAGTTCGCCCTCACGGCTTTCTATAACCGTTGCATACGGATTATTAAAAAGCTGTTTGGGCAGACAGCAATAATACCACACCAGCAATGCAAGTATGATAACCGATTTTATCTTGTTCTTTTTTATCCAGCGTAGTATCTTCATATTGAAGATTAAAAGTTTATAGAAGCTGTTTCAAAATTGATTGAATAAACACTTTTGTCATTCTGACGAAGGAAGAATCTGTTATTTACCAGATGATAAAGATTCTTCACTCCATTACATTGCGTTCAGAATGACACTTTCGAAACAGCCCTTGTAATTTACTCCTTAACCACTTTTACCCACTGTCCTTTGGTACGCGAAAGGAAGTCATTATCATACATTGCCTCACACTGTACGCCCGGCAGGTAATAACTGCCCATATAACTGGCATTAAGCAGTATTCTGAATTTTTTGCTTTCGTTAGCTTTTAATGGGAAGTAGAAATTGGCTCTGTCGTCCCTGATGTCGATATAATCGGCATTATTCTCGGCAAAAGCACCAAAATCGGTAAAGCGGGTATTTACAATTTCCCATCCTGAAGGGATTATCTGCGTAAGCGCGATATTCTCTACATATTCGCCTTTTTGGTTTAGTACGGTTACCTCAGCAACAAACTCCGTTCCCTGTGCCAACTGTGACGGGTTGATAACACTGCCTCCCCTGTCTTTAAAAACGATGGCAGTACTCAGCCCCCGGTTTTCTTCCTGCTCCTGCCCCACAGGCAGTATGCCGCTATATACTACTTTTATATACAGTGTGCCCTGCTTGTTATTGCGTATGGCAACGGTATTATCATTGGACACCTGCAATACCCTGTCGGCAAACGTTTTGTCGGTTTTTATTACCTGTGTTTTACCTTTGGCTGTGTAGGCTACATCGAGTCCTTTCGATCCGTTTGATTTTGCAAATTTCGACATTGAATACAGGCAGTACGCTGTTGTTTGGGTACTCATCCATTCGCGCGACGACATTTTCTCTGCAAGCTGATTGGCAATGCGGAAAGCTCTCTCTTTTTGCCCAAGCAGAATAAGGGTTTCCAAAGCCATAGCTCTGTTACGTTCGGGTGAACCGTAATAGTAATAACGGTGCCCTTGTGTATTTATATCAAGACTGCTTTGGTTGAGCAATGCCAAGCCTGCACTTTTTTGCCCTGCAAGGGCATAAGCTGCTGCCAGTCGTAATTTGGAGTCGTTAGAGATACCTTGTGTTTCGCGAAGCCTGTTCATTGAAGATAAATCGGGCGAGCCTGCCAGTGCCAATGTATAAAGGCGGTATGCCTGCGCAAAATCGTTATGGTAATAACTATCGTAACGCCAGTGTCGTGCTGCTTTCTTCTGATAGTCCAGCCATTGTTTTTTAGCATTTAACGGCAGTTTATAGCCTTTTTTCTCTGCTTCGATAAAGAAATGCCCCACATAACTGGAACCCCAATCGTCAGGATGTGTATTTCCTGACCAGTAGGCAAAACCGCCGTTCCCTATTTGGTAACTTGCCAGTTTTTGTATCGCTGCCGACACATTGCGCTGTATGTCTTTTTTCCTTTTATCATCAATATCAGCTATATCGTTTAAATACAACTGCGGGAACGCGCTGGAAGTGGTTTGTTCCAGGCAGCCGTGGGGATATTGTATAAGGTAATCCAGCCTGCGGTTAAAGTCGATAGAGGGGAATGACGATACCTCCAGCCTTGCTTTGTTACTGCCCGGTACGCCAAAGGCTTCCCAACTAATTGTGCCGGAAGCTCCGGGTTCTAATACCATTTCTTTAAAGTTTTGGGTAACGGGGTTCGGGTTGGTTATATCCAACTCTACCTCATAGCTTGCTTTTTCGCTACCTGACTGTGTCGTAACGGTTACTTTGCCAATACCTGTTACATTACCTACTTCGAGGTCAAAATAAGCTATCTTCTCATCCGGGCGATCAAATGATATGGTTTGTAAGGCACTGCCCACTACTTTTAAGCCATTATTAGTTTTTACCTGTAGCGTTACGTTTTTAATTTTGTCTTCCATCGCGAAAAGCGTAACGGGAAGCGTCACTTTTTCGCCCGGCGTAATTTTTCGCGGAAGCGATGCCAACAGCATTAAGGGGCTGCGTACCGGCGTTGTTTTCTCGGCACTGCCATAGGCACTATTATCTTCATTGGCTGCCACTACCATAGTACGTACTGAACCTATGTATTTTGGCAGGGTTATACTATGGCTGCGGGTTTCGCCTTTTTTAAGGGTATAAGGACCCAGGTAGATAACCACAGGCTTAAAGCGGTTTGCTTTTTTAGCTTTACCGCCGCCAAGGTCTTCGTCACCACCTATGCTGAATACTTGGTTTACTTTGCCGCCATACGCCCCTATTACATCATCGTATATATCCCATGTTTTTATACCGAGTGCTTCTTTGGCATAAAATGCATCCCATGCATTGGGGGTTTTATATCGGGTAAGGTCGAGCAAGCCATCATCTACAATGGCTACGGTATAAGTCATTGCCTTACCTGATTTCTCACTTACTTTTATCGTGGCTTTCTGCTCCGGTTTTAATACCGAAGGCATGTTTATTTGCGGTTCGAGAATCGTGTTTTTATCGACTACCTCTATGGGTACAATACCATACATGCGTATGGGCGCATCGTTTTTAGTAGTGGCGTGAGGTTGTAACAGCGTAACATTTACATACACATTCGGAGCCATTTTTGCGGTTATGGGTACTTCTACCTTTGTTTCTCCTTTGGCGGTATTTGCCCAATAGGTTGCCACTACTTCCGACCCATTTTCCACAGACACCAACGCGCGCCCTCCTTCGCCGGATGGGAATGACACCACTGCTTTTTCACCAACCGAATATTTTTCTTTATCGGTAGCAAATACCAGCATGGCAGCTTCTTCTCCGCCCCCACTTTTTGTACGTCCTGACCAGTATGACCAGTCCATATATATGGTTTCTCCTGCCGAGTGCCCGCTTTCTACATCGGTTACGCGCACTAAATAACGCCCCCAGTCGTTTTCGGGTACATTTAGTGTAAACGATGCTTTACCTTTAGCATCAGTAGTTACGGTTTTAGAATAATAGGGTGTATTAGATAGTGCCGAATTGTATGATGACACATCGTTATGGGTGGCATCCCACCACCAGCGCCATGTTACTTTATATACCCTTACATCTACTTTTCGGTAGGGTTTTGATTTGCCGTTTTCGGTAAGTGCAACAATATCAAAACGGTTGTTTTTTCCTGTTTCAATTATACCATATTTGTTCGGTTCAGGCATTTTTACGCCCACATAGCTTTTATAGGGCGAGTAGGATGCCGTAATAACATCGGTACTAAAGTCGCCTCCTTTTTCGTAGGCTTTGGTAATAATAGCTGCCTTTAGCATACCGGGTGCGCTGGATTGTAACGATGGTTTCAGCGTTACGGTTGCTTTACCGTTGGCATCTACTTTACCGGAATAGATGTTTACTTCTTCGGTGCTGAATGTTTGTGCAGGGTCGTCAAAAACATAGTTAGAGTAGCCTTTAAAAGAGGTTGCATCTTTCATGAACTTTGCCTGCATTTCTACTTTCAGGTCTTTTGCCACTGCGCCGTGCAGCCAATTTACCCGAAGAGTTGCGGTGTTGGATTCGTGAGCCGAAAGCACTTTACCGTCAAAGCCGTTTTTTATTTTTAGCCTGTTGGGCTTTATGGTTTCTATCTTTATACGCTTATAGAACTTCGCTCCTCCTACCGATACTACGGCTTCCCAGTTACCCGTTGGGGCATTGGCTTCGGTGGGGACTATAAATTTATAGTGATTGTTTTCATCATAGGTTTGTACTGCCTGATGTACCAGCTTACCGTTAGGATCGCTTAGTTTTAATTTTATAGGATGCGAAGGCGGTAGCTTGGCTGCTTTGTCATTCAGTATAAAACCGATAAAAAGCGTATCGCCCGGACGCCATACACCCCGCTCGCCATATACATAGCCTTTGAGCCCTTTTTGCAGGCGTGTACCATCTACATCATAATTACTTACCGAGAGCGAGTTACCGTCTGCCATTTTCACGTAAGTGGTATTATTATCTTTTTTAACAATGGCAAAAAAGGCTCTTTTGTCTAAAGACAGGGTCGCCGTACCCTCGCTATCGGTATCTGCCGAAGCTATTTTTTGTTGCTGAAAGTTATAGACTTCTATTTTTGCTCCACTCACAGGCTGCGCGGTGGTAATGCTGCTTACCGCAAAGAAGTAATTGTTGTTTTCTCCTCCTTTGGCAATAACGCCTAAGTCGCTCGCCAGTACATTGGTGGCTATTTTTTTATTATAAAAATAGGACTTGCTACAAGGGTCTTCACGTTCGCTCCAGTTGTAATTGTAGTCATAGTCGTAATAATCATAGTATTCGTTATCAAAGTTTGAATAAAACTCGGAGTCTTCATTCTCATCTTCTTCCTCTTCGGTTTCATCTTCATCGCTTCCTGACCCGCAACGGTATAACGAGTACGATTTCCTTATGGATAGTTCTACCCGGTATATGGCTCCCGGTTCGGGGGTTATTAGTGAGGACAGATCGAGCGCATACGGATTCCAACGGCTGTAATTGGCCATTTTATCATTGTTCAGTATAATTTTCTTTTTGGCTATGGGCAGGGCTACTTTTCGCAGGTTGTATGCTCCGTTTATGTCATTATCCTGTAAAAATTGTAATACGTTATTTTGATAGATGCGATATACTTTTACATCGACTGCTTTTAGGTTAACTGCCTGAAAATTGATTTTCAGGTTGCTGGATGTTGGTAATATTGTTCCGCTTTTCAGGAACTGCACTTCGGGCTTCATTTGCTCAAAAAGTATCTTGGCAGAGTGTGTCGCCTTTGTTTTAAAACCGTCAATGCCTTCTATTCCCTGAAATACTTCAACCAAACGTGTTCCTGTAAGCGGTTCTTCAAAAAACACTTTCAGCAGGTTACCATCTACGGCATACTTGAGGTTATTGGCTCCCTCGACCGCTACAAGTCCGTCAAAATTTTGCTCTTTGCGTAAAGGATCGGAAAAATTAATGAATAACGACTGGTTATCATCGGGACCGATATCCATACTGATTACCTTAAAGTTGTTTTTACCGGGAATTTCAAACTCTTCTACGCCTGCTTTTTCTATGCCAATGGCTTCGCCGTTCCAGTGTATTTTTATTTTGCTGTCGTCTATTTTGCGTTCTATACTGTCTATTACAAAAAAGAACTCTGTTGCCTCGCCCTTTTTCATATCAAACCTAATGGGTAGCTGCCTGCCTTCCTGCTCTGCCCTTACCAGTTTTTTTGCCGTTAGGGCATCCATAAAATCACTGGTTTTCAGCACACCGTTCAGGTACTGGAAGTCTTTACTGTACGATTGCAGGTCGAGCGTAGTAACCATAAAATCCTGCTCCAGTGTTTTTACCCTAAAGTTAAAGTCTTTCAGTTCTTTAGGCACATCGGTTATTTTAGAGAGGTGCAGTGTTATGCGATATTCTGTGTTCTCTTCCAGCCTTTCGTCAGGGCGAAAAGCTATGGTGTTACTCCCCACCAAAAGTACTTTACCGTCAACACTTGGGGAAATGCTGAAATAGTCGTCATCCAACTCTTTATCTGCGTGCCAATCGTCGTTAGCAAAAGTAAGCCCTACCTGAATATCTGCTTTTGTAGAAATTAACCCCGAAGTATAGCTGGTAATATATTCAGTATATAATGACGGGTCGGAGTCAAAGTCTTCTCCTGATTTATCAGAACAGGATATAACGAGCAGTGATACTGCAAAGCACAGCAGCAGTTTAAGGCTTTTCATAATCGGAAGGTTTAATAAGTTGGCAACTATTGTTTTACGCTTAACAAGATAACAAAAGCAGCATGAAAATATTGTACTAAATTTATGATTAATTTTTTAATGCAGATAATCAGCATACATTTTTAATTACCCCCTCTTTTTGCTGAAAAACTCTTTTACCAGCATACCGCATTCTTCTGCCAGTATGCCGTGTACTACTTGGGTTTTTGGGTGCAGTTTTGTGCCCATAGCCCTGTACCCGCGATGTTCGTCCGAAGCGCCAAAAACAATTTTAGAAATCTGACTCCAGTATAACGCCCCTGCGCACATCTGGCAAGGCTCGAGGGTTACATACAGCGTACAGCCCATGAGGTATTTACCGCCCAAAAAGTTTGCTGCCGAAGTGATTGCCTGCATTTCGGCATGGGCGGTCACGTCATGTAAAAGTTCTGTAAGGTTGTGCGTGCGGGCTATAACCTTATCATTGATTACTATAACAGCGCCTACAGGAATTTCATCTTTTTCAAAAGCGGTTTGTGCCTCCTGTAAGGCTTTCTTCATAAAATATTCGTCGGTAAAAATGTTTTCCATCGAGACAAAAATACGAATATCAATAAATTAAACGTTATACTAATGTAACCCAATCCGCTACATTATGAATACTTATAAAATTTCGGTTCCCAAGCCTTGCCATGAGGATTGGAACACCATGACGCCTGACGATAAAGGCAGGTTTTGTGCTAATTGCAGTAAAACTGTGATTGATTTTTCTGAAATGACGGATGTTGAAATAAAAAGTTACCTCATTGTCCAAAAAGGGAAAAGTGTTTGCGGGCACTTCCGCACCTCGCAGTTACAGCGCATTACCATAACTATTCCGGCACAGGTTTTATATTCGCAAACACAGTTCCATAAAATATTCCTGCTGGCATTACTTTTCACTATGGGTACTACCTTGTTGAGTTGTGCTGATGAAGCTGGAAACAAACAAAAAATTGAAAATGTGGTTATTGAGGAAGAAGAAACGACATCAACTGTTGAGGATATTGATAGCGTATCTGACGTCGGAGTTGAGGGAAAAGTTGTTTTAACTCCACGCCCACAAATACACCTTACAGGAGCAGTAGCTGTAGAACCCTGCACTCCTGCTCCCTTAACAGGTGAAGTAGTTTTTGAACCTGATAGTATTAAAACTCAAAAAATAAAACAGTTACCTCAAAATACAATGGGTAAAGTTGCCCTTGACTTTTCACCTAAAAAAGAAGACAGCCACATTCAGGGTGATACTATTATAACACCTCTGCAATAAATAACTCAAATGTAAATATTGTATTTTACAGCCCGCCTACACTAATGCTCCAATTATCCTCTTTATATGAAATATAAAACTGTAAGTTATGGTCATTAGGGCAGTTAACTTTTATATCATATTCTTTTGGGAAGAATGTATAACTTACACTCGGAGCTACTGTATTGCCATATCCCTTAGTAAGCAAATCATCTAAAGAGGTTTGAGCTACAACCTGTTTCAGCTCTTTGGTAAATACAAAATCATAATATTGCAAGATATTATCCTGAGTTATATCAAAGTCTATGTATTTTTCTTCATTTTGAATGTAGGCAAGGGTATCGCAATCATGAGCATACTTAAATATAACCGGGTGTATCGCTCTTATAGGAAAATTGAAAACTTCAATCACCTCATTTTTATTATTATCTTTCAGGTTTTTCTTAAAATTGCTCCAAAAATTTCCTAAAGAAGCTGTATCAATCGGCAGAGGCAATTTTTCTTCTCTAACTTTTAATGTATCTGAAATTAAAGGCATATATTCATTACCCTCTTGCGATATGATATTTTGTTGATGCTTTTCTTTTTTCTCTTCGGAAAAACCACAGGAAAAAACTACAAAAAGAAGGAGTAGTAATACTATTATTTTTTTCATATCAACTTAAAGTAAGTATGAATACATTTTAGACCATCGGAATATACAACAATAATCCTTAATTAATATTGTAAATTTGTTTTTTGAAAACAACCCAATGACAAGTACACTTTTAGCACAGATAAACTCCCCCGAAGACTTACGCAAACTAAGCCCCGAACAGTTACCGCAACTGGCTGTTGAACTGCGCGATTTTATTATTGATATTGTTTCGGTTAAAGAAGGGCATTTGGGTGCGAGCCTGGGCGTAGTAGAACTTACCATTGCCTTACACTATATTTTTAACACTCCAAGTGATTTACTGGTTTGGGATGTGGGACATCAGGCATACGGGCACAAGATACTTACAGGTCGTAAAGATAAATTTGATACCAATCGGCAATGGGGCGGTATAAGCGGTTTCCCGAAGCGCAGCGAAAGTGTGTTTGACACTTTTGGCACAGGGCATTCTTCCACCTCAATTTCGGCAGCTTTGGGCATGGCAATAGCCTCTAAGTTGCAAGGTGATACCGAAAGAAACCACATTGCGGTGATTGGCGATGCCAGTATTGCATCGGGTATGGCATTTGAAGGATTGAACCATGCCGGCGTTACGGATGCAAATTTATTGGTTATACTCAATGACAATGCCATAGGTATAGACCCGAGTGTGGGTGCGCTTAAGAACTATCTTACCGAAGTGAAAGAAGGGCGCAACCCAAGACAAAACAACATGATTAAGTCGCTTAATTTTGACTATACCGGTCCTGTTGACGGGCATGACATTAATGCACTTATAAAAGAACTGGAACGACTTAAAGCCATAAAAGGCCCTAAATTCCTGCATATTATTACCACAAAGGGCAAAGGACTGAAACAGGCGGAAGAAGACCAGGTAAAATACCATGCACCGGGTAAATTTGACAAAGCAACGGGCGAGATATTACCGAAATCGGACGAAAACCTGCCTCCTAAATATCAGGATGTTTTCGGGCTTACTTTGGTTGAGTTGGCACAGCAAAACGAGAAAATCATAGGCATAACCCCCGCCATGCCATCTGGCAGCTCGATGAAGTTTATGATGGAGGCTTTCCCCGAAAGGGCTTTTGATGTAGGCATTGCCGAACAACACGCCGTTACCCTTGCTGCGGGTATGGCTACACAGGGCATGACGGTATTTTGTAATATCTATTCTACGTTTTTGCAACGCGCTTATGACCAGGTTATACATGATGTAGCTTTGCAAAACCTGCCTGTTATTTTTTGCCTTGACCGTGCCGGACTGGTAGGCGAAGACGGCGCAACACACCACGGGGTTTTTGATATTGCCTACCTGAACTGCATTCCTAATATGATTGTTTTTGCTCCGCTAAACGAGCGGGAACTACGCAATATACTCTATACCGCACAACTGGGGCTACCCCACCCGATAGCCATTCGTTACCCGCGTGGCAGGAGCGAGAGTACTAACTGGCAACTGCCTTTTGAAAAAATTGAAACAGGTAAAGCTGTTCAACTGAAAAAAGGTTCACGGGCGGCAGTACTTACTACCGGAACGATAGGCAATAATGTGAGCAAAGCACTTGCCGAAACAGATGATTCAGGACAATTTTCGCACTATCATTTTGGGTTTATAAAACCTTTGGATGAAAAAGCGTTGCAAGATATATTCAATACCCACGAAACTGTTATTACTGTTGAGAACGGTTGTATTACCGGAGGATTCGGGAGTGCTGTTGCAGCCTTTGCATTAAGTACTGAATATAAAGGAAGTGTGAGGATTTTGGGGATTCCTGATGTTTTTATACAGCACGGCACTACATCGCAACTACAACAATACTGTGGCATTGACGTTAAAAGCTTAAAAGAAATTTTTTCAACTTACTGAAATTAACGATTTTTGCACCGCATCTATTACAAATCACACATTGAATGAAATTTAAAGCCTGCTTTGCAGTGTTACTGCTATTTGCATTTATACAAAATATACAGTCGCAAGTTATTGTTACTACCCTGCCCGACTCTATTACGTATTGGGAAAGGAAGAACGTAGTAGGGCTTGATATATCGGAAATTGCATTTGTAAACTGGAGTGTGGGGGGTAATAATTCGGTTACTATATTAAGTAAGGCTGAATTTGCCCGTAATTATCACAAAGGTAATCTTAACTGGGATAACGAATTGCTGTTGCGATACGGGTTTAACAGCCAGGAAGGACAGGAGGTAAGAAAAACGGACGACCAAGTACAGTTTACTTCTACTTTCGGTTATCGAAAAGATACTATATCGAATTGGTATTATAGTGCCAAGTTTAACTTTAACACGCAGTTTGCCAACGGTTATGCCTACCCTAACACCACCGATGAAATTTCAGCGCCTTTTGCTCCTGCTTATATTTTTCTTGGGGTGGGTAGCGAGTACATCCGTAAAGACATAGGGCTAAATGCTTATTTTTCGCCCCTTACCAATAAAACAACACTGGTATTAAACCAAACACTTGCCAACCAAGGTGCTTTTGGGGTAGATCCTGCTGTATATGATGAGGAAGGGAACCTGATTACAGAGGGTAAAAAATCGCGTACTGAGCTGGGTATATTGGTAACTAACAGTATAAAGCGTAAAGTATTTAAAAACATCAACTTAGACCATCGTATTAGTTTTTATACTGACTACATTAATAACTTTGGCAATATTGATATTGACTGGCAGTGGTCGTTGGATATGACGGTAAACGAATATGTAAAAGCCAATATTGGCGCACATATTATTTATGACGATGATATAAAAGCCACCGAAGAAGTAAATGGCGAGCCTGTAAAAGTAGGACCTAAACTACAGCTAAAGCAAATGCTGGGTGTGGGAGTAACCTATAGTTTTTAGATTATTGGAAATTTGGAAGATTCGATTACTTAGATAGTTGGATTAGTTAGATAGTTTGAATATCTAACTAATCCAACTATCTATTTTACTCCTGTTATGGTATTGTAGAGCAGTAGTGCCTTACCGTCGGTTAGTGTCGATACAAAATGGCTTATGTGCAGCAGCCTGCCATACAAGTTCATTTTATCAGCAACAAATTTTTCGGGCAACATTTTCAGTATCAGCTTGTCGTAGTTACTTTCCTTACCCTCAAACTTATTGTTATAGGCGTTACAAAACGTATCGAGCAACGTGTTGATAATACGGTAGCCTATTACTTCTTTCTCCACCACCTCACGGCTTTGGTAGATGTTTTTTATACTGATATTAATAATATCGCGCATTTGGGCGGTATATTTACCTTGATCGGTTAACGCATGCGGGTATTTGCCCGCAAGTATTTTCTCCTCGTTATCAAGAAATACTTTTACAGCATCGTTTATCAGGCTGCTGATAGCCAACGCGCGCAGGTAGCTCACCCTGTCCTCCTTAGTAGTAAGGCTTTTATATTTTTCTACCAATACATTATCTTTAACCAGCTTTATAAGATATTCCAGAGCAAAATCTTCGGATATAACGCCAAGGTTAATACCATCTTCAAAATCGATAATGGTATAGCAAATATCATCGGCAGCCTCTACCAAGTAAGCCAGCGGATGGCGTTCAAAACCTATAGCATCACCTGTTTTATTGGGAATAAGCCCCAGCTCTTTTGCCACATCCGTAAAGGCTTCTTTATCACTCTGAAAAAAACCATATTTTTTATCGGCAATATTAGCCGTTGGCTTTTTAGGCAACGATTCTTTAGGATATTTCATAAAAGCCCCCAAAGTAGCATACGATAATCGCAAACCGCCTTCTATACCGGGGCGCGATGCCGTGAGCAGGTTAAAGCCGTTGGCATTACCTTCAAAATCTACCAAATCCTGCCATTCCTTATCGGTAAGCAATTCTTTGTATTGCTGTCCTTTACCTATTTTAAAATATTCTCCTATGGCTTTCTCTCCCGAATGCCCGAAGGGTGGGTTGCCAATATCGTGTGCCAAAGCAGCAGCAGCCACTATAGCTCCAAAATCGTTCATATGGAAACCATGTATATCCTGAAGGTAAGGATGCTTTTCGATAATTTTTTTGCCTACCAGCCTTCCCAGCGAACGCCCCACTACCGAAACTTCAAGGCTGTGGGTAAGGCGCGTATGCACAAAATCGGTTTTAGAGAGGGGTATTACCTGTGTTTTATCTTGCAGGCTGCGAAATGCCGACGAGAATATAATACGGTCATAATCTACCTCAAAACCCAAACGGGTATCGTCCTGCTCTTTTCGTAAACGTTTGCTTGTATCGCCCTGCCTTTTTAACGACAGTAACTGTTCCCATTGCATCATTTTTGGTAGATGGTTTTATATTCTAATTTTCTTCGGGTTCGGAGGTTTGAGTATCATCCTTAACCCACTTTTTCTTGTTTGCCAATGCAAAATCTTTCGATTTCATGGGGTATTGCTCATAGCTTTTATCACTCGGGTTTTCGATAACTGATTTTATGGTTATCTCGTCGCCCGGTTTAAAAGCCGAAGCCACTTTTTGATAATCTAACAGGTAAGCACCGCAAAAGTAGTTACCCTCTTCATCCTGTGCTATCACTCCCGTATAAACGGGTTTTTTCTCTTTTGCCATATTGTTTATTTAAGTCTGTTAAAGCACTTCTTCATTGCCTATTTCGTTAAATGATTTTTTTAATTCTACTGCCGCTTCATATTTCTTTACATCTACCACATAGGTTTTACTAAGGCTGTCGTGCCATCCTCTCGCATTAGTTCCTAAAAAAGAAAATACTTCAAAGGGTATAAACCGGCATAATGTTCTTATCCCTATGGTTCCGGCATCAGGTTTAGTACCATCATAGCACACCACTTTGGTTCCTGTTATAAGTTTACCAAGCGTGCGGGAAGAGGTGGTTTCAAAAATGCCGTAATACAATATTTGTATCCCTATGCTCAGTAACAGTTCCTGAATAGGGTTCATTTCTGATATCCAAGTTACAAAACCATTCATTCCGAATAATAAATAAATTAACGAGGCAAACAAGCCTATCAAAAGCCCTACGAGATATTGTGCTGCAAAGTCTATTAAATAATTGGCAAAACGTTTGCCTGCCGGAGCAAGCATATCATCTTCTACATATACTGTATTGTCTTGATATTCCATTGTAGCTGTAATGAATAATGTTTAACTGAATAAGGAGCGATACACTACCGCCCCTTATTATATACTGCTATAGTATTGTATTTTTCAATTTTTAAGAACCGCACATTTCACAATCCTCAGGATCGGAGTTTTTGGCGCGCTCCAGCATTGCCTTAAACTCAGAGGTTGCTATTGGCTGTGCCTCAGCTACTACTGCTTCGGGAACTGCCTCTGCTTTCTTATCGTTGTTCAGGGTAAATTTAATAGCATCTACCGCGCTTTTGGTTCTCAGGTAATACATACCGGTTTTTAATCCGCTTTGCCACGCATAAAAGTGCATCGATGTTAATTTGCTGAATGTTGCATTTTCCATAAACAGGTTAAGCGACTGCGACTGGTCTATAAAATAACCTCTTTGGCGCGACATATCGATGATGTCTTTCATACTCATTTCCCATACGGTTTTGTACAACTCTTTTATATCCTGCGGGATACCTTCTATGCTTTGTACCGAACCGTTGGCACGCATTATTTCCTGTTTCAGTTTGTCGTTCCATATACCAAGTCGTACCAAGTCGTGAAGCAGGTGTTTGTTTACCACAATAAACTCACCCGAAAGCACCCTTCTTGTATAGATGTTAGACGTATAAGGCTCGAATGCTTCGTTGTTCCCTAATATTTGCGAGGTAGATGCTGTTGGCATTGGTGCCATAAGCAGCGAGTTCCTCACACCGTGCTCCATAACCTCTTTACGAAGTGATGCCCAGTCCCAGCGTCCGCTAAGATCTTCATCTTTTAAGCCCCAAAGGTTGTACTGGAATTCGCCCTGTGATATGGGCGAGCCTTCAAACGTTGAGTAAGGTCCTTCTTCTTTGGCAAGTTCCATAGAGGCGGTAACGGCTGCAAAGTATATGGTTTCGAATATTTCCTGATTTACTTTCTTGGCTTCATCGCCGGTAAACGGAAGTCGCATTAATATAAGCGCGTCGGCAAGCCCCTGCACACCAAGCCCTACGGGACGGTGACGCATGTTAGAATTACGGGCTTCCTCTATCGGATAATAATTCCTGTCGATAACCCTGTTAAGGTTACGCGTTATACGCTTAGTAACATCGTGCAGATACTGGTGGTTAAACTCACCTTCTTCTACAAACATGGGTAATGATATAGAGGCAAGGTTACATACCGCCACCTCATCCGGTGCTGTATATTCTATAATCTCCGTACAAAGGTTAGACGAGCGTATGGTGCCTAAGTTCTTTTGGTTCGATTTTCTGTTGGCTGCATCTTTATACAGCATATACGGCAATCCTGTTTCTATTTGCGACTCCAGTATTTTTTCCCAAAGCTCGCGTGCCTTTATGGTTTTTCTGCCTTTTTTCTCTGCTTCATATTTCAGGTACAATGCGTCAAACTCTTCGCTATGCACATCGCACAGTCCGGGGCATTCGTTAGGGCACATCAGCGTCCACTCGCCATCTTCCTGTACACGCTTCATAAACATATCGGGCATCCACATGGCAAGGAACAAATCGCGCGCACGCATTTCTTCTTTACCGTGATTTTTTCTTAACTCCAGGAACTCGAAAATATCGGCATGCCATGGCTCTATATATATAGCAAAGCTGCCTTTACGCTTACCTCCGCCTTGGTCAACATAACGGGCGGTATCGTTAAACACGCGCAGCATGGGTACAATACCGTTCGATGTACCGTTTGTACCCCGAATGTATGAACCTGTAGCCCTGACGTTGTGTATAGATAAACCGATACCTCCGGCTGATTGTGATATTTTTGCGGTGTTTTTCAGCGTGTCATATATTCCGTCTATACTGTCATCTTTCATGGTAAGCAGGAAGCATGACGACATTTGCGGTTTTGGCGTGCCTGAGTTGAAGAGCGTAGGCGTGGCATGCGTAAAGAATTTTTTAGACATTAACTCATACGTTTCCAAAACGGCATCTATATCATTGAGGTGTATTCCTACTGATACACGCATTAGCATATGCTGCGGGCGCTCTACAATTTTACCGTTTATTTTCAGCAAATAGGAACGCTCCAGTGTTTTAAAACCAAAGTAATCGTAATTAAAGTCCCTGTTGTATATAATGCTCGAATCTAAAACTTCGGCATTTGCCATAATGGCTTCGTAAACCTCATCGGAAAGCAAAGGCGATTTTTGCCCTGTTCTGGGGTTTACATAATGGTACATATCGGACATGGTTTCCGAAAATGATTTCTTGGTATTTTTATGCAGGTTGGATACTGATATACGGGCTGCAAGTTGTGCATAATCAGGGTGAGTAACTGTCATTGCCGCAGCAATTTCTGCCGCAAGGTTATCCAGCTCATAAGTGGTAACACCATCATACAACCCTTCTATAACACGCATGGCTACTTTTACCGGATCTACAAGGTCGCTAAGCTCATAGCACAGTATTCTTACTCTGTCGGTTATTTTATCGAACATTACCGGCTCTCTGCGTCCGTCTCTTTTTACTACATACATAGGGCAATATTTTTAGGTTAATAATAGCAAATGCCTCAGCATTTGCAAAAAACTGGTTGTATTAAAAATCAGCGTCAAAACTGATTTTTTGCGAATCGGTATCCTTATTAATAACGCCCGCTTTTTGATATTCTGAAACTCTTTTTTCAAAGAAGTTTGTTTTTCCTTGTAAGGATATCATATCCATAAAATCGAATGGATTTCCTGAGTTAAACTCACGCTCGCAACCCAATTCTACCAAAAGCCTGTCGGTTACAAACTCAAGATACTGCGTCATTAAGGTAGCATTCATACCGATAAGGCTTACAGGAAGCGACTCGGTTATAAATTCTCTCTCAATATTCAGCGCATCTATCAATATCTCTCGTATCCTTTCTTTCGGCACTTTGTTTACTAAGTGGTGGTTGTGCAGGTGTACTGCAAAATCGCAATGTACGCCTTCATCTCTCGAAATTAATTCGTTAGAGAAAGTAAGTCCCGGCATAAGCCCGCGTTTCTTTAACCAAAATATAGAACAGAATGCACCTGAGAAGAATATACCCTCTACCGCAGCAAAGGCAATAAGCCTTTCGGCAAAAGAGTCGCTCTCTATCCATTTTAATGCCCAGTCCGCTTTTTTCATAATGGCAGGAAACACTTCTATGGCATTAAACAAATCGTCTTTCTCTGCCTCATCTTTTACATAGGTATCTATAAGCAGCGAGTAGGTTTCGCTATGGATGTTTTCCATCATAATTTGGAAACCGTAAAAGAATTTTGCTTCGGCATACTGTACCTCATTTACAAAGTTCTCTGCAAGGTTTTCGTTCACAATACCGTCAGAAGCTGCAAAAAAGGCAAGGATGTGTTTTATAAAATATTTTTCCTCATCACTCAGCTTGTTGTTCCAGTCGTTCAGGTCCTGGTGCAGGTCTATTTCCTCAGCCGTCCAAAAACTGGCTTCCATTTTTTTATACCAGTCCCAAATATCGTGGTGTTTTATGGGGAATATTACAAACCTGTTTTTGTTTTCCTGTAAGATTGGCTCTGTTGCAGACATATTATTTTGACTTTTATCGTATTATGAAAATGAATTTTTGTGCTAATAGGGAGATACAAAGATTGGCATTTGTATTAGAAAATGAAAGGCAAACTTATTCACAATCGGTAATAGTTTTTAACAACCGCTTAATATTAACCTAACATTAAAAGAAAGTTACAACAATCTGAATAATAGATTGTTGCAAAGTATAAATTTACAAAAAAATAAAATAAAAACCCGGCGTAAACAGTATATTTTACAGGGGTTAACGTCGCTTTTTTACGGGTTGTTCTTTAAGCTCGGCAGCCACTTTTTCGAGTTCGGCATACCAGTCCAGCCCAAAGCGGCGGATAAGGGCTTCTTTCACAAATTTATATATCGGCACTTCGAGTTCTTTACCCAGTGCGCAGGCATCGTTGCATATATCCCAACGGTCATAATTAACGGCTGCAAATTCTGTGAAATCTTTTACCCGAACGGGATATAAATGGCAGGAAACGGGTTTTTTCCAATCTATCAGGCCCTGATTGTATGCTTGTTCTATACCGCACAGGGCGGTTTTGCCATCAAAAATTACGTAGGCACAATCTTTATTATCAATAAGCGGGGTTTCAAGGTCACCGTCAGTGCCTTTTACCCAAACTCCTTTGGCTTCTATGGTTGCAATACCCTCTTTTCGCAAAAATGGTTTTACTTTTGGATATATTTCTTCCAGTATCTTGGTTTCTTCTTCGCTAAGCGGTGCGCCCGCATCGCCATCTACACAACAAGCACCTTTGCAAGCCGAAAGGTTGCATACAAAATCTTTTTCCAGTATGTCTTCAGACACTATTGTTTTACCCAATTGAAACATCGCGCAAAGATAGCGAAACGGAACATATAAAATATACTATATCCCTTCTCTTAAAAATTTAAAGCCCTTTTGGTTGTATTGATTGATATATGAGGTAATTTTGCAGCTTTAAAGAAATAATACTTGGACTATGGCATTCGACTGGAAAGAAGTTTTTACGGTAAGTATGGTACTGTTTGCTGTTATAGATATTGTGGGAAGCATACCTATAATAGTAGATTTACGTAACCGACTGGGACACATACAATCAGAAAAAGCATCAATAGTAGCTATGGTTATTATGATTGCCTTTTTGTTTGTGGGTGAGGAGATTTTAAAGCTTATTGGTATTGATGCGAGTTCGTTTGCCGTAGCCGGTTCGTTTGTATTATTTTTCTTAGCCTTAGAGATGATACTGGGCATACGCCTCTATAAAGATGATAACCCCAGCACGGCATCTATAGTACCCATTGCATTTCCGCTTATTGCGGGGGCAGGTACCATGACCACGATATTATCGTTACGGGCAGAGTATGCCAAAATAAACATCATAACTGCTATCATTATCAATGTAATAGTGGTTTTTATTGTACTGAAGTCGTCAGCAAAAATAGAGAAAGCACTGGGAGTAAACGGGCTGGGTGTGATACGAAAGGTATTTGGGGTTATACTCCTTGCAATAGCTGTTAAATTATTTGCTGCTAATGTTAAACAATTATTCATATAATAACTCTTTTTAGTACTTTTGTACTAAATACCAGGTAGATATTTACATATTTTATAGATATTCTATAATTTAATTTAAAACCACAATGAAAATTTTTATTTACACCCTTATTGCCATAGCATTGGGGCTCATTATTTTCAATATTACGCTCATCGATTTTAGCAACCCCCTGCAAGGCAACAGCCTGATAGCCCTTATCGGGATTATAGCTTCTCTGTGTGCTGTATGCATACTTATCATCTTTAAGATGGCTAAGAGTATTGAAGATAAAACAAAACAATAACATTTATTTATGTTTGATGTACTTATTATAGGCGGTGGTGTCTCGGGGGTATCTTGTGCCCTTGTACTCGGATCTGCACACGCCAAACCTTATGCCGAAGGCAAAAAGACAGGAATATTTACCCACCAGAAAGCATCGGCTTTGCAAGATGCTGTTTTTAATAATGCCTATGGCATACCACAGGGAAAATTAGGAAAAGAGCTGATGGAGGAGAGCCTGGAGCACTTAACGCAGGCATACCCGCACGTAACCCAAATTGATAAAGAAAAGGTAATGAAAGTAGCAGGCGAAGCCGGAAACTTTACCGTAACCACAAACAAGAATACTTATACTGCCAAAATTATAGTAGTAGCGGTAGGCTCTGCGCCTGCATTTGATATTGAGGGGTTAACGCAATATGTTATACCCCATGGTAAGGCGTTGCCTGAAAAAAACCGCATACAATTAAAGAACAATGACCACCTTGTTGCCGAAGGTATTTATGTAACAGGTACACTTGCCGGATGGCGCAGCCAGCTTGCCATAGCTGCCGGTAGCGGTGCAGCCGTAGCTACCGATATTATGACATTGTGGAATAATGGTGTATCGGCACAATATCATGATAGTAACCGTGCCAAATAGTTTACAGTTCCAGTAATCAGTTTACTGAATAGCAAAAAAGCCTGAAAGAAAATATTTCAGGCTTTTTTTAGTACAATTGACGTATGTATACAAAATAGTATACAAGATTTACTTATCTTTAATTAAATTTTAAAAATTAGATTATGGAATGGATTTCTTACCCTCAACATAAACCTGATCATTCTCAACCTTATGTAGTTAGTATTTCAAGACCAATTACTACTGGAAAGAATATATTTATTTACGTTGCTTATTACAATACCGAAACCGATACATGGCATAAATATGATGGATTTTCTAATGATAGTATCAAAGAAATTATCATTGAAAAAGTAATAGGCTGGGTAAATGACGTCGCGACACGTATTGGATGATAAAAAACTATCTAAAAATCTAGCTTTCCTACTCTTAATTTAAAACTTAATCCAAATTTAGAATTTAGGCATCTACTTATTATTTGATCACTGTAAACTGCGACTGGCTACTTATTTAATTACTGCCTTTACCATGCTATCCTCTTTTAACAGCATTTGGTAATATAGTTTTTCATTAGTAAGTTGTCTTACAAACTCTGCCGCAAGGTAATATTTTACTTTTTGCTCATATTTTACCAAGGGTAATACCAAGCCGTTTTGAGAAAGGTAATTGCCAAAAGCTGTATAATATTTTTTTGTGTTGGTAATTTTATTTACTATCTGCTGTTTGGTAAGCCCTTCAAAGGCTTTCCTTTCGGCATCCAACTGCTCAAATACAAAATGGCTCACAATACCCGATTTCATTACCATAATTACAGCCTCGTCGCCGTGCTCGCCTTCCATAGGCACAAATATATCGGGTATAATACCGCCTCCGCCATATACTGTTCTGCCTTTAAGGGTTTTATATTTCAATGTATCGGCTATTTTAATACTGTCGGCAGCATATAGCTCGCCATTTTCATAACGCTTCTGGAAATCGTCAAAATAAGCCTCGCCGCCATTGGCATAGCTGCGTTGTATAGAACGCCCTGACGGGGTATAATAGCGTGCCACCGTAAGCCTCACGGCACTATCATCGCCCAGTGGCATCTCGCGCTGTACCAAACCTTTACCAAACGAACGCCTGCCTACTATAATGCCCCTGTCGTTATCCTGTATAGCACCTGCCAGTATTTCGCTTGCCGAAGCGCTGTTTTCGTTAATAAGCACATATACTTTGCCTTCTTCAAAAATACCGTCATCGCCGGCATAGGTTATGTCTTCGCGGTCTTTTTTGTTTTTAATTTTTACAATTACAAGGTCGTCTTCCAGTAAGTCATCGGCAATATCTACTGCTTTTTCAAGGTAGCCTCCGCCATTGTCGCGCAAATCTATTATAAGTTGTTTAGCCCCTTGCCTTTTAAGGTCAAGCAACCCTTCATGAAACTCATCATAGGTTGTTTCCGCAAAACGGTTTATTTTTATATAGCCTGTTTTATTATTAACCATTACGGCAACATCTACACTTTTTATAGGCACTACGTCGCGGGTAAGGTTTACTTTAAATTTTTTGTTTTCGCTTTTCCTGAAAACGGTTAATGTAAGCTTAGAGCCCGCTACTCCTTTGAGGGTAGCAAACAAGCTGTCGTTTGGCAGCTTACGCCCGTATAGCTTGGTGTTACCTGCATACAGGATACGATCGCCCGATTTTAGTCCTGCTTTTTCCGACGGACCTCCGGGTATGGGCTTTATAACCGCAACAGAGTCTTTATACATATAAAAGCTAACTCCTATACCCACAAAGTCGCCCTTCATGCTTTGGGCTACGGCTTCCATTTCACTTTTAGATATATATACCGAGTGCGGGTCGAGTTTTTCCAGTATGCTGTTTACCGTAAGATCGACAATCGAATCGGCATCCACATCCTCTATATACTCACTCTCTATAAAATCCATAAGCTTGTTCAGCTTTGTTTTTTTAGCGCCTGACAGCATTCCGCGCTTATCGTGGGGAAAGTTTAAAAAACTACCCAACAGCAAGCCAGCAGCCATAAAGGTTGCAAGAAGCAGCGGAAGATATATTTTGTTGGTTTTCATTAGCTATTTGTCCAAATCGGGTATGCATACTACGGCTACGCCTGCACGTTCTAAGAACACAATGCCGGAATCATCTTTATAACCGTTTTGATATACTACACGTTTTATACCGGACTGGTGTATTAATTTGCTGCAATCTTTACAGGGCGACATGGTTATGTATAATGTTGCGCCCTCGCACGACTGGGTTGAACGGGCAACTTTTAAAATAGCATTGGCTTCTGCATGCAGCACATACCATTTGGTAAGGTTATCTTCATCTTCGCAGCAGTTTTCAAAGCCTGACGGTGTGCCGTTATAACCATCAGATATTATCATTCTGTCTTTTACAATAATTGCGCCAACCTTTTTACGCACGCAGTACGACAATTGGCTCCACTCTCTTGCTATCCTCAAATAAGCCTTGTCGTACTTATTCAGTTTTTCTTCTTCCATTTACTATAAACAAATAAGAAACAAAGTTAAGCCATTCAACGTCTTAAAACGAAAGTTGGCTCAAAATTATTATCAAAACAATAGTAAGCATTTCCTAAAATTAAGCCAAAATAGGTTCTGAAAATGCCGCTATAGTATATCAAGGTTTATAATTTACGATAAATGCAATAAAAATCTTTGAAAAATTGTTTTTAACAGAAAATATATAATTTATATTTGCGGCTACTTAACAACATGTAAAAAATATGTCAATTTCAGATTTATTCGATAGTGGTTTCAAGGAGAGAAACAAAGGACATTTCTCTGCTATTGTAAGAGTTGCAATGGAAAACGGGCACTTGAGCCCTGAAGAAAGACTGTTTTTGGACAAACTTGCCAAACAACTGGAAATATCAGAAGAGGAATATAATGAGATATTGGCAAACCCAATGCGATACCCTATTAACCCTCCTTACCTGTATGTACAAAGATTGGAGCGTTTATATGACCTTTCCAGAATGGTATATGCCGACCACGTGCTCGGACCAAGACAAAAAGAAATACTTACCCGCTTTGCCCTTGCACTGGGCTTTACACCGGGCAACGTAAACCTTATTGTAGAGAAGGCATTATCGCTGCAAGTTATGGGTGTCGATCTCGACACTTTTGTATATGAAATGCAACACATGAACCGATAATAAAAAAAAGCCCTTTTTCAAGGGCTTTTTTATTACTTATTGATTTGCTTCGGCTTCGCGCATAAATTCTTCTGCTTTTTCTACCATATTATAGCTTCCGCAGAAAAACGGCACACGCTGGTGCAGCTCTGTAGGCTGTATTTCCATTATTCTTTTAAATCCGTTTGATGCTTTACCGCCTGCCTGCTCGGCTATAAATGCCATAGGGTTACATTCATAAAGTAAACGTAATTTTCCGTTGGGTGCTTTTGCACTGGTTGGGTAAATGTAAATACCGCCTTTTATCATATTTCGGTGAATGTCTGAAACCAAACTACCAATGTAACGTGACGTATAAGGGCGGTCGTTTTCCTCAAGCTGGCAATATTTTATGTAGTTTTTTACCCCCTGCGGAAAGTGTACATAGTTACCCTCGTTTATAGAGTATATTTTTCCGTCTTTAGGAAACTGCAGGTTGGGGTGCGACAGGTAGAATGTACCAATGGCAGGGTTAAGCGTAAAACCGTTAACACCGTGCCCCGTAGTATAAACAAGCATGGTAGATGTACCGTATATCACATAGCCTGCCGCAACCTGATTGATACCCGGTTGCAAAAAATCTTCTGCCGTAACCGGTGTACCCACAGGGGTTATCCTGCGGAAAACCGAAAATATAGTCCCTACCGATACATTTACATCTATATTAGAAGAACCGTCAAGCGGATCCATAAGCACAACATATTTGTTGTTGTGGCAGCCATCCTGACCCTGTACGGTAATAAAATCATCATTTTCCTCGGAGGCAATACCACACACAATTTCGCGGTTTATAAGCGTTTGCATAAAAACCTCATTGGCATATACATCCAGTTTTTGCTGGTCTTCGCCCTGTACATTCTGTTCGCCGAATGCGCCCACAATATCCACAAGCCCGGCTTTATTCACCTTGTAGTTTACCACTTTTGCCGCAAGGCGTATGGAGTTGATAAGCCGTGATAATTCGCCCGAAGAATACTTAAATTCCTGTTGGTTTTCGATGATAAATTCGCCTAATGTTTTGTTGCGTTCTTCCATTACTAAAACGTTATAGTTGAGTTGTGGCACAAATATCCAAATTTTTGTGATAAGAAAATAATTTATTATTAAATAAGGGAATACAATGTATTTTTGCCAAAATTTAGGGTATGATACTACGCAAAGGAACACCACAGGATATGCCTGCCGTACTGGAACTTATTAAAGAACTTGCCGTTTTTGAAAAAGAACCCGATGCCGTTGTAGTGACTGTTGATGAACTGGTGAGGGATGGTTTTGGCACACACCCGCTGTTCCATACTTTCGTGGCAGAGCAGGATGGCGAAATAATAGGCATGGCATTATTTTACTACCGCTACTCTACCTGGAAAGGCAAAACCATACACCTGGAAGACCTTATTGTAAAAGAAAGTAAACGCGGCACAGGTGCAGGCAGCGCATTGTATAAAGAAGTGATTACCTTTGCCAAAGCACAGGGCGTGCGCCGTGCAGAGTGGGTAGTGCTGGACTGGAACAAGCATGCCATTGATTTTTATAAACGTTCGGGCGCAAGGATTTTTACAGACTGGCTAACGGTACAAATGGACGAAGAGGGAATTACAAAATTTACACTTAGCTTATAAGCATTTAGGATAACAGATGAAAGTATTTAAATTTGGAGGAGCATCAGTAAAAGATGCCGAAGGGATTAAAAATGTATATAATGTTTTAGAACAGGTAGGGTATAAAGATGTACTGCTCGTTATTTCGGCAATGGGTAAAACCACCAATGCACTGGAGGTTGTTATAAAAAACTATATTGATAAATCGCCCGAACTGCAATCGTCTTTACAGGATGTAAAAAAATACCATATCCAAATATTGCTCGACCTTTTTGAAGATGAGCATCACGAGGTATTTACGGCAGTTAACAAACTGTTTGCCGACTTAGAGTATTTCCTGAAGCATAACAAGTCGCCCAATTATAACTTTGTGTACGACCAAGTGGTAAGCGTGGGCGAAATGGTATCAACAACCATAGTGAGCCACTATTTTAATTACAGAGGGTTGCACAACCAATGGCTGGACGTAAGGGAGTTTATTAAAACCGATACCACTTACCGCGATGCCATAGTAGATTGGGAACACACGCAGCAAAACATAGCCAAAAACATACAGCGCAAAACCCTGAACATTACACAAGGTTTCTTAGGCTCTGACGAAAATAACTTTACCACCACGCTGGGCAGGGAAGGTTCCGATTATTCGGCAGCCATATTTGCCTACTGCCTGAATGCCGAAAGTGTAACGATATGGAAGGATGTACCGGGTGTGCTTAATGCCGACCCGCGTTATTTTGAAAATGCCATATTGCTCAACCAGATATCCTATCGCGAAGCGATAGAGCTGGCGTTTTACGGCGCAACGGTAATACACCCAAAAACACTGCAACCGCTGCAACGCAAAGAAATCCCGTTGTATGTAAAATCGTTTATTAACCCGTTATTGCCGGGCACAAGTGTGAGTAAGGGTGCCGATTTAGAACCGCATACCAGTTGCTATATCGTAAAGAAAAACCAACTGTTGATATCCCTGTCATCACTCGATTTCTCTTTCATCATGGAAGAAAACATAAGCGAGATATTTGCCCTGCTGCACCAATATAAAATGAAAGTGCACCTCATCCAGAATTCAGCCATCAGCTTCTCGGTATGTGTTGATGATAAATTTGGCAACTTTGGCGAGTTGAAAAAATTACTTTCTAAAAAGTTCAAAGTAACCTATAACGAAGATGTATCGCTATACACCATTCGCCACTTTACCGAAAAATCAGTAAAAGCCGTAGCCCAAAACAAAGAGGTATTGGTTAAACAGGTGAGCCGCGAAACCATGCAGATTGTGACTAAAGAGGCAGCCCCCTAACCCCCAAAGGGGGGAATACCCTGTCCGCTTGACAGCAGGCGATAACTTTATTTATTATAAAACTCGCTGTTCCAGATGTTGGTATTAAAGTTTTTGCCTTTCCAAAAGCAGTAATATAACGCTATACCGCAAAAAGCCTTAAAGGTAAACAGGAAAGCCAGCACTATAAACTGCCCCGTGTTGTCGCCTGTAAAAAGCAATTTTGTAATAAACAGCGTAAACAGGAAGCTGGCAACGGCAAGAAACAGTAACAAACTGCCAAAATCGCGAAACGGACGCACCATAGTTTTTCGCCATGCAGTCAGGTCGTTACCCCACTGGTGTATCAGGTAATAATAGCCGTTGCCTATAGTTGCAAACAGCAACGGGTCGTCATAATTCTTTAAGTGGAATTGTTTGGAGGGTGCCATAATCATAAAACCATTCAGGGTAATGTTATGGGCCTTTTCCAGATTTTTTATATTGCTTACCGCCTCGTCAGGAATATGATTTTTAAACAAATGGCTGCTCAAAAACCGCAGGCGGTAATCAATGCAAATTTTTTGTATTTGATTGATGTGGAATATTCTGCTACTCTCCAGCAGGTTTACATCAAAGTTGTTGAAGGTTTCCGCCCCGTCATCGCCCAGCCGTTCCCTTATTGCCACGCGTGTTTCTTCATCTTGGGCTAAAATTTTGTGTACCTCTTGTAATAATGCCTGTTCATTCAGCATTCGCTCCCTCTCGCGAAGCAACTCATCTACTAAGTTTTTCCTCTCAAAAAGCATAATTCCTTAGTTTTAAAATTCATTAGCTTAAAATTACGGAAATCACGCTAAATAAAAGAAATGTTACATGCTAAAATACAGTATAACAGATGTTAAAGTTTATCCTTACCCTATAGTTACTAATCCTCTTTTAATTTTTTAGTTCTGCTTATTCATCAAAAAGATTGCTTCGTCATCCTCCTCGCAATGACTATCTCGCTGCCCGCAACTATTTAAACCCAAATACACTACTTTTGCCATTTTGGAGTTATAAAGTTGTGATGCTGAAAAACGGACTTTTACTGGTGTTGCTATGCTGTACCTTCGCACTATACGGGCAGGAGATAACCACGCCCTATAAAAACCGTAAAATAACCACCGAACGCGACACGATACAGATAGACAGCGTGAGCATTAACAAAGTATTCTTTAAGCTGCAGGACAAAATGGGCAACGATATTGATACCAGTTATTACGATATCGATTTCCGTAAAAGTACACTGGTATTTAAAAACGGTTTCCGGTCGCCCGACACCCTCACTATGCGTTACCTGAGTTACCCCGACTACCTTACCAAAAAATACAGCATTTATGAAGATTCGCGCGTGGTAGCAAATGATGCCGACGACGGCAACCGCTATACCATAGCCCGCGATCCGCTCACGAGGTTTCAACCGTTTGAAGGGTTAAACACATCAGGAAGCATCACACGGGGCATTACAATGGGTAACAACCAAAATGCGGTGGTAAACTCTAACCTCGACTTGCAGATAACCGGTAAAATATCGCAGCGCGTTAGCCTGCGTGCCTCCATACAGGACAGCAACATTCCCTTACAGGAAGGCGGTTATTCGCAAAAGCTCGATGAATTCGACCAGATATTTATCGAAATGTTCAGCGACAACTGGAACATTCGCGCAGGCGACTTGTTCCTGGAAAATCGCGAATCGCGTTTCCTGAACTTCAACAAAAAAGTACAGGGGCTTTCCACCGCCTTTTCTTTCGGCAAGCCCGAAGCCCGTACTACCATACACACCGCTGCGGCATTGGTGCGCGGGCAGTATGCGCGCAGCACCTTTACGGGGCAGGAAGGCAACCAAGGGCCTTATAAACTGCGTGGAGCTAACCAACAGTCCTACATACTGGTAATATCAGGTTCGGAACGGGTTTTTGTAAACGGCATCCTGCTGGAGCGTGGCGAGAGTAACGACTATATTATAGACTACAATGCGGGAGAGATTATCTTTACCACCCTGTTCCCTATCACTTCGGAAATGCGTATTAATATCGAATACCAGTATTCCGAGCGCAGCTATACCCGTTTTGTGTCCTACGGTGGTATTACCCACGAAAATGACGGCTGGAGCATTGGCGGTTATGTATATTCGGAAAATGATATAAAAAACCAGCCTTTGCAACAAAACTTGTCCGAGCAGCAGGTGGAAACCCTGAAACAGGCAGGTGATGATAACAGCCTGATGACGGCACCATCGGCGTATGTGGACACTTATTCGGAAAATAAAATATTGTATCGAAAAACCATCATAAACGGTTTTGAAGTTTTTGAATATTCCAATAATCCTGATGATGAGTTGTATAATGTTACCTTTAGTCTTGTGGGGAATAATCAGGGTAATTATGTATTGAGCAATACTGATGCCATAGGGCGTATTTATGAATACGCTCCTCCCGTTGGCGGTGTGTTGCAGGGTAATTATGAACCCATAACCCGCTTAACGCCCCCCACCAAGATACAGATAGCTACCGTGTTGGGGAAATACAACCCAAGCGAAAAAACTTATATAGATTTTGAAACAGGATTGAGCAATAACGACCTTAACCTGTATTCGCCTATTGATGATGATGATAATAACGGTTTTGCCGGAAACCTGAATGCCAAACAACGCTTATATACAAGTGAAGCGTGGGAGCTTGATGTTTTTGGCAATTTCCAGTATGTACAAAAAGATTTCCGCACCATAGAGCGACTGTATAACATAGAGTTTAATCGCGACTGGAACTTAGACGGTGTGGTTACTATGGGTGCGAACCAAAGTTTCCTGATAGCAGGAACAACGTTTCGATTGCCCCAAAAGGGGCAGGTAAAATATCAGGCAGAGCAGCTTGATTTTTCCAACACTTTTTCGGGTACGCGCCACGTGGTTGACGGGATGTTTACCTTCAACAAATTAATGGTTAAAAACCAAGGCAGTTGGCTGGAAAGCGACAGCGATTATGCCTCATCTACTTTTATTCGTAATGAGGCATTGACAAAATATCACGTGGGTAAAAACTGGGTGGGTGGCTCTTTTAGGATGGAAAACAATGAGGAGAAAATAAAAGCAACGGGCGAATTTTCGGCTTTAAGCCAACGGTTTAATGAGGTTGGGGCATTTGTGGGTCGTGGCGACAGCACTAAGGTATATGTAGAAGTGGGTTACCTGCAACGTGCCAATGACAGCTTGGTAGCCGGAGCTTTGAAAAAAGTAAATACTTCGCATTCCTATTACCTGAAATCAAGACTGGTGCAAACCGAAAAAAGCGACCTGACCCTGTTTGTAAACTATAGAGAACTAAAGTTTGAAGACCCCGCCATACGCGATGAACCTTCGCTTAACTCGCGCGTACTGTATAACGACAGTTACTGGAATCAACTGGTGCAGGTTACTACGGCTTACGAAACGACATCGGGTACTATTGCACAACAGGAGTTTACCTACCTTGAGGTAGAACCCGGGCAGGGGGTATATATGTGGAACGACTATAACGAAAACGGCATACAGGAACTACAGGAGTTTGAGGTAGCACCCTTTCCTGACCAAGCGAAGTATGTACGGGTGTTTTTGGCCAACCAGATTTTTGTGCGCACGCACCAAAACAAGTTTTCGCAGTCGCTTACGCTTAACCCTACACAGTGGCAAAATGCAGGAGGTGTTAAAAAGTTTCTTTCTTACTTTTACAATCAGTCGTCTTTCCTTATTGACAGAAAAATAGAGCGTGACGGGGGTAACTTCGACCTCAACCCTTTTTCGTCAGGAGAAAAAAACCTGCTGGGCATCACATCGGGCATTCGCAACAGTTTGTTTTACAATCGCGGTAAACAAGATCACTCTGTTACTTATACCTATACCAAAAACAGGACTAAAACGCTGCTAACATCAGGCTCTCAGGAAAACGACAATAACTCGCACCAGTTGCAATATGCTCACTTACTGCAAAAAACATGGTTGTTTGGGTTAACGGGACAAATGACGGAATCCTCTACCTACTCTGAAAATTACGGCAGCCGTAATTATGAGATAGACAGCTATCTGGCAGGTCCTAAAATATCGTATATCTTTTCGCGTAATGCGAGTTGGGATATTTTTTATGAATACCGCAGCAAGGAGAACCGTATTGGCGATGCGGAAACTTTATACCAGCAACGTTTGGGTACATCTTTTACCTATGCTTCGGAAAAACAATTTACAACAAGCGGAGAGTTCTCATTCTATAAAAATGATTTTACAGGAAATCAGCTAAGCCCCGCCGCATTCCAAATGCTGGAAGGCTTACAGGCAGGCGAAAACCTTACGTGGCGATTGCTGTTGCAAAAAAACCTCACGCAGTTTTTGGATGTAAATGTAAGTTATCAGGGACGTAAAAGTGAAACAAGCAAGGCTATACACACAGGCAGTGTGCAGTTGAGGGCATATTTTTAATTAAAGTATTCTTTTTCTTTAGCAGAAAAAGCATCTGACTGATTGACGTACTTCTTGGTAAAACTTTTTAAATCTTTAGACTGTTTACTGTAATTTTTTATAAGAAAGGCTTTATCTTCTTCAATTTCAGACTTGTATCCTGTAATCCAAGGCACATTATCCTGAATGTTAAGCCGTATCAGTCGGGCTTCGTAGTTATCAGGAGTTTTCGTTATGGTAGTTTCCAGCATATCAGTACCCCGGTTAAAAAACCTTGCTTTGGTAATCAGCCCTCTTTCATATTTTGCCATCAGCACTACAGAGGCTGCTTTGTAAGCCATGAGGGTTGCATCCTGTCCTTCCTCAATATTTTGTAATGAATTATAGAAGCTATCAGCACTTTCTTTGGATTGGGCTGCATTAATGTAACGCTGCCTCACTGTTTCCAGTTCGGGAGTAGCAGTAATCAATAAAAACAAAACACAAAACGAGATTAGTTTCATAAAAGCCGATACTATATTTTACAATCAGCAAATTAAAGAGTATTTATTGAAAAAATCATACTGTTTGTATTTTTTCTAACAGAAAAACAAAAAGGGCTTCCTGTAACAGAAAGCCCTTTCTTTGCATGAATAATAAAAAACTGTACTTATTTTTTTATAACTTTAAATGATGTCATTGCTCCGTTTGGTGCATATACCTGTACAAAATAAGTACCTGCTCCCAAAGATTCCATATTTACAATAACTTCATCGTTGTTGGCTTCCTGATTGATTACATTTTGCCCAAGCAGGTTCACTACAGCCACTTTTGCAACAGTAGTTTGCCCCGAAATAATTAGCACATCAGTAACCGGGTTAGGATAGAGTATAATATTGTTTTTAGTAATACCCTCTATACTCAATGCCTCATTTGCAGTAACCATAAACGGTTCGCTCTCACAACCGTCAACGGTTTGGGTTACATAATACTCTCCGCCATCAACAAGGGCTGTACTTGTTTCTATTTCAACAAGCTGCATACCGGCATTCATAATATACCAGGTAATTATTACACCACCTTCTACAGCAATTTCCAAATCTTCTACGGTTTCGCCCGGAGTAAATTCTTGTTCAGAATCTCCCACAGGAGCTGTAGGTATTGCATTAATGGTAATATTTACTTCCTCTCTTTCGCTTTCGCAGAAACCGTTGCTTTGTGATACATAATATATACCTGATGCTGTTATTGTCATATTAGCATCCAAAGGTGTTCCTCCTGTAGCCATATCATACCATACCGGTATAAGGAAACCTTGATTTCCAACAGTTGTAACCTCAACTGCGCCTAATATTACCTCTCCGCAAAATGCCTGATCTTCGGCAATAGGGTTACTAAGCGGGCCAATTGTTACCACTACTTCTGTTCTTCCGCTGGTGCATCCGTCCAGCATTTGCTCTACATAGTAGCTGCCCGAAGTCAACACTTCCGTATCGGCTAAGGCTGTACCTCCCGTAGGAACATCATACCAACTAAGCGTGGCCCCGACAGCGCCGTTTGCTATTAAATTGAGCACCGTAGCGCCTTCGCAAAATTCTTGTGCAGCATCGGCAACAGGGCTGGTAGTGTTAATAATAGTTACTGTAAAACTATCTTCCGCACTACAGTTTGGCGTAGTACCCGACTCTGCATAAATATAGATTAATTGGGTAGCGGTAACCACATCTCCCTCCATGAGCATAGTACCTGTTCCACCCGGACCGGTATAGTAGTTACCTACTGTAAGTGCAGGCAATTCATATTCGTTACATACGGACTGGTCATCCGGGGCAACTGCATTTGGAGTAGTGTTAATTGTTACGGTAAAGCTGTTTTGATCAGTACAGTTTGGTGTAGTACCTGTTTGTGTATAAATATAAATTAATTGTGTAGTGGTAATTATAGTACCTGCCGTTAGCATTGTGCCTGTGCCTCCTGTACCTGTATAGTAGTTATTACCTGCCGCCAATGCCGCAAGAGTATAACTGTCACAAGCGGTAACATCAGGTAGGTCTTGTGCTGTAGCAGTTGCAATGGCTATGGAAACAGATGTTCTTGTGCTCTCGCAAGCATCTACTGTTTGCGAAACATAATAGGTTCCTGTTGAAACAGGAGCCGAACTTGCCAGTGCCGTGCCGCCTGTTGGTGCGGTGTACCAGCTAAATGTTGCTCCGGTAGCTCCGGTAGCCACAAGGTTGGCAACAGTAGCGCTACCACAAAATGTTTGTGCCAAAGCTGTAGGCGCAGCGGGTGGTATGCAAGTAAAAGGTCTGTTAAGCTGATATCCTCTGTTCGGACCGTGATTTGCCAAAGCGTAAGATGCTGACTGTGAACGCGCATAAGCAAAATCGATATTGGCATTGCTGTACACAAATGTATGATCGTTTGCATCTCCTGTATTAAAAGCGCGTGTGGCAATAATGGTTCTTGTTGAGCCTGAAACCGTGTTGGAAGTTACTGTCCAGTTATTAACAGCATCGTTAGAGGGTGTGGCACCAACTCCGTTATGCACGGCATCTACCAGTGTAGTACCGTTATAATATACTAAGTCCTGCCCGGAAGCCATACCCCCGCCGCTCGTTCCCGGAAAAATACCGAATTGAAGGGCAAACCACCTGTCCGATGGTCCTGTAAGGGTTAAAGTTGCTGTTGTTGTGCTATTGTTAAGCACCAATTCGGCAGTCATCCCCGTAACGAGGTTAACGCTACCGGTAGTTTTTGACTGCGCCCACAAGCCCAGCGAAGCCAGCATAAAAAGAATAAAGAGTACTAATTTTTTCATAATCAATTTTTTAACAGGTTAATAACTTCTTGGTTTTTGGTGAAATCTGCATGATCTAAAGGAGTTCTGCCTTCTTTATCCTTATAGGTTTTACTCGCTTTATATTCTAATAATAATTTTATAAGCTCTGTATTTTCAAACTGAACGGCATATACCAGGGGCGTAACTCCCAAAGGGTCGGCAATATTAGGGTCTGCCTTATTTTCAAGCAGTACTTTTGCCATGTTTATATCGCCTTTTACGGCTGCTGCTGCCAGTGCCGTACCGTTGTCACTCTTATAATTAATGTCTTTTACGTGTTTTGCCAAATACTCCGCTACTTCGGTATTGCCACGATAGCATGCCAGTATAAGCGGTGTAAAGCCCATAGGGCTTACGCTGTTAATGATATTCTTGTCTTTCGCTTCAAGTTGCTTCATCTCGGCAACCGTGCCGTAACGAGCGGTATCAAAAACATCTTTGCCAGATTTCATTTGCGCATGGCAAACTGCGGATAGTAATAGGATGATGAGTAAGGTAATTTTTTTCATAATACTGTTTTTAGTGTTTATTCAGACAGCGACAAATGATAGGTTACTGCTACTGTTTCGGCTACTTTGTTGCGTACTACCTTTGGCACTTCAATATCAAAATCGGCAGGCTTTACATTAAATGCTCCTGTTATTGTTACCATATTTCCTGATTTTGATATCATAGCAATATCGGTAATTTGTTTCGTTTTTCCATGTAGGGTAAGTTCTCCTTTAATGGTGAATTTGTTTGGCGTTGCCGAAAGTTTTTTCACATCCAAATTTTCTATTTTACCTTTAAAGGTGGCTTTGGGATATTTATCGCTCTCCACATAATTTTCATTAAAATGCTCTTCCATAAGGGCTATTTTAAAGCGAAATCCTGTCATTAATGCCAGTACTGCAAAATCACCGGTTGAGGCATTTAATACTGCCGAAACTGATGTATGTTCTGCAGCTACTTCTTCAAAGGATGATACCGAGGCTTCAAATTTTACTGTTCCTGTGCGTGTACCGTATTTTTGCGCATAAAAAACAGTTGGTAAGAGCAAGAACACCAGCAAGATACAATTTATAACACTCTTTTTCATAGCATTTTATATTTTAATTTTCGGGTAGCCCATTGGCTGCCCATTCTACTATAAGGTCTATATTATTCATTGGCATACGCCCTGACTGCGGCATTAAACCTGTTTCTCCGTTTTGCCTTTGTATCCTGTCAAGTAAATCGGTATTTTCTACAGCATCTTTCACTTCCATATAGTTTGTAAGTGGTCGGAATGAGGATACTCCCCCCGCTCCATGACAACTGATACAATTATTATCTATAATCGATTTTATATGTGTATCATAGGTTATTTCAACATCTACTATTACATCTTCTTCCAAATCCTCGTAGGTGTTGCTTTCGCAACTGCATAGTGTGGCTACGATACTTACTGCCAGTATTATATTTTTTATTTTCATCATTCTAAAATACCCTGTATAAATTAAACCCAAAGAAAAAATCACCATCGCCCCAGTCGCCTGCTGCGTGGGTTATGTAACCACTCTCTGTCATGGACTGTGAGTTGGTAAAAATCAACTGAAACACGTGTCCTCCCGTTTCTATATCCAGCCCTACTGACAGGGGGTTTACATAAAAATCGGGTTTATCTGCGTTATATACATATTCTGCATTAAGCGATAACCTTTTTGTGAGCTTTACCCTGCCTCCTGCTCCTACCGAGAACTGGTTATCATTTTCAATAGCGGGGTCGTACAGGTTTTTGTGAATGAACGATGGAACTAACTGCAAGGAAACTTTATCTGATAATTTTCTTGATATTAATAACTGGCTTATATAGGCAAGCCTGTCATTAAATTCTATTTTAGGATAATCTTTTTCCTCTAAAAATGTATTTATATCTACTGTATTATATCCTACTATTTCCAGAGGGAAATTGTCGCCCTGCCTTGCCAGCCTGTACTTTATGCTTGTTTCATACATCTTTAGCATGGTATGTCTTGAGGCACTTACAGAGAGCCAGTCGGTAATACCATATACCCCTCCTATTTTTGTGGTTGCCATATCGAGCCCAAAAAACTCTGATATACCGTCTTTTACCGACCCAAATCGGTGCGATACTACAAAGTAAAATTCTTTTTTGGCAGGCATTTTTGTGGTTTGCAGGGTTACTATCTGCAAGCCCTTAAATACCGCTGTTACGTAATTTTCACTTACGGTTTGCGTAGAGTCCAGCTCTGCGAGCAGGTCATCCTGAGCACTAACTGTTATTGCCCCGAAAAGGCAAGCTGCCAGTATTAGTTTCTTCATATATTTATTTAATCAATTACTGGTACATTGGTCGAGTTTTACCTCGCTAAAAATTTCGTCATACCCAATGCAGCGTCCTTTTACAGTAACGGCATCGTTAACCTTAATTTGCTTATTAGTGCTGAATGAACAAAACACCGCCGAATCGATTGTTATGAGCGAGTCGGCAACATGCGTTACCATGCCTTGTACTGCTATGGTTTTATTAAGGTATTTAGCATCTGTAGCCTGACTATCTTTTTCATAATCAGACAGCAGTTGCTGTGCCGAAACGGTATAGGCTGCCTCTTCTTCTGCTATATTGCGTGCCTCCCTATATGCATAGTTGTGTATAAACAATAGCAGCCCTGCAACTATTATCAATACTATGGCTATACTTTTTACAATTCGTTTTTTCATTTGCCCTTTGTTATAATGAAGAAAGTATGCAAAACAGCTCACTAACTCATTTTAACAAAAGTAAATAAAAGACTGAATTACTGATAATAATAAGGATGAATGAAGGGTTTGAGTGAGAATTTGAATGGATAGATTGAGAATTTGAAAAAAGGAGAATTTAGCCTGCTTAAACTTGAGTTTATATTACAGTATTACTTTTTCCATTTGGTTTCTCTCCATTTTTTTTGCTCTTCTTTAGATAGAAACGTCCATGCTACAATGCGGGTAGATTTATTGCCCGTTCCCATCAGTATTGTTTTTACATCAAAAACCTCAAGGGCGTCTAATGCTTTATAAATACCTTTCAGGTTTGATTGTTTAGATACTAAGGTAGAGAACCAAAAACAGTTGGCAGCAAATTGTTTACTCTCCTGTATCATGGTATGGATAAACTGATGTTCGCCGCCATCATAAATGAGTTCGTTGCTGATACCCGCAAAGTTAAGTTCGGGTGTTTTTACTTTTTTTCCGGAAAGATTTTTAACTTTTCGCAGTGTTCCTTTTTGCGCCTCTTCGGCAGAGGCATGAAAAGGCGGATTGCACAGGGTTATATCTATTTTATCGTCTGCCTCTATTATCCCCTGAAAAATAGCTGCCGGATTTTTTTGTAATCGGCATTCTACCTTACCGCTAAGTTGTGCATTGGCATCAAGTATATTTTGTGCTGAAGCAATTGATTTTGGATTGATATCCGTTCCGATAAACTTCCAACTATATTCTGTAACGCCAAGTATAGGATAAATACAGTTAGCCCCCACCCCAACATCAAGGCATGTTATCTTATCTCCTGTGGGGATTCTGCCAAAGTTACTTTCGCCTAATAAATCAGCAGCATAATGGATATAGTCGGCTCTTCCGGGTATGGGTGGGCACAGGTTTTCATCAGGAAACTCCCAGTGCTTTACATCATAATAGTAATTAAGTAATGCTGTATTTAAAAGTTTTACAGCAACAGGACTTGAAAAGTCAACCGAATCAACCCCATATTTATTGGGTTTTACATGATTTCCTAATTCCGGTACAGCGGTTATTAACGCATTAAGATCATATCTTTCCCTATTTTTATTGCGGGGGTGCAGCCTATCTTTTTCTTCTTGCCTTTTTTCTGTTGCCATAATTGCAAAAATAGTTATAAAAGGCATATACCCTCTATAAAGTTATCATTGGTTTAAACCCGTAACGAACAACGGAATCCTCTGGCTGCGTAATAGGATTCTGCTCCGTTATGGTAAACAAACACGTGGTTGTAACGCCTGTCGGCAAAAATAGCTCCGCCGTGTTTTCGTATTTCGTCAGGAGTTTTTATCCAACTCGATGTTTTAGTGTCAAATTCGCCCAGCTTTTGCAGTGCTTTATATTCTTCTTCGGTTAAAAGCGCTGCTCCCATCTCCTGCGCTGCATCAACCGCATTGTTTTTAGGCTTATGTTGCTTTCTTGCTTCCAGCGCAGTATTGTCATAACAATAACTCCTCCTGCCTTTGGGGCTTTCTGCCACACAATCATAAAAAATATATTCTCCTGTTTTTGTATCGAAATCTACTACATCAGGCTCGCCCCCCGTTTCTTCCATCTCGTTAAGCGACCATAACTTTTCGGGACTGGTTTCGAGTTTTACAACTACATCTGCCCATTTCAAACCTTTATGCCTGTGCATGTTTTTCTCAAAACGGGTTTGTAATACTTTGAGTAATTCATCCTGTAAATCGGGAGAAAGATTTTTATTTTTAGTACTCATACTTTAGTAATTTGTATGGGCAATATAATAAAAAAGCTCCGGTTTTCACCGAAGCTTTTTAAAATACATTAGTACAAAAAGGGACAGCTAAAACGGGACAAAATGAAATTTTGGTCGCAGGAAAAGGCTCAGACCTCAACAATAATGAAGCATTACAGGGGAGAGCAAAGCGTAAAACAATAACCAATAGTATGATGCTAAACCTTATTGATGTAGCTAAACAAAAAGGTAATGATGAGCAGTTAAAAAGTTTGTGGAATACTTATCATTGTCAAAGTGATATAATAAGCACTAACGGACGCATTTACGGTCGGTATTGTAAAAACAGATTTTGTACGCTTTGCTGTAGTATCAGAAAAGCAGAAATTATAAATAAATATTTCCCAATTATAGAAAAGTGGGAAGAGCCTTATTTTGTAACACTTACCGTTAAAGCCTGCAAAGCTGAAAAATTAAAATTAATGGTTAGTAAAGTATTACAGGGCTTTCAGCTTATAAAAGACAAACATAAAAAAAGCTACCAAAGGGGTAAAGGTATTAAGCTAATAGGGGTAAAGTCGCTGGAATGTAATTTTAACCCCACTAAAAAAACATATAATCCTCATTTACATTTGATAGTAGCTAATAAAGAGATAGCTGAAATATTGATAAAAGATTGGCTGGAGTTATGGAATAGAAAAGGAAAGTTATTCGCCAGTAGAAAAGCTCAGGATATGAAAAAAATATTTAATGCTGAAACCGGATTGATTGAGATTATAAAATATGGTACTAAAATATTTACCGAACCTGATATAAAGAAAAAAGGCGAAAACAGCTCCTATCAAATATATGTAGCAGCGTTGGATGTTATACTTAGAGCGATGAAAGGCAAACGCATTTTTGAACGCTTTGGATTTAATTCTGAAAAGAAGTCAGTTATTGAGATAGCCGAACCTCAACCCGTTACCGATTACAAACAATGGGAGTTTAACCCTAAACTATCCGATTGGAAAAATACGGATACTGATGAGGTATTAACGGGCTATAAACCCAAACACCAGCTTACCGCTATACTGTCAAATTGTATAGATCTCGATTCTAAATAAAATTTATAAATTAACTTTTCTTTTTTTGATTTTTCAATCTGCTTTTAGTGTTTTTAATCCTGTTACGATATATTTTGTTCATAATTTTTGTCTTTTATTTAGAGTTTTCCCAGTCTAACTCGTTTACTTGCCATAATATTTTATGTGGTGGTTTAAACTTTTTTGATTTAAGCAGGAATAGGGTTTTTATTTCATATTTTATTTTTTTATATTATATAAATAGATTAATAAAGAAAAGAAACAGATTAAGTATGGGATTGAAATAACTATTATTATAGCCAATTATAAAAATTTTAACTAAGTTCATTATGTTCTTTTTTGCAATACATAAACTAACATCTGTTTATTGGTATTTTCTCTGATAAAAAAACTAAGAATTTTTTGAACTTTACCTCTAAAGTTAATCTATAAATATATTTAATATTTCTTTCTGTTTAATTGATAAAATTTTAATGATTTCTAAATATCGATTACGGGAAAACCGTAATCGATATTTAGATGACTATTTTATTTTTACCAAAATTTTAACAAATGAAAAAACTCTTCTCTTTTATGGTAATATTATTACCTCTTTATTTTCATGCACAAACACAATATGATGTACTTGTGTTTGATTATGATATCGCCGGCAATCAAATTACACGTGAGTTGATTTGCATAAGTTGTGACAATCCGTTAAGACCAGCCCATGAACATGCTGAGGAAGAGTCTATAGCGTTGACGCAGAGTAGCGAGTATGAGCAATTATCATATTATCCAAATCCAGTACTTGAACAACTTTATATAAAATGGGTAAATAATCATGAAATATATGTTACAACTATTGAAGTTTATTCAATTAGGGGTCAAAAAGTGAAACGTATTGAAAATTTAAAGGGGGCCGATAACCATACTATAGATTTTGGAAGTTTTGCTCAGGGTATATATACAGTTTTGTTGATGTACAATAATAATACTGTTGAAGATTTAAAAGTCATCAAAAAATAAACAATGAAAAAATATATTTACATATCCTTATTTTTAATTTCATCCCTTTACTTAAGTGGTCAAAATATAGGTGTTTCAGAGCAAGGTGTAACAGTATTACATTACTCTGAGCCTGAATCCTCTCCTGCTTCAGAAGAAAATTATACAGCATTATCTACAACTACGGCGGGTACACCAACAGGTAACTCTCCGGAAGTGGGCATTACAGGAGGAACATTGTCAGTTTCTCTTTCGGGTTCAGCAACATATAATATCCCATTCGCTTTGCCTCCTGGAATAAATGGAGTAGTTCCGGAAATAGGATTAAGCTACAATAGTAATTCCGGAAATGGATATGCCGGCTATGGATGGAATGTTTCGGGATTATCAAGTATTACCAGAATACCTGCAACAATTTATCATGATAATATTATAGATGGTGTTGATTACAACTCATTAGACAGGTTTGCATTAGACGGACAGCGGCTAATATTGAAAAGTGGAACTTATGGTGCAGCTGATTCTGTTTATGAAACAGAAAATTTTAGTAATATAAAAATTACTGCTATTGGGACGACATTCCTCTCTAGTCCAGCTTATTTTAAAGTAGAATATCCTGATGGTTCATTTGCTCTTTATGGTAATGGAACAAATGGATATGCGAGAAACGAGTGGGCGATTACATCTTGGCAAAATACGCAAGGCTTAACTATAACATACGGATATATGAAAGACTATGGTCAAAATTCTATAAGAATAGCCTTTATTCGTTATGGTCCAATCGCTGATGAGGAAGATTCTTTAAATGAAATTAATTTTAGATATGAAGAGCGTGACAGATCTGAAAATGGCTATGTCGGGGATCATTTGTATGAAATTGATAATATTTTAAAGGAAGTTAGAATAGAAGGAGGTAATGTGCCTTATAGAAATTACTACTTAGCATATGACACAACGACACTTGGTTACCAACGGCTTACTAGTATAACCGAGAAAAGTGGGGATAATACGAAAAGTTATAATCCTACAGTATTTACGTATTCTAACACTTCAAATTCTATCCAATATAGTTCTAATACTTCGGCAAATATAGGACATGACATTGCTGTTACTAATAGTATAGCACAAGCATCCGATTTTAATGGCGATGGTGAAATGGATTTTCTTTTATACGCAACAAGTGGTACTTTAAATAAAAATATATATTGGATTTATAGCAATATAAACTCTCCAAGCGGAGCAAATCTTGTAGAACACGCTGTAGGTAATTTTGAAGCTATCCTTCCTGTAAATCTATTATATGAGGATGATAATAACGAATTTTTACTTGAAAAATCTGGTTGGACAGTCATAAAAAAATTAAGTAGCAGTTATCAGTTCACATCCAGAGCCATGGGAGGATCATTTTCAATTAATATTTTGGATGACTTCTCTATCAGTAATACAGACTTGGGAGGAACAAATAATAAAAATTTTTATAGTGGTGATTTTAATGGTGATGGATTGACAGATATTTTTTGTATTCCACAAGCATCTACTGCAACTTATTTTATTAATCTTGACAGAAGATTAGCGATACACGAAAATTATTCAGGGAGTTTAATAGAATCTATAGGGAATAATGATAAAGTTCTAATATCTGACTTTAATGGAGACGGAAAATCTGATATATTACATTTTAAAAGTCATAAATTATATGTTTACACCCTTAATTCACAAGATGTACTTGTAAATCTCGTTCAGATTACAAATGATTCATCAATTATTGTAAATGATGCAACCCAAATAATGCTCGGAGATTATAATGGAGATGGAAAAGCTGATTTTATTATTCCTAAAGGGTCAGGATATACAGAGTATAGAAAATATACTTCTACGGGTACTAGTTACCTTAAGACAATAGAAGAATTTCCTTCATTCTATTATGCACCGGGGAACGAATTAAATTCTCGTCATTACATACCTACAGATTATAATAATGATGGAAAATCGGATCTTCTTGAAATAAGTGCCAGTGGAGCTTTAGGAAGTGCAGGCCAAGTTGTTGTAAAATGTTTTATCAACAAAGATGGTAATTTTAGTGGTACCGCAGGTAATTATATTACATATAATACAGGGAGTCAATCAGGATTAGACTCTTTCGCAATGCCGATTTTTTTAACCAGTGATAAATACAATCCTGGTAAAGAAATAGCTGTAGTTAGGGGTAATAAGCTAATGTATTTTAAGTCTTTAAAAGATTTTAACTCTGAAAAACTTTTAAGGAGTATAACCACAGGAAACGGTGTTACAGAATCAATAACCTACACCTCACTAGGAGCTTGCCCCAGTTGTATGGATTATTCTATAGATACCGAAAATAAAGTAGCTTTTCCTAATTACGATATCATAGCCAACCCATCTCAAAATATAGTTACCAAATTAGAAAGAGAAAGTTCTCAAGGTACTCAAAAACAAATTTATAGATATCTTGGTGCTGTTTCGAATCTTGAGGGACAGGGTTTTCTCGGTTTTAAATCGATATTAAAAACAAATTGGCATCAAGATAATTCTGAAGTTATATCAAATGTAACAAAATTTGATGTATTAAATCATGGTGTTGTAATCGAACAAATAACCGTTGCCGGTTGGGCGTCTTTATATACGAGTTATGCACCTCCTACATTTATTAGTAAGTCTTCTTTTTCGAATGATAATACATTAACAGCCAGTAAAGTTTTTAATAGTAATTTAGTTTACAGTACCGTTCATGATGGACTTAATAATACCTCAAAAATATCGGCATACATATATGATTCTTATAATAATGTATTGACTTTGGGTTATGTTTTAAAAAAAGGAGCTCAAACTCAAAAAACAGGAGGCTATTTTTATGAGTATTTTAATGACCCTTTAGGCTCGACGTATTATATCGGTAGATTGAAAAAACTAAATACGACGGAAACACAAGATGAAGTCACACTCACAACAGAAAGTCAATATTCCTATACGGATAACTTATTAACACAAAAAAAAGTAAAAGGTCATGAAACAGGCTTTATTACAGAGGATTTCGAATATGATGATTATGGAAATTTAATACAGAAAACGTTGTCTGCATCCGGATTACCTAATAGAACCACTAGCTTTGAATATGATGTAGATGGTAGGTTTATGATAGAATCAACAGATGTTCAAGGTCTTTCAACATCATATACTTATGATAATAGTACTGGTCTAGTTTCTACAATTACAGACCCATATAACAATGTAACACAGTTTTTATATGATGAATGGGGGAAGAATACTAGGATTGTAGATTATTTAGATAAAAGTACCTTAATCATTTACAACGCACTTCCTTCAGGAATGTCAGAAATTAAAATTACTAATGACGATGGCAGTTCGAGTTATTCAATGTTTGATGATTTGGGTAGAAATTTTATAACAGGTAATAAAAATATTGACGATACTTGGTCATATACAAAAACTGAATATGATTACTTAAATAGACCTGTTAGTATTAGTGAGCCATATAGCGATATTAGCTCTTCTCCTTCACAGTTTTCTACTATTGATTATGATTTATATGGAAGAGTTATTGAAAGTGTAAGTTATACTGGTAAAGTAACCAATATTTCTTATTCTCCATTAACTACAACAATAGATGATGGAATACAAACATCTGTAGTTGTAAAAAATGCCGCGGGAAATATAATTTCCAAAACTGACGAAGGAGGAACAATTAATTATTTTTATTATCCGGATGGTAACTTAAAGCAAACTAACTATGATGAGGTTATAATCTCAATACTACAGGATGGCTGGGGAAGAAGAAAAAAGCTTACAGATCCATCCGCAGGAGTTTATGAATATGAATACGATAATTATGGACAGTTAAAAAAATATACAAACCCAAAAGGGTATTCAGAATATACTTACGACAGTACAGGTAAAATAAATTATAAACTTGATGTTGAGGGTAATTATTACGCAAGTGTGGATTATTATTATGATCCTACTACAAAATTGTTGACAGGTGAAGAATGGTATGATTCAGAAGGTGAAGGACATGGTATGTTCTACACATACGATGAAAAAATGAGGATTAATTATGCCGAAGAAACTGCAACCTATGCAAATTTTCAACATACATATACTTACGATGAATTCGGAAGAATTGAAAAGGAAACTATATATGCAGATAATGATGCCAGTCAATCGGCAACTAAAGTAGTTAGGAATACATATAAAAACGGTTATAATTGGCAAATATTAGATGATGTCTCTAACCAGTTATTGTGGCAAAACTCCACTGTTAATGAACGAGGGCAGCTTACCAAAGGTAAATACGGTAATAATATTGAAGTTACAAATACCTATGACAGCTATGGATTTTTGGCAGAAACAAAACATGGAGATATAATGCTTTTAACAACTGTATTTGATGCTCAAAGAGGAAACCTTACTAGTCGTACTAATAGCATGTTTAACTGGGATGAAAGCTTTGATTATGATAATCTTGACAGGCTCATCAAATATACAAATGCAAGGGGAGAGCAGGAAATACAAAGTTATGATAATAAAGGTAGGATTACAGAGAATATACTTGGCGAATATACTTACGATCAAACAAAAGTATATCAGCAAAGCACCGTAGAAATTACAGATGCAGCAATTAGCTATTATGTAAATAAAGTAGGAATCTTTAGCCGAAGTATGGAAAATAAGGACGGTTGGAATATTACAAACCCTTCTGACACATCTTATGATACATCTAAAGCAAGAACAGGAGATTATTCTCTAAAATTAAGTGCAAGTAGCAGTCAATCTGTAAACACAGATACCGGGGTAAAAATTATCAATCCTACTACAACACAATATACTGTTTCTGGCTGGTTTTATAGTGAAGGTCCTTCGGTTAGATTATATTTAGTGATGCAGACAGAAGCCCAAATGGCAAATGGCACTTCAACTATAAGCTATGTTACTGATGCTACTACAGCAGGATGGAAATACATACAAAAAATAGTAAGCGTGCCATCATCTGTAAGGTTTTTAAGTACCAGAGTATACAAATCAGGGGCAGGAAACGCATGGTTTGATGATGTGAGAATAGTAAAAACTGCTGATGCTACTGAAAGCAGGGAGTTAAATATAGAATATAATATGTACAAATCTCCGGTTGAAATTTATGAAACCGGAGTAGATAGGATTTCGTTTAGTTACAATTGCCAAAATAGCAGGTCGGCTATGTTTTACGGCAGTACCAATAGCGATAAACTAGCAAGACCATATAGAAAATTTTATTCACTATATGGAGATATTGAGATAAAGCATAGCGTAGTTGATAATGTTTTTGAATTTATTTTTTATATAGGAGGCGACGGATATTCGGCTCCTGTTATATTTAAGAAGAAAAATACTGCCGAAGAATACTTATATTTACACAGGGACTATTTAGGCAGTATTGTAGCAATATCTAACCAGGCAGGGAATATTGTAGAGAAAAGACTTTTTGATGCTTGGGGAAATTTATTGAAAGTTCAGGATGGCTTAGGGAAATCATTACCGGGCTTAGTTGCTTTAGACCGTGGATATACAGGGCATGAGCATTTGCAGAGTATAAATATTATACACATGAACGGAAGGCTTTATGACCCTGTTACCCATCGATTTTTACAGCCGGATAATTATATACAAGACCCATCTAACTCGCAAAATTATAACAGGTATGGCTACGCACTAAATAACCCGTTACGCTATGTAGATTATAATGGAGAACAATCAAGTGATATTTATGTTACTCCATCATATAATGTGCCTAATGATTATAGTAATGTTGAGCGTGAAGGTACTGGTAATGGGCTAATAGATGCTATTATAGCTGGTATATCTTACACAGTCGATAATTGGGATGATTGGAAGATAAAAGATTGGTTTAATGACAATTTTAGCAATGGAGTTAAAGATGCAGGTACTTGGGTAGGCAATCAGGTAAGATCTGGAAAAGGGTGGGTAAATACAAACTTAAGATCTATACGCAATGATATAGGTTTAGGAAGAAATGAATACTCCATGGTACATAGCCAATATTCTGGGCATAGTGAAGGAGCATGGCAAGGAAGTAGTTTTAGGGAGTATGGTAATAATGCTCTTGCATTTGCTGCTGGATTCGTAAATTCATTTGGTTCAAATCAATTTCTGGGAGTAGGAAGGTACAACCATCCTGAAAGCTTTGGCAGATATGAATTAGCATTCAGGTTTGGAGCTTTAGCAGGAGATATCTTATCAATGGTTTCAGGGACTCAAGAAATGGCAGCTGGAGGGAAAATGATGGCTCTAGGTTTATTAGCTACCGTAGAGACGGGACCTATTGGCATTAGTATAGCTGTAGGGGGAGGTGCTGTAATGCTTCATGGTGGAGCAGTAGCGTTTACTGGTGCTTCAAATACTATTGGGAGTCTTAGGGGAATCATAGATTACATGGCAAAACCTAAAAATAATCCTTATGGTAATGGTAATGGCCGACCTAGGATGGGGAATAATAGGGCTAAAAATGAAGAAGTTAATAGTTTATCAAGAGAATATAAATTATCAGATAGCGAACAACGAGAACTTCATGATTACATAACAGGTCAAGGCTATTCAAGAAGTGAGATTGAAGAAATTATAAGAACAGGGGAATACAAAATGAGATAAAAGAAAATATGATAGATATTAGAAAAATTTTATTAGGGACAGAGGTTACTAAAGTTACAGCTGGCGGGAGTAATGGTTCAATTATTTTATTAGACTTTAAGAATGATTCAAATGAAGAGTTTGTTTTGTTTTTATATTGTACATGGCGTATTACTCATGCTAATAATGTTATAGGTACAGCTGCTTCAGATATTAATGATGATACAATTCTTTCCGAAATAAAGAATCTTAAAGATAAGTATGTAATTGATGTAACGGTAAATAAATTCAATGATATTTCATTATACCTTTCTGACGATTACCAGTTAGATGTGTTTTGTGACAATGTGTCTAATCCTGATATGGACTATCCATTAGATAATTGGAAAATGTGTGACATAAATGAGAATAAATCATACGTTTTTAATAGTGAATTTAAATTTACAACTAACCCCTACAGATAATAAATAAGGTTAAAACAGGAATAAACTAAAAGTAATAAAGTAGTACCAATAATTTATTAAAATATTACATTACAAATTATTTATAATATAAAATGTCTCATATACTTGAGGCATTTTTTTCTCATACTATTATATATTATATAAAAAATCAAGAAATAGAATATGAAAATAAGTATAGGACCACAGTTTTCGAGAGAATTTCAATTTGATGATACAGAGTTTATACGAAAATTGGGGAGAGACTTAACAGAGCATTTTAAGGATAAAAGCTATGGCGTTAGTCTCAGTGAAATATATATAGTCATTATATGTGTTTCTTCTGGATTTGATGAGTTTTTTCAACCCAGACCTTTTAAGTATAAAAAAACTAAAGCTTGTTTAGAATACGAAGTTAAATTAGACTTTAATAGCTTCTATAACTCATCTCAAGATGCTAGGAAAGAAATCGTAAAAGAAATAATTTTAGAGTCTATATCAGAAAAATTGTACAATGTTAAATTTTCTGATTTTAATATTGATTTATTTTCTGATGAATTAAAAAAATTTATGAGCCATTATTTCTAATAACGAAAAGTAATAAGATATTTGACGCATTTAAACATTGGGTTTTATATCCAATAAATATGATGCTTAAGTGAGGATGTTATACTTAATGCGATGAAGGGCAAACGCCTTTTTGAACGCTTTGGCTTTAATGCTGAAAAAAAAGGAAAAAGTAACCCCAATAGTACCCCAACCCGTTACCGATTATAAACAATGGGAATTTAACCCCAAACTATCCGATTGGAAAAATACGGATACTGATGAGGTATTAACGGGCTATAAACCCAAACACCAACTTACGGCTATACTGTCAAATTGTATAGATACCACCTAACAGTAAAGAGATTATATTATAAATAGCTTAATAGTATTATTAATAGTAAAATCATCAATACAGTTTATTATATTTGGTACACCTTTTTTGTAACCAATTATAAACTTACCCAATGCAAAACCTGCAAAACGAACTTATAGCCCTTTTAAAAGATGAAGACAACTTAGTAATTGACGGGCAGCTAAATAAAAATAAAATTGTAGAGGCAGCCTTAAAAGTAGCACCTCAGCTACTAAAAATACTTATAGGTAACGAAACTTTTAAAAAACACTTCTTTCAGGATGTGGAGGGCGTTTTAGTATTCGATAAAATAGCGTTTCAGCGTTTTGTAAATAACAAATCGTTCCTGCCGGACAGCTATACCGCATTTAAAAATAAAATAGGGCTTACTATTAACGATGGCAGTACCGATAATTATATAAGCACCCGTAACGATGTTACACTGGTATGGGCGCATAAAGACTGTATATTAGAAGGAGGGCAAACTAAAGAAGACCAAAAGCGTAACGAAATATTTTGGAATGAAACCCTTGCCCCTGATGCTGTAGATAGGCTACTATCGCCCAAAGCCTTTACCAACTTTAAAAAATATGACAAAGAAGGCGAACATACCGTTACCGAAATAACCGGAGATGAAAACCTTATCTTAAAAGGCAATAACCTCCTATGCCTTGCCTCGTTACTAAAAACGCATAGAAGTAAAATTAAATTGATATATATTGACCCTCCTTATAATACAGGTTCAGATAGCTTTCAGTACAATGATAATTTTAATCATTCCACATGGCTAACTTTTATGAAAAATAGGTTAGAAATAGCAATGGATTTACTCACAAGTCAAGGGGTATTATTTGTTCAATGCGATGATAATGAACAAGCATATTTAAAAGTTTTAATAGATGAAGTATTGGGTAAAGATAACTTTGTAGATACATTTGTTTGGAAAAATACTGACAATGCTCCAGCACTGTCTAAAAAGTCAAGAAAGAATATTGAATTCATCCATTGTTATGAAAAAAATATTAATAAATCTATTGGCTATATAGGTAGGCAAAGCGATAATGATGATGCGCCATTGATAAATAGTGGTAATCCAGTTACAACTTTGAGTTTCTTGCCCAGCATAATTAAATTTAATCTAAGTGATGGAATTTATAAAAAAGGAAAATTTGATAAAGTTGAATTGTTAGATGATTTAGAAATTAAAAACGGAGTAAATCTAAATACTATAAGATTATCCGGCAAATTCAAATGGGGGCAAAGTTTTTTAAATGAGGAAGTTGAAAATGGTACTTATTTTCTAATAAAGACAGAGAAATTTTCTATCAGATATAAAAGAGAAATTGCTTCAAATATAGCACCCGATAAGTTCATAGACGATAAGTATTTATCAAAAGCTATTGGAGTGGAAACAAATGAAGACTCGAAAAAACATATTGATGCTCTAAATCTTAACTTTAATTCTTTTCCTAAACCTGAAACCCTTATTGCCTTTCTAATTAATTCAGTAACTAAAGAAGATGACTTTGTAATGGATTTTCATGTTGGTAGTGGCACTACTGCTGCCGTTGCTCATAAAATGAATAGAAAATATATAGGCATTGAACAAATGGATTATATAAACACAGTTACAGTAGAACGATTAAAAAAGGTTATAGCAGGCGAACAGGGAGGTATTAGTAAGGCGGTTAATTGGCAAGGCGATGGCTCTTTTGTATATGCCGAATTAATGCAATATAACCAACGCTATATTGATGCTATACAGGATGCTGAAACCAAAGAGCACCTTATAAGCATTTGGCACGAAATGGAGGATAGCGCATTCCTGTCTTACCAGTTTGACAGGAAAGCCTTTAATGAGCGTTTAGCCGCTTTTACAACTGCCCCTATCGAGCAGATGAAACAGTATTTAGTTGAGGTACTGGATAAAAACCAGTTGTATGTAAACTATTCCGAAATGGAAGATGAAACCTACAACGTAAGTGCAGCCGATATTGAAACAAACAAACAATTTTACGCTAAAAGATAGTTATGGCAGAGGACAGATTAGATAAAATTTTTGATGTTTTAGTCGAAAATGATGTTATAGATAAAGAAGCCGTTTCGGCAGTTATAAAAGAGAACCTCAAATTTGAATTGCGCCCCTATCAAATAGAAGCCTTTACACGCTTTAATTATTACCTCAACGACTATAAAAAGCGTAGGAAACCCACGCAATTACTGTTTCACATGGCTACAGGCAGCGGTAAAACGCTGGTTATGGCAGGTGCAATGCTGGAGCTTTATAAAATGGGGTATCGCAACTTTATATTTTTTGTAAATACCGATACCATTATCCGTAAAACAAAAGAGAACTTTTTAAACCCGCTTTCATCAAAATATTTGTTTAGTAACAATATTAATATAGACGGGCAAAATATTACGGTTAAAGAAGTCCAGAATTTTGAAAGCATTAATAACGATGATATAAATATATTGTTTTCCACCATACAGGGCTTACATACAAAGCTGAATAACCCACAGGAAAACAGTATTACATTTGATGATTTTTTTGATAAAGAAGTAGTATTAATATCCGATGAGGCACACCATATAAACACGCTTACTAAAAAGAAATTAACAGGAAGCGAATTAGAAGTTAGCCGAAGCTGGGAAACTACCGTAACACGCATATTTGAGGCAAATGTAAATAATGTAATGCTGGAGTTTACCGCTACCTTAGAGCTAACCCACCCCAACGTAGCTGCAAAATATAACAGTAAACTGTTATTTGATTATCCGCTTAAAGAGTATCGCGCCGATGGATATTCAAAAGAGGTGCGAACTAATCAAATAGATTTTGATGTAACAGACAGGGCTTTGGTTAGCATTATAATAAGCCAATACAAAAAGAAAATATTTTCGGACAACGGGCTACTCATAAAACCCGTTGTAATGATGAAATCGAAAACAACCAATGAAAGTGCCGAAAATGAAGTAAACTTTATTAACGCCGTTAAAAACCTCAGCGTTGAAACATTCAGCAGGTTAAAAGGTTTACAAAATGAAACCCTGCAAAAAGCCTTTACCTATTTTGATACACTTGGCATAACAAATAATAACCTTATTGATGAGTTGAAAGATGATTTTTCGGAGGATAAAATAATATCCGTTAACTCAAAAAATGATACCGATGAAAAGCAAATCGTTATTAACAGCTTAGAGGATAAAAATAATGAGTACAGGGTAGTATTTGCCGTAGATAAACTAAATGAAGGCTGGGATGTACTCAATTTGTTTGATATAGTGCGTTTATACAATACAAGGGATGCAAAAGGAGGCAAGCCCGGTAAAACCACAGTACAAGAGGCGCAATTAATCGGGCGGGGTGCAAGATACTATCCTTTTGTAACAGCCGAAGGTCAGGAACGCTACAAACGCAAATTTGATAATGATTTGGATAATGAAATGCGTATTTGTGAAACATTGCATTATCATTGTTCACATAACCCCCGATATATTGAAGAGCTTAACAACGCACTCAGGGAAATAGGAATTATCCCTGATGAGCGGGTTGAGGTCGATTTAGTACTTAAAGATGATTTTAAGGAAACACAACTGTATAAGTCGGGTTTTATATGGCTCAATAAAAAGGTTGATAACAGCCCCGCACAGTTATTGGAATATAAAGAGCCAAACATAAAAAAAAGCCACGAATACCGTCTTAAAACAGCCGTATCGCAGGAAACTACGGTTTTTAGCGATGCCGAAATTAAAACCTTACGACCCGCAGAAAGCAAAACGCAAAACCACCAACTTATAAATTGGGATAAAACAATAGTAAAAAAGGCAATGAATGCTTTACCGTTTTTCCGGTATAGTAACCTCAAAGAGTATTTTCCAACCATTAATTCAGTAGATGATTTTATAAAAAAATACTTAGCCGATGTTACCGTAACGGTATCGGGGTTGGCAAAAGATGTAAAAGAGCTTACAGCATATAATCAGTTACTAATTGCTAAAAGTGTATTTACTGATATTTCTAACGAGATTAATGTAACGTTTGGCAGGTACTTAGGTACAAAAGCATTTTATAAAGAGCCAATAAGAAAATATTTCAGAGATAAAAAGCTATCGTTTGCACTTAATGAAAACGGGGATGCTGAAACAGGAAGGGCTACTTTACGGGCTAATATACCGGAGAAATTCTATATAAACCTATTGGCTAAAGACTGGTATGCCTATAAAGAGAATTACGGCTCATCTGAAGAAAAATTCTTAGTTAAGTTTATAGATGCTGAAATGGAAAGTTTACAGAAGCGATTTAAAGAAGTGTATTTGCTCAGGAATGAACGTTTCTTTAAGTTATACAGGTTTAGCGATGGTAAAGCAACAGAGCCGGACTATGTAATGTTTATGACCGATAAGAAAACAGATGAAAATCTCATCTATCAGTTATTTATCGAACCAAAAGGAAGTCAATTATTATTGAATGATAGTTGGAAAGAAGATTTCCTTAAAGAAATAGAGCATGAGGCAAAAGTTGAGTTATTCCAAAATGAACGTTTCAAGTTGATAGGTATGCCGTTTTATAATGAAGCTGAAAGGAAAACAGAGTTTAAGAAGAAACTGGATGAGGTAAGTGGTTAACTTAAAACTTCAAGAATATCTAAACCAAACATACTTGTATATTCTTTTGATTCGTCAATTATTATATGGTCTAAAAGTTTAATATTTAATGTATGCGCGCCGTATGCTATTTTTCGCGTTAGTTCTAAATCGCTTTCACTTGGTTGTAGGTTACCACTTGGATGGTTATGGCAAATTATAAGTTTTTTGCACTTTTTAGAAACGGCAAAGCTAAACACCTCTACAGGGTCAACATTGTTTTGGTTTAAAGTCCCTATTGTTAATAGTTCGATGTACTCTATATCGTGATTAGTACTTAACCCAATAGCCCAAAAATATTCCTTTTTACGATGAAGCCTATTTTGCCTTAAAAGAATTTTACGCATTATACGCGCTATATCTTTTGTATTGGCAATATGTATATCTTCATCTTTTGGTATTCGTACATTCATCCCTTAATCTTTTTTCCAAAGATAGTTAAACAGTAAAAACATTTTATTTTTTACAGCAAACTAAATCAGTTTCTATAAAAAAGTTATCAGTAAAAGAAAAGAAGTTGTTTTTAGGCTGTATTAAGAAGTTAAAAAAGCCTGAACTGTCAACGATATTGTCAACCTAAAAAACAAAACCCTTACAATCAGCAGATTATAAGGGTTTTTGTGGAGAAGATGGGAGTCGAACCCACGACCTCTTGCATGCCATGCAAGCGCTCTAGCCAGCTGAGCTACATCCCCGTTATTTTTGTGATGGCAAATATAATGCAAATCACAATCATTTTACAAATACTGTCGTAAAGTTTTGTAAAATTGTTTAACTACTGCCATATTTGCTTTAATTTTACCGTAAAACTATTAAAATGACAACTACTAACCGACCTGACGGGTCACTTTATACCAATATTGAAAACCACATTGCTACGGTAGAGTTTGGGCATCCTGCCAGTAACTCCTTTCCATCGGTGTTATTACAACGCCTTACAGACGAAATTACCACACTGGGCAATAATACTGATGTGCATGTTATTGTACTAAAAAGCGAAGGTGAGAAAGCCTTTTGTGCCGGAGCCTCGTTCAACGAACTACTGGGCGTTTCTAACTACGAAGAAGGTGCTATTTTCTTTTCAGGGTTTGCCAATGTAATCAATGCTATGCGTACTTGCCCAAAACTTATTGTGGGGCGCATACATGGCAAAGCTGTAGGCGGTGGTGTAGGGCTTGCCGCAGCCTGCGATTATGCACTGGCAACCGAACAAAGTGCCATAAAACTATCGGAGTTTACCATAGGTATAGGTCCGTTTGTAATTGCTCCTGCCGTAGAGCGAAAAATGGGTAATGCTGCGCTTGCCGAGATGACTATTGCCGCCGACGAATGGAAAAATGCCTATTGGGCAAAAGAAAAGGGGCTCTATGCCAAAGTATTTGAAAACATTGAAGACCTTGACAAGGAAATTGATATATTAACAACCAAACTGGCGGGTTACAACCCCGAAGCCCTGCATGCCATGAAAAAAGTATTATGGGAAGGTACAGAATCATGGGGTGCACTGCTTGCCGAGAGAGCAAAAGTATCGGGCAGGCTTGTGCTGTCTGACGCTACAAAAAAAGCACTCGAACCTTACAGAAAGTAAACTAACATATAGTAATTACAATAAAAAAGGGCTTAGCAGTTTGCTAAGCCCTTTTTGTCATTTTGATGAAGGAAGAATCTATTGTTTATTAAATAATTGAGATTCTTCACTCCATTACATTCCGTTCAGAATGACATTTTTTATATAATTACTGTTTTACTATTTTAACCGATTTTGTGGCTCCGTTTTCCAGTTGTACATTCAATATATAAGTACCGGCAGCAAGTGCTGACACATCAAGTTGTGTGCTTTCGGCATTTACTTTTTGGCTTACTACTTTTTGTCCTAAAAGGTTAGCAACTTCTATATTTTCTATAATACCCTTGTTTGTAACTGTTATTACAGAGTTAGCAGGATTAGGATATACTTTTAATGTTGTTGTGCCAAAAACTGCTGTGCTAAGAGCCTCATCTACCGTTATGGCAAGCGTTTCGCTCTCACAGTTTTCAAGCGTTTGTGTAACATAGTATGTTTCGCCATCAACCAATACTGTGGCAGCATCAATACTAACCAGTTCTTCAGCTTCATTCATTACATACCAGTTTACAACAGCACTTTCATCAACTGCTATTGTTAACGTTGCTACAGTATCGCCAGCGTCAAATGCTTGTACTGCATTTCCTTCCGGTGCATCAGGTGTAGCATTAAGGGTAACATTTACCTCTACCCTGTCACTTTCGCAACCTTCTACCGTTTGCGATACAAAATACGATTCCGTTTCCAGTACTGTTTCTTCATTTAATGGCTCAGGGCTGTCGCCTGTGGCATACCAGTTTAATGAAGCTCCTTCTGCCGGTGTAGCCATTAGGTCTGCTATAATTGCACCATTGCAATAAGTTTGTTCAGTTGTTGCTGTCGGCACTTCGGTAACACTTATAGTTACATTTACTTCTACTCTTTCACTCTCACAACCTTCTATGGTTTGCGATACAAAATAGGAGCCTGCTTCAACTACTGTATCTTCATTTAATGCCTCTTCACTATCGCCCGTTGCATACCAGTTGAATGTTCCGTTTTCTTCGCCTTCGACATTCAAATCTCCAACTTCCGAGCCTACACACACAGCTTGTGCATTTGCGGTTGGTACAGGAGTTGTATTTAACGTTACGGCTACTTCTATTCTTTCACTTTCGCAGCCTTCTACCGTTTGCGATACAAAATAAGAACCTGTTTCCAGCATTGCTTCTTCATTCAGTACCTCCGGGCTGTCGCCTGTGGCATACCAGTTTATAGTACCATTTGCGGCAGCATCTGCATATAAATCTGAAATAACTGCTCCTGAGCAAAGTGATTGTGTTACCTCTGTTACAGGTAATACAGGTTCGGCAAGTGTAACTACTACAGCTTGTCTTTCGCTCTCACAGGTATATCGGTACTGCGATACATAATATGTTCCTGCTACAAGTGCTGTTTCGTCGGCAAGAGGTTCTCCGCCTGTTTCAACATCATACCAACGTATTGTAGCATTTTCATAATCCGGTTCAACAAACAAGTCCGCAACTGTACTGCCTGTACATAACGATTGGTCTTCTGCCTGTGGTGTAAGTGGTGTAATACACTCATAGGTTACCGTAACCGTCCAGCTATTATTATCTACAAAATTCCATGTATTATTACACCCCGAACCTCCATAGGTTCTCCAAGCTCTTAATTCAAACTCCACATCGCCTGTTGCACCGTTGGCAAACGTTAAACCAGTACGGTTGTATGCTTGTGTTCCTCCTGTACTGCCAACACCTGATGAAACGGCTGCCTCAGTAGTATTAGTTGTAGTACAAACCAATAGCGAACGTTGCTCTGATTTATAACCATTACTTGCTGTAGTCATAGTATAGGCTGTAGCTACCGCTCCTATTTGATACCCGTCAGGTACTGAAACAGTAAGTAATCCCGGACATGACGTGGTTGATGCCGTATTGGGGGTTGTGTTAAATAATGTATTTATAATACCTTCATCATATTCCGAAGAAATTTGCCCGGTGGTAAAAGTGGTAGAAACCCAGGGTCCTACATCTCCTGCACCACAATTAGAACGTACCCAAAAATAGTAGGTTTCTCCAATTTCCAGTTCTGAAAACTCAACAGTAGTCACATCAGAAGCCACATTACCTGTTAGCTCAGTACTTTCTGTTGGTGCATCAGCACTTGTAGAATAATAATAATCATAACCGTCTGCCGGTTCTATTATAGACTCTGACCATGTAACAGCTCCTGTTGTTATTCCTGAAACAGCAGTCAGGTCTTCAGGCGAAGGGCAACTGCCTAATAATTCTGCAGTAACTGCAAATATATTAGCCACTCCTTGCGCTGTAGAAGTTTTAGTAAACTGAATACTTTCTATTTCTTTTACTTGATTTTCAGTATCAATATTCAACAAAAGTTGGTACATTCTCGGATTGCCCGATGGATTTTCAAGAGCATTTGTAACCACACTCACACGACCAAAACCCGATGCGGCAACAGGCAGTACAGTACTGTTATACCAGTCTGGGATAACAGAGCCTGTTATGGTTTGCGAAGTAGCATCAGTAAAGTTAATAACAGCCGTTACAGTAGATGCCCCGCTGCCCGAAGTAACTAAAACATAAAGTTTTTTAGCGTTAACCTGGTTAGAAAAAACCAAAGTTCCTGTAGTAACGGCAGGCACAGGAGTAGTACCATGTATTCTTAAAGAATTATTTTCAGAATAATCGGCTAATTGAAAGCTTAAACCTGCCAAAGCTGCCGATGTTATAGTACCGCTTACAGGCAACCCGTAAGCCGGTGGTATTGATGAACCCGTAGGTTGAAAATCAGCCGCTACAAAGGCAAAACTGTCATTATCTACAATAGTAGTTGTTGATGCGGCAGCAGTATTAGCACCATTTGCAATCACATCTTCATTAAGTCCTGATGTAATTTCCAAATATTCATATTCCTGGGCAGTTATCGTTTCAAAAACAAAAAACGAGAAAAACCCGCATAGCAAAAGTAATTTTCTTTTCATAAAAGAGATTTTTTGGTTAGTTAATTCAAAACATAACAAATGTTAACAGATAAACATCTGTATATTAACAAATATAGTGTGTTTTTGTTAAGTAAATACCAAAATTACTCTGTTAAAAGAAGGGTAATAACAAACTTAGATAATAAAGTTATATTTCTATAAAAAAGTGACTAACTTCCTGAATAATATTAGAATAGGATTTCCGGTCTCGATTTTAGCCAACCCGTAATACTAAGGCGTTCCTGTTTTACAGGCTTAACCTCATGCTCTAAAATCTGACTTTCAAAAATAACCATCCGACCCTGTACGGGATATACATTTAAGGCCGTTTCTGTGTCCCCTTTTACCTGATAAAGAGTAAGTTCTCCTCCATATTCGGGCAACCAGTCTTCATGATTCAAATAACATACTATAGAAAGTTTCCGACGATTATCGTTCTGAAAAGTATCCAGATGCCTTTTGTAAAAAGTACCCGGAGGATATACCGCATAATGAAACTCTTGGTCGGCTATACCCATAAAACAAGTACGATTAAGATAGGCGGTAAAATCATTAATTTTATCAAAAAAATTACGCTCGGCAGCATTACAAGAGCTTTCATCAAGCCAAAAAATAAAATCACCCCTAATTGCTTCAACAATTACTTCATTAGCCATATTGCCAATAGCCGATTTTTTAAACATATCTTCTTCATACTTTGCCAAAAGGCTTTCGCGGAGTACCAATACCTCTGCATCCGAAAAAAAATTTTCAACAACACTGTATTGCTGCTCCACAAGGTCAGTTATAACCTTTTCATATAGTGGATTAAATCCCGTTTCATTCATAAGGTATTATTTAAAAAGCGAGCAAAGATAACTTGAAAAACAATACGCTGTGTTAATAAATTATTGCTGTGGTTTTATTTAGTAAATTTGCAACTTTAACATCTTTACTTATGAGTAAAATAAGGATTACCAAACAGTTTACATTCGAAACCGGGCATGCACTTTACGGTTACGACGGCAAGTGCAAAAATGTTCACGGGCATAGCTACAAATTATCAGTTACAGTTATAGGTACTCCCATAACAGATAATAACCATGTAAAATATGGTATGGTAATCGATTTTGGCGACCTGAAAAAAATTGTAAAAGAAGAAATTGTAGATGTTTTTGACCACGCTACAGTACTCAACCAAAACACACCGCACATAGAACTGGCAGAGGAGCTGAAAAAACGCGAACACCATGTTATATTAGTAAGCTACCAGCCCACAAGCGAAAATATGGTAATCGATTTTGCTCAAAAAATTAAAAACCGCCTGCCCGATACGATACAATTACACTCATTAAAATTGCAGGAAACCGAGAGTTCATACGCAGAGTGGTATCAAAGCGACAATTAAAATATAAAAACAAAACCCCCACTTTTCAGTGGGGGTTTTTTATATTATGCTATCGTGTTAATAAAACACTGTTGCGGTTTATTCCTTCGTCATTTCCACGATAATGAATTCCGAACGTCTGTTCTCAGCATGCTGCTCTTCCGTACAGTTTTCACCACAGCTTACCTTAGGCTGGCTCTCTCCGAAGCCTTCACCTGAGATACGCTCTTTGGCAATCCCCTTAGAGATTACATACTGCACCGTAGCTTTAGCTCTTCTGGAAGATAATCTCATGTTGTACTTGTCGCTGCCACGGTTATCCGTATGCGCTTTCACCATAATCACCATCTTCTGGTCATCTTTCATCAACTCTACCAGTTT
>NZ_SKBP01000013.1 GCF_004634195.1 Flavobacterium salilacus subsp. salilacus
CAGGGTTTCGTGGTAGGTTACGGTTAGTCCGGTTTGTCCGTCGATTACTTCGGCTCCCGCAGGGGTTAAATCGAATATGGCGAAACCATCGAAGTTGTCGTCGCATAACTCTAAAGGGGTGGCTGATATTAATGTGGGTGCTGAATTTATTGTTATTGTTACGGTACTGCTACTTTCGGTAATACAATTATTTGCATTTTCTGCTATTGTATAGGTAATATCGTGAGTGCCTAAAGTACTGGAAAGTAAATCTATTGTTCCTGTTGAGGCGTCTATTACAACGCCGGGGGTAGCTGTAAAAATACCTTCCGGTGTTATGTCTGGGTCTAGTGTGGGTGTTATAGAAATATCACTATCACATACTTCTTCAGGAAGTGTAAAACCTGTTGCAGGGGTTTCTCCCGGAACTATTGTAACTATAAGGGGAACGGCTACACTTTGGCAACCGGCATCTGATTCCTGAATAACATAATAGGTTGTACTTCCTAACGCAGAGGTATCAGGAGTTGGAGCTTCCGATAGCTGTGAACCACCTGAATAATAAATTATGGTATTATTTGGTTGATTTGCAGGAATATTAATAGGTACGGCTGTTTGATTTTGGCAATAGGTAATATCATTAACTACGGGATTTTGCGGAGTTGCTCCTGTATAAGTTACTTCTATTGTACTGGTACAGTATTGCGTAGTCCAGTTAAAATAATAATTTCCTTGAAGTGTAAATCCTGAAATTTGGACATTATTGGCTGAAGGGTCTGAAATGGTAACTGGCGACGGATTATCAGGGTGTGCTGACCAAGTACCTACACCCGCAGCCACAAGGTTGGCCGTCAAATCTCCACAATCCATATTAAAAGGATTAGGAGAAATTATGCCATTATTAGCCGTAAAACTAATAGCATCTAAAAAGTTACCGAGGCTTGCTCCTCCAACACTTGATATTGATTGGAAAATAAATCGGGTTATCGTTTGCCCTTCCGGCACTTCATATGTTCCGGTATTATAACTCCAACTACTGCTACCTGTAGATGTTGGAGCTCCTACAGGTAAAAACGGTCCTGTAGGGGGGCCTGCCAATAGCTGACAGGTATCTGTTCCCAAACGCCCTCTGTGGGCAAAACCATAAGTAAATACTGTGGGCTGTGGTGTTTGGTAATCCTGGTAAATACCTGATACTACATTGGCATTAAGCTCTATAAATTGTGTTCCGCTATAGGCGGGAACATTGCCCGGGTTTGACGGTCCCCAAAATTCCATTGCTTGGTCTGAGGCTGTTGTTCTCCAACCTTGTACTTCATTATGATTAATAAACACGACTCCTCCGGGAATTTCAGGGAGCTCAAAATCATAATTTATAGTGGTTATTAAACAATCTGTTTGATTGTTGTTAGATGGCGGCGGCGGAGTTGTTATACAGATGTCAAGCGTATTGTTAAGGTTGGGAGAGGGTATGCTGAAATAAACCTTTACTTTATAGACTTCTCCTATTGTTAACCCTGAGGCATTTAGTACATTATTCTGGCTACAGGATAGTTGGGTAAGTGTTGTACAGTCTCCTTCATACAGAACGATGACCATTGGTTGCGCCATGCCTGTAAAATCAGATAGTGTGATGGTTTGCGATGTAGCATTTGCTGTAAATTCATACCATACATCGGCACCGTTTTGGGAAGTGCATACAGCACCCTGAGTTGAGGCTGTAGCTTGTGTATATGTTATAGTGGTGCTATTGGTACAAACCTCTGTAGGGTTGACTGTTAAAGTAATTGCTCCCGAACAATCATCATTAACGGGGGGCAAAAGTATTGTGTTTTCAGAAAAGCTATAGCTATGATTACATGCTAATAACAGTACTGTATAAACTATAATTTTTGTTAAGTAATATTTTTCTTTTGATTTCATAAAATGGGGCAATTTTTCTTCTTCATGTGTGTATGTAATCTTTCTTTCTTCCAGAAAAAACAGGCTACCCTTGCTATAAACACTACTACATTTTTATGAAAACAGGTAGCCTGCTATTAGGTTCTGGATTATTGTTCTCTATTTATATATACCCATCCGGTTTTACTTTCTCCTCTGTCAAGTTCTAACGAGTAGAAATAAGTACCTGTAGGGAGTTCATCACCATCATTAGTCTGACCATACCATTGGTTGGTATAAGTTCCATAATTAAAAACTTCTTTACCGTAACGGTTGAAAATACTTATACTGTTTACATTAAAACCGCTAAGGTCGAAAGTGTCGTTCATCTCATCACCGTTAGGAGAAATACCTCTTGGTATAAGGCATGCTATACTATTTACATTTTGCACTAATGTTGCTGTACAGCCATTTCCTGAAATAGGAGTGATGATAACGGTGTAGTCTCCCTCCTGTTCAGCATCAACTACGTTTTCAGTACTTACTGTGGCTCCCGAAGGATTTATCCATTCAATAGTTACCTCATCAAGGGTGTAGTTTTCATCAAGGGAAACTTCCAGAGTATATTTTGCACCTATACAGCCTCCTACAATCCCCGGTACAGGCGTAGGAACTATCGTAACTTCAAAACTGCTTTCGTCGGTACAGTTACTTCCCGGTGTTTGGGCATATACATAAACCGTTTGATTTGCTGTTATTTCAGTACCTGCGCTTAGTATATCTCCTGTGCCTCCTGAGCCTGTATAGTAATTATTATTAGTGCTTAGGGTTGGTAATATATAGGAGTCGCACGCTGTTTGATTGCCTATTACATCTGCCACAGGCAGTGCTATAACTGTTACTGTAAGCGGAACTCTGGCGCTTTCGCATCCATTGGTTTCAGATTGACTTACGTAATAGGTAGTAATACCTATCACAGATGTATCCGGTGTCGGAGCTTCTGCCAATGGCGTATCTCCTGTTTCATCGGCATACCAAATTGCTGTATAATCAGGGAGTGTTTCGGCAGTTAATGATTCAGCTACAGCCCCTTCACAATATGTTACATCATTTACTGCAGGAACAGGTGTATTGATAATGGTAATACTAAAACTGCTTTCATCATTACAGTTTGTACCCGTAACTTGGGCATATATGTAAACAGTTTGGTCTGCTGTTATTTCAGTGCCCACAGCGAGCATATCACCGGTGCCTGCTGTACTGGTATAATAATTATTATTAGTATTTAAAGCAGGTAATGTATAAGAACCACACTCTGTTACATCGGGTAGAATATCTGCTACGGGCATTGCGGTAACGGTAACTGTTACAGCAGCTCGCGGACTCTCGCAACCGCTATTGCTTAACTGGCTTACATAGTATATGGTAGTGCCTGCTACCGAAGTATTTGGTGTTGGGGCTTCTGCCAATGGTGTACCTCCTGTTTCATTGGCATACCAAACAGCAGTATGATCCGTCAAGATATCAGCAGATAATACTGCTGCTACATCTCCGACACAGTAATTTACATCGGTTACTATGGGCGCAGGGACATTGCCTCCTGCATAGTTTATTATTATTGTGCTGTTACAAAATGGTGTTGACCATTCATAATAATACTCTCCCGAAAGGGTAAAACCTGATATAGTTGTGGTATTACTGTTAGGATTTGCTATTACTGTTGACGAAGGGTTAGTATCATAAGGAATCCATGTTCCTGCTCCTATGGCTTCAATAGCTACTACAGGGTCGCCACAATTTGCAGCAACAGGGCTGGGGGTTACTATACCTGTACTTGCTGTAAAAGAAATAGCATCTAAAAAGTTACCTACTGTTGAACCTCCTACGCTGCTTACGGACTCAAAAATGAATCGGGTTACCGGCTGTCCAATCGGTACGGTATAAGTCCCTGTGTTATAGCTCCAGCCAGATGTACCTGTAGAAACAGAAGTTACTGCCGTATATGGTCCTCCCGGAGGTCCTGCCAGTAACTGGCAAGTATCTGTACCCAGTCGTCCTCTATGGGCAAAACCATAGTTAAATACGGTCCCTTCGGGCGCTACATAATCCTGATATACTCCTGATACAAGGTTGGCATTTAGCTCTATAAACTGGTTGCCACTGTAAGAGGGTATTCCGTTAAAACCTGTTGACCAATATTCAATCATTTGGTCAGAAGCTGTAGTTCGCCAGCCTGGTACTGCATTGTGATTGAACATTCCCCAACCACCTAAATCAATTTCCGGTTGTTCAAAATCGAAATTTATTGTTGTTACTAAACATTCATTATTTCCTTGAGTTACATCAGGTGTAGTAATACAGATATCACAAACATCAGATAATAAAATTGGTGCATTTGAATTAAGAGATACTCTTACTTTATAGGTTTCTCCTACGGTAAGCCCAACGGCACTTATACCGTTGCTTGAGCTACAATAAAGCGGTGTGCCCAAATTGCCTTCACAGTTATTGTTGTATAATGATACCACATAAGGCTGGGCAGAAGAATTGCCTACCGCAAAATTGCTTAGTGTAATGATGTGTGAAGGGTTTGTAGCTGTAAACTCATACCACACATCTCCTCCGTTAGTGCCTGTGCATACCGCTTCGGCAGACGGGGTTGCCCCGGTAAAGGAAACTTCTGAAAAATCTACGCAATCAGAAGTAGGATTTACTGTAAGAACTGTTGCTCCTGTACACTCATTATTTTCTATAGGAGTTATACATGAAACAGTTGCCATCCAACCTGTATTTGGGCTAAGACCGGATGTAAACCTGAAGGTTATACACCCTCCCGGAGTTGGCGAAACAATTGTACCGGGATTAGTTGCGGAGTATGTTCCGATAAGGGGTGCCGATGTATCTGTTCCATCATAAGCGTATAAAAAATCAACACCTCCGTTCAACACAAATTGAGTAAATTCAAAGCTCAGCATATCTTCTGTACTGTCAGAACAGAAGGTCATGATAAGGTTTTCCTGAGCACCATAATTAACAAACTGTCCCCCTGAATCGGTAAAAACACCGGAACAAGTGGTTACACTTGTATTGTTAATCATGCTATAGGTTGTTTGCCCCTGCATTATATAGAATGCAAAAAAGCAAAGGGTAGTAAAAAAAAGCTTTTTCATAATTTTTGATTGTTTTTAAAGCTTTGGTATATAGCTTTACGGTATTGGTAAAAGCTTGTACAGACTATCGCGCTGGCTTAGGTCTGTACAAGCTTTAAAGGATAAATTATTGCTTAATAATTTTTACAGAACTTACATTACCATTTTTAAAACTTACCTGAACTACATAATAACCTGCCTGAAAATTATGAAGGTTAATTACGCTTGATGTTCCTGTATATACTTCCTGCCCAACTATGTTGTATAGTTTAACTTCCTGAATTTCTTTCGAAGTTTGTATGTTTACTACATCGAATACAGGGTTAGGATAAATTGTAAAGTTCGACTTCTCAAAGTCTGCTGTTGATAGCGGAATGTTTATAACTACCTCTATTTCTGCATATATAGTGCCATCTGCATCCGAAGTGGCTCTTACGGTTACTGTACCGTTTGCTATAGCGGTTACAACTCCATTTTCATCTACTGTAGCATATTCACCACCTGATGTTATGCTCCATGTTACATCTGTATTAGTAGCATCTTCGGGAGTAATTGTAGCTATAAGTTGTAGCGTTCCGTTTTCTGTTGTAATTTCTGCCGGTGCATTGTCTTGTACCGTTACTGTTATACTTGTTACGGCTACTGTTTGGTTAGAAATTACGACATCTATTTCGTCATAAATAGTACCATCAGCATCCGATGTTGCTCTTACGGTTACGGTACCATTGGCTATTGCTGTAACTACACCATTTTCATCTACCGTAGCATATTCACTACCTGATGTTATACTCCATGTTACATCTGTATTAGTAGCATCTTCCGGTGCTATGGTTGCTATAAGCTGCAATGTTCCGCCATTTGTTATAATTTCTGCCGGTGCATTGTCTTGTACTGTTACTGTTATACCTGTTACGGCTACTGTTTGGTTAGAAATTGTTATTTCTATTTCATCATATACTGTAGCATCACCTGCTAAGGCTGCTCTTACGGTTACTGTACCATTATCTGTGGCAGTTACAACGCCGTTCGCATCTACTGTAGCATATTCATTGCCTGAAACTATAGTCCAAGTTACATCTTGCGCAACAGGTGTTACAGTTGCTACCAGTTGTAAAGTACCATTATCAACAGTTATTTCGGCAGGAACACTGCCTTGTGTATTAACTGCTACATTATTTTGTTGTTCAATAATTGTTAAGGTATAGTCATGGAAGTTACCGCTTCCTTCTCTGTTAAATGTATAGCAAGCCTGACCTTCTGTAACAGGGGGATTAGCAGAATTATCTCCCCAAACAGCAACTACTCTCATTCTGTAATTTCCGGGAGTAATATCCGAAGGTAAAACAAATGAGTTTGTAACGGTTTCTATGGCAGTTACCCATGCCGGATTGCCTGCAAACAACATTTCTCCTTCGTCATCAAAATCTCCATCAGCATTAAAATCAGCATATATTGCAAAAGACATCCAGTTCCCTAATGTTATAGAGAAATTTACTGTTTCTCCCGGTTCATGTGTAGTGTTTAATGATAAATAATCTGATGTAAGGCAGCTTGCTGCGGTAGCATCATTTTCTATATCACCAATAGATACATTTCTTAGTCTGTAATTTCCACATCCAAGGTTTGATGTAAATACAGGTGTGCAATAACTAATTTCCTGCCCTGAAATGGTAATAGTAATGGTATTACTAATAGTATCATCAATAGTAGATGTAGCTGTTACGGTAACAGCGCCATTGCCCGTAGCGGTAATTAAACCATTTTCATCAACTGTAGCAAAATCAGAGCCTTCTGTTATTGACCAATCAACTGATTGGGAAGCTCCTTCAGGTGATACAACTGCCTCAAGTTGCAGTGTACCGCCATTTGTTGTTATTTCAGCAGGAACATCGTTTAGCGTGTTTATAGCTAATGTTTCAGGGTTTATTTGTGTTTCCCCCTGCGTTTCGCAAATACTTAAAGCTATTACAGCAGTAGTGGTAGCGTTATTAGAAGATGTTTCTTTGTTGAAAGTAACAGATTCTATCAGTTTGTTATGGTTTTCCTCATCTAATATAAATTCTGTTTGGAAAAGCTGGGTTTGTGTCAATCCACTAAAGCTGTTTACAGGAGCCCAAGCAGCAGTTGTTATTACCGATACTCTACCAATGCTTCCCATAGCTACTGTAGCGGCATTAGGGTTGGTTGACCACCAATCTGAAGCGTTTTGCGAAGTAAAAGTTTGGGAAGAGCCGTCGGCAAAGTTAACTGCTACATCAACACTATTACTGCCTTCGGCACTTACCCACGCTATATAAAGTTTCTCGGCTTTTTTCTGTTCGGTTAGCTCTAATGTTCCGGTATTGGTGGTAGAGTTTCTTAAAACTAAAGCATTATTGGTTGTGTAATCTGCTATTTGGTACATTAATCCTTCTGTAGCACTACTGTCTATATAACCATCATTTGGAAGTCCGCCACCGTATGCTGCCGCACTTGCTCCCGAAGCGTGTGGGTTGGTGGGTACAAAGTCCTGTGCAAAAAATGCATTGGCTCCATCTATCGGATGAGAGGCTTTTTCATTAGCATTGCCACCTGTGCCTTCTGCTACAACATCGTGGTTAAATCCTGTAAGCGAGAGCGGTGTAAACACACATTCCAATGACTGGTTAGAACTTGTATTTTGAGCGCTTACCGCTAATAGCGATAAACGAATCTCATTGCCATATTCGGCAGTTTGCTGGCCATCAAAACTAAAATCTATACTGGTTATGTTTTTGTTTTGATTTGCTGCATCAACGGCTATTGTATATTCATAAAGTCGCGGATCGGTAGCATTTCCTTCAAGGTTGTTATTAGCTCTGTTAACCCTGCCTATTCCTTGTATTGCTGCGCTTGTACCGCTGTACCAGTCTGATACTGATATTGTTGCATCTTGCGTGGTATTGTCGTCAAAATTTATGGTAACATTTAGAGGTAAATATTGTACCCCTCCGCCTGCGGTGGCGGTAAGTAAATATAAGTTAGTAGCGTTTTCTACTGAAAGTTCTAATGTTCCTGTGCTTGTACCCGTACCCACATAATTTGGAGTAAGGAATAAGGCGTTATCTCCCGAATAATCTGCAAGCTGAAAAGTAACATCAGGTGTAACGGCACTTGTAATTAAACCATTAGTGGGTAATCCGTATGTTGGGAAACCGGACCCTGAAGTTGGCTGAAAATCTAATGATACTAATGCTCTGCTGTTTACTTCATCAAATCCTATATCAGAACTTGCCGAAGCATTACCTATACCATTGGCAATAATATCATGATTAAATCCTGAAGTAATTGTTACAGGGTTAATAGTTGTTTGCGGTGTTTCTTCTGAAGTGTCAAGATCATAAGTAAGCATTACAAGTTTACCTACATTACTATCTGCGAAGGCTAATAATAAATTATTATCTGAATCAACTTGTAAAGAGTTATATGTAGCCTGTCCTGCAGAGATATATCCATCGCCTATTTGTTCCCAAGTATCTTCTGCTTCGTTATAGCCTACTACATAATTTTTAAGAAAGTCTGCATCCTCCCAGTTACTAACGGCTACATATGGTGTACCGTCAGCACTAACTGCTATACTCACATGCTGTACCCTTCCTGTTGTAAAATTTTCTGCGCCTAATTGCGTCCACGAAGTACCGTCATATTTTTTTACATTAAGTTTTTGCCCTCCGCCTGAATTAGAAACATAAGCTAAATAGAGGTTGTCATTACTATCTATAGCTATAGCTGATTTGTAGTTTTCTGAAGAAGAAGCCGGTGCAATATTTGCTTCTCCGCCTGTAGGTATCCAACTTGTTGAAGAACCTGCTGTGACATCATTTTCATATACATGTACATAGCCATTATTGCTAAAGCTTATGTACATCTTATCATTCGAATCAATAACTGCATCCATGAAGAAAGGAACACCTGCTGTGAAACCGGTTGCGCCTACCTGTTCCCAAGTGCCTCCTGAATAGCGTTTCACCGTTCCGTTATTTTCACCGTTTGCTACCAATAGCATGTTCCCCTCAGTTACTGCACTGGTTTGGTAATTAATTGCATTGGTTGTTGCAGGCGTTAGCAAGTTCCATGATGAGCCATCAAATTGCCTTACTTGCATGCCATTATTTTGGTTTGTAAAGTATAAATTTCCGGAGCTATGAACACTAAACGAATTATAGTTTGCAAACCCCTCTGTAATACCTGCTGTGCCACCTACATAGCTCCAGGCTCCGCCTGAATATTGCTGAACGGTTCCTTTTGATACAGAAGTGTCATAATAAGACACATAGACGTTTCCGTCCTGGTCTAAACCTGTACTTACAGAACCTGCTCCGCTTGCTGAGATACCTGATGAAGAGCCTATATACTCCCAATTTTGGGCATTTAAGCCCGCATAAAATAAGATTGTTAACAGGGTAAGGAGAAACCTTCCTCTACCGTGTTGATTTAGGTAAATTTTATTCATAATTAATAGATTTTTTGTTTAAAGAATGTGTTTGTAAAAATATTAATTTTTATGCAGTCTAAATAAAAATAATAAACTTATAACCTGATTATTTTTTAACTATCTTTTTTACAGTTGTTTGGTTATTGTTAAACTGTATTTTAATGATGTATATACCGCTTTGAAGTTGCGATAAATTGAGTACTGATGATTGCGATTCGAAAACGGTTTGTCCTGTTATGGCGGTAATAGTAACATTCACCACTTCGGTTTCCTGAACATCAATATTCAATATGTCGGTTACAGGATTAGGGGTTAAACTAAAGTTGGTTTTAACAGACGATTGTGTTGCTAAAGTTTCGCTAAACCCTTGCAGATATACAGACATTGGGAACTCGCCCTGATCTCCGTTAAAAACGGCATCCGGTACATCTATTTTAAAGGAATGCTCGCCGGCAGCAAGGTTGCCCAGCTCTATAACGCGAATAGGAATTTTATCGCCGGGGCACCAATTACTGAAAGAAGCCCACTCTGCATCTGTTCTTGGGCTTGGTCCGTAAATACCATTCCCTTGGGTATTATAAATCCTAAAGGGCTCACAGGAAATTCCGCCCGGTTTGTAGCTTAATACCTCTTCATTATCAAAATACACGTAGTGCCATCTCCTTATGTACTCTTCTCCGCCTGAGTTAGCCCCATGGTTTGATGTTATCAGGTGTAGTTTTGCATTTGGTACATCTTCTTCAAGAGTAAATGTTATGGTTCTCATTGTTTCGCCAAGAATATCCGTACCGTCAAGCGTATAATCTCTCAGTAGATATTTGAAAGAAAGCGGAAGAAGAAAGTTATCGGCATACTCGACTGTAGTATCTACATCGGTAACAAATTCAAGAGTACCATAAAACACGTCATTTCTGCCGTTGCATCCCGCAATTTCATTGTTAGCAGCATACGGAACGCCAAATAGCTCCAGTTCAATCCATATATCATAATCTGCCAAAATTGTTTCGTTTTTAAAAATCTGGGCAACATTATCTATTGTAAAACTGTATGGTACTTCATCCGGTTGGTCATTTTTATCCATAAAAGGGGTAATATACCTTCCCAACTCGATTCTTTGTACCTCATTATAAGTATATGATTCCTGACCTGTGGGCACTAAAGCAAGATTGACACTGCCAATTCGGTCATAATTGTCACATGCTGCTTTAATAGTAATATCCATTGTTAGTATATTGCCAAAGGCAGCTAATTCATCTGCACCAAGCTTTCGGGTATAGCATGAATTGCTAAGGCGTAATGTACCTTCGGGGACAGGTTCATCTACTGTTTCTGCATATCCGTCATAGAAAAGGACTTCATCAAAAACGGTAAAAGTATCTTGAGCAGTACTTTTTGCAGTATTTCCTACAATAAAAATCAGCAGCAAAAATTTCACAATGCTTTTAAAGCCTGTAACGCTTAAATTAAGGTTACCGGGAAACGTAATTTTACTCATAGTTAAAATAAAGTTTAAAAAATTGTTAAAGTGTAAACCTCTGATTTTTTTAACAGTAACTATGTAAAATTTGTTTCAAATGCTGTAACTATCGTTTCAAAGTGTATTTTTTTGGGTGTATTGCGTTGGGGTCAAAGAATACACCTCTTTAAAGCACTTGGCAAAGTAGGAAGGGCTCCCAAAACCTGTTTTATAGGCTACTTCCGAGATATTATAGTTTTCCTGTAAGAGTAAAACAGCTTTTTTTAAGCGATATACCTTAATAATTTCGCCCGTAGTCATATTGGTAAGTGTTTTTATTTTTCGGTGCAGGCTGGTTCTGCTCATATTTAAAGTTGCTGCCAATTCTTCAACACTCAATGTTTCGTCATCCAGTCTGTTTTCTATAACTTCATATACTTTTTGCAAAAAGCTGTCTTCAACAACGGCATCTTGCATTTTACCGTCTGCTTTAGTTTCTTCAGGAAGTAGTTTGAATTTTCTGTAAATATAATTTCTTTGCTTTTTTTGTAGTTCAAGTCTGTTTTCTATTCGCAATAACAATTCCGAAACGTTAAACGGTTTGGTGATATAATCGTCTGCTTTATACGACAATCCTTCGAGTTTACTACCGGTATCAGATTTTGCTGTTAAAAGAATAATCGGAATATGGTCGGTATTAATGTCTTCTTTTAAAAATCGGCACATTTCAAAACCATCCATTTCGTCCATAAGTACATCACTTAATATCAAGTCCGGAATAATTTCCAGAGCCATATCAATGCCTGCTTTACCATTTTCGGCATAAAAAATGTTGTAATACGGTTTAAGGCTTGTTTCTATAAAAGAGGCTAACTCTTTATTATCTTCTACCAATAAAACAGTGGGTTTATTATTTGATTTTATTGATAAATTTACATTCGTTGTATCTTCTGCTGTTTCTGCCTTAGTTGCAGCAGTAACTACTGCTTGCTTATCAGGCTTTTTATACGGAAGAAAAATCGTGAAGGCAGTACCATGATTTTCTTCTCCGTAGGTACTGTTTACATCTATAGCTCCTTCTTGCAATTCTATAAGTTCTTTTACGAGGGATAAGCCTATTCCTGCCCCCACTTCTTTTTTATCGTAGTCTATATGATAAAATCGTTTAAAAATATTCTCGAGTTCATTTTTAGGTATTCCTCTCCCTGTATCTTTAATTTCAAGCGTAATTCCTGTATGCTCTTCGGTAAGTTTTATTGTAACTTCATCTCCGGGATTGCTATATTTAAGTGCGTTGGAAAGAAGGTTGTACATAATTCTTTCCAATATATCAGGGGCAAAAAAATACTCTGCCTTCTCAGGGCCTTCAAATTTTATCGTATTGTTTTTTGTAGCGGCTTCTTCGCTGAAGACTTCTATAACCTGTTTAATTTCGGAAACAATATCTCCTAATAAAATATAGGGTTTTAAAGCTCCTGCTTCTAACTTGGCAATATCGAGTAATTGATTGGTTAGGTTTAAAAGGCTATTGGCATTTTTAGTTATTATTGATAAAAGGTGGTTTTGCTGTTCCTTTTCATTTACTTTTTTTAACTGTTCGGCAGGTCCCATAATTAAAGTTAACGGTGTCCTGAGTTCATGTGTTATATTAGAAAAGAAGCGGCTTTTTACTTCATCCATTTCTCTAAGCTGCTCTGCTTCTTTTTGTTTTAATAAAATTTCGTTTTTTATTAGCCCTTGTTTTATACTGTAGTTTATAAACATTATTGTAATTAGTACCGCTACTAATATGTAACTACTGAAAGCCCACCAGGTTGCCCACCATGGCGGCAGTATTTTTATAGTAACTGTTTTTACTTTGGTACTCCATTTTCCTGTAATATTAGTCGCATTTACTTCAAACAGGTAGCTGCCCGGAGGTACTTTTGTATAGGTAGCTTCTCTTTTATTTCCCGAAACTACCCAGTTATTGTCATATCCTGTTAACCTGTACCGATATACTATATCCTGTGGCTGGCTGAACTCTAAAGCAGCATATTGTATTGATAGTGTGTTTTGATTGTAAGGCAACTCAATGTGAGTTATTGTATTAGAGGGTATTTCTTCTTTAAAAGGAGTGTTGTTTATTTTAATACCGGTTACTGCCGTATTAGGGTTAAACAGATCATCTTTTATGAGTAGCGGATTGAATATTACACCACTGTCAACACCCCCAAAAGCAATTCTTCCGTCAGGAAAGTAAAACTGATGGTATCTGTTAAATTCAAAACAAGGCAGCCCGTGACGCTCTGTAAAAGTTCTGGTTTGGTATGTTTTTGTATCAAATCTGCACAAACCTTTGTTGGTTCCCAACCATAAATAACCCACTTCATCCATTAATATCGAATAAATCATGTTATCAGGAAGCCCTTCTTCTACCGAGAACAGTGTGCTTTTTAAGGTGTTTTTGTCAAGACATAATAAACCGAGGTTACTTGCTATCCATAATATATGCTGATTTGTTTTATCGGGTACAATACCATAAAGCTTACGGGCAGGTATTTTATTTTTGACCGTATTTTTAGATAGTTGCGAAACTTTCTTTTTATTTAAATCGATATACAATACACCATTATATTCTGTAGTTATCCATAAGTTATTTTCATCTGCCAATAGCCCGCTTGGGTTAACTGTAAATCCAATTGATTTTTTTATTTCCTCTTGTGAAAAAAGTTTTTGCCAAGAAGATAATTCCTCTTTATAAATAAAAATATTATTTGACTGATCTATTACTACAAGGCTTTTGTTTTGCAATAATGTTATCCCTTTTATCGGGTTAAAGTTTTCTGATTGAGACCGGGTTCCCGGCAGGGCAGGAAGTTTTTTTAGCTTTTTGTCAAAAGTATTAAAATAGCCTACGGTGCGGTTAATGGCTACCCAGGTTATATCTCTTTGCCTGTCATGAGCCGACCTTAAATAATAAGCAGGAGATAAAAGCCCCCTATCTATCGAACTGATATTGAAAAAATCATAAACGGATACTCCTAATTCTTTTTTCAAAAGATCGACAGCAAAATCTTTATTATACCTGAATGATTTAAAATTTGTATTCAAATCAATTTGATAAAGTCCGTCTGTATTAGCCCCGAGCCATATAAGCCCTGAATCATCTACTAACAATGCCTGTGTGTCTCTGTTGTTGCTTAGGGTTAACCCTGCCTCTTTTGTAAAAACTGAGGTATCATTATAACTATAAATTGTGTTATTTACCTGAAAATACTCTTTCCCTTCAGGTCCTTTAGTTAAAAGCTTTCCGTTAAAAACAGCCTCTTCAGGCAATTTAATTCTTTTAAACCCTTTTTTTAAAGGGGTAAAAAAATACAGATGTTTTTTATCCATCCACATTAACTCTCCGGTATCTCTTTCAACTATAACAGGTATCTCTTCCCCAAAGTCAAACTTAAAATCAAAATCAGTAGTATAGGGTATGGTATAATTAATAAATTCATTTTTATTGGCATCTAACTTAGATATGGAGTTTTCACTAAGCACCCATATATTGTGCTTTGTATCTTCCATGACAGAAAGGATTGCTTCATTGCCAAAATCATATTTATTAACTACTGCATGCTCATGTTTACTATTTAAATTAGGCAGCCTGAAGCTAAAAACCTTTCCGCTCTGTGCTATATACCAAAAAAAACCGGAGTAAGAAACGAGCCAGCCCCTTCTTGCAACTACTAATTTATTTTTATCTAAAAACTCATTGGTAACTACATGTTCTACTTTGTGAGTTTTCATGTCAAACATATCAATGGCTCCACTATCAAACCTTAACCACAAATCGTCATTGGCTCCTTTAACCGTATGGGATATAAAATTTGAAGAAATAGAAGTAGAATCGCTCGGTTTATTTTGAAAAATTTTAAAATTATTACCATCATAGCGGGCTAAACCATTATGTGTACTAATCCAAATAAACCCTTCCTTATCTTCAACTATTCCCGATACAAACGACTGAGGTAAACCATCGCCTACAGATAAGTGCCGGACATTTTGAGAAAAAAGAAAATGAGATAATAAAAAGAAAAAGGATAGAAATACTGATTTTTTTAAAATCATTTTAGAACATGAATCATTTTAAATAGCTATTTTTTTAGAAACCATAGCGCAATATAATCAATAAGAATGTTAATTTAATTATTATTACCTTATTAAAACGCCTTTTTAACAAAACTGAATTTTATGCCTTTATTTAGTAACAAAACCTCATTTAATACATTGTATAAAAATCACATTCATTATTTGTCAAATTTAAAATCGTTTAGAGATTTATAATTTATATCCGCCACTATACTATAAAACACCTATTGCAGTTATATACATAACTGAAAAATAAGAATGGAAAACACCCGCCTTATCAAAAACCTAAAAAAAGGAGACCAAAAAACTTTTAAAGAAGTTTACCTAGCGTATTTTGACAGGCTGGTACATGTGGCTCGAAAATTTGAGTTTAAATTCCTTACCCCCGAAGATTTTGTACAGGAAACCTTTCTGCACCTTTATAAACAAAAACATTTGCTAAAAGAGGATGTACTTTTTGATAAGCAGCTATTTGTAATTTGCAAAAATATAATCATCAACCATGTTAACAGGGAAAATAAAGTTATCTCTTTAGATCCCCTTAAAGTTGTCCTGTACCAGGAAGATGAGGAAGAAGATCATTTACAAATAGAGGTGCAAAAAAAACAACTTTTAGCGCTGTTGAATCAACTGCCCGAGCAACAAAGAAAAATATTTACACTGCATAAGCTGGATAACTATTCCTATCGGGAAATAGCCGAAATAACGAAGCTTTCCGAAAAGACTATAGCCAACCACATATACCTCGCTAATAAATTTATTACAAAAAAAACAGCCTGCCATTAGGAAGTTTTTTATCCCCGTTTGTTATACTTAAAAATAACAGTTAAAAAATGGGGCTTGAGATATTCAAAACAAATATTGTAACCGAACAGGAAGCAGATTATTTACTGCATCTCCTGCGGCGCTGTATCTCTGATGCCTTAATCTATTTCTATAATGAAAAGTTCGGGTATGTTTTCAGAATTCAAACCAACAGGGAAATTTCTGATCTCGCGTGCTCGCTTTTTGCGAAGGAAGGTTTTAATTGTCAAAAACTGTAATACAACAACACAAATATCATGGAAGAAAAAGATATTGAAAAAAAGCTTCGCGATGCGTGGGAAGCACAGCCAGCCCACCAGCCGGAAGAGCGTAAAGAAGCTTTATGGGATGAATTTGCCACGCAAACATTCCCTGCACGAAAAAAACATTTCAGGAAATGGCTTTACCCTGCTGCTGCCGTTTTGGTTATAGCTTTAACAGTTGGTAGTATCATGACATTTACTAACATATACAAAGAAGACAGCAGTGTAGCCTATAATAGGATTGAAAACCCAACCCTGGACTTAAAAGTTGTCTTTCTGCCCGACAGTTCGGTAGTAGAACTGGAGCCCGGTTCAGGAATACGTTACAGGAATGATTTTAAAACCAATAGAGAGGTTAGTCTTAAGGGTAAAGCCTTCTTTAAGGTTCAAAAAGATAAAATGCATCCTTTCATGGTAACCTGCAATCACACTGTCACAACTGTATTAGGAACATCTTTCACCGTTGCGGGCGATAAAAACAAGGTACAGGTTAACCTCTATGAAGGACGGGTACAAATGAATGTAAAAGACAATAACAGTAACTGGATTTTATCACCCGGAGAACAATTTATCTATGCCAATGATTCTGTCGCGGTAGTTGCATTTAACAGATTTAAGGATTTTGATGACGCAGAAATAATCTCTGTTCTTAAATATATCGAGGCATCATACGGCTACAAAGTTGAGATGCCCGCAGAATACTTGAAGAAAAAAATAACACTACGAATTAATAAAAAAGAATCCTTATTAAACGTGGTAAGTATAATCGCCCAAATGTGCAATCTAAACCCATCAATTAATGAAGAGCTAAAGAAAATAACCTTTCAATAAAATGCAAAAGGATGCCTAGCCGCTAAACTGTACATCCTTTTTGAATCAAACAGAGTCACAAACCCCATTTAACTTAATCAAAAGTACAAAAATTTATGAAGCATATATTTTCAGCATGCTTTTTAGTATTTAGTCTGAGTTTGTTTTCACAGCAAATTTCTCTTTCAGTAAACCAAAACACCACTTTAAAAGAGATATTCAGCCAAATAGAACAGCAGACCGAATATAAGTTTGCCTTTATTGACCGGATTGACCTCAACCAAAAGTACCTCAAGGAGAACATTACTTTAAATGATACCGGAATACAACCCATATTGCAGGTGCTAAGTAAAAACTTGCCACTACAGTTTGCCATAGTAGGTGATAATATAACTGTAAAACAAGTAGTTGAAACACAAAAACAAAAGACTTATATTTTATCAGGCACTATTTTGGATGATCAGCAATTACCTCTTCCGGGAGTTGGTATATATATCCGGGAAACAAAGTCGTGGGCAAGTACAGATGAAAATGGCAAGTTTTCCCTTAACCTTCCGTCAGGAGGCTACACGCTGACTATAAACTACATAGGGTTTCAAGAAAGAGAAGAGAAAATCAACCTTTCAAAAAACACAACCATCAAAATCAGTATGAAGGAAAACATACAGACCCTTAAAGAAGTGGTAATTAACCAGAATAAAAAAGCTACAGATATACGAAAAACACAAATGAGTGTTAACAGTTTGACAATGAGCGAAATTAAGCAAATTCCCGTTGCCATGGGAGAGCCGGACCTGCTCAAATCTCTCATGACTTTGCCGGGCGTTACCAATGCCGGAGAGCTCTCGTCGGGGTTTAATGTTCGGGGCGGTGCTGCCGACCAAAACCTGGTGCTGCTGGATGGCGCACCAATATATGGCGATTCGCACATGATGGGTTTCTTTTCAGTTTTCAATGCCGATGTAGTTAAAAGTATGGATTTATATAAAGGAGGCATCCCCTCAAAATATGGCGGTCGCGTCTCTTCCATACTCGATGTACACCAACAAACCGGGCGGTATGACAGTATTCGGGTTAATGGCGGTATAGGTCTTATATCAAGCAAGCTGATGGTAGAAGGTCCCGTAAAAAAAGATGTAAGTTCGTTTATGGTGGCAGGGCGCACCTCTTACGCACACTTGTTTTTAAAGCTGGCTAATAATGATAACTCCGCAATGTTTTATGATATAAACGGAAGGTTCAATTATAAGATTAACGATAATAACAGCCTGCATTTTTCAGGTTATATAGGTAGTGATGTTTTTGATATTGGAAACAATTTCTCCAGCAACTTTGGTAATACTATGGCTAACCTGAACTGGAAACACACCTTCACTGAGAAAATGCATACCAACCTGTCGCTGTTTTACAGCGATTACAAGTTTGGGCTTGGTGTAGATGCGGAGAGCTTGGACTGGGACAGTGCCATAAAAAGCTACGGGCTAAAATATGACTGGAAATATCAGGTAGCGGAAAAGCTAAATTTTAATTACGGACTGGAGACTACGTATTATGATTTCAATCCGGGTACCCTAAAACCCCATGGCAGCAGTTCCCAATTCAATTACCAGCAATTTGCCAAAAAATATGCTCTGGAACCATCGGCGTACTTAGATATTGAACATGAAATTACCGATAAACTTAATTTGCGCTACGGTGTGCGCTACAGTATGTTTTACCGCTTTGGAGCTGAAGAAATAAGCACCTATGCCGATAACAGCCCGATAACCTATAATCCTGTTTACGGTATATATGAAGAGGCTGTACCCACAGGAAGTATATCCTATGGCAGGGGCGAAAAGATTGCCGACTTTAACAACTTAGAGCCAAGAGCTGCCTTGTCGTATGCTTTAAATGATGATAACTCATTTAAAGCGAGCTATAATCGTATGGCACAATACATACACATTTTGTCCAATAGCCAGTCACCCCTGCCCATGAATGTTTGGACACCCAGTGGGCCCTATACAAAACCGCAGTTGCTGGACCAGTTTGCAGTGGGCTATTTCAGGAACTTTAAAAATAAAGAATACTCGCTGGAAACAGAAGTGTTTTATAAGAAGCTGCAAAACAGGATTGATTATGTAGATGGGGCAGATATTTTTGCAAACAATAATATAGAGCGAGCGCTATTAAATGGTAAAGGGCGGTCGTACGGGCTGGAAATGCTGTTGCGTAAAAATACAGGCGCACTTACAGGATGGGTTTCCTATACTTTGTCCAGAGCAGAACAAAAAACAGCAGGAAGAACCCCCGAAGAGCCGGGTGTTGCCAATGGCGAATGGTATTTATCAGTTTACGATAAACTGCATAACCTGAATATAACCGGAAATTATGAATATAGCCCAAAGTGGTCTTTCAGTGCTAATTTTACGTTGCAATCGGGCAGACCCGTAACTTACCCGAATGGTTATTTTGATTTTGGAGGACTTCAAATTCCTAACTATGCCGCAAGAAATGAAAACAGGCTGCTGGCATACCATCACCTCGATTTGGCGGCTACCTATACCCCTAAACCTGAAAGGAAAAAAGGTTGGCAAAGCCAGTGGGTATTCAGCATATACAATGTTTACGGCAGGAAAAACGCAGCATCAATATTATTCGGAAGCAATGAAGATACCGGTGTTAATGAGGCAGTACGGCTGTCAATTTTTGGAATTATACCCAGTGTGTCCTATAACTTTAAATTTTAGTCATTATGAAAAATAATATAGTTTTTACAAAAAAGATATTTAACTGTTTTGCTATCCTGTTTTGCCTGAGCCTTATTTCATGTGAAGATGTTATAGAGGTAGATTTGGACACCGGCGAGGACAAAGTGGTTATTGACGCGGAGATATTGTGGCAAAAAGGTACTGATGGCGCACTGCAAACCATAAATATTAGCCGTATGGCGGCATATTACAACCCCAACCCGCCTAAAGTATCGGGCGCGCAGGTATATATAGAAAATACAGATGGTATAGTATTCACTTTTAATGAAACGGATGAGCAGGGTACCTATGTATGTACCAATTTTATTCCTGAGCTTCACAAAACATATACTTTATATGTAGAAACAGACGGGCAGGTATATACCGCTACGGAAACAATGATTCCTGTATCGGAAATTAACAGGATAGAACAAGAGCAAAACGGAGGTTTTACAGGAGATGAAATGGAAGTAGCTGTCTTTTTTAATGATCCTGTTGGCGAACCTAACTATTATCTTACCAGTTTTACTACTGATATTTTGCCTTATCCTGATTACGAATTAACAGAAGACGAACTGTATGACGGTAATGAGATAAAGAATGATTTTTCTGAGGATAAGCTTAAACAGGGCACTTCACTTGAAATTACACTACGCGGTATTTCACAGCAGTTTCATAATTATATGAACCTAATACTTGAGGCTACCGACAGCAGTCCGTTTTCTACACCGCCTGCCAACATAAAAGGCAATATTTTGAACCAAAATAATACCGGAAGTGAAGCGCTTGGATATTTTAGGCTATGCGAATCAGACACCAGGTACTATGTTGTTCAATAGACCCATACTATTTCATTGTTCGGAAAGTATTTATATTGAACTGATTTTCATTGAGGTTGGCAACGGCAAATAAATCGCCCATGCGCTCGTTTGCCTTTCAAAGAGATAATCATTATAAACCCATACAACCTGCCGAGTTATTTCACCCGGCAGGTTGTATTTTTCAGATTACTTTTTCAGTTTCGCTATTACAGTATCTTCATATTTAGCCTTAAGCGGCAAAATCTCTTTGGTAACCTCGTTTGGCACTGTCATAGAGAGTACATAATGCTTTATTTTCCATTCGTTGCCCTCCTTTTCCAAAACGCCCGAACCTCGACATACCTTCATCCAGGTATCCAAAAGTTCGTCAAACCAAGCCGTTTTACCGTCTTTACTAAAATAAATATTACGCTCAAGAGTTTTAAAATCCCATGCTTTGCCTTTATCAAAATGCGGTTTGGCAAAAATGGCAAAAGCCTTTTTATCCCAATTCTCTTTGGCATCCGTACCAATAAAATAACCATCATCGGCTATTTTGCTAAAATAACCAGTATAGTCGGCATTTGCAGCAGCAACGTGCCAGTCGTTTAACAGCGCATTAATAATCTCTTTCTCATTTTCGGCAGTAACGGCAGGTTTTGTATTTATAAAAGCATTGCAAGCAACAATTGCAAGAGATAAAAAAAGAAACAGCTTTTTCATTTGGATAGAGTTTTGAGACCAATATACAAATAAGCTGTCTATTTTTAACCTGTCATAATATAGCCGATAAACTAAGAAAGCATTTCGCCGTGTTGCGAAATATCCAGCCCCTGCTCTTCCGCCTCTTCCGAAACACGAAGCGGAATAAACAAGTTGGTAAATTTATACAACAGCATTGCCCCGAAGAAAGAGAATACAGCCACCAATATAAGTGCCAGCATGTGATGCCCGAAAACACCCCAACCGCCATGCAGCAGGCTGGCATTTTCGCCTTCGGCAAAAACAGCGGTTAGTATCATCCCCATAATACCGCCCACACCGTGGCAGGCAAAAACATCAAGTGTATCGTCAATACGTTTAAGGCTTTTCCAGTGCATCATAACGTTAGATACTATAGCGGCGGCAAACCCGAAAAACATACTTTTTGGGACAGATACAAAACCCGCAGCGGGGGTAATTGCCACAAGCCCTACCACAGCACCTATGCACGCCCCCATAGCCGATACTTTACGACCGTTGAGCCTGTCGAAAAATACCCATGTAAGCATCGCCGCAGCCGAAGCAATAGTAGTAGTGGCAAAAGCCATAGCACTGGTATGATTGGCAGCCAGTGCCGAACCTGCATTAAAACCAAACCACCCGAACCAAAGCATGCCTGTACCCAGCAGTACAAAAGGTATATTGGTAGGAATATGCTCTACATTTTTGCGTTTACCCAATACCAGTACACCTGCAATAGCAGCAAAACCGGCACTCATGTGTACTACAGTACCGCCTGCAAAATCTTTAACACCAAAGTAACTGCCCAGCAGTCCGTTGGGATGCCACACCATGTGGCATAACGGGGCATATATTACTATAGAGAAAAGACATATAAATAACAGGAATGATATAAACCTGATACGCTCGGCAAGTGCACCCGTAATAATGGCGGGTGTAATTACGGCAAACTTCATTTGGAAAAGGGCGAAGAGTATAAACGGAATGGTGCTTGCCATTTGTGCATGCGGGTGCTCATCTACAGAATCGAAAAAAGCAAAATCGAGAGGGTTGCCTATAATGCCGTAATATGTACCGTCGATAGTAATGCCTATGGGACTGCCAAATGACAAACTGAAACCAACGGTTACCCACAGCATACTGATTACCCCAAGGCAGATAAAACTCTTTAGCATGGTAGAAATAACATTTTTTTTACCTACCATACCGCCGTAAAAAAACGAAAGACCAGGGGTCATGAGCAGTACAAGGCACGAAGCAGTAAGTAACCACGCTACATCGGCGGGTACAATAGTGTCGGTACTGTTAAACTCGTTAGAAGCAGTTACGGAGGTATGCTCCCAAAATAACCCTGTTAAGCAAACGGCAGCTGTAATAATAAAGGCTATTATCCAGCGTTTTTCTATTTTTTTACTCATAACCCCTATTTTTATAGGGGTAAAAATATAAAATTATATTTATATGTGATTGTTTGTGTTTAAAATTTAGGGGTTGATTGTGTTTTTGATAACTTCTTCAACGCATTCGCTTAAGTTTTTCTTTATGTCATTGCTCCAAAAACGAAGCACCTTCCAGCCGTTAACTAAAAGGTGCTCATTTACCTCTTTATCTCTCTGTATATTACGAGTTATTTTCTTTTCCCAAAACTCAGCATTTGTAACAGGTTTTTTTCGTGTTTCCCAATCTTTGCCATGAAAAAATTCGCTATCTACAAATACCGCAACTTTATATTTTTTAAAAGTAAAATCAGGTTTACCAAAAACTGTTTTGTCATTTTTTCTATACCGTAATCCCACCTTCCACATGGCTTTGCCCAGAGCAATCTCCTCTTTACTACCTGTGCTTTTTACGGCAGCCATATTTTTAGAGCGTTGTTCGGGAGTGTGGCGATCCATTAAAAATTTAATACTTTTTTTGCTTTATCTAATGTAATCACTTGATTACTTTTTATGACTTTTACTGTGGGAGGTTCTGAAAATTTATATTCTTTTAAACTCTTGATTAAATCATTAAATTCATCACTTGTTGCTACAATAACATTGTCAAGTCCTATTACGTCTCCCGATTTTATTTTTGCTTTTACACTTAGGGCTTCTGAGGGTTCTAAAGTTATTAAATAGCTTAGAGCTTTTCTGTGGACATATTTTAATGCGATAGCTTCTAAATCTGCTTGTTTATATCTTTCTCTTAAACTTGTTTTTGCAGAAATACATATTGGTCCTCTTTCGTCTGTATAAAACATTAAGTCATATATTACATTTGGTACAAATGCTACTTTTGCACTAATGTAAACAGGCAACATTTTTTCACGTATAAACAGGGTTGCTAATATATATTCAAATATTTTTCCATTTTGGTTATTAGATAAGTTACCGGACTCTTTATATATATTCCAACAATGAGATATATATTCTGAAGGAGTATTATATTTTATGCTTAAAAAGTCTGGAAATAAACTTTCAAATATTTGTCCGGTTTTATTTCCCAGACCTACGGTTATTCCTAATTGATTTAACACACTCATATTTCAAGTTTTTTTATTATTTCTTTTGCAGTCGCTTGTATTGCCGGAACTGCAACTGAGTTTCCAAACTGTTTGTAAGCCGATGCATCTGCAACGGGAATAATAAAGCTGTCAGGGAAACCTTGAAGTCTCGCCCACTCACGGGGTGTCATTTTTCTTATCCCTTCTCTGTTTACTTCACCTTTTATGTGGGTTGTTGGTGTAAAGTCTGTAATTCGATGGTCAAGAACTAAATTTCTTTCTCTGCCCATTCCTCCTACAACAATAGCATTTGCGATACCATTATCAGGAATAATAGTATAACCAAAACCATTGCCTTTACTCTCATGCCTTGCTTTATGGTTATATAATGTTTGAAGGTATTGTGTTGAAAGGTAATATTTAGTAGGAACAGCTTTTTCCTCTTTTATTTTGGAAAAAGAAACCTTTTCGCCTGTTGGTTCAGGGTATTTAAATTCATTTATGTCTAAATCGTTTCTGAAACCGACAATAAAAATTCTCTCACGATTTTGTGGTACACCAAAATCTTTAGCATTCAAAATTTTAGGTTCAGGAACATAATATCCTAAATCATTTCTCAGCACGTTAAGAATGGTTGCTAATGTTTTGCCTCCATTATGATTTCTTAATCCTTTTACATTTTCAAGGAAAACAGCTTTTGGTTTTTTTCTCTTTATAATTTCAGCAACGTCAAAAAACAAAGTTCCTCTGGTGTCTTCAAATCCTCCACGCTTTCCTGCAATAGAAAAAGCCTGACATGGAAACCCTGCACATAATACATCAAAATCATCAGGAATATAACTTTTTGTTTCTTCTTTAGTTATATCTCCAAAGGGCACTTCGCCAAAATTTGCTCTGTATGTCTTTTGCGCATTAATATCCCATTCGGATGTAAATACACATTTACCACCCAAATTTTGAAGAGCAAGCCTAAATCCTCCTATCCCTGCAAATAAATCAATGAATTTAAAAGTATAGTTTTCCGGTGTGGGGAAAGGCACATTTTCCACCTCAAACAAAAGTTTTTGTATTGCAGCCTCACGAACCAGATTTAGTCCTTCTTCTTCATTTTTATAAGTAACAAGTCTATTTATATGTTTTTCCGCATCTTTTTTATAATGCTTGGCTGCACCATTTTTTATATTGTGCAGGTAATGTGTCGTTACAGCTTTGCTGTTATCTTCGGATTCAACAAATCTTATCTTAAACTTTTTTCCGTCAAGCTCAGTTATTGATAGTTCCTCTTTCATCGTTTAAAAATCTTGTCGTTAAAAAAAGTTGGAAAATCTATATCAAGATTTATAATGATTTTTTCTATTATCTTGATTGATACATTTCTTTTTCCCTTTTCTATATCTGAGATATAGTTTCTGTCTACATTAGATATATTAGCCAGATGTTCAATGGAATAGCCTTTTTCTTCGCGAAGCGCTTTAACTTTTAATCCAAATTTTTCTTTGATATCCATATTTTTTAAAATTATCGTTGTGCCTACAATTGACCCGCCTACAATTGACAGCATAAAAATTTATTTTTCAACATTTATTTTTTACGTTAGGGCAGTTCTTTGTTTTGAAATCTTCAAAAAAATTTACTTCTATTGTATATAAAGACAATGGTTAATGATTTTGATACTTTTTTAGTCTAAAAACTATTTTTCCTTTATTTTTACCGCGCAGAAATACATTTTCTGTAAAAACACGTTAAAAAAACACAATACCAAAAAAAAGAGAAGCCCTATGTTTAAATCCCGCTACATCAACTTTTTTGCATTTATCATCATTTCCGTTACGGCAGTTTTATATTTAATAAATTTTGTTTTTGATGTAAAATCAGAAAGCGGTATAGTAGAAAACCACACAATACCTGAGGGAGTATTAACTTTTTTCCGTTGGGCATCGGTTTTTGGGTTGATACTGTATGGTATTAAAAAGAGGAGTCTTACCACCTGGATATTAGTCTGCCTTGTTATAGGTGCTACCGTAGGGTATGATTTTCCTGATGTGGCGGTTAACCTGCGTGTACTGAGCAAGATATTCCTTAAAATGATTAAAACCATAGTAGGTCCGCTTATTTTTGCTACACTGGTATATGGTATTGCAGGACACTCGGATATTAAGCAGGTGGGGCGTATGGGCTGGAAATCGTTACTGTACTTTGAGGTAGTAACCACAATAGCTTTATTTATAGGTGTTGCAGCTATTAACCTGTTTCCTGTAGGTATGGGCATAGAGGCTCCGGCAGCAATGCACGAGCAAATTACGGCTGCCAAACCACAAACATGGCAGGACATTATACTGCATATATTTCCTGAAAACATAGCCAAGTCGATGGCTGAGGGCGAAGTACTGCAAATAGTGGTATTTAGTGTAATATTTGGCATAGGTCTTATTATGGTTCCCGAAAAGAAACGTAAACCAATGGTTGATTTTACCCAGAGTTTATCGGAGGTTATGTTTAAGTTTACCAATATTGTAATGTACTTTGCACCTATTGGTGTGGGGGCTGCTATGGCATATACCGTGGGGCATATGGGGCTGGGCATACTGCAGAATCTTTTCGGATTATTATTTTTACTTTATGGGGCATTAATAGCATTTACACTTTTGGTGCTGTTGCCTATTGCGCTTATTGCGCGTATTCCGCTTATGCCGTTTATAAGAGCTATAAAACAACCGGTATCTATTGCTTTTGCTACAACAAGCTCGGAGGCGGCACTGCCACGTGCTATGGAGGCTATGGAAAGCATAGGAGTTCCGCGTAAAGTAGTATCGTTTGTAATGCCTATGGGCTACAGCTTTAACCTCGACGGTACTACGTTATACCTTTCGCTTGCCAGTATTTTTGTGGCGCAGGCAGCGGGGATAGATCTCAGCCTTGGCGAACAGCTTATTATGGTATTTACGCTTATGGTAACCAGTAAAGGTGTGGCGGGTATTCCGCGTGCATCGCTGGTAATACTTATGGGTACGGCGGCATCGTTTAACCTGCCTGTGTGGCCTATTATGGCAATATTGGGTATAGATGAGCTTATGGATATGGCACGTACCTCTATAAACGTTATTGGTAACTGTCTTGCTTCGGCATTTATTGCTAAGTGGGAAGGCGAGTTTGACCCTAATAAAGAGGGTGGCGAAGAGGTGTTTGAAGCTGAACCTCAGAAATCGTAAATCATATTTTTTAAAATTTATAAATCCTGCTGACATACTGTTGTCATTGCCCGTAAATAATTTTGGTGTAGAAATATAAACCACTAAAATTATTTATATCATGGAAAACAATGTAGCAACATCAAGTACAGTTACGGTAATTACTCCCGAAATTTTATTAAAACACTGGCAGGGGCATCGTGCGCTTACCCGCAGGGTGATAGATGCTTTTCCCGAAAAAGAATTGTTTAATTACTCTGTAGGGGGGATGCGTCCTTTTGCACAGCTTGCTATGGAAATGATTGATTTGGCAGGACCGGGCATGCAGGGTTTTGTAACGAACGAATGGGAAAAAATTGAAGAGTTGCCCCACCACACGGGCGAGGGTATGCCTGAAACGAAAGCCGACTTATTGGCACTTTGGGACGAAATTACCCGCGTGATAGACAGCTTGTGGGCTGAGCTCACGCCCCAACGTTTTGCTGAAACGGTAGTGGCTTTCGGGCAGTATGAAAGCCCTGTTTACAGTACCTTACTCTACTTTATAGATAATGAAATACACCACCGAGGGCAGGGCTATGTATATTTACGCGCTCTGGATATAGAGCCTCCGTTTTTCTGGGAGCGATAAGAAACATATTACATATTTGAATTTAAAATTTTGATTATTTTCTCATATTTTTTAAAAATAACGATATTTTTTTAACATATAATTATTGAATTGTTATAAAGACAGGAAAAATTTTAGTATATCTTAAGAAATGTATGGTGATAGCTTCTTTATATTTGTAAACAAGAAACATAATTGAAGAAACTATTTACTTTTTGTCTTTGTTGGCTGTTTTATTGTAAACAAGCCGACACAGACAACATTTTCTATTACTATGCTAAAAACAATAAACAAGTTTAGGAAGATCGTTATGTGCGGACTTACCAAAAATGTGGGTAACAGTGGCTTTGAAGGCAAAAAGATGCTTAATAAGGATGAGGTAAAGCGTGTTTTAATATGCCGACCTAACCACCGATTGGGCAACATGCTACTGATAACACCGCTTGTACAGGAGGTAGAGCGTACTTTTCCTGATTGTAAAATCGATTTGTTTGTAAAGGGAAATTTAGCACCCATTATATTCAGCAACTATACCAGCATAGATCGCATTATAAAACTGCCTAAAAAACATTTTAAGGAATTGTTTCGATATATTGGCGAATGGATAGCCATTAAAAAAACGAGGTATGATATTGTAATTAATGTGAACAAAAATTCCTCATCAGGAAGGCTTTCTACCAAAGCAGCCCGAGGATATTATAAGTTTTTTGGAGATGTTGAGGAAAGTTATACTGCCAAATACTCTGATTATTGCCATATCGCTAAGTACCCGGTGTATAATTTTAGGTACTACCTGTCAATACTGGGTATAACAGAGCGTGAAAATGCCGAAATCCCCATACTTAATCTTAAACTGAGTGAAACGGAACTGTTTGAAGGGAAACGGACATTAGCCGAACTGGTAAAAGATGACCGGAAAACCATCAGTATTTTTACTTATGCTACGGGAAATAAATGTTACTCTAAAGAGTGGTGGGAAGATTTTTATACAACACTGCAAGAACGCTATGCAGATGAGTATAATATTGTCGAGATTTTACCTGTAGAGAATGTTTCTCAGATAGATTTTAAAGCACCTTCGTTTTACAGTAAAGATATTCGGGAAATTGCGGCGGTTATAGCCAATACGGCTTTTTTTATAGGCGCAGATAGTGGCATGATGCATTTGGCAAGTGCATCGCAAACTCCTACGGTAGGGTTGTTTTCAATTACCAAAGCAAATGTATATACTCCTTATAATGAAAGCAGTACATCGATTAATACCAATAAATTATGTACAAACCGCTGTATGATTGTATTGGATAAAATTGTGAGAAGTAATTAATTGTTTTTAAAAAACAGGTCTTTTTTATGGGAAAGGTTATTTTTTTTCGTTAAATTTAAAAGGTAATCATACCTTGAAAATGTTTAGCGATAAAAAAATACTACTTGCTGATGATCACAGCGTTGTTCGTCGGGGTACCGGGCTTATATTAAAAGAAATTTTTATACATACTGAGATTATCCATGCCGATAGCTTCGATGCCGTCCTGTCGGTATTAACAAATCAGCAAATCGATTTGCTCATACTGGATATTAACCTTCCGGGGGGCAATACTCCTGCTATGGTAAAAAAGGCAAAAATGATACAGCCGTCACTCGGAATACTTATTTTTTCGGCTTTCGACGAGGAGCAGTATGCATTGCGCTACCTGAATTCCGGTGCAGACGGTTACCTGAACAAGTTAACATCTGAAGATAAGATCATGACTGCCGCTACATCCATATTGCAGGGCGAGCGTTATATAAGTGAAAAAATTAAGGAGAAGATGCTCGAAAACATTTATGGAAGGACTCCTGAAAATCCTTTGGAAAAACTATCTAACAGGGAGTTAGAAATAGTAACCCTTTATGCTCAGGGCGAAGGCAACCTTGAGATTGCCAATAAACTCAATATACAAACGTCCACAGTAAGCACATATAAAAACCGTATTTTTGATAAGCTGGGCGTAAATAATATTGTTTCGCTGGTAGAGCAGTATAAAATTTACAGTTAAACGGTTAGGATGTAATTGTAAGGATAACCTCTGTTCCTTTTCCTTTAACAGATTTTATTTTCATTGTTATGCCCATTATAACAATTAGTTCCGCAATGATAAGTAAGCCCATACCGCTTTTTTCCTTATCATCACCATTTCCGCTTATGAGTTTGTTATAGTGGTCAAGCTGTACTGCCGACATTCCTTTTCCGGTATCTTTAATAGATAGTGCAACAGTGTTTTCTGTTTTGGTTACTGCAAATGTTATTGTACCTCCGGTAGTGTTTTTAAGAGCATTGTCCAACAGGTTGTGCAGCACTATAGCAAGCAGATGCCTGTTTGGTGTAACCGTTATTGTTTCATCAATAGTATTTATTACTACCGTATTATGCGATTTGGCAATGTTTTTAAAGAAGGTTATTTTTTCCCTCACAAGTTTATGCAAGTGGTAAGGTTCTGCATTAGTATTGTTATCAGCAGTTTTAGTATATTCTAAAAAATTATCGACAAAATGATACAATTGTGAAGATGATGTATATATCGATTCAACATCTTCTTTAATCGCGCTGTCGCTATCACTTAAGTTGTTATATACATAACGCCCTGTTATAGCCATATACTTTAAAGGGCTTTTAATATCGTGCGTAATGTTTTTTATCAGCTTTTTGTGATTTTCATTTTGCCGACTCAACGTTTCCTTAGTTTCTCTCAGGGTTTTTATGGTGGTGCTCAGTTGTGTTGTGCGCACGGCTATTTGTTGCTCCAACAGTCGGTTTTTATATCGTATATAACCCAAACGGATTTTAAAAAACAAGATTACAGCCAATACTGAAGCTATGACAACTATAACAGTAAACCACGTAGTTTGCCAAAAGGCAGGCTGTATTGAAAAAGAGATGTTTTTGTATAAATATTCTGATTGAAACCCCGATAACTTTCGTGCTTTAAGTTGGTATTTCCCGGGAGGTAATGTAGAGAAAGAAACATAGTTTTCTGTTATTCCTGTCCAGTCCTGCGTTACGGGTCCGATTAGTTTCACCTCAATATACTGGTTGTCTTTATTACCGTAATAGGGGCTTGATATAAAAAAATTTATACGCTCAAAATTTCTGTTCAGCATCAGGTTATCGGTACTATAGGTTGTACCGTCAACCTGTGCTTCATCAATAAAAATAGTATTATCAGGGTGGTTTAGTATAATGTTGTCAGGGTCAAAATATACTATTCCTTCCATCGAAGGAAAATAGACGGTTTGATTGTTAAGGTACACACCGCAAGGCTCGCACCCACCATTAAATTCGTTGGTAGTAAAGCCGTTATCTTTATTATAGTGATAGTAATAAATACCATCTTTTTTACCCGAAGCATAATCATACAAATCCTGTTTATTTATACAGAACAAGCCCCTGTTGGTTGTAACCCAAAAAAAGCCTTTTTTGTCTTCAATAATACAGTGTGCAGTAAGTATATAGTTATTTTTATCGGTAGGAAAATTAACAATCTTTCCGTTTTTGTAAAGAAAAAGCCCTTTTTTGTAGGTAGCAATCCATAGCTCATGTATGGATGTACTATACATGTTTCTGATATATGCGTTTTTAAATTCGGGAATTTCGGTAACCTCTTTTTTCTTAATGTTTATTTTCAGCAGGGTACCGCGAGAGCCTACCCAAAGCTCATCCTCAGTCATGCTATATATACATTTAGGACCATTGCTAAACTCCATGTATAGCTTTGGACTACAGTTTGGAGCATCAGGATCGGCAACATACAGCGCTCCGGGTTCTTCCCCTTCATAAGGGTAGGCAGTGCCTATCCATATTTTCCCGTCTTTTGCTTTGGTAAGCGTTGCTATCCTGTTTCCCAGTGTCCAGGTATCATAGTTTTTATAACCCGATTCTTTTTTATACCGGTATAAGTAAATATACATTTTTACCCATATATCGCCATTATTATCCGTAACTATTGCATATTTATCACTTCCGTTACCAATATCCACATTGCCTGTGTGCTTGCCGTTTTCAAAAATATCTCCACTACTCGACAGTATTTTGTTTTTATGATAGTCGGTAATTCCATAATACACACCATCCAGGCCTCTTTTATGTTTCAGGGGTGATGTCATTTGTTTAAAATCCTGCTTTTTTACCACCATTAAGCCCTTGTTATGGCTGCCTAAATACAGTGCATTGTTTTTCGCATCGAAGTAAATAGCTTTGATATTGTTTTTAGCATCAAAATTATCATATAAAAGGGTAGTGGTTAGTTTATCATTTTTAACTTCTATCAGATACACGTTTTTACCCGATACCAAGAAAACCTGTTCTACCGGCTCATTTGTATAAATGCTGTATTTTCCGGTAATATGAGAATCAAATTTTTTATGCACTGTTTTACTTCCCGTAAACTCAATATAACCATTGTCGTTTTCGATAAGGTATAACTTTCCCGAAAGGGTAAAAAATTGCGATGAGTCTTTTACAGTATAGGCAAACTGTTTCTTAAGTTTATTATTATCGGTAAACAGCCTTATACTGTCGTTGTCTATAACATACCTGTTGCCTCCTGAAGATACTGTGAAAATTTCTCTTGGCATAGCGTGGTGTAACGACGGTATAATTTGCAGGTTGTCTTTGATATAATCTTTTTTTGTCTTTCTTAAAAAATTATAGGTCGAGTTGTCTTTCACCACCATTCGTTTCCGAATCAAAAAGTATTGATGCAGCTCGTTTCTGATTACCAGACTGTCCTTTTTTACATTACCGCCAAACATGTACATCCTGTCAGATTTTATACCCGGTATGGTAGAGGAGTCATAAATTTTAAAATTCTCTCCGTCAAAACGTACCAGCCCGCTTTCGGTAGAAAGCCATATAAAGCCATACATATCCTTAACGATACTCTTTACTGTATTTTGCGGTAAATGATTGTTATCGGCAGAATACCATGTAACAAAATAAGAAGTATCTTGAGTGTAGCATTTACTTATGCCGAGAAGATATACTATCAACACTATTTTTTTTACAATCTGCATTTGTTATAGGCTATAAAACATTTACCTAAAATATATAAAATAAAGCCAACAATCCTGTTTTTGTAGAATTAATTCTACAAAAACAGGATTGCTTTTCATGCCTTAAATATAAATTCAGTAATTATATTTGCATTGTATAAAGAGAGGTAAAACGTTTTAGATCTTTTTATACCAAAAAAACAATAATTTTTTGCCCCCCAATTAGCCTTATTGTTATTTAGAGGTTTAGAAACCGGAAAAGATGTGTACGTAATCGTTACACATCTTTCCTTTTTTAGACCTACTCTTAAATTTGTTACCCCTATAACATTCAAATAAAAACCCGCTATACTAAATGTATAGCGGGTTTTGTAGCCTCGCCAAGAATCGAACTTGGATCAAAAGTTTAGGAAACTCCCATTCTATCCGTTGAACTACGAGGCTGTAATTTTAGAGATGCAAAGATACTGCTTTTTTAGTTCTTCGCAAATTAATAACAAGCACTCGTTTGGTATCTATTGCGCCATACTTTCAAGATGTTCCAGCATATCCGAAGTCATGCTTTTCAGGTCAAAATAATGTTTCCAGTTCCAATCTTTTCGTGCATAGCTGTCGTCTATACTTTGCGGCCAGCTATCCGCTATTTTCTGTCTGAAATCAGGCTCATAGTTTATGGTAAAATCAGGGATATGTTGTTGTATGGTTTCGGCAATTTCCTTAGGAGTAAAATCCATAGCCGAAAGGTTGTAGGACGAACGTATTTTTATCTGCTCTGATGGAGCTTGCATAATTTCGATAGTAGCGCGTATAGCATCATCCATATACATCATGGGCAGGCGGGTATCTTCCGACAGGAAACAGGTATAAGTACCGTCCTGAAGCGCCTTGTGATAAATATCCACAGCATAATCGGTAGTACCACCTCCCGGCAGGGTTGACCAGCTTATAAGACCCGGATAGCGAATGCTGCGAACATCTACACCATATTTATTGTGGTAATATTCACACCATCTTTCGCCCGATTGTTTAGAGATACCATATACCGTAGAAGGTTCCATAACCGTATATTGCGGTGTGTTTTGCTTAGGCGTGGTAGATCCGAAAACTGCAATACTCGAAGGCCAGAATATTTTTTTAATCTTTCCTTCTTTAGCAAGATTAAGCACATGAAAAAGCGAATTCATATTCAAATCCCAAGCAAAGGCGGGGTTTTTCTCGGCAGTTGCCGATAACAACGCTGCCATCAGGTAAATTTCTTCAACATTATACTTTTCAACCACGTTGGCTATTTGGTCAAAATCAAGAGCATTTACCACTTCAAAGGGTCCTGACTGTATAAACTCAGTATCACATTCCGCTATGTCCGATGCAATAACATTATCTTTACCATAAAGGTTTCTTAACTTTTTGGTTAGTTCAGTGCCTATCTGACCACAAGCCCCGATAATTAAAATGGTACTCATTGTTTGTTGTTTATGATGCAAAGATACTATTTTAAGATTATGAAATATATTGTTTAACACCTTCATTGTAACAAAAATTTATCATATTGTGATTTTTAGGTTCGGGTTGGTAGCGTATTCTTAAAATAACAGCGTTTAGGATATCTGATAAGCAGACACTCAGTATATTTTAATTTTTAATAAACAGCACATTGGTCTAACATTTGTAAATTTGTGGCTCAATACAGTAATATGAAATATACCTTTTTTATTATAACTGCTCTTTTGAGTTTTACCATCATATCATGTGAGGATGATGAAAAACAAAGAATTGCCGAAACACGTAAAGCCGAACAACGGAATGACTCTATACTAAAAGTAGTAAGCAGTAACTGGAAGTTTGATGTACCACCACCCACACAAAAAGTAAAGGAGCGCATTAAAGACTGGAACGAATGGGAGCGTTTTATGCACGAGCTTTCGCAAAAACCAACAGGAACTTTAACGGCTTACAGACAAAAGGCGGAAAATCTTATTAATAAGGTTACAGAGGTACAAACAACCATTCCGCCGCTTTTTAATAAACCTCAGGTGCGCGGTCGTCTTGCGGTACTCGACACTAAGGTCAAATCATTATATACCTATATAACCCTCGATATAGTGCAATGCGATAAAGTATTACCATTAATTGATGAGATAACCGAAGAAACCATTGCACTGCAAAAGCAGTTTGACGAAATAGTACGCATTAGCGAAATACCAAAAGAAATGGGTGAAGAGGAAATGCTTCGTGCCCGTGATACTGCACGAATGGCAAATCCGGAAAATATTCCGCAACCATCAATAACACCCCCGGTAAAAGATGCCCCGCCCGCCAGTACCGATGTGCCTAACAGGCAGAGGCAACCAATTAAAACCAACAAACTGAAACCTGCAAATTGAAACCCGAAGTAACAACGATATACCAAGAGTCGGCTAAAGTAAAACAAATTGCTGCTGCGCTTCAAAAGCGCGAAAACAAGTTGCATATTAAGGGGCTTATAGGCTCGTCATTATCATTTATTATCAACCCTCTTTTTCAGGAAGCGGAACTTCCGTTCCTGCTTGTTTTTAAAGATAAAGAAGAAGCTGCTTACTACCTTAACGACCTCGAAAAACTGATAGGTGAGCAGGATGTACTGTTTTATCCCGGTTCCTATCGCCGTCCCTATCAAATAGAAGAAACCGATAATGCCAACGTGTTATTGCGTGCCGAAGTACTTAACCGTATCAACTCGCGCAAAAAGCCCGCCATTATAGTATCGTACACCGAAGCGCTTTTTGAAAAAGTAGTAACCCGAAAGGAACTTGACAAGAACACCCTGAAAGTAGCGGTAGGCGACCGGGTGAGTATCGATTTTATTAACGAAGTGTTGTTTGAATACGAATTTCGCCGTGTCGATTTTGTTACCGAACCCGGAGAGTTTTCCGTGCGAGGCGGTATTGTGGATGTATTCTCCTTTAGTAACGATAACCCTTATCGTATCGAGTTTTTTGGTAACGAGGTAGATAGTATCCGTACGTTTGATGTAGAAACCCAGTTGTCGCTGGAAAAGAATAAAAAAATAACCGTTATCCCGAATGTAGAGAACAAATTTTTGCAGGAAAACAGGCAGAGTTTTTTAGAGTACATTAATGAAAGAACCGTTCTTTTTATTCAAAATACCGAAGTTATGCTGGAGCAGCTCGACCTTTTGTATGGCAAGGCTGTAGAGGCTTTTGGAAAGCTCTCTGAAGATATAAAACACGCAGCTCCGGAAGAGTTATTTCTTAATCAGGCATCGTTCCTGAAAAAAGCATCAGACTTTACCATAGTAGAGCTTGCCACAAAGCCGCTTTTTAAAACCGATACTACTTTCGAGTTTCATATACAGCCACAGCCTTCATTCAACAAGCAATTCGATTTGCTGCTCAACAACCTGAACGATAACCATGCTAACGGTTATAAGAACTATATATTTTGCTCGAACGAAGCACAGGCAGCCCGTTTTCATGATATTTTTGAAAGCATTGACGAAGAAAATCATGAAGACATCCGTAAGCAGTATAAAACTATTGTTTTCCCTATTTATGAAGGTTTTATAGATGAGGAAAATCAAATAGCCTGTTATACCGACCACCAAATTTTTGAACGCTACCACCGCTTTAACATCAAGAACGGTTACTCTAAAAAGCAGACCATTACACTAAAGGAGCTCAACTCATTATCAGTAGGCGATTATGTTACGCATATTGATCATGGTATTGGTAAATTCGGCGGATTACAAAAAATAGAAGTAGAAGGTAAAAAACAGGAAGCCATAAAACTGGTATATGCCGATAATGATATTGTATATGTAAGCATACATTCGCTGCACAAAATATCAAAATATAACGGTAAAGACGGTACGCCACCCAAGATATACAAACTGGGCAGCAGTGCATGGAAAACCTTAAAGCAAAAAACAAAGGCAAGGGTTAAAAACATAGCCTTTAACCTCATTCAGCTTTATGCTAAGCGCAGGCTCGAAAAAGGATATAAATATGCGCCGGACAGCTACATGCAGGCAGAGCTGGAATCATCTTTTATATATGAAGATACGCCCGACCAGGTTACGGCAACCCGCGATGTAAAAGCCGATATGGAAAGCGAACGCCCTATGGACAGGCTGGTATGTGGCGATGTGGGCTTTGGTAAAACCGAAGTTGCCATTCGTGCAGCCTTTAAGGCGGTAGATAACGGCAAGCAGGTAGCCATACTTGTGCCAACTACCATACTGGCATTTCAGCATTATAAAACGTTTAGCGAACGGCTTAAAGATATGCCGGTAACGATTAATTACCTTAACCGTTTCCGTACGGCAAAGCAAAAAGCAGAAACCCTGAAAGACCTTGCCGAAGGTAAACTTGACATTATTATTGGTACACACCAACTTACCAGTAAAAATGTAGTATTTAAAAATTTAGGACTGCTGATAGTTGATGAAGAACAAAAATTTGGCGTAAACGTAAAAGACAAACTGAAAACTATAGCAGCAAATGTAGATACGCTTACGCTTACCGCCACGCCCATACCCAGAACATTACAGTTTTCGCTTATGGCAGCACGCGACCTATCGGTAATAACCACGCCACCGCCCAACCGTTACCCGATAGAGAGCCACGTAGTGGGCTTTAACGAAGAAATTATTCGCGATGCCATATCGTATGAGATACAGCGTGGCGGGCAGGTGTTTTTTGTAAATAACCGAATTGAAAACATCAAGGAAGTTGCCGGGATGATACAACGCTTGGTGCCCGGTGCAAAGGTGGGAGTAGGGCACGGGCAAATGGATGGCAAGAAGCTGGAAGAACTGATGCTTGCCTTTATGGATGGCGAGTTTGATGTACTGGTAGCCACCACCATTATAGAGAGCGGGCTGGATGTGCCCAATGCCAATACTATTTTTATAAATAATGCCAATAACTTCGGGCTAAGTGACCTGCACCAAATGCGCGGTCGTGTGGGCAGGAGCAACAAAAAAGCCTTTTGTTATTTTATAGCACCGCCCTATAGTGCCATGACTGAAGATGCCCGCAAACGCATACAGGCACTGGAGCAGTTTAGCGAATTGGGCAGTGGTTTTAATATTGCTATGAAAGACCTTGAGATACGCGGAGCAGGCGATTTATTGGGTGGTGAGCAAAGCGGTTTTATTAACGAGATAGGTTTTGAAACCTATCAAAAGATAATGAATGAAGCTATTGAAGAGCTGAAAGAAAATGAGTTTAAAGACTTATATGAAGAAGATACTGAAAAAGCTGTACAAAAGGAATATGTAAAAGAGATACAAATAGATACGGATTTTGAGTTGTTGTTCCCGGATGAATATATAAACAACATTACCGAAAGGCTTAACCTGTATAACGAGCTTAGCACGATAAAAACAGAGGAAGACTTACTAAAGTTTGAACAAAAACTGATTGACCGTTTTGGGGCTTTGCCAAAGCCCGCACTGGCATTACTTACCAGTATGCGCATTAAGTGGCTTGCCACCAAAATGGGTATTGAAAAACTGTTGCTGAAACAGGGTAAAATGATAGGCTATTTTGTAAGCGACCAGCAGAGCGAGTATTACCAGAGCGGTGCTTTTCACAAGGTATTACAGTTTGTACAAAAGAACCCTACGCTTACCCGTATGAAGGAAAAGCAAACTAAAAATGGACTTAGGCTGTTACTTACTTTTGATAATGTAAAAACACTACCTAAAGCATTACATTTATTGGAAATGGTTTTTGAAGAATAAATAAAAGCGCACTGAAAAATCAGTGCGTTTTTAGTATGTATAAACTTTATATTATAAGTTTTTAAGGTCTTTTATAACTTTAAAGGCAACATCTACTTCTTCTTCGCTTACCAGTATGGTAAACTCATAGGATGTGGATATTACCTCGCTGATGATGATGCCTTCCCATGCCAGCCTTTGAAATATGTAATAATATACTCCGGGAGTAGATATATTGTCTTTAGGCAGTTTTACGGTAATAGACGCCAGATTATCCGTGCGTTCTACCATTTTTTCATCAGCAAATAACTTATCTACAATATCATTAACAGAGGAGCTTACTACAATACTGGTTTCATTTACACCGCGTGATGAGGTATAAAACACTTCCGGATTGGAGGTAATTTGATTTATCAGTTCAACATGCTTATTCAGCATAGTGTCGGATACTGCAAAAGTGTAATCCGTTAGCGAAGAGCGTACCGTAATTTCGCCGATAGATTTTAATACTTTAACTATTTTATGATTAAGACGGAAGTCAAGATCTTCTGATAACCTTTTAAGCGACATAACTACCGCACCTTGTTTTACATCTTTACCCAGCTCCAGTTCCAGCTCGGGCATCATGTTTCGCGCAAGCGATGTAAGGTTAATAATGCCCTGCGACAACGCACTTAGCAAAAAGGGCTTGGTTTTTATGTAGTGTTCTACCACAGAAGATATTGTTTTCATAGACTAAAGGTTGTTGTTGTAGTTGTTGTTCGGCAAAACAAATATACAAACTAAAACATTCTGTTAAATATTTAACAAACTAAAAATGATAAAAATAATTTTGTTTTTAATTTAATGTTGTAATCGAAATATTAAGAATGCTTACTTTTTAAACTCAAATATGGAGCTTTTTTTGTTATTAATAGTGTTTTGGGTGTTAAACAATAATTTTAATATAGCCCTTAAAAACAATATTAATGTTGAAGTTCACTATTTAGTCATATAGTGCATAGTAAACTTTTTTCTTTTACTAAAAATGAAAAAAAGCATTTTCAAGATGTTCCGTTTCAAACGTATCTTTATTTTTATGTATGGCAATAATATCAAAACGCACCTCGACATCAAGGTCGTTTTGGGTTACATATTCATTCACCGCCTTTACCAGCAGTTGTATCTTTTTGGGCTTTACAAAATCTTGCGGTAATCCAAAATCGAGCGTTGATCGTGTTTTTACTTCTATAACCGCAAGGATGTCGTTTTTACGTGCAAGAATATCAATTTCTGCTTTTTGGAAAACCCAGTTGGTTTCCAATATATCATAGCCGTTTTTTTGCAGATATTCGGCTGCCATTTCCTCGCCCAGTTTTCCCAGCTCATTATGTTCAGCCATTAGTCAAAGGTTACTTTTGTGCCGTTGGCATTTACCTCCAGCGTAATTTCCTGCCCCAGCACTAAGGCGCGGTTATCTTTTAGATGTCCGGCAGGAAAATTAAAGCAAATGGGTATATTGTAGTCTTTAGTAATATCCTGAATAATTTCCAGTGCATCATGCCCCCAGGGGATGTCGTTATCGTTCATACTGGTCATACCGCCTATTATAATCCCTTTTACGTTTTCAAAATAACCATTGCGTTTCAGGTTCATCATCATACGGTCTATATGGTACAGGTATTCGTCAAGGTCTTCTATAAAAAGTATTTTGCCTTTATAATCTACTTCCGAGCGCGACCCAATAATACTATACAGTACAGAAAGATTACCGCCAATGAGCTCGCCATGTGTTTTACCCATTTTGTTAAAAGGATGTGACTCTATGCTGTAGCTTATTTTTTCGCCAAACAGCGCTTTGCGGAAACTCTCAATAGCTTCGGGTGTCGCATGCGACACACTTACGCACATAATAGCGTGCAGCGTGGCAATATTCATGTTATTAATATGGCTGTGCAGCACGGTAGCATCGCTAAAGCCTATAAACCACTTCGGGTTTTTCTTAAAGTTTGTAAAATCTATCCTGTCTATCATCCGTACCGTACCGTAGCCGCCTTTGGCGCACCATATTGCTTTTACACTTGGGTCGTCTATCATGTTCTGTAAGTCAGTAGCACGCTGCCAGTCCGCTCCCGCCAGTTGGTTGTTGTTATCCAGCCCTATAGTTTTACCTGTAACTACATGAAGACCCCAGCTTTCCAACAGTTTTATGGCGGGTTGCAGGGGCGCAAGGTCTATTTTTCGGGCAGTGGCAAGTATTGCCACAGTATCTCCTTTTTGCAGGTAGGGTGGTGTTCTCATGGTGTTTTGTGCGTGTAGCAGGTTTGAAAAAAATATAATAAACAGTAATATCAATAATCGTTCAGTCCGTAGCATTCGTTCCTGTTTTGGTATAACAAACTTAACGAAAAAGTATAAATATTGTTTACGGTTATCCTTAATGATACTTTGTTTTATTGGTTTTGGTACTGGGTGCATATAAAAAGGCTGCTCGATAAAGCAACCTTTTTATGATGATACTTGATTAAATAGCATTTAATCAAACCTCATATAGTGTTCATCAAACTGTTTATTAAATTCAGTTTCGCTGACTTCTTTAAAAGCGATTGGTTTTTTGACTTTTTGAGTTTCGACAGTACCTATTTTAATATCAGATACAGTTAATAGATATTGGTTACTTTTTTGTACTTCCAGAATAAGCCCCGGTAACCCTGATATGCCATTAGGTCCAAAATTATAGGGCAATTCAGGGCAATACCATGCAACAATGGGCGGTCCTGTTTGTTTACCATCTACGATATGAGGTGTTGTTGCTTTAAAACACTTATAACCCTTTATAACTTTTGATGTTTTTGTGATATCCCAGTTTGTTATAATGTCGGTTTTAACAAGATAGTCTTCGGGGAGCATTTTCTTTATTAATTTATAAAGATTCATTTTCTCCTGATAGTATGAGCCATAATAGCCTATAAATGATTTTATAGCGTCATAACTTCTTGTGTCCAGTTTGGCTGTTTCATCCATTATGAAGATGGATTTATCCTTATTAAACAGTAACTCAAATTTTAAATCCTTTATATTTTCGGTAGCAGCCTGATAATATTTTTTGGTTATTTCATTAGTAGCAAGCCCTGAGTTTTTATCAAGAGTTGCTGAATATGTAATTGTACCGGTCTGCCCATAAAAAAGGTTACCGAATAATATTAAAAATGCTATAATATAGATGGATCTCATATACTTCAATTTAATTAAGAAAGGGGGGTGTAACCCTAACCCCTCTCTTTTTTTTATTTTTTAAATCGTTTATTTTGATCCTCCATTAAATATTTCAACACAGGCATCATAAACAAATCTAGCGAAAAATCCAGAATCGTGAACACTATATCCGTTATTTCTCAATACTAAGTAAACATATGTGGCAATTTTTTTGCAATCAGCTTTATGGGTTTCATAATCTGGCGAATCAATAGGGAAACTTGGTGAGTACTCCTCTAATAAAGCTGTTTCAATCCTAGCTTCCTCTTCAGGAGGGAAACTGGATTGAGCGGATGATAAGGTAACGAAACCTAAAAACAATACGAAAGAACAAATAAAATTTTTCATAATTTAGAATTATTTAACTGGATTAATAATAATTGTAAATATATATAAAATATCGAATCAAAGCATTTTTTTAATGTTAAACAGATGTTTTTTCGTTACTAGTCACTAAATTTTCATCTTTCTACATTGCTTATTGTTTAAAAAACATTACATATACACTTGTACACAAACTTTCTAACTTTCAACTTTACGGCTTTCTAACTATGTTGTACATTTGTGTTTAAATTTCAAATTTTCCCGATGATACAAAATCCAAAACGATATACCGTTACGGCAGCATTGCCTTATACTAACGGTCCCATACATATAGGTCACCTTGCAGGGGTATATGTCCCTGCCGATATATATTCCCGTTTCCTGAGATTGCAGCAAAAAGATGTGGCATTCATTTGCGGAAGCGACGAACATGGTGTGGCAATATCTATGAAAGCCAAGAAAGAAGGCATTACCCCACAGGAGGTAATTGACAAATATAATAGTATCATCAAACAGTCGTTTGAAGATTTCGGAATATCATTCGATAACTATTCCCGTACCTCCTCAAAAATACACCACGATACCGCATCGGAGTTTTTTAAAAAACTATATGATGATGGTAAATTTATAGAAGAAGTTACCGAGCAACTGTATGATGAACAAGCAGGGCAATTTCTTGCCGATAGGTTTGTGGTAGGCACCTGCCCCAAGTGCGGTAATGAAGAGGCGTATGGCGACCAGTGCGAAAAGTGCGGTTCATCACTTAATGCGACTGATTTGATTAATCCGAAATCGACTATTACCGGAACTACGCCAATAACAAAAAGCACAAAGCACTGGTTTTTACCGCTTGACCAATATGATGCTTTTTTACGCGAGTGGGTGCTGGAAGGTCATAAAAATGATTGGAAACCCAATGTATTCGGTCAGGTAAAATCGTGGCTGGATGACGGGCTGAAACCCCGTGCCGTAACCCGCGACCTTGATTGGGGTATTCCTGTACCGGTAGAGGGAGCAGAGGGTAAAGTGCTTTATGTATGGTTTGATGCGCCTATTGGTTATATATCTTCCACTAAAGAGTGGGCAGCGCGCGAAGGGAAAGACTGGGAGCCGTACTGGAAGAGTGATGATACCAAGCTGGTACACTTTATAGGTAAAGACAATATAGTGTTCCACTGCATTATATTTCCTGCGATGCTAAAGGCAGAGGGCAGTTATATATTGCCGGATAATGTACCTGCCAATGAATTTTTGAATTTGGAAGGAAACAAACTATCTACGTCTAAAAACTGGGCGGTGTGGCTGCATGAATATTTAGAAGATTTCCCGGGTAAGCAAGATGTATTGCGTTATGCCTTGACCTCTAATGCCCCTGAAACAAAAGATAACGATTTTACCTGGAAAGATTTTCAGGCTCGTAATAATAACGAGCTGGTGGCAATATTTGGTAATTTCATTAATAGGGTAGTGGTGCTCACCAATAAGTATTATAACGGAGTAGTACCACAACCCAACGAGTACAGCGAGGTAGATGAGGCTACACTTGCCGAAATGCATGCTTATCCTGCGGTTATAGCCAGCAGTATAGAACGCTACCGCTTTAGGGAAGCCCTTACTGAGCTAATGAACCTTGCCCGTTTAGGGAATAAATATCTGGCGGACGAAGAGCCCTGGAAAGTAATTAAAGAAAACCCTGAAAGGGTACAAACGCAAATGTATGTGGCATTGCAAATTGCCGCGGCATTAGCAGTATTGAGTGAGCCATTCCTACCATTTACAGCGGGGAAGCTGAAACGCATCCTTAATCTGGACAGCGAGTTGTCTTGGAATGATGTTACGGTTAAATCAAACCTTATTGCTGCAAATCATCAAATAGGGGAAGCCGAACTGTTGTTTGCTAAAATAGAGGACGAAGAAATACAAAAACAAGTGGATAAACTGGAAGCTACAAAAACAGCCAATGCTGCCGAGAATAAAAAGGCAGAACCGCAAAAAGAGCTTATCACTTTTGAGGATTTTGCTAAAATGGACATTCGTACCGGAACAATTCTGGAGGCAGAGAAAATGCCGAAAGCAAACAAACTGTTAGTGCTTAAAGTAGATACGGGTATTGATGTGCGCACCATTGTGAGCGGTATAGCCGAAAGCTTTAAACCCGAAGATATAGTTGGTAAGCGCGTTACCGTGTTAGTAAACCTTGCTCCGCGAGCACTGCGCGGTGTAGAAAGCCAGGGGATGATATTGATGACACAAAATACAGAAGGAAAGCTGGTTTTTGTAAATCCGGATACCGATGGTGTAGGGAACGGCGAAATGATTAGCTAATACTAATACCTTGTTGATAAGGAGCAACGTTGTAGTTGAATTATTAGATTTGAAAATAAATTATAAAAACAGTCAAACTAAGACTTTCTTAGAATGGCTGTTTTTGCTTTGATATAATAGCCATGAAAAAGAAACTTAATTTAGAAGATTGGTCACGACGTGAGCATTTTGAATTTTTCAAAAAATTTGAAGAGCCCTTTTTTGGGCTTGTTGCCAATGTAGATGTTACCAAAGCCTATGCTGTTGCAAAAAGCAGTAATGCCTCGTTCTTTTTGTATTATCTGCATAAAGTTGCTGCTGCTGTTAACGGGGTTGAAGCATTTCGTTACCGAATTGCAGGCGATGAGGTGTTTGTATATGACAGCGTTGATGTTTCGGCAACATTAACGCGAGAGGATAACACCTTTGGTTTTTCGTTCATGGAATTTCACGAGGACTTCAATGTATTTGAGCTAAGCGCCCAAAAAGAAATTGAACGGGTGCGTAACACTCCGGGGTTGTTTACCAGAGCGTTTGAAATGGATAATATTATCCATTTTTCCGCAATACCCTGGGTTAACTTCACTTCGCTGTCACATGCGCGCAGTTTTGTTTTCCCTGACAGTTGCCCGAAGATATCAGTTGGAAAAATAGTTGAAGAGAATGGGCATAAACTAATGCCGGTATCTGTGCATGTGCATCATGGTTTGATGGATGGCTACCATGTAGGGTTATTTTTTGATTTACTGCAACAGGAACTGAATAGTAATGTGTAAATACAGACTCCTTAAAAGTAAGATTCCCGGCGTGAGCCGGGAACCTATCTAACTAAAAAATTACTAAACAATTACGATAGACTAATCCACCATAACTTTCTTCGAAATTATTAAAAGCTTACCGTTGGCTTTATAATAATTACGTATTGTGCTGTATATATGAATCAGAACCTGAGAGTTCGATTTTATTAATTCGATAACTAACCTTGATTTTTCTAAAGAACAGTTTTATAATACTATAAATTAGTATATAACAAATATAGTTAACATTTTGTAATTTACGAAAGATATAAAAGTAAGAACCCCGGCTTGCGCCGGGGATCCATCCAACTAAAAAATTACTAAACAATTACGATAGACTAATCCACCATAATTTTCTTCGAAATTATTTGGCGGTTCTGTAAAGTAACACGCGCTATAATTACCTGTTGTGCTATATTTAAATAAGTACTCGAGAATTCGTTGTTATTAATGTTGTCACTTTCATATAAAACCCTACCTGTAAGGTCATATAAGGTAACTGATTGTATTTGTTGTGAAGTATATACTTTCACTTTATTATCTTCGCAGAATACAACCTCTTTATTAGATATACTTACAAAATCTGTGCCAAGCGCTTCAATTGTATATATAATTTCAAATCGATCATTAAACGTACCTTCTTCCGTGACAAAGATATAACTATTTTCGGATATGTTGCATGTAATATTCAAAAAATTATCTATTAAATATATTTTTTGTCCCTGAGCAAATATCCCATCCCTACGGTCTATCTCAAATTTCATTTCACCTGCTGTAGCCGCGGAATATCCAAGAATCACACTATCAGTATTTTCAAAAGATGGTCGCCCTTGAATTGCCAGTTTTATATCATCATTTACAAGTGAATATAATTTTAAAGGGCCATCGGCTATGCTGCGGCCATCAATAGTGTTATCATAACCGGTAGTTGCCTGTGGGGTATATCCTATCATTATTTGCGAAAAACTATTGTTTCCTGTATCGCTAAGGTTAAGCCATAATCTGGATACATCACTATCCTGATTTTCCATGCGGAAAAACTGGTTACTACTGTCTCCTAAACGCATATCGTTTGTAAAAGTGATATTGCCTTCGGCTATGGTGTTTACAAAAAATCCTTGTCCAGTATTTAACTTGTCAATAGGGTCATACGAATATTCATTAGTACCGCCCGGAGCTTTATTGGCTGTAAAACCAAGTGTGGTAAGTGTGCAGTATGTTGTTTCGTCAGGATTATTTGTTTTCCTCCAAAACCATAATGTTCCTTCTATTACACTACTGTTTGTATTTATAAATTCTGTAGCACTTATTGGTGAAGGGTAGGGGTTTCCTATAGCACTGTATGATGATTCGGTTCCTGTATATTCTAACAGTTTGGTTATTGTTCCGTTATGAGGTGTTCCTGCAAACATACCTGTAAATACAGCGGGAGTTGTAGGGTGGTTATTTGGTGCCCGAATAAGGTAACCTTCCGCCAATTCAAAATCTTCTTCGGGAGAAATATGATAATAAAGGTTTTCAGGGGTATTGAAAGCATAAAACCTGTTTTCCAGCGTCATAGGTGAAAATTCAAGTAACTGCTGCCCTTCAACAGGAGATGACCACAGGGTATAATCGAGTCTCATAATCTTAGAACTGTTTCTTACAACATTTATGCTGCCTTCGTTATCAATATCATCTGTTTGCAATAACGATGCTTTATTCTCAAGCGTCATTGAGGCGGTTGGTGCTACTGTCAACTTTCCTTTTACTGTAATGTTTACTTCTTCGGCAACAGTCATTACAGCATTATTTACTACCCGGCAGGAGCACATTTCTATATCTTCATCAATAGTAAGATCATTTTCTATAATAACAGGAGTGTCAATAGTGGGTGTATCGCTCCAAACGCCATTATACACTACCGGAGTTGGTACAGTAACTTGAAAAGTCGCTTCGGCTGTATAGGTGTTACATACTGTATTTACAATACGCACCCAATAAGTTGTTGTTTCGGCAGGAGCTATCGTGATGCTGCTTCCTGTTTCACCTTCTATAATATTATTTCCTGCGGTATCGCCGGTACCCCACTGGTAAGCACCGTTTATACCTAATTCCCCACCGTTGGCAGTAATAGTCATAGTGCCTCCGGTACAAAATACTGAATTTCCTGAAACAGAAGAAGGAGCTGTTGCTGCTTCTGTTGGGGTTAATGTCAATTCGGCATTGGCATCGCCCCCGCTCTCTTCGGTTCTTAATTCCATAGTACTGTTTTCATCAAGGTCATACGTGCCTATTACCTGACTGCCTACGCCGCCGCTCCAACCCACGGCGCTCCATACAACTTCACCATTTATATATAACCTGCTGGAGTCGTCCCAGTTTGTCATAGTAACAATATATCTTCCACAAGGAAAGCCTTGTCTTTTATGTACAAATGTAAAGTCGTTTACAGGTACAATGCAACCTTCCCAACCGGAATAGCTTGAAGGAGACTCTGCCTTAGGCCAAATGTTTTGTGTATTAAAACCAAGTGTTGATTGTGTATAGAAACCTAAATAGGTGCTACCTGTTAAATCTAAATCAGTGCCATTGTAGCTGTAAACATTCCAAACATTATCTCCAAAAATGTCAGGGTCACCCCCCGGAGGATTTGTAATGGTTACAAGTACAGATACTCCGTCTGTGTATCCTGAACAAGGGGATCCGTTTACGCGGCGAACCCAATAATAAGTATCTGAAGCAGGATATACTGTTATAGATGCAGAGGTTTGTCCGGCTATAATATTTTCGCCTATTGTGCCTGTTCCCCATTCATAAGTTGACCCTGTGCCTGCTGTACCGCCGCTTGCAGTAAGTGTTGTGCTGCTGTTACATGGTATTTCGGTTGTGCCGCTTATAGCTGTTGGTGCGGTAGCGTTACAAGAAGCTGATTCATAGGTAAAAGATACCCGTGAATCTCCGCCATGTTCAAAGTATTCATAAACTAAATCAACAGGTCCACTTAAAAAATAGGTGGCTGTTTTTGTTTGGTAACCATGGTCAGCCCAATCGCTAAGATTATCAGCAAAGGTGTTTCCGCCATCAAAACTTAGTCTGTAGCCGTCATCTCCACCTACGGTAAAGGTATAAAAACCTTCCGCAAATGTTTTCTGCATTTTATAAATTACCATGAAGTTCGTGTCAAAGCTTCCGCACATTGTGGGGCTGCTAAGTGCTCCGGCGCCAAGGTTTTGATCGAATATTTCCGGTTGGGTTACATATCCGTTATAGGTAGTGGGCATTGCAGGCGGATTTCCACTGTCTAATCCGGAATATACGTAGCCTATCCATTGTCCTGCACCGTAAGTAGATTGGTCGCCAAATGTGCATTGTGCTCTGCTTGAAGCAGAATAAAATATAGCAGCCAGCAAGATGCTGTAAGTAAACTTTGAGAGTATAAAATTTTTCATTTTGGGGATGAGTATTAAGGGGTTTTATAGAACTCTTTTATTATTTTATGTACTTTGAGCGGGGTATTTTATATAAAGGAATTTGAAAAGTGTAAGAAAATAATCTATAATAAAATGTCGTACTTCTTTATAATGGAAAATCCCCCACTAGCGAACTAGTGGGGAACCTTACATCCAACTAAAAAATTACTAAAACATATAATGACCTGAATCATTATAATAATCGTACGAGTCCTTAATCATTAATAAGCGACTGTTGAAGTTATTTTTTTTAATCTCCGGCTTTAAAAAGCCGGAGATTTCTATTTTATTATTTTAGGTAGATAAACCTTAGTTTATCATTACTTTTTTAGAAACAACCTGATTGTTTTCAAGCGTTATCATTACAATAGCTACTTGCTGCTGTATGTTTAGTGTTGCAGTAAACTTGCTGTTATCTACTTTTTGGTTTTGGTATAATACTTTTCCAAGTAAATCGTAAACCACTACAGATTCTATATTTTGAGGTGCATTTATAGAAAGCTCGTTATTGTTTTGGTAAACCACTACTTCACTATCATTGAACTGTGGATTATTTGTATCCAGTGTTCCTTCTATAGAGTAGATAATTTGAAACCTGTTATCAAATGTCCCTATTTCAGAGTTAAAAGTATAGTCGCCTTCCGCAAGGTTATAGGTTGTGTTAGTTAACTTATCTACAAGGTATAAAGCTTGTCCATCTGCAAAAAGTCCGTCCATATGGTCTATAGTAAAACTAAAAGTACCTGCTATTTCTGTTTCAAATCCTATTTTTACAGTATCAGTTACTGCAAAGGTACCTCTTGATTGTATAGACAGTTTTAAACTTTCTTCTTCAGTAGCGCCATCTAATATTGTATATAGGCTAACATCTCCATCAAGGAAAGCTCTGCCGTCATATCCGTTATCATATCCTTCTGTAGCTAATGCTGAGTGAGCAATAAGTGTTTGAGAGAATACCGTTTCATCTTCAGTAACTACGTTTAGCCAGTAACGGTTAGTTTGGTTATCAATATCTTGCTGTGCTTCACTTGCGTTGTTTTCGCTACGGAAGAAGTTGTTGTAATTTACTGTTTCACGCATGTTGTTTCTAAACACTATCTCGTTGTCATTTAAAGCTCTTACAAAGAAACCTTGCCCTGTGTTTAATACTCCATCTTCTATAATATTAAATGGATTTTCTATCAGTTGGTTTCCTCCGTCTCCGTTTTCACCGCCACCGCCCGGGGCATTATTGGCAACCCAGCCTATTTTGTTTATTGTGCAGTAAGTGGTTTTTGTAGGGTCGTTAGTTTTTCTCCATACCCATAGTGTTCCTTCTATATTGTCAATGTTAGCATCAATAAATTTTTTAACATTTATTGGCGATGAGTAAGGATTACCTACCATCTTGTAGCTTTCATCACCGTTAGTATATTCCATTGCAACTCTTACAGTACCGTTGTTAGGAGTTCCAACAAACTCTCCGTGATATACGCTTGGCACACTAGATGAATGGTTATTAGCTACGCGTATAAGATATCCGTGTGCTTTCTCAAAAAGTGTACTCGCAGGGTCTGCTATCGAAAAGAACAAATTCTCTGCAGTATTAAAGTCATAGAAACGATTAGTTAATGTTTGTGGCGAAAAGTCAAGCAACGTTTGTGTCCCTGTTACCGGAGATGACCATATTGTATAGTCAAGACGTTTTATCATGGAGCTGTTTCGTTTAATGGTAACAGTACCTTCGTTAGCTGTGTCCTCAATTTGTATAAGGTTACAACTGTTTTCAAAGGTTAATGCAGAACCGTCTTCAACATTTACGCTGTGTGTTACTATTGCATTAGACTCGTTCTCGAAAAGTACGTTAGCACCGTCAATAACAAATACCGAACAAGCATATAGTGTACCGCCATTTTGAGTAAAATCTCCTGCGAAAATAACATCCGTATTTGCAGTAGGCTCACCACCTATCCATGCTGCACCATCCCATGTTACACTGTTGTCGCAATAAACGCCATCTCCTGAGCCCGGCGCCGGCATTTGTATCGGGCCAAATTCATCAGCACCCATATCAGGAGCATCTGTGTTTCTTATTTGGCCATCTATATCTTTAGTAATGGTAGCTATAGGTGTACCCAAGTTATTAATAGCATCGTTGTCGTTACCGGCTAAGTGTAAATCGTTGGCTGAAACAAATACTGGCAACTCACTTATTGAGTTGGTATCTTTTCCTGTGAATGACTGCCATCCTGAAAGCGTTGTTTGGTAATCAGGGTTAGCTGGCCAGTCAGCAGAACCTGCACTTGAAATAAACCCTATTTTATCATTTGAATAATAGTTGTTATAATCCAAGTGGCTGAAAAGGCTGTTTATACTGCTTAGCGATTTGTTTACAAGTATTGCTGTTCTTCTTGTTCCTGTAGTTTGATTATTAATGAATATATTATTTCTTACATCTAAAGAACCATTTACACTTGAGTGTACATATAAAGCTGATGAGTATCCATTGCTTGGTTGATTTGTGTTAAGCACAACAGTATTGTGATATATTTTGTAACCACCACCTGAATTTATATTTATACCATGTCCGTTTTCATCAGCAGTACTGTTACCCTGAGCTATAACGTTAAGGATAAAGTTATTTGCTACAAGTATGTTTGAACTGTTGTTTGTAGAAGCTAATGTTATACCTGCAAATGTGTGTGAATCTGTTGTGGTTCTGGTAAGGTCGCGCATGTTGTTTCTAAGGATAGAACCATCAGTCGTGTTGTTGGCAACGTGGATACCTGCCGATCTTAGATCGCCCGAATTCGTGTCACGATATAAGTTATATACATAATTATCATTATATTCAAAACCGTTGACGTTAGATAGGTACGCAGGCTGAATGATAGTTTCCGTATTGTTTTCAGAACCCAAATCATTTTGGTGTATCACCACATTAGTTGTGCGTGTAGTTGCATTACCTTCAATATAAACACCCTGCTTTACGTTCATAAAGTCGTTACCTATTACTTTTAGGTTAGCGTTGTCTGCCGTAGCAGCACTAAAGGCATTATTGTTACCTGATTGATTACTTCCTGAATATACACCTACACAAAAATTGCCACCATCGTTTTTATATTCCTGTCTTAATTTACAGTATTTTATAGTATTGTTAGTCGCTCCGTTTGAACCGTTTGAAGCAATCCATATTACTGAACGGTGTGTGTAGTCTATATCGCTATTATTTTTAATGATAAGGTTTCTGGTACTGTCATTAACGTCGTTACTTCCGTCAAAAACAATGTAGTCTGCACCATTAAGTTTAAATACAGCAGGAACTCCTGTGTAGTGGTTAACGTTAGTAGCTTCTATCCTTACATTTACACTCTTGTTTGGTTTAAAAGTAACTGTGTTAACGGCAGAACTACCTGTAAAGTTGTTAATAGTTATAGGGAATATTTCACCGGAAGCGTTATTGTATAATACGTTTTTCAGAATAAAAGTTACCGGACCTGAAACACCATTGCTGTTAAGGTGGTTTACTGCCGCTGTAATCGTTGTAAAGTGTCCGTTTGTACCTACATAATAAGTGCCATTTAGGCTGCCGGTAGGTGTTGTTCCTTCCACTATTATGTTTACTGTGGCAGTATCATTAGGATCAACCCCGTTACCAATAGTATAGGTAAAAGAATCAGTGCCAGAATATCCTGAAGAAGGAGTGTAAGTAATTGTATTATTGCCATTCACAACAGCCGTACCGTGCGATGCAGGAGTACCTAAAGTCATATAGTTAATGGCTGAACTTCCTGCAATATCATTAGCCAATACGCTAAAATTACCACTGTTATTAATGTTTATTGTATAAGCATCATCAACAGCATTAAGCACGGTGCTGTACGGGCTAACTGTACCGGTTAATGTAGGGCCTTGAGTAGAACCATTGTAAGTTGTATTTCTGATGTAGAAATCTTTGTAGTATTTGTTTGGTTGCCCATAAGTATATATTCTTATATACAATGTTGTGTTCTCTAACACAGAGTAGCCCGTGGGAAAACTAAGACTTATTTGGTTGTTGCTACTTCCTCGATTTAATGTCTGCGTAGATTGTAATAATGTTCCATTAGAGGTAAACGAAGGTGAAGTTGAATACCTTACCTGTAAATTTTTAGGTCCTTCATTACCATTAGGAGAATTGTATGTTAAACTAAACCCAGAAGGATTTAAAGCATAACCAGATCCAACAGTTACAGTGAATTCCGTGTATTCATTGTAGTCCAGATTGTTGTTGTTGTTAGGAGAGCTTTGAAATCTAAATCCTGACCAATTGTCATTTTGTAAAGAAATGGTACCGTTTGTAGTCAGTGTGGTAGCTGTGATGCCTGTTGCATCTGGTGCTGGAGTTGACGTGTTGTTCCAACGCACGAGGTTTGTTTGCGTAAAGCCAATAAAAGGCAATAGCATGAGTAAAAGTAGTGACTTTTTCATTCTAGTAATTAATTTTAATTTAGGTAGTTATGGGGGGCATAACTATTTTTGGTTGCGGGTGCAAAATTATATTATATTTTTAAATAAAAAAATTTTTTAAAGATTATTTTTCTGTCTTTGTATTATTCGTATAATAACTTAAAAAAGTTGATACACGACTATTTATAGTGATAAAATTTAATTGTTACTTGTTTTATTTTTTCCTTCCGGATTTTTGGCAATAGTGTAATGTAATAATGAAAATTACAGATACCTAAAATCTTCTTAATCCTGATTTATTTGTTACCAAATATTTCTATATCCTGCTGCAAATATATATCGTGGATATGTGATGTTTTTACTTTTTCTATATTATTAAAAAATAGCTGTATAGATTTTTTTTATTTCTCCTAAGCTATCTTGATTTATAGGGTCGATAACTATTTTAATATTTTACAAAATAAAGTAGATATTATCTGTAAATCATTAACATGCTTATAGACAAACCATAGACAAAACCGGGTTTTTTCGCCCTTTTTTTGATTTATGACTTTGAAATTTAGGTTGTTCAAGAATTTTAATTCTATATGTAGTATAAATGTGTGTTTGTTATTGAACGGATATTGTTAACCATTCAACGATAATTAGTGTGGTTTGTTACTATAAAAAAAAGTAGTAACACATACTCTTAATTTAGGCTTAGAAAGTGCATTGTGAATTTAAAAAATTATATTTCCAGTAATAATTTTTCAAATTCAGTATCGTCATTAATCTCCATTTTTTTCTTAATCCGATACTTTTTGGTAATCGCACTTTCGTGTGATATTTGTAATAAAGAGGCAATTTCTTTATTGGTAAGATTCAGTTTTAAGAGCGAACAAAATTCAATGTCGTTTTTAGTAAGTTTTGAGAATTTATTACTCAATGTTCTCTCAAAATCAGGGTGCAGGCTGTTAAAACGGGTTTCAAACTGTTTCCAATAATCTTTTTGTTTAAGCAGTTGTTGCAGCTCTTTTTTAAGTCCTGCCATATTCATTTCTTCAGTATTGCACTTGCTAAGTATAATGTTTATACTATCCTGATAGTTAGCCATTTGCAGTGTTGTGGCAGTTAACTCTCTTTGTTTCTCTTCTATTATCTCTTTTTGGGCATTCGTAAGCTCTTGCTCATACTTATGCTGTTGTTTTATTAGTTTATTTTCGGCTTCAATACTTTTTAGTTGTTCTTTCTGTAATTTTGTTTTTAGCCAGTAGCTTCTCAAAAAGGCCAGTATCATTATAATGATAATAATACTCCCAAAAATATAGAGTAACATAAGGGTTTGTTCAGCTTCAACCTTTTCCTGGAGTGCTTTATTACTTGCTTCCAGCGCAAGGTTTTTCTCCCGTTGCAGTTCAGTTTGAAATTTAGCTTGTATTTCTTTAACCGCTTCCTCTGTATCAGAAGAGGCTATAGAATCCTTTATGGCAATCGTGTTTTTATATTCAATAAGTGCTTTTTGTGCATTTCCGGTATAACTGTATGTATCTGCAATAGCCTCTACATATACCATTCTATCCTGAATATTCGAATATATGACTTCTCTATACGGCTCTGCACGCGCAATGACGTCAAGCGCTTCTTTGTATTTTTTTTCGGCATTCAGTACATTAACATATTCGCCCGCTATTCTTAATATACGTGTCGATTTGTTTTCTGTAAGGTTATCAAATGCCTTTTTATAGGCTATTAAAGCCTTTGCATTGTGTCCCTCTTTATATTCTATATTACCTATTTTGCTGTAAGCAATACCAATGAGTTCTTTATCGCCAAATTTTTCAAGCCCTCCCGCTGCATCCTGCAATGCTTTTTTAGCTTCGTCATAACGCTCCAGTCTTATATAGGCTTCGGCAAGGTTAACGAGCGTCAGGTAATAATTTTTTTCTGCTCCTATTTCTTTAAAACCAATCAGCGTTTCTTTATACAAATCGACAGCAAACTCAAAATTTTCCATTGCCAAATAAGTATTGGCAAGTTTTTGTTTAATGGCTACTACATTGCCGGTACTCTTCTCCTCCGTTAATATTTTCAGGGATTTTAGCAGATAATCAACCGATTTATCATACTCCAGCATATAGTTATAATTCGATGCCATTTCGCCATATACCTTTCCCGTAGCTATATTGTCTTTTAGTTTTTTACTTATAATAAGTGCCTCATCAAGATATTTTAATGATTTTTTATATTCACCCTTATTTCGATATCCTATACACAGGTTCATCAGGCTTCTAAGACGGTTTGTGGGGTATTTATCAAGGTATGTTAATGATTTTTTGAAATAGTATATACAAGAGTCGGTATTACCTGTCATACCATAATACATACCGTAAAGGTTGTAGGTATTACCCCAAATGGTGTCATGAGGCGGTTTTTGTGCAAGGGTTTTCTTTATTATTGTAAGGGCGCTGTCGGGCGACTTGTAAATAATTGTACGGGCATTACTTTCTGCCCCTTTAAAATCATAAGGTTGTTTTTGAGAATAGCCTAAAGTGCTTGTAAAAAGCAATAAGGATAGCAGTATTTTAACCATGGTAAAATGATACTTTTCGTAAATGATTTTTAGTAACCGGGAGTATAGTGCAATTTAAGAAAAAATTAGTGAAGTTTTAACATTTTAATAATAAGTTGAATTACTCCCGCACAGCTCAGCTATTTTTTCGTATACTAATTGATTTTCATAGCCTTTGCGCATTAAAAAGTCAGAAACTTTTTTCTTTTTTTTAAGCATATTACTCTCCGTTACAAAATCCCATTGCTTTAAGGCAAGCTCGTTAAATGCAGTAATGTATTCTTGCTCATCAATTTCTTTAAGAGCAGCATCAATAGTATAACGTGATATCTGTCTGGCTTTAAGCTCTCTTATTATTCGTATCCTGCCCCAGTGCTTTATGCGAAACTTACCTCGTGCAAAACTGCGTGCAAAACGTTCTTCGTTAAGAAAATTATGTTCCAGCAAGTGCCCCACAATACTGTCTATAGCTTGAGGTATCATGTTGAGGCTCTTTAGTTTTTGAATCACTTCTTCATGGCAACGCTCCTGGTAAGCGCAGTACTGTTCCAGTTTTTTTTGTGCTTCGGCTACAGTGTATGATTTATACAACATTTATTTCTTTCAGGTTACAATACTGCCAATACTTTTTATGCATCCTGCCTAAACAGGTAAGTTTAGTATTTTATTCTTTTCTATATTGTGGCTTTTTTCTTTTTATAATCTGTACAAGCCCGTACTTACAAGGAGGCATAAATTTATCAAACTAACTCATTATAAAAAACATTATAAAAGTCTTTTATAATAGCATAGTATTATGAGGCATAAAAAAGCAGCTTATACAAGCTGCTTTTTTTACAATTATCATCAAAATTTTATGGTACAATGATAAACTCTGTCCTGCGGTTTATAGCATGTTGCTCCTCAGTACAGTTTTCGCCGCAATTAATTTTTAGTTCACTCTCTCCATAACCTTTGCCGGAAATACGGCTTTTATCTATACCCTTAGACATTACATACTGTACCGTAGCCTTTGCCCTTTGGTCAGATAAGTTCATGTTATACTCTTCGCTCCCCCTGTTATCCGTATGGGCTTTTATCATAATAACCATTTTAGGGTCTGCTTTCATAGCCTCGACAAGTTTGTCCAGCTCAAAAGCAGCCTCAGGAGTCATGTTACTTTTATTATATTCAAAATAAATATCATTAAGTACCACTTTGCCATCTATAATAAGACTCCTGATAGGTTTCAGGTTGGCAACAACATCCACTTTGTTTTCACGTGTTTTTTCAATGCGGAACATGCTGGTTTCATAACCAATAGCTGATGCTTTTAATGAGTATATCCTATCGCAATCTACACTGTAAACCAACTGACCGTTCTCGTCAGCAGTACGTGTTTCTATAACATTTTGCTTGTCGTCCAGTATGGCTACTTTAGCCGATGGTATAGGGCTGCCTGTATTAATATCTTTTACCGTTACAACAGCCTCTACACCGCATAGCGGTATGGCAAGATACATATTGTCTTTCTCTTTACGGTTACTGGAAAAGAACCCGATATTTTTAGAATTATTAAAGCTGAACGAAAAGTCATCCTGTGGCGAGTTTATAGGCGCGCCTATATTCATAACCTCGCTGTCATGAGCCAGGTCTATCATAAAAATATCAAGACCGCCAAAGCCTTTATGACCGTTTGACGAAAAATACAGCTTGTCATCATCCGTAATATAAGGGAATGTTTCTTTACCCTCTGTATTTACTTTTGTACCCAGGTTCACCGGTTCGCCAAAGCTGTTATATCCTTTTACCGCTACTTTCCATATATCAGTATCCCCTACAGAGCCTTCTCTGTTCGAGGTAAAATATAACGTTTTACCGTCTTTACTAATAGCAGGATTACCCGTGCTCCAGTTATTACTGTTAAATGATACCGGTTTTACATTGCCCCATTTCCCATCCTGTTTTGTAGCCACAAAAAGATAAATAAGCCCCGTACGTTGTTTCATGGTACTTTCTTTATCAAAATCTCCTTTTACAAAACTCTCACTGGCAAAATACATCGTTTTACCATCGGCAGTAACTGCCACAGGACCGTCATGCCACTTGGTGTTAATATCGGTTAATGGTTCAGGTTCGCTTATTCTGCCTGTTTTTTCATTATAGGTAGCGGTATATATATCCAGATAAGGCTCTTCATTTCTGCCATATTTTCTTCTTGCCGTATTACGGGCACTGGTAAAATATACCGTATTATCGTTAGCAAGTACAGCACCAAAGTCAGAGTTCTTATCATCATTAATATCCAATATCCTTTCATCAAACAGTTTCGTTTGATTCCTCAGTTTAGGAAGATAGTTAGGATCTTGATTAAAAATAATAGCCCTTTGGTCTTTAGGAGCCAATTTGGCAAACTGCTGCATTTGCTTGTTAGCCTCTTCATATTGTCCTTCGGCTTTCAACATTTGTGCATAGCGGTAATAAGTCTCGGCATCCTGTTTAGATTCTGTTGCTTTGGCATACCATTTTGCTGCCTCCTTACTGTTAAATACATTATAATAGCTTTCTGCAAGTTGTTTATAAACATACGGGTCTTTAGTGCCTTTTTTAGTAAGTTTCAGATATTCCTGCGCAGCATCAACATACTCAAAACGCCCGAATAATTTATCTGCTGCTTCGGTTTCTTTACTTTGTGCATGAACAGCAAGTGTGGCTAATAATAAACTTAGTATAAAACACAATTTTTTCATAGTGCTGGTTTCTTTATAAGGTGTTGGTTTAGAAATAACGAGGTGAACGTGAAACTTTCTTCGGGAAGTTTACATCAAACAGGAGTATGACCTCATGCGAAG
>NZ_SKBP01000014.1 GCF_004634195.1 Flavobacterium salilacus subsp. salilacus
TTCGGCAGAGCAGTTTGGCGTTGTGCCTGTTGCTGCGTAGATGAAGATGGTTTGATCGGTAGTGATTGCCTCGCCTTGGTTAAGCATGGTTCCTGTTCCGCCGGCTCCTGTATAGTAGTCACCTACGGTAAGGGCTGGCAGTACGTAGCTTTCGCAGGCTACTTGGTCGCCCGGTGTGGTTACTACAGGGGTATCATTTATAGTTACTGTGAAGCTGCTTTCGCCGCTACAGTTTGCATTTGTAGCATAAATATAAATTTCTTGTGTTGACGTGATTGCCTCTCCTGCGCTTAGCAGTGTTCCTGCTCCGTTTGCTTCGGTATAGTAGTCGCCTACATTTAGTGGTTCAAGAACATAGCTGTCACAAGCTGTAACATCAGCTAATACATCCACTACAGGAGCCGGTACTGTTGTTACTTCTATCTCAGCAGTTCCTACACACCCTGCATTGTTTACGGTTACTTCATATATACCGGGTGCTGTTACGGTTATGGATTGTGTGGTAAGACCAAGATCTCCGCCTCCAAGTGCCCATGAGTACTCAACATCCGGAGAGTTAGGGTCAAAGTTGCCTGCAAATACTTCCAGTGTTACCTCTGTTCCTTCACATACTGTGATATCTTCTGTTACGGTAAATTCCGGCGGTATGTTGGTAAGTGTTAACTCAAACGACCTGAATATAGGACAATCTATATTACCTTCCGTAATTCTTATATACACCGTTTGGTCTGTATCCGTAGTGTACATTTCCGGTAGGTTATCATTTCCGCCCAGTTCTGCCGCTTCCTGTGATGCGTAGAATGTAAAGTTATACCCTGTTGGGTCGTCCATTATACCTTCTAAGCTTTCAGTAAGGTCAAAAGTAACCTCTTCACCTGTAGAACAAGCGGTTAAATCTTGTGGCTCATTAGCATCTATTGGCTGACCTACATATATTGTAAAGTTATTTTCTTTTACAATTTCCTCACCTGTACATGCAGTATAAGTTGCACGTGCAGTTAAAAGGGTTTCTTCTGTAGGACAAACCTGAAGATCGGTATCATTTGTTTCAAAATCTCCATTTACCAACCACTCGAATACTACACTCAGGTTGTCGCCATCCGGTGTAAATCTCCAAGCTTCTTCAGTAGCTGTCCAAGTACCTGTGTTACGTCCCGGAGGTGTGAAACCTTCAGTTCCTGCTGCATTTTGGATACCGATAACACCACGACCACCGTTCCATCCGGTACATGGGGTTCTGCTTTCTACATATACGTCTATAATGTTAGATACTTCATAAATAACTATCTGAGTAGTTTGTGTACCTACATCCAATCCGCAAGAGAACTGAGGAACATCGTAGTAGTTTACTACAAGTGCTCTACAAGGGTAGTTACCTAGTACCTGGTAGTTAATGCTCACGTTACTGCCTGCAACAGCAGGGTTAATATCCTGGTAAACACCGTAGATAGCATTCTTTATCGGGAATGCTGTATTTGGTACTGTTTGGGTGTATGACCACGGACAGTTACCTGCATCAGTCATATTATCACCAAACATTACAACACCGTTAGAACCTACCTTGGCTTCATCAAAAGTTTCACCAAAGAAACAGAATTCGAAAGGAAGGTCAACCACAGGAGACCAAATATCATCGGTTGTTACGTTTAACTCTGTACCTCCAAGGAATGGGTAAGGAGGATCGTAAGGTATAGATTCTACATTATAAGAATCAGTTTCTTTTAGCTGATAATAATTAGCACTAAAATCAAAACAAGCATCATCGCCGGGGCAAAGGCTAATTTCAGAGTTTGGAGCAATAATTTCTAATTCATCGTCAAATACATCAACTGCCGCACAACCCGGAGGGCTGAATAGGCTAAACTCGAACGGACCGCTCCAGAAACTTTCGTCGCCGGGACCACATATTGCTCTTACATAATATTCGTAGAACAGTTCCGGGTTTAAGCCTGTAACGATATACTCAGGATTGTCATCAACAGATATTACTGATGTTGGGTTTTCTCCCGGATATGCACCCCCCGAAGTTTGTATTACAACTTCCCATTCTGTTTCTGTACCGCCCGGTGTCCAACTAAGTTGAACAGAATCGAAGTTATATCCTTCTGATATAAGATCTGTTGGTTGAGGGCAAGTTATAGGCTCACAGTTAGGAATACCTTCATATATTGTTGAAGGAGCTGAGCCTTCACCAGGAGGTTTATTAAATATTGTTTCATCAAAAGGATTAACAATTGAAACACCTACTTGCTCATCTGAGAAGCCATCATTATTCCATACTAAATCAAATGGTATTCCGGGACACATTGGTACTACTTGTGTAACAGGGTTTGTGCCATCGGCATTTGTAGGACCTGTTAGTGTAGCTACGATAATACCGTTTTGTATTACCGACATGGTATTGCCATTCCAAGTGTTGCCACCGGTATCTGTCATTACAAAATCATAACCACACTGATCTTCTAACGGGCATAGTGCTGAAGTGAAAGTTTCAGGACCTGACCATAAGCTTAAATCATCAGAACCACAGTTTGCTCTTACATATACGTCATAAATAAGACCTGCATCAATTGTTCCTTCAGGAAGTGTAAATGCGTTTGAATCTGCAGGTATTCCAACAGCGTCATCTGCAGGAGCAGGATCGCCTGTAGGTACTACGAATATTTCCCATGCTGTTGCCGAGCCCATTTCTGTCCACCCTATAGTGGCTGTTGTATTACTGATTTCAGAAACAGCAATATCTATAGGCTGAGGACATGTAGGGATGTCATCTATAATTACATTATCGATATATATCCTCCACCCGTCAAGACCGCCGTTTGGCACGTGCCATGCGATATTTACAGGGCCTGATATAAGTGTGTTAGTAGCATCATCAATAAATACTTCATATTCGATATATTCTGTATTATTGTATGAAGCCAAAGGTATAAGCTCTACTGTAAAGTTTGCAGGGTCTATTCCTGTGGTAGATAATAATACTTCAAAATCATTAGGTTCTCCTGCTGATTGTACCCTTTGGTGGAATCTCAGCCTTTGGTTACCCGTAAGGTTGATTGTTGGCGAAATAAGCCAATCATCATTATTACCATTGTTAAAGTCAGTATACATCATGGCAGACTGGTTACCTTCAAATGGATTTGGCGTATAATTCATATCCCACGCATCCGTATCGCCATTTTCATTTAATACTGTCCAACAGGCTTGCGTTTCAGAATCACTGTTGAAGCCTTCAAAGAAAGGAACATCAAAAGCATCACATGCTGTAGTGAACTGGAATGGCCCTACCCAGTTACTCAAATCATCAACACCACAGTTTGCTCTTACGTAATATTCGTAAGTTGTATTTGATGTTAAAGTCTCAGCAGTATATTCAGGGTCTGTTGTTACAGCTTCACCTGCAACAGTTGGCTCACCTGTACCGGGTGCTTGCACTACAACCTCCCAGGCTGTTTCGTTAAAGCCGGGTGTCCAGGAAAGATCTGCTGAATTTGGCTGGAAGTTTCCCGCAGTTAAAGCCGTAGGATCCGGACATGATGGTATATCTTCAACAATTACATTATCAATATAAAGTCTCCATCCGTCAGGACCGCCGTTAGGCACATGCCATGCAATGTTTACAGGTCCTGATATAGGAGTGTCAGTATCATCCAAAAGATTTACAATATACTCTACATAAGTAGTATTACTATAGGTAGTCAAAGGAATAAGCTCTACTGTAAAGCTTGCCGCATCAGTACCTGTGGTAGATAATAATACTTCAAAAGCATCAGGTTCTCCTGCTGATTGTACCCTTTGGTGGAATTTCAGCCTTTGGTTTCCTGTAAGAAGCAGCGTAGGCGAAATTAACCAATCGTTATTATTACCACCATTAAAATCAGTGGTAATTGCTGCTGACTGGTTGCCTTCAAATGGATTTGTTGCATAATTCATATCCCATGCATCCGTATCGCCATTAAGGTTCAGTACTGTCCAACAGTTTTGTGTTGGAGAATCAGAGTTAAACCCTTCGAAGAAAGGAACCGGGAAAGGATCACAAGCTGTAGTGAACTGGAACGGACCTACCCAGTTACTCAAATCATCAACGCCACAATTTGCCCTTACATAATATTCATAAGCTGTATTTGATGTTAACGTTCCGGCAGTATATTCAGGATCTGTTGTTACAGCCTCTCCTGCTACGGTTGGCTCACCTGCACCGGGTGCCTGTACTACAACTTCCCAAGCGGTTTCGTTAAAGCCCGGCGTCCAGGAAAGATCAGCCGAGTTAGGCTGGAAGTTACCCGCAGTTAAATCAGTAGGATCCGGACATGATGGTATATCTTCAACAATTACATTGTCAATATAAAGTCTCCATCCGTCAAGACCACCGTTTGGCACGTGCCATGCAATATTTACATCTCCTGTTATTGGAGTGTTAGTGCCATCAACAATGTTTACAATATATTCTACATACGTTGTATTGTTGTATGATGCCAATGGTATAAGTGTCAATGTAAAGTCAGCAGGATCTATACCTGTAGTAGAAACAAGTACTTCAAAATCATTAGGTTCTCCTGCTGATTGTACCCTTTGGTGGAATTTCAGCCTTTGGTTACCTGTAAGGGTAAGGGTAGGCGAAATTAACCAATCGTTATTATTACCATTGTTAAAGTCAGTATACATCATAGCAGACTGGTTGCCTTCAAATGGATTTGTTGCATAATTCATATCCCATGCATCCGTATCGCCGTTTAAGTTCAACACCGTCCAGCATAATTGTGTTGGAGAATCAGAGTTAAACCCTTCAAAGAAAGGAACAGCAAATGAACCACAAGTTGTACCAAAACTATAAGGACCTGCCCATGCGCTAAAAGTACCATCGCCACAAGCGGCTCTCACATAATACTCATATAGGGTAGATTCTGTAAGTCCATCTTCTAAATAGTTAGTGTTTGTAGCTGCAGGATCTCCAGATCCGGTAGGAATACCTGAGCCCGGAGCCTGAACAACAACTTCCCATGCTGTAGCACCACTTGGGTTTGTCCAAGACAGGTTAGCAGTAGTTTGAGTTATTCCGGTAGTAGGCAACCCAACGGGGGGTGCACAAAATACTTGTTGTATTGTTAGTGTATAGGCTGTACTTTGTGGCGCAGCCCATGTAGATATTACAAAGTAATAAGTTGTTCCGGCAGTAACCGACAGTGTGGGTATGCTAACAGGGGTTGCGGCAAAACCACCAACACCACCTGCAATACAGCTTACGCCAATATCAGCACAGTCATCATAAACAAATAATCCGGCATACGTGCCGGTATTAGTCATATCTAAACTAATAACACCATCAGCAGCAGCAGTATAGGAGTATACCACATCGTCACCATTAAGGTATCCGGAGGTACTACCGCAACCTGATGCTCCGGGGCTTCCGTTATAATCATCTCCATAACCGGATGTATTATCTGTTGTAGAGTAAGGTAATGTCGTAACTTCTATCGGAGCACCACAGGTTTCTCCTAAGGCTACCGTACTAAACAAGAAAGGGCCAACTAATTCGCTGGTTCCTCCATCGGCACAGAGTGCACGAACATAAAATTTATAATCCGTATTTTCCTCCAAAGGAGTAGTTCCATCAAATAATGTTGTAGCAGTATAAGGCGGTTCACCATTATAAATTATACCGTCAACGTTTGGAATACCTGCAGCAGGAAGTACTATTACCTCCCAAGAGGTTGCACCACTTGTATTGTCCCAGTCAAGCTCTGCAGAGTCAAGACCAACAAGAGACGTGCTAAGATTTGTAGGATCAAGACATTGTTGTACTACCTGTACATCGTCAACAAGCCAACGGTCGCCGTTATCGGCAGCCATTACAAAAGCAATTTTTACATCCTGACCTATGTAAGTGTCAGGGATAGTTACTATTTTTTCAGTATAAGTAGTTTGTGACGGGTTGATTTCAAGTTCCGTCCACTCCTGAATGTTGGTATAATTAGTAGCATCAAACGCATCTGTAACGTTTGTTGTTATCATTATACGGTAAATAGATCCGTCATCTCCACCAAGAGTTAACCTCGACCAAAAGCGAAGCTGTGGATTATCAGGAACTTCAAAGGCGGGGGTTACCAACCAGTCTTCAGGAATACCCGCTGCCACGTTTTCCCTGTTAAGGTAAGCGGCGTGAGGCTCACTGTAATACGGTTGAGGCCCAGTTCCTGTAGCCTGCATCCAATAGGCGGCAGGTCCAATTCCGTTGTCATGTACTTCCCATCCTGTTGGAGGAAACACACCCGGAGTGTCAAATCCTTCCAAAGGAAGACCCTGTGCAAAAGCACATAAGGAGAGGAATGACATGAAAAATAAAAGGATAATTTTTTTCATAGATTAAAGGTTTAGCTAATTTTAATCTTCAAATTTAAAAAAATATAACTTATTCATAACATTTTATTGAAATTTAACATAACTGAACCAAAAATTATGTTTATGAAACAAACACTTAAAAAAGCACCTTGTTTTTTTTGTATTTTTGCTTTATAAACAAAATTATGCTTGAAAGAGAAATTATAGATTTCGAAAAAACAGTTATTGCGGGAGTTGTAACGCAGCAGCAAGATGAAGAGAAGTTATCGGAATATCTTGACGAACTGGAGTTTTTAACCTTTACGGCGGGCGGCCAAGTGGTAAAGAGGTTTACACAAAAAATGGAACGCCCTAATCCCAAAACTTTTTTAGGTACGGGTAAGATAGACGAAATACATCATTATATTGAGGAAAATGATATTAAGACTATTATTTTTGATGATGAACTGACGCCTGCCCAGCAAAAAAACCTGAACAAGATACTGGACTGCAAAGTCTTGGACAGAACGAACCTGATACTTGATATTTTTGCACAACGTGCCGAAACGTCCTATGCCCGAACGCAGGTGGAGTTGGCACAATGCCAATACTTGCTGCCCCGCCTTAGTGGTATGTGGACTCACCTTGAGCGCCAGCGCGGGGGTATTGGTATGCGTGGCCCCGGTGAAACGGAAATTGAAACGGACAGGCGTATTGTGCGTGACAGGATTGCGTTGCTGAAGGATAAAATAAAAACGATAGACAGGCAAATGTCTGTACAGCGCAGCAACCGAGGTGCTTTGGTTCGTGTGGCATTGGTGGGTTATACCAACGTGGGAAAATCTACCCTTATGAATGTAATAAGCAAAAGCGAGGTTTTTGTAGAGAATAAGCTTTTTGCAACGTTGGATACTACCGTGCGCAAGGTGGTTATTAAAAACCTGCCGTTTTTGTTATCAGATACCGTTGGGTTTATCCGAAAATTGCCTACACAGCTTATAGAGTCGTTTAAAAGCACACTGGACGAGGTGCGTGAGGCTGACTTGTTATTGCATGTGGTAGATATTTCGCATCCTGATTTTGAAGACCATATTGCATCGGTAAATAAAATATTGCAGGATATAGGTTGTATTGATAAGTCAACGATTATGGTTTTTAATAAAATAGATGCATACAAGCCCCTGACTATTGATGAAGATGACCTGGTTACTGAAAAGACACCGAAACATAATACTATAGAGGAATGGAAGGCTACATGGATGGCAAATGTGGGGGAGCAGAATGCGCTGTTTATATCGGCAGTAAATAAAGAGAATTTTGAGGAGTTTCGAGAAAAAGTATATCAGGCGGTAAGAGAAATACATATTACCCGTTTTCCGTATAATAACTTTTTATATCCCGACTACAGGGATAACAATGCCGAGGAAGAAGAATAGTATCTACTATTTTGCATAATCTTTTTTTTGGATGATATATAAATAAATGAAAAGCGGGACATTGTAAAATGTCCCGCTTTTTATATACTGTTACTTAGTGTTGGTTTAGTTACCGCTAAGTACAAGGTTATCTATTTGGAAAGCACCGTCAAGTGATTCATCTATACCGGAACCTGTAAATTTGAAACCAATGTGTACCTGACCTGTGTAAGAAGAAAGGTTTACAGCACCTGAGTTAACAAACTCATACCAGCTTGTTGATGATGTAGGCAGTGCTACCTGACCGGTAACATCAACTTTAGTTGCACCTGCTATATCAGAACCGTCGAAGTTTGTAATAACAAATATTTCAAGTTTATTACCGTCATTATCAACATCAAGGTGGTGTTGCGCTGTTTGAAACTGTAGCGTTACGTTTGTATTAGCATCAAAATCCATTGCAGGAGTTATTAACCATGCTACGTTAAGGGCACTACCCGAACCGAAAGAACTAAATTCAACATAACCGTTTGAGGTTCCTCCGGGAGGAGTATAGGTCTGCTCACTCCATTTTCTCGAACCAGATTCAGTAATGTTAAACCATCCCGGAAAATTAAAGTCAGTATTATCTACAGCATCTTCAAAATCTTCTGTAAAGAAAGGAGTTCCCGGTTCTACGGGCTCACCGCCTATGCGCTCTTCTGTTAGCTGTAAGTCAGCCTCATAACGAGATACAAATTGATAAGTAGTGCTAAACTTAGTAAGAATACCTATTATTCTGCCGCTGTTTGGCGATACTTCCGTACCGGCATAGTCAGCAAAAGAACTTGTTCTGAAAGGCATAGCTACAGTTTCCTGTTCAGAGTTTGTAATATAAGTAAGTGTTTGACCGCCTGCATCCAGGTTACCTGCATTATAGTAAGTTTGGTTAAGTGATGCATCTGTAAACTGTACTCCTTCAAGAGAGATAAGCCTTCCGATGTAGTTATCGCTAAGCGCATCGCTAAGATTAGTAACCACATTGATAAGGTTTTCTTCAGGTATTATAGTACACGATCTGGTAATGTGGTCTTGATACTCTAATGCTGGTATTTGCCCTACGTTACCGTTATAAAGCGCACCTATTTGCAGGGTGTTGCTTCTTATTTGTACATAAAGACCTTCAAGGTTAATATAAACCTTTCTTCCTAAACCGTAATCAGTAAACAAGTCAGCCTGGTTTATTTGCACCGAGAAACCTATTGTTCCTGCGTGCAGCTCTCCATCTACAGTAACAATGTTGTTAAGGTATAAGGTTTTGTAAAAGTTACCACCTTTATCGCTTGATACTACTACAGCCTCTATAACATCCGGGTTGTTAGGATCTGCACTTTCATATATCGTAGCTGTTTCGGTAGCATTATCATATATTTCCTGTACAGTTTTAAGAGTAATATTAGTCATACTCGGCTCATTACACTCCAGTGCAGGCACTGAGTAGTCATCGTCATTAACGCAGCTCGTGAGAGAAACGGCTGCCATCGCCATGATTAAAATCGATTTTACAAAATTTGTTTTCATATTCTTTTTTTTAATTTGATTAGAAGTTGAAGTATAAGTTTACGAAAAAGTTTCTTCCGTAACCATAAAAGTATTTAGAACCGAAAGAGCGTGTAGGGCCTGCAAGGTCTTGACTAACCTGCCTGTAATTTGCATTCCTTGCTTGCTCAAATCCACCTGTTTTGTATGAAAAGTCAAACACGTTATTAATACTTGCAAAGAAACCTATTGTTTTACCATAAGTTATTCTCCATGATTTACCACCTTTCAGGTTAATAAGAGTAGCAGGATCAAGCTTTTCTTGTTTTAGCAACTGTCTTGCTCCTTCTTCCGTTGCTTCCCCAAACGGGAAACCGTTAGGGTCTTCATTATTAATGAAAAAGTTATCGGTTCTTAACAACGGAGAGATATCTACATAGCTGTCTGCAAGGTAGTTTACACTTGCTGCAATCCACCAGTAGTGAGGATCTCTGTACTCAAGGTCAAAAGAGTAAGCCTGTTGCGGCATACCCGGTTGTTTGTAATCTTTCATAGTAGCACGCCCGAAATTAACAGTAGAACGTATATTATCTACATTTAGTTTAACGTTCGGGTTACTGTCATAAGTATATTGTCCGTAAGCGGCAACAGCAGTGGCAGTAATGGTAGAGGTAAGTTTATACTCTATACCAAGTTCACCACCCATATTCACTCTGTCAAGACCGGTTACTGTTTCTGATACAAAAGCATTTCCGTTTTCAGATATCTGAGTTCCTTCTTCAGTAAGTACGCCAAGCCCTTCTGTAAAGTAGAAACCTATATCGGTAGCATCAGTAATTTTAGAGTAATACCCTGTAATACGTGCTTTAAGATTTGGAGTTCTTATAATATAGCTTACATCACCACCCATAATTTTCTCGTTTTCAAGTCCTTGTACAAAGTTATTATTTAATCTTGCATTAGGAAAAGAATTTCTTAGTGTTGGCGCTTTGGTCATATACAAACCGTTAAAGTCAAGTATGTGACGACCTGTGATTTTATAGGTAAAACCTCCTTTAAAACCAAAGTTGTTAAACTCTTTCTTTTCGCTTTTGCCAAAAGAGTTGTCAGCATAGTTACCGTTTCTGTAAAGCCCCTCTCTTTGATATTCCGATCTTGAGAAGTTTTGAGAAAGATAAAAATCAGCTTTACCGTAGGTAAATTTAAACTGTGTAAAGGCATCAATAACATCGGCAAACAAGTTGTAGTTATAACCAAATGCATCATCTACACCCACCACCCTGTTAGGGTTGTTAAGGTCAGTTTGTCTTGCATCTCCAATAAGGAATGGATCGATATCAACATAACCGGTACCGCCAAGAAGGTCTAACAGGTTTTGATAGTTGTGCGATTTTAATTTTCTGTAAGTTATACCCGCATTCAGTATTATATTATCTGTAAGGTGCGAGTTCAATATACTGTTGGCAGTAAACATTTTGTCATCCGTTCTGTCTTCATAAAGTACTGCAAGGCTTTCTCCGTTTTCCTGATTGTCTTCATAAAGTTTGTCCCAGTCTATTTGCTTGTTGGCAAGAAAACTCTCTTTTGCAAGTTGTGCATTATACAGGTTTTCGGTATTGTTACCCACATATTCTGGCAGCCCGTTATCAGGAGCAGGAAAATTATGCTGAGTAGTATAAAAACTTGGTAAGTTTCTGTAGTAAGTAGGATCCGGGTTTCGGGTGTAGTTAAAATCCAGCCTGCTGTTACCTATTTTACCAAACTGGTAAGCAATATTAGTATTAAGCGAAGTCTCATTGTTTATTTGCCAGTAGTGGCTAAGCATAAATATAGGCTCTTCCACATCTTTATCGCGTGAGTTTCTTTTTTCACCATTTTGCCAACCCCAGTAGGAGTTGTATTTTTCACCCGCAAGGTCTATAACCTCTTGTGTGTTAGGCGAGCTTTTACCTCGGCTGTTGTAGGCATAAATACTGGTAAAGTTAAGACTGTGGCTGTCGTTTATTTTCTTTTCAATACTGGCAAAGAAAGAGTTGGCATCATAATCAGTCCCTTCAAAATAACCCTCTGTAGCCCATCTTCTTGAAGCCGAAATAACATAAGCCCATCCTTCGGTGCTCATACCGGATGCGTGAGTAGCCATAGTTCTCCAGCTATAGTTAGTATTAGTACCCGAAAACGATATTCTGGTACCCGGTCTGAAAATAGAAGCTCTGGTATTAATTTCCTGAGTACCCAGCAGGCTCCCGAAAGCATAGTCCGAAGCATCAGAACCTATTGTAAATTCCTGATTTCTGGTAGCATCGTTAAGTCCGCCCCAGTTACTCCATTGCGGTCTGCCGTCATATATTTTATCCATTGGCACACCGTTTATCATTGTTCTTCCGTACTCATTATCAAGCCCTCTGACTCTAAATCGTGCCTGACCGAAACTGTAGGCAGCAGCCTCCATAAATGCATCTCTCGATGCCTGTAGCAAACCTGCGGTACTTTCAGAACCTCCGTTATCATCGCCTAAATCATTTTCAGTAAGGGTAACAAGGCTTAGTTGTTGCTCTGTAGTGATATCATCCTCCAGCACAATTACACCCACATCAATCGTTTCTCCTTTTTTCACGTCAAGGTTAAGCGTTTTTACAGTAAAGCCCGTTGTGTTTATAGTCAATGTCAGGTTTCCTTCAGGAACGCTTTCAAAAATAAATACACCTTCTGCATTTGTCAACACTGTTTGGTTTGTGCCTTGCAAAGTTGCCGTAACATTTTGCAAAGGGTCTTGCGATTTAGAATCGACCACTGTACCTCTTACAGATGCAGCTTGTTGCGACCATGCAACCATCACCTGCATAACTATTAAAAGGCTGAATACTAGTTTTTTCATAGATAGTTTAAATTATTTCCTTTTTTGTTAAGTTAAATATTTCTTAACGGGCGCAAATGTAAAGCATTTAAAAATAATAACTACTTTTGACCCCTACTTTGTTAGAAAATTTGACGTTAACTTAATATTTGTTACAGAATGTTTAAAAAATCACTGGCTCTCTTTGTTGTACTAATTTCAATTTTTAATGCCTTCGGACAGGAAAAAAAGTATAAAGTGCACACCATCGCTTTTTATAATTGTGAAAACCTTTTTGATACAACGAATGACCCTAAGATAAATGATGAAGAGTGGCTGCCAACAGGAGGACAGAGCTGGATACCGCAGAAGTACCAAAAAAAGCTGCAAAACCTCTCGAAAGTAATTTCGGAAATAGGTACAGGCAGCAACAACCCAAATTCGCCTACAATACTTGGCGTTTGTGAAGTAGAAAACAGACGCGTACTGGAAGACCTTGTAAAAGAACCCTCCATTGCCGGAAAAGGCTATGGTATTATTCATTTTGACTCTCCTGACAAAAGGGGTATAGATGTTGGGCTACTGTACCAAAAACAATATTTTGTACCTACCAGCTATAAGAACATACCACTTATAATTTACAAGGATGACACCAAAGTAAAGACTAAGAAAAAAGAGGACGAAGAAAAAACGGATGATAAAACTGAAGCTGACGATTCAGGAAGGGTATATACCCGCGACCAACTGTTAGTAACAGGCTTATTGGATGGAGAAGAAATCCACTTTATTGTAAACCACTGGCCATCACGTTCAGGAGGCGAAAAAAGAAGCAGCCCGTTCAGGGAGGCTGCCGCTGCGCTGAACAAAAAAATTATCGACTCGCTATACAGCATTAACCCTAATGCTAAAATTATTACTATGGGCGACCTTAACGATGGTCCGTACAATAAAAGCGTGAAAAAAGTATTGGGAGCAAAAGCTGCTAAAGAAGATGTTGAAAAACAAGGGCTGTATAACCCGATGGAAGAAATGTCTGAAAGAGGGATAGGAACACTGGCTTACCGCGATGCTTGGGATTTGTTTGACCAAATGATACTGTCAGAACCGTTAATAAGAAAAGATTACAGCAACTTTACCTTTTGGAAAGCAGGCGTTTTCAACAAGTCATACCTCATGCAGGATTCCGGGCAGTACAAAGGCTACCCAAAAAGAAACTGGAACGGTGTGCCGGGCTATAGCGACCACTTTCCCGTATATCTTTATTTGATAAAAGAAATGTAAAATCACACCCACTTTTATACAAAGGTTAGCTTCGGCTAACCTTTTTTATTTAGTACCTTTAGTACAAATTTTTAAAGCATATTATTATGGCAATACTACCACCTTTTAACCTTAATAAATGGATAGAAGATAACCGCCACTTATTAAAACCACCCGTAGGCAATAAAAACATATATCCCCTGTCCGACGATTATATTGTAATGATAGTGGCAGGACCCAATGCCCGAAAAGATTATCATTATAACGAAACCGAAGAACTTTTTTACCAACTGGAAGGCACTATAAAAGTAGTAATACAAGAAGACGGCGAGCGTAAAGAAATGGAGCTTACCGCGGGCGACATGTACCTGCACCCGGCAAAAATACCGCACTCGCCAGTTAGAGGAGAAAATTCTATAGGGCTGGTGGTAGAAAGGGTAAGAGCCGGAAGAGGCTTTACCGATGGGTTGCTGTGGCATTGCGAAAACTGCAACCACAAGCTGCACGAAGTATATTTTGAACTGCACGATATAGAAAAAGACTTCCTGCCCCATTTTGAGCATTTTTATAACTCCGAAAAATTGCGTACCTGCGGTAATTGCGGTACAGTTATGGGAACAGATCCTCGATTTGTAAAATAGAAGAATAACAAACCTCTTTGTTTTTTGCCACAATTACTGCGAAATAATTATTTCCTAACATACACAGGCATATTAAATTATCAAAAAAGCAAAAAAGGATTATATTTGTAAAATATAACATTAAACAGCATAAAAGTTAAAATATGGCAACATTAACTGATCAATTTGGTATTCAGGAAGCCCTTTCTAAACTGGGCATACAAGAAATAAACAAAGGCACATCTACCGGAAGCAACAATTTTGCCAATGGTGAAATAATAGAATCATACTCACCGGTTGATGGTACGCTTATCGCGAAAGTACAAGCCTCTACCGAAGCAGATTATGAGGCAGCTATGGAAAAAGCAGCCGAAGCATTTAAAAGCTGGAGGCTTGTGCCTGCACCAAAAAGAGGCGAAATAGTACGCCAGATGGGCGATGAACTTCGCAAATATAAAGAACCGCTGGGGCAGCTTGTTTCATACGAAATGGGTAAAAGCCTGCAGGAAGGTCTTGGTGAAGTACAGGAAATGATAGACATCTGCGACTTTGCCGTAGGGCTTTCACGTCAGTTATACGGGCTTACCATGCACAGCGAACGCCCCATGCACCGTATGTACGAGCAGTACCATCCGGTAGGTATCGTAGGTATCATCTCGGCATTCAACTTTCCGGTAGCGGTATGGAGCTGGAACGCAATGCTGGCTTGGGTGTGTGGCGATGTTTGCGTTTGGAAACCAAGCGAAAAAACACCATTGTGCGGTATAGCATGCCAAAACATTATACAAACCGTATTAGAAAGAAACAATATACCCGAAGGCGTTAGCTGCCTGATAAACGGCAGGGATAACGGCGACCGTATGAACAACGATAAACGCATGCCACTGGTATCGTTTACAGGTTCTACACGCGTAGGGCGTCACGTATCTAAAACCGTTGCCGAGCGTTTTGGTAACACTATCCTTGAGCTTGGCGGTAACAATGCCATTATCGTATCAGAACATGCCGACCTTAGTATGGTATTGGTAGGTGCGGTGTTTGGCGCGGTAGGTACGGCAGGACAGCGTTGTACTACTACCAGAAGACTTATTGTACACGAAAGCATGTATGATAAAACTATCGAGGTGCTTAAAAACGCCTATGGTCAGCTAAAAACAGGAAACCCACTGGACAGCAACAACCACGTAGGGCCGCTTATTGATAAAGATGCTGTAAACAACTACCTGAACGCTATAGAGAAAGCTAAAGCAGAAGGCGGTAAAGTAATTGTAGAAGGCGGTGTTATGCAGGGCGAAGGCTACGAAAGCGGATGCTACGTTAAGCCATGTATTATAGAAGCAGAAAACAACTTCGAGATAGTACAACACGAAACATTTGCACCGGTACTTTATGTAATGAAGTACAGCAACCTCGAAGAGGCTATCGCGATGCAGAACGATGTACCGCAAGGGCTTTCATCGTCGATATTTACCAACAATATGCGTGAGATGGAGTTATTCCTTTCGCATGCCGGTTCTGACTGTGGAATTGCCAATGTAAACATCGGTACATCGGGTGCCGAAATTGGCGGTGCTTTTGGTGGCGAGAAAGAAACAGGCGGTGGTCGCGAAAGTGGTTCAGATGCTTGGAAAGCCTATATGAGAAGACAAACCAATACGATTAACTACGGTACTCAGTTACCATTGGCACAAGGTATCAGCTTTGATTTGTAATCATTATCTTTAAATTATAAAGTGTTTATAGTAAAACCGCTTCAGGAAATTGGAGCGGTTTTTTGTTTTGAAAAAGCTCTCGTTCTCTATTAAAAAGTAAAAAAGTACGTGTAGAAGTGCTTTAACATTAAATTAATTGGTTTTTTGTATATTCGCAGACAATTTTTTGTATATTGTTATATAATATTAATACATGTTTTTAGTTATTTAATGTGTTGAAGAATATTTGTAAACAAAATTATCATGGAAAAAGTAAAGGTTAAATTAGAAACAGGATTTCTTTATTCAAAATGCAGTTTTCTTAGGGGAATTGGTTCGGTTTTCAATTTGCCTGGAAATTATTATGATTTTGATTATTCCGATACAGAAAATGAGGCAGATAAAAAAGCTCTTTACTCTGATTGGGAAAATGTTGGAGCGGATATAAAAACTGCTCGTGAAAAATTTGAGAAGCAACATAAAGATGAACTTTGTTTTAATAAATAAATTATGGCAAAGGAACATTCTGAAAAGCAGCTAAAGCCAGACAATGCAAGCGATAAATTGGAAATTTCTGATATAGAGCAAGAAATTACGGCTGTTAACCCGAATTTATTCCAAGGTATAAATCCTAAAAAGAAGGCAGAAATACTTCAGACTATTAATAAAGCAGTAAGTATAACTGCAAAACATCATTCTGGTCCTCTTCCTGATTCAGAAACGATGATAGAATATAATTCTGTAATTCCGAATGGAGCAGATAGGATTATGATTATGGCAGAAAAGCAACAGGATCACCGAATAAGTATGGAGAATAAAGTGGTGGGACATCAATTGAAAGAGAGTTCTAGAGGTCAGCTATTTGGTTTCATTTTGTCTATTATTTCACTATTGGTGTCAGGAATACTCGCTTATACAGGACATGAAACTACAGGTGGGATTATAGGAGGAGCTACTATTATAAGCCTTGCAGGTATTTTTGTTTTAGGAAGATTTAAAAGCGATAGGAAAAAGAAATACAAAGACACTAATGAAGATTAATGTCTTTTTTGTCTACTTCACCCAAAGGCTGTCGGTAAAATAATGCTTACAATCCATAAAGTTATGAGCTACACTAAAGCCAACTTCTTCTGCAAGCATATTTATTTCGTCAAAGCTGTATTTTTTAGAAAGCTCTGTCCATATCAACTCATCCCTTTCAAAATAAAAAGCAGTATCTAATACCTTACTGTAAACAGTTTGTTTTTTAAGGCTTATCAGGAAACTGTTTACCTGACCGTTTTTTGGGCTGTAATTACTGTAAAAATCAAACTGGTCGAGTTTAATATCAGCATCCAGCTCCTCGTTTATCCTGCTCAGCAGGTTCATGTTAAAGGCTTTGGTAATACCGTGCGGGTCGTCATACGCTTTTTGTATCACGCGCGGGTTCTTTTTCAAGTCCATACCCATAAGCAGCATATCGCCTTTTTTCATCCCGGCGTTAAACTTTTTCAGTAAATCCGTTGCCTCATCATGCGGGTAGTTACCAATGTTACCACCCAAAAACAGGAAAAGGTTGGGCGTACTGCTTTTGGTAAGCTCATCCAGTACCTCAAAGTAATCTCCCGTTTTGGGTTGCATAGTAATATTTGGTAATGCCTCAATAATATTTTTTTCGAGTGCATCTATCGCTTCCTGCGAAATATCAATGGGCATATAAATAAAGTGTGCACCCATATCCATAAAAGTACCCAATAGCTGCTTGGTTTTCATACCGTCGCCACTGCCAAACTCTACAATATTGAATTTACCTTTATAAGGCAGTTTATCAAGTATATCCCCCGATTGTTGGGAGAGTATTTCAAACTCGCAGTCGGTAGGGTAGTATTCGGGCATTTTCATGATTTGCATAAAAATACGACTGCCGTTATCATCATAAAAATATTTAGACGACAGGTGTTTGTTTTTGGCGGTAAGCCCCTCCTTTACATCTGCTGCAAAAGAAGTTATTGTTGATTTTGTCTTATCGGTTGTTTCCATTATTTTTTTACAAGGCGAATGCCGTTAAACTGCCACCGCTCTTCGGGGTGAAAAAAGTTGCGGTAGGTGGCGCGACTATGCTCGGGGCTTGTAGCACACGATGCACCGCGAAGCACCATCTGGTTAATCATAAATTTGCCGTTATATTCTCCCACGGCCCCTTCGGGTTTTTTATACTGCGGGTAGGGCAGGTAGGCGCTGTTAGTCCACTCCCAGCGTTTGCCCCAGTCTGTTTTGCCCGATGCGGTTTCCCATTCCTGCTCTGTAGGCAGCCGCATACCTTTCCATTCGGCATACGCCGATGCTTCAAAAAAACTGATGTGGGTTACTATTGCCTCAGGGTTTATCTCTTGTATTCCCGATACGGTAAAGTGCATCCACTTTCCGCCTATTTTGTGCCAGTACAGCGGAGCGCTTATATCGTTTTGGGTTACCCATGCCCAGCCTTCGTCCAGCCAGTAATTAAAATCCTGATAGCCCCCTGCTGTTATAAACTCCAGATATTCGGCATTGGTTACAAGGGCATTGGCAATTTCATATTCGTGCAAATAGGTTTTGTGCCTGCCATGCTCGTTATCAAAGCTAAAGCCTTCTCCGTTAAAGCCTATTTCATAAACCCCTTCGGGCATGGTTATAAAACCGCTGCTGTCGTTTTGCTGGTTTTCCCAGTCCAAATCTTCATTATATACAGGGAAGGTAGGGTTGCAGCCCAGTATATATTTTATATCGGTAAGCAGTAATTCCTGGTGTTGCTGCTCATGGTTCAGCCCCAGTTCGGCAAGTGCGTGTACTTGGTCGTCTTTCAGTTGCAGTACCAGCTCCATGTGTATATCTACATACTTTCGGTATTCATAAACTTGTGTTACGCCGGGTCGGGTTATAGCACCTCTTTCGGCACGAAAAGTTCGTGTGCCTACATTGTTGTAATAGCTGTTAAACAGAAAGCAGAAATCTTCATCATATACCCTGTAATCAGGCAGGTACTGCTTTAGTACAAACTGCTCAAAAAACCATGTACTGTGCGCCAAATGCCATTTGGGCGGACTCACAAATACCGCCGGCTGCGGCACATAGTCTTCCGTTTGCAGCAGGCTGCATATTTTTTCGGTATGGTGCCTTACGGCATGATATCGTTCTAAAAGGCTCATTTCAAAAAGTAATAAGTATTAAATTTACAAACTAATGTTTTGAGCTTACTTTTTTGGTGCTTTTTTTAACCAAAAAATAACAACTGATTATGATAGCGGCGCAACCCTTTTACAAAAAGAGCATCTTGAGATAAAATATACAATTTATGAAAAAAATTATTATACTGCTGGTATTCCTATCTTTTGCCTGTTCGGGTGATGATGATACCAACAATGATGTTATCTGTACCGAAGAAGCCCGTGCAGGACTTAACGTTACTGTAAAAAATGCCGAAACCGGACAGGTAATCGGCGAGGGTATTACTGTTGTGGCTACTGATGGGAATTATACCGAAACGCTGGAGTATTATTTGAGTTCGCCACAATTTACAGGAGCATGGGAACGTGAGGGAACTTATGTGATTACCGTTAGCGGAGAGGGGTATCAAACCTATATTTCAGACCCTGTTACCGTAGAGGCTGACGAGTGCCATGTAATAGGCGAAATTATAACCATAAACCTGCAACCGGAGTAGTACTACAGTTACCGTATTCTGTTTGTTTTGTCATGCTGAGGCACGAAGCATCTCTTTTTAGAAGCTTCGTGCCTCAGCATGACAGAAATCAATGTGCGGTTTACAGCTACAATATTCAGCTTGCGCTGTTATTCTGACGCAGGAAATAGCTAAATATTCTCCTGTTTAATTTCTTCCGTTTTCGTTAGGATATAATGTATATACGGGGTCGCTTTGCCAAAATTCTTTAGTGTTGGCATCCATAATAGTAAGCGGACCTTTGAAGGCTGCACCTGTATCTATATTCCAAACACCACCTTTATTTATAGGTACGGTTTCTCCTATGCGCGTTACGGGCGTATGGCCTATAAAAATTTCGTCATAAATAGTAAAACGCTTCGGGTATTGCGGATGGTTTTTTTCCAGACTTTCATTGAGTGCCAATGCCGTTTCCCACAGGGTACGATCCCAATAGAACATACGGGTAAAATATTCGTTATGAATACCGTTTTGGTTGGTAAAGCCCGCATGCAGAAAAAGTCTGTTATTATCATCCAAATGGTAATCCTGTAAACTTTCTAAAAAAGCCACGTGAGATTCTCTTCGCTCGCCAATTACAGGTGCATACATTTCGGTAGTCAGCTTTCCGCCGTGATAAAACCATTGCTCGTTATAGTCGCCTGTTTTCATCCAGTCCAGCAGTAAGTCGTCGTGATTGCCACGCATAAAAATACTGTTGTACTGCTGTTTCACCTTCATCAGGAAATCAATTACCTCTGGCGACTGACTCCAGCCATCTACATAATCGCCCAAAAAAATAAGGGTGTCACCTGTGGTTACGGCAGCGCGTTCCAGTATTTGCTGTAAGGCTATATATGCCCCGTGTATATCACCAATAACAAGTATTCTGCTCATAGTATTCTTTAATTTTCTATATCAGTTTTATCAGAGTTGTCGTTATATTTCATTTTACGCAACACGCGCATTGCTTCTTTAAAGGAAACATATGCACTGCTGTCCGGGTAGGTTTTTAGTAACGGCTTGGCATCTATAAGCCTTTCGCGGGCATCTTCAAAACCGTTCAGGTAACATACCATAAGCGTATGCGGCATATTGCTCAGGTCTTTCTCTTCCCGCTCTGATAGTGGTACGCCTTTTTCCAACTTACCGATAAGGGCAAGGTTGGCATTATAAATATGATGCATCATTTTTCGGTTATACTGTGGCGGGTCGAATAGTAAGGTAGAGTCCATTTTATAATAACCGTTTTCCTGAAAGTTGATGCTTACTTTTTCTAACGGATAATAGCTCGTTTTGTCATTAAGCCCCAGCGAAACATATTCGGTAATAGAAAATGTGTTGTCGTCATACTCAATTTGCACCTCATCTAAGGTAGAATAAAACAGCTTTACCTGCTCGTTTATTAGCTCTATATCTACTCGCGAATAGTAGGTTTTGCCTTTTACAACCTTTTTGTTTCCTGCCCAGCATACTACAAAAAGCTCTTTAAAAACCTTATAGCCCGAAGCCATATCCTTATGGCGATTATTAAGAAAATCGATAACCCCCTCAAGGGTATAGCCTATGCTGTTGCGCGAACTGTTTTCAATATCAATAACCGTTGCAGTATTTTGGTAATTCATTTCCTCGTTACGGTCAACAGGTATCGAGTTACTGCCCCTGCGCATAAAAACCGCACCGTAAGGAATGTTATAAATAGGTCGTTTAAAAGACGATATTTTGTTATTAGGGCGAATGGTTACCAAGCCTACTACCTTGTGTTTGGGCAGGTTGGGAAAAGGTACATTTTCATACTGTATTTTGGGCGGATTGTCCAGATAGGCATTTACCAGGTTTTGGATACGGCTGTCATCATAAAAATCGGCACCCCGTATCTCGTTGTCCTTATCCTCAACCCCAACCACAATATAAGAGTTGTTGGAAGGGTTGGAATTAGATAATGCACAAATGTGTTTCACAAACTTTCCCTTACCCTCTTTGGTATGCAGGTTCAACTGACGCTTTTTATCATAAAAGCTGCTCTCATCATTGTGAGCCAACAGGTTTTTTATGAGTAAGCGTTTGTTTATCATGGCTTAGGGTTACGAGTTGTGAGTTTCGGGTTTAAGGTTGGGTAAATTTGCTTCCTTTCAGGTCAGATTTTAAAAGATAGGATATCAAACCTCTTTCTTTACCATTATGGCACTTGCCTGCGCTGTGGGCAGTATCATCAGGTCGGCAATGTTTACATGATACGGTCGTGTTACTACAAAGGTAATCACATCGGCAATATCTTCGGGTTGTAACGGCTCATAGCCTTTATATACATTCTCGGCACGCTCGGTATCGCCCTTAAAGCGCACCTCGCTGAACTCGGTAGCAACCAACCCCGGATTGATTGCGCCTACGCGAATGCCATACGGGTTCAAGTCCATGCGCATCCCCTGATTGATAGCATCTACGGCGTGCTTGCTTGCGCAATACACATTTCCGTTAGGGTACACCTCTTTTCCCGCTATAGAGCCTATGTTAATAATATGTCCGCTTTTACGCGCTATCATACCCGGCAGTATAGCTTTCGATACATACAGCAGTCCTTTTACATTAATGTCTATCATAGCATCCCAGTCATCCGCATCACCGTTTTGTATCGGGTCAAGTCCATGCGCGTTGCCCGCATTGTTTATTAATATATCTATATCGGCAAACTCTTTTGGGATGGAGGCTATGGCATTATCAACCGCTTTTTTATCGCGTACATCAAAAAGAAGGGTATGCACAGGGGTTAAACTGCCCAACTCGCCACGCAATGCTGCCAGCCTGTCGTCACGACGACCACACAGTATCAGCCTGATATTATTCTTCGCAAAATAACGAGCCGTTGCCCTGCCTATACCGCTCGTTGCTCCTGTTATTAATGCTGTTTTCATTTTTTAATCTATTTAAAATTTAATAATTGAAAGATTTAAACATCTCAACTTTAAAGCTTTCGACTTTCAAACTTAATTCCCCCTTTGGGGGTTAGGGGGCTTATGGCACTTTCTCCCCCATACTCTCCGTCCAAATAGCAAACCAGTCTTCCAGTTCCAGCGTTAGCCCTGCAGCTTTCATTTGGTTTTTCAGCCTTTCGGGGTTGGTCGATCCTGTTACGGGCACTATACCTGCCGGGTGCTGCATTATCCAAGCCAGCAAAAGTATATCTACGGTAGCCTCATATTTTACGACCAATTCCATTAACAGCATTTTAAGGCGTTCCGTTTGTGCATTATCCGCTTTAAAGATACTGCCTAACGGACTCCATGCCAATGGTTTGATGTTGTTTAGCATCATATAATCCAAAGACCCGTCCAGCATAGGCTGATGGCACGTTGCCGAAAACTCTATTTGGTTGCAAAACACTTCGGTACGACTGCGGATAAGGTCGGTTTGGCTATTGGTAAAGTTAGATACCCCGAAGTTTTTTATTTTGCCTTCCGCTTTCAGTTTCTCTATAGCTTCGGCTATTTCGTCAGGATGCATTAACGGGCTTGGGCGGTGCAGTAGTAGTATGTCCAGATAATCTGTTTGCAGATTTTTAAGCGAACCCTCTGCCGATTGTATAATGTAGTCTTTAGAGTAGTCGTAATGTTTTACCTTGTTCTTTCGGTTGCCCGTAATGTGCTGTATGCCGCACTTTGATATCAGTTGAATTTGTTCCCTGTTAATCCCGCTTTCGGCAAATGCCGCACCAAACTCCGCTTCGGTAGTATAACCGCCATATATATCGGCATGGTCAAAGGTAGTAATGCCATACTCCAGGCAGGAAAATAGGAGGGCAGTCATCTCGGCAGTATTCATTTTTTTGCTCCATACGCCCCAATTCATGGCGCCGGCAATAATGGGCGATAAAGTAATATTCATTATTTGATTTATGATTTTAGAAAGCAATGTTATATTGCGTTGCTAAAAATAGCAAAAAATTACCGATGTACAGGATTAATGCAGTGTAGGTTTATTTAATATTTAACAAGTCATTAACAACAATAATATATTAAATTTCCATTTGCTTCGTTACTTTAACATTATTAACTTCACACCACCAAAACAGATATACTTATGGAAGAAAATACTGCTGCTTTAGACATCAGGGCAATTAATGAAAAAATAGAGCGGGAGAGTGCTTTTATAGACCTCCTTGTTATGGAAATGAACAAGGTTATCGTGGGGCAAAAGTACATGATAGAACGCCTGCTTATAGGTTTACTCGGGCGAGGGCATATACTGCTGGAAGGTGTGCCGGGACTCGCAAAAACACTGGCTATTAACACGCTTTCTCAGGCGGTACACGGCAGTTTCAGCCGTATTCAGTTTACACCCGATTTGCTTCCTGCCGATGTAGTGGGAACAATGATATACAACATTAAGCAAAACGAATTTACGATAAAAAAAGGACCGATATTTGCCAACTTTGTCCTTGCCGATGAGATAAACCGAGCACCCGCCAAAGTGCAAAGTGCGCTGCTTGAGGCAATGCAGGAAAAACAGGTAACCATAGGCGAAGAAACCTTTAAGCTCGAAAAACCGTTTTTGGTAATGGCAACCATGAACCCTGTAGAACAGGAAGGAACCTACCCACTGCCCGAAGCACAGGTTGACCGTTTTATGCTGAAAGCAGTTATTGATTATCCTAAAATTGAAGACGAACGCTTGGTAATGCGTAACAACCTGAAAGAAGCTTTTGATAAAGTAAACCAGGTAGTATCTATAGAGCAGATACTGAGAGCGCAGCAAGCCGTTCGCGAAGTATATATGGACGAGAAGATAGAAAAATATATTCTCGACCTCATTTTTGCTACCCGTTATCCGGAACAATATAAACTGGAAAGCCTCAAACCGCTCATCAGTTTCGGGGCATCCCCACGGGGTAGTATCAACCTTGCCATTGCTGCAAAATGTTATGCCTTTATCAAACGAAGGGGCTATGTAATACCCGAAGATGTAAGGGCGGTAGTACACGACGTGTTGCGCCACAGGATAGGCATTACCTATGAAGCCGAAGCCGAAAACATAACATCGATAGATATCATTAACAAAATAGTGAATGAGGTTGAAGTGCCTTAAACCTCCCCCAACCCCTCCGAAGGAGGGGGGAGCAGGAGTGTTTAATAAATAATTTCAATATCAATCGTCAAATTCCCCTCCTTCGGAGGGGTTAGGGGAGGCAGGATGGATACAAAAGAGATACTAAAAAAAGTTCGTAAAATAGAAATTAAAACCCGAAGGCTCAGCGACCACATCTTTTCGGGCGAGTACCACACATCCTTCAAGGGGCGTGGTATGACCTTTAGCGAGGTGCGCCAGTACCAGTATGGCGACGACGTGCGGGCTATAGACTGGAACGTTACCGCACGCTATAACGAACCCCACATAAAAGTTTTTGAAGAAGAACGCGAGCTTACCATGATGCTCATGGTAGATGTGAGCGGTTCGGAGAGCTTTGGTACACAAAACAGCTTTAAAAAAGATATTGTTACCGAAATAGCTGCTACAATGGCATTTTCGGCAACGCAGAATAATGATAAAATAGGGCTGATACTTTTTTCCGACCAAATAGAACTTTATATACCACCCAAAAAAGGAAAATCGCACGTATTGCGCATCATCCGCGAGTTGATAGAGTTTCATCCAAAAAGCAAAAAAACCGATGTGGCGCAGGCATTAAAATTCCTTTCGGGCGTACAGAAAAAGAAAGCCATTGTTTTCCTGATTTCCGATTTTATAGCCGGAGATTATGAACATACACTCAAAATAACAGCAAAACGCCACGATATAACAGGCGTACGCGTGTATGACAGTCGTGAAGAAGAAATGCCCAACTTGGGTATTGTAAACATGACGGATGCCGAAACGGGCGAAACCACACTGGTAAACACAGGCTCTAAAGCCGTGCGCATGCAGTATGGGCAGTATTATCGGGATAAAGTACAGTATTTTAAAGAAACCTTTAGCCGTTGCGGAGCAGGTACGGTAAGCACGCGGGTAGATGAGTCGTATGTAACCAAGCTGCTTGGCTATTTTAAGGCAAGATAAATCACGGTGCAGCATAACTATGAAACACATGAACATAAATAAACTATACACCTTTCTTTTACTGCTGGTTACTACCGTTGCCTTTGCACAGCAACCCAAGGTAGCAACCAGTATCGACTCTACCAAAATAAAGATAGGCTCGCAGTTTAACCTTACCCTGAAAACTACGGTAGATACCACCGCAAGAGTAAACTTCCCCGAAGGGAAAAATTTCGGGCAGCTCGAAGTACTGGAATCTTATCCAGTAGATACCGTGCGTAAAGACGCGATGTATGAGCTGGTAAAAAAATACGGGCTCACGCAGTTCGACTCCGGGCGGTATGTAATTCCGCGACTGCCTGTGGTTATCAACAATAACACCATCCGTACCGATTCGTTGCTTATAGAAGTTACCCCTGTAGTGGTCGATACACTAAAGCAAAAAATGTACGATATTAAGGATGTCGCCACTGCCGAAAGTAAAGGCACATTGTGGCTTTGGATACTGATAGGCGTTGTAGTGGCTGCGGGTATTGCCTTTGGCGTTTGGTGGTTTATTAAAAAGCGTAAAAAACCACAACCCAAAGAAGAGGAAGTACATTATGCCTCACCCATAGAAAAAGCGACTACACAACTAAAAGAGTTAGAAAACAAAGCGCTCCTGCAAAAAGGAGCAGTAAAAGATTATTACAGTGAGCTTACCGACATTGCCCGTATGTATATAGAAGAAGCCATACACATACCCGCTATGGAAAGCACTACGGGCGAACTGATAGAAGCCATGCGCAACGCAGTACGCCGTAAGAACATGAAACTAAGTCAGGACACCTTTGAACAACTTGAAAAAGTGTTGCGTAATGCCGATTTAGTGAAATTTGCCAAAATGCGCCCGGTAGAATATGAAATAGCCGAAGACCGCAGCCGTATAGAAAAAACCATCGTAATAATAGACCGCAGCATACCGGTAGAGAATGAGGAAGATGAAGAACACACGCTGGCATGGCTGGAAGCACAACGCAAAAAAGAAAAACAAAAACACCGAAACCGCAATATAGTTATCACCATCGTTTCGGCAATAGTAGTGTTGGGAGCTGCATTCTTCTTCGTGGGCAGGAGCATCATGCGCGAATATGTAACAGGCATTCCAACCAAAGAACTGCTGGAAGGCGAGTGGGTAAAAAGCGCCTATGGTAACCCCCCCGTTATTATAGAAACACCTAAAGTACTGAAAAGGCAAGACCCGGAGCAAATACTGCCGGAAGGAGCTATGGCAATGTTTAAGGAAATGCAAATATTTACCTACGGAGCTATGGCAGACGATTTTTATGTAACCATAAACACACTGCGCTATAAACAGCAGGTAGAAATAGACCTTAATACTACGGCAGACGGCGCTATGAAAATGCTGGAAACACAAGGAGCGAAAGATATATTGGTAAAAACAGAAGAATTTAGTACAGAGGGGGGTATGCAAGGTTTGCGCGCCTATGGTACAATGTCGTTCCCGAACCCGGTTACCAAAAAAACCGCAAGAATGTATTATGAAATGATATTCTTTAAACAAAATAACGGCTTGCAACAAGTAACCATAATGTATCGCGAAGGCGACGAGTATGCTCCGCAATTATTAGACCGAGTTAAAAATTCTATTGAACTAACTAAGTTAAATTAAAATGGGAGATGTTACTTTTTTACATCCGGGTTTCTTTTGGCTGTTCCTGCTGTTGCCGTTGGCAATAGGCTGGTACATCTGGAAACGGAAACAACAATCGGCAACACTTACCATAAGTACGCTGCAAGGCTTTAAAGCCGCACCCTCATTATTGGCAAAACTAAAACCTGCACTTTTCGTCCTGCGCCTGCTGGCACTAAGCGCCATGATAGTAGCACTGGCACGACCCCGCAGTGTAGATGTAAGCAGCAAAACCAAAACCACACGCGGTATAGATATTGTTATGGCAATGGACGTATCGGGCAGTATGCTGGCAAAAGACTTAAAACCAAACCGACTGGAAGCCCTTAAAGAAGTGGCGGAAACCTTTGTAGATAACCGCCCGAACGACAGGATAGGACTTGTAGTATATGCCGGAGAAAGCTATACCAAAACCCCAGTTACCAGCGATAAAGAGTTGGTAAAACAAGCCATAAAATCAGTTGAGTATGATGATACGGTACTGCAGGACGGTACAGGAATAGGCGTAGGGCTTGCCACCGCCATAAACCGCCTGAAAGAAAGCAAAGCCAAAAGCCGTGTTATTATTTTGCTTACCGATGGCGTAAACAATGCAGGCTTTATAGACCCGCGCATGGCAGCCGATATTGCCAAAGAATATGGCATAAAAGTATATACCATAGGTATTGGGACTAACGGTAATGCACAGTTCCCGTATGCCAAAACAGCCGACGGGCGTTTTTTATATCAAATGATGAAAGTAGAGATAGACGAAGGCTTGATGAAAGAAATAGCTAAAAAAACAGACGGGCAGTACTTCCGAGCGACGAGCAACAGCAAGCTGAAAGCTATTTATGACGAAATAAACAAGCTCGAAACAACCGAGATAAACGAAATGAAATTTTATAATTATGACGAGCGGTACCGCCCTTGGGTACTGGCTGCCTTAGGCTTGCTGCTCGTTGAGGTGTTGTTGAGGAAAACTATTTACAGAAGCTTTATTTAATTATGTACGAATTAGACGAATCAAAATACCTGTATTTATTAGGCATCATTCCGGTGCTGGTACTGCTGTTTTTGCTCAACCTGTGGTGGCAGCGCAAAAAACAGCGCGAGTTTGGTAACCCCGAACTGGTAAAAAAACTCACTCCCGAGCGTTCGGTATTTAAACCCGCATTAAAACTGATAGTCCTGCTTTTAGGATTGTCAGGCATAATTATTGCACTGGTAAACCCCAAAATAGGAACAAAAACCGAAACGGTAAAACGCGAGGGAATCGACATTGTTTTTGCCATAGACGTTTCTAAAAGTATGCTTGCCGAAGACGTTGCGCCCAACCGTTTGGAGAAAGCCAAGCAAATAGTATCGCAAACCATAAACCAACTGGGTAACGACAGGATAGGTATAGTAGGTTATGCAGGGAGTGCCTACCCCGTATTGCCCATAACGTCAGATTACAGCGTGGCAAAAATGTTCCTGCAAAGCATGAATACCGATATGGTATCATCGCAGGGAACAGCCATAAGCGATGCCTTAAAACTTGCCGGTACTTTTTTTGACGACCCGCAAACCAGTAAGCTGGTAATATTAATATCTGACGGAGAAGACCACGGCGAAGGCAGTGCCGAAGCCGCGAAAGCAGCCCAAGAAGCGGGTATTAAAATCATTACCGTAGGGGTAGGAACAGAAAAAGGCGGACCCATACCGTTAAAACGAAATGGCATAACCCAAAGTTTTAAGCGCGATAACAATGGCGATGTGGTAGTAACCAAAATGTATCCGGAGCAGTTAAAAACCATAGCCGATATAACCAAAGGCGGTTATATATACGGCAGCAGCACCCGAGAAGTGTCAGACTACGTAAAGAATGCATTGGAGAATATCGAGAAAACCGAATTTGAGTCCAAAGAAGTATCGCTCTACGAGTCGCAATTCCAGTGGTTTTTGGGTGCAGCATTTGCATTGTTGTTTTTAGAGCTGTTCCTGCTGGAACGCAAAACAGCATGGATAAGAAAATTAAACCTGTTTAACGAAAAAGAATAATGAAAGTAAAACTTACCTACATACTGCTGTTTTTTACAGTATTCGCTTTTTCGCAGGAAAAAGAAAAAAGCAAAGACAAATATTTGCCGAAAGGCAATGACGCTTTTGCAGAGAAAGATTATACATCTGCTGAGGCTGATTACAGAATATCACAATCTAAAACCCCTGCAAATGCTGATGCAGCCTACAACTTGGGTAATGCTATTTACAGGCAGGGGCAGTCAGGCGAGTCGATGTATGCCTATCTAAAGGCGATAGAAAACGCACAGGATAAAACCCAAAAACACAAAGCTTTTCATAATCTTGGCAATGCTTTAATGAAAGAGAAAGATTATCAGAATGCGGTAGAGGCATATAAAAATGCATTGCGCAATAACCCGTATGATGAGGAAACAAGATATAACTTTGCGTTGGCAAAAGAAATGCTGAAAAATAATCCGCCGCCCCCACAGCCACCTAAAGACGACAAAAAGGACGATAAGAGTAAGGATAAAAACAAAGACGACAAGAGCCAGCAGCCTAAAGATGACAATAAAGACAAAGGTGACCAAGGCGACCAGAAGGATAAGGGCGACAAGGGTGATGAAAAGGATAAAGGCGGTAAAGATAAGGGCGACCGGAAAGATAAAGGCGAAGGCAAAGACAAGGAAGAAAAAGGCGGAGAAGGGAACGAACAGGAACAAGATGCACCAAACCCTGACAAACAGCGTATGAAAAACCTGCTGGATGCCATGAACAACGAAGAGAAAAAAATTCAGGATAAAATAAATGCCAAAAAGGTAAAAGTACAACCCAAACAACAGGAAAAAGACTGGTAACAGTTGTACCGCGATTGCGACTAATTTGAAAAACGGTATAGTATTCAGATGTAAGGATTTGATAAAACAATGAGAAAGTATCTACTATTAGTATTACTATTTTGCTTGCAAGGCTTTTATGCTCAGGAGGTAGAGTTTACGGCTAAGCCCAGTAAAACTACATTGGGCATTAACGAAAAGCTGCGGGTGGAGTTTACCATGACCAAAGATGGCGATAACTTCAATCCGCCCTCTTTCCAGGGGTTTAATGCCGCCGGGCCCAGCCAAATGATAAGCAACTCATGGATAAATGGTAAGCGTAGCTTTAGTAAAACCTATACCTACGTGCTTACACCCACAGCGCGGGGTACATTTACCATAGGGCAGGCAAGCATAGACATAGATGGCGAAACGTATAAAACCATTCCGTTTAAAGTTACCGTTACGGCAGCCGTAGCAGGAGCAAATGACCCTGATGCCCCGATAACCGAAAACGCCGGTAAGGGCATACATGTAGTGGCAGAGGTGAGCAAAACCAACCCCTATGTAAACGAGCCTATTACTGTGGTGTATAAGCTATACGTTAGTCAGGATGCCAGCGTGCGCGGTACACGCCAAATGGACATTCCGCAGTTTAATGATTTTTGGAGTCAGGATATAGAAACCGACAGCCGTTCGGTACAGCAAGGTATGTACAATGGCGAAAACTACCGTTATATCGTATTAAAGCGGGTAGTATTGTATCCGCAAAAAAGCGGAAGGCTCGAAGTTGAACCGTTGAGCATGGAACTTACTATTGATGTACCTACGGGCAGGCGCGACTTTTTCAACCGCCCGTTAATGACACAAACAACCAAAGTAATGTCATCGGGCTCTAAATACATCAATGTTAAACCATTACCTGAAAAAGGTAAACCTATAGACTTTAGCGGTGCGGTAGGTAGTTTTGATTTTAAAGTTACACCATCAAAAACTACGTTGAGCAATGGCGAATCATTACAGCTAAATGTAGAAGTTTTGGGTAAGGGTAACTTAAAGCTGTTCAATCTGCCAAAGCCTGTTGTGCCATCAGCATTAGAAATGTACGACCCTGAGCATAAAGAAAAAATATCCATACCACTTTCAGGTATGCAGGGCAGTATTTCGGACAACTACGCCATTATCCCGCAGAATAAAGGAAAATATCCCATTAAGGCAATGACATTCTCGTACTTCGACCTTGCTTCAGGCAAGTACAAGACCATTACTACCGATGAGATAATGATAGATGTACAAAGCGTGCCGGGCACTTCGGCAGGTAACGAAACCACATCATCATCGGGAGTAAACAAACAGCCTGTACAAACCACCGAGCAGTTCCGCTTTGTAGCGTTGGATACCAAGCTGCAACCTATCAATAAAAAGCCGTTTTTCGGCTCTATGTTGTTTTACATACTGCTTTTTGTACCGTTCCTGCTCATTCCTGTTATTATGCTGCTGAAAAAGCAAAAACAGGCACGCGATAACGATGTTACGGGCAACAAAATAAGGAAGAACAATAAACTGGCTAAGAAATACCTATCTGAAGCTAAAAAGCATTTGGGCAACAAAGAGCCGTTTTATGTAGCACTGGAAAAAGCATTGCACAACTTCCTGAAAGCAAAACTGAATATAGAAACATCTGAAATGGCAAAACCGAATATTCAGGAATTACTGGAGTCGCGCGGTGCAAAACCCGAAACAATAGATGATTTTATCAAAATAATGAACAGTTGCGAGTTTGCCCGCTATGCCCCATCATCGGGCGCAGCAATGCAGCAGGATTATGATAATGCAGTGAGCGTAATAACTAAGTTGGAGAAAGAAATTTAGAGCCTGTAACCACAAAGTTCACAAAGAATGCACAAAGCTCTCAAGTTATAGTTTTGCTTTGTGTACATAGTGTAAAACTTGGTGCTCTTAGTGGTTAAAAGTTAAGATTATGAAATGTGGTAATTATAACCACAAAGGGCACAAAGATGTCACAAAGTCCTCAATGGTTATGTATTTCTTTGTGAGCATCGTGTAAAACATGGTGTTCTTAGTGGTTAAAAGTTAAGATTATGAAACGCAGAGTAAGTATAACCACAAAGGTCACAAAGATATCACAAAGCCCTCAAGGTTTATGATGTTTCTTTGTGAGCATCGTGTAAAACATGGTGTTCTTAGTGGTTAAAAGTTAAGATTATGAAATGTGGTAATTATAACCACAAAGGTCACAAAGATGTCACAAAGCCCTCAAGGGTTATGTATTTCTTTGTGAGCATCGTGTAAAACATGGTGTTCTTAGTGGTTAAAAGTTAAGATTATGAAATGTGGTAATTATAACCACAAAGGGCACAAAGATGTCACAAAGTACTCAAGGATTATAAATGCTTCTTTGTGAGCATCGTGTAAAACGTGGTGTTCTTAGTGGTTAAAAACAAGTGCTTTTTTGTAAAGAAAATGACAGAAAACGAAATATCGAGAATTGTATTTAACAGTGCATTAAAGGTACATCAGGCATTAGGTCCCGGTTTGTTGGAGAGTGCTTATTGCGAGTGTTTATGTTATGAACTAAACAAGACAGGATTGTATGTGGAAAAGCAAAAACCTTTGCCACTAATTTATGAAGAAGTTAAGCTTGATGCAGGCTACAGAATTGACATAATGCTTGAAAATAAATTTATAATTGAAGTAAAATCTGTTGACCAATTAAATGATATTCATCTGGCACAATTGCTTACATATTTAAAATTATCTGATTGTAAGCTTGGATTGTTAATTAATTTTAATGTGCTCTTGATAAAAAATGGTATCAGGAGAGTTATTAATGGTACATTATAAAAAAATGAAAAAGTTACTATACCTATTAGCAGTTTTATTTGTGGCACAAGGTTGGGCACAGTCCGCTTTTGATGAGGGTAACACCCTGTATAAAGACGGCAAGTACAGCGAAGCCGCCAAGAAATACCAAAGTATTTTAGACAATGGCGAGCAGTCGGCAGAGGTATATTTTAATCTGGCAAATGCCTATTATAAAATGGATGCCGTAGCACCGGCAATATATAACTACGAAAAAGCATTATTGCTGAAACCCAATTATAAAGATGCCGAGATAAACTTAGGCTATGCCCAAAAAATGGTTATCGACGATATACAGGCTGTACCGCAAGTAGGCTTTAGCAAAATAGTGTACAACTTTACGGGAGCATACCATTATGATGCTTGGGCATGGGCAGCGGTAGCAGGCGCAATATTGTTCCTGCTGTTTTTTATAGGCTATTATTTTGCAGGCACTACAATGGTAAAACGTATCTTTTTTGCGGGAATGTTTATAGCATTGTTAAGTATTGTAGTGGCAATACTTTCGGCTGTATTCGTAAAATCGGAAGAAGCGAAAGAACGCCCCGCCATAGTATTTGCCGAAGTAGTATCAGTAAAAAGCGAGCCTTCGGAAAAAATAGGCGATGCCTTTATACTGCACGAGGGCACAAAAGTGTTTGTAACGGAAACCCTGGGCAACTGGAAAAAAATTGAACTTGCCGACGACAGCGAAGGCTGGATAGAAAAAGATGCTATTAAAGAGTTGAAATAGTCTTCTAAAAGTCGAAAGTTATAAAGTTTTTAAAGTCGTAAAGTTGAAAGTTTGATGTCCGAAGTCAGGATGTTATTGCGAGCATAGTGAAACGAAGCGAGGCAATCTAATACAACAGAAGATTGCTCCTCGCAATCCGGGAGCTAAACACTCCTGTCAAGCCCTTCAATAGGGTTGTCATCCTGTTCCTGTTCGGGAATTTCAGGTTCTTCCGTCTCAGTGTTCTCTTTCCAGAAACTATCTGCCCATTTGGAGAATAAAGGCGAAATAGTACCGTAAACCTTTAGCAACGGGTTATAGCAATACGATTCGTTTAAATCGTTCTTATCCGCCAGTGTTTCTTTATGGTTTATCCTTGAGAAGATATGAGCCAACAGGCTTACTATAATCAACCATTTTAAAAACCCGAAAACACCGCCCAGCAGTTTATTGAGCCAGCCCATCATGGCAAAACTCGCCAGTTTGGTAAACAGCTTGCCCAGCAGTATAACGGCTATTACCGCAAGTATAAAAGTGAGTATAAAAGCAATAATCCTGATGGGTTTACCCTCCCAGTGCAGGTAGCGGTTAATAACCTGTATCATGTAGCCCGAAAGCATTATGGCAGCATAAATACCCAGCAGTATAGACAGTAACGAAGCAAGCTCAGAGAAAAAACCCTTCCATACCCCACGAATAAACCCGTAGACCAGCACACAGCCTATAATGATATCTACTACTGCCATAAGCGCAAATATAACCCTCCTGTGTAATAATTCAAAAATAAAAGCCTTTCGCCTGTTAACTTTCAACTCACTATCTTTGCGCAATAAATACGATATATGTCAAGAGACGAACAACTGAAAGAACGCTGGGAACAGCTTGTAACCATATTATCCGACCGTTTTGCCGATGGCGATACGCTGGATCTCGATGCCATTATATACCTGATAGGCGTGCAGGAGCTGGGGAAATTTAACCGAAAATTTAAAAAAGACGAAAAATTAAACCTGATGCACATAGCCATTTGCCGACTGCTTGAACCCTACGGCTACTACGAATTTGAACTTTTTGATGACGAAGGCTGGCCGCACTATACCGTAAAAGAGCAATTACCACCCCTAAAAGCAGGCGAACAAAGCGTACTGATGAAAGGCGCGATAGTAGATTATTTTTTAGAGAAGGGGCTTATTAAGTAAATACGAGCATACAATTATACAACATAAATTGGTGGCACAGCATTTTTAAAATACCTAAATTTGCCATTCATTACTGATTAACAATGATAGAAGATATTAAAGGTTATATAGCCGAAGCCGAAGCGTTCACTACGCAGAACAAAGAAGAACTGGAAGCGTTCAGGATTAAATACTTAGGTAAAAAAGGAATATTAAACGACTTTTTTGCCGAATTTAAAAATGTACCTAACGAGCAGAAAAAAGAGTTTGGGCAGGTAATAAACAACCTTAAAAAAACCGCCGAAGACAAAGTAGCAACCCTACAGGAAGCTATGGAGAGCAAAGAAGAGGCAAAAGGCATTTATGGCGATTTAACCCGCCCCGGAGAACCTTTTACAATAGGTTCGCGCCACCCGATATCCATTATTAAAAACCAAATTATCGATATTTTTGCCAACATCGGCTTCAACGTGTCCGAAGGACCCGAAATTGAAGACGACTGGCATAACTTTACGGCACTAAACCTGCCGGAATACCACCCGGCACGCGATATGCAGGATACCTTTTTTATACAAACCAACCCGGATGTGTTGTTGCGCACGCACACCTCATCCGTACAGGTGCGCTATATGGAGGGCAACAAACCGCCCATCCGTACCATATCACCGGGAAGAGTATTTCGTAACGAAGCTATATCGGCGCGTTCGCACTGTATTTTCCACCAGATAGAAGGACTTTATGTTGATAAAGATGTATCGTTTGCCGACCTGAAACAAACGCTTTTATACTTCACAAAAGAAATGTTTGGCAAAAGCAAAATACGCCTGCGTCCGAGTTATTTCCCGTTTACAGAGCCCAGTGCCGAGATTGATATTTACTGGGGGCTTAAAACCGAAACCGATTACCGTATTACCAAAGGTACGGGTTGGCTGGAAATAGGCGGTTGCGGTATGGTTGACCCTAACGTACTTAAAAACTGCGGTATAGATGAAACCAAGTACAACGGCTTTGCTTTTGGTATGGGAGTAGAGCGTATAGCTATGCTTCAGTATCAAATAGGCGACATACGTATGTTTTATGAAAACGACGTACGTTTCTTAGAGCAGTTCAAATCGAGTATATAAAACAGGGCATTTTTACATGAAAAAAGACATTCATATACCTAAAGTAGAAAATGTATATGTAGCAGCAATGCAGGAATGGAACGACGACTTTATGGAGAACACGTGGTATGCCTATTTGGTAAACGACGGTGCCGAAAAGCTGGAGTCCGTTATTGTAGTGTCAAGCGCATCGGGTATGCTTAATGGCGAAGAGCGCAGGACATCCAAACTACGCCACGACTTTATTGAAGTATTGCCCAATACCGCCGTACGCATAGAGATGATAGAAAACAGTGTACTGCAACTGAATAACAGCTTTATGGTTACTTTTTTTAAAGGCAATACACTATATGATAAAAACTTTGTGTTTAAAGCCAACACCATATCGGCAGATAACTTTCAGGAAATCCCCGTTATTTATAAAGACGGTGTTTTACTGAAATAACTCTTGTTTTTACAGATACTTTTTAATGCTCAATATACAGCCCAAGTGCGTGCCTTCGTGAAAGTTGTTAAACTCCATGCCTTCCTCTACAGTATGCAGGGTATAGCCAAACTCGGTAGTATATTCTTTATATCCTTTAAAAAGTCCGTTTTTATAGTCGGCTTCCGTTTTATCAATAGTGGTAAAAAGTAATTTTTTTAGCTCCGTTACCTCCTCGGCAGTTACCTCGCGTTCGGGGCGCGTTCCTCTCATGTAGCTTTTTACCATTTCATCGCTCACGGTCATTTCCTCAGGAACTCCCGAAAGCGCATACACAAGGCGTTGTTGGGAAACAACTACATGGGCAATGTTCCAGTACATATTATTATTAAACCCTTCGGGTATTTTGTTAAGCTGGTCTAAGGTGTAATTTTCTAAATAACCAAGCAGTATTTCCCTGCTTCTTCGGGTGATGCTGAATGTGTATTCCATTGTAAAAATTTTTATAAAAATACACTTTTTGCAGATGCGGGCTATATTTATACCCCCTAATAAATACCTTTGCAGCATTTACAGCAAACACGTATTATGAAAACCATATTTTACCTGAAAACCTGCGACACCTGCAAACGCATCATAAAAGCATTACCCAATATTGAGGGCTTTACACTACAGGATATTAAAAACGAACCCATAACGGTAAAACAGCTTGAAGAAATGCACCGGCTGGCGGGCAGTTACGAAACACTCTTTAGCCGTAGGGCAACCCTGTATAAAGAGCGCGGACTTAAAGATATGGAGCTTAACGAAGCCGACTATAAAGGCTTTATCCTGGAACACTATACTTTTTTGAGCCGCCCCGTAATAGTAGATGACGAAAACATATTTATAGGCAACAGCAAAGCCGTAACCCAAGCCGCCATAGCCCACCTAAGCAATGAGTAAGCGCAACCTTGCCCTTGTTGCCGCAACACTGGTATCAGTTATATACGGGGTAACCTTTACCATTGCCAAAGATGTAATGCCTGCCTACATAAGCCCCTTTGGGTTTATAGTAGTGCGGGTAGGTATATCGGCCGTATTGTTTTGGCTGGTGGGGCTATTTGCTGCTAAAGAAAAAATAGCCCTGAACGATTTTCCGCGCATTGTAGCTGCTGCCTTTTTTGGCGTAGCCTTCAACATGCTTACCTTTTTTGAAGGGCTTAGCCAAACCTCGCCCATCATGGCATCGGTGCTCATGGTTACCACACCCATTATTGTGCTCATACTTTCAGCCATAATAATGAAAGAAAAAATACTGCGCAAAAAAGCCATTGGTATAGTGCTGGGGCTTACAGGCACAGTAGTACTCATATTATACGGCAAGTCAGTAGTCGGCGCAGAGAATGCCCTTTGGGGCAATTTTTTAGTGTTTATTAATGCCGTTTCCTACGGTTTGTACCTCATTATGGTAAAAAAACTGATGGATAAATACAGTGCCTTCGCTTTTGTAAAATGGATATACCTTTTCGGGTTCATTATGGTGCTGCCTTTTGGCTGGCAACAGCTTAGTGCAGTACACTGGGCAATAATGCCGCAGGACATTTATGCTAAAGTAGCCTTTGTAGTAGTGTGTTCTACATTTTTAACCTATTTGCTCAACCTGCTTTCCATGAAACAACTAAAACCCACTACCGTAGCCGTATTTATATACCTGCAACCCTTTTTTGCCACACTGTTTGCCATAGGGCTGGGCAAAGACAAGCTGGATGTAGTAAAAGTACTCTCGGCTTTACTAATATTTACAGGGGTATATTTGGTAACCATCAAACCGAAAAAGGCGGTATAGTTGGATAGAGAAATCTTTTTCCCTGCTGTCATCCTGACGAAGGAAGGATCTCACAAAAGAGGTGTAGTTCCTCAGCATAACAAAACGCTTTGAGGCATCAGGGAAACAACAACCCAAATCGGGCAACTGTAGCCACCATTTTTTTCTTAACTTTGTGCCTCTAAAATTTTTACATGATACAATCCATGACCGGGTTTGGCAAAGCCTCTTTGCAATTACCCAATAAAAAAGTTACTGTCGAAATAAAATCGCTCAACAGCAAAGGGCTCGACCTTAATGTGCGTATGCCTTCCGCTTTTCGCGAAATGGAGCTCACGCTCCGCAACCGCATTGCACAGGCATTGGAGCGCGGTAAGGTAGATTTTTCTATGTTTGTTGAGGTTACCGGCGAAGAAACCTCATCAAAAGTAAATGCACCTATTGTAAGAGCCTACATTAACCAACTTCGCGATGTGGTAAATGGCGATGAAACGGAATTACTGAAAATGGCGGTGCGCATGCCCGATGCCCTGAAAACCGAGCGGGAGGAAATAGATGAGGAGGACTGGAATCAGATACAGGAAATTATAACCCAGGCGATAGAAAATATACAGAGTTTTCGTGTTAGCGAAGGCGTGGCGTTGGAGAAAGAATTTATCATGCGCATAGGCAACATCATGAGCCTGATGAAAGAAACGGTGGGGTATGATACCGAGCGTATAGAAAATGTAAAAAAGAGATTGCAAACGGCAATAGACGAACTAAAGGTAAATGTAGATGAAAACCGTTTTGAGCAGGAACTCATTTACTATCTTGAAAAAATGGATATTACCGAAGAAAAAGTACGTTTGGAAAACCACCTGAACTATTTTATGGAAACCCTGGCGGGTAATGAGGCAAACGGGCGCAAGCTGGGCTTTATTACACAGGAAATGGGGCGCGAAATAAACACCATGGGCTCTAAAGCCAACCACGCACAAATGCAAAAGCTGGTAGTGCAGATGAAAGACGAGCTGGAAAAGATAAAAGAACAGGTATTAAATATCCTATAGTTAAAAGCCAATAGGCAATAGCTATTAGGCATAATCAATAAACCATCCGTAACGCCTCCTCTTTGGGGAGGATGGGAGGGGCTATAGCAAAACATAATGAATAAAGGCAAACTAATAGTATTCTCGGCACCTTCGGGTTCGGGTAAAACCACCATAGTACGACACTTGTTGCAACACCCGGAACTGAATCTGGAATTTTCCATCTCGGCAGCCACACGCAGTCCGCGAGGCGAAGAGCAGCATGGCAAAGATTACTATTTTATGAGTATCGAAGAGTTTAAAAAACACATCAAGGCAGAAGATTTTGTAGAGTGGGAAGAAGTGTATCGCGATTGTTTTTACGGTACGCTGAAAAGCGAAGTAGAACGCATTTGGTCGCACGGCAAAAACGTAATTTTTGATATTGATGTGGCCGGCGGACTGCGCATCAAAAAAAAATTTCCCGAAGAAACCCTTGCCGTATTTGTAAAACCACCCAGTGTGGATGAACTGAAAATTCGCCTTAAAAAACGCAGTACCGAGAGCGACGATAAAATCAATATGCGCATTGCCAAAGCCTCTATAGAGCTTGCCACCGCACCGCAGTTTGACACGATTATAAAAAATTATGATTTAGAAATTGCCCAGCAGGAAGCCTACCAACTGGTAAAAGATTTTATTAAATAATTGCTGTATGAAAAGGAAAATCATCAACCGTATTAAAGCTATCCTGAAACGAATACTGGGTATTCGCGAAATTAGCATGGTAGATGAGCTTAAAAGAAAGGGGTTTACTATTGGCGAACGCTGTAACATTCAGCCCGAATGCATTATAGACTATTCCCATTCCTGGCATATAGAGCTGGGCGATGATGTTACCCTTGCACCCCGAGTACACATTTTGGCACACGATGCCAGCACATGGACGTTTTTAGGATATACCAAAATTAAGAATACCAAAATAGGCAGCCGTGTATTTATAGGAGCTTCCAGTATCATACTGCCGGGCGTTACCATAGGCAACGATGTTATTATCGGGGCAGGGTCGGTAGTGGTTAAAGATATTCCGGATAATTGCATTTATGCAGGCAATCCGGCAAAGTTTATTACCACCACCGGCGAATATATCGAGAAAGAAAGGCAGAAAATGAACAGCGAAAACTGTTTTGGACGCGAATTTTCGGAAGCGAATGATGTGAGTATGGAAAACAAAATGCTGATGAAACGAATGGCAGAGCAATACGGAACAGCATTTGCCGAATAATAGAGAAAGAAATGAAAGTAGGGCTTTACTTCGGGACATTTAACCCCATACATATAGGACACCTCATTATTGCCAACCACATGGCAGAGTTTACCGATATGGATCAGGTTTGGATGGTAGTAACCCCCCACAACCCCCTGAAAAAGAAAAGCACCCTGCTGGATGATTATCACCGCCTGGAAATGGTGCACCTTGCTACCGAAGGGTATGATAACATACGCCCCAGCGATATCGAGTTTAAGTTGCCCCAGCCCAACTATACCGTAAACACACTGGCACATTTACTCGAAAAATACCCAATGTACGAGTTTTCGCTCATTATGGGCGAAGATAACCTCAACTCGCTGCACAAATGGAAAAACTACGAAGTGCTGTTGCAAAACCACGATATATACGTATATCCCCGCATTAACGGAGAGGTTGCCAATGAAGAACTGATTGCCAACCCAAGAGTACACCGCATTAATGCCCCCGTTATCGAGATATCCTCAACCTTTATCCGAAATAGTGTAAAAAAAGGCAAAAACGTACAGCCCCTGCTCCCGCAAAAAGTATGGGAGTATATAGACCACAACCTTTTTTATAAAAAGTCATAAAGTCATAAAGTCATAAAGTCATAAAGTCATAAAGTCATAAAGTCATAAAGTCATAAAGTCATAAAGTCATAAAGTCATAAAGTCATAAAGTTGTAAAGTCTTAAAGTTACTCACTGCGACTGTAAACTGTAACTGAACACTACGACTATCATGCTGAGGCACGAAGCACCTACTTACTCTTAACATTCCTTTATCATCTCAAAGCAGCATTATTCGTAGTTTTGCATAAAAATATACATTATGCTAAATTTCGAATACTATAACCCTGTAAACCTTGTATTTGGTAAGGGACAAATTGCAAAACTATCTACACTTATTCCGCAGGATGCCAAAGTACTTATGGTATATGGCGGAGGCAGCATTTTTAAAAACGGAGTACACGAGCAGGTGGCAACCGCGCTTAAAGGGTATAACATTACCGCGTTTGGCGGGGTAGAACCCAACCCGCGTTTTGAAACCCTCATGAAAGCCGTACAGGTGATAAAAGAAAATAATATCGACTTTATCCTTGCCGTAGGCGGAGGGTCGGTAATAGACGGCGTAAAATTCATTTCAGCAGCAGTCAATTATGAGGGCGATGCAGCAGAGATATTACGCAAAAGATTGCGCATAGAAGATAACGCCCTGCCTTTCGGCACAGTGTTAACCCTGCCGGCTACAGGCAGCGAAATGAATTCCGGCTCGGTAGTAACCATCGATGCAACGCAGGAAAAACTGCCTTTTGGCGGTCCCGCGCTATTCCCGCAATTTTCAGTATGCGACCCTTCGGTAGTAGCATCGTTACCCACACGCCAGGTGCAAAACGGTGTTATAGATGCCTATACCCACGTGTTGGAACAGTACCTTACCTATCCGCACGATGCTATTTTGCAGGACAGGATAGCCGAAAGCATACTGCAAACGCTTATAGAGGTGGGGCCTAAAGTAGCCGAAAACCCTGCCGACTACAAACTGGCAGCCAACTTTATGTGGAGCTGTACTATGGCACTAAACGGACTGATACAAAAAGGTGTGCCTACCGACTGGGCTACGCACATGATAGGGCACGAGCTTACTGCGCTTTACGAAATAGACCACGCTCGCACGCTGGCTATTATAGCCCCAAACCTGTACCGTGTGATGTTTGACACCAAGAAAGAAAAGCTGGCACAATACGGGCAGCGCATTTGGAATATTAATGCCGATACTGTAGAAGAAGCCGCAACGCAGGCAATAGAAAAAACAGTACAGTTTTTCCATACTATGGGGATGGATACCAAACTGTCTAACTATACGCCTGAATATGAAAAAACCGCCGATTTTATCGTAAACCGTTTTGAAGAAAGGGGCTGGAAAGCATTGGGCGAACGCCAAAATATTACACCGGATAAAGTTAAGGCTATTGTAGAGCTAAGTTATTAAAACGAAAAAAGGCACTCCCTGTGTGGCAAGGAATGCCTTTTAAACACCAAAAACAAAAAATTTAACTAACCTTGTAATCCTTTTGCCTAAACAAAATTCTATATGATAACGGCACGTTGTTTTTGAAATTGCCTGTATATTCATAATAAAATGTTAATCTTTTTTTCTGAATATCACATCATACTACCTTCCGTAAATCTTAAGAAATTGATTGTTATTGGTACATGGTATAAATTTTAAGTACTTTTGGCATTCCAAACATAAATTGAAGATGAATGATACTCCAAAGTTCGCCGTTATAGGTGGCGGAAGCTGGGCTACTGCTATAGCGAAAATGCTATGCGAAAATGTGCCGGAGATTGCCTGGTATATGCGAAACGTATATGCAATAGAGCATATAAAACTGCAAAGGCATAACCCTAACTACTTGAGTTCTGTAGAATTTGATACTAAAAAATTAAGGCTTACCAATGATATTAATGAGGCAGTAGCCTATGCCGATTATATAATATTTGCCATACCCTCTGCTTTTTTGAGTGGCGAGCTTGAAAAACTGACCGAAAGTCTGGACGGTAAAGTAATTTTCTCGGCAATTAAGGGTATAGTGCCCGAAACGAACCTTATTGTAGGCGAGCATTTTCATCAGCACTATGGTGTGCCCTATGAAAATATAGGGGTGCTTACAGGTCCCTGCCATGCGGAAGAGGTGGCGTTGGAAAAATTGTCTTATCTTACCGTAGCCTGTGGCGACCAAAAGAAAGCCAAAATAATGGGCAAAAATTTGGAGAGTCATTATATCAACACTAAAATATCTGATGATATTATAGGTACAGAGTATGCCGCAATGCTTAAAAATATTTATGCCATTGCTGCCGGTATGGCGCACGGGTTGGGCTATGGTGACAACTTTCAGGCACTCTTGATGAGTAATGCCATACGCGAGATGAAAAAGTTTATCCGTAAAGTGCATCGCATGAAGCGTAATATTAATAACTCTGCCTATCTGGGCGACCTTTTGGTAACAGGTTATTCCGTATTTTCACGCAACAGGTTGTTTGGCACCATGATAGGGAAAGGTTATACCGTAAAATCGGCAATGATGGAGATGAATATGGTAGCCGAAGGGTATTATGCCACTAAAAGTGCTTATACACTAAATAAAGAATATGGGGCAAAAACGCCTATTATAGATGCTGTGTATAGCATATTGTATGAAGGTAAGGATGCCAAAAATGTATTTAAAAAATTAACCGAAAAGCTGGATTAACACGCACATACTATAATGGACCACTTAATAAATCATCCGGGATTAATTGTAGGATTTTCTATAGTAATAATCATTATGCTCCTGCTCGACCTCGGTGTTTTTAATAAAAAAAGCCATGAGGTTTCTAATAAAGAAGCTTTAATATGGTCTGTAGTATGGATATCGCTCTCCATGCTTTTCAGCGGGGTTATATACTGGATAGTGGGTTGGGAAGCCTTCACACAGTTTCAGAGTGCCTACTGGATAGAAAAAGCCCTCTCGGTAGATAACCTGTTTGTGTTTATCATGGTTTTCGGGTTTTTTAATGTACCCAAATACCTGCACCATAAGGTGTTGTTTTGGGGTATTATAGGAGCACTCATTTTCAGGGCAATATTTATTTTTACAGGCGTAGAGCTTATTAATATGACTTACCTGCCCGAAATGGATATTTTGGGGGTGCAGGATGTAGAAATCAATGTTATATTGTCGTTGTTTGGTGTTTTTTTGCTTGTGGCGGGCATCAAGTCGTGGTCGGCACAAGAGGATACGGATGAGAATAAAGATTTTACCAAAAGCCCAGGGGCAAAACTGGTGTACCGCTTTTTTAACGTAACCAAAAATTTTGAAGGCGACCGCTTTTTTATTTACGAGCAAGGCAAGCGCATTGCAACACCACTTTTTGTTGTGGTTGCCGTTATAGAGTTTACTGACCTTATTTTTGCCGTAGATTCAATCCCCGCCATATTTGCCATAGCTCCTGACGACCCGTTTATACTTTATACTTCTAATATCTTCGCCATACTTGGACTAAGGGCTTTATATTTCCTGCTCGCTAACTTTATGCACATGTTCAGCAAGCTGCACTATGGCTTGGCGGTTATATTGGCTTTTATAGGTGTAAAAATGCTTATCAGCCCTTTTTACCATATATCTTCGCCGTTATCGTTGGCAGTAGTAGGCGGAATACTTATTGTTTCGGTAGTCATCTCGTTTATGTTCCCTGCTCCGCATGAGGAAGATGAGGGTATTGAGGGGAAAGAATAAGTTATATATCTATCGGAACGCTGATGACACGGATTGGGCGGATAAAAGCGGATTTGTTTTGTCATTCTGACGAAGGAAGAATCTAATCTAAGAAGATGCTTCGTACCTAAGCATGACAGCATACGAACGAGTTTGAATTTTATAGTTATATATTTATCGGAACGCTGATGACACGGGTTGGGCGGATAAAAGCGGATTTGCTTTGTCATTCTGACGAAAGGAAGAATCTAAAAAAAGATGCTTCGTCCCTCAGCATGACAGCATACGAACGAGTTTGAATTCTATAGTCATATATTTATCGGAACGCTGATAACACGGATTGAGCAGATATAAGCGGATTTGCTTTGTCATTCTGACGAAGGAAGAATCTAAAAAATACTTCGTGCCTCAGCATGATAAAACAGTAGTCAGTAGCAGTATTATAGTTTACCTATAAAGGCTTTACGGCTTTATAAACTTTCAACTTTACGACTATTCCACCGTTATTTCATCAATAAAAATAAACGCTTCGCCACCATGTCCCTGATGCCACTCGGGTAGTGTACCGTAGTTATACGCTTTTACTTTTATATAGCGTGCCGAAACATTTTCCGGATTTGTACCAAAATCAGTAACCTGTACCGCATAGTCCTGTGGCGCTATAGTATTCTCTATAGTGTCTATCAGCGTGAAATTTTTATTATCATCAGAGGTATAAAATTCTACTTTCGTGGGCATTAAAATCCATGACCTGCTATCTTGCAGAAAGCGAGCAGCGATGTTAGTAACAGGTATTTTCTTTTGCAAGTCAATAACCGCTTCAAAATCCTGCCCCTGATAGCCCTGCCAGTCGCCCTTGCGCCAGTTACCGTCACCATGAATGCCATCGATGAGTCCTTCGGCACCGCCGGCATGATACTGCGGGTTGTATTCCGATTTTATTGCAATAGTATAATCATTCGGTTTCTTAACAAAGTTAGCCGTAACAGGGAGGCTTATGGTTCTGCCCACCTCGGCATACGCGCGTATTTCGCAGGTTTCGGTAACCTCAAATGGCGCGGTATATTCCTGAAAATCCCTGCTTTCGTTTTCATTAGACGGCGTATTGATGATGTAATACATTTTTTCTGCCCCGAAAGGAGCTTTTAATGTTACTGTTGTTTGATTTTTAAATGATTTTCCTGCTGCTTCTATAACCGGAACCGGAATAATATCATCGTAAGGCTTTATTGGTTCATAATAATGATGTCCTTCCCAAGTATATTGTTCATTAGGGGTATCTATAACACCAAGAAGGCTTCGACTGGTAGAAGGCTTTAAAATCCTTTGACTTTCATCTGCAAGGTGTATTGCAATTTTATCAAAAAAAGGCATTACAGTATCCCATCCGTTTTTGCCAGGGGTAATATCATATATACCCATACTGCTCAATACATACCAGGCACTCATCTGTCCGCAGTCCTCATTACCAATAAGCCCGTCGGGACTGTTTTTATAAAAGTTGTTGAGTATGTAATGTACTTTCTCTTTTGTTTTTTCGGGCTTACCTACATAATTATACAGGTACGCCATGTGGTGGCTTGGCTCGTTGCCATGGGCATATTGCCCTATCAAACCTGTAACATCTACTTGTTCGCGCCCTGTGGTTTGGCTTGGGGCATTAAACATTTCGTCCAGTTTTGCCTCAAAGGCTTCGTTACCGCCATAGGCTTCAATCATACCAAAAATATCCTGCGGTACAAAAAAGCTATACTGCCAGCTATTGCCTTCGGTAAAGCTGTTGTTTACCTCGCGTGGGTCAAAGGGTTTGTCCCATCCGCCATTCTTTTTAGGGCGCATGTGGTTGGTTTCGGGGTCAAAAATATTTTTCCAGTATTGCGAGCGTTTCATAAAGTAGTTGTAGTCATCCATTTCGCCCAGTAGCATTGCCATTTGGGCAATACACCAATCGTCATAAGCATACTCCAGTGTTTTCGATACGCTTTCGTGCTCATTGTCTATACTGATATAACCCTGAAATTTATAGGCATCCAGCCCTAAATGGTTGAGCATGGCACTATGCTTCGAAGCCTCAAAGGCTTTTTTGTAATCAAAACCCTCGACGCCTTTTGCCATAGCGTCGGCAATTACCGATACGGAGTGGTAGCCAATCATACAGTCGGTTTCGTTACTGGCAAGTTCCCAAACGGGTAGTCGCCCGCCCTGCTCATATTGTGTTATAAAGGTATTGATGTAATCTGCCGTCCGTTTTTTGTCGATAAGGGTATATAATGGGTGCGCCGCACGGAAGGTATCCCAAAGGGAAAACACGGTATAGTAATCAAAGCCTTCTGCGGTGTGTATTTCGTTGTCCCTGCCTCGGTATTTGCCATCTACATCCATAGCAATATTAGGTTGCATCATGGTGTGGTACAGTGCGGTGTAGAAAATGGCAAGTTTATCCTTGTCGGATGAAGTGACTTCTATTTTAGAAAGTTCTTCATTCCAAAGTTTTTCAGCCGCTTTTTTGGTTTTTTTAAAGTTCCATTTCGGTAGTTCGGCTTTCATGTTTTTGGCTGCGCCTCCATAGCCTGTAGGCGAAAGGGCTACTTTTACCAATAGTTTTTCGTTCTTTTTTACATCAGTACTAAAGCTGATGGCGAGAAGTGAACCTGCAAAAAAGGTATCGGTAGTTTTAGCAGGGGCAAAGGCATTGTTGTTTACCGCAGTAACGGTCATGGGCTTGCTGAACTCTATACGGGCATATACATACTGGTCGCGTGCCCATGCTTCGCTGTTGCGCAGTACCTCAATAGTTTTACTATCTATGATGCGTACTTCGCCCATCAGCAGGTGGTCGCGGTGGTTCAGGTCGAGGATAATATTTGCCTGCCCTTTTTTGCTAAAGGTATATTGGTGCAGCCCGACACGCGGGGTAGTGGTAAGCTCTGCTTGAATGTCATCATCGACCAGTTTTACAGCATAATACCCTGCCGAAGCATTTTCATTAGCATGAGAAAAGGTAGAGGAATATGCCTCTTTATCAAGGTTGGGTTCGCCCATAGTAGGCATCAGCATAATATCGCCGTAGTCTGATACGCCCGTTCCGTTAAGGTGGGTGTGCGAAAAACCGTAAATAACATTATCCGAATAATGGTAACCGCTGCATCCGTCCCAACTGCCGTCTATACGGGTATCAGGGCTTAGCTGTACCATACCATAAGGTACTGTAGCTCCGGGGAAAGTGTGCCCGTGCCCGCCTGTACCGATAAATGGGTTTACATATTTTGCATAATCCTGTGCGGAAACGGTAAATGAGCTTATGATGATGAGGAAAAGTAGCTTTTTCATTATGTTGCTGTAATTTCAGCTAAGATAATAAAAAGCATAACAGGCATTATAACGGTTTTTTTGTCATTACTTCATCAATTCGGGCTTTGCCCTCGTGTCTGACGAAGGAAGAATCTAATCTAAGTGAGATGCTTCGTATTGCTGCATGACAGCATACGAGTTTGAATTTTCTATTACTGAATTATAGTTATGTATTTATCGGAACGCTGATGACACGGATTAGGCGAATAAAAGCAGATTTGCTTTGTCATTCTGGCGAAGGAAGAATCTAATCTAAGTGAGATGCTTCGTACCTCAGCATGACAGCGCACGAGTTTGAATTCTCTCTATTACAGAATTATAGTTATGTGTTTATCGGAACGCTGATGACACGGATTAGGCGAATAAAAGCAGATTTGTTTTGTCATTCTGACGAAGGAAGAATCTAATCTAAGTGAGATGCTTCGTACCTCAGCATGACAGCGCACGAGTTTGAATTCTCTCTATTACAGAATTATAGTTATGTGTTTATCGGAACGCTGATGACAGGGATTAGGCGAATAAAAGCAGATTTGTTTTATCATTCTGACGAAGGAAGAATCTAATCTAAGTGAGATGCTTCGTACCTCAGTATGACAGCATACAAAAGAGTTTGAATTTTATAGTTATATATTTATCGGAACGCTGATGACACGGATTAGGCGGATAAAGCGGATTTGCTTTGTCATTCTGACGAAGGAAGAATCTAAAAAAGGATGCTTCGTGCCTCAGCATGACAAACTCAGTAGAAAACGTTATGACTTTCTAACTTTCGACTTTTCGACTACTTCACTTTCAAATACTGATTTACTTCGCTATACGGCAACAACAATTCTTTAGGTCCTTCGGCGTACGATGAAATTTCATAGGTGTTGTAGTACAACAGCAATCCGTTTTCTTCAAAGAAAATAGCGTTGGGCAGTGCAAAAATTTCGTTTTCAAACATCAGTCCGGTACTGTTGATGGGGTTCATAGGGTTTATACCAAACTTTTTTCGGAACTGCTTTTCGGCATAATCCGTAAAACCTTTCAGGTCGCTAAAAATATCCCTGTATGCAAACGCGTGTCCTGTTTTCGGGTCAAACAACAGCGAGCGTATGCCTGTATAACCATGCGCTCCGCCGGTATAGGTAAAGTGGTTTAGCTTAATGTTCAACAAGCTGTCGGTACGGTGGCTTACGGTGGCTTGTATAGAGCCTTCCCAGCCTAAGGCTTCTTTGGGGTATTCTTTTTTCAGCTCTTCATACGATTGTATAAACGAGTTCATCAAATCGTCATAATTAGTGGCATCATAGGGCTTTTCGCCAAAAAATATTATTTCCCTTACTGTGTTAAATATCTTTTTGTTAATACTGTCGGCAGCAGGTTGCGGTCCTGTCGCTTCGGGTACTGCTATTTCCACTTTAGGGCAGTGTTCTTTGCAGGGTAAGGATGAAGTTGCTTTATATTCTTTTGTTTCAAAAGCCAATGCAACAACGGGTTCTGTTTCTATATTTTCAATATCTTGGTTCTCTTTTTTATCTTTCCCGCAGCCTGTAAGTAACAGGGCTGTAAGGGCTATAGTAAGGTAATGTTTCATAATCTATGTTATAGTTTTGTAAAAGGGCAGTAAATGCTTATGCAAGGATAAACAAATTAAGTAAATTTGTCTAAAATAAATAATAGCGAATTTAAATTATATGAAATTTAACACAAAAACCATACATGGGGGGCAACACCCCGAACCAAGCACGGGTGCAGTAATGCCACCCGTTTATCAAACCTCAACATTTGCACAAAGCAGTCCCGGCGTACACCAGGGTTATGAGTACAGCCGAGCGGCAAACCCTACGCGTACAGCGCTGGAAGATGCACTGGCAAGTATAGAAAACGGCGCGCGCGGTCTTGCTTTTTCATCAGGGCTTGCTGCGACCGACTGTGTACTGAAATTGCTGAAACCTAACGATGAGGTTATTGCTATGGACGACCTGTATGGCGGTACTTACCGTATGTTTAGCCGGATATACAGCGAGTTTGGTATAAAATTCCACTTTGTGGATATGACGGATTTGGATAAACTCCAATCATTATTTAATGAAAATACCAAACTGGTTTGGGTAGAAACCCCGACTAACCCCCTGATGAAACTTGCCGATATAGAAGCTATAGCCAAGATTACAAAAGAGAAAAATGTACTTTTTGCCGTAGATAATACTTTTGCCACGCCCTACCTGCAAAGCCCGCTCGATTTGGGTGCTGATATTGTGATGCACTCGGCTACCAAATATTTGGGCGGACACAGTGATGTTATTGCGGGAGCATTGGTAACCAAAACCGAAGAGCTTGGCGAAAAGCTGCACTTTGCACAGTTTGCCACAGGAGCCACACTGGGACCAAATGATTCTTATTTGGTACTAAGAGGTATTAAAACCCTGCACCTGCGCATGCAACGCCATTGCGAAAACGGACAAAAAGTAGCTGAGTACTTAAATAGCCACCCCAAGGTAAAAAGAGTGTACTACCCCGGGCTGGAAAGCCACCCCAACCACGAGATAGCCAAAAAGCAAATGCATGGCGGTTATGGCGGTATGGTATCGTTCACTTTTGCATCGGAAAAGAAAGAAGATTCGATAAAATTTCTTGAAAATGTAAAGGTATTCACCCTTGCCGAATCGTTGGGCGGAGTAGAGTCGCTTGCCAACCATCCGGCATTGATGACACATGCCTCTGTGCCCGAAGATAAGCGTAAAGAATTGGGCATTACTGACGACATGGTGCGCCTTAGTGTAGGGGTAGAGGATATAGACGATTTGCTGAACGATTTAGAGCAGGCATTTAACCTATAAAAGGCTTTATATATAAAGAGTTAACAAAATAAAAGCATAAAAGTAAAGTATTGGCAATTATATATAGCTGTATGTAAGAAAACTGTATATTTGCCACTATAACGAAAACGTTTTCTTAAAACACAAAATCGATACAAATATGAGTGGAAATGTACAGTCTTTTATGGACGCAGTTTCTAAAAGAAATCCTAACGAGCCGGAATTTTTACAGGCAGTGCATGAGGTTGCCGAAACGGTAATCCCGTTTATAGAAAAAAACCCAAAATATCAAGGCAAAATGCTTTTAGAGCGCATGACAGAGCCGGAAAGAGTAATAATGTTCCGCGTTAACTGGCTTGACGATAAAGGCGAAACACAGGTAAACAGGGGCTACAGAATACAGATGAATTCGGCTATAGGTCCTTACAAAGGCGGATTGCGTTTTCACCCGTCAGTAAACCTTAGTATTTTAAAATTCCTTGCTTTCGAGCAAACGTTTAAAAACAGCCTTACCACATTGCCAATGGGCGGTGGTAAAGGAGGATCTGACTTTGACCCTAAAGGAAAATCAGATAATGAAATAATGAAGTTTTGCCAAAGCTTTATGACAGAGCTTAGCAAACACATAGGTGCTGATACGGATGTGCCTGCCGGCGATATAGGTGTTGGCGGTCGTGAGGTAGGCTATATGTTTGGGCAGTACAAAAGGCTTCGTAACGAGTTTACGGGAGTGCTAACCGGTAAAGGTATTAGCTTTGGCGGTTCGCTTATCCGTCCTGAAGCTACGGGCTACGGTTGTGTATATTTTGCACAAAGCATGCTTGCTACAAGAAATAATACTTTCATCGGAAAAACAGTAGTGATATCAGGTTCGGGCAACGTGGCGCAGTATGCTGCCGAAAAAGCCATGCAACTGGGCGGTAAAGTAGTTACTATGAGTGACTCTTCAGGTTATATATATGACGAAGAAGGGCTTAACGAAGAGAAACTTGCTTACATCATGGAGATTAAAAATGTAAGATACGGAAGGATAAAAGAATATATTACCCAATATCCTAATGCTAAGTATATAGATGGCGGACAGCCATGGGAGGTGCCTTGTGATATAGCCCTGCCATGTGCCACACAAAACGAACTTAACGGTGAAGAGGCAAAAATGCTGATTACTAACGGATGTATATGCGTTGCCGAAGGGGCAAACATGCCCTGCACACCGGAGGCGGTTATTGCTTTTCAAAATGCTAAAATTCTTTTTGCTCCGGGCAAAGCCTCAAATGCAGGAGGTGTTGCCACTTCGGGACTGGAGATGTCGCAAAACTCGCTTCGCCTTAGCTGGACAAGAGAAGAGGTTGACGAAAGACTTAAAGCTATTATGGCAGCTATTCACCATTCTTGCATTACGCACGGCACACAGGAAGATGGTTATGTTGACTACGTAAAAGGAGCTAACATTGCCGGATTTGTAAAAGTTGCCGATGCCATGCTGGCACAAGGTGTAGTATAAATCCACAAATAATATAATAAAAAAAGGGTTGCCCAATTGTGGCAACCCTTTTTTTATGTGCTATAGCGTGCTATAAATTATCATTATAAACTTTTTTGTAGGTTTAGGTTGCATAGTTTTTTTCATTTTTATAATTATTTGCCTCAGTATTACCCCTGTTTATGCTGTAAATAATCAACTAATATTTAAATATTTACAAAATAAAATCTAATAAATGCATAACAAAACCAGGCTGAATATAAAAAATGTGCTATATGTATCGGCATGCTTTTAGTTTTTTGATTATCAAGCATTAATACTTTGTTAGTCTATGCATTGTCTATACTTTTTATCGTGGTTAATATTCTACGCAATCGAAGTAATTGGGGGTTTATATTGATTTTGAATTAATTACATTTATTGCTGTTGTTATCTAAAATACGGTTACTCATAATTTATGTTTCAGGAGATGTTAAATGATGTTAAAAAAACACTAAATTGTGAGTAGGTTTACTTTGTTTTTATAAATAATTAAATCGGGCAAATAATCATTAACAATAAAACGTATTAAAAATGAAAAAAAATTTACTTACTCTTTTTGCCGCAATAGGGTTGGCAAACCTTGCTGTAGCACAAACAGGAAATGTTGGTATAGGTACTAACACTCCAAACAGTTCTGCGCAGCTTGATATCAGCTCAACAGATAAAGGATTGCTTATACCAAGAATGACGGAAACACAAAGAAATGCGATTGCGACCCCTGCAAGTGGTTTAATGATTTATCAAACGGATAATACTCCCGGTTTTTATTACTACAACGGCACTACTTGGGGCAGCGTAGCTCCGGCAAGCACCGGAGGCGTTACAGGTACAGGTAATAATAATTATATTACTAAATGGACAACAGGAGGATCTGTAATAGGCAATTCATTAATGCAGGATAACGGTACTAGTTTATCTATAAATGCTTTTCCTACATCTTTAATACAACTATATGTATATCGCCAGCAACTAACAGTCAATGGCGATGGGCAGCATACCTTAATGGGGTACCGTGACAGGAATTCGCAAAATGATGGTACAAGCTATTCCCAAGTAGCCAGTAATACAGGAGCTACCGGAACCTCTTTTTGGGGCGACCAGTACTCTTTTGGTACAGGTGGTTGGAATTATAACGATTTTACCCGTTGCGGAGGCGTTATCGGCGGAGAAGTTTTAGGTAATTACTGGGGTAGTTTAGGCTACAAAAACAGTGGCTCTACAAGTTATGGAGTATATGCCACTAATGCAATGGGTACAGGCGCAGGCTATATGGCACCGGGTACACAAACAGGTATAGGCGCAGGTTTTTATGGTGGTGTAATGGGAGGCTGGGTTCGCGGCGAAGTATTAGGTTTTACCAGCGCGGGCGAAGTATATGCTTCTTACAACGTAGGTAACGAATATACTTCAGGTTTCCAGGCCGATATCGTTACAGGCGATAGCGGTCGTAATGTAGCCTATGCTTCAACATCTACAAAACTAAAAGTAGCCGATGATGGTTATGCACAACTTGCCAACGGCACAGCTACAGTTGCCTTTACCCAGGAGTTTATGGATCTTATGGATAAAAATCAAAGACCGGTAATAACAGTTACCCCAATAGGATCTCCCGTAGGATTATACATTCAGTCAATCAATAAAAACGGATTTACAGTAGCTACTATAGATGGCTCTGTTGCCAATGTAGAGTTTTCGTGGGCTGCCAGCGCAAAACGTATAGATGCTGCCAATGCACAACTTCCGGAAATGCTGAAAAACAGCCAGTTTGACGAAAACCTGAAAGGCACAATGTTCAACGAAAATAATAAAGAGCAAAACGCTGCGCCAATGTGGTGGGATGGCAAACAACTGCGCACAGATGCAGCCCCAAAAACACCAAGACCAAGATTAGAATCAGAAAAGAAGTAAGTAAATGACAGGTGCTGCATACAACTATATAGTAACTGCCTTACTGGTAGTAACCGCTTCTTTTTCTCAAAACAAAAACGACGAAGTAACACAGCTTAAAAAAGATGTTTATTACCTCGCTTCGGATGCCTTGCAGGGCAGAGCTCCCGGTACACAAGGTGCAGAACTTGCTGCTGAATTCATCGTAAACCGTTTTAAAGAAGTAGGACTAAAACCATTTTTGGGCAACAGTTACCAAGAACCCTTTACCTTTCAGGAAGAAGGAAATACAATAAGCACCGAAAATTTATTTGCATGTACTAATCCTGCAAAAAGTAAAAAGCTCATCATTACAGCACATTACGACCATTTGGGTTTAAAAAGCACTCATTCAAGAGAAATTTTTCAAAACAAAATACATAATGGAGCAGATGATAATGCAAGTGGTGTAGCACTGCTTTTGGCACTGGCAGATTATTTTATGGAACACGAAAGCAAATTCAATTATAACATTGTTTTTATATGCTTTTCAGGTCACGAATCCGGGCTTTTTGGTTCGGCTGATTTTGTAAACAAACATAAAAACGAAATTAAAAATACTGCGTTTGTGCTCAATTTTGATATGGTAGGTCGATTAAACAAGCAGGAAGCCAATCCTGAAATTCTATTCAGGATTACCGATAAGAGTAGCTGGAAAGAACAAGACATACCCCAATCTGCAAGCGGGCTAAAGGTAAGAATACTGTCAGAAGAAGTAACACTCGATCATACTATCTTCAGTACACTGGGCATACCTGCCGCAACACTGTCAACAGGCATTCACGACGATTATCATAAAGCAACAGATGATGCTGCAAAAATAAATTTTGAAGGAATAGTAAAAATTAAAAAATATCTTGAAACCTATTGTAATAAGGTTTTAGATATAAAAACATAAAAGTTTTTAAACACTCCTTACCACATCAAAGAAGGAGAATTAATTTAATAATAGAACTAAATGAAAACATACAAAAGAATAATATTGCTGCTGATGATTGCCCTTACAGGGCTTTCGGCACATGCACAGCTCTATGTTTCCGATGGAGGTTCTGATAACTTTGTTGTTTCTAACAGCGGTTTGGTTTATGTTGATGGAGCATTAACCACCGATGGAAAACTAACAAACATGGGAACCATAGAAGTTACAGGCGACGTTACTAATAACGACGAGATTGATGGAAACTCCTACTCCGGAACATTGATACTAAAAGGAACAGCCACCCAAACCATAGGAGGGTCTGAATCACTGCAACTCAATAACCTGACATTCAACAATGCAGCAGGTTTTAACCTTACCAACTTTATCGCTGTAGATAATACAGTAACCTTTACAGATGGTATCATTACATCATCCGGTATGTCTGGCATATTAGGGTTTGCAACCGGTTCCTCATACACAGGAGCATCCGATGCCTCACATGTTAACGGATACGTAGCAGTACAAAATACAGGAAGTTTTGATTTTCCCGTAGGAGACGGCACAAGGTTACAGAAAATTAATGCAAACCTTGCTACAAATACAAGCGGTGTAATAGCACAATATATAGCAGCCGATGCCGGCGCGGCAACCTTTGCCACTACCGGATCAGATACAAATCCGCTAATTAGCTATAACGACCAAGAAGCATGGTTGCTCACCACATTCGGGGGTATGGCATCAGGAACAGTAACTGTTTATTGGGATGATTATAACAACCCTGCAGTTACAGGCTTAAGCCTGCAAAGAGTAGCTCACAAAACAGGAGGCGAATGGCTAAACCAAGGAACTATGGGTACAGGAACCGTTGCAAACGGTTCAGTAACCAGTAATAGCATTAATATTTCTGCCAATGATGTTTTTGCGCTCGGAGCAGTTACACCATTATCTGCAACAGTAACAAATGTAAGTTGCAATGCAGAATCAGATGGTTCAGTAGCTATTTCAGTTTCCGCTACCGCAGATTCTTACGAATACATACTTACATCAGGAGGAAATCCCGTAGATAGTAACACAAGCGCTACCGCTACACAAACGTTTTCCGGTCTTACAGCAGGATCTTACGATCTTACAGTAAATATATACGATGCAGGCTCGGTACTTATTGATACCTATACAGATACCTTTACCGTAACCCAACCTACAACGTTAAACCTTACACCGGCCTCCCAAACCAACATCGCCTGTAACGGCGGTGCAACAGGAGCAGCCACAGTAAACACAGCCACCGGCGGAGCCGGAGGATATACCTACAACTGGACACCGGGCAACCCAACAGGCGACGGTACCACATCCGTATCAGGACTTAGTGCAGGCACATGGACCTGTACCGTAACCGATGCCAACGGCTGTACCGCCTCAGTAAACTTTACCGTAACCCAACCTACAACATTAAACCTTACACCGGCCTCCCAAACCAACATCGCCTGTAACGGCGGTGCAACAGGAGCAGCCACAGTAAACACAGCCACCGGAGGAACACCAGGCTATACCTACGATTGGACACCGGGTAACCCGACAGGTGATGGCACTACATCCGTATCAGGACTTACCGCAGGCACATGGACCTGTACCGTAACCGATGCCAACGGCTGTACCGCCTCAGTAAACTTTACTATAACCCAACCTACAGCGTTAAACCTTACGCCTGCATCCCAAACCAACATCGCCTGTAACGGCGGTTCCACCGGAGCAGCCACAGTAAACACA
>NZ_SKBP01000015.1 GCF_004634195.1 Flavobacterium salilacus subsp. salilacus
TCTTGTTCATCGCCCGGGTTGTTGATGTCGCACAGGGTGTAGGGTGCGGGGTTGTTGACTACGGGCAGCGGGTTGACAATGAGTTCCAGCGGCACGATGTCGTAACAGCCGGTGGCGTTGTTGGTTACGCGTACGTAGATAGTGGCGCTGGGGCTGCTGTAGTTGGCCGGGGTGTTTATCGGGGTGAGTCCCAGTTGGGCACTTGCCATGGTTTGGTAGTAGCTTACGCTGTATTGTGCGGGATTCATGCCATTGAGTACTTCTTCGTCTTTTGTTGTAAGGTCGAAGGTGGCGATGCCGTCGGTATCGTTGGTGCCGTTATCGCACAGGGCGTAGTCCTGGGGTATGGCGGCTACGGGTACGGGGTGTACGATGAGTTGCAGGGTAACGATATCGAAACACTGGGTTTGGGTGGATTGTACGCGGATGTACAGGGTTTGGATGCCGTTACTGCTCAGGGCTTCTACGTTGGTGTAGTTGCCGGTGTTGGGTATGGGGTTGGCCGAGTAGGTGGCGTCGTCCTGGGTTTCGTGGATGGTGACATTGACATTGCCCAGGGTATTGCTGATGTTTTGCAGTACGGGGTCAAGGTTGAAGGTGGCTACGTTGTCGTTGTTGAAGTCGCATTCTTCCAGCGGGGCTTGCTCGGGGGCTATGGGTGCCGGGATGACTTGGAGTTCTACGGGTACGATGGTGTAGCATCCGGTTAGTTCATCGGCTACACGGGCATAGATGGTGCTTGTGGGCGCGGTGAACGGGGTGGTGATATAGTCGTCTGAGCCGGCTTGGGCTGAGGTTGGGTTGTCGTAGTAGCTGATGGTGTATCCGGAGGCGCCAAGGGTGATCTGGGCGTCTATCTCAATGGTGTCGAACTGACCTTCGCCGGGGATTTCTTCACAGGCGTAGAAGGGCTCCAGGGCGGGGTTGGTTTCGGGTAGTGGGTGAACGATGAGATTGAAGCTGCTCACGCTGCGGCATCCGAAGGTGTTGATGGCGGCGGCCCAAATGGTTTGGGGGGTGCCGCTGTTGGTGTAGGTGCCCGGATTGGTGATGGGGTTGGTGTCTGCCTGGGCGTCTTCCTGGGTTGGGTAGTACTGGGCTATTACATCGGGATCGCCTTGGGTGACTTCCTGGTCTTTGGTGGTCAGATCGAATTCTTCTTCTCCCGTATTACCGGTGTAGTCGCATTGCTCGTAGTCCGAAATAGAAGGGACTGCGGGTTCTTGGAATATTGTTACTGTAAAACTGCCTTCATCAGTACAGTTATTTGGTATAGTACCTGATTCGGCATATACATATATTACTTGAGTACTTGTTATAACGCTTCCTTCGGACAACATTGTTCCGGTACCGCCAGAACCTGTATAGTAGTTACCCACAGGTAATAACGGAAGTATGTAATCGTCTGCTGCACAGGCAGATGCGTCCGCGGGAACTTCAACTACAGGTGTCGGGGTTATGGTAATATCAAAAGAGGTAATACCGTAACATTCAGGGTTAAGGGCATTGGTTAAACGCACATATAGTGTTGTTGTTCCTGTAGCAGCAATGTAGGTTTCCGGATTGGTGATTTCGTTTGCATCATCTTCCGCGTTTTCAAGTGTTAAATAATAATCTACTATATAATCATTAGGGTCTGATCCGTCAAGAACAGCACCGTCTAAAGATGTTAAGTCAAATAGTTGATCGCCACTATTATCGGTATCACATAATTGTATATTGCCGGGATTAACAGGCGTTGGAGCGGGATTTACTATAAGCTCTAACGGGATGTATGTAATACAGGTTTGATCCGGAGCGTTATCTTGTATTACCCTGAAATAAACTGTTTGGTTTTGAGTTTCATCTGTATCGTATATAGGATAAGTGAGCGGGTTAACATTTGCTTCCGCATCCGCTTGTGTTGGGTGCATTGTAATTAACAAATCAAGATTTGGCGATGCATTTGTTATTTCGGTTACCTGATCTGTTAGGTCGAAAGTAGCTATATCATCAGGATCTTCTAATTCACAAATAGAAACTGGTTCCAAATCTACCATAGTAGGCATGAACGACACTATAATATCGAATGGTGTTATGGCAAATGCATCAGGATCATTGTTATCCTGAACCCTTACATATAGTGTTTGTGTGTTATTTACAAAATTTATCGGAGTTGTAGTATAGTTTGAAGGATCGGCAATAAACTCGCTTCCGTCTTGTGCTCCTATAAGGGTTTCGTGATAAGTAACTGTATATTCGGCAGGGTCTAATAATGTACTTAGTATGTTACTGTTTTCCGCTACAAGGTTAAATGTTTCCTGTGAGTCGTGCGGTGCTGCTTTACACAAAAATATGTCCTGTGGTTGTGTAAGTACATAAAGCTCGAAAGAGGTTATAGTAACACAGTAACTTGCATCATTGTTTATTGTGGCATATATGGTTTGACCATCTGTACCCGGATATTCATACGGAGGAAATATGGCTATGGCTTCGTCTGTACCTAATCCTTCAGGAGAGTCAAAATATTGCATGTAGTAGAATTCTGAGTTTGGCACTCCACTAAGTACCAGTTCGTCATTTTCTGTAAGGTCAAACAAGACAGGGTCTATACCGTTAGAAAAGAATAATAGGTCTGCCGGTTCATTGTATTCCACTTCAGGTATTACTTCTACTAATATTTCGTCTGTAAGCTGGCAATCAGGATCTGAAACGAAAGATGCCAACACTGTATATCTTCCGGCTTCTGTAACTGTAATAGAAGTTGCATCTACAGGGTTATTCTCATCATCAAGGATGGTTTCTCCTTCGTACTGCCATTGGTATATAAAGTTTGGATTTTCTGAAGCTACACTTAGTTCATATTCATCGCCTTCGCAAAGTGCTGTTCCGCTAACGAGTGTTAAATCTTCAGGTAACTCCGGCTGACCGATATCAAAACTACCTGCTGCAATAAATACGGCAGAGTCAAAAGCAGTATCGTTATAATCGCCTATTGCCAGTTTTATTTTATAGGTATGTCCTGCAACAACATCTGATGATGCTGTCATTACTACTGTTTGTCCCAACATATTAATAGCTGAGTTTGCAGGGTTTGCAGGGTTGTACTGACCAAAGTAAGTAACATTTGCCGAAGGGCAACCGGCATTATATAATGAGTTCCTAATGTTGGTTACTGATACCGGTATAGTAGTACCCGGTATAACGGCAAGGTTAACGTTGGTAACACTACCATCAGTTAAATCGGTCAGCAGGAATGCAAATACATCACTAAATCCACACTGGTATGTACCGTACTCATTAGAAGCAAAAAGGAAATCAAAACTCATGGTGTCCGTAAGCGGCACGAAGTTAAACTGTAGGTAAGTTACGTCATTAATTGTACCAAAATTACCGTTTGCCTGGCTTACTGCTAACAGCTCTGCGTCCCCTATACCTGATGCTACAGATGATGTAACGGGTGCATTATATTTTCCTTCACTAAGCTCGGCATTACCACAACGTAAGATGATACCGTCTTGTATTGGGAAATTGGAGTTATTTCCTTCAAAATAGCCTATACCAAAGTTTCCACCAATATTTCCTGCCGACCATGTGATGTTAGAAACATCCACACATTCTGCTTCTATAAGGATATCTTCTACCAGTTCTTCTACAGTATAAGCATATTTATCTACAGTAACAAAATCTTCTGCCAGCTCATTAGTATCGGTACACGTTGTGCATCCTGGCACAGGATCCGGCGTATCACTTTCTACTGTTACTGTGTTTACTAAATCAACAGTGTCATCATAATCCTCAGGCACAACAATGGTAACTATATATTCTAATGTTTCTCCTGCAGGAAGTACCGGTACTGAGGTAAGTAGTTCTCCCTCGCCACTGGTACCTTCTCCTTGCCAAAACAATATTTCAATATCATACGGGATAGGGTCATATACAACTACGTTGTAGGCATCACTCGGACCCGGATTTGTAACTGTTATAGTATATACTACATTTTGTCCTAAAATGAATGTATCCTGACCATCTGTTTTTAATGTAACAAGATTTGCCTGTGGATTTGGTGTAGCAGTATGGGTACAATCAGGGCAATCAGGTGTAGGGTCTGTTGTATCACTTGTTACTGTTACTTCATTAACTATATCAGTAGTCTGGTCAAAGTTGCTTGGCACAGGTATAGTAAACTGATAGGTTACTGTGGTATTAGGCAGCATTGTAGCTATCACATCGTTAAGGTCGCCGGTGCCGGTTGTACCATTACCATACCAGGTTGCATCGGCAGCCGTAAGTCCGGCAGGAACTATATCCTGAACCGTAACATTGGTTGCTGCGCCCGGTCCTTGGTTTGTAACTGTTATGGTATATACAGCATCTGCTCCTGCAGTGTAGGTATCGCCTGATGCCAGTGTTTTTGTTATTAAAAGATCGGCATCTGCTGTTGCACTGTAATCCGTATCAATACATTCGTCACAAGTAGTATCAGGATCGGTAGTGTCTGATGTAACTGTTGTTTCACTTGTCAGTACATCTGTATATCCTACAGGAACATCAAGGCTGATGGTATAGGTAACTGTTTCGCCAACGGCAAGTGTAGGGATGGTATCATCCAAAGCAACATCTGTGCCTGATGAACCGTTGCTTCCTGTCCAAGAAAAAGATGTTATGTCGGTAGGGATAGCATTTTGTACCACCACGTTTTGAGCTTCTGTAGGACCGTTATTAGTAACAGTAACGGTATATGTTGCTGTTGTTCCTTCGGTATAAACCTCCTGATTATTGGTATTAACCACAACAATATCAGCCGAAAGTTCTTGGGTATCAATATCTGTACAATCTGTACATGAAGTATCAGGGTCGTTATCGCTTGTTACTACAGCCTCGGTTACAAGATTGCCACTAAAGCTATCAGGAACAACAAGGGTAACTGAATAAATAATACTCTCCCCTGAGTTAAGGGTAGGCGTTATCACGTCAAGCGGCACATTGTCTCCGTCAACACCATTACTTGCTGTCCATGAATATTCTGATATTCCATTCGGTATATCATATACCACATGAACATTTTGTGCTGTTGCGGGACCATTATTAGTTACTGTTACCAGATATATCACTTCAGTCGCTGCTGTATAGGTAGCCTGGCTATCTGTATTTGTAACAACCAAGTCCGCTTCGGTTCCCGGGCTGTAATCGGTGTCACTACACTGTACGCAGGCAGTATCAGGATCATCCGTATTACTGGTTACAACAGCTTGTACTGTTAACGAAGGGTCGTTATAAGCAACAGGCACATCAAGTGTAATGGTATAAACCACACTTTCTCCTGCTGCCATAGTAGCTATAACATCCTGCAAAGCTACATCTGTACCTGATGAACCATTATCACCCGTCCATGAAAAGGATGTTATACCCGCAGGGATGGCAACATCTACTGTAACGTTGTCTGCCGTAGCAGGACCATTATTTGTAACTGTAACTGTATATACAGGCGTTGAACCTGCGGTATAAGTTCCTTGTCCGTTAGTAACTATTGTTTCAATATCCGCTACAACCGAAGAAGTATCAACATCCGTACATTGCGGACAAGAAACGTCAGGATCTGTACTGCCTGTTGTTACAGAGGCTTCGCTAACAAGATTGCCTGTATAAGCTACAGGTACATCAAGCGTAATAGTATAAGTTACTATTTCACCGACAGCGAGTGTACTGATAACATCAGATAAATCGCCTGTACCTGATGAACCATTATCGCCCGTCCATGAAAAAGATGTTATACCTGCCGGCATAACATTACTTACTATTATATTATTAGCTGTTTGAGGCCCAACGTTACTTACTGTAAGGGTATAAACAGATTGTGTACCCGGAGTGTAATATTGTTGGTTGTTAGTATTTACCACTACCACATTTGCCACCGGCGGTAAGTCTGTATCGGTACATGTTGTACATGCCGGATTAGGATCTGTATAAGAACCTGTGGCACTTACTGTGCTGGTAAGTGACCCTGTATAAAAGGCAGGTACATCCAGCGTTACGGTATAGGTTACTACCTGACCTATGGGCAGGTTTTCTAAACTATTCGAAAGATTGACGTTTGTACCTGAACTACCGTTACTTCCTGTCCATGAAAAAGATGTTATTCCGGATGGAATAGCATTCAATACATTTATTTCAGATGCTACTTCAGGTCCGTTGTTTACTACAGTTATGGCATAAACAGACTGACCTCCCAGTATATAATTATCCTGATTATCAGAAATCATTATTTCAATATCTGATTGGGTATTGTAAGTAACTTCTATTTCAGGAAGGGTATTGTTATTACCAAAACTTCCCGGTATTTTTATATTTATGGTATAAGTAACCGTTTCATTTACTCCTAATACAGGAATAGTATTGTTTAAGGCTACATTTGTACCTGTAGAGCCGTTAGTACCTTCCCACCAAAAGCGTGTAATGCCGGCGGTAATCACTATACCTGGGGGTATAGGATAAAAGACATTTACATTTTGCGCAGGGTCAGGACCATTATTGGTTACCATTACGGAGAATGTAAGGGTTTGACCCGCAGTATATTCATAATCCGGATTAGTATTGAAAACAACAATTTCAGACTGCGCTCGCAGTCCTATTGCTCCCAAAACCAATAGTAGTGTTAGTAGTAATTTTTTCATATAGCGAATTTTTAATGTACAAATGTTTAATACAAAAATAAAATTTTATTAAATAAAAGTTATATATACAGAACCTCAAATATAAATATTCGGCAACACTTTAGATGTTAATTTCAGAAAAATCACAAATTCTTTCGTAATTTTTAAAAATAATAACTTTTTTATCTATAATAACAACTGAATATACAATATCCCTACCTTCGATTTAGATTTTTTTTAGCTTAATTTTGTGGAAAAATAATATCCATGGAAAAAATCAACATACGCCCTACGCAAAACCCTGCAATAGTGAAATTTGAGTTTAGTAACTTTATTGCTAAGGGAAATAATTATGAATATAAAAACATTGACGATACGGCAAACTCGCCTTTGGCAAAGCAATTATTCTATTTACCATTCGTAAAATCGGTATATATATCGGGTAATTTTATAGGTATCGAAAAGTACTCCATTGTAGAATGGGAGGATGTACAGGAAGATGTTGCCGAACAAATAGAGGAGTTTGTAAACAACGGAGGGATTATAATTACCGAAGACACCGAAGTAAAGAAAAAACTGCCTGTAACTATATATGTAGAAAGCACGCCTAACCCTGCGGTAATGAAATTTGTTTATAACAAGCTGCTTACCAAAGTTCCTGCCGAGTTTAAAAACATTGATGAAACAGCCGCTTCGCCACTGGCACGCGAGCTGTTTAAACTACCTTTTGTAAAAGAAGTTTTTATAGACGAAAATTACATTTCGGTTTCTAAGTACAGCGTTGCGGAATGGAATGATATAACTTCCGAAATACGAGCATTTATAAAGAAGTTTATTGAAGAAGGCAATACCGTAATAGACGAATCGCTTATACAGCAAACACCTGAAGCTGAAAAGCAGAAAGAGGCTTATTTTGATACTCTTGATGTAACGTCACAACGTATTATAAATATACTGGAAGAATATGTAAAACCCGCAGTAGCCGGCGATGGAGGCAACATTGCCTTTGATTCGTATGACGAAAAAGAAAAACGTGTAAAGGTAATATTGCAAGGAGCTTGCAGTGGATGCCCCTCCTCTACCTTTACCTTAAAAAGCGGTATAGAAAATATGCTGAAAGATATGCTTAATGATAATGACATTCAGGTAGAGGCTTTGAATGCTTAAACCAAAAAAAAGGAGTTGTCTCAAAAGTGTCATTCTGAGCGCAATGCAATGGAGTGAAGAATCTCAATTGTTTGATAAACAAGAGATTCTTCCTTCGTCAGAATGACAAAAATGCTTGTTTAAGCACTTTTGATACAGCCCCTTTTTGTGTTATATATTTTTTAGGTTGATAACCTCTTGTTCGGTTAAAAAGCGCCAGTTGCCACGTGGCAGATTTTTCTTGGTAAGCCCCGCATAGGAAACGCGATCTACCTTTATCACATCATATTTAAAGCTTTCAAAAATAGCGCGCACTACTCTTACATTTTGTGTGCGGAGTTTTATGCCTATTTCTGTTTTAGGTTCGTTCTCAATATAACTTACCTCATCTATAAACAGTCGGTGTCCGTCAAGGGTTACACCCTGACTCATTTTTTCCAAGTCTTCAAACTTCAGGTTTCTGTCTAATGACACCTGATATATTTTGAACGACTTTTGGTTTGGTAACGAAAACTTACGAATCATATCGGCATCGTTAGTAAATATCAAAAGCCCGGTTGTGTTTTTATCCATCCTGCCTATGGGTTGCAGCTTTGCTTTGGTAGCACTTCGCACAAGCTCCATAACATTTCGCAAATCTCTTTCTTCATCCCCTGCCGTACTAAAATTCTTTGGCTTGTTCAGTAACAGGTATTCTTTCTTTTCGGGCATTATGGTAGCCCCGTCAAACTCCACCTTATCGGTAAGCTTTACTTTATGACCCATTTCGGTTATTACCTCTCCGTTTACCTTTACATTTCCTGATTGTATATAGATATCGGCATCTCTGCGCGAACACATGCCTGAGTTGGCAATATATTTATTAAGTCGCAACTCATCAGGATTAGAAGGCGCTTTAGGTTTAGGTGCGGGTGCAGCCTCTTTTTTTACAAAAGGTTTCTTGCCTTGCAGCGGTTTACTTGCCGCCGGTCTGCGTGTGCTGTTACTTCCAGTTCCTTTAGGTCTTCCCGGTTTCTTTCTGTCATTACCTCCTCTGCCTGAGGTATTTCCTCTGCTGCTATTGTTACTCATCTGCTATTATAATTTTTGCAAAGATAGTATTAAATAACCGATAATAGTTTCCTGCCATGTACTAATACTGAAGGCTCTATGAGCACTATGGAAAATACACCTGTTACAATAAGCAATTTCAGTATATTGTGCAATTGCAAATATTGCCGTTGGGTTTCGGCTTTCCATAGCTGTATCAGGAAATATATTATAACAATCATACCGGTATAAAAGTAAATATCCATGTAGCCCACATCATACACATCAATAAGCAGATAAACAGGTATGAGCGTAAAAAACGTAAGCAGGGTAATAATCTGTTTAGAAACTTTTTCGCCAAACATTACAGGTATTGTGCGATAATTGTTGGCAAGGTCGCCGGTAAGGTTCTCAAGATCCTTAATCAGTTCACGGGTTAGGATAAGCAGGTATAAAAAGGTAGCATGGGCAAAAATAACTTCATAAAAATTCTTGAAATACATGAGTATCCCAAAAAAGGGAAGTACGGCAAGGAATGCAGCAGTAAGATTGCCTACAACCGGATACTTCTTGAGCTTGTGCGAATAAAACCATATCAGGAAAATATAAGCTGAAAAGAACAACACCGCCCGCCATGAAATTAAAAAAGCGAGTAGTGTTACTATCAGGTTGAGCGAAAAATAAACCTGTAGTTTTGTTTTCTGGCTTACCAGCCTGTCGAGCATCGATTTTTTAGGGCGATTGATAAGGTCTTTCTGGGCATCATAAAAGTTATTAATAATATAACCCGAAGCAATGGTTAGCGATGAGGCAAGCACTATGATAAACAGATTAATATCCAATATAACATCCAAAGCCCTGCTCTCTTTATCTAATATAAATATAGCCGAGAGGTATTGTGCTAAGGCAATAACGGGAATATTATAGCCACGCACTACAGAAAACAGGCTTAGCACCTTCATAAAGGTTAATCGTGTTTTCCTTGATGCCATAGTTTTAGTTTGTTTTATGCTTTAACTCCCCCTTTGTCATCATTATTGTAATATTTATAAAAATAAATACTACAATATTTAAAGCCACCTGTAAAACAGTAGTGAGAATACTTTCAGATACAGATCCGGGAAAGTAATCCTTATGAAAAGCAGTAACCATACTGAACAACCATTGCGAAGGCACAATGAGCAGTAATACGGAAAAAGTTATAAGAGCAGCCTTATTAGTACGCAACTTTTTTATCCAGAATACCTGAGATAACAATAAGTAGATGAATGGCTGAAAAAGCAGGTAAAACAGGTAGTCTTTATACTGCACATTAAAATGCTCATACGATGTCCCGTTAAAGTACAAAAAATAAGCGTCTTTTGCAGCAAGTATAAAATAGATTATACCCGAAAACAACAATAGTTTTATAGCTGTTACCATAAAAGTTTCTTTTAGCAAAACCCACTGTTCTCTTTTTGTTTTTATTAAAACAAGTACGGGTATAACAAAACCGAAGCCCACAAAAATGGACTTCAGTAAAATATTTAATATTTCGGTAATACTATTCACAGGCTCTTAAAACTGATAAACCACTTCCAGTTTATGCCCTTTTAATGCCTCTTTTGCCTTTTGGATATCTTGGGTAAAGCCCAGTATGTAACCGCCACCGCCGGAACCGCAAAGTTTCAGGTAGTAATCGTTCGTTTCGATACCTTTTTGCCACAGCTCATGGAACTGTTCCGGTATCATTGGCTTAAAGTTGTTCAACACAACTTTAGATAATTTTTTGGTATTCGCAAATAATGATTTGAAATCGCCATGCAAAAAGTTATCTACACAAGCATCGGTATATTTTACAAATTGTTTTTTAAGCATATCCCGGAAACCTTGCTCTTTCAGGTTTTCCATAAATATAGATACCATAGGGGCAGTTTCGCCCACAATACCACTATCCAGCAAAAACACCGCGCCCTTACCATCGGCTATCTGGCTTGGTATGCCCGTAGCCTCTATATTATCCTGCGAGTTGATAAGAATAGGAATACTCAGGTAACTGTTAAGCGGGTCGAGCCCTGAACTTTTACCATGGAAAAACGATTCCATTTGAGCAAATATCTTTTTAAGCTCCAACAGTTTTTCGCGGGTAAGGTTTTCAAGAACTGTTATTTTGTTATTGGCATAGCGGTCGTATATAGCGGCCACAAGCGCACCGCTACTGCCTACCCCATATCCTTGCGGAATGGTAGAATCGAAGTACATACCCTCTTCTATATGCTGATTTAGAGCGTTAAGATCAAAAGTTACCAGTTCAGGTTGTTCGTTTTGCAATGTTTCAAGATAACTTACAAAACGTTTTAAATTGGCATTTGATTTTATTGCTTCTTCAGATGTGTTAACATCTCTCTTAAGCGCACCGTTATAAAAGTTATACGGAATAGATAATCCTTTGGAATCCTTAATAATTCCGTACTCTCCGAAGAGTAGTATTTTTGAGTAAAACAAGGGTCCTTTCATTGAGGATAATTTTTATTAAAGATAATCAAAAAACAGGATATACTAAAATTTAATATTTTGTTGCTCCTGTTCCGATTATATCGCAAATGTACTGACTGTTTTGACAGAATGCAACTAATTCATTCTTAATAAATTCCAAAACTTTATCTTTTGCATTTTCGGGATACAGCACATGCACATTAGCACCCGCATCGAGCGTAAAACAAACCGGTATCCCCGTAGCTGCCCTGTATGTCCATATCTTGTTTATAATTTCGAGCGTGTTGGGTTTCATCAATATAAAATAGGGCATAGATGTCATCATCATGGCATGCAGCGTTAGCGCCTCACTCTCTACTACCGCTATAAATGTTGTCGTATCGCCATTGATTAAGGCTTCTTTTATTTTAGACAAATTATCATGTGCCTGTGCAAAACGTTGCTGTGCAAACGGATGCCCGTGCATAAGATCGTGCCCCACAGTGCTGGAAACCTGTTTTTCGCCCTTATCTACCAGTAAAATAGTATCTTGATAATTGGTAAAGTTTTCATGTATCATATATGGAAAAGTAATCCCGTACAGATTGGAACTTTCGGAAAAATCATTATGCTCTCCCCAAACCACAATATTACCTTTCACACTCCTGCACGCGCTGCCACTACCCAGCCTTGCCAGGAAAGATGCTTTTTTATAAAAATAATCATCGGTCATTTCAGGGTTAAGCAGCCTTTCGAGGCTCATAAAGTTCATAGCCAACGCTGCCATGCCCGAAGCGGATGACGCTATACCGGAACTGTGCGGAAAGGTGTTTTGGGTATCTATCGTAAAATGATACTCTTTCAAAAAAGGCAAGTAAATAACTATTCGCTCTAAAAACTTTTCGATTTTAGGGCGGAAACTTTCTTTAGGCTGCCCTTCAAAAAACAAATCGAAAGAAAAGTTTTGGCTGTTATCCTTTTTTTCAAAAGCAAGTTTTGTAATGGTCTTACAGTTATTCAGTGTAAAGCTAACAGATGGGTTTGCAGGGATTTGGTTTTCCTTTTTACCCCAGTATTTTACCAATGCAATGTTACTGGGTGCGCTCCATTCAAAACTTCCTTTATCAGCGGTATGAGTATAACCTGTAGGGATAAAAACCTTTTCGGAAAGCATATCTTAAAATTTATGCAAATATAGTTTTTTGTGAATACATGAGTATTTAGTTTAGTAATTTTGGTAAAAAGTAAATAATGCATCGTATTCTGAAAATCGTTATCATGGTAGTTACCTGCGTTGCGGTAGGCTACCTGTCGGGCGAAGTAACCCGCGAAAGCGTAACAACGTGGTATCCTACTCTAGAAAAACCGTCATTCAATCCACCCAACTGGTTGTTTGCCCCTGTGTGGGGCTTATTGTATGTAATGATAGGTGTTGCGGCAGGACTGGTATGGGCAAAAATTGACGACCAAAAAGAGGTGGTTAAAAAAGGGCTTTCTTTCTTTGCCATACAGCTTGGGCTAAACGCATTGTGGTCGTACTTGTTTTTCGGGTTGCACAACCCGCTCTTGGCACTTATCGAAATAGCCCTGCTTTGGCTGATGATATACGAAACCTTTATACAGTTTAATAAAGTAAGTAAAACAGCAGGCTACCTGTTTATCCCCTACTTGCTTTGGGTGTCATTTGCAATGGTGCTCAATACGTGTATATGGTGGTTAAACAGGTAGCGTGTGTTTTTATAAACAAGTCCGTTTTAAGCAATAGTACTTTGCTCGCGTTTCCATTTTTTATAATACATTTTTTTTATTGTGGCGGCAAGGTCTTTAAAGTCAAGGTAAATCCAGTAACTCAATAATAAAATTAAATTTTTCATAAGCAATCTTTTTAATTCGTCATTCCATATATAATAGATACTATATATGTAAAACAGTTGCGTCAGGGATTTTATTTTAACACAAAGTAATTTTTACATTTAAAATTGAATTGTAAAAAAGGCAGCCCCAATATTGGGGCTGACTCAAACATATAACACTATCCTAAACGTATCAATTAGTAAATAACTAATTTTTTAATATTACATACCAGTCCCATTCTGCAGGATTACCTATTCCTACACTCGGAGTGTATAAAAATAAATTCACTTTTGCATCAGGGTTTTCCTTGCGGTATTCTTTTACAAGTTGCAGGTTATCAATAGCGTCCCAAATAGCATCGTAGTCTATTTCTTCAGGATAATAACTATACTCATCATACTCTACCAACTCAAAATCTTCGGCTGTCGGCATAACAGCAGGTTCTGCCACTGTTGCAAAAGCATCAGTACCATTAAGCGCTTCGGGGTAGGTCATTTGTCCCGTTCCGTTCCAAACAATAGTACCGGCAAAAATGGTATCATTAACCTGTTCGTATTTTAACGTTATATCCCCAAAATCGCCTGGCGAATTGTAGTCAGTAGTCAGGGTAAAACCATCGGCATCCGGAAAAACCAGTTCTTTACCGCCTTCAAATACATTGGTTTCCAAATCTACCTTGAGTAGTAATACTTTGTTCTGTGTTTCGTTTTGCAGAGGGCTTCCTGAGTCGTCAGAACATGCCATGAAAGACAATGCCAGACCGAGTAATAAAATAATTTTTTTCATAATGCACTTTTTTTGATTTGTTAGTTTATGATATAGATGCTAAAAATTCAAAAAAGTTGCGTTAAAATTTTTATTTTTTGCTAATTACAGACTCAGCCACTATAAAACCTCCCGTCCAGGCATTTTGAAAGTTAAAACCTCCGGTAATAGCATCTATATTGAGTATTTCGCCCGCAAAGTATAAATCTTCGACGATTTTGCTTTCCATAGTTTTAAAATTCACTTCTTTAAGCTCAATACCGCCTGCGGTAACAAACTCTTCTTTAAATGTGCTTTTTCCGTTTACCTGAAATTCTCCGCATACTAACTGATTGGCAAGCTCATTAAGCTGCTTCCCCGAAAGGTCTGCCCATCGTATGGTATCATTAATTCCGGAAGCAGCAACAAGATTTTCCCATAATCGGTTAGGAAAATCAAAAGGCGATTTTTTAGCCACAAGCTTTTTAGCCTGTTCCTGTTTTAAGTCTTTCAAAGTATCAATACACTCGTCAACAGTAACATCATTAAGCCAGTTAACCTGTAAAGTAAACTGATAATTTTTTTCGGCAAGCTCCCGCGCTCCCCAAGCCGAAAGGCGCAGTATGCCGGGACCGCTCATCCCCCAATGAGTTATTAATAAGGGATCCGAAGCTTCCAGCTTACTGCCTTTTACTTTAACAGATGTATGTGCCGAAACTCCCATCAGGTCTTTTATCCTGCTGTCTTTTATATTAAAAGTGAATAACGAAGGTACAGGCGGCACTATAGTATGCCCTAATTCCTCCATCATTTGCCACATTTTTGGGTTACTGCCCGTAGCCATTACAAGCGTTTCGCACACATAATTTTCGTTTTGGGTTTCTATTTTCCAGTGCTCTTTCGCCTTATAAACAGTTTGTATACTCTGCCCTGTTACAACTTGTATTCGTAACTTTTTTACGGCCTCCTGAAAACAATCTATAATGGTTTGCGAGCTATCTGTAACAGGAAACATCCGCCCGTCTTCTTCTATTTTCAATTCCACACCATGTCGCTCAAACCACTCGATAGTATCGCCACTGCAAAAGCGGTTAAAAGGTCCTCGCAGTTCTTTTTCGCCTCGCGGATAAAACTTTACTAAATCATTCGGAATAAAACAGGCATGAGTAACATTACAACGCCCTCCACCGGATATGCGGACTTTGCTAAGCACCTCTTTACCGCGCTCTAATATGGCAATTTTTATATCGGGGTTAGCCTCGGCAATATTAATAGCGGTAAAAAAACCTGCTGCCCCGCCTCCTGCTATTATTACATCAAAACTCTTGCTCATAACCGTTCGGGATAATCAGATATAATGCCATCAACGCCATAACTTTTCACGCGGGCTATATCTTCAGGTTCGTTTACCGTCCAGGTATAAATTTTAAATCCTGCCTCGCGGGCATGCTCTACATTGGTTTCGGTAAGCAGGGAATAATGCGGGTGTATGGCTTTTGCCGAAAACTCCACAGCCCATTCCCATGCCTGTGCCACACTGGCCTGGGTAAGTATGCCAAGAGGCACATCGGGGTTTAGTTGGCTCATCTGTTTCAACTCTTCATACTGAAAGCTGGAAACTATAATATCGTTATATGCAAAACGTTTATCTTCTGTATATTTTTCTAATAACTCGGCAAGAGGCTTTGCTGTATGCCTGCCTTTCATTTCTATATTAATAAAACATCTGCCCTGCAAAAATGCTAACACTTCCTCCAGTGTAGCTATGGTATATTGGTCTTCCACTTGTAAGGCTTTCAGCTCTGCAAGCGATAGTTGATGTACTTCTCCACTGCCATTGGTAGTCCTGTCCACCGTAAAATCGTGGAATACGACAAGTTCGCCTGTAGCGCATACATGCACATCCAGCTCCACTGCCTTAGCACCCAAATCAAGTGCTTTTTCAAATGATGCCAATGTGTTTTCGGCTATATGCCCTTTTGCACCGCGATGGCCTATTTTAAGCATTTCTGACATTCTTTGGTTTTTCACAAAGATAAACTTCATTATGTAATTATTTTTTTAATTGTTTAACATTCATATTTAAAAAAAGTTTAATTTTATAAAACCAATATAACCAACTAATTACAATGAAACTACACCTTTTATGGTCGGAAATATTATTTTCCGGAATCATCTGTTTATCGCAAACAGTTGCAGAAAAAGCAAAAATTGCCTAAACCTACAACCGGGAGTATTTAAAACGCCTTGCAGACCGACTAAAGAAACAAGCCGATAAAGAAAAATCCGAATCACTTAGACTAATGCTTATTATCGAAAATAAATATAGCATTAGCGAATTAATTAGGGCTAAAAACTTCTATTCTATCTATTATTAAACTGCCAATGGAACATATTGAAAGGATATACTCACAAAAAAAGACGCAAGCAAAAAGTGTACTGTAGATGTAAGCTGCTGGCAAAAGGCGTATATATTGTAATTACAGAAACTAAAAACGAAAATATTTTTTATAAAAAATTAATTATCGAATAATAATCTTTCTTTACATTTTAACAACCAATCTAATAATCAATTATTATGAAAACAAAACATTTTTTTACTATGTTACTTACAGCAGGAATTTTCACTGTTGCATATTCTCAAACCCACATTTTAGGATCTAATGCTACCAGCGTTGGTTTAAATGCAGGGGTAATGGGAAATACCGGGAGTACCTTCTTTGGATACTATGCTGGAAAAAGCACTATATCTACCAATAATACCTTTATAGGCGCTAATTCAGGATACTCTAATACTAGTGGCACGAGAAACACCTTTATAGGTGAGAATGCAGGGTATAACAGCAATGGAAGTCTTAATGTTTTTGTAGGAGGTAGTGCCGGACTTGCCAATACAAGTGGATATCAAAATGTATTTGTTGGTGGTTACGGCGTTGGACTTAGCAATACTTCAGGATATCAAAACGTATTTATAGGAACAAGTGCAGGTGGAGGAAATACTACCGGATCTTACAACACATATATCGGACAGGCTACTGCTACGGGATATGCCTCAACTGGTTCATATAATGTTGCTTTAGGCTATGGGGCAGGAAGTAATAATAATGGTTCCAATAATGTCTTTATCGGAAAAAATGCAGGTAGTATATATGGCGGCGGACCCGGCTTTTCAGGAACTACCTATAGCGACCAGCTTTTTATTGATAACTCCAGCACACAAACTCCGCTTATCAGAGGCGACTTTGCTGCAAACACCTTAGTCTTTAACGGAAGGGTAGGTATTACTAATGAAGCCCTTGCTGACCAAGCTAATCTTTTCCCTACTACTGCCGGCGGGGTAAATGTAAACAGTTATCAACTATTTGTAAAAGGAGGTATCTTAACAGAAGAAATAAGAGTTAATTTAAAATCTCCCTCTAACTGGGCAGACTATGTATTTGAAGAAAATTATACGCTGCTCTCTCTTGAAGAAGTTGAATGTTTTATTCAGGAAAACGGTCATCTGCCTAATGTACCTTCTGCCGTGACATTAAGTCGTGACGGACTTAACCTTGGCGAAATAGCAAAAATACAGCAGGAAAAAATTGAAGAGCTTACCCTGTATATTATAGAGCAAAACAAAAGACTTAAAGTACAGGAAGAAAAACTGAACCAGTTAGCACAGCAACAAAAAGAAATAGATGAGTTAAAAGCATTTGTTTCCGAATTAAAAAATAAAGAGAAGTAATGAAACATCTAACTTTTTACATCTGTTTACTTTTTTCCCTGTCAGGATACACTCAAACATCTCAGGAGATTACAAGAATACTGAGCCATTACGACATTCCAAGTTTAGAAACTTTACGAGACTCATTAAAAACCGAAAACGTAACGAAAAGAGAGTATGCATTGGAACAGGCTACCCTAAACGGCTGGCCCGTAAAATATCAAAACCCTGATGGAACGTGGAGTCAATTAGCGGAAGTTCAGGATAGCATCCCAATATATTTTATACTGGATAATGCTAATGCGGTTATTGCCACGAGAACTAATCATCTTAATTCGGGAGGCAGCCTGCAACTGCAGCTTGACGGCTTTGAAATGCGGGCTTATGTATGGGACGGCGGAGCTGTGCGCACTACACATCAGGAACTTACAAACAGGGTTTCCTATGGCGATACGCCCGACGCAGGTATTGTGACTAATAATGACCATGCAACCCATGTGACAGGAACTATAGCCGCCCAAGGGGTTGTAGCAAGTGCCAAAGGAATGGCATCAGAAGCAGAGGTAATAACTTATGACTGGCATGACGACGACTCAGAAGTAACGGATGCAATTATAAATGGAGGGATGCTCATATCGAATCACTCTTATGGATTAGGTAATCCGCTTAATATTGATGATGCAATATTTGGAGCTTATACTATGGAGTCCCGCGTATGGGACGTAATTATGTATCAGGCTCCCTATTATTTAATGGTTACTTCTGCAGGCAACAATGGCGCTAATTCTACTGCAAATGGTAACCCTATGTATGGCGAAAGTGGTTATGATAAACTAATAAATTTTAAAACGACTAAGAACAATTTGGTTGTTGCCAACGCTCATGAACCTGTTCTTGATGATGAAGGAAATTTTATAAGTGCTACTATAGCTTCATCGAGCAGCCAAGGCCCAACAAATGATTTAAGAATTAAGCCGGATATAACTGCAAACGGATGGACTTTATATTCTTCAATTTCTACGGGAGACAGTAACTATGGCACAAAAACAGGGACATCAATGGCATCTCCAAACACAACAGGTTCATTACTGTTGCTACAGGAGTACAACCGCGATCTTCATGACGAATTTATGCGTGCCGCTACTCTAAAAGGGTTAGTACTACATACAGCTGATGATTTTCTGGAAGACGGTCCCGACCCTGTTTCAGGATGGGGATATCTTAATACCAAAAGAGCCGCCGAAACCATGAGATATAACAGTACCCATACAATTATCGAAGAAAATACGCTTAATGAATATGATACTTATTCTTTTATCGTAGCTGCTGATGGCATTAACGATTTGCAAGCTTCTATATCATGGACAGACAAATGGGGTTCTCCGCAAACAGCAGCCAATGCCAATACTACATCGGCAAGACTTATTAACGACCTGGATATAAGGATAACTCAAGGTATAAACACATACTATCCTTATAAACTTACTTATAATACCGGTACATCCTCATTCGAAGCTATACAGGCTGATAATACAAAAGATCCTTATGAGCGTATTGACGTTCCTGGTGCCCAAGGGCTTTATACTATAACCGTAAGCCACAAAAACTCGCTGTATAGCAATGTGCAACAGTATAGCCTTATTGTAACAGGTATTATTTTGTGTACTGCCACTGCTAATGATATTCTTATTACAACTCCGCTTACCGCTTCTATAGAGCCTGTTCACGAACATGCATATTTAAGCTTAAAAGCTTCAAATGTAATAAACAACGGTGCCGATGCGGAATACATGGCTGGGCAGTATGTAGTTATGACCGATGGTTTTCATGCAGATTCAGGTTCATTATACCATGCCCTTATCGGGCGTTGCGAAGGTACTTTTGAACCTTCTTTCGGAGCAAGACCCGCCCTGTTAGAGGATGAAAGTACTGTTACAGAAGCAATTATTAAAGAAAAAAAGCTGCTTATTTATCCTAACCCTGCATCAGAAACAGTGACTGTTGAGCTTACTAAAGGTTTTATTAAAAACATTACAATATATAGTATTGACGGAAGAATGGTAGCAGATAAAAAAGATGGTATAAGTAATATTGCTGAACTATCAATAAGCCATTTGGAAAAAGGGATTTATATTATATCTGCTCAAACTGATGAGAGAGATACTTTAACCCAAAAACTTATTGTTGAATAGGTAAATTTTATCAGAAAACATCATTAAAATCAAAAAGCCCAAGCATTAAACTTGGGCTTTTACAGGATATAACTATGTTTTTTATTTTTTAACTACTTTAATAGTTTGTACAGAAGCTCCTGAGTAAATTCTTGTAAAGTAAATACCCGCCGCCAAAGCATCAGCATTAACAGTAACCTGAGATGCTGCAAATGTGTTTGCATATACCACTTTACCGGTAACATCTATAACTTCAACATTATTTATAATAACGCTGCCTGCATCAAAATTCCATACGGTGTTTGATGGGTTAGGATATACTTTTATACTGCTATTTGAAAAATCTGCTACACTGGCAGTAACCTCGTCAAAGTTATATGCACCTGTAACCCTGTTAAAAGTTACATCATACGTTCCTGCAGCAATAGGAATATTTGGCGCACCGCCGGCTGTAGAACCAATACCTGATGGAAAATCTGTACTGCCCCAACCCGGATTCCAGTCGTAATTCAACCTGAATTTACCCTCGCCTCCTGCAGAAGTAAGCGTATAGGTATAATTCTCTCCATCTGTTGTAGCCATTTCGATATCTGTAGTCCAATCAACAACCCCGTCACCTATCATGCTTATAACGACAAAATCAAAACTGTATGCTTTGGTATCAAGGTTGAACGAAATGTTATAACTGTTAGCCAAAACAGGTATTTGCTGACCTTCTACTGCTGTACCTGTAGGAAAACCTGAACTTCCCCAACTTGTAGTACCATCTACAGAAAAAGCAACGTTACCTGCCTCAAGTGCTACATTATTGGCAGTATAAGTAACTCCATCGGTAGTAAACATTTCGACATCCATAGCATCTATTACAAGAGCAACCTCACTAAATCCGGGAGCAGTAAAACTATAAACCCCTGTATCTTTATTAAAAGTTACATTATACGTCCCATTAACGGCAGGAATATTCGGACCTTCAAGGGATGCTGTACCTGAAGGAAACCCACTGCCACCCCAGTTTATTGCCCAGGCATCATCTTTCCTGAATTTAACTCCCGGAGTTACTTCCTCAGGATTTTCTGGATATGTAATTACCACATCATTTAATGTGTAAATAATACCATCGGTAGTCACCATGTCTGTGTCTGAGTCCCAACCTGTAACGGTAGAACCACCCAATAATCCGATGTTGTCAAACTGCGCAAACGTTATAGTTGTGCAGGCAAGCATCGCTACTAAAAAAAGTAATCTTTTCATCATGTAAAAAAGTTTTGGTTAATAAATAAAGTTTAAAAAAAGTAAAAAATAACCCCTATGCCTAAGCACAGGGGGTTAACTGTTATTATTCTGTCAGTATATAATATTGCCAAGCTGCAAATTGATGTTTTTGCTCTTTATTTAGGGTTACTTTCTCTCCCGTCATGTAATTGGTAAAAGTACCGTTTACAGGCAGTGTAAACGTTTTTGGCGATTTAGAAAGGTTGGCTATATACCAAGCCTTTTTGCCGTCTTTCGCTCTTTCAAAAGCAATGATATTTACATCATCCGATGTTTTAATACGATTGTAAGCCGCAGGGTTTTCACCTCCGTTAAGGGCTGCATTTTCATTTTTAAGTTTACCCAACTTTTCATATACCGCATACATTTTTTTCTTCTCTTTCGGGATACTGTCTTTTTCAAAGAATTTAAGGCGACGATCAACATCATACTCCTGCCCTGTATAGATTAACGGCATACCCTGAACCATATAACTAAATGCTGCGAAAGTCTCTGCGCTCTCCCTAAGTCTTTGTATTGCGCTGTCATTCCATGCATTTTCATCATGATTACTGGTAAAGTTCATCATTATATCGCCCTTGTCATACATACTGTCTTTTTTTACCATATAAGCATCAATATCCTTAACCGTTTTATGTCCTTTGGCAACATCATTCATAATGTGGTGTAAATCCCAACCGTAGCCCATATCAAATATTCCTTTAAAAAGGTAAGGCTTGTTCGATTCCATTAACATGAACAGGGGCTTTACTTCTTCCAACTTTGGTATGGTATATTCCCAAAACTCAGTAGGTACATTATCCGCCACATCACAACGGAAACCATCAAGATTATGCTCCTTTATCCAAAAAAGCATTTCGTTTTTCATAGGCTCATAAAGCGCTTTGCTCTCATAGCTTAAGTGTGCCACATCTGTCCAGCCCCAGCTTTCGCCCGTTGCAGGGTTAATTGGGTCGGTCACTTCACCTTTATTATTCTTGTAATAATATTCAGGATGCTCGGTAATCCATTTATGATCCCACCCTGTGTGGTTAGGCACCCAATCCAGTATTACATACATACCGTTATCATGGGCTGTTTTTACCAGATTATCCAAATCTTCCATCGAGCCCATATCCGGGTTCACGGCAGTATAATCAGTAATGGCATAGTAGCTGCCCAAATACTTTTCTTTCTCTTTCGGGTCTTTAATATCCTCTATAGAAAGGTCGCCTGTTGCCTTTCTGTTTTTCATGGAAATAGGGTAAATCGGCATCAGCCATATTACTTTTACGCCCAACTCTTTCAGTTGCGGAATATCTTTGGTAAAAGCATTAAAAGTACCTTCGGGCGAGTAGTGACGGATATTGGCTTCATAAATAACGCTGTTTTCCATCATTGCCGGGCTTACGGGCGCAAGCTCCTCCGCCTGAGCCACCTCGGCGGTTTCCTGTTCTTTTTTGTCGTCTTTACAGCTAATGAAGGCTGTTAACAATATTCCTAATAAAATTGTTTTTTTCATTTTATGCTACTTTGGTTTCTATTTCTATTTTAAATCAAATTCTATTTTTGCTGATTCGCCACTTTTAATGCGAACTGACTTTACATTGTCATCACCGTTGCTGATGAACGAGAATAAAATTTCTCTTTCTGTTTTTGGATAATTATCTCCTACTTCGGACTCTATGGTAATGAATACTTTATTTCTTTTGGCCTCACTCTTAAAATGTAATATTTCATACTCTCCTTTTTCATAAGCATCGGGGGTTTTGCCATCATCTTCATACAGCGTCCCGGCACTTTCCTTACTATCAGCATCATAATAATAGGCAACTCCTATTTTGGAAGAAGAATACTCTTCGGTAGATTGGATTTTATCACTAATCACAGGTAGAAATGCACCACCCCTGAAAAAGAAAGGAATAAAGTCTTCTACCGTTTTAATGGTTACAGTAGTACCTCCTTCATATTTTTTATTATTGTAAAACCAATTACTCCCTTTCGGGAAATATACCTTTCGCTCGTTTGCTCCCTGCTGTACTATAGGTGCTACCAGTACATCATTTCCCCATAAGTATTCATCAGTAACGGTAAACAGTTCTTTGTTTTGCGGTTCTTCAAAAAACACCGGACGCATTAACGGGTATCCTTTTTGGCTGTTTTCAAAAGCCAGTGTATAATTATACGGCAGCATATGGTAGCGTAATTCTATCGCCTTTTTAGCCAACGCCTTTACCTCCGGTTTTCTGAATATTGGTTCGGCAGGAACAGACTCTTGTGCGTGTGGTCGGAATATGGGTTGAAACACTCCATATTGCAGCCAGCGCACATACAGTTCATCATCTATATTATCGCCTGCAAAACCTCCTAAATCACTGTGCATATAGCTAATGCCCTGCATGCCCATTTGTAATGCTATTTCGGGTTGCGACTGCAATCCGCCCCAGCTTCTGCCTACATCGCCACTCCAGGGTATCATACCGTAGCGTTGTGCTCCGGAATAACCCGCACGCATGAGTATAAATGGTCGTTGATTCGGAAAGTCTTTTTTATAACCTTCAAATACCAGCTTTGCCCATTCGTTACCATATATGTTGTGCACCTCATCAGCAGATAGTCCTCCGGCGTGTTGCACATATGACGGATGCACTTCCGGCTCGCCCAAATCGCCCCACCAGCCCGATACACCTCTGTCTATTAAGTCTTTGTATATATTCCAGAACCAAGCGCGTGCATTGGGTTTCCATAAGTCTATAATTCCTGTATTACCAAAATAAAACTCGTAGGTATAGGGTTTACCGGCAGCATCGGTAGCCAGTGCATTATTAGCCACAGCTTCTTGCCAACGCTTACTGGTGGTAAGTATAAAGGGCTCGGTTATTACTACTGTTTTTACATTCTGTCTTTTCAAACCTGCCATCATGCCTTCGGGAGTAGGAAAACTATCCCGCAAAAACATGAGGTTACCCATTGTACCTTTCATTTCTTTACCAAACCAATACAGGTCGAGCACTATGGCATCCAACGGAATTTTTTCTTCGCGGAATTTCTGCACCACATCCCGTACTTCCTTCTCAGAATGATACCCGAAACGGCTGGCAAAGTTGCCCAGTGTCCAGCGTGCCGGCATGGGTTGCCTGCCTGTAAGCTGGGTGTAACTTTCCATTAGTTTATACCAATCATCGGCAGCAACCACCTGATAGGTTTTGCGTCCGCTAATGGTTTCATACTCCAGCGTGTTATCTTTTTTGCTGTCAAGGTCGAGCCAGCCTATAGGAGCGTTATCAAAATGCACCGCATATATTTTTGATGACATAACCAACGGCATGGTAAAATTTAATAGTTCCGACCTGTCGCCATAGCCATAATGTGCCCTGTTATACAGTTGCAGCCTGTTCCCCCTACGGTTCATGCCCAAAGCGCGTGCACCACCGCCATATAAGGCTTCATCAGTATTGAGGTTGAATTGCAATACTTCGGTACTGTCTTTTTTAATATATCCTTCTTTTTCCGAAAGCAGCAATTTATCACCATAGTAATAATTTATTTTGAAAGGCGATTTTTCAATAACCACTTCAACGCCTTTTGTGGTATATGTTATTTTATCTTCGCTGTTTTTAAAATTTACTTTTACTTTTTCGGGCTGCATAACCACAGCATGCGACTGCGGGTTGTACTCCTCTCCTTTCGGGATGAACGATGTTTCAACAATATTTTCAGAATAGGGTTTAATTACATAACGTCCGTCATTCATTACCAATTCAAGGCGGTCGCCAAAATATTGTGTGCTTTCTATATGCCTGTTGGCATTTTGTGCCGAAACAACGGCAGCAAGAAAAAGAAACGCTATGTATGCTATATACCTCATAAATTATTGCAGTTCCAGTATTAAAACCGATTTGGGTTGCATTGTAATATCTTTTGTTACTTCCACCGTTTTCCCTTCCAGTATGTCTTTACCTTTTTTATAGGTTGTAAGGCTTTCGGCAAAACGGTTTGTTTTTACGGTTTGCGCTTCATCGCTGTTGTTTATCAGTACCATAACCGACTCTTTATCGTTATGACGGAAATATACATACACATTATCCCAAGGCAGGTAGTGTGTGGTTTTGCCTGTATGGATTACTTCTTTGCCTTTTCTCCAGTTGAATAGTTTTGATGAAAAGTCGAACCATTTTTGCTGCTCGGCAGTACGTCCGCTTTGTGTGAAAGCATTGTTTTTATCGCCTTTCCATCCACCGGGGAAATCCCTGCGGATATCGCCATCGCCTTTACCTTTGTCGCCTGCCATGCCTATTTCTGTACCGTAGTATATTTGGGGTGTTCCGCGAACGGTAGCCAGCAATGTCATTGCCATTTTATATTTGTTGAAATCATTTTTATAGATTTCATTAAATCTGCCTGTATCGTGGTTTTCGGCAAAAATCAACAGGTTATTAATGTCGGGGTATAAAAAGTCGTTAGTAAAATTGTCATATACTTTTTGCATACCGCTATCCCAACCCGGTTTGTTTTCATTAAACACGCTTCCGAAAGCATCGTGCAGGGTAAAGTCCATTACGCTTGGCAGGTAGGAGTTGTAGCTTTGTATCGCGGCTATCTTGCTGTCTTTTTGCCAATATGCCATTTGTGCCTGGTCGTGCATCCATACTTCGCCCACTATATTAAAATGCGGATATTCGTCCATAATGGCTTTTGTCCATTTGGCAATGCCTTCCTTATCGTTATAGGAATAGGTATCTACACGGAAACCATCCAAATCAGCATATTCTATCCACCAAATTGCATTTTGCGTGAGGTAGTTTAATACTAACGGATTACTTTGGTTTAAATCGGGCATATCGCTTACAAACCAACCGTTCATACAGTATTTTGTATCTATATCAGAAGCATTTGGGTCAAACTGCGTAGTCATACGGTAGTTGCTTTGTGCATAGCCCGGAAACTGATGTACCCAGTCATACGTTGGTAAATCTTTATACATCCAGTGTTCGCTGCCCCAGTGGTTGGTTACATAATCTAAAATGAGTTTCATATCTCTTTCTTTCAACTCCTGAGATAGTTGTAAATAATCTTCATTAGTACCATAACGGGGATCTATTTTATACACATCGGTTTGGGCATACCCATGATAGGATCCTCTTGAATGGTTATCCTCACAAAGCGGGGTACTCCATATTGCGGTTGCCCCCAATTGGTTTATATAGTCGAGATTATTAATGATACCCTGAATGTCGCCGCCATGCCTGCCAAAAGGTTCGTTTCGGTTGGCTTTGTCCTCCATTCCTTTTACATTGTCGTTATCCGGGTTACCGTTAGCAAAACGGTCGGGCATAATGAGGTATATAAGGTCTGACGAGTTAAAACCTTCTCTTAAAGCGGAACCTTCTCTGCGTTGTTTCAGCGAATATTTGTGTGTAAAAACTGTCTTGTTTTTGTTTTTAAACGAGAAAACAAAATCAGAGGCAGGAACGTTTTTAGTGTCTATGGTAACGAAAACATAGTTGGGGTTTTCGGTTTTTACCACGTTGTTTATAATGATATTATCTGATACTGTTGGGGTATATTGCGCTATGTCCTTACCGTAGAACATTATTTGCAATTCGCTGTGGTTCATTCCGCTCCACCAGAAAGGCGGTTCTACACGGTCAATCTGCGCGAAAGCAGTACCGCTGATAAGGAGAAATAGGTATAGTAGTTTTTTCATTTCTTATTTATTTTCTGTAAGGCTTTTTATCGTTTTTAGGTGTTATTGGTTTAATCAAAAAAACCTACAAGGTCTTACCGACCCTGCAGGTTAAAAAAATTAAACGGTTACCAATGCGTCGGGTTCTACCCGTACTTCTTTTCCGTTTACAAAAACAATAAGATGTTTATCGCCTTCGAGTGTAAACTTGGTTTCTGTTGCTTGTACAGATACTTTTAATATCTGATTTCTAAAGTTTATTTTAAAAGAGTATCCTTCCCATTGCTGTGGTATTCTTGGCTCGAAATGTAAGGTGTCGTTTTTAACACGCATTCCGCCAAAGCCTTCTACAATACTCATCCATGTTCCTGCCATACTGGTTATGTGTAACCCTTCTTCTACCTCTTTGTTATAATCATCAAGGTCAAGGCGCGATGTTCTCAGGTAAAAAGTATATGCCTGCTCCATCCTGCCCAGTACTGCTGCCTGTATGGAGTGTACGCATGGCGATAGTGATGACTCATGCACTGTAAGTGGTTCGTAGAAATCAAAATGCTTTTCCAGTTGTTCTTTGCTAAAATGGTCTTCAAAGAAATAGAAGCCCTGCAATACATCTGCCTGCTTAATGTAGGGCGAACGCAATATCCTGTCCCAACTCCATTTTTGGTTGATTGGGCGTTGGCTGCGGTCAAGGTCGCTTACCGGTATAAGCTCTTTATCTAAAAAACCGTCTTGCTGTAAGTACACGTCATGTTCTTCCGAATAGGGGAAGTACATAGTATCGGCTACATTTTTCCATTGCTGCAATTCGGCATCATTCAGGTTTACTTTAGCCATTACACGGGCATAATCGGCAGTATAGTCGCTTTTTACCTTGGCTATCTGCTTCATAGTATAATCTATACACCATTTTGCAATATAGTTGGTATAAAAGTTATTGTTTACGTTATTCTCATACTCATTAGGCCCTGTTACCCCAAGTATCATATATTTGTTTTTGTGGGATGAGAATGTGGCTCTTTGCTGCCAAAAACGAGCGATACCGATAAGTACCTCAAGCCCTTTTTCGGGTATATAGCTGTAATCGCCTGTAAAGCGGTAATAGTTATATACAGCAAAGGCTATTGCCCCGTTACGGTGGATTTCCTCAAAAGTAATTTCCCACTCGTTGTGACACTCTTCTCCATTCATGGTTACCATTGGGTATAGTGCCGCGCCGTTGGTAAAGCCTAATTTAGCTGCATTTTCAATGGCTTTCTCCAAATGTTCGTAACGGTAGGTTAACAGGTTACGTGCCACTTGCTGGTCTTTGGTAGCCATGTAGAATGGTATGCAATATGCCTCGGTATCCCAATAGGTACTACCGCCATATTTTTCGCCTGTAAATCCTTTTGGTCCTATGTTCAGCCTTGGATCTTTACCCAGATAGGTTTGGTTTAGCTGGAAAATATTAAAACGGATACCCTGCTGCGCTTTTACATCGCCATCAATGGTAATATCTGCCATTTCCCATATTTTGCCCCAAGCTTGTTTTTGTTCTTTCAGTAATGTATCATAGCCTTTTGCCAACGCGATGTTAATCACATTTTGCGCGGCATCAACCAGTTTATCCGAAGCATGGTTTAATGATACTGTATAACCGCCCAGCTTAACTATAGTGGTTGTTTGCCCCTGAGTAGCCTCTACATTATAGGTAAATTGTACTTTATCAGTAGTTGTCTTTACCTCTGTAGGGTTTAGGTTTAAATCCTTACCTGCCAGTTGTATGGTATTGTGCATGTAGGTTGCTACATCAAAATGTGTTTTATATGTTCTGGCTGTTACAAAAGCAGCATTGCCGGTGTGTTTTACAGCTACAGGTTCCCAAAATTTTTCTTCCCAGTTGGCATCTTCATTGGTAACACCGGCATCTATATATGGGCTGAAGGTAATTTGGGCGGTACCGTTTAGCGGTGTTATATCATATTTTATTGCACCCAGTTCGTCATCTTCAAGCGACAGGAATCGTGTAACATTTACGGCTATGGCTGTACCGTTTTGCAATACTGCTTCAAAAGAACGGTTGTACCAACCTTCTTTCATATTAAGCTCGCGCCTAAAGTAGTTTACCTGCTCGCAAGTATTCAGGTCAAGTACTTCGCCGTTTACGGTAATATCTATACCTATCCAATTGGGGGCATTTAATACTTTTGCAAAATATTGCGGATAACCGTTTTTCCACCACCCTACTTTAGTTTTGTCAGGGTAGTAAATACCTGCAATGTAGCTCCCTTGAAAGGTATGCCCTGAATAGCTTTCTTCAAAATTGGCACGTTGCCCCATGGCTCCGTTACCTATGCTGAACAAACTTTCAGATGATTTTACTCTCTCCGCATCAAATCCTTCTTCTATTATGGACCAATTATCCGGTACTATATAATCCTGGTTCATTTTTATTTATTTACTAAGTTTTGTAAAAATGTAGTATCTATTTCTGTAAAATTGTTAAAGTTGTAATGGGCTTCGTGCAGCACTGTTTTTTCGCCTATGCCTACGCTTATCATTTGGGCTATGTTGGCTGCCTGTACTCCTGCTACCGAGTCTTCAAAAACAATAGCGCCCTCCGACGGCATATTGAGTTTTTTTGCCGCCTGTACAAAAACTTCGGGGTCGGGTTTGGCATTGGTAACATCGTTACCATCTACTATGGCATCAAAATAATGGAGTATCTTCACTTTTTCGAGTATCGGTCGGGCATTTTTACTTGCCGAGCCTAATGCTATGGGTTGGTTATTTTGTTTTAAGTATTCTAATACCGGTAGTACCCCATCCAATATTTCACTTTCATCCATTTTATCGATATAGGTTAGATAATCTTGATTTTTTTTCAGCAACAAGTTGTCTTTTTCCTGTTGTTCAATGTGTACATTTCCTATTGCCAATATTATATCGAGCGAGCGCACACGGCTCACTCCTTTAAGTTGTTCGTTATGTTCGTGCGTAAAATCAATTCCCAATTGTGCTGCGATTTTTTGCCATGCCAAAAAATGATATTTGGCTGTATCTACTATCACACCATCAAGATCGAATATGAATGCTTTCTTTTTCATTAATTTTTATTATAGAATTTCTGATTTTGATTTAAGGTCGTCAACATCTTTAACTTTTACCACCAATATGGCGGCAATAATGAAGCTAACGCCACTTGTTATAATAGCATAAATAGCATCGCCGTTGTAAAAATATTTTACAATAGGACCTCCAATAAGTGCATTAATAATTTGCGGGATTACGATAAAGAAATTAAATATGCCCATATATACCCCCATTTTTCGGGGAGCAATAGAGCCTGCAAGGATAGCATAGGGCATAGCCAATATACTTGCCCATGCAATACCCACGCCTATCATGGGTAATATTGCCCAGTTTTGGTCGGGCATAAAATAAATGGAAATAAGGCTTACGCCTCCTATTACAAGTGAAATGGAGTGCGTTAACTTTCTGCCAATTTTAAAAGCTATGTAGGGCAGGCAGAAAGCAAACAGGGCTGAAACCAAATTATAAACCCCAAAGAGTACGCCCACCCAGTCGCCTGCATCCTGATAGGTCTGGCTTTTGGTATCGTCTATGGGCAAACCATACAGGTGGTGTGCTATTGCCGGAGTGGTAAATACCCACATACCGAACAGCCCGAACCAAGAAAAGAATTGTACCCAGCTAAGCTGACGCATGGTTTCGGGCATTTTACGGAAATCAGTAAAAATATCCGAAAGTTTGGCTTCTTTCATCGGTATAATTCCGGATTCGCCTTCCGCTTCAAAACCATCCAGTTCTTGGGGCGAATATTCTTTTGTGGTAAAAATGGTTACCAGGATAGTGGCAACAAGTACACCCGCGCCTATTATAAAAGACCAAATAAGGTTTGGGGGAACAACACCATCGGGTGCGGTATTGGGTATATCCAGCCAGTTGGTAAGTACATAGGGCAGCCAAGAACCAATAACGGCTCCGAAACCAATTAATGCTGTTTGTACACTAAAACCAAGTGTACGCTGGTCAGTACGCAGGTTATCGGCTACCAATGCCCTAAAGGGTTCCATAGCGATATTAAACGATGCATCCATAATCATGAGCATCCCTGCCCCCACCCAAAGTGCTGGAAGAAAAGCGATAAAAATATCGGCTTGCGGCATTAATATTAAACCTACTGATGCTAATAATGCTCCTACAAGAAAGTAGGGTTTTCTTCTGCCAAACCTGCTCCAGGTGTTATCGCTGTAATGTCCTATTATGGGCTGTACGATTAACCCCATGAGAGGGGCAATAATCCAAAACCATGAAAGCTCATGTACATCGGCACCAAAAATTTGGAGTATGCGACTGGCATTGGCATTTTGCAGCGCAAAACCCATTTGTATCCCCAAGAAACCGAAACTCATGTTCCAAATTTCCCAGAAACCTAATTTACGCTTTTCCATTATCGTAATTTAATGATTTATAATACGATAAGCGCGCTATGGCTTATCAAAGACTTATTGTTTGAAGTGAAGTTATAAGCTTTGATAATATTGACAAATATATAGTTTTTTTGTTCTCGCAAACTTTTTATTGCAAAAAAAATTCCGACGTATCCGTCGGAATTAACATTTTATACTGTTGAAAATGAGTTTTTTACACCAAACTACAACGTTGCCGTAGATTCTCTGAGTACCAACTCTGTTTCTATCAATTCAGTAGTATATTGTTCATTTTCTTCGTCCATTTCCAGTCTTTCTATGAGCATTTTTGCTGCTCTGCCACCCATTTTTATACCGTTTTGGCTTATGGTAGAGATACTTGGCGTAGAGAACTGGGATATAATACCATCGGTAAAACCAATTACAGATATATCATCTGGCACTTTCATTCCCATTTTATTGGCAAGTTTAATGGTAGTAACGGCAAACAGCTCATTTACAGCAAAAATAGCATCGGGTTTTTTATCGTTCAGCAGCTTCTCAATTTTAGAGGCACAGTTTTCTATATCTTCTATTTTTACTATCATATTTTCACTTACAGACATATCATGGTCTATAAGCGCATTGATATAGCCATCTGTCCTTAACTTACCTACACTAACATAGTCAACTGTGGTAACAAGGGCAATTTTTTTAAAACCGCTTTTTATAAAAAACTCAACGGCTCTGTAGGCTGCAAGCTGGTCATCTATTATTACTTTATCGCAAAGCACCTCATTAGTAACACGGTCAAACATTACTACGGGCATGCCCTGATTGATAACTTCCTCTATGTGGTGAAAGTCTTTTTTTAGCTGTGTTTCTTTGGATAACGACATAATAAACCCGTCGATACTCCCATTGGCAAGCATGTCCATATTGATTACTTCTTTATCAAAAGATTCGTCAGAAAGGCATACGATAACATTGTACCCGTTTTCGTTAGCCACCTGCTCTATACCGCTAATAACGGTTGCAAAAAAGTGGTGTACAATTTCGGGAATTATAATGCCTATGGTTTTGGTTTTTTTATTTTTAAGACTCAGCGCAATGTTGTTAGGGCGATAGTTATAAAGTTTAGCAAAAGCCTGCACTTTTTGGCGGGTGTCTTCGCTTATTTCGGGACTGTTTCTAAGGGATTTCGAAACAGTGGATATAGATACATCAAGCTCTTTAGCAATTTGTTTAAGCGTTACTTTTCTTCTCATTATGAAACTGTAAACTATTATATTTTTAATAAAGATACTTTTAATTTTTATTTATAGCAATAATGTTACTGAAAATGCATAAAATAAGAAAAGTTTTCAACACGCAAACGTTTTCGATAGAGGTGTAGCACGAAAACGTTTTTTTGCTAACATAATTTACATAATTTTAACATTCGAAGTGAACTTATAAGCAAAACAAAAAGCAAAATTAACTTAAACAACTTGTATGAAAACAATGTATCAAAAGTTCTTACTTTTATTACTTATGTTGCCTTTAAGTGTACTCGCCCAGAGCACATTAAGCGGTAATGTGAGTGATAGTACTACCGGGCAGCCCATTCCGGGAGTAAATGTAATAATAGAGGGCACTACTAACGGTACCACTACTGATATGGATGGTAGCTATACTCTTACCAACGTAAATATGGGTAACCGTATAGTATTCAGCTTTATAGGCTTTGCGGAACAAACAGTAGAATATACAGGGCAAAGTACTATAGACATAGTGTTGCAGGAAGATGCCACACAGCTTCAGGAAGTAGTAGTTATAGGTTATGGTACTACAACCAAAAGAGATGCTACGGGATCGCTTACAACGGTGAATACCGACGAATTTAATAAAGGAGCTATTACTACTGCCGACCAGTTGCTTACAGGTAGAGCTCCGGGTGTAAGGATTACCAGTGCGGGCGGGCAGCCCGATGCTGCACCAAACATCAGGATTCGTGGAGGAAGCTCGTTAGGCGCGCAAAATAGCCCGCTTATTATAATAGATGGTGTACCCTTAGATTTTGTAAACCCTGCGGGTGTAAATAACCCATTATCATTAGTTAACCCTAACGATATTGAGTCGTTTACAGTTCTAAAAGATGCTTCTGCAACGGCTATTTACGGTTCGAGAGCATCTAATGGTGTAATTATTATCACTACTAAAAAAGGGACATCGGGAGCACCGCAATTTAACTATAACGCAAGCGTAGGTTTTGGTAAAGCTACCGATCTTATTGATGTAATGGACGGACCAACTTTTTCAAGGTTTATAAGAGAATATCATCCTGAATTTACAAATTATTTAGGTATAGACGATCCTACTACGGATGCAGTAGATAACCCAGCCACAGAAGAAATTGAAGGCAGGATATTATCTAACACCAAGTGGCAGGATGAAATATTAAGAGATATTTTCTTTACAGACCATAATTTTAGCGCACGTGCTAACCTGTTTGGCAAAGTTCCTGCTCGTGCCTCTGTAGGATATACTAAAAATGAAGGAGCTGTAAAAACAAACGACTATGAGCGCTATACTGCTTCGGTTAAACTAACTCCTACATTTTTAGACGATCATTTAAAAGTAGATGTTAATGCCAAAGGGCTTTGGGTAGAGAAAAATACAGTTGATGAGGGTGGCGCTATTGCAGGTTCTTTAAATATGGATCCTACAAAACCGGTATATACTACTGCTGATACTAACAATTTTGGAGGATATTATCAAAACACCAACGTGTCTGACCCTTTAGATCCGGACGGACAGTATAACCCTGTTAACCTTTTGAATGAAAGAAGAAGACCGGAACAGGTTAATAAATTGATAGGTAACGTACAGTTTGATTATAAAATGCATTTCCTTCCGGAACTGAAAGCTATATTAAACTTAGGTGTAGAAGCTTCGCGTGCTAACATATTGGAAGAGTTTGGTGAATTTGCACTTGCTTCTTACCAAAGAGATAACGATAACAACAGTTGGGTCTTTAATCCGGGAGTAAATTACAGAGAAACACAGCACATTACTAACAAATTGATGGATGCTTATTTATCTTACACTAAAAACTTTACTACGGGTGCTGTTACAAGAGTTGATGCTCAGGCGGGTCACTCCTACCAAAGTTTTGTAAACGACGGATATAAAACTATTTACCAGTACAATATAGACTCCGGTTTAAGAGAAGTAAGGGTAAACGACCAAAACCCAAATAACAGATATTATAACAAAACTGTACTGGAATCATTCTTCGGTCGTGCCAATGTAGATTTGTTTGATAAATACTTATTCACTTTCACATTAAGGGCAGATGGTTCTTCATTATTTAAAGAAGGTGAACGCTGGGGTTACTTCCCTGCGGCGGCTGTAGCCTGGAGAATAACTGATGAAGCGTTTTTAAAAGACAGTAAAGTAGTTAATAATTTAAAACTGCGGTTAGGTGTGGGGCAAACAGGGCAACAGGATATTACTAGTATTCAAGGCTATTACCCAACATCGGCAATTTTTAGCCCGGGTGACCCTAACAGCCAGTACCTGCCGGGTGCTAACACATACAGTGCTAACCCTTTTAATGATAAACTGAAATGGGAAGTTACCACTACTTATAATGCCGGTATCGACTTCTCTTTCTTTAAAGACGAGTTCCTTTCGGGTAGTGTAGATGTGTATAAAAAAGTTACCGACGAACTACTTGTAAGAACGTTTGTACCACCCGGGCAGTACCTTACTAATGATATCACACAGAACATAGGTTCTATGGAAAATTCAGGTATAGAAGTAGATCTTAAATTAAATCTTATCAATACTGATGATATACATTGGGATGTTTTAGGTAACTTTGCCTATAACTTTGGCGAAGTAACTGATCTTAAAAATGTTACTACTATAGATGCTGGCGGAACACTACCTGTAAGTACAGGTTCAAACCTTGCTCGCCACAACGTAGGATCTCAACCCTACTCTGCATACGTTTTTGAGCAGCTTTACGATGTCGAAGGCAATGTTATACCCGGCGCATTTAGAGACCGTAACCAGGATGGTGTAATTACTAATGATGACAGGTACTTTAAAACTCTCAACCCTAACTGGACGTTCGGTTTTGCTACGAATTTCAATTATAAAAAATTCGACCTTTCTGCCAACTTCCATGGGCAGTTCGACGGACAGGTTTATAACGCTGTTAAACTTCAGGGCGGATGGGTAAACAGAGCTTTACCAAACAACACCAACAGCCTTAGTAACGTTCTTGATTTTTATAGTGGTGCTGCCGACCCGCGTTTTGAAACAATTAACGGAAACATACCATTTTCTGACTACTACCTGGAAAGTGCAGCATTCTTGAGATGTGATAACATTACACTTGGATACAGATTTGATAAAATCATGGAATCGGCTTCTTTACGTGTATATGCTACTGTAAACAATGCTTTCCTTATTACTGAGTATTCAGGTCAGGATCCGGAAAACTTTGGAGCTATTGATAACAACTTTTATCCACGTCCCAGGATTTACAGCTTTGGTGTAAACCTTGACTTTTAATAAAAAATAAATTGAATATGAAAAGTTTTAATAAAAAGATAATTTTAGGAATAAGCGCTTTAGTTCTGCTATTCTTTGCTTCCTGTACGGATGATTTGAATACTGAACCTAAAGTTGAATTATCGCTCGAAAACCTTTTGGCAAAAGACCCTAACGCCATACAGGGCTTACTGTCTAAAATGTATGGAACTTTTGCCCTTTCAGGTCCTAACGGACCGGGAAGTTCTGACATTAGCGGGCCTGACCCGGGAGAAACGGCTTTCCTGAGGAGTATTATAAACCTACAGGATTTTACTGCTGACGGTATGAAGAACCGTTGGGGCGATGACGGACTTGACCAGCTTACCACTACGTCTAACTGGGACTCTAACAACAAATTCTTCAGATATTTGTATGACAGGGTATATTATATAGTACCGCAAACTACCAATATTATTCTTGCATTAGAATCTGTTGAGGTTGAAGATGAAGAGCAAATTGTAAGCGAACTTCGTTTTATAAGAGCACTTGCTTACTACTACATGATAGACTGTTTTGGTAAAGGCGTTATTGTAAACGAAACCAACTATGGTAATACTACTCCGCTACCTGAAGCGTCAAGACAGGAACTTTTTGAATATGTAGAAAGCGAACTGCTTGCTATAGAGCCTGATATGCCGGCTTCTAACTCATACGGCAGAGCAAATAAAGCTGTAGTGCGCATGCTGTTAGCCAAACTCTATCTGAATGCAGAAGTATATACAGGGGCAGCACGCTACAATGATGCATTAAATTATTCAGGTTTAGTAATTAACGAAGGTGGTTACACGCTGGTAAATGACTTTGTAAGCCTGTTTTCGGCAGATAATGATAACTCAACAGAAATTATTTTCCCGCTTATTGCTGACCCGGTTGTGAGCCAAAGTTTTGGTAACACTACTTATATAGTAAACGGTTCGTTAAGTACAGAGACAATGCCGTTAGCACAGTTTGGCGCTACGGAAGGATGGACAGGACACAGAGCAACCAAAGCATGGTATTCGCTGTTTGGCGACCTGGAAACCTCTACTGACGAGAGAGCGGAGCTTTTCTGGACAGAAGGACATAATTATGAAATGGAAGACTATAAAGCATGGGCAGACGGTTATCCTTCTACAAAATTCAGAAACAGTAGTTATAGCGGTACAACCATTGCTACCTCTTTCTCTCCTACCGATTTCCCGCTATACAGGCTTGCCGATGCATACCTTATGTATGCCGAGTGTGTATTGCGAGGTGGCGGAGGCAACCAGGCAGAGGCTTTAAATTATGTAAACTTAGTAAGAAGCAGATCGAATGCTACTGAAATTTCAGCCTCTGAACTTACTCTTGATTTTATTCTTGATGAAAGAGCAAGAGAACTTAACCTTGAAGGTCACAGAAGATCAGACCTTATCCGTTTCGGTAAATTCTCAGGCGGAACTTATTTATGGCCTTGGAAAGGTAATGATGTAAATGGCACATCTATCTCGGCTGACTATAGGTTATTCCCAATTCCTGCTAATGCATTACAGTCAAATCCAAACTTAACTCAAAACCCAGGTTACTAATTTTAAAACTCAAAAAATGAAAAAAATATTTAATTTATCAATCCTTACATTATTGTTTTTATCAATAATGTCGTGTTCTACAGACGATAATCAGATTGTTGTAGAGCAATCAACAGATCCGGTTCTTGTAGCCCCGGCAGAAGGTGCTAACATTACTATTAACCCTAACGCCCTTGAAGCACAAACCCTTACCCTTGTTTGGGATCATGCTGCATATAGCGTGGAAACAGAAATAGATTATGCAATAGAAATGGCTGTTGCCGGTACTGATTTTGCCACTCCGTTGGCTTTACCGTCAACTACAAACCGTTTTTACAACTTTACGGGTGACGAACTGAAAAAAAGGCTTACCAACGCTACTGATGATACAAATCTACCCGGACTGGGGCTTAGCGACGAAGAAAATGCTATGATAGAAGTAAGAATTACTGCAACTATAGGCGATAATAGCGATCTTCCTATGGTTTCCAACATACTTCCGCTTACAATAGTGTTCGGCACAGGTGAAGTTATAGTAGAACCTACAGAACCTGTACTGTTTTTAGTTGGTGCGCCACAGGCATATTACGGTCTTAATGCATGGGATAATACTACTGCAATACCAATGCGATATATTGGCGATGGTACTACAATGGTATTTGAAGCCTATGTAAAAGTAGCTGCTGCTGACGGATTTAAATTCATTGGCGAGCAAGGTACTTGGGATAACGGAAACTATGGTACTATAGATGGCGCTCAGGATGGTAACCTACATAATGACGGCGGTAGCGGCGATATTAAAGTTGCTGAAACTGACGGCGACGGACAATATTATGTATGGGTTGACATCGATAACCTTGAGTATAAATTTGTAAAAATGGAATGGGGCATTATTGGAGCAGCAACACCGGGAGGCTGGGATAATGAAACACCCATGACATACGATTTTGCTTCTAACACATGGTCTATAAGTGCAACATTAACCGCAGATGAAATGAAATTTAGGTCTGCTAATACGGGTAACTTCATAGCAAGTGATCCTTGGAAATTTAACATCGGAAATAGTGATCCAATGGTAACTTACGATCCTAGTGCACCAAACTTCTCAGTAAGCGCAGGTCCTCATGACATTGAACTTATTGTGAACTTTGACGGTACTGCTACAGCTAGCGGACTTTAATAAACAATACCCTAAAGGCTGGCGTAAAGCCAGCCTTTTTATATTTAATTACTATGAAAAAATTTACTATTCTATTTTTACTACTAAGCTTTGCAGGCTTTGCACAGGTAACCACTACCCCCACGCCTGCTATAGCAACTGCGCCCGTAACATTAAACTTTAATAAAGCAGGTACCGGGCTTGCCGGTTACAATGGTACTGTTTATGCCCACATAGGTTTAACCGTTGATGGCACTCAGTGGCAATATGTTATAGGCAACTGGGGTGCAAATACGGTACAGCCGGCACTCACAAATATTTCGGGCAATAACTATACATTACAATTAAGCCCCGATTTATATACTTATTTCGGCGTACCTACTACAAGCACTATAACACAAATATGTGTAGTTTTCAGGAGTGCTGCTGAACCTTATCAGCAAACACAGGATTATTTTATAAACGTTGGTTCTTTTCAGGTAAACCTTACTGCTCCACAAGATGGCAGCACAACGTTACTAAGCTCCGGCGGTTCATTAAACATCACCGCTACTAATACAGGCGGTAATGCTAACTACACACTAATGTCAAACGGCGCAACCGTTAACAGCAGTAATGGTGTATCAAGCTATTCTTTTAATCATACCAATATCACATCAAACCAAAACTACGAGTTAGTAGTTACACAGGGCGGTAATACTATAACAAAAAACTTCTCGGCAGTAGTTAACCCTAATACCGTTACACAGGCTATGCCTGCAGGAGTGAGAGACGGTATAAACTATAACAATGCCGATGCTACAAAAGCAACATTAGTGCTAAACGCTCCGTATAAAGACTATGTGTATGTTGCCGGAAGTTTTAATAACTGGCAGCCCACATCGGCCTATGCCATGAAAAAAGACGGTGCTACAGGTAAGTATTGGTTAGAAATTACAGGACTTACACCCGGCGAAATAAATACTTTCCAGTACTGGGTGGTAGATGAAACACCTTTTACCAACTCGCCTGCAATGGTTAAAACAGCAGACCCTTTCTCTACCTTGGTATTATCTCCGTATGATGACCCATATATTGATGCTGCTACCTACCCTAACCTGCCTGCCTACCCTGCAGGACAGTCTTTTGAAGTATCAGTACTGCAAACAGCACAACCCGCCTATAACTGGCAGGTTACCAATTTTGAAAAACCGGAGAAAGAAGATCTTATTATATACGAACTTGTAATAAGAGATTTTAACCAACAAAAAACATGGGAATCGCTTACAAACCAACTTGAATATTTAAGAGACCTCAATATAAACGCCATAGAGATTATGCCTGTAATGGAGTTTGAGGGCAATATTTCCTGGGGCTATAATACAGCTTACCACTTGGCTTTAGACAAAGCCTATGGCACACAAGAATCTATGAAACAATTTATAGATGCCTGTCACCAAAATGGTATTGCTGTAATACTGGACGTAGCGCTGAACCACGTTTACGGTCGGTCACCACTGGCACGCATGTGGGTAGATGACCCTGATGGTGATGGCTTTGGTAACACTACAACCGAAAACCCATACTGCAATGTTGTGCCTACACACTCTTATAGTGTGGGTACTGACTTGAATCATCAGTCGGAACTAACACAATATTACACGGAAAGAACTATTGAGTACTGGATGACCGAATTTAAAATTGACGGTTTCCGATGGGATCTTACCAAAGGATTTACACAAAACTGTACGGCAAACGACCAAAACTGTACTAATGCTTACCAAGCGGACAGGGTAGCTATACTAAAACAATATGCCGACTACCAGTGGGCTATAGACCCTGATTTTTATGTAATTTTTGAACACTTAGGTGGTATTACGGAAGAAAAAGAATGGGCTGATTACCGCATTGACGAAGGTAAAGGTATTATGCTATGGGGTAAGTTTACCGATGCTTATAACCAAAACAGTATGGGATATGCCGAAAACAGCAACTTTAACAGTATGGATTTTGAGAACAAAACTTTCCAGCAACCAAGACTGGTAGGCTATGCCGAAAGTCATGATGAGGAAAGACTTATGTTTAAAAATCTTGCCTATGGTAATAGCTCAGGCAACTATGATGTAACCGAAATGGCTACCGCTCTTGACAGAATGAAAGCCGTAGGGGCAATACTATTTACCATACCCGGTCCTAAAATGTTATGGCAGTTTGGCGAACTTGGATATGAGTACAGCATTAACTACTGTGAAGATGGAACAATTAATGACGGATGTCGTACTAACCCTAAGCCAATACCTTTTGAACTTGGCTATACGGGCGATGCTGACAGGATGGGAGTTTACAACACGTGGGCAGATATTATAAAACTGCGTTTGAGCAACCCTGTATTCCACACCAATACATTTACTATAGACTCCGGCGACCTTACGCCAAGAATAGACATTTGGAATGACGACCTTGCGGATGGCGAGCTTAGCAGTATTATAGTACTTGCCAATTTTAATGTTACTGCGCAAACGGTAGATACCTTCTTCCCTACTACGGATGATTGGTATGATTTGTTAAACCTGGATGCACCTATAAGCGGTACAGTAGCAAGCATTACTTTACAACCGGGTGAATTCAAAATTTTTGGTAACCAAGAAGCATTCCTGCATTCCGAAAATGTTACGGCACAAACAGTAGCCGCACTTTATCCTAACCCTGCAACAAGCAGTTTCAGTATAAATATACCTACGGAAAAAGTAGAAGTATATGCGCTGACAGGTCAGCTTATTAAAAAGTTCAGCGGGGCACCCGCAAATACTTCATTTGATATTGAAACACTGAACGATGGCATATATTTTGTAAAAATTACAGATGATGCCAACCGTGTAAGCACTATCAAAATGATTAAAAAATAAAGTTAGTTGAGTTAGTTTTTTTTTATGTTAATTTCCAAAAGACCTTCTATGGAAGGTCTTTTGTTCTTTTACACTCAAATCAATAATAATTATGAAGCATCTGTTCAAAATAAAATCACATCTTTTTACAATAGCACTCATCACTGCTGCCTGGTGCGGCAAGCTATCTGCCCAAGACGTCAATGTACAGTTTATCGTAAACATGAACTATCAGGTTGAACTTGGTAATTTTAACCCCGGAACGCAAAGTATAGATATTGCAGGTACATTTAACGATTGGGGAGCCAATCCTACAGTACTTGCCGATGCTGATACCGATGGTATATATACCACCACGGTAAGCCTGCCTGTGGGTAGTAACATACAGTTTAAAACAAGAATAGACGGACAGTGGAATGGGACGGAGGAGTTTTCCGGAGGCGGTCCTAACCGAAACTATACCGTTACCCCAAACGGAGTGGTGGAATATTGGTATAATGATGAATTGCCTCCTAACCTTTTAAATGTAATTATTGCAACATCAGCCCCTGTGGTACAGCCGGGCGAAGTGATACAGCTTACAGACCAATCGTCAGGAAACCCTGTAGCATGGAGCTGGAGTTTTCCGGGAGGAAGCCCCGAAACTTCTGACGCGCAAAACCCGATAGTAACCTATACCGAACCGGGCAATCATGATGTTACCTTAACCATTACCAATGGCGATGGCGAAACCGCTACCACTACTTTTGAAAACTTTATTCGGGTAGATGCTATGGCAACACACTGGTGGAACGACTGCGTTTTCTATGAAGTATTTGTACGCAGCTTTAAAGACAGTAATGGTGATGGTAAAGGCGACTTGCAAGGACTGATAGACCAACTGGATTACCTTAACGACGGAAACCCCGAAACAACAACCGACCTGGGTATAACAGGTATATGGCTAATGCCCATACAACAATCACCATCCTATCATGGGTATGACGTTACCGACTATATGGCTGTAGAAAGTGATTATGGTAATAATGCCCTGTTTACCGAATTTATGGAAGCAGCACATGCAAGAGGCATAAAGGTAATTATCGACTTGGTAATGAATCATACCTCCAGCCAGCATCCTTGGTTTATCGAATCGAAAACAGTAGGTTCGGACAAACGCGATTGGTACATTTGGGAAGATAGTCCGGGCGCTCCGGGACCATTCAGCAACAATGCATGGCACTCTTTTAACGGTTACTATTATTATGGCGCATTTTGGGATGGTATGCCCGACCTGAATTTTTATAACCCTGATGTACATGAGGCTTTTGAAGATATTGCCGAGTTTTGGCTTACTGATATGCAGGTAGATGGGTTTAGGCTGGATGCTGTAAAGTTTTTGCATGAAAATGGTACTGCCGTACAAAACACCCCCGAAACAATAGCCTACTGGCAGGAATTCAGGTCATTCTACAAGTCAGTAAACCCTGAGGCGTTTGCTGTGGGCGAAGCTTGGGATTTAACCGAAATAGCCAGCCAATATGTAAACAATAACGGACTGGATTATTGTTTTGAGTTTGAAACAGCCGATGCTATACTTAATGCCCTGAACAACGGTAATGCTGCCGACCTTGATCATCAACTGATTGACAACATGCAGTCGTACCCCTTTCTACAGTTTGGTACTATGCTGAGTAACCATGATACCAATCGTGTAATGAGTACACTTGGCAGCGATATGCCTAAGGCAAAAGCGGCTGCAACGTTATTACTTACGCTACCCGGCATACCGTACATTTATTATGGTGAAGAGATAGGTATGACAGGTGTAAAACCCGACCCTAATATAAGGACTCCTATGCAGTGGAACAGTAACACAGGCGCAGGCTTTACTACAGGCTCGGCATGGCAATCCATTAACGGCGACTATACAACCAAAAACGTTGCTGCACAGCAGGCAGATAACAATTCGCTGTGGCATCACTATAAAAGCCTTATAAGCATCAGGAATAATGAAAACGCGTTAAGAAGAGGTAATTACCGACCTGTTACCAGCACATCAACATCAGTAGTATCTTTCATGCGCCAGTATGAAGACGAAAACATTATTGTAGTGGCAAATGTGGGCAGCACACAACAGCAGGTAACATTGTCATTACCCTACGCAGGGCTTATACCCGGAAATCATATACTTAACGAAATGCTTGGCGGTACGCCACAACTGATAACTATAGGATCAACAGGGGGCTTTTCGGCGTTTACTATAACTGTTCCTGCAAGAGGTGTTTATGTCTATAAAATGGACAATGCCTTGATTACCGATAATGGTGACTTAGCTAAAACTGTACTATACCCAAACCCTGCTACAAATCAGTTTACTATTACTACGGCTACGGGCAAAGTAGCATTATACACCCTTACAGGGCAGCTTGTAAAAACCTATTCGGGACACGAAGCTAATTATAACTACGATGTTAACGGACTGAACAGCGGTATATATCTAGTAAAAGTAACGGATACTAACAATAATGAAGGCACTGTAAAACTCATTATACAATAATCTATAAGTATAACCTACTTGCAAAAAGGCTTCCCGAAAGGAAGTCTTTTTTGTTATTCTGATGAAAGAAGAATTTATTGTTTATTGAATAATTGAGCTTCTTCACTCCATTACATTTCGTTCAGAATAATACTTTGAGGCATCTGCTTTTTGTTATATAAATCTTAAACTTATTTATGGAATAGGCTACAACATTTATATTTGGAGGCTTAACATGAAATAATGATGCTATGAAGCGAATGACAATGATATTGGTTACAGCTTTTTTAATGACGATGTGCAGCAACCTGAGAACAGGCAGCAACAGTACTGACAAACCTAAAAAACAACCTGATGTACAATATCGTGATGATTTTAAATCGGCAAGCGATACTGAACTAAAAGCGTTGCTGAAAAATTTGAAAGCGGAAGCTGCTAACTATTCGGTGCTGATATTAACCCAAAATTATAAGGGTGAGAAAATAATTATCAGTAACAGTAAGAGGGAACTTTATAGCGATTATCCTATATCTAACCTTAAAACAGGCATAGCGCAAAAACTGCGTATAGACAATACCCTCGATACCAAAGTATATGATAACTTTACCAAAAGCGAAACGGTTATAGAAGCCGAAGAAGCCAAAAAGCACAAATACATATATGTAATGAAAAACCCGGGTAACAAAAACCCCTTTACCATTACCTATAGCAATACATTGAGACCGTTGGAGTAGAAATTTAACATGGCACAGGTATAATAAACCCGCATTACATTTGGGGCTTACCTAAACTATATGACCCTCATAAAATTACCTTGAAAATAATATTTTTTCTACACATTTGAATTTCTGATAAATAATTGTACTTTTGCACTCCCTTTATTGGGGACGGAATGTTTAATTAAAATTATTTATTGTGAACACATTAAGCTACAAGACAATTTCAGCCAATAAGGCAACCGCTGATAAACAGTGGATTGTTGTTGATGCTGAAGGTCATAATTTAGGTCGTTTTGCTTCAAAAGTTGCGATGCTTTTGAGAGGTAAATACAAGCCGAATTATACCCCGCACGTGGACTGTGGCGATAACGTAATTGTTATCAACGCAGAGAAAATCAACCTTACCGGTAACAAAATGGAGGATAAAACTTACATCCGCCACACAGGTTATCCCGGAGGACAAAGAAGTTTAACCGCTAAAGTTTTACAGGCAAAAAACCCTGCAATTTTAGTAGAGAAAGCTGTAAAAGGAATGCTGCCTAAAAACAAACTTGGCGCAGAACTATTCCGCAATTTAAATGTATATGTAGGAACTGAGCACAAACATGATGCACAGAAGCCTAAAACCGTTAACTTAAACGACTTGAAGTAATGGCAACTATCCACAAAATTGGAAGAAGAAAAACCGCTGTTGCCCGTATTTACCTTTCTGAAGGTACAGGTAAAATCACGGTAAACAAAAAAGAATTTGAAACCTATTTCCCAACACCTACTTTACAATACAAAGTAAAACAGCCGTTAGCAATGACTAACAATGCTGAAAACTTTGATGTAAAAATCAATGTGTACGGAGGAGGTTCTACAGGTCAGGCAGAAGCTGTAAGAATGGCTATTGCAAGAGCTATGTGTGAAATTGATGCTGAAAACAGAAGCATCCTGAAACCGGAAGGTTTATTGACAAGAGACCCAAGAATGGTAGAGCGTAAGAAATTCGGACAGAAGAAAGCGCGTAAGAAATTCCAGTTCTCTAAACGTTAATATCCTATCATCAGGCTACGGCTTGAGAAAACGTTTATTTTTATTATTGAAATTAAAAAAACAAGTTGTTGTTGCCCCGCTGAGGCGAGGGGTTAGTTTAGCATCTAAATGGGCAGGGCCGAAAAAATCGCCACCTGAACATTGCTTACTCAACAGAACGTAAACTATTACAAAAATGGCAAATAAAGTAGAAGTTAAAGACTTACTGGAAGCAGGTGTACACTTTGGACACATGACCAGAAAATGGGACCCGAACATGGCTCCTTACATTTATATGGAACGTAATGGCATCCATATTATCAACCTATATAAAACTGCAGCAAAGATAGAAGAGGCTAACGAGGCTCTTAAAAAAATAGCTGCATCAGGCAGAAAAGTATTGTTTGTTGCTACTAAAAAACAAGCAAAAGACATCGTTGCTGAAAAAGCAGCGGCTGCCAACATGCCGTACATCACTGAAAGATGGCCCGGCGGTATGCTTACCAACTTTGTTACTATCCGTAAAGCTGTTAAAAAAATGGCTTCTATTGATAAAATGAAGAAAGACGGTACATTTAACACGCTTTCTAAAAAAGAACGTCTTCAGGTAGATCGTCTTCGTGCAAAGCTTGAAAAAAACCTTGGTTCTATTGCTGATATGACAAGGCTTCCTGCCGCGTTATTTGTAGTAGATATTAAGGCTGAACACATCGCAGTAAAAGAAGCTCAGAAATTAAACATTCCGGTTTTCGCTATGGTAGATACAAACTCAGACCCACGTGAGGTTGATTATGTTATACCAGCAAATGATGATGCTTCTAAATCAATCGACAAAATTTTATCTTTAGTAACCGGCGCTGTTATCGAAGGACTTTCTGACAGAAAATCTGAAAAAGATGACCTTCCTGCTGAAGGAAGTGAAGAAGCTAAAGCTGCTCCTGTAGCTGCCGCTCCTGAACAAACAGAGGCTCCGGCTGCTGAAAAATCAGAAGCTTCAACTCCTGCTACTGAAGAATAAATAATAACATTACAATAAAGTCGTTGTGCTGGTATATGTTTACTTTTGTAGCCATTATTAGCATAACGACTTTAATTATTTAACAAATAAACTATTTTCAAAATGGCAAATATTACTGCTGCAGACGTAAATAAATTAAGACAAGTTACAGGTGCCGGTATGATGGACTGTAAAAAAGCTTTAGTAGAAGCTGATGGTGATTTTGATAAAGCTATCGAATACCTTCGTAAAAAAGGACAAAAAGTAGCTGCTAACAGAGCAGACAGAGAATCAACCGAAGGTGCGGTTATTGCTGCTGTAAACAGCGATAATACATCAGGTATTGTTGTGTCTTTAAACTGTGAGACTGACTTTGTTGCTAAAAACGAGTCTTTTGTAAAGCTGGCTACAGATCTTACAAACCTTGCATTAAACTATGCTACTAAAGAAGATTTTCTTGCTGCTGACTTTAACGGTATTACTGTAAGCGACAAACTTATTGAGCAAACAGGTGTTATTGGTGAGAAAATAGAAATTGGTGCTTTTGAAAAACTTGACGGTGCTTTTGTAAACTCATACATACACGCAGGTAACAGGATTGCTACGCTTGTAGCGCTTTCTGCAAATGTAGAAGGTGCTGATGAGGCTGCTAGAAACGTAGCTATGCAGGCTGCCGCAATGGCTCCTATAGCACTTAACGAAGATGGCGTTGATGCTGCTGTTATAGAAAAAGAAATAGAAATTGCTAAAGAACAACTTCGTCAGGAAGGTAAGCCGGAGGCAATGCTTGATAATATTGCAAAAGGTAAATTGGGTCGTTTCTTTAAAGACAACACCCTTGTTAACCAAGACTATATTAAAGACAGCAAAATGAGTGTTACGGATTACGTAAAATCTGTAAATGCTGATTTAACTGTTACAGGCTTTAAAAGAGTTGCTCTTGCTTAATTAGCATACATAATATACTTTTTAAAACCCCGCTTTTTTATAAAAAGCGGGGTTTTTTGTATCTATAAAAAAGTATTGCAAACAGCAATATTTTAAATATTGTTGAACTTTTTCTACGTAAAAAAAGGTTTACTTTTGGAGATAACACCTCTTAGAGCGACTGCAATTATGTTTAACAACAAAAAAGACATTATTTACATCATCCTTGCCGGAGTTTTTATTACCAATGCCATAGTAGCCGAGCTTATTGGCGGTAAACTCATTAACATAGGCTCTTATGTAGTAAGTATAGGCATACTGCCCTGGCCGGTGGTTTTTATTACTACCGATCTTATTAATGAATATTTCGGGCAATCGGGAGTAAAAAAATTATCCTTTATTACCGCAGGGCTTATAATTTATTGTTTTATAGTGCTATGGGCAGCTATGGGCATACCGGCTGCTGCATTAGAGAATAATGTAACCGATAGCCAGTTTAACGGTGTGTTTGGGCAAAGCCTCTGGATTATAGTGGGCAGTATAACTGCCTTTTTAGTTTCGCAGTTAATAGATATTACCATCTTCCATTTTTTTAAAAAAAGAACAGGTAATAAAATGATTTGGTTACGCACTACAGGATCAACTGTTATATCACAATTTTTTGATAGCTTTATCGTGCTGGGAATTGCCTTTTGGCTTACCGGCAAAATGGACACGCCAACGTTTATTGCATCGGGAATTACAGGCTATGTTATAAAACTGATTATAGCCGTATTACTAACCCCTGTAATATACTTGGGGCACTCTGTAATTGATAATTATATTGACGAAAAAAAGCATTAAAAAATGGATAAAAAAAGATGCGCATGGTGCAGTGGCGATGCACTTTATGAAAAATACCATGATGAAGAATGGGGAAAACCTGTTTATGACGATGATAAATTATTTGAGTTCCTGCTGCTGGAAACCTTTCAGGCGGGGCTAAGCTGGATAACCATACTCCGAAAAAGAGAAAATTTCAGGAAGGCTTTTGATGATTTTGACTACAAGAAAATAGCCGAATATCCCGATGAAAAAATAGCGGAGCTATTGCAGGATGCTGGCATCATTCGCAATAAACTGAAAGTATATGCAGCGGTAACCAATGCGCAGGCATTTATGAAAGTACAGGACGAATTTGGCAGTTTTTCCAACTACTTTTGGGGTTTTACGGATGGCAAACCAATAGATAATCAATTTGAAACACTCAAACACGTGCCTGCCACTACTCCACTGTCAGATGCTATTAGTAAGGATATGAAAAAGCGCGGGTTTAAGTTTGTAGGCTCTACGGTTATTTATGCCCACATGCAGGCTACAGGCATGGTAAACGACCATATATTAGATTGCTGGACTAGAAATTAGATTTTTAGATTATTGGATTAAGTTATATATAGAAAATAAAAAATTTTAGTATTGTCCTAAAATGGCGTAGAAAGAAATAATCTAAAGCATAAAAAAGCCTCTCAGTAATTAGAGGCTTTTTTATCAACACTGATTAACAGGTATTTATATCAAATATTAAAATAAATCTCTAATCAACTTGTCAGCAAAGCAAATCTTTGGTATATTTGCATCATATTGACTTAATCAGATAGTCCAGCTGATTAGATAATGAGTTTGAGTAGGAGAACACAGTTCTTACATACTGAAGATTATGTGTAATTCTACACCACCCGAACCTAAACCTTCAAGGAAGGCATGGTTCAATAAGCCTTGGATAGAGTATGTGGTTGGACACCTCGTTTGGCACTTTATCCAGTTGATGATTGAAAAATACATCTAACAAGTTAAGTCTTTATAGCTCCAAACTATAAAGGCTTTTCTTTTATATCCTAATCACATTGCAAATATATATACTTTATACATATCTACCAAACATTCTATTACTTTAATATACTTTAATATACTTTAATATACTTTAATATACTTTAATATACTTTAATATACTTTAATATACTTTA
>NZ_SKBP01000016.1 GCF_004634195.1 Flavobacterium salilacus subsp. salilacus
CCAATGAACCGATTATGGTGGAAGTACCCTTAGAGCTTACTCGAGAATTTAAGGCGCACTTCTCGCTGAAACGATAAGTTATTCTGTTCACTTATATAAAAGTAAGGGCAGCCGATTGGCTGCCCTTACTTTTTTGGTTTAATGAGGAATTTTTTAACTTCTCAGTTCTTGTAACCTTGCTACATATTTGCCTATTACGTCAAACTCCAGGTTTACGATACTGCCCACTTTAAAGTCTTTAAAATTGGTATGTTTGTAGGTATAGGGTATTATCGCTACGCTAAACTCATTAGCTTTTGAATTTACTACGGTAAGGCTCACTCCGTTTACGGTTATCGAGCCTTTTTCGATAGTAATATTATTTTGTGCGTTATTATATTCAAAGGTAAAATACCAGCTTCCGTTCGCTTCCTCTATGCTTTTGCATACCGCTGTTTGGTCTATATGCCCTTGCACTATATGCCCGTCCAGCCTGTCGCCCAGTTTCATGGCTCTTTCCAGGTTTACGCTCTCGCCCACTTTCCAATAGGCTAAATTGGTTTTGTCAACCGTTTCTTTAATGGCATTTACAGTATAGCTATTATCGTCTATGGCTACTACTGTCAGGCAGATGCCGTTATGCGATACACTTTGGTCTATTTTAAGCTCATGAGTAATTGTACTGGTTATAGTTACATTAATATTACTGCCGTCTTTCGATATTTGTTTAATGATTCCTGAGGTTTCAATGATTCCTGTAAACATCCTTGATTTATTTTACTAAATTTGTGCAATCAAAAGTAGCAATAAAAGAGCATCATGACAAGAAAAGCAGAGAATGTAATTGTGGGAGTATCTATAGGCGACCTTAACGGAGTGGGTAGCGAGGTGATACTGAAAACATTTCAGGATGCACGCATGCTTGATTTTTGTACTCCTGTTATTTTTGGTAATGTAAAGGTGCTTTCATTCATAAAGAAAATTCTTAATATTAACAGCAATGTACATGGCATAGACAGCCTTGAGCAAATAGTGCCGGGTAAGTTGAATGTGCTTAATATCTGGAAGGAGAGTGTTAATATCGAGTTTGGCAAAAATGACGAAGTAGTAGGCAAGTATGCCATACAATCGTTTACTGCTGCTGTGAGCGCGCTTAAGGCAGGTCATATTGATGTGCTGGTTACTGCGCCTATTAATAAATATAACATACAATCAGAAGATTTTAAGTTTCCGGGGCATACTGATTATCTGGATAAAGAGCTTGATGGTAATGCGTTGATGCTTATGGTGCAGGACGACCTTAGGGTGGGGCTGTTTACAGATCATATTCCGGTAAATGAAGTTTCGTCACACCTTACTGAAGATTTAATAAGGAAGAAAATAATAACGGTTAACCAATCATTAAAGCAGGACTTCAGGATAAACAGACCTAAAATTGCTGTGTTGGGTGTAAACCCGCATAGTGGCGATAACGGCGTAATAGGGCATGAGGATGACAATGTGGTAAAACCTGCGCTTAAAAAACTGTTTGAAGAAGGTGTTATGGTTTTCGGTCCGTACTCTGCCGATAGTTTTTTTGGCAGCGGGCAATATGAAAAGTATGATGCCGTTATAGCAGCATATCATGACCAGGGGCTTATACCGTTTAAAACACTTGCTTTTGGCAAAGGGGTAAATTATACGGCAGGGCTTGAAGGAATACGCACATCGCCGGATCATGGAACGGCATATGAGATAGCGGGTAAAGGCGTGGCTGATGAAACCTCTTTTAAAGAGGCGGTATATCTTGCTATTGATATATACAACCACAGGCAGGAATATAATGAAGTAACTAAAAACCCGTTGAAAACCAGAGAGAAACAGTTGTAAACAAAAAAATGTTGATAACACGTTTGAATTTGCAATAATTTTTTATCTTTGCACGCTCAAAACTGTTGTAACGGAATGATATGCGGCTGTTTGGATGGTGAAAAGCGGTTTTGATAATTTTTAAAAAACTGGCGCAATGAAAGTGAACAAAGAATTTTTAATCCCCTTTGTAGGATTAAAACAAGGTAAACACCAGTTTGAGTTTGATATAAATAAAGCGTTCTTTGATGCTTTTGATTTTGACGAGTATAATGATGTCAATGTCAAGGTAAATTTGGTTTTGGAGAAACAAAGCACCATGCTCGAACTGCATTTTAAGCATAAGGGTACGGTAAATGTTCCGTGCGACCTTAGCAATGAAGATTTTGATTTGCCTATAAAAGGCACTTTGGATATTGTGGTAAAGTTTGGCGACGAGTATAATGATGAGAACGATGAGATACTTGTACTGCCGCATGGAGAATATCAGGTAGATATAGCACAGTATATTTATGAAATGATAGTGCTTTCCGTTCCTACAAAACGAGTACATCCTGGATTTACAGACGGCACTATGGATACTGCCATACTGCAAAAACTGGAAGAACTTGCCCCAAAAGCACAAGAGGAAGAAGAACAAGAAGAGCATGAAACAGACCCAAGATGGGACGAATTAAAAAAATTATTAACGGATAAATAATATAGTAAAATGGCGCATCCTAAGAGAAAAATATCGAAAACGAGAAGGGATAAGAGAAGAACACATTATAAAGCATCTGTACCACAGATAGCTACATGTCCTGTAACAGGAGAAGCACACCTTTACCACAGAGCTTACTGGCATGAGGGTAAAATGTACTACAGAGGTCAGGTTGTTATAGACAAACAAGAAGCAGTAGCTTAATTAGTATAAAGAATTGAGGAAAAACTCTCACTAAAGTGGGGGTTTTTTTGTTAAACACCTTTTAGTTTTAATTTAAGGTAACTAATTACGAACCTTTTTGTAAATTTTTTGTAATTTCCACCACTTTTCAAATCGAGTGATTTGGATTGAAAAATTTATCCTATGAATAAAATAACAGCAGCCATTACAGCCGTTGGTGCATATGTTCCTGATTTTGTACTCTCCAATAAGGTTTTAGAAACTATGGTAGATACAAATGATGAGTGGATAACCACTCGTACCGGCATAAAAGAAAGGCGCATTCTTAAAGATAAAAACAAAGGTACATCATACTTAGCAATTCAGGCAGCCGAAGACCTGTTGAAAAAATCAGGCACTAACCCTGCCGATATCGACATGGTACTGTTGGCAACAACAACTCCCGATATGCCTGTTGCAGCAACCGCAGTATATGTAGCAACACAAATAGGAGCAGTAAATGCTTTTGCTTATGACTTGCAGGCAGCATGCTCCAGCTTTTTATACGGTATGTCAACAGCGGCAGCCTATATACAAAGCGGTCGTTATAAAAAAATATTGCTTATAGGCGCCGATAAAATGTCGTCTATTATAGACTATACGGACAGGGCTACCTGTATTATTTTTGGCGACGGTGCAGGTGCGGCATTATTTGAGCCTAATCATGAAGGCTTGGGCTTGCAGGATGAAATTTTAAGAAGTGACGGTATAGGTCGCGAATTTCTTAAAATAGAAGCAGGAGGCTCTCTTTTACCTCCATCGCATGAAACAGTTGATAATAAACAACATTATGTTTTTCAGGACGGTAAAACCGTTTTTAAATATGCGGTGTCTAACATGGCAGACATCAGCGAGAAGATAATGTTGCGCAATAACCTTACTAATGAGGATGTGGACTGGCTGGTATCGCACCAGGCAAATAAAAGAATTATAGATGCCACATCATCACGCATGAATCTTGACGAGTCTAAAGTACTTGTAAATATCGAAAAATACGGCAATACCACATCTGCCACCCTACCCTTACTCCTAAACGATTTCGAACACCTGTTTAAAAAAGGCGATAACCTTATATTTGCTTCCTTCGGAGGCGGATTTACATGGGGGTCTATCTACCTGAAATGGGCGTACGATAAAAAATAAACCAAACAAAACAAAATTCGGAAAATTATGGATATCAGAGAAATTCAAAACCTAATCAAGTTCGTAGCTAAGTCGGGCGCTACAGAAGTAAAGCTGGAAATGGATGATTTTAAGATCACCATAAAAACTACAGAAAGCGGTGCAGGCGAGACCACTACCTATGTTCAGCACGTGCCGGTAAACCAACAGCCGTTGCCACAGGCAGCCGCTCCGCAACCTGCCGCACCTGCCACCCCTGTTGCAGCAACAGAGACTGCTGATGATAACGCTAAATACATTACTATAAAATCGCCAATGATTGGTACATTATACAGAAAACCATCTCCGGATAAAGCTCCTTTTGCAGAAGTGGGCAGCACCATTGCTAAAGGCGATGTAGTTTGTGTTATCGAGGCGATGAAGCTGTTTAATGAAATAGAGTCAGAAATATCAGGTAAAGTTGTAAAAGTTTTGGTTGACGATGCTTCTCCGGTAGAGTTCGATCAGCCTTTATTCCTTATAGACCCATCGTAAGGATTTTGAATTATGAATTATGAATGCTGAATTATCAGTATTCAAGGTAATTTAAAGTTTAAAATTCATCATTTAAAATTTCAAGCAATGTTTAAAAAAATACTAATTGCAAACAGGGGAGAAATCGCGTTGCGCGTGATAAGAACCTGCAGAGAGATGGGCATTAAAACGGTAGCAGTATATTCTACAGCCGATGCTGAGAGTTTGCACGTGCGTTTTGCGGATGAAGCGGTATGCATCGGTCCGCCGCCAAGCAACCTTTCTTACTTAAAGATATCCAATATTATTGCAGCAGCAGAAATTACTAATGCCGATGCCATACACCCGGGTTACGGTTTCCTTTCGGAAAACGCAAAATTCTCGAAGATATGCCAAGAGCACAATATTAAATTTATTGGTGCTTCGCCTGATATGATTGACAAAATGGGAGACAAGGCAAGCGCCAAAGCTACCATGAAAGCAGCCGGAGTACCCTGTGTGCCGGGTTCTGACGGATTGTTGGAATCATACGAGCAAACAGAAAAACTTGCTGATGAATTTGGTTACCCTGTAATGCTGAAGGCTACTGCCGGTGGCGGGGGTAAAGGAATGCGTGCCGTATGGAAAAAAGAAGAGCTTAGAAAAGCATGGGATAGTGCCAAACAAGAGGCTGCGGCATCTTTTGGTAATGATGGCATGTATATGGAAAAGCTTATTGAAGAACCGCGCCATATCGAAATTCAGGTAGTAGGAGATTCTTTCGGTAAAGCATGTCACCTTTCGGAGCGTGACTGCTCTGTACAGCGTCGTCACCAAAAACTGACGGAGGAAACACCTTCGCCGTTTATGACGGACGAGCTTCGTGAAAAAATGGGAGAGGCTGCCGTAAAAGCTGCCGAGTTCATTAAATATGAAGGTGCAGGTACGGTTGAGTTTCTTGTAGATAAGCACAGAAATTTCTATTTTATGGAAATGAATACCCGTATTCAGGTAGAGCATCCTATTACCGAGCAGGTAATAGATTATGACCTGATACGTGAGCAGATATTAGTGGCAGCAGGTGTGCCTATTTCGGGTAAAAACTACCTGCCGCAAATGCACTCTATAGAGTGCCGTATTAATGCGGAAGACCCTTATAACGATTTTCGCCCGTCGCCGGGTAAAATCACTACCCTGCACATGCCGGGAGGTCATGGGGTAAGGCTGGATACCCACGTGTATTCAGGCTATACCATTCCGCCAAACTACGACTCTATGATTGCCAAGCTGATAACTACCGCCCAAACAAGGGAAGAGGCTATAAGCAAAATGCGCCGTGCGCTGGATGAGTTTGTAATAGAGGGGATTAAAACCACTATACCTTTCCACAGGCAGTTGATGGACGAGCCGGACTATGTAGCCGGTAATTATACTACGAAGTTTATGGAAACTTTTAAAATGAAGGATCCTGCATAATAAAACTAAGCCCGCGCAACCGCTCGGGCTTTTTTTATACGAAGTGTTTTCATAATCGTTATTTAATGATTTTTAAGGAGGTCAATTAAAATTATCGTATATTTTTGTATGTGGCTTTTGCCATAATAACCAAAAAAATCAAATTAAAGAAATGAACAAAATTGTAACTGCCATAAAGGCAACAGCAGGCGTACTATTACTTTTATTACTGTTTACCACTACCGCAGCAGCACAAAACAAGGCGGACGAAGGTACAATAGCCGTAACCACAAAAATGAAAGAACAGCTTGGGCTTAACGAGTCGCAGTATAATAAAGTATTGCAGATAAATAAAGAATACCTGAACAATATTATAAAGGCTAAAAAAACAATAAAATCATACCCAACTAGAGAAAAGAAAATTAAAACCTATAGTGCCGACAGAGAGAAAAAACTAAAATCGGTACTTACCGATGCGCAGTACAGAACGTATGCTTCGGGCAGGGCTGAAAACCAAGAACTGCTTAAGGAATATTACGAAGACAAATAAATATAAAAAGGGGCTGTTTCAAAAGTGTCATTCTGAACGCGGTGCAATGGAGTGAAGAATCTCAATTGTTTGATAAGCAAGAGATTCTTCCTTTGTCAAAATGACAAAAATGCTTGTTTAAGCACTTTTGAGACAGTCCTTTTGCTTTAAAAGGTATATCCTATACGCAAATGCAAATCCAAAGCTGTTTCATCGGCATTTTTTTTATAGCCGTATTGTTTTAAAAAATACTGCCTGTAACCAATGCCAATACCCACTTCATAATGGAAATTACTTTTAAATAAAGATCTTCTTATACCCCACTTGGGGATAACGGTTATTTGATCCGGTACATAAATGTTATCAGTACCCGAAATTACAAAAAGGTCAGGGTGATAGGTAAAAGCAAGAGTAACAAAGTTGGCACTATTATTTGCGGTATGTTTACCTTTATTAAATCGTTTATGTATGTTGTAATACCACCTGGGTTCAACACCTATAACAGGAGCCAGCAAAAAACCAACAGAGTTGTTGTAATCTCCAAATATAGCCGCATTAAGCCCTAGTTCACCTTTTACACTTATCGTGTTAGATAAACCAACCTCGTGGCTTGCCCAAGTTCCCAAAAAGCCCGCTTGTATATTAAATAAGGATTTTTCGACACTGTCATTTTGTGCTGTAACAGGTAAAACAAACAGCAATAGAAAAACGGTAATTAAACGTAATCTCATAGTGGTAATTTAAGTTGTATGACAGGCAAATAAAATAAAAAAATCCCGTAAGTGTTATACTTAACGGGACTTAATTTCAATTTATACTGCAAACTTACCACTTACTGTTCAATATTCAGTTTTTTGGCAATATCTTTTGGCAAACCACCTTTGTGCAGCAGTATAGCAGTAGTTTTATACTTCACAAAATTTTTGCTCATATACATATACCCTTGGTAGTCATTGCTTGCACCCCAAGAGTTTTTAATCATGTAGTACTCTTTACCGTTTTGGTCTTTTGTAACCCCTACAATATGCATTCCATGATCGTCGGTAGTGTTGTAGTTATCAAATGCTTCCTGACGCATATCTTCGGTTATTTCCATTTCTTTTTGTGGCCCTTTAAAGATGTTTTCTTTCTCCTCGGCAGTCATATCGGCATACTCCTTTGCAGGCACATAGGCAACACCGTTTTTCCAGCTAAAGCCTTTCTCGCTCACATCGCCTGCCCAACCTACAGAGTATCCTTTTTTAAGGGCATTATCTATAATATCCGTAAGGTCGTTCATTTTTACGTTATACACCATGTCCAACGACCAGTTATCAGGAACCATCAATACAAACTTACTGTAGTAAGGATGCTCTTTTAACGAAGAAATTTCCACATAATCATCGGCATTAATGCCTATTACCTCTTTTGCAAAAGTTTGCGGAGTATATTTTTTACCTTTATAAGTAAAATTTTCGGGCACTTCGCCCAAATAGCTGTCTATTACGGCAGTATAAGCCTTTATCCAGCTTGGCGATAATTCCCCATTAGGGTTTTTTACCACTGCGGCAAGCAAACCTTCGTTCATGGCAGCCATTTCGGCAAACTTGTTGTTTTTAGTGCCATAGTTCAGTCCTGTGTACTCGCTTTGCGGTAACGCACCATATTTTTTATACATATTGATTACATCGTGCAGCGCACCGCCATCGCCAAGAGTGATAGCACCATGCATTTTTACATAGTTTTTACCTTTTTCGATGTAAGCATTACGTGCCGTATAAATTTGTGAAATCTCTACAGGCTCTTTACCCATACGAATCATTTCTGATTCTATGAAAGAGTTGGCTGCATAGCTCCAGCAGGTACCTGATGAACCCTGACTTTTTACAGGCGTATTCTCGATATTGATAACATCTGTAAAAACGAAAGAATCTTTACTGTTTTCGCTTTTGTTATTCTTTAAAGAATTGACCAGATAGTCCTGAGCCGAAACCATTTGCACTCCGGCAAACAGCAGGGCTGCGACCAAGAACGGTCTTAATGAGTATTTCTTCATAATTTTATTTGTTTTGTTTAAGTTGAGGGTGCTAAAATAAATAAAATTTACTAAAGGTTATGTATTTGTAAAATTTCTATAAAGTTTCCTTTAGCCATTTAAAAAATTCGCGTTGCCATACCATTCCGTTTTGTGGTTTCAGTACCCAGTGGTTCTCGTCAGGAAAAACAATAAAACGACTCTTGATGCCTCTCAACTGTGCTGCCTGAAAAGCTTCCTGCCCTTGCCCTATAGGCACACGAAAATCTTTGTCGCCCTGAAATATCAGTATCGGGGTGTCCCAGTTGGCTACATAATTTATAGGGTTAAACTTGTCGTATGTTTTTTGTGCCACAGCATTACCTTGCTCCCAATAGGCACCGCCACTGTCCCAGTTGGTAAAAAATACCTCCTCGGTAGTGCCATACATACTTTGCAGGTTAAACACACCATCGTGGGCTATAAAAGTCTTGAAGCGTTTTTGATGGATGCCCGCCAGGTAAAATACAGAGTAACCGCCATAGCTGGCACCTACCGCTCCCAGTCTTGCTTTATCTGCATACGGTTCTTTAGCCACATCGTCTATAGCCGATAGGTAGTCGTCCATAACCTGTCCGCCCCAGTCTTTACTGATGGCTTCATTCCACGCCACCCCGTGCCCCGGCATACCGCGCCTGTTAGGCGCAACCACTATATAACCTTGTGCTGCCATAACCTGAAAATTCCATCGGAATGAGTAAAACTGCGTGAGTGCGCTTTGCGGCCCTCCCTGACAGTACAACAGGGCAGGGTATTTTTTAGAAGCATCAAAGTTGGGCGGGTATATCATCCAGACCAGCATTTTTTTGCCATCGGTAGTGGTAACGTAGCGTTTTTCGGTTTTGCTCATCGCTACGCCTTTATACAAATTGTCGTTTACGGTGGTTATTTGTTTCCAGTCTTTCTTTTTCAGGTCGTAGCTGTATATTTCGTTAGCGTGGTTCATGTCGCTGCGGGTTACAATTACTTTGTTGCCGCTAAAACCTACTATGCTGTTTATATCCCAATAGCCATCAGTAAGCTGCTGTACTGTTACCGCTATTTTGGTAAGCCCCGGGAAGTTTACTTCAAACAGTTGTTTTGTACCATCAACCGCAGCCAGGAAATATACTTTTTTGCCATCCTCACTCCAGGTAAAGGCATCAACTGTACCATCCCACCCGGCGGTAAGGTTAATGTCCATTCCTTTATGGCGTACTATAATATCGTTTTTATCGGCTTCATAACCATTGCGCTTCATTTGCAGCCATGTCAGGTCGCCTTTAGGCGAAAAGGCAGGCTGGGTATCATAACCCTCATTTTCTTCGGTAAGGTTTACCGTAGTGCCGTTTTCAAGCGTATATTCATACAGGTCGGTGTTGGTACTGGTGGCATAGGCTGTACCTGCCTTTTTCTTAGATACATAAATAATTTTTTTACCATCGGGCGACCATGTGTAATCTTCCTCCCCGCCAAAGGGTTTTTGAGGCGAATCATAAGGCTCGCCTTTCATAATATCGGTAAAGTTGTATTTATTGTTTACAGGAGCATAGCCTACATGGTTGTGTGTGCCGTTGTTCCAGGTGTCCCAGTGGCGATAGTCGAGCGCGTTATAAATCTGTACGGTCGATTTTTCCAGTTCCGGGTAATAATCTTTACCATATACATTTTCGGTTTTTACCTCTTTGTGCATCAGTATATACTTACCATCGGGCGAAATATATTTATCGGCAACCAGTTCCTTATAGTCTTCTATTTCATTCGCTTTTCCACCATTTATAGGTATGCTGTATAACTTGCTGTCCAGTTTGTTTTCTTCCATGTTGGGGGTAGAAACCTTATAAACAATATTTTTTCCGTCTTTGCTAATACCAAGAGGACTTATACGCCCCAGTTTCCATAGCAGTTCGGGGGTCATGTGTTGTTGTGCGGCAGCAGATAATCCCATGAGGCTAAAAGTTATAATAAGTAGTTTTTTCATTGGTTTTACATTAAAATAAGATTGCCTTAAAAGTAGCAAATTTCTTTAACACCCCATATTTGACTATATTGTATTATTATCGATTAAATTTGAGTTTTATACTTGTTGTTTGTGTTAAATAAATAACTTTTGTGCAAAAGGTGATTATAAAATGTTAAGCTAATAGAGGTTTGAAAAAATATAACTAATTTCACGAACTTAAAATAACAGCAGTTTTATACATCAATTAACTATAGCACATGAGTGATTTTGACTGGATGCAACTTATAAACCCCGAGTTTTATATTACATTAGAACTGGGTGGTGTTCCTGTAGGGATATATGTTGTATTGTTTATAATTTTTGCCGAAACCGGGCTTTTTGCAGGTTTCTTCCTTCCGGGCGACAGCCTTTTGTTTCTTGCCGGAATATACAGCACTGAATTAATGACAACTCTTATACCTATTGAGGGCGATTTTATAAATGTACTTTTACTATCGGTACTGGTAGCCCTAAGCGGAATATTGGGTAATACCTTCGGCTACTGGTTTGGCTACAGGAGCGGTAGCTATCTGTATAAAAAAGAAGATACTTTTTTGTTCAAGAAAAAATACCTGATACAATCGCACGAGTTTTTTGAAAAACACGGAGGCAGGGCTATAATATTTGCCCGTTTCCTGCCCATCATCCGTACGTTTGCACCTATTATTGCGGGGGTAGTAAAAATGGACAAAAAGAAATTTATGTTCTACAACATCCTCAGCTCTTTTATGTGGGCAATAACCCTGATATTTGCGGGGCACTACCTGTATGAGCTTTTTCTGAAAACACTTAATATTGACCTGAAAGCCCACATAGAGCTTATTATTATAGGCATTGTGGCTATAACTACCGTACCGCTTATACTCAATGCCATAAAAGGTAAAAAAGTTACCGAACAGGAAGCTATTGAAGAGGCAATGGACGATGACGACCACGACAGCGATATCTTCCCCCGATGAAACTGAGTTGGTGGGAAATAAAAAACTGGTTTAGCGGGATAGATTATACTATTGTGGGCAGCGGTATAGTAGGGCTGCATGCTGCGTTGCGCCTACGCGAACGCTTCCCTGACAGTAAAATTCTCGTACTTGAAAAAGGACACTTACCACAAGGCGCAAGTACCAAAAATGCAGGCTTTGCCTGTTTTGGCAGCCTTTCGGAAATTGCCGACGACCTGAATAATCATACCGAAGAAGAAGTTATTAATCTGATACAAAAACGTCTGGGCGGGTTGCAGCTATTGCGCAAACGCTTGGGCGATGCCGTTATCGACTATAAGCCCTACGGCGGTTATGAACTTTTCTTAGAAAACGATGCCTCAACGTATGAGGATTGCCTGCGCAAACTCCCGTTTGTAAACGAGGTGCTTCGCCCCATGTTTCGCAATGATGTATTTGCTAAGGAAACCGACCGTTTCGATTTTAAAGGCATACACGAATACCTGATTTTTAATCCCTACGAAGCCCAAATAGACACGGGCAACATGATGCAGGCACTCCTGAAAGAAGCTGCTGCAAACAATATACTGATACTAAACTGCCAAACCGTTACCGGTTATCATGAAAAAGCGGATGGCGTTACCGTAGCGCTTAACGATTTTAGTTTTACAACTAAGAAACTGCTTTTTGCTACCAATGGTTTTGCTTCGGGCATAACCGATGGGGCGGTAAAACCCGCACGTGCGCAGGTACTCATTACCGAACCGATACCCAACCTTGACATCAGGGGGACTTTTCATATTGACAAAGGGTTTTACTATTTCCGTAATTATGAAGACAGGATATTACTGGGCGGTGGGCGAAACCTTGACTTTGAAGGCGAAACTACTACCGAACTGGCACAAACCACCCTTATTCAAAACCGTTTGGAACAACTTTTACATGAAGTGATAGTACCCAACCACGAGGTAAAAATTGCCCACCGCTGGAGCGGTATTATGGGTGTGGGTAGCCAAAAGAACCCTATTGTAACGCAACTGAGCGACCATGTATATTGTGGCGTACGACTTGGCGGTATGGGTGTGGCAATAGGCAGCAGCATAGGCGCAGAGCTTGCCGATTTGGTTTAAGCCTAATTACTTTTCGCGATAAGCTTTTTAGTATATTCCAATGGGGTATCATACCCTTTTAAAAACTCATTAATTGTAGGTTGTATTTTGTGGTCGGGTATAACACCTCTCCCGTAAGGCACTTTATTTTCAGATACATCCAGCACAAATTTAAGCAAAGGTAAATCGACAGCTATTCCGGTATTAGGCAGTGTAAGTTCAATGCTGTAACCGCTTGTGTTGCCCAAAAAGCCACCGCCTGTTTCTTCTCCCACAAATACAGCATTGGTATGTTCTTTCATCAAACTGCAAAATTCGGCACCTCCCGAATAGGTCCACCCGCTGGTAAGCAGATATACATTACCCGTAAACGGATCTGGCTGTATTGCAGTTGGGATATTTACATCGGCTTTTCGCAAAATTCTCCCGTCGTCAGCCAAATAGTGTTCTTTTTTAAGATCTGTTTCTAACTCTTCTATGTCTTCTGCATCATAATCAGAGTATTTATAAAAGGAGTAGCTAAAAGCGGATGCCTGTACATATTTATACTTGTTGTAGGGTTTGTTGGTTAAGTACGAAAATATATAATCTTCGTTGCCCTCTGTGCCTCCGCCGTTTTCTCTAAGATCTATTATAAGGTTTTTAATATTCAGTGTTTTTAATCTGCTGAAACTATTTTCAATGAATGTTTTAAAATTCATACCTTCTTCCTCATAATCATCATTGCTGAACGTATTAATTGTCAGTACGGCAGTGCTGTTATCTGTAATATCTAATTTGGCAGGTACTTCAACACTTTTAAAAACGCCTTCTTTATATAACGCCTTATTAATACGTACTAAAGTAATAATATCTACTGCTGTTATTTCATACGTTTTTTCCTTATTTGTTTCGGGGTTTAGTACTGTAATTTCAAAAGTATCAGGACGTGCAATTGTTTTAGCATATTCAATGGCAAATTTTCTCCCGTCTAAGTATCGGTATTTAGAGCTTTTTACAAAACCATCGGCAGCAAAGGTGTTATAAATGGAGGTGTATATATCCTTTATCGGTTTGTTGTTTATTGCAAGCAGTTGATAACCTTTTATGTCAATATCAGGCGCGGGGTTGTTAAGTACATATACTTTATCCTGTAGCGTAATAACGCTGAGTGGTAGGAACTTCCCATTTTTTAAAAGTGCTTTTTTAGCCGTTTCATCTAAATAGATGTCACAATGGTCTTCTTTGGCAAAAGCAACTAAAGGAGCAGTTATGTTATAAAACTCAAGACTGTTTAATGAGTCTGTAATTTTGTTTCGCTGTGCTTTTACTATACTGTCAAACTGCTGTTCGGTACTATACCAGTATAAGCCCGTATGTGCTTCTTTTAGGCTGTTGGTTAACAGGTCAAAATCTTCTGTTAACTGTTCTTTGGAGTATGTTTTAAGTCCTAAATCGTTTTTAATTGAATCGTCTTTTTTTTGACAGCATATAACAAGAACTGACAGAAGTAAAAGCAGTATTTTTTTCATTGGTTACGCGTTTTGCCCAAAAATAATTAATTAAGGGGCGTTCTGTAAATTGAACTTAACAAAAAAGAAAATAGTATTAAGTTTCCAACTTATTTGTATTTTCGTTGTCTGTAATTTCAGTCTGCTATGCTGCGAAAGATTTTCCGCTTTTTCTTTAAAATATTCCTTTGGTTTATCGTTATATCCGTGCTTTCGGTAGTACTGTTCCGGTTTGTACCCGTTCCGTTTACCCCACTCATGGTATCCCGTGCGTTAGAGCAACGCGAACGCGGTGAAGAAATGACGGCAAACCACGACTGGGTGCCGATTGAAGAAATATCGCCCGAATTGCAAAAAGCCGTTATTGCCAGCGAAGACAGTAATTTTTTAACCCACCATGGTTTTGATTTCGATGCGATGTACAAAGCCTATAAAAACAATAAAAAAGGTAAAAAAATAAAAGGCGGCAGCACCATATCGCAGCAAACCGCCAAAAACGTTTTCCTGTGGCAGGGCAGGAGTTACCTGCGCAAAGGGCTTGAGGCATACTTTACCGTGCTGATTGAATTGCTTTGGAGCAAGGAACGCATTATGGAAGTTTACCTGAACAGTATAGAAATGGGCGACGGGATATATGGCGCGCAGGGAGCAGCCAAATACTGGTACAGGAAAGATGCTAAAAACCTTACCCGCTATGAAGCGGCAGGTATAGCGGCGATACTGCCCAACCCGCTGAAATACAAAGCAACAAACTCATCTGCTTATATCAACAGGCGCAAAGGACGTATTGTGAGCCACATGCGCTATGTAAAACTGGATTATTGATGTGGAGTTTAAAACACATTATCATCGCAGTATTATGCACCGCACCGGTATGGGCACAAAAACCCGCCGAGATGGGTGTTATACTGGATAACGACCTGTATTCTTCGGTGGTAAACGACCAGTATTATACCAATGGAATCGAATTTTTTTATCGTTATCTGGGTACTGCCAAGAATGAGAAAATAGCCAAAAAAATTACCGAATTCCGTGCAGGGCAATACATTTATAATCCACAGTCCGTAAGAGCGGAAGAAATAAATGTAAACGACAGACCTTTTGCGGGCTACCTTTTTGCTGAAGCAGGCATTAATACCCATTATAAAAGCGAAAGTGTTTTAAAACTCAATTTTCAGGTTGGGGTAGTAGGGCCGGAATCGTTTGCCGAAGATGTGCAGGAAGGACTGCATAAAGTACTGGGTTACCCCACCGTAAGGGGGTGGCAACACCAGATAACAACCCTTTTGGGCTTGCAGGCTAATATGGTATATTCCCGAAAAATATTCCGTGAAACCTATAAAGAAAAAGTAGATTTCCACCTACAGGGCGAACTGAATGCCGGTACGGTATGGACAGGGGCATCCGTTGGGGCTATGGCACGCATTAATCTCCACAAAAACCTTGTGTTAAAGCCCATATACAATTCAATGCTGCATAATGCCACTGTGAGCCATGATAAAGAAAGTTATAAAGGGCGCAGGGAGCTTTTCTTGTTCCTGAACCCCAATATTAACTATCAAATTTATGATGCTACCATACAAGGCAGCTTGTTTAATGATGACAGCCCGGTAACGTTCCCGCTTATTCCTGTTCGTTTTAATGCCGAGTTTGGCGTTAAGTACGGAAGGAATAACTGGAATTTATCCTACTCGGTAAACTATCGTGGCAAAGAACTTTCTAATAGTGTTATTACAGGCTACCACTACGGCTCTATTGTGATAGGGTATTTACTTTAAGCCCCCAACCCCAAAGGGGAGTAACGAGCCTTTTGCTGCTGTCAACTGTAAACTATTTCTTAGGAGCTACTCCCATATTATAAAATGTAAAAGCCTGTATGTCGCAATACTCTTCAATAGTCTGCGCTACCGATTTTCCTGCGCCATGCCCGGCTTTTACACCAATGCGAATCAAAACAGGGTTGTTGCCCGTTTGGTATTCCTGTAGTGTGGCGGCAAACTTAAAGCTGTGTGCGGGTACAACGCGGTCGTCATGGTCGCCCGTAGTAATCAGCGTAGCGGGATATTGCACACCTTTCTTTACATTATGCACCGGCGAATAGCTTTTCAGGTAGTCAAACATTGCTGCGTTGTCTTCGGCAGTACCATAGTCATACGCCCACCCTGCACCTGCGGTAAAGGTATGGTAGCGTAGCATATCCAGCACACCTACGGCAGGCAACGCTACTTTCATCAGGTCGGGGCGTTGGGTCATGACAGCACCAACCAGCAGACCGCCGTTAGAGCCTCCCCTTATGGCTAAGTAGTCAGATGAAGTATAGTTGTTATCAATCAGGTATTCCGCAGCAGCGATAAAATCGTCAAACACGTTTTGTTTTTGCAGTTTCGTTCCCGCATCGTGCCATTTCTTGCCATATTCGCCACCGCCACGCAGGTTTGCTACTGCATAAATGCCTCCGTCTTCCATCCATACCGCATTAGCTATGCTGAAAGCAGGCGTAAGGCTTATATTGAAACCGCCATAACCGTACAGCATGGTCGGGTTTTTACCGTTTAGTTTTACATCTTTTCTGTGGGTAATAATCATAGGTACTTTAGTACCGTCTTTCGAGGTATAAAATACCTGTTTAGAAACGTAATCATCAGTATTAAAATCAACTTTTGGTTTGCGGTACAGCTCCGATTTTCCCGTTTTCGGGTTGTAAGAATATATCGTACCTGGGCTGATGTAGTTGGTAAACGAATAATATAACACATCGGCATCTTTTTTACCGCCGAAACCGCCTGCACTACCAATGCCCGGCAGGGTAACTTCGCGTACCAACTTGCCTTTGTGGTCATATTGTTTTACTACCGAAACGGCATCCTGCATATACTCGGCAAAAATGTAACCTGCCCCGGTGGATGCTGAAAGTACATTTTCGGTTTCCGCAATCAGGTCTTTCCAGTTTTGCTGTTGCGGGGCTTTGGCATCAACAGTTACCACCCGATTATTAGGAGCATTGTAATTGGTAGAAATGTATAAAGTAGTGCCCTCGCTGTCTATAATACTGCTGTCGCTGTCAAAGTTGTCTGCCACAGTAATTATTTTACTGTTAGCATTGCTAAGGTCTTTAATGTACAACTCATTTCCCGAAGTGGAATTGGCAGCCGAGATAACCAGGTATTTTTGGTCTTCGGTTACATAACCACCCACATACCTGCGTTTTTGCTCTGTACCGAATATAACTTTATCCTGAGATTGCGGTGTACCCAGCTTATGATAGTACAGTTTGTGCTGATCGGTTTTTGCCGATAGCTCACTGCCTTCGGGTTTGTCATAACTGGAATAGTAAAAACCTTCGTTACCCAGCCACGATATACCACTGAATTTTACATCAACCAATGTTTCGCCTGTCAGCTTTTTGGTTTTGGCATCCATTACAAACACCTTGCGCCAGTCGCTCCCTCCTTCGGATATGGAGTAGGCACACAGGCTGCCGTCTTTAGTAAAACTTACACCGCCCAATGATGTTGTACCGTCTTTAGAAAAGGTGTTAGGGTCAAGGAAAACCTCTTCCTTACCGTTTTTGTCTTTACGGTACAGTACCGACTGGTTTTGTAAACCATCGTTTTTATAATAGTAGGTATAATCGCCTTCCTTAAACGGAGCGGAAACTCTTTCGTAGTTCCAAAGCTGTTCCATACGTTTTTTGATGCTTTCGCGAAAGGGTATTTGTTCGAGGTAGTTAAACGTAACCTCGTTCTGAGCTTTTACCCAGGCTGCCGTTTCTTCTGATCGGTCGTCTTCCAGCCAACGGTACGGGTCGGGCACGGCAGTACCAAAATACGTATCGACAGTATTTCCTTTTCGGGTTTCAGGATAATTAAGTTTTTGTGCATTCATGCTGATAGCGGTTGCTATAACCGTTGCTATAATTATGGTTTGTTTCATACTGTTTCCGGTTAGTTAGAGTAACAAAAATAGGGAATACTTCATTAATCTGCACCAATAAAAAATCCCGACAGGGGGCGGTCGGGATTTTAATAGCCATTAGTTATAAAAACTTATGGTACAACCACCGCTACCTGAAAAGTAGCCGTAGCATCGGTGCTTCCGCCTGCGTTGGTAATATTGCCGCTTGCCACGCCCTCTGCATCTTTATTAGGCTCATGCCTTAGGGTAACAGTTAGGTTGCCTGTAGTGGCAGTTTCTGCCGCTTCAAATGTAAAAGCAAGCCCTATAGGGTCGCCGTTTACATCCTGGTCGGTATAGGCAAATGTGCCTAATCCGTTAGCCTGGTAAAAAATCTGGTGTTCATCGCCCTCTTCCTGTACCTCCTCGGTAATGTTTTCGGCAGGGCTTTCGGTTTCATTTAAAAAAGTTACGCTTCCGGTATAATTTGCCCCGGCAATAAAATCGCCCGATACGGTAAGCACAGGCGCATCAGGCCCGTCGCCGTCAAGGTCGCGCGAGGTTAGTATAACCGTTTCGCCATCGGCAACAGGGGTAAAGGTGGCTGTAATTGTGGTAATTACTTCCTCTTCATTTACAAAAGGAGCATCATCATCGTTACTGCACGAAGTTAAACTGATGAAAGTAAGTAATGCTAAAGCTGATAATTTTAACTGTTTCATTTTAAAATAGGTATTTAATTAATAATTGAACTTTATTTGTAATTGTATATTTCTGCCCGCCTCGTCAGTATAAAGGCGTTGGCGGTTGAGGTAATCCCTGTAGGAGGTATTGAAAATATTATATACCGACAGGTTAATATGGGTTGATGTTTTCCCGAAATCAAAGTGCATACCCGAACCAAAATGCAACAGGTGATACCCTTTTGGCGGTGTGCTTACATCTACCAAATTGGAAACTAACTGATTGTCTTGCGGAACATCGGTATAAAAATTATAGTTGGGGTAACGGTTTTGTGTAAATACTGCTTCGCTGCGCAGTTCTACAAACAGGTTGTGCCAGTCTGCCCAGGTGTAGCGTATCGTATTGTTGATGTTTAGCGGTGGCATATCAATCAAAGGTTCATCAGTATCGGTATTGGTGCCGTGTACGTACGAAAAAGTGAGGTTATGCTCCAATCCGTTTACGGGTTGCCATTTGGTGCTGAAATCGAAACCTGCCAGCAGTGCATTTGCCTGCCTGTAATTATACACAGGGAAAGCCCCGCGTATGGTAACCTCTGTACCTGTAGGTTGCAGGTACATAAAATTGGCAATACTGTTGAGGAACGGTGTTGCTTCCAAACTAAAGTTTTTACCGTTGTGCAATAGCGTAGCCGATACTTTTACTGCCGTTTCTTTATCCAAACCCAAATCGCCCAGTTCTATTGTTCCGTTAGAGTGATGCAACCCGTCACTAAACAATTCCGAAGGGTTGGGGTTACGCATTGCCAGTCCTGCATTACCTACCAGTTCGGTGTTATTGGTAATGCCGTAGCGTATGCCCAAACTCGCTGAGATGTTATGGAAAGTAAACTCGGGTTGGGTAAGCCATTGCGAGCCTTGTTCGCCCTTAATAAAGTTATCATATACACCATCGTACCCTAAATTTGTCCAACGGGATTTTTGATAGTATTTGCTTGCCGACATATTCGAAAAATCGTAACGCAAGCCTGCTTCACCACTTAATTTATCAGAAAGGCGATAGGAAACAATGCCATACGCCCCGACATCCGTTTTGGTATAATTGGGGATGAGGGGTGATACGCCGGTATCGGGGCTGGCATCATTATCCTGAAGCGAGAAACTAACGCCTGATTGTAACGTAACATCGCCTAAATATTTTTTCCAGTTGGCTTGTGCCGAATGGGTAACTAAAGTAAGGTCGAGAGCGGGAACATCTTTATACTCTCCTCTGCGCAGGTCGAACTCTTTACGGCGGTTCAACTGAAAAGCATATTGCAAATTCAGCGAAGCATCGTTACTTAGTTTTTTATTATAGTCCAGTTTTGCTAAATGGTGCTGCATTTCTTGTTTGGGGTTATCAATGGTGTAGGTAAAGGGCTCAATAACGGCGGGCTGTTGGTTATTGATGGCGTTAACCAAATCGGCGGTGTTGCCTATGTGTGTTGCTTTGGCAATGCCAATATCGGCACTGTAAAAGCTGTAAAATCCGCTTACGTCATAATCGTTACCCATATACTTTACATCGCCCGAAAAATTAGCTTCGCGATTGCCCGTATTAGAAATTACATAATCAGGGGCTTCGCGGTCGCCCATATATTTAAACGAACTGCCCGCATTCCACGCCCAGCCTTTTTCGTTGCCTTTGTGCAGGCTGGTGGCAAGGTTTCCGCCACGCCCGTTGCTGTTCATGCTAAGGATGCTTCTACCGAACAAAGTATCTTTTAAAACTTCTATTGGTTTTACCAAAATGAGCCCGCCAACGGCATCGCCACCGTATTGCAGGGCATTCGCTCCTTTTACGACTGATATCCGTCCTGCGGAATTGATATCGAGGTTAGGGGCGTGTTCTATGCCCCATTGTTGGTCTTCCAGCCGTACGTTGTTGCTTATTACAGGCACACGGCTGCTGTGCAATCCGTTGATGACAGGTTTTACAATGGTAGTACCTGTTTTCAGGGCATATACTCCGGGTAGTTCCTTTAAGGCATCCCCCAGTGTCGCACTGCTATATTTTTCTATGGTTTCCGTTCTCAAGCGGTTTTCCTGTATGGTGTTTTGCGATACTGCGTTGTTTTCGGTAAGCACTACTTCCTGTAACTGCTCGGTATGGGGTTTCAGGGTAACATCCAGTACTTTGTTATCGCGAAAATCAATAACCGTATCGAGGGTTTTGTACCCAATATAGGATATAACCACACGCTGCCTGCCTGCGGGTATAGTATGCAGTTCATAATACCCGTCGGGTGCGCTGATGGCGTGTAATGCGTTGCTGTGTATGTGTGCCCCGGATAGGGGAGTGTTTTTAGGAGTTTGCACCGTACCGCTAAGGGTATATTGTGCCTGTGTGCTCCAGCTTACTACCATGAATAACGGCAGAAGCAGATGGTAAAACTTCATGTATTTGGTATAAAGTTGCTATAAAAACGTGTACTCTTTTCCTGTTTGGGAAAAGGAATCAGCGGGATGTCGCTGAGTTTTTATACCAATGCGGGCGGGGCGCGTAGCGCAAAAAGGCTACCGGTGAAAGAAGCAAAGCCTTCTACACTGTTGCAGCGGTAAGGGATGGGTTTAAACGGAAAGTCTAAACGGAGGCAAAACTGCGGCGGTGCCACAAAAAAGTCGAAATGGAAATCGCAAACCGAACAATCGTCTTCATGCTCGTGTTCCAAGTCGATAGCACTAAACTGTTTTGCTGATTTTTTCAGTTCGTGGCTGTGCGCGGGGTGTATTGCGCTATGCTCGTGACTAAAGGCATGAAAAGACTGATAGGCGGTTGTGAGCAACACAACTGCCATTAATGCTAAGTTAAATAAAGCAAACTTTCTTTTCATGGCTGCAAAGCTAAGCAAAGAATTTGTTTAAATGCAACTGTGTTGCGAATAAAAAATAAATGTTAAAATTTTTATATAATAGCATAATTAGATTTTTTTTCGTTTTTTTGAATTGGATATCCAATTAAATTAATTATTAATCTTAAATTTTTTTAAAATGAAAAAACTATTTTATTTATTTTTCTTATCATTTGTGTTATTTTCTTGTTCAAATGAGGATAACTCTGAAGTTGTAGAGCAAATAGCTATAGCCGATGATAATTATCAGATGAAGAATGGTCCGTGCCCTCCTGGAACATCAGGAGTTTTAGTTCATAAATTTAATTATATTAGGTTACATCGACCATCTACAGATTGTATGCGTGGATTTTCAGTTTGCTCAGATGGTATGTGGTTAATTGAGTGTTGGGATATGAGTGATGAGAGATTCCCTGTTTTAGTTGCCGAAGCACCTCTGGATATGGATTGGCAGGCTAAATCTGCTCAAGTCGTAGCTGTACCAGATATTGAAAATAAATTAATTGATTTTTATATATCTAAAGAAATTGAAAATGCAGAGGGATTTGAAACAGAAGATTTTGATGTTTTTGCTGTTGAGGAGGATTGGGAGATTTCCGAAGATATTACAGTTAAGGCTGGAGAATATCAGATTACTCGTCTGGAATATAATTTTAAAATTGTTGCAGATATTTATTAACCTAAATACATGCCGGAGAGAAATCTCCGGTTTTTTTTATGAAAAAAGCATTTTTTATATTAGTTTTTGCTTCTCTATCTTCATGTAAATCAATATATAGTAAGCTTGAAGCTACAAATCAATATCAAACGTTTAAAAGTAAAAATGAATATGTAGAATATTTTAATAAAAACTATAATTTACCCGAGGAAAATATTTATTTTCCAATTGAGAATGAATATTATAATTTTTTGTCCTACATAGGAAGTCAGGATGTTGATTATTTTTATGGAATAACTTTAAATAGTAAAGAGAAAATATTTGATTCCTTTCTAAACGAAAATAATTCTTGTTCGGGAAGAGTTTTAAACAGTATTAGATCTATTGGTGAAAACACTCAAACTGTCGGCACGAATTTTTTTTCATATAAATTTATTAACATTGAGAATCAACTATTAGACTCATCTGAAAAATTAATAATTTTTTTAATCTCTCCTCAATTGGGTAAATCCACAAAAAAAGAGATTAAAAAATTTTCAGAAGATAAAAGTTTAATTCCGAAAAATTTTAAAATTGTATATATAGCTATGGATACACCCGATATCTATAATTGATTTTTACAGAGAGAATAAATATAAATTAAATTCTTTTATACCAGTCCGTTCGCCACCAAATACTCCGCAATTTGTATGGTATTGGTAGCAGCCCCTTTGCGCAGGTTATCGGCAACAATCCACATATTCAGGGTATTGGGCTGGCTTTCGTCACGGCGAATGCGCCCTACAAAAACATCATCTTTCCCTTCGGCATATATCGGCATGGGGTAGGTTTTGGTGTCGGTGTTATCCTGTACCGTTACGCCCGGTGTTTCGTGCAGTATACGGCGTACCTCGTTAATATCAAAGTCGTTAGCAAACTCTATATTAACGGCTTCGCTATGCCCACCCACCACAGGTATGCGTATTGCCGTAGCCGAAACGTTTACGGTATCGTCACGCAATATTTTTTTGGTTTCGCGCACCAGTTTCATTTCTTCTTTCGTGTAGCCGTTGTCTTCAAACACATCGCATTGCGGTATCGCGTTACGGTGAATGGGGTAGTGGTACGCCATTTCGCCCTGCACACCCGCATATTCGTTTTCCAACTGCTGTACGGCTTTTACTCCCGTTCCTGTAATGGACTGGTAGGTAGAGACCACCACTCTTTTTACGGTATATTTTTTATGCAATGGTGCTAACGCCATCAGCATTTGTATGGTAGAGCAGTTGGGGTTGGCTATAATTTTATCATCTTTGGTTAATTCGCTTGCGTTAATTTCAGGGATAATCAGTTTTTTATCGGCATCCATACGCCATGCGCTGGAGTTGTCTATAACCGTTGTGCCTGCTTTGGCAAACTTGGGTGCCCACTCTTTTGAGGTATCGCCCCCTGCCGAAAACAGTGCTATTTGCGGTTTCATGCTTACGGCTGTGGCAAGGTTTACCACCTTGTACTTATTTCCTTTAAATTCGATTTCCTTACCCACCGATTTTTCGGAGGCAACGGGTATCAATTCGGTTACCGGGAAATTTCTTTCTGCCAATACTTTAAGCATTACTTCGCCTACCATTCCGGTAGCGCCCACAACAGCAATTTTCATAAATAAAAAGGTTTATATTCAGAGTGCAAAAGTAAGCAGAAATTAGTTTTGCCATGCAACTGCTCGAGGTGTATTTTGCCACGAAAGACACTAATTTTCACAAATTCACAATAATGTTATTGTTTGTGAGATTAGTAAAGAAAAACCGCCCTGTTGCGGGCGGTTTAAGTTATACAAAGGTTTAGAATATATAGTGTAGCGGACACTTTATTTTTAGGGTTTACTTTTCAGTAAATCGCGAATTTCGGTAAGCAGTTTTTCTTCTGCACTTGGCGCGGGTGGTGCAGCAGGTGCGGCAACTTCTTTTTTCTTGGTTCTTTCATAGGCTTTTAGTACCATGAAAATAAAGAAACCAATGATAATAAAGTTAAGCACTACTTGTATAAAGTTACCGTAGTTGACAGTAACAGCCTCTACGGCAGCAATGGTTTCACCATTAACTATGCTTTCGGGTTGACCTTCTTTAATAACATATTTCAGTTCGGTAAAATCTACTCCGCCCAATGCCATGCCTATAGGCGGCATTAAAATATCATCAGTAAACGATTTTACAATACTGCCAAAAGCAGTAGCTATAATTACAGCCGTTCCTAAGGTTACAATATCACCTTTTAAAAGAAAAGCCTTAAAGTCTTTAAAAAATCCCATACGCTAAAATTTTAGTTAGTTGTTTTGGTTTAAACAGGGTTTATTTTTTCCCTTTGAGCTAATTTACTAAAATTAAAACTATTCTTTATAAAAAATCCTTTTTACCCTATGAGAAATACCGGTTAAAATTTCATAGGCAATAGTATTCATGGCTTTGGCTATTGCCACTACCGAGGGGTCTTTGCCAAAAACAATGGCAGTATCTCCTTCTTTACAACGGATGCGGGTAATATCTACCATAAGCATATCCATACAAATATTGCCTATTATCGGGGCTTTTTGATTGTTTATCGAAACATAACCTTTACCATTACCCCAAGCGCGCGGTATGCCGTCGGCATAGCCTATTGGCAGCGTAGCAGTACGGGTGGGGTGGGTTGCCATAAACTTACGGCTGTAGCCCACGCTTTCGCCGGATTCTATTTCCTTTATTTGTAAGATAACGGTTTTTAACGTGCCTACATTTTGCAGTTGTTTCATCTCTTCGGGGTCGTTGCCCACGCCATACAGCCCTATGCCAAGGCGCACCATGTTGTACTGCGCATGGGGGTAGTTGTATATGCCCGATGTATTAAGGATGTGCCGTATGGGGTGTATAGGTAAGGCATCCATAAGGCGAGCCGACCATTTTTCGAACAGGGCTATCTGCTGCATGGTAAAATCGCGGAACTGTAAATCGTCACTTGCCGATAGGTGCGAAAATATGCTTTGTACCGAAACGAAGTTATTGTTGCGCAACAGTGCTGTTAATTCATCAAGCTGATGCTCTTCAAAACCCAGTCGGTGCATGCCCGTATCGAGTTTTATGTGTATCGGGTAGTTCGATAGGTTTTTTTGTTTGGCTAAAGCGATAAAAGCCTGTAACTCTCTTACCGAATACATTTCGGGCTCTAAATTATAAGCAATCATAGCACTGAAAGTACTGCTTTCGGGGTTCATCACTATAATGGGGGTGGTAATGCCTGCATTGCGCAGGGCAACGCCCTCATCGGCAAAAGCCACACCCAAATAATCTACTTTATGGTGCGACAGCGTTTTGGCTATTTCATAACTGCCACTACCATAGCCAAAGGCTTTTACCATAACCATGATTTTGGTTTCGGGCTTTAGCCTTGCCCGGTAAAAGTTGAGGTTGTGTACTATGGCGTTGAGGTTGATTTCCAAAACTGTTTCGTGGGTTTTTTCTTCGAGCAAAACCACAATTTCTTCAAAACGGAAACTGCGCCCGCCTTTTACCAGTATCGTTTCGTCTTCAAAAGCATTACTGTTGTATTGTGCCAAAAACTCCTGCGTAGTTTTGTAAGGGTAAAAGTTAGCACGGTCGGCAAGTTGCCCCGTTATGGTTTCGCCTATGCCTATAACTTTACTGATGTTATGAGCCGTGAGCAAGTCGTTTACCTTGCTGTATAACTGCTTGGTGGTAAACCCGCTCTGGAAAACATCCGACAGGATAATGGTTTTCTTTTTATGTGTTTTTTGCTGTTCAAGGAAATCGAGCGCAATTTTCAGCGACTGGTAGTCGGCACTGTAACTGTCGTCTATAATAGTACAGCCATTAATACCGTCTTTTACCTGTAGGCGCAATTCAACAGGGTAAAGCCCGGCAAGGCGCGAAATTATTGTTTCCTGCGGATACTCTAAATGCAGCATAACCATCAGGCAGTTAATGGCGTTTTCTATCGCAATATCATCGGTAAAAGGGATTGCTAAAGAAAAAATATAATCACGGTAAATTATTCCTAAAGAGGTTATGCCTGCTTTTTCCTGATGTTTATGTTTGTTTACAATCACGTCGCCTGTGGTGTCAAAACTCCAGGTAAAGGTTTTTATATCAGGCGAAAGCAGCTTTTCTATCGCTTCATTCTTCTGTACTATCAATAGCTTTACGTTACGGAACAGCTTTAGTTTTTCCTGTATCTTTTCTTCTCTTGATGAAAAACCCTCATCGTGTGCCGAGCCTATATTAGTAAGTATCCCTATATCAGGACGGATAATGTGTTCCAGCTTTTCCATTTCGCCGGGCAGCGATATACCCGCTTCAAAAATGCCGAGATTGTGTTTTTTGTTAATCCCGATGATGGATAACGGCACACCCACCTGCGAGTTGTAGCTCTTGGGGCTTCGGATGATGTTATATTCGGGACTCAGCAGGTAGTTGAGCCATTCTTTTACAATGGTTTTACCGTTACTGCCCGTTACGCCTATTACAGGAAACTGAAATTGCTGCCTGTAGTATATGGCAAAATCCTGTAAGGCTTGCAGTGTGTCATTTACGATGATAAAGTTGGCTTTTCCCACAACCGTATCAGGAATATGGGTTACTACAAAGTTAACAACCCCTTTATTAATAAGTTCGGGAATGTAGCTGTGCCCGTCGCGGTTTTGACCCTGCAAGGCAAAAAAAAGCGTGCCTGCGTTGTTTTGCAGCGAACGGCTGTCTATCGAAACATTGTCTATAACTTCCTGTGGTTGTGCACCCTCAAAGCGCGCCTGTATAGCCAAAGTTATATCCTGTATTTTTAGGCTCAAGGTTTTATTTTTTTATAACGGTAAAATTAATGATTTACTCCGTTTAAAAATTTAATACTTACGTTAAATGCTGTTGTAAGTAAATATATACATTTGTATTAGCACATTAAATGTTACAGTTATGCCTGATATCATAGGTTCTTTTTACCTTAAAAAAGTAGCGAGCGATAAACTGCTGGGCGAGTTTACCAACAATATACTATTTACAGTATCCTCAGAAAGTTGTGAACTGATAGAAGCGGGAGATGCTCCTTTTTTGGGTAAATACAGTTCCCAATGGTATATAGCGGACAAACGCTACTCAGCAATACTGGTGGTGTCTTTTATAGAGCATGCCGAAAACAGAAATACAAAGTACAGGTTGTCATGGTTTATGGATGAAAAACTGGTATATGAAGGCGAAGCCATGCTTGTTGACGATATGCTTATCGGGCATTATGTGTCATTTCTCTGATTGTCTTCTTTAGGCTTCGGTTCTTGTTTTTTATCCTTTTCTTTAGATTGCGCTTCGCGCATGGCTTTGTAATAAGCTGCCCGGCTCAGGGGTTCATATTCTTCCGTTTCGCCCAAAAGTACTAAGTTATCACTACTCCCTTTTCTAAAGCTGTAATTGGCAAGGTTGCCTGTTCGGGTACATACGGCATGCACTTTGGTTACATATTCGGCAGTAGCCATAAGCGCCGGCATAGGGCCAAAGGGATTTCCTTTAAAATCCATATCCAGCCCTGCCACAATAACGCGAATACCGCTATTGGCAAGGTCATTGCACACCGCTATAATCTCATCGTCAAAAAACTGAGCTTCGTCTATACCAATAACATCGCACCCCTGTGCCAGTATGCGAATGTTGGCAGCGGCAGGAACGGGCGTAGAGCGAATTTCGTTAGCATCGTGCGACACTACCCTGTCTTCGTGGTACCGGGTGTCTATGGCGGGCTTAAATATTTCGACCTTTTGGCGGGCAAATTGTGCCCTTTTCAGCCGTCGTATCAACTCTTCGGTTTTACCCGAAAACATCGAGCCGCATATTACCTCAATCCACCCAAATTGCTCTTTATGATTTACTGTATTTTCGAGAAACATTTTGTATTTTTCAGGCAGTAAAACAGAAACATTTTCTGTTACTTTGTACAGAAACAAATTTATTAAAAAACTATTGCGCGACTCCGTTTAATTCTAAAAGTTATGAAGAAAAAGTTAGAGGCCGAATTAATTAGTATAGCTCACAGGATATTAAAATTGAAGAACAGGGCAGAACTCGACCAGTTACAGCAGGAAACCTTAAAGCTGTACGAAAAACTGTCGGTACTAAAATTTGTAGAAGATAACTTTGGAGATGTAAAGCCTACCATAGGCTATGCCATGGCAGAAGAAAAGCTGGAAGAAATATACAATACGCCCGCTTTGGAAGAAACCAAGCCTGTAGCAGAGGAGGAGGCAATACCAACACAAGATGCTAAGGTAGCTGACGAAGTACAGCCTGAGCCGATAAACGAAGTTTCGACCGAAGAGGCTGTAGCCGAAGCCGAAACAACCGAAGAAAAGAAAGAAGAGCCTATTGCCGAGCCTGAGCCGCAAGCCACTGAGGAAAGCGTTGCAGTACCACAGGAAAATGAGGAAGAAGCCGATATAAATCCGGTAGATGAGCCCGTTTTTAAGCATGACCTTGCCTTGGAAAAGAAAGAAACGCCTTCAGTGCCTGTTAAACAAAAAGAAATTTCGTTTGAAGATTTCCATAATTATGTAGAGCCGGAATTTGTAAAAAAAGATACCGATGCACCTGCACCCCAAGAAATAAAAGCCGCAGAGGACGACTGGCGCAACTGGGAACCTAAAAAGGCTGAGCCTGAAATGCCTGTTGCACCCCCGCAGCCTGCTGCCCCGGCAACCGAAACCGCCAAAGTATCCCGCTCGCTGAACGATACGCTGGGAAAAAGCATAAACATAGGGCTTAACGACCGTATTGCTTTTGAAAAACACCTGTTTGACGGTAGTGGCGAAGACCTTAACCGTGTGCTGTCGCAACTCAATACATTTGATAAATTCAACGATGCCCGTAACTTTATAGAAGACCTCGTAAAACCTGATTATAACCAATGGAAAGGCAAGGAGGAATATGAGGAGCGTTTTATGGAGCTGGTAGCCAAAAAATTTGATTAATGGGTAAACTGTACATCGTTCCCACGCCGATAGGCAACCTTGAGGATATGACTTTTCGCGCCATACGGGTGCTTAAGGAAGCCGACCTGATACTGGCGGAAGATACCCGCACGAGCGGTAAACTCATGAAACATTATGAGATAGGCACGCACATGCAGAGCCACCACATGCACAACGAGCATAAAACGGTAGAAAATATCGTAAAACGGTTACAAGTGGGCGAAACCATAGCGTTAATATCGGATGCGGGAACGCCTGCCATATCCGACCCCGGTTTTTTGCTTACCCGCGCCTGTGTAGAGAACGGTATTGCTGTGGAGTGCCTGCCGGGTGCAACGGCTTTTGTACCCGCATTGGTAAACAGCGGACTGCCTAACGATAAATTTGTTTTTGAGGGGTTCCTGCCCGATAAAAAAGGGCGACAAACCCGTTTTCTTGCCCTTGCCGAAGAACCCCGCACTATGGTATTTTATGTGTCGCCACACAAACTGGTAAAAACACTGGGCGAGTTTGTACAGTACTTTGGCGAAGACCGCCCTGTTTCGGTATCGCGTGAGTTGAGTAAACTACACGAAGAAACCGTTCGCGGTACGGCACAGGAAGTACTGGCACATTTTGAAACCCACCCACCTAAAGGTGAGATTGTTGCTGTAGTGGGAGGGAAGTCTGGGAAGTAGTATTTTTTCTTTTGAAGAAATAAAGGATTTTTTAGGTATAAACAATCTAAGTAAGATTAATCTATGGTTTTTAAATATAAGGCTTATTATGATTTACTTTTAAATCTTGGTAGAATTGATTATACTGTTGAAATATCTGAAATTGCTATTAGGAATTTATTAAGTCAAATAGAGGCTTCTGAAAGTCCCGATGAGTTAGTGAAAACTCTTTCAAATAAATATGACATAATGCTTTCTTATGATATTTCAAATAATTATTATAATCAACTGACTTTATCAAATATAGCAATGGTTTATCATTTGTCTGAAGAATTTTTGTACGATATGCAAAGTGAATATAATTCTATAAGTGAAAGCCGATGGATGTTTGATAAAAATAAAACTAAACTGGACCAGGTAATAAGTTATTTTAACAATAAATCAAGATTTAGTAATCGAGATTTTATTCCTGAATACTTAATTGATACCTTTGCTTATTATCATCAATTACGTGTTTATTTTTCACATAAAAAGACTACATCAGAAAATGAAATAGAGAAAAAATGGCTAAAAGCTAAGGGCTATTTTAGTAATGGTGAATTGATGAAGAAATATAGAATAAATAATGCTCCTAATAATATAGAAAATTTAAATTTTGAAGATTTTTTTCTATTTACTCAAATAGCTAAAGATTTATGTTTGAAGATAAGCTCTTTATGTTATCCCGAAGCTAAAGGATTTGCGAAACTTATAGAATTAAGAAAATTAAAAAAACATCAAGATATTTTAGTAAGAAAACAAAGAATTGAGAGTTATTTACGTACAGAGTATGGATATGTGAAAGAAAATGATTCAGATGTTTTGGTTGATGAAATATCGGATTTATTGTGAAGGGCATTTGGTCTAACTGGTTAAGACGCCCATAGCCATATTGAATTATATTTTTCAATATGATTGTGGGAAATAAAAGTTCGAATCTTTTAATGCCTACAAAATATATTTATTTTTATCATATAATTTTCTTTTGATTATTTTAAATCAAAGTCATTTTTAAATTTATTTCGGAGAAAGTCTTCGCGATATAGTATTAGGTGAGATGGTGGTTACTTTTGTTTTTGGAATCGTAAAATATATTTAAGTAGGTATTGTTTTTTAGTAATCTGTATTTTCACTTTGCGATAATTATTGAAGAAAGAAAAATTACTTAAATGGACTGGATACTTAAGACACAATCCGAACTTAAGACACAATCCGAAATATATAAAAAATGACAGAAGACTATTACCTTTTTGTGGCGCTTGCCCTTGTGTGCGAGGTTATCGGTACGGTGTCGGGGTTTGGGTCATCCATACTGTTTGTGCCGTTGGCTTCTATGTTTTTCGATTTTAAAACCGTTTTGGGCATTACGGCGGTGTTCCATGTTTTTAGCAACCTCTCTAAAATAGCTTTGTTCAGGAAAGGTATTGATAAGAACATAGCCTTTAAATTGGGTATTCCCGCAGTTATATTTGTAATTGCAGGTGCTTGGTTTACCACCATTTTGCCATCGGACAAAATAGAGTTGTTAATGAATATTGTTTTGGTAATTCTTGCCGGCTATCTTATTTTCAATTTTAATAAAACCCTGAAACAGACGAATAACAATCTTTACTTGGGTGGTACGGCTTCCGGTTTTTTAGCAGGACTGGTAGGTACAGGAGGCGCCATTCGGGGAATAACCCTCGCTGCTTTTCGTTTGCCAAAAGAGGTTTTTATAGCTACATCCGCTTTAATAGATCTCGGGGTAGATTTTAGTCGAGCTGTTATATACGTAGGTTACGGTTACTTTAAAAAAGAATATATGCTGCTGATACCGTTCCTTATAGGTATAAGTATAGTGGGGAGTTATTTGGGGAAGGTTATTTTAAAATATACCTCCGAAAAGGCTTTTCGCTATATAGTATTAGGCATAATAGTACTCACCTCTGTTTTTGGAGTTGTAAAAAAATTCTATAAGTAGTCATTCTTTTTAATTAGCCGTATTTTCGCCCTGCATAAGTATTAATGAAAGAAGAATTATTTTAAATGCGCTGGACTTTAAAACCACAACCCGAAATACACAAAATACAACACCTTGCCCAAGCCCTGAATGTAGAGGATACCATTGCTACACTTTTAGTACAGCGTGGTATCGAAACCTTTGAGGAGGCAAAACAATTTTTCCGTCCGTCGCTGAGCGATTTGCACGACCCGTACCTGATGCAGGATATGGATAAAGCCGTACAGCGTATTGAAACCGCCATTGCCAATAATGAGAATATACTTGTGTTTGGCGATTATGATGTAGATGGTACTACGGCGGTATCGCTCGTGTCGTCCTATTTAAAAAGTATATATCCTAATATTGATACGTATATCCCCGACCGTTATGCCGAAGGCTATGGTGTTTCCTTTCAGGGTATCGACTATGCTGACGACAACGGTTGCACCTTAATAATAGCCTTAGACTGCGGTATAAAGGCTATTGACAAAGTAGCCTATGCCCAAACAAAGGGTATCGACTTTATAATATGCGACCACCACCGTCCCGGCGATACCCTGCCCGATGCTGTTGCAGTACTCGACCCGAAGCGGGAAGATTGCAGCTATCCTTATAAAGAACTTTGCGGATGCGGGGTAGGGTTCAAGCTGATACAGGCTTTGGGCACAAACAGAAATCAAACTATAAACCACCTGATACCTTACCTCGACTTGGTCGCTACCGCCATAGCAGCCGATATTGTGCCCATAACGGGGGAGAACCGCGTTTTGGCAAAATTTGGGCTGGAGGTTGTTAACAGCAACCCAAGACCGGGTATAAAGGCATTGATACAAAATATAAAAAAAGCCACACTTACCATTAGTGATGTAGTGTTCATCATTGCCCCGCGTATTAATGCTGCGGGGCGCATAAAACATGGCAAGTATGCCGTACAGTTGCTTTCGGAGTTTAATTTGGAACAGGCAACTGGATTTGCTTCGGAGATTGAAATCCTGAATGCCGACCGTAAAGACCTCGACAAACAAATAACGGAGGAAGCTTTACAGCAAATAGAACACAACGACGAGCAAGACAAATTTACCACAGTAGTATATAATAAGGAGTGGCACAAAGGCGTAATAGGCATTGTGGCCTCACGACTTATAGAAACCTATTATCGCCCCACGCTGGTATTTACCAAAAGTGGTGATAGGCTGGCAGCTTCGGCGCGCTCAGTATCAGGGTTTGATGTATATAACGCCCTCGAAGCCTGTGCCGAACATATCGAGCAGTTTGGCGGGCATATGTATGCTGCGGGACTTACCCTGAAAGAAGAGCAATATCCATCATTCAAACAAAAATTTGAAGAAGTAGTGGCAGCCACCATTCACCCCGATATGCGTATTCCTGAAATAAAAGTGGATATGGATTTAGATTTCGAACAAATTACCCCCAAATTCAACAGGATATTAAAGCAGTTCGAGCCTTTTGGTCCCGGTAATATGACGCCTGTATTTTTAACACATACAATAAAGGATAGTGGTTTTGGCAAGCCCATAGGCAGCGATGAGAGCCATTTACGACTGTTTGTACGTCAAGGCGATTCTGAAGGGTTTGCAGCCATAGGCTTCGGGTTGGCAGGTAAAATGGAAATAGCCTGTAGCGAAAACCCTTTTGATGCGGTGTACTCGATAGATGAAAATACCTGGAATGGAGAGACCACAATACAATTACGACTTAGAGATATAAGGAGTGAAAATTAATTCTTTGTTTAGAATGATTATAAATAAAATTGTATTTTTGTTTCAAATCATTTGCAATGAAAGAAATCGAACAGATATACCATAACGAATTTGGCGTAGCATTCCACTGGATAAAAAATGATGCGGTTTTAACCGAGCGGGTACAACTCATTTTTAAAGAAACAGGTTTTTATTTAGAGCATCACGAACTTGACGAATTTAAGATGCTGGTAAATGCCACCTGCGCACAGTATAACTGCAACGATTGTTGCTACAGGCAAGCCTGCCAGCGGGTACTTTTAAAAACCCCTGTTAGCGAAGTTGATTTGGCGGTTACCCAAAAGGAACTTTACCTCATTAAAGACCTTATGGAAGGCACATTGTTTAACCTCAATTTAAGCTATTATATTAAGGAGTTGTGCAGTAACTAATTTTTGTATTCTTTCAACTCAAAATTTTCACCGTCAAAAACCCCGTAGGTAAAGTACCCTATCCAATCGCCCAGATTAATGTATTTTGAGTTTTCGCCCACCTGTATGGTCATAGGCAGGTGCCGATGCCCGAATATAAAATAGTCGTAGTGCTTTTGGGTTAGCTTGCGTTTGCTGTACAGTACCAGCCATTCGTTATCTTCACCTAAAAACTTCACATCTTCATCTCCGGAAATCAGTTTATTTTTAACCGAAAGGTATTGCCCCAGCTTAACGCCAAGGTCGGGGTGTAACCATCTAAACAGCCATTTCGAAAAAGGATTGGTAAAAACCTTTTTCATTCGCTTATACCCTTTGTCACCGGGTCCTAAACCATCACCGTGCCCTATAAGGAAAATTTTGTTGTTAAAAGTAAATTCCTGCGGACGATGATATACAGGTATGTTGAGCTCTTTCTCAAAATAGTCGTTCATCCACAAGTCATGATTGCCAATAAAAAAATAAATAGGTATGCCGGCATCTCTCAATTCGGCAAGTTTACCCAATACCCTTACAAAACCTTTTGGCACTACCGTTTTATATTCAAACCAAAAGTCAAAAAGGTCACCTAAAAGGAAAAGAGCTTCGGCATCTTCTTTAATTTCATTCAGCCAAGCTACAAACTTTTGTTCTCTCGGAAAGCTTTTTTCGGGCGTGGGTGCCCCAAAATGCTGATCGGAAGCGAAGTATATTTTTTTTATGTCGGTCATTTACTATTAATCAGATTTCAAAGATAGGAAGAGTATTTTAATTAAATAAAGCATACTTAGGTAAGCTGTAACAAAACAAAAGATAAATTGATATTCATAACAAAACGAGATAATTTTGTTTTTTTTAAGAAAAAAATCAATAATGTATAATTTTAGTTACGAATGATTGATTTTTTTTCTTTAATTTTCGTGTTCTTAAACATAAACTACTAAATGTAAATTTCTATGAAAAAAATTACCTTAATGTTTTTCATACTATTATCATCGCTGTGTGGCTATGCACAGGGACTTCCTTTGGAAGGATTTGACACTCCGGGTGTGTTTCCTCCAACAGGATGGGAAGTACATGATAATGGTATTGGGCCTGCCGCCTTTTGGGTGCAGGCTACAGGAACCGGGCCTCAACCGTATTACAGTGAGCCTCACGCCGCTTACCTTAACAGGGAAAACGTGGCAACGGGTATTCCTGAAGACTGGTTGGTAACCCCGGCCTTTGAAGTTCCAGATAACCCACAGCTTCGCTTTTGGTCGAGGTTAACTCTTGGTGGAGATGACGGATCTATTTACCGTATAATGATAACAACAAACGTTACAGATGCGTTTGATGCTACCAATTATACCAACATTCAGGAGTGGACGGAACTTGAAATCAATCCGTCACAAACGGTTTACACGGAAAAAGTAGTAACCATTCCTGATACCTATATAGGTCAGGATGTAAAAATTGCTTTTGTAATGGCTGCCGATAATGGCGACCGTTGGCTTGTTGATGATGTACAGGTAGTAGAACAATGTCTTGACCCTACTGACCTTAGTGCATTTGCCGGTCTTGACTCTGCAGACCTTGACTGGACTAACACAAGTGGTGCAACCTCTTGGGAGGTAATAGTACTTCCTGCAGCAGGTATTCCAAACGTTGACGGTGTAATTTATAATGGTGAGCCACCATATACGGCTACACAAACTGTAGATGGCATACCACTTACAGAAAATACCGATTATAAATTTTACGTTCGTGCACTTTGTGCCGATGGAGGAACCAGCGAATTAGTTGGGCCTTTCTTGTTTAGTACGGTAGCCTTAGGAGAAACCTGTGGTGCTCCGATAGAAATTACGGCATTACCTTACTCTACAACAGATAATACATCCGGTTATGGCGATGATTACAGCGGAAGCCCCGGAGCATCTGGTTGTGGTGTTACATTTGGATACCTTGATGGTGACGATGTAGTATATTCATACACTGCTGCTGCCGATGGTGTTATTAGTATTGACATGACCGAGAACGGCGCATACTCCGGTATGTTTGTTTATGATGACTGTGCTGATATCGGCGTAAGCTGTGTTGCCGGTGGCGTTGGCGGTTTTGCAGGAGATGATGTTTCTATACCGGACTTTGCTGTTACAGCAGGTACAACTTATTATATAGTTATTTCTACGTGGGCTTCGCCACAAACTACACCCTATACTTTAACAATACAACAAGTTAACTGTGCACCCCCTGTTGGGTTGCCTACTACAGGTATAGGTCAAACTTCGGCGCAGTTATCTTGGACAAACCCAAGTGGTGCTGCATCGTGGGAAGTTGTTGTTCAGGCTCCGGGCTCAGGTATCCCTGCCGGTGCTGGTGAAACTGCAGGTACAAATACAAACTATTTAGCAGATGATCTTACTGCTGCTACTCCATATGAGTACTATGTAAGAGCCGATTGTGGCGATGGTACTTTTAGTGCGTGGGCAGGTCCATACCCATTCAATACTACAATATGTGAAGTGGAAGACCAATGTACCTACAGTTTTATAATGACAGATTCTTTTGGTGATGGCTGGAATGGTAATACTATGGCGGTATCGCAAAATGGTATTACCGTTGCTACATTAGGACCAACATTTACCACAGGTATAGGTCCTGTTACGGTAACTGTACAAATGTGTGACGACCTGCCATTCCAACTATATTGGAATGCAGGAGGTAGCTTTGCGGGTGAAGTAGGTGTTTCTGTACAAAACTCGTTTGGACAAACACTATATACAAAAGCACCCGGTGTAGGTACGCAAAACAGCTTACTATATACAGGCGATATTGATTGTGATAATCCTGCTTGTTTGCCTCCTGAAGGCTTAACTGCGACTAACATGACTACTACAACCGCAGAACTTGGTTGGGCTGGTCCTGCTACAGGAGAGTGGGAATACTATGTTGTAGAAGACGGAGAGCCTGCACCAACCGATACTACAGTGGGTGAAGCAACGACTACAAACCCAACTACGGCTACAGGTTTAACTATAGCTACTAACTATCAATATTATGTTAGATTAATATGTTCTGATACTGAATCGAGTGTATGGGCTGGTCCGTTTGACTTTGCTACTGCTGTTTGTGAGGCTGAAGATCAGTGTGATTATACATTTATAATGTCCAGTAACTTCTTTGGTGGCTGGTATGGCGGTACTATGGTAATCAGTCAAAATGGAGCTACTGTTGCAACTATTGGTTCTACATTTACTTCCGGACCTACTCAAAGTGTAACAGTACCATTATGTCATGATACTCCTTTTGAAATATTCTGGGAAAATGGAGGTACATTCCCCTATCAAGTAGGTTTGTCTGTTATCAACTCTTTCGATCAGACTCTTTATAACATGCCTTTTGATACAGAAGTTCCCGGAACTGTATTATATTCCGGAGATGCAGATTGTATAACACCTGCGTGTCTTGCACCGGAAAACCTTACGGTAATTAGTACAACCACTACTACTGCCGAATTAAGTTGGGCAGGTCCTGCTACAGGTAACTGGGAGTATTATGTAGTTGAAGAAGGCGAACCTGCTCCGACAGATACTACTGTAGGAGAGCTTACAACTACAAATCCTGTTACAGCAACGGGACTAACTGCAGCAACAAATTATGAATATTATGTAAGAGTAATTTGTAACGATACACAATCAAGTCCATGGGCAGGTCCTTTTGCCTTCAACACTACTGTTTGTGAGCCAGAAGAACAATGTAACTATATATTTGAATTGACTGATACTTTTGGTGATGGTTGGAATGGTAATACTATGACAATATCGCAAGCCGGTGTCGCTGTAGCAACCATAGGTTCTACATTTACAACCGGTACAGGTCCTGTAACGGTAGAAGTACCTTTATGTCCTGATGAAGAATTTACAGTTTTCTGGAATACAGGCGGAGCTTTTGCCGGCGAGGTAGGCTTTACAATATATACACCGTTTGCCGAAGATGTATTTACAAAAGCACCGGGTACAGGTGCTCAAAATACATTATTATACACAGGTACGGCTAACTGTACCCCACCAGCATGTCCTAAACCACAAGATATTGTAATATCAGATGTAGAACTTACTACTGCTATGATAGAATGGACAGAAATGGGTACAGCCGACACATGGGAAGTAGCCATTTTACCTGTAGGCTCTCCTGAGCCAACAGAGCCGGGCACTGTTACTACTGAAAATCCTTATTTTGCAGAAGACCTTGAACCCGGTACTCCTTATGTAGTTTATATAAGAGCTAACTGCGGTGAAGAAGACGGATACAGTAACTGGTCTGGTCCTATACAGTTTGTAACTGCATTGGCTAATGACGATTGTGACGGAGCTATTGATGTTCCTGTAAACCCTGCGGCTGAGTGTATTGAGTTCGAATCAGGTACAATTACCGGTGCAACAGGTTCCGGAGTAACACAAACATGTGTTACATGGACAACAATCAACTTTGATGTATGGTATTCATTCGTTGCAGAGGCAAATACGCATAGCGTATCGATAACAGATGTTACCGGAGGAGTATTCCTGCAACAAATAATTTTTGAAGGTGACGATTGTGGTACTCTTACTCAAGTAGCTTGTGGAGGAACCAATCAAACAGTAACAGATCTTACTCCGGGTAATACCTATTATGTGATGGTATATACTACCTTCTTTAATAACCCGGCTGCACTAACAAGCTTTAATATTTGCGTAAACACTCCGGAACCACCTATTACAGTTAACGATACAGAATATACTGTAGAAGAGTTGGTACAAGATGTACTTATTGGTGTTGATTGTGCTATAGTTTCTAACGTAACATCTGTTTCAGGATCTGACTTTGGTCAGTCTAACAGTATTGGATATTTTGACCAAAACGGTTCTAACTTCCCGTTCCAAAATGGTATAGTACTGGCTACAAGTGGTATAACCGAAGCACCGGGTCCATGGCCGGGTACAGCTACTTTCGATAACACAGGATGGCCTGGAGATGCCGATCTGTCAGCTATTATTGCTGAAGGCGGTAATACAGGTAACTTGTGGAATGCAACAGTACTTGAGTTTGACTTTGTACCATTTATAGATGAGATAAGTTTCAACTTCCTGTTCGCTTCAGATGAGTATGGTACATTCCAATGTAACTACTCCGATGCCTTTGCCTTTATACTTACAGGGCCTACCACGGCTGTAGATGGTGATAACCTTGCCGTAATTCCGGGTACAACCATACCGGTATCAGTAGTTAACATTAGAGATAACCAGTATAATACAGGTTGTGCTTCTGCTAACGTAGAGTATTTCGGTCAGTTTAACCAGACTAACCCTGCTGCATCGCAAACAGGTTATAACGGACAAACTATCCCTATGGTTGCCTCTGCAGCAGTAACCCCCGGTGAAACATACCATATTAAATTGGTAATTGCCGATTATCTGGATGCCGGTGTAAACTCTGCTGTATTCCTTGACGGAGGTAGTTTTGCTATCGGTGCTCCCGATTTAGGAAGCGATTTAACTATAGAAGGAGGTAATGCAGCTTGTGATGGCGAAGAGATTGTACTCGATACAGAAATGGATCCTGACACATATGATTTTACATGGTTCCAGGATGGTATTGAAATGGAAGGAGAAACAGAACCGGTTTTAATTGTTACAGAAAACGGAACTTATACAGTAAATGTGCTGTATGAAAATACAGAATGTTCTGTAGAAACTGAGGTAGTTATTGAATACTACGACCCTGTAGTAGATATTACAGGTGAGCCTCAAGATCTTACTATATGTGATGCCAGTGGTTTTGGTAACTTCGATCTTTCAGTAAATGATGATCCGATTCTTGCCCTGGCTGAAAATCCTGGAGATTATATAATAACATATCATACTACTCAGGAAGATGCAGATAATAACCTGAATCCCGTAGGACCATCGTATGACAATGAAGTACAATATGCCCAAACAATTTATGCGAGGATTACTAATAGTGAAACCGATTGTTATGGCGTTAAAGAATTCGAACTTATAATTCAGGATCTTACACCGGAATTCGAAATTACAGAAGATATGTTCATTTGTGAAGGATCATCAGGTCTGATAGAAATTGTAGCCGGAAATTATGACCCTGCCTTAGTAACCTACGTTTGGACACAAGATGGCGATGTAATTGATGGAGAAACATCAGATTCTTTAACCGTTACAGAAGCAGGTATATATGAAGTAACCGTAAATAATACAGGTTGCGAAGCTACGGCAACAGTTAATGTAACAATAGTACCAACACCGGCAGCAGATGTATTAGCTGATGTTGCAGCTTGTGACAGCTATGTTCTTGAACCGCTTTCACCGGATAATAACTATTATACAGGAACAGGCGGAACAGGTATTATGCTAAGTGCAGGTGAAACTGTAACCAGCACGCAAACTATTTTCATCTATGCAGTATCAGAAGAAAATCAGGATTGTACTAACGAAAGCAGCTTCACAGTAACTATAAATGATACCCCTGTGGTAACCACACCGGGTGACCAAGTAGCCTGCGAAAGCTACGTACTGCCAGCCCTTACCGTAGGTAACTACTACACAGGAGCCGGCGGAACAGGAACCATGCTTAACGAAGGCGAGGCAATCACTACCGATCAAACCATCTTCATCTACGCAGCAACAGGCACAACGCCAAACTGCTCTGCCGAA
>NZ_SKBP01000017.1 GCF_004634195.1 Flavobacterium salilacus subsp. salilacus
GCAAATGTAAGTACTTTTTTTTCTCCCGCAAGGAATAGTATGGCTTTTTTTAATACGCTCTCGTAACTTTTTTTTAACACCTTGTTAATGTTGTTATTATGAATTTAAATATTAAATGACATACTAAAGACTGAATACCCGCCCACACTGGGTTGTTAGACAACCACATTCTACATCATTTATGCTTTGAATGAATTATATTTAAAATATTAATAATAAAATTATGTTATTAAATTATTTTAACTTAAAATTATGTATTTTAAACATATTTAACTACTTTAGCGGTTCTTAATTGATTCTTTTTAGATTGAATTAAGAATTTTGACTCCTAAAGAATATCGTGCACATTATAAATCATACTTATTATGAAAAGGTATATATGTGTAATACTGGCAATTCATTCCAGTTTTTGTTTAGAGTGTGCTCATCCGCCATGAGTTACCTATTTTTTACATCCATTTTTTTACATCCATTAAAAATTATTAATCTAAATTTTATCCAAATGAAAAAATTATTATTCGCATTCCTTTTTTTGTTCTTAGGAACATTTGCCTCTCAGGCTCAAAATGATTATTTTTATTATTACCATGGTGAAAAGGTGCCATTGACACTTGATAAGTCCTATGTTAATGTCTTTACTAATGTAGGGTTTGATGCAAAGCTGATACGGGAGTTAGGTTTTAAAGATTTTGAATTTGTTATAGACAATTCTTCTAAAAACAGGCAGCAGTTTGCCAAACTTCAATTTACTTCGGCTTTGAGTGATGCTGAGTATTATGAAAAGGTAGCTGCTTTGCGTGCTGTTAGCGGTGTTAAACACGTTGCTCCTTTTTTTAAAAGAGAGGGTGCTGAGCCCATTGGTACGTCTAATTATTTTTATATTAAACTTAATAATGAGGGCGATTATACCACTCTAGAAAAAACGGCTATTGCTCATGATGCTACTATTGTAAAGCAAATTCCTCATATGCCGCTATGGTATATTCTTAAAGTTGATGCTGACAATGACAGGGCTTCGGTAACTGCTGCTAATCGTTTTTATGAAACGGGAGGTTTTGCAGAGATTGACCCTGCCTTTATGTTTAACTTTAGAAATTCGTGTACTAATGATACTGATTTTGGCAGTTTGTGGGGACTTAGTAACAGCAGTAACCCCAGTATTGATATTAATGCTTGCCAGGCATGGAGTATTACTGAGGGTAATGGTATAAATGTAGCAATATTAGACCAGGGTATTCATAAAACACATAATGATTTAGCGGCTAACATCCATCCTTCCAGTTTTGACTGTAATTCGGGCTCTTCACCAAGTGTATTTAGTGGCGGGAGTCATGGCACACACGTAGCCGGTACTGTGGCTGCGGTAAAGGACAATAACTTACAGGTTGTGGGTGTGGCTCCACAATCAGAATTAATGAGTGTTAGCCATACACTTGGTTTAACACCTAATGTTTCTGCCGAACTTGCGAGTGGTATTAATTGGGCTTGGCAAAATGGCGCCGATGTAATTAATAACTCCTGGGGTGACCAAGGGGGCTTGTATTATTCGCAATTGCAAAGTGCCGCGTTGGAAAATGCTATTATCAACGCTATGACGCTTGGTCGTAACGGGAGCGGTACTCTGGTAGTATTTGCTGCGGGAAACCAATCACCGGCAATGGATTATCCCGGTACTTTTCATGATGATATTGTAACAGTGGGGGCGATTACATCAACAGGCAGCCGTTCCGGTTTTTCAGGATATGGTACTAAATTAGATGTTGTAGCACCGGGTAGTAATATATTATCTACAATACCTTATAATGGTACTACACCCTATGACGGAACTTCTATGGCTTCGCCACATGTTACAGGTACTATAGCACTAATTTTATCGGTTAACTCTTGTTTAACAGCAGCAGAGGTCAGAAATATTTTAGAAAGCACTTCACAAAAGGTTGGCGGATATTCTTATTCAACCACAGCCGGCAGACCTAATGGTACTTGGAATAACCAAATGGGCTATGGGCTTATTGATGCTTATGCTGCCGTGTTGGCTGCACAAAGTGCAAGTGGTTACTCAATGGATTTATATATGCAGGATACTCCTGCCGATGTTGGTAACGAGCCTAATATCATCAGCCCTATCATGTGGACAAGCCAGGATATCTGGGTAAGGGTTTTTAATGATGGCGGCACAGTGCATCAAAACCCTGATTACAGCAGCGTAGGTACTCCTAACCATGTATATGTAAAAGTACGAAACAGAGGCTGCCTGCCTTCGAACGGCAGCGAAGAGTTGAATGTATATTGGTCTAAGGCGGGAACATCGTTGCAGTGGCCTGCACACTGGAACGGCTCTACATTCCCAACGGGCGAACTGAAAGGCGATCTTATCGGTACGGTAACATTACCACCGTTATTACCCGGGCAGGAAGCTATAGTATCAGTTCCGTGGGTTGTGCCTAACCCTGCCGACTATGCGAGTATAACACCAGGCGACCAGTGGCATTTTTGCTTACTGGCAAGAGTGGTAACGCCTAACGACCCAATGACTTTTGCCGAAACTACAGACCTTAACGGTAATGTGACGAACAATAATAATATTGTCTGGAAAAATGTTACGGTGGTTGACTCTCCTATTAACTCGGTTGTAGGACCTGTTGGCGGTATTGTAGCTGTCGAGAATATACATGATGCTCCTCATAGGTTTATCCTGGAGTTTGGAACTTTTGAAGAAGATGGTGTTCCTGTGCATGAGCTTGCAGAGGTTACAGTACACATGAATGAGGTACTGTATGAAGCCTGGCAAGCGGGTGGACAAGAAGCGCAGCTGATTGAACCGCTTGAAGATGGTACTGTAAAAGTTGTAGGTAACTTTGCCCGATTGTATCTTAAACTACAACCCGAACAAACCGGTATTTTGGACTTGAAGTTTGATTTCCCGGCAAAAAAACAGGTTGAAGAAACTAAGCATGTATTCAATATTATACAGCGTGATGGCGAAACAGAAAAAATTATTGGTGGGGAAACTTACATAATTAACAGGGCAGCGGTAGATGATAATCAGAACCCTGAAAATTCGAGCCACATTACAGCCATGGGACCAAACCCTGCTACTGATGAGCTGGTGGTAAAATATCATTTATTTGAAGCTAATGATGCTTACCTAGCTATTTACGGTATTTATGGTACAAATGCTGATGTTTACTACTATGATCTTGATCTTGGCGGCAGCGACATTCTTATTAATGTTTCCGATTATCCTAACGGGTATTATGCTGTAGTACTAATGGTTAACGGTGAAGCAGTGGATAGTAAAAATTTACTTAAAGAGTAGCAATATCCTTTTTTAAAGCCCGCGCTGTAGTGCGGGCTTTTTTAATTAAATAATATGACGTTATGAAAAAATACAGCATACTTTTCTGTATGATAGTATTGCTAAGTTGTAGCAGCAGTACAAACAATACTATTATGGAAGAAGACAATAATAACCCTATACTGATAGCCCAGGGCTGGCTGGGGTATAACTCAGTATTTGAACAGCAAAATATGGTAATTACCAACAGTGATGAGTGGGAAGCATTACTAACGGCTATGCAGGGCATAAACGAAAATGTTCTTGATACATTTACCGAAACAACAATAGATTTTGAGTCTTATACAATAATTGCAGCATTTGACATTAAAAACAGTACTACATCGGTAAACATCACATCGGTAGAAGAAAATGACAGTACTATTGTTGTAAACATCGATAATTTACAACAGGGAATAACGCAGGACGTAGCCCACCCCTACCATATTGTTAAAATTAAAAAAAGCAATAAGCCTATTGTTTTTCAATAACCTATTAATCAAAGCGAAGTGCTTTTACAGGAGAAATTTTGGTGATAATATAGGACGGAATGAGTAATAAGGATAAACACACGGCAACTGTTCCTGAATTTATCAGCAATATTGCCGGTATATTTATAGCTACCGGAGCTACAGTTACATAATAATTTTCGGGAGGGAGTTTTATTACCTCAAAATATTTTTGAATGAATATTAATCCCAAGCTTATTATATTACCCCATAACAACCCTTTTATTATAAGGTAGGCTGCGTTGTACAGAAAAATTTTGCGCACACTCCAGTTGTTTGCGCCAAGTGCTTTCAGCATTCCTATCATTTGGGTACGCTCGAGTATTAATACCAGCAGTGCTACTACCATATTTATGGTACCTACTATTACCATTATTATAATGATGAGTACTATATTAAAGTCAAAAAGTTTGAGCCATTCAAAAATATTGTAATACTTTTCTTCTATAGTGCGACTGTCCAAAGTTGATGATATAGCATTATATACTTCATCCCCTTTTTGTTGCAGTTGGTCAAAATCGTCAATAAATACTTCAAAAGAGCCTACTTCGCCATTTTTCCATTTATTGATACGCTGCACATGGCGTATATCTCCTATTACATAGGTTGCATCAAATTCCTGAAAGCCTGAATTGAAAATGCCTACTATCTCAAACACCCGCATATTGGGCATACTGTTGGCATCCTCCTTCATAAAAAAGGTGTTAAACTTATCTCCTACTTTAAATTGCAGCCTGTCGGCAAGGTATTGTGACAGGATAACTTCGTTATTCAGGTTGTTATTCAGGTCAGGTATTCTGCCCGATACTATATACTCTTGTAAATTATCCCACTTATAATCTTTACCTACCCCTTTAAAAACAACTCCTTCTACCGATTCTTCGGTACGGATAATTCCGGCTTTGGATGCCACTGCCTGTATATGGCTTATACCTTGTACTGATTTAAACTCAGGATAAAAATCCTGCTGTATGGGAATAGGGGCTACGCTAACTTCGGATATATTATCATCATAATTGGAGATAATGATATGCCCGTTGAAAGCCGATACCTTTTCGCGTATTTTATCTTGCAGCCCAACGCCTGTTGCTACAGCTATTATCATCATAATAATACCTATAGCTATGGCTATTATAGCTATTTTTATAATTGGGGCAGATATACTACTTTTATGGTTTTTGGCGGTAACCAACCTACGGGCAATGAAATATTCTAAATTCAACTGATATATGGTATCTTATTCGTTTTTCAAAAATACATTTTTATTCTCAATACTATTGTTGGCTGCTTGCGGAAATTCTGTGAAAAGCAAAAAGCCAATCGGCAATAGCCAAAAAGCAGAAGCGGGAAGTTCGATATCCGAAGTAAGAAATGACTATTATACAGAAGATATTAAAACCGGAGCAGATAATTATCAGAACTATTTGCCTTTATTAAAAGGGAAAAAAGTGGGGATTGTTACCAATCAAACAGGAATAATAAACCTAAAAAGTAAGGAAGGGCACTTGGTTGATTTTCTATTAGAAAAAAAGGTCAATGTAAAGAAAATATATGCGCCTGAACACGGCTTTCGCGGTACTGCGGATGCGGGCGAACTGATAAAGGACGGGAAGGACACTAAAACAGGGCTTCCTATTGTTTCGCTTTACGGTAATAACAAAAAACCAAAACCGGAGCAGTTGGAAGGGATAGATGTTATGGTGTTTGACTTGCAAGATGTAGGCGCACGTTTTTACACCTATATATCATCATTACATTATGTGATGGAGGCTTGTGCCGAAAACAATATTCCGTTAATAGTGCTGGACAGACCGAACCCCAATGGCGGTATTGTTGACGGACCGATACTGGAACCGGAATACCAAAGTTTTGTAGGCATGCACCCCATACCGGTACTGCATGGTATGACTATTGGCGAATATGCTCAAATGATAAACGGAGAGGAGTGGTTGCAAAACAACATTAAGTGCAACCTTACGGTTATACCCTGCACCAACTACAAAAGGGAGATGGTTTATGATTTACCTGTAAAACCTTCGCCTAATTTACCTAACAGCCAAGCCATAAACCTGTATCCCAGCCTTTGTTTTTTTGAAGGTACTAACGTGAGCGTGGGGCGGGGTACTGATAAACAGTTCCAGATATACGGCTCTCCCTTTTTACCAAAAACAGGTTTCAGTTTTATACCGGTACCTAATGAGGGGGCAAAAGACCCAATGCATAATGGCAAAACCTGTTATGGGGAAGACTTAACCAAAATTAAAAGGGTAAACCAACTGGAACTGAAATGGATCATTAGTGCTTATAATAACACACAGGACAAGTCTAAATTTTTTAATGCTTTCTTTACCAAACTGGCAGGCACTAAACAACTGCAACAACAAATAGAGGCAGGAAAAACCCAAGCGGAAATTAGAGAAACCTGGCTGGCCGGGCTTAATAAATTTAAAACAGTACGAGAAAAGTACCTTATATACTAAGCGGTAAAAAACTTTATTTCTTAATATTATTACAAAGTGTTTCCTGGTGTAGGGGCATTTTTGTAATTTCAAAACATATTAATTTATAAAAAACAACCCACCATGAATATAGCCGAAAAAATAGACAGCTTTATACAGTATATAATGCGGTATGTTGACAAGATAAAAGAGTTTATTGAAGATATAATCGATTTCCTTTCGTTCGTGAAAGACAAAATTGAAGACTTGATACACTATATCAACGAGAAAATAGATAGCATAAAAGCACTTATCCACGAAATAGGGCTAAGTCATAACGAAGAAGAAATTGCAGCCTAATTTTTTTCAAAGCCTTCCTCAACAGGGGGCTTTTTCTTTTTAGTCGCTTTAGCAGTTTTCATAGTCAGCCTTATTATAGTATATAGCAGGGCAAGCACTATAAAAACAGGTATGGATATAAAAGTAGCCTCCAAAACACGATCGGCAAAGGTATATGATACTATTAAAGTATCATTTATAAAAGTACTTCCCACTGCTGTAATAAAAGATAGTATGTATATAAGGAAAAGGTTTCTTAGCGTTTTCATATCATTAAAATATACTGTAAAACTACAAAATTTTGTTTCCGCAAATATTAAACATCCACTTTTATAAACGGATTTATTTCGAGAAGGTTTGCTATAAATGCGTCCCTGTCTTTTGGCGAGATAAGTAAATAATCAAATCGGTTGCCATACCGCACCTCAAGGCGCTTTAATGATAATGCCGGGGCACTAACCGGGTTATTTGTCCTTTTTACAGAAGTTATGTCGCTTATTTTTACCTGCTGATACTCTATAATACCCATTTTTATCTGCAACGAGTCGTTATTAATTACATACATAGTTTTTGTAAACATGTATATCATCAAAACAATAATAACTGCAATAAAAGCAAACAAAGCCCAGGTAAATGTAACCAAAGCCTGAAATAATATAGCTAGTAAAGGCACAAATACAACAGCTAAAAGCCAAGTATCGATTTTTGATTTATATACCTGCATTATGATATTTTCTTTTTCATTTCCTCAACAATATTATAGGCTGCGGGGCAAATAGCAACATTTTTCAATGTTAAGTTACTTATCTGCTGAAATTTTTTCCTGTCCGTATGCGGAAACTCACGGCACGCTTTGGGGCGCACATCATATATCATACAGTAATTTTCGCTATCCAGAAAAGTACAGGGCACACTTTGCAATACATAATCATTATCTTCATCAACACGCAGGTATTGTTCTATAAACTGTTGTGGCTTTTGTTTAAAGTGCTTGGCTATACGCTCTATATCGGCGGTAGTAAATAACGGCCCAGTAGTTTTACAACAGTTGGCACAGGTAAGACAATCGGTTTTTGCAAACTCATTATCGTGCAAATCCTGCATAATGTAGTCCAGATTTTTGGGCGTTTTCTTTTTCAGCTTATCAAAAAACTTTTTGTTCTCGTTATGCTTATCTTTGGCAAGTTTAGGAAGCTGTTTTAAAAAATCGTCCATCAGGTTACATTATAGTATCAATAATGACGTAAAAGTATAAAAAAATGAAAGACCTTTTCGGCAAAGCCATACTGGATTATCAAACCAACAACAATCCGCAGGATTTAGTAACTGAAACCTCAATATCTGAAGAAGATGAAATGAGTGTTGCCTACTTGTTCAGGGATTATAACCAAATGCCAAAACCGGAGAAAAAGGCATTACAACTTGCCAAAGGTCGTGTACTGGATGTGGGTTGCGGTGCAGGCAGTCACAGCCTGTATTTGCAAAATGAGAAACAGCTCGATGTTACCGCTATTGATATATCGGTTAATGCTATTGAAGCCTGCAAACTGCGTGGTATTAAAAACGCAAGGGTTAAAAATGTAATGGACTTGGAAAACGAAAAGTTTGACACCATACTACTGCTCATGAACGGCGCGGGTATGTGTGGCAGGCTCAATAAAATTTCAGATTTTTTACTGCAAATAAAATCATTGCTTAATGAAGACGGGCAGGTACTGCTCGACTCGTCAGATATTATATATATGTTTGATGAAGACGAAGACGGCGGGAAGTGGATACCTACCGATAATGACTATTATGGCGAAGTAGTATTTAACATAAGCTACAAAGGAGAGAAAGAAACTCCTTTTAACTGGATGTATATTGATTATAACACCTTGCAAAATGCCACTCATGGAAACGGGTTACAATGCGAACTGGTTATGGAAGGCGAGCATTATGATTACTTGGCAAGACTGACTGTAAAATAGAAAAAGCCCCTGAACAGGGGCTTTTTCTATTTTATAATTTCTGATTACTGCATATACTTCATCATAATTCCCTGAAGTTCCATGCTCCACTCCTGCATAGTCTGCATATTCTGTTCTGCAAGTTTAGTGTTCTTTTCGGCAAGTTTTTTCCCTAACGGAGATTCATAAAACTTGATAAGATCTTTAATCTCGGCATGGGTAAACTCCGTCATATAAAATTTCTGCTGTGATTCAAGAACAGGCTTTAAAGAATCTTCAAATTCTTTCGAAAAAGCCTCTTGCTTATCAGCAGGAATCATGGCAATAACTTGTTTTTTAGCCATATCCATTTGCGCAGTGCTTCCTGTAAGCTCCATCATTTTTTTAACATCAGCTTTATAAGCTGCATCTTGTGCAAAACCAAGTTGTGCAACAAGTATAAATACAAAAGCAAAAAATAATTTTTTCATCGTTTTAGTTTTTAAAAATTAGTTATGGTATATTCAAATATTTATGTGTTTGCAGTGATATACGCCATTTAGGATTATTCATAACATAATCTACAATAAGCGGTGTCATTTGTTCTCTTTTGCTCCACTCCGGTTGCAGGAACAGTATGGCATTATTATTCACTTTTTCTGCCTGTTCTTCGGCAAATAAAAAATCGTGCTTGTTATATATAATTACTTTTAGCTCATGTGCTATATCATAAGCACCCTGTACCGGTAATTTGTTTTTTTTAGGCGACAGGCAAAACCAGTCCCAAGTGCCCGTAATAGGGTAAGCCCCCGAAGTTTCGATATGAACATTAAGCCCTTTTTCTTTAAGCTTGGCAGTTATTGGGTTCATATCCCACGTTAGTGGTTCACCCCCTGTTATCACGATGGTCTTGGCATACTTGGCAGCATTTTCCACAATAACGTCAGCAGCAGTAGGCGGATGCAACTCGGCATTCCAGCTTTCTTTAACATCGCACCAATGGCAACCTACATCGCACCCGCCCACACGTATAAAATAGGCAGCAGTACCGGTATGGTAGCCCTCGCCCTGTATGGTATAAAATTCTTCCATCAATGGCAACAACTCCCCTTTTTCTACTGCTATTTGTACTTCCTTCTCCAACATTGTCTTAAAAATAGGTTGCAAAGATACATATTAAAATAACGCTATAAAAAAAACCGTTCTGCATTACAGAACGGTTTTTAATTTATAATCAGGATTATTTCATACGTTCTAACTCCCCTTTTATGTACTCATCATTAGGGTCAAGCTCAAGAGCTTTATTAAAGTATTCTTTTGCTTTGGCTTTATCCTTCACTGCATAATAAGCTCCTGCATTGGAGTAGGCTTCTATAAGGTTTTTAAGCTCATTTGCCGTTAGGCTCGCAGCATCTTTAGCACTTACAATTTTAATATACTCATCATACGCTTTAGCCATTTCGGAATAGGCTTCTTCCGACTGCATGTACTGGTTGATTCTGGCTTTGAAAAGGAATGCATCCTGTGCTTCCGGAGATAGCTCAATTACTTTTGCAAGGGCAGCATCAGCTACTACAAGGCGCTCCATATTCAGTTTTTTGTCTTCTTCCGATTTATTTACGTGGTCATAATAGATAGAATATGCCAGGTAGAAGTTATCATAAAAAGCGTTTTTGTTATCCGGATTGGTAGTTGCAACTTCAAATACTATAGATGCAGGACCATAAAGTCTTTGCCCGAATAGTTTTTTACCGATAGCATTAAACTCATTGGTAATTTCTATATCCATTTCAGCAGCTTTCTTAATGTCGTTTATAGCTTCATCAAAAACCACTTGGTCGGTTATTATAGAATTACCTTCTTCATCAGTACTTACGGTAGATGCCAGTTTGGCAAGCCCTAAGTATAAATAATCTCTGGCAATAAGTCTTTTAGAATCTACCTTTGTAATAAATTCATTCATTGCTTTAAGGCTGCCTTCATAGTTACCGTTTTCGTATGCAGAGTAAGATAGGTAACGCAGTATTCTTGGATTCACCTTATCAAGCTCCTGCATTTTTTTAGCTTCTGCCTCAAGTGCTTTATAATCTCTTGCCAGTACAAGGAAATCAGCATGTCTCATACGCGAGTTAAGCGAATAATCTGTTAGCTGCATGTACTTTTCATAATAGTCCAATGCTTTTTTAATGTACTGGTCGTATTTAGAAGTATCAGTATTTGCCCAAAGTGCATAGGTTTCGGCAAGCTCTCTGTAGGCAGGACCATAATTGGCATTTAAAGCCAATATATCTTCAAATGCTTTTACAGCCTCCGGAAAAGCTGCTCTTGTATTTTTGGTTATAACACCCAACTGTAGTTTTGCTCGCAGTACAGTGTTATCTAAACTAAAGGCATCACGATATGCTTTATAGGCATCATTATAATTTTCGTTGCCTACATAGGCATCTCCAAGACTTAAATATGCCTGAGCATTTTTATCGTCTTTTTCAAGGGCTCTTTTTAGTACCGCTATGGCATTTTTATAGTCGGGGTTATCAGAGTCAATATAGGCACGCCCAATGTAAACAAGCTGCTCTACATCTTTACGTCTAAGCTCGTCTTCCACAGCTTTAAATTTAGCCTGTGCTGCCGATGTATTACCATTATTAAGGTCAATATGTGCAAGACCTATTGAGTTGTACTCTGCATCTTTTTTTACGCCTTTGCCTTTATTAAAATAAATAGCGGCAGAGTCCTGCTCGTTTTGCTTAAGGTAAACATCTCCTAACAGAAAGTAGTTTTTACCTTCATCATCATTAGATGCTATAAGCGTTTTAAGTATTTTCTTAGCATTTTGGTATTTTTCGGCATCAATAGCCTTCTTTGCCTGTTCAGCATCCTGGGCATATGCCCCACTGACTAACAATAGTGATAAACCAAGGAACTTGAATTTTTCGATCTTGATCATTTTATTTTCCTTTTATTAATATTTACTAGTTACTTTATTTACAATTCGTTTCGCACTTCAATATCCCTTGTGGGCATTTCTACGGGGAGTAATCCTGACTTTAAAATAATACGCTGCCCCTCATGCGCACTTATGTATATTGCAAACCCTGTGCCTAAACCGTCTTTACCCTGACAATTTAAAACATATAGCTTGCGGGTAAGCGGGTAAAGCCCGGTAGCAATATCGCTTTGAGAGGGTTTAAAATATTTCTTCTCTCCTGTATCGGCATCGCTATTGCTTACTGCCAAAACTTTTATATTTTGCACATATTCTTTTAATTGCGGTGGTGGCTGTACCAGCCAGTTTACGCCCACAATGCCTATTGCTCCGGCATTATTGTGTATGTATTTTATTACTTCTTCATTCGTTTTTAACGAATATACGTTTTTGGAGGAAGCGGTTGTAATACCGGCTCTTTTTAAAAGAAACTGTACTGTACTTGAGTTTTGGTTATCAAAAACCAGTTTACCAACCTTATCAGATGTTTCTCCTTTTAAAACCTTTAGTACTTCTTCAATATCTATAATACTATCCGGAGTTCTTTCATTTACTATTAGTGCTATGGCATCAACAGCAAACTCAGTAATCTTTGGTTCAATCTTTTTTTGTTCAAAATAACGCTCTTCTTCCTCTGTAAGTTTCCTCGTCATGATAGCCACTCTTGCAGTATCGTTTAACAGTGCATTCACTATTTCCGTTTCAGTTTTATTAACCTGAGTAATGGTAGCCCTGTCATAAACGCTGTGAAAAACAGCAATTACATCTTCGGCAATGGGTTGTACTGTATTATCTACATACATGGTAAGCGTGCCCGAAGTAGATGTTTGCTCTACCTCGCCGGTGGCTGTATTATTTTTACACGCAAAGAAAAAGCCTGCAAAAACAAACACCGTAATAACAAGTATGTATATCTTTTTTATCATATTACAATACTACTCCCTATTCTTTTTAAGCAACCTGACAAATCGTATAAATGCATATATAATAAGCAGCGCTCCAAAGGCTAACCTGCCATGATAGGAAATGTTTAAAGGTATGGTTCTCCAAAAAATTATAATAAGCCCAAGTACCAAATAGATTAAAAAAAACATCAATCCCAAAACAAACAGAAATCGCTGTTGTGGCGATTTCTGCTTTTTATATTGAGATTTATTATCTTTAAACATCGCGTTCCGTTCCTAAGATCTGATGTTGATAGTAATAGGCAGGTTGTATGAAGCCCTTACAGGTTTACCGTTTTGGATACCCGGACTCCATTTCTTTTTCATAGACTTTAGCACACGCTCTGCCTCTTTACCTAAACCGTAACCGGGGTCTCTTAGCACCTTGATACCTGTCATAGATCCATCTTTTTCTACAACGAATGAAACATATATTCTTGCTTGCATATCCTGATCAATTTCAGGTATTCTGAAGTTTTTGTTTACATAGTTGTAAAACTCTGTCATACCACCCGGGTATTCCGGTTGTACCTGAAGACCGGCAGTGTTATATACAGTATTATCAGGAGCTTCTACACCTTTATCAAGGTCACCCGATGGTTTACCTATGTTAATATCTCCCGTTGGGCTGGCTTCCGCATTTCTGGAACTCGGGTCAGCTTCTTTAAATTGTTCAATTTTTGGCGGATCTTCAGGAACGTCTTCTTTTTTAGCAGCTTCAAGAGGTTTAAATTTAACCTCTTCTACTACTGATTTTGGTGCCTGATATTCCTCTACAGGTGGCGGTGGTGGCGGAAGCGGTTCTTCTTCAGGTGGTGGTAATAATTCAGTCATCTCGATTATCTTATCCACATTATCCTCTTTTTCTGCCTTACCTAAACTATCGCCCAACCATTTAGACACCATAGGTGTTGATATGGCTGCTATAAATAGTAGAGCTCCTATAATAAATGCACGTACGGTTGTTTTAGGGTTTTCGGCGCGAAGCTGGTATGCACCATACTTTTTGTTTCGACCTTCGAACACCATATCAATCCACTTTTCCCTGAATATATTAAGTTTTGACATAATTAATTTTTTAGGTTAGTTATAAAGGTTAGTATAAACCTTTTTCTTCTAACAGTTTTACTTCAGGTTCTGTAATATCACCAATAGCATATAGCTGCGGGTGGGTAATTGCCATTTCATCAAGAATATCCACAAGGTTTCGGTAACTTGCCTTATCGCTGGCTTTAATGTTTACAATAAGCCCTTCATCCGGCTTACCATCTCTTGCAGATATTGCTTTAGCACGCGTTATCTGTTCTAACAACACTTTTCTGATACCTTCTTTACCAAATTCAGACTGAGCAGGCTCAATTATAGGGTTATCAAACATACCTATATACCACGATATAGTATTGTCTTTGCCTATCAATATAGTCATTAACCTTTCTTCGGGTATTTTTGTTTTAGTAGTATCCTGCTCCGTTAAATCCTTATCCGGCATTGCCAAAGGCATTGATTGCGGTTTAGATAACGATGTGGTAAGCATGAAGAAGGTAATCAAAAGGAATGCCAAATCTACCATCGCGGTAAGATCCACAGCAGGGTTCATTTTTTTACTTCTTACTTTGCCGCCTTTGCCACCACCGTCGCCGCCGGTATTTAATTCTGCCATTTTATATTATGTTATAATATTAAAAATCTTCGTTTCGTAAACCGGTTACAAGAAAAAATCGATTTTTTTTCTGTTTCTGTAGTATATCTATTACCCTTTTTATTGTTGGGTAATCTTCATCTGCATCACCTTTTATGGCTATGTCAAGATCTTTATACTTTACATCTTCTCCGTTTCTTATACGCTCTTCCAGTACTGCTTTAGATGCCTCACGAGCTTGGGTTACCCAACTGCTCAACTGGTCATTAATAGTATCAAAAGGAATCCCCTTTTGTATATCTCCGGCATTTCTTTCTGATGCTTCCATAGCCAAAAGACCTTTTAACTGGTTTAATGGCACCCCAAAAGATTGCATATTACCAAAAGCTTCGTATTCGCCCTCGGTAAAATTCATGTTATATTCCTGAGAGATACGCTTAAGTGTTTCTATTTTCACATCCTTACCGGGTATGTTAAAAAACGCTCTTTTATCTCCTACAGTAATAGTTGCAACCTCTTCCGGAAGTTTATCTAATACAGTAGAGGCAGGAGTATCTACCGGGTGAGGCTCGGGCTGCTTTGCAGTAGCCGACATAATAAAGAAAGACAGCAGAAGGAATGCCACATCACACATGGCAGTCATGTCTATTCTGGTGCTCTTTTTAGATACTTTTACTTTAGCCATTTCTTTTATCGCTTATATAAAACCCAACCAAGAATTATAATAACTCTTTTAAATTCAGGTTTTATGTTACTAATTAACTTAAACTATCTGATTATGCGTTATTAGCACGAGCTCTGAAACGACGGTAAGTTTGGGCAATTGTAAACCCAGCCTCATCAATAGAGTATGTTAATTTGTCAATTTTAGATGTAAATGCATTGTATGCAATTACCGCAAGTGTAGAGGTGGCAATACCTGTAGCGGTATTAATAAGTGCCTCAGAGATACCGTTTGCAAGTGCAGCAGAGTCTGGCGTAGAACCTGCACCAAGTGCAGAGAACGCTTTAATCATACCTGTTACCGTACCTAACAGACCGCATAGTGTACCAATAGATACCAGTGTAGATATAACTACAAGGTTTTTCTCAAGCATTGGCATTTCCAGCGATGTAGCTTCTTCTATTTCCTGCTGTATAGCAGCTTCTGCTCTCTCACTGTCAAAACCTTCTCTTTTTACTTCTTCATATTTTAATAATCCGGCTTTTACAACATTAGCAACAGTTCCTTGTTGCTTGTCGCACTCAGCCATAGCTTCGTTAATGTTACCCGCTGCAATTTGGTTTTGTACTTTTCTTACAAATGTTTCAACATTTCCTTTACCTGCCGCTTTATTAATAACGAAAAGACGCTCGATAGAGAAAACAACAGACATTAAGAATAATCCCATAAGTACCGGTACAACGTATCCACCCTTATAAACCATTGCAAGGTAGTTACCCGGTAGTGGGTGTCCTTCAGGATCTCCGTCTTGGAAGTTTGATGGGTGTCCCATAATAAATGCCCATACAAGAGCTGCCACGATTAAGCATAATATAATAGCCAATCCTGCGAATACATTAGAGCCCTTAGATTCACCTTTTTTTTCAACCTTCTGAATAGATGCGTTTGCCATTTTTCTAAAAAATTTAGTTTTTGATTTTTTTTTAAATAATAGTTTCTTGTTGTTTATCTCTTAATTTATATAAGATTGGCAAATTTAATTTTTTAAGAGATAAAAAAAAATAAAAAGGTTTTTTTTATTACTTCTTAACATTAATTTATTATAGCACTCATAACTATAATTTTACATTTAAAGCCAATTTATTTACATAAATTTATCTTTCACAAAAGAAAACCGTCATTTCTTAATAATTATTTTAATTTAATATAGAATACTTATAAATAACACAATTCGATATATTTTATTGTGGCATAGTTGTACTTTTTACAACTTTAGCCATAAGCAATACTAAAAACACTAAAAACAGGATGAAAAACTTTTTTATACAAACAAATCCTTTTGTAGTCCCTACCGAGGACGGAAAACTGATTGAGGAACATTTCGGCAAAGCATCTGACGGCGGAGCAAACATATCTATAGCCCATATGATGGCACCACCGCAATGGAGCGAACCGCATCAGAAACCGGAATTTGACGAATATACTTATATAATAAAGGGGCGAAAGCAGTTTATTATTGACGGAGAAATGATTGTGCTTGAAGCGGGGCAATCTATAAAAATAAGTAAAGGGGCAAGAGTGCAGTATAGCAATCCGTTTGATGAACCCTGCGAGTATATAGCTATATGTATGCCTGCTTTTACTATAGAGGGAGCAAACAGGGAAAGTGAATAACGATTATTTTTGTGCTAATAGTTTCAAAATCATATTTTCTACCGCTTCGGAATCCCATATCTCATGGATATTATCCATTTGCATTACCTCCTCCATAATAGCCTTTTGTTGGTCGCCCAATGCAAGCGCCTCACTATAAGGTCTGTGGCTAAATGTTACCCGGCTGTATAGTGGTATCCATTTGTCGGGATATTTTTCGGAAAAGTGTTTCTCTATTTTTTTCTGCAAAAGAAAGTTTTCATCTGCGGTTTTAGAGCTCATCTCCATAAAGTTTCGGTACGATAGCTCGGCTATGGCATCTGTATCAGGTTTACGGCTGTTTTCATATTCTTTAAAAATACGTTCCCAGTCATCCCCATACTCCTGCATCAGTTGGTTTAATACTGTAATATCTTCAAAACCGGCATTCATACCATGACCATAAAAAGGTACTATGGCATGGCAGGCATCGCCTATAAGCGCAACTTTATCACTATACGTCCATGGGTAGCATTTCATGGTAACCAGTGTACTGGTGGGATTTTTGAAAAAGTCTTCTACCAGCTTGGGTATTACATCTATGGTTGAAGGAAAATGTTCCTCAAAAAAGCATTTCAGCGTTTCTTTATCTTTAAGGGTTTCGAATGATTTTTCGCCTTCAAGCGGCATAAATAATGTACAGGTAAAACTACCGTCAAGGTTGGGTAGCGCTATAAGCATAAAGTTATTTCTGGGCCAAATGTGAAGCGAATTTTTGTCGAGTTTATGTGTGCCATCTTCATTCGGCGGAATATTAAGTTCTTTATAACCCAAACTTAAAAATTCCTGAGAATAATTGAACATGCTTTGTCGCTGCATTCTGTGCCTTACTCTCGAAAAAGCACCATCGGCACCAAAAACCATATCATAATCCAGACTTCCCCATTCGCCCTGCTCCGTTTCTCCTGTATGCAACGTAGCGGTAGCCATTGTTACATCCCAAATTTTTGTTTCGAAAAAGAAGGTAACGCCCTCTGCTTCTGCCAGCGAAATCATTTTCCTGTTAAGCACTCCGCGAGATATGGAATAGATACTCTCGCCTTCCTTGCCATAGTATTGATAATTGAGGGGTTGCCCTACAATGTGTATGGCTCGTTTATCCATTGGTATAGCTATCTTTCGCACTTCGTCGCCAAGACCAAGATTGTCTAATGCCCTCCAACCGCGATGGGACATAGCCAGATTTATGGAACGTCCGGAAAACTCTATTGTTCTGATGTCCTGACTGCGATCAAAAACATGTACTGTATGACCTGCTCTTTTGAGATATATTGCCAGTAGCGAGCCTACAAGCCCTGAACCTACTACTGCAATTTTTAAGGGAGTTTGCATGAAAAATATTGTAATACCCTACAAAAGTACTCAATTAAAAAAATATTATCCTTAGTTTATATGATTAATTTAAGGCATATTATTTTTATTAAGAAAATATTAGCTGCTAAAACATTCTTAATTTATTAACAACTACCCTTGTATTTACATAACTTTATATTACTAACATTAAAAAACATTATTATGAGAGATTTAATTTGGCTAATTATTGTAATTCTTATCATTGGGTGGCTGGTAGGTTTTTTTGGTTTTGGAGAATCTGTAGGCTATCTGATACACGTTTTACTCGTGCTGGCAATTATCGGTATTTTGTATAGGCTTGCTGTTGGCAGGAGACCTTAACAAACTTCAGTTGCATAAAAATAAAAAATCCCTTATGAGGGATTTTTTATTTTTATATCATTTTTATTAAAACTTAACATTTGCTTAAGTTTGGCTTCTTCATTTAATTTTCTTTATACATAAGCGTTAAAACAAGTATTACTATTAAAAACAATACTATGTTTAATCGCCTCTTTTTAATTTTATACTTATTAAGTTCTCTGTCCTTAAAGGCTCAATATGTTAACATTACTGATACTATAGTATCAAAAAATTCAAAATTTTCGTTAAAACAACTGGCTATACCTGTTGCACTTGTAGGGTATGGTGTTGTAGGTATTGAAAGCGATGGTCTTAAAGGCATAAACAGCGAGATTAAGGAAGAGTTGAACGAAAACATTGACGATAAAATAACTATTGACGATTTTTCGCAATATGCTCCATTCGTTTCAGTATATGCTTTGAATGCAGCCGGTATAAAAGGTAAAAACAATTTTATGGACAGGACTACAGTTATTGTTACGTCTTACCTTATTGTTGGTGGCACGGTAATGGGGCTAAAATCATTAACAAGGGTTAAACGTCCTGATGGCAGCTCCAGAAACTCTTTCCCATCGGGACATACTGCAACAGCTTTTGCAGGGGCAGAATTTTTGTGGCAGGAGTATAAAGACGTATCGATATGGTATGGCATTGCAGGGTATGCAGTAGCATCAGGCACCAGTTTGTTCAGAATGTATAACGACAGGCATTGGCTTACCGATGTAGCTGCCGGCGCGGGTATTGATATTTTAAGTACAAAAATTGCTTATTGGGTTAACCCCTTTATAAAAGAAAAAATTTTCAGGACGAAAACAGAAGAAAGTAAAACCTCTATGTCATTTATCCCTTTTTACAATGGAGAACAGGCAGGTTTTGGGGTAGCGGTCACTTTTTAGCATTATAAACAATAAGATATTAATAACAAAAAAGCGTAACTATTGTTAGTTACGCTTTTTTGTGACCCCGAAGGATTCGAACCCCTAAATTCAGATAAATCATAAAAACACTAAATGCATTTATTTTCAATACTTTAAATGTTTTGTATTCATTTCAATTTATCAAAATTCAATTAAATTCACGTTTCGTTTACTAAATGTTGACTAATTTATTATATCCGTTTTAATTATAATAACGTAAAATAAAATATAATGGCTAAGATAAAATTTTTACTTCAAAGCAAAAGCGACACTTGAAACATTTATATACGCCATTCCAAACAGGTCAACAGTTTTAAAACGTAAAACTGGATTTATTATTAGCGCCAAAGATTGGAGCGTGGATAAATCTCAACCAAAAATGGGAAGATCGGATTTAAAAATAATAAAATCAAAACTCGATAAATTAGCTACATTTATAAATGATGCCCATAATGAGGGAGTCAGTAAAGGAATCGAATTTACAGGTGAATGGTTGCAATTACAAATAGATATCTTCAACAATAAAATTGAAATTGTTGAGCTTGATGTACTCACAAACTACATTGATAAATACATTGCAGAAGCACCTTATAGAACCAATCAGAAAAAAGAAATTGGTTTGAGTTTGGGGCGAATTGGAAATTTAAAAAAAATTACATTAGTACAAAAAGAGACAGCTAAAAACGGAACAAAATGAAGTTTTAGTAACCGGTAAAGGCTTGTAATTCAACAATAATAAAGCATTACAAAGAAGGGCAAAACGGAAAATAATAACGAATAGTATAATGCTAAACCAACCTTATACGAGGTTATGAAATATGGGACTAAAATATTTACCGAACCTGATATAAAGAAAAAGGTCAAACCAACTCATATCAAATATATGTATCAGCACTATATGTTATACTTACAACAATAAAAGGCAAACGCATTTTTGAACACTTTGGATTTAACGCTGAAGAAAGTAAAAAGTAATCCTAAAATACCCCCCAACCCTTTACCGATCATAAACAATGGGAATTTAGCCCTAAACTATCCGATTGGCAAGATGTTGATACTAATGAGGTACTAACGTGCTATAAACACCCAACCCCAACTTACGGCGATACTGTCAACTTGTATTCATTTGATTTCTAAGTAAGAAGTTTGCCTGTACACGAAAAAATCAATAGTTAATAAATATGATTGTATCAAAAATGTATTGAAGTCAACACAATTATTAACACACCCTTAACGTTATTTACTTGTTAAATATTTGTCAAAATCTTTAGTTTTAGCACTTTCTTAAAAATCCAACCAATGAAACAATTATTTTTAAGCTCATTACTTTTATTTTCTATTGCCGTTCTTGGGCAGTCCGGTTCCAACAACAAGCAGGCACCTACATTACCTGAAATTATCCCACCATCGCCAACCGTGGCGAATTTAATGACATTTGAAGAGGTTCCTGTTGATTATTATACAGGTCAGCCAGATATATCTATTCCCATTTATTCCAAAAAATTAAATGGAGACATGACTTTACCTCTTGCTTTGAAATATAATACACAAGGAGTCAGGGTAGCTTCAAGATCCGGGTGGACAGGTACCGGCTGGTCGCTTGAAGCCGGAGGGAGTATCTCTCGGACAGTTAGGGGTACGGCAGATGAGGCTTATAAAAGAGCTATAAACGGAGATGCTACTATACAAACGGGAATTTATAATTTACCCCATGATGAGTTTTTTCTATATAATACCATGCCTACTGATCTTAAACAACGATATGCCTGGAATGCTAAAGGTACAAGCCAAAATGTATATGATTCCGAATTAGATCTTTACCAATTTAGCATATTGGGTGCAACAGGCAGATTTGTGATTGTTAAAGAACTGGGGATGTTAAAAGCAAAGCTTTTAACAAAAGACCAGAATGTAGCTATAGAAGTTTTTTATACCGAACAAATTATAACAGATGGTGGTACTGGCACTATAACAGGAGTAACAAGTATAGACGGATTTTCTATAACTGACGCTAACGGTTATAAATATCGTTTCGGAAATACACCCTATAATAGTAATACAAATGCTGTAGAAGTGACTACATCTAAACCAGTATCCAGCAGTATACCCCAAGTAGGCGAAGGCGCTCCTGATTTCATTTTATATAACCGTACTACAGTTTGTAATTCGGCATGGCATCTCACCTCTATTAATGCGAACAATGGAGAAGAACTGGTAAATTTTACCTACACTGCGATTTCAGAAGAATATCGTGAATTACCGGTACATACATATTACAACATTACGCCTCATCCGGGCACAAGCCATTATTTTACTCCATCGGGATCGCCCGCGGTAAGCGAGGCCAGCATAGCTTTTAACAGTTCGATGACTTTTCCAAAATATACTTATTCGCAGTCAACAACAACAGTACAAACAAAAAAACTCTCTCAAATATCATTCAGGGACAAAACCTATATAAAGTTTGATTTTACAGGAGGGCACCCCGAGTATGAAGAAGGTGGTATTACCCTGAAAAGTATATCCTTACACAAGAGCAGTTCCCCTAATAAATGGAAAACATTTACTTTCGCATATAGTACCATTAATTCAAGGTTATGGCTTGATAAAGTAACAGAGGCAACGGTTCACTCACCTACAGACCCTAACCATAGCTTAGATTATAAATTAGAATATGTTTCTAAGGACTTACCTTCGTATGGTGCGGGAGATAAATGGGGTTTTAAAGGTGTTACATCAACACCCACTACAACCGCTTCTGAGTATCGTGAAGCTTTCAAAGACGGTGTCTTAAAAAGAATCGTTTATCCCACAGGAGGAGTAAAAGATTTTGAATTCGAATCACATACCTATTCTTATGAAGGGCCAAACTTAATTTCGAAAACATATACAGACTATTTACCGATAAATCGTGGTGCAAGCCAAAATACACAGCAGACATTTGAAGTCCTTAATAATACCACGACACCATCCTCCCCACTTTCTTTTTCATTACAAGAAAGCCAAACAGTATCTATAGATGTAAATGTGCAGGAAGGCACAGCTTACAAACAATATTTTAGCGTGAAAATAGACGGTCAATATTACCTGATTTCTGATATTTCAGGTGGAACAATCACAACAGGACTAAGCGCAGGGAGCCATACCATAACAGTAATTAGTAATGGTTATAGCCCCGTACTTGGCGCGCCTCAACCCCCTCCAGGTGCGTACATAAGGGTTCATTTAAAAGTAAATTACCAAGGGCCAAGACCTGTCGGATGGTACTATAAAAGATATGCATTGGGGGGAGGGTTACGTATAAAATCAATTATTTTTAGGGAAAATGAAAATACTACCGATTCAGAAAAAACCATATCCTATTATTATAACACCCCATATGATGCTGAGAGTGCGGAAAACATAGAAGGAAATATTACTATGTTACCTGAACTCGAACCAACAGGTTCTATTCTTCAACCTATAGGTCAGGGAGATCCATTTGACCCTAATATACTCTCATCAGGAGCTACAGACGGAAGAGCAGGAGGTCTTGGATGTGAATATACTGTACAAGATGAGACTTTTGTAAAGAGTCCATTAAATGGTAATTGTGATGTAGCAACCTTAAACTTTACGGTCAGTACCACCCAACATCACAATCAGTTAACCAAAGGCTCATTTGTAAATTATAAGCACGTCAGAGTTCGTGAAACAGGTAAAGGCTACACCTATTATCAGTATCAAACGCCGCAAGATGAAGATGTAAGCGATACTTATGGAAGATGCAAATATCCGTTTAATGAATTAGAAAACATAGACTATAAAAGAGGATGGCTTTTAAAGAAACAAGTTTTTAATGAGCAGAACCAACTATTAGTAGAAGAAATCAATACCTATGAGCTTAGAGAGGAGAATATAGTAAAAACACGCCCGGTAAGTAGTACTACCTGTGCTTGGCTTAAACTATACGATACTTATGAGCAATATGCCGGAACCCTATATAGTATCGAACAGGATTGTTATGGAAACTATTCCATACCGCCAAATTGCGGGGCATTTCCTTTATCGATGTCGGATTATAAGTGGTTAGTAGCAGGCTCAGCCCCGTTAAAAACTAAAATCAAGAAAGAATATTTTATTGACGGGACAGAAGTAGCAATGACGCAAACACAGACTGATTATGAATATAATCCGGTAAATTATCAAGTAAGCAGCGAAACCGTAACGGTTGGTGAAGGAACAGAAACCGTAACTTATAAAACAGAATATCAATATCCTGTTGGGGGCTATACAGCTTCATTGTTTACCACACAAGAAAATAGTACAATCGGACTTATGGTAAATCACCACCATGTCATTAATAAACCTATAGTAACTGCCACATACAGAAATAATGACCCCCTTCAAAAAACAATAAATAAATACACAGTAGTATCGGGACTGCCGGTACTAAAAGAAATAGAAACATTGAAAGGTAATATAACCACTCTTGGTGAAGACAGAATTGTATATCATGAATATGATGATTTCGGTAACCCGCTGGATGTATCGATGAAAGACGGAACCCACGTCAGTTACATATGGGGATATAATAATACTTTCCCTGCTGCTAAAATAGAAGATGTCGCCTATAACGATATACCAAGTACACTTATAGAAAATATAATAAATGCTACAAATCCCGTTGGTTTTTCCGAGTCTAATCTGATTGCTGCTCAGGATGCGTTGCGTGCCTATTATGAGCAGCCGGGTTCAACAGTAATGGTAACAACGTTGGTATATGAACCGACAAGAGGAGTAGTAACTTCTGTTACCGACCCAAGAGGAGATATACTAAGATATGAATACGATAACTTAGGAAGACTTTTAACGGTAAAAGATAAAGACAATTACCTTCTTTCAAGAAACGAGTACCATTACAGAACAGAGCAGTAATACATCCAATTTTAAAAAACGAAAGACATGAAAAATCTAATATATATTGTAGCAGTACTATTTCCGTTCTTAGTTCAGGCGCAAATACAATCTCCTACACCAACAGAAAATTACGTTCTTACTTATACTTATAATAATCCCAACACAACTACATCCTATTCAGATCCTGTTGATACTACTGCCACCAAGATTAACATAACCTACCTTGACGGGCTTGGTCGCCCAAAACAACAAATTGCAGCCAGAGCTTCGGGAAACGGTAAAGATATTATTACCCATATAGAATATGATGCAAACGGAAGGCAGGCAAAGCAATATCTTCCGTACGCTTCAGAGGGACATAACTTTGAATATGACCCCAATGTTTTGATGAAGACACAAGCTTTTTACAATAGCTCCAAATACGACCATACCACCAACCCTTACAGCCTTACTTTTTTTGAAGGTTCTCCCCTCGATAGAACAACCAAGCAATCTGCTCCCGGAGAAGCATGGGAAGGGATGGAAGATACCGACAATAATGTGGATAACGACGGAGACCACACCGTAAAGTTTAAATACGAACTCAACAAAGCCTACGAAGTACGACGCTTTGAAGTAAACTTTGAAACGACAAACGGAATAGAAGATACCGAAAAAACGCTTTTGAGTTATAAAAATTATTATGCTGCTAATCAATTATACAAAACCATAACCAAAGACGAAAACTGGATACCTGCCGACGGTAAAAACAAAACAACCGAAGAGTTTAAAGACAAACTGGGCAGAATAATTTTAAAAAGAACCTATGCCGACAGCCAGCCCCATGATACCTACTATGTATATGACAGGTTCTCCAACCTTACCTATGTAATCCCCCCCCTTGCAGCTGATGCAATCGTAGAAGCAACATCAACCCTGCTGGTGCCGGGAGTAAACTTTGGGTGGACAGTATTAAGCGAAGTAAATCAGCAACTGGCTCTTGATTATGATAAGTATTTACAAGCCTATGATAATAGCGAAATTTTAAACCTTGATTTGTTAGATAAGTACGGAGGGCAGGGCGGTTTCTCTGTAGCACCGCAGCAAGACGGCACACTAACCCTGAGCATTAACATTGCCACGGCAAGCCCCATGCCCTACCGTACAGGCTATATAATAGATGTTAAGCCTTATGGCACATTTCAGGATACCGAATTAGGAAGAATATCAGGAACAAACAGTGAAGGGAAATATTACGAATATACTTTCTTTGTACGGGAGAGTAAATTATATGTAGAGGGTAATGGCGAAAAAGTACCCTCTGTAAACACAACCTTTAACAGTGCCCAACAATTATCCTATTCCAGAAACTACCCCTGGACAGCGTTTTGTAAGGCCGACCCTGTTGTGGCACAAAAATATGAACAGGATGTAGCAAAACTGGACAACAGTGAGATACTTACCACTTATATCCCAAATGATTACGGGGCTATGGGCGGTATTGCCGTATCCGTTAGCGAAGACGATATTGTAACCCTATCCATAAACCTGTCATCAACAACACCGTTAGAACTCATTCAGGGCAATGTGATACAGCTACCCCTACAGCGCAGCCTGCCCGATACCGAGTTTGGCGTACTGAATGGCAACGGCTACAACTACAACATATCCATCCGGGACAACAATGTACTGATAAGCAATGGCAACGGAGGAGCAGTAACCAACCTGAACTATTACGGCAGCCTGCAAAACAAAGTAACCCACAAAGTAGTGCTAAGCACACTAAACGGGCTGTGCTACATCTACCATTATGACAGCCGTAACCGCGTGGTAGAAAAACACATACCCGGCGCGGGCTGGACACACATTGTGTATGACAAGCTGGACCGCCCTGTACTTACGCAGGACGAAAACCAGAGGATAGATAAAAAATGGTTGTTTACAAAGTATGACCCCATAGGGCGTGTAGCCTATACAGGAGAATATTTAAGCTCTGCCAATGACAGACATGATATAAAAACCGCTGTGGCAGGCAATGCCGATTTGTTCGAAACACGTGCTGCCGAACCTTTTACCGGCGGAGGTACTGATATAAATTACAGCAACAAAATTTTTCCGATAGATGATATACACGTCTTAACAGTAGCGTACTATGATGATTATGATTTTGAAAAATCGGGTATAACAGTACCTACCGCACCGCCTTCTCCGGGTTATACCACAGCAACCAAAGGGTTGGCTACAGGAGGCAAGGTAAGGGTGCTGGACGGTAACCTTACCGATGATACTGCAAGTAACTGGGTGGTATCGGTATCGGCATATGATGAAAAAGCAAGACCCACCTGGAGCCATACCAAAAACCAGTACTTGGGTACGGAGGATATTGCCCGAAATTCACTCGATTTTATAGGGCAGCCTGTATATACCATAAGCAAACACATCAGGGCAGGTTTACCCGATATAAATCTTAAAGATGAATATTTATATGATAATCAGAGTAGATTAACAGAGCATAAGCAATCTGTTGTTTTAATCTTGCCATCCGGAACAGATGCCGATATTGCTACACAGGTAATAGCCGAAAACCATTATGACGAACTGGGCAGGCTACACCAAAAAGGCGTGGGCGGAAAAATTTCGGACGAGTTGCGACTGCAAACCGTAGATTATACCTACAACATACGCGGATGGCTACGCGAAATAAACCATCCTGACGAGGCTTTATCCAACGACCTTTTTGCCTTTAAAATAAACTATAATGAGCAGGAAGATGCCGATGCCACAGGGCTGTATAACGGCAACATAAGCGAAACCTACTGGAGGAGTAAAACCGATAATAAAAAGCGTGGCTACTATTACCACTACGATGCTATGAACCGCCTAACCGAGGCACAGTACATCAATGTAGGCAACTATACCCTTGTAGATTACCCCACGGAAATAGAAGACTATACTACCCAAAACATACTGTATGACAAAAACGGTAACCTGATACGCCTGCACAGAACGGGCTTAACGGCTGCCAACACGATAGACAGGATAGACATGCTAAACTATACCTACCTGCCCAACAGTAACCGCCTGAAAGCGGTAGCCGATGAGGCAGATATTGTAAAAGGCTTTAGGGACGACACGAATAACAACACGATGGATTATGACTATGACCTGAACGGCAACATGACCAAAGACCTGAATAAAGGCATAGGCACACAGAGCACTAAGGGTATAACATATAACCACCTGAACCTGCCGGTACAGGTAACCTTTAGCGGCAGCCAAACCGGTACGGTAAACTATATATATGATGCCACAGGGGCAAAAATGCAAAAAAAGGTAGTAGATAACGGCAACGTAACCGTTACCGACTATGCCAACCGATTTATATATGAAAACGGAGTATTAAAATCCTTTAGTCACCCTGAGGGGTATGTGAGAGTACCCGAACCTGACAATGATGAATACCATCCGGATAAATTTGATTATATTTACCAGTACAAAGATCATTTGGGTAACGTAAGGCTCAGTTATGCCGATGCTAATGGTAATGGATTAATAGACGATGCCCAGCAGTTTAACGATGGTTTTGAAAGCCAAAGCGGCTGGACAAGCGACACCGACAGTCAATATACGGCATGGAATTTATCTGATTATGACAGTTACAACACCCATACAGGCAACTATTCCGGCAGGATAGATAACCCGGGCAGTACTGAGAAATTTGTGCACAGTAGCTACTGGATGCCGATTAATAATAGCGTAGCCACGCAATATACCTTTTCGGCATGGGTATATTCTGACGGTCCTACGGCAGACTTGTACCTGTTTATGAAAGAGCAGGGTGAAGACGATTATTATACACTGGTAGCCTATGCCGTTACACCGGCAGGAGTGCGGGGGCAATGGGTAAAAATACAGGCAACGGTATCGGTACCCGCTCATATCAAAAAGCTGAACCTGAGGATAGATAATAATGGTGGCGGTACGGTATGGTTTGACGATGTAGAACTGAAAAAAACAAGCGGTACTACCGGTATTACCAGCGAGATAATAGAAGAGAACAACTATTATGCCTTTGGGATGAAACATGAAGGGTATAATAATGTAGCAGTATCATCTGACCCTGCGCTAAAGTATAAGTACAACGGCATGGAATTGCAGGATGAGATGGGACTTGACTGGTACGACTATCAGGCAAGGAATTATGACCCTTCATTGGGTAGATGGTTCAATGTTGACCCGCTGGCGGAAACATCGAGAAGGTACTCGCCATATACCTATTGCCTTGATAACCCTATTTATTTTATTGACCCTGATGGGATGGAAGCGGAAGACTCAGCAGTTGATATGGAAAGTGAAATGGAAGAGGGAATAGGTGACCCTCCTCCAAAATCGAAGGGTCCCGCTGGGGCTTATACTCCTTCTGCTAAAACAAAATCATATTTTGATAAAGCAAGCGATTTCTTTAGTGAAGTTGTTGAGGCTAGTGCTGGTCTTTCAATTGGGCTTCAAGGAGGGGTTGAAGGAACAGTTGGACCAGTAAAGGTTGGAGCAGAAGCTAGCCTTATATCTGCTGATTTGGAAACTAATTCAGATAATCTAGTCAAAGCAGAAATCACAGGACCTTCTGTAGGTGCTAGTGCTTCGATTGGAGATGCAAAAATTGGTGCTACTTCGCCGTCAGGCTCTCGTGTAGTGGAAGTTAGTCATGATTTAGATGTAAAAAGTCATGAAGTTAGTAAAAAAGGGTCGGTTGTTGGGACTTTAGGCAAAAAGAATTTAGAACTTAAGTCTTCTGGAACAGTAGCTGTTAAAGTAAAAGCACCTTTATTTAAAGCAAAAGTTAGTGTAAACTTATACAATGCAGCTAAAGGAGTTGAAAACTTTGTTAAAGGAGCTGCGAGCTATTTAGGAGACGTTATTAATAATCTTAGTGATGATTAAAAAAATTATAGAAAAATATTCGGCTAAACAGAAAGATTTATTCAAAACATTTTTTATAACTTTTCTATTTGGCTGTATACCTTTTGCCATATTACATATAATCCTTAATTTGTGTGGAATAATACCCGTAAACTTTAATGGACAAAAAGTATACGGTTTATTGGGTGTATTAGTAATATTAATGTTTCTACCACTGATTGCTTTGTTATTTACTGTTATTATATGGCTTTATTTTATGATTGGCAATTTATTGCTACGACTTCTAAAGAAACTATTTTATGGATAAAAAGATTTTACTGTTAATTATATTTTTTTGCTTTAATATGAATGCTCAGAAGAAAATTGAGAATTCTTATTACAGATTGATTATACCACATAATACAGAAGTTGAATTGTTTGAAAATACTCATGAAAAGTTAGCGAATATAGATAGCTATAAATTTTTCAGTAATTCCAAACCAAAATATATTCTATTTATGATGTCTAATAAACTGGAAGAGTCAGTAGATGTTGAAATGGATAATTATAAGGATTTTATATTTGATATTGAAGATATTGATGTTGTTAAAGCTGATAATTTTAATACTTTTATTAAAATTTATTTCAATTATAAAAGCAATAACATTATTAAGGGGGTTTTATATATAGATACTAGAAATGATATATTGGATAGATTTTTATTTATGTTCCCAAATGAGAAGCATTTAGTTAAGTTTGAATCTGAAATTGATATCATGATAGATAATATCAATTATATTAAGGATTATTGGTGGTGATGTAGAGGTAACGGTTAATGCAGGATATGGCAGAAAAGTAACCAGAAGTTCGGCTACTTTTGGGATAGGTGGTTTTGGAGGTACAATAGGATTAACCAAGTCAGGAGAGGAGAAAGTCAATAGTATGTATATGACTGAGGTTGGAAAGCAAATAGCTGATCAGCAATCCGATAAATTAATAGGTGGGGATTACGATGGTCAAAGTTTTAGTGAAATTGAGTATAAAAAATCATTTTTAGACTATTTTAATATGAAAGACGGAGATATCAGAAAATTAAAAGTAGAGCATAAAGATTTTGGAGGGACAGGAGGTGTTTATTCTCAAATTAGAGATGGTAAAAGTTCAGAAGCATATTATGCAAAATTAGTGGGCGCGTTATTAGGAGTTTCAGATGCTTCTACCTTGAAGGGTAAATTAAAACCACTTTTAACAAAAAGTCCAGCTAATTTTATTATGGGAGGATATTTATATTTAATAGGTAATCAAGATGCTGCAAATGTAAAAGCAATTAATGCTATAAAAGACAGATATGACAGTATTTCTGGAAATCAAGGGGTTTACTTTATTGAGAAAACTACGACTCAAGGAAATCGAATGGGAGGAATTAATTATTCTCATCATTTAGATGTTTATGATGTTTCTAATCGTCAGCATTTAGGTACACTTAAGACATACTACTAAAGTGAAAAAAGCTATAGGAATATTGTTTATAGTATTATTTATAACATACTTTTATTTAAGTCGTTTAGTTTCTTCTCATACAGGAATAAACTTAAATATTTTTATTAATAACTTAAGTTTTTTTTATGATCTTTTCTTATTCATTATAATATTTATTTTAATACCTAAAATCATAGGTCCAAAAATAACTTTTAGGATTTATTTATTTTTATTATTTATAATGAATATTATATTGATAGCGATAATGTTTAGGAATAGATAATGTATTTGATTAAATTAATTGCTGTGATAGAGATTATAGATGAAATAAGCTTAAAAATAGTATTTCTCTTAATACTATTTTATTTGATTAAATTAATATTTAGATTATTAAATATTAAGATGAGTGATAGTAAAATTGTGGGATTATTACTGATTGGTTTAATGATTTACTCTATTATATTGTTTTTTTTAGTTTAAGGAGGGGTAATGTATCAGATTAGGGTTTCGTTCTTATTTTTACTGTAAATCATTGAAAAACAATGCTACAAAAAGATTATTATATAAAAAAAGAGGCAGTATAATAATAGCCTCTGTTATTTTTGACGTCTCTAAGAGCCTTAAAATGTTTTTATTTAATCTTGATGTATCAAAATAGGGCATGGAAATAAACTGTAGATATTTTAGACTAACAGCAGTTTAACGATGGTTTTGAAAGCCAAAGCGGCTGGACAAGCGACACCGACAGTCAATATACGGTATGGAATTTATCTGATTATGACAGTTACAACACCCATACAGGCAACTATTCCGGCAGGATAGATAACCCGGGCAGTACTGAGAAATTTGTGCACAGTAGCTACTGGATGCCGATTAATAATAGCGTAGCCACGCAATATACCTTTTCGGCATGGGTATATTCTGACGGGCCTACGGCAGACTTGTACCTGTTTATGAAAGAGCAGGGTGAAGACGATTATTATACACTGGTGGCCTATGCCATTACACCGGCAGGAGTGCGGGGGCAGTGGGTAAAAATACAGGCAACAGTATCCGTACCCGCACATATTAAAAAGCTGAACCTGAGAATAGATAATAATGGTGGCGGTACGGTATGGTTTGACGATGTAGAACTGAAAAAAACAAGCGGTACTACCGGTAGTACCAGCGAGATAATAGAAGAGAACAACTATTATGCCTTTGGGATGAAACATGAAGGATATAATAATATTACCACAGCTACCGACCCTGCGTTGAGATATAAATACAACGGCAAGGAATTGCAGGATGAGATGGGACTTGACTGGTACGACTATCAGGCAAGGAATTATGACCCTTCATTAGGACGTTGGTTTAATATAGACCCGTTGGCTGAAACAAGTAGGAGATATTCGCCATACACCTACGCTCTCGATAACCCTATTTACTTCATTGACCCTGACGGGATGGAGGCAGAATCTTCCAGTGTGGATATGGAAACGGAACTTGATGGAGGAGAAGATTGGTATAAGAAGGATGGGAATATTGTTTATGATAAAAATATTAACTCTCAGAAGGATTTAAACGATGCAGGAATTAAAGGTGAATATCTATTTGAAGAAGGAAGTATGGGAGGTTATGATAATGACCAAAATCTTCAAGGTAGCTATCAATTAAATTCTGACGGTTCAGTTTCTGTTGAAGGCAAAGAAGTAGCTTCATCTGGTTTTGAAGAGATAAGTTTTGATGACTTTAGTGTCTTTGGCTCTACAGAAGCATCTCAAAATGGTTCTCATAAGTCAGATATGAATATGGCGGGACCAGTATTATTAGCAGCAGGGCAGCCAATTAAGGCTCTAAAACCTATTGGTGCGCTTGGTTCAAGTAAAGGCTCTTCAGTTGCTTCCTATGTATTATCTAAAGCCTTACCTCAAAAATTACCTTTTAGAATGATGGGCTCAACGGTATTAGGACGTGGATTAGGTAGATTAATACCAGCTGTAGGAATGGGATTGATAATTTATGAAGCTGCTACAGATAAAATGCTTGACCCAGCAATACAAGGTCCTCATGATATGCAAAAAGATATCAATGAAGGAAAATTGACCCCAACTAAAATGATTAAAAAATATTCTTGCTTTGTTAAAGGTACAAAGGTTCAGATGGCAGACGGAAAAGAAAAAAATATTGAGGATATTGTTATTGGGGATAAAATACTGAGCGTAAATATTGAGCGAATGTATATTGAACCAGATTTAGTAATTGATATTCCCAATACAAATAAAAAATACAAAGAAATAAAGGCAGAGTTCAGTAATGGAATTGTCAATCACTTCTCACCAGCTCATCCTTTTTGGGTAAAAGGAAAGGGTTGGGCTGTATATGATACTGAGGAAGCTGAAAGTGAATTGGAATTTAAGGTTTCTAAATTAGAGAAAGGAGATGTAGTACTATTTTTAAGTGATGGTAATCTTATTGAAGTTAGTATTACGATATTAGAACCCACAGGAAGGACTGTGGAAATGTTTAATGTTGAATTTGTTAAAAAGAATCATACATTCTTTGCAAACGGAATTTTAGTACATAATAAAAGAATTAATTAATGAATAAAGAAAAGCATTTAGACGAAGTACGAAAGTTCATAATTGAAGAACGTGGTAGGTATCGTTTTGAACTGCAAGATTACCATTCTTTACAATCGGACTTAGGAATATACGGAATGGATGCATCTGAGTTTATTATGAATTTTAGTAATAAATTTGGAGTTGATGTATCAAGTTTTGATGTGGATAAATACTTTAGACCAGAAGGTTATGGCTATACAGATGAAGGTTATTCTGAATTAACTATTGCAGACTTAATTATGTCTTTAGAAACAGGGGTCTTATCATAGGGGTAATGTATCAGATTAGGGTTTCGTGGTAATGTATCAGATTAGGTGTTTGTTCTGATTTTAATTGTAAATAACTACTATGCTTTTGGTATGAAGCATGAAGGATATAATAATGTAGCGGTATCATCTGACCCTGCTTTGAAATATAAGTACAACGGTAAGGAGCTGCAAGATGAGATGCAGTTAGACTGGTACGACTACCAAGCCCGTAATTATGACTCTGCATTGGGCAGGTGGTTTAATATTGACCCTTTGGCAGAAACATCAAGGAGATATTCACCCTACAGCTATTGCCTTGATAATCCTATTTATTTTATTGACCCAGATGGGATGATGGCTACAGACAGCGGTGTGGATGCAGAAACGAAGCTCGATAGTGGTGATGTAGAGGTGACAGCTGATGTGGGATATGGTAGAAAAGTAACTTCGAGAAGTGCTACTTTTGGAATAGGTGGTTCTGGAGGTTCTATAAGTTTAACCAAGTCAGGACAGGAGAAAGCTAATAATATGTTTAAAGCTGAAGTTGGCAGACAATTAGAATCAGAAATAGATAGACAAGTAGAAAATGTATATGGAAAAGAAAAAGCCAATGGTAGGGCACCAAAGACTCAGGAAACTTTAGACACAATGAGGAATAGTGTACCTATATTAAACGAATTATATTCGAAGGTAGGAAGTCCAAAAATAATTAATGGATGGAATGAAGATACCCAGGATGTTTATGATCCTTGGAAACATGAAGCAGTGGCAAGTACTATATTAGCAGACCCCCATCCAGGAAAGATGATAACTTCCGAAATTTACTTTTGGGGAGCAGCTTATGCATCTTATAAACAATTAGGTAGTACGATGTTACATGAATTTGGTCATGCTTCCTTTAATTATCATGGCTTCTATAGAGATAATTATTTTAAGATTGGGATAAAGAAAACCCTTGCATTGTCAGAATTATATGCACATCAGTTTGCAAATTATCATGGAGGTGTCCCCTTTGCAAATACAGCTTGGTATCAACAGAATTATATTTGGTATACTCAAAAAGACTAATTATGAAAATTAAAATCTTCGATATAATAATTATATTATTGATCTCATTTTATTCATGTAAAAATTTCAATGTGAATAATCAAACTAATAGAGAATTAAGTTCTGTAGAGTTAAGGATTCTCAATGATTCTATTGTAGCTTCAGGGTTGAATTATTTAGATCCTGGTGTAAAAAAACAAGAAGTTATAGATAATAATAAAGTAAATGTTCTTACTTATCAAATTATTAATAGAACAAATAAAAATCTATTATTTATTGTTGACCAAGATAATTTAATATACGACCAATTCGGCATAAAGGATTATGTCGATGAACAAACAGTTTCTGGTAATGATGTATATACAGCAGGGATTTTTTTTGATATTCGAGACTCCAAAAATAATCATACAAAATATTATTCTTTTTTAGGTAGCGATGAAAAGTTAAAGAATAATGAATTTATAGATAATGAGACTAAATTAAGATTGCAAGAATTAAATTATCCCATGACTAATAGAGCTGAGTATTCTGAATTAATAAGGAGAAACTCATTTATATTGCATCCTAATGAATATAAAGTTTTTCAGTATGTATTACGCCTTCCTTTAGAAAAAGAATCAAATAAATATAATGCTGTTGTGTCGGAATTTGATTTAGATGAATCAAAAAGATATAATTTTAAGCTACTATATTTTTGCGACTCTAAAGCTTTAAAACAAACATTGCCAAGTGTAAAATTGAAAGAATTGGAAGATAATGATATAGAAATATATGACGGTTTCTTAATTTCCGATGATATTCCAATAAAATTTAAATAGCTAAATACAAAAGCTAAAAGTGGTAATGTATCAGATTAGGGTTTTGCTATTATTTTTATTGTAAATAACTATTACGCCTTTGGAATGAAGCATGAAGGGTATAATAATGTAGCGGTATCATCTGACCCTGCTTTGAAATATAAATACAATGGCAAGGAGCTGCAAGATGAGATGCAGTTAGACTGGTACGACTACCAAGCAAGGAATTATGACCCTGCATTAGGCAGGTGGTTTAATATTGACCCACTTGCGGAAACCTCAAGAAGGTACTCGCCATATACCTATTGCCTTGATAACCCTGTGTATTTTATAGACCCCGACGGAATGGAAGCTACAGACAGCGGTGTGGATGCGGAAACTGAATTAGATGGAGGGGAAGAAGTTTATGATGTTGGCTATGGTAGAAAAGTAACAGCTAGAACAGCTACTTTTAAGATAGGTGGGTTTGGAGTACAAAAGGACGGAGGTGAAAGTACTGGCGTTAGAAAAAATGAAAAAGGGACATACGATGTTGTTGAGGCTAGTAATGATGGAAGCACAGATATTTATGATGTCGATACTGGCGAAGTGATAGGTCAATCAGAAAATCCATGGGATTTTATGAATACTAATGATAAGAATGGTAAGTTTACAACACCTGCAAAAGCGACAATTGATTTAAAGCATTTAAAAAATGGTAATGCGATTTTAAATTACTATGTTGATTTATGGAATACAATGATGACTACAATGTGTGGGTCGTCTGCAGTATCATTAATGTGTTTAGCTGCTACTTCAGCAAATGGAGGGATATTTGATATAAAAACATCAAGTATAGCAGATCAAGGCAGATATACCCCCGTTTCTTTTAATGGAAAAATTACAACTATGAGATATTTAGGAAATATGCTCTTCGGATCTAACTTACGCTCAATTAATAGGATGGCTATAGACCAAATATTCACGTCTCCTAAATCATTCTATAAAAGTGTGATGCCTACAATTGGTGGATATAATCAAAGTCAAAATAGTGGAAATGGATATAATTCAGGCTACCCTTTTTATGGTGAGCATACTTATTCAGGGACAGGAATATTTCAAGGCTATTTTGGCTATAAACCTTAAAATGATACGTTATGAATAAATTCGTTTATATTTTAATATTTGCTTGTTTCTCATGCAAAGACCCAAAATTTGTTAGGAAGAATGTTACAGATGGGAATATAGATATAAAGTGGTATTACTATAGTTATATCACTAACAAAAGTCCTGATATTGTTGAAGTGAGTAAAAATGATAGTATTGTAGAAATAATAAGAGCTGATGAGATTATTGTAGATATTCTCATAGAAGATAAGAATATTATTATTAAAACATTTGAAAATACATCAGCAGCTATTTATTCTGATTCAATTATGTCTGAAGTTTATGATTATAAAATTTTCATAGATAGTACATTACCTAAGTACGGTAAATATGATGTGCCAAGAAATGTTACTAAAGAATACTAATGGGTGATGTATCAGATTAGGTTTTCGTTCTTGTTTTTATTGCAAATAACTATTACGGTAATGTATCAGATTAGGGTTTCGCTCTGATTTTGATTGTAAATAACTATTACGCGGTAATGTATCAGAATAGGGTTTTGCTTTCATTTTGATTGTAAATCATTGAAAAACAATAGTGAAATAAGATTTTATATAAAAATAGAGGCAGTATAATAGCTGCCTCTGTTATTTTTGACATCTCTAAAAGCCTTAAAATGTTTTTATTTAATCTTGATGTATCAGAATAGGGCATGGAAATAAACTGTAGGTTTTGTAA
>NZ_SKBP01000001.1 GCF_004634195.1 Flavobacterium salilacus subsp. salilacus
TTTGCCTTTTTTTATTCTCAGTTTTTTTCAGAGCGTTGCCTTGATTGCGGGTGCAAATGTAAGTACTTTTTTTTCTCTCGCAAGGAATAGTATGGCTTTTTTTAATACACTCTCGTAACTTTTTTTTAATACTCTGGCTACTTTATGGTTACATTGAAATATTTTTTACAAAATTTTAAAAGCAATAAAAAAACCTTGCAAAGGCAAGGTTTTATGGAATACAAAAATTTATTATTTATTTTTCTTACCAAACAACTTATCAACTTGTTTGTAATTTAGCCAAGGTAGTTTGCGAGTACCGTAAATATCTTTGTGCTCTACATAAGCATAGACTTTTCCCATGGTTTTCCTGTATGAAATAAACAAAATGCTTTCATCTTCCAATTCAATCGTTTTATCAACCCCGTCCTCAGCATTTATGTTATTTCTAAACATATCATATAGCGCGTCTAAATCTGACTCTTTAAATGTAAATGATTTGTAAACATCAGTAGTTTGGTAATTCGAATCCTTGTATTCAAACTTACACACACCATTACTTTTAGTGATTCTTGCGTTGTAAGGAAGTCCAAACGCACCAACTTTACCAACTTCGTCTATGTATTCTGTATCGCTAACTTTTAATTGCGCAAAAGATGATAAAGCAATAAACATCATTAGAATTGTAGTAATTTTCTTCATTGTTAAATATTTTACTGGTTTGTTAATTTTTATGCTGCTAATATAAAAATTAATTTAAAAACAAAAAATCGTCAATTCGAATTTTGATTAAAAGTTAATATTGGATTTCAATCTACGATTTCTTCGATAACAAAGTATTTCCGTATTTACTATTAAACAATAACAAATATTTAAAAATTACGCCAAGAATTTTTCAATCCGTTAAAAACGCGCTAAGGATATGTTAAGCAAAGCGTGTAAATAGTTTAAACTACAGAAATTTATTACTTTTATGGTTTAGCTTTTTTTTAATTTATTTAATGATTGCCTACCCAAAAACAATATTAATTTATAACATTAAGAAGGTTGGTTTACTTTTAGCCACGCTTCTTACAGTATGCTTGTGTATGAATTGCAGTAAAAAATTTATTGAAAATCAAACTGTTTTTAACTTACCTGTAAATAAGACTATGGAGGACTTACTGGCAGGCTATGATACTGACGGTGATAAAAAAATAACTAAAGATGATGCTCCGCAAAAGGATTATTATATGGTGAGCACTAATGGCGACACTGTGATACTACGGAATATTTACTATTTATCTAACCTTTTGCAGGAACTTGCCATTGCCCATGAGGAGCATCAGGAAAACCTCATTATTACATTAAGCCAAATACAGGAGCCTCCTGCCGAGCGTATATCCCGGCGCATTCGCACTCATTTTTGGGACGACCTTACCCGCACCATAGATGCAACGGGGTTGGAGCGTATTATGGAAGATGAAAAAATGCACGATGAGCATCAGCGCATTTATGTACCTTATAAGGATAGTGTGGGTATTGATTATTTTATGGAACTGCAAAAAACGAGGCGTAACCTGGAAGTGGTAATACTGCCACCTGTAATTACTCCTGAATATGTACGCTCTATTAATAGGCATCCCGGTATATTATCGTTAAAAATAGAAAATGGTAAAGGCGTGCCTTTTGTAGTACCCGGCGGACGCTTTAATGAGATGTACGGCTGGGACAGCTATTTTGAAGGCGTAGGGCTTCTTTTGGATGACAGGTTAGACCTTGCCAAAGCAATGGTAGATAACTTTTGCTATCAGGTAGAACATTATGGTAAAATATTAAATGCCAACCGTTCGTATTACCTTACGCGTACCCAACCGCCATTTTTATCATCTTTTATACGGGAGGTATACGCCGCTATGCCCGATAAAGAAGCAAACAGAGAGTGGCTTGCCTACAGCCTTTCGATAGCCATAAAGGAATATGAGCAGGTATGGATGAGCGGTAAACGTTATACGCCGAAAACGGGACTGAATCGGTATTATGCCGAAGGTATTGGCATTCCGCCCGAAACGGAACCGGGTCATTTCAGGACTATATTACAGGAGTATGCCGACGATTATGGTTTATCTGTACTTACTTTTGAAGAAAAATATAAAAGTGGCGAAATTAAAGATGCCGACCTCGACCGCTATTTTGTGCATGACCGCACGCTTCGCGAAAGCGGGCACGATACTACATGGCGATTGGATAATGTGGCTGCCGACCTGAACTGTGTAGATATCAACTCATTATTATATAAGTATGAAAAAGATTTTGAGTTTTTAATCACTACTTATTGTAACGGGAGTTTTACCGCCCAAAACGGAACAACTTATACTGACAAATACTGGCACGAAAAAGCCGCTACTCGAAAAGTGCGTATGAAGCAGTACTTGTGGGATAACAAAAAACAATGCTATTTTGACTATAATACCAAAACGGAAAGGCGAACCGATTTTATGGCTGCCACTAACTTCTTTCCGCTTTGGGCAGGTTTGTGTACCGATGAAGAGGCTGCTAAAATAGTACCCATATTAATGAGTGAGCTAAAAGCACAAGGCGGCATACTTGCCTCGAGCAGGGCTTCGACAGAAAAATATGCTGCCAACGAGGTGCAACGCCAGTGGGACTACCCCAACGGATGGGCTCCGCACCAAATGCTGTTATGGAAAGGACTTATAAATTATGGATATAATGACGAAGCTATCGAAATGATATACCGCTGGCTGTGGACCATAACCCAAAATGCGGTAGATTATAACGGTACAATACCCGAAAAATATGACGTAGTGGCAAGTACCCATAAAGTATATGCCGAATATGGCAATGTAGGTACTGAGTTTGCCTATATAACCAAATCGGGTTTTGGGTGGATGAATGCTTCCTACCAGTACGGGCTTAGCCTACTGCCACAGGAGTATGTGCAAAAGCTGGATAATTTAGAAAACCCTAATGCGGTGTTTAAATAGTTTCGGGTTGCGGATTTGTCATGCTGAGGAACGAAGCAGCTATATGAAGAATATGCTGCAAAAGGAACGCGGATAACACGGATTTAGCTGATTGAACGGATTTTTATATGCTAATTGATAATCAACAAAGTATCCTGCCCGATTCTTAAAGGTTGCTTATTTCTTAACGCATCATACACGCTAAAGTATAAAAATCGCTACTTTTATACTATCAAAAATCAGTTATTATGAACGATGCACATTTTCATCTTGTGGTAAACCACCTCCCTATTATTATTCCTGTAGTTGGCTTTCTTGTTATGGCTGGCGGTTTGCTTACGCGTTCGGCTATTGTACAGCGTGTGGCATATTGTATTTTTATACTGGGTGCGCTATGCACTATACCCGCTGCGGTTTCGGGCGAGGGTGCCGAAGAAGTGGTAGAACACCTTAACCTTGCCGACCACTCTATTATACACGAACACGAAGAGGCTGCCGAAGTTTTTATACTGTTCTCGTACGCGCTTGGCGGGCTGGCACTGTTGGGGCTTTGGGCTAATATAAAAAGAAAAACATTTGACAACACTATAAGCGTGCTTACACTGGTGCTTAGCCTTGTGGTTATATATTTGGGCAGTAATGCCGGTACAACAGGAGGCGAAATTCGTCATACCGAGATACGTAATGACAGCGGAGGCAATACCAATACTAGCCAAGACGACGACGACGATGATTAAAATATAAAATCCGCTTTACAGCGGATTTTTTTTATGAATAACTTATTCTTCTTTCACATTTGAAAAATCATACTTTTTTAAAGTAGCCTGTAATATTTTCCAATGATTTCGAACTTGCTTCTTAATTTCTGGAGCCTCTAATTCTTCAGATGCCCTGTATGCATACCGAAGATAATTCCCCCTAAATTTCCTATCATATTTTTTTACAACTAGCTTACCATTTTTAAACTCGGCTCTCTTTGCAGGTAATTTTCTCGTTTTAACCCCCTTAAAACTATACAGTCTGTAAACTTTCCTTTTAAAAACAGGAGCATCATCTAAAAGATACTTTTCTTTTATTTTTTCTACTCTCTTATGCTTTCTTCTTATAGTGTCTTTCATATCACGATAAAAGCTAGCCAGATTTTTAGATTTAATTAATGTTTGATAACCATAAAACTCAAAACCTAAATAATTTAATGGTACATTCTCTTTTAACACCTCTCCTTGTTTTCTAAAACTTTGTAATCTACCATTGTGATACTTAAAAACAGTAATCTCTGTTTTAGGAATTGAAATAATGAGATTAATATTTTCAATCTGATTTTTTACAAAATCTTCAACAAAGTCTATTTGACTTTGTTTGCAAAGTATTACTATATCATCAGAATAGCGACGATAAAAAATATTATATTTCTCAGTAAGTTCTTCTATAATCGCAGTATCAAAAGGTAGCATATAAATATTCGCTAAAATTGCACTAATAGGAAGCCCTTGCGGAATACCCATTAATTTCCCTTCACTATTTTTCTTTTGATTTTTATGAATGATTATATCTGATTCTACTAAATCCCTTATACTCTCGAAGAATGTATTTTTACCAAGTTTTCTATATTTAGATAATTCTTTTTCATCAAAATGTCCATGCTTGATTTTTAAATCATTAAGCTTAACATAAGAAAATCTTGTTACAGCCTTATAAACATTGTAATGGTCTTTAGGGAGTGCTTTGCAGCCCAGCATTTTTGCCCATATTAACTTTAACCTTCTATGGTCTAAGCTCGGAAAGAAATTTTCAACATCAAAACACAAGGCAACACAGTCTTCTCTATTCTTTATCTCGTCGAAAATATCTTTTGCAAAATGAACATTATTTTTAAACTTGGTATCGCATAATGTTCTTATTTGCCTATATGCTGATACAGAATTTGAAATATGAATATTTTGCTTTAAATATTCTTCATATTTTTCAGATAGCTTTTGAGTATAAAATGAGTAAATATGTGCATCGATATGAGTTGCATATAAAATCTCTCTAATTTTGGTATTGCTTACTGCTTTACCATCTTTAAGTTTTTTGTGTGAACGCAGCTCTCTACCATTAAAATCTGAGAGCTTATACCTCCTTTGCTTAATCTCTTTAAAAATAAGGGGATAAAAAGAATGCTTCGCAACATTATCAGCATTCGAAATATATTTTTCAACATCATTTCGTACTGATAAAGGCGTTTTATTAGAAAAATGAGGATATCCTCTGTCTTTAAACCAATCTTTTTGTTCCATAAAAGATAAGGAAAGTTCTAAACGGATTTATTAGAGTAAAACTTACATCATTAATAATGATTGAACCATTAACCGAGTTCTCGATTCCCGCTTCATTTGTACGTAACTTTACCAGTCCATATAGACCTTAGTATATATATAATCAATACCTTAATAATAATGTTTCAAATACACACTCTCCTAAAGGGAAAGCCTGCTGCTCACAGAATTGTAGGCAGATTACTAAAGTTTCTGACATTAGCAATGATTAAATCGATTTCTTCATTGATAATTCAGAAAGTTTACACATTACCTAATCCACATATTTATTATCCCTATATATTATTAGGTCTGAATTAAGTGAAATATAAATTTACATTAGTTCAATAAATGTTTTATTCTTGACTAAAGAACTTTCCTTACATCTGTAAAAGTATCATTTTTTTGCTATTTTTAACAAAATTATTAAACAATTATATTATGCCTAATCTAGAAAATAAATTCAATCTTGGTGATTTAGTTGTATTAAAAAATCATCAGTTATTATATAGCAATACAATTAAAGGTGATGGAAAATATATTCCACCTATTATGATTGTTAAAGAGGTGCTATTTGAAAATAAACAGAAAAAAACTCATGATGATATTACAGGAGAACAAATAGCTGAAAAAGTAAAATATATCTGCTTATATTTTGATGATAATAAGAGTGAGTTTATAGAAAGTCATCTCTATGAAAGTGTACTTGAAAAAGCAGAGGCACTAAACTTAGGGAATAATACTAGCAGTTTTAGTTACAAGTATGGTGAGAGAATTTTTTTTAGAACCCAAAAATTAGAATTATCAAAAAAGCGATCTTCAACTGTAACTATAACTACTACACAAATAAGTAAAGACAATGAGGAGCCTACTACTATTGAGCGAGAAACAGTACAATATGTTGTAAATTTTGCAACGCCTGATTTTATTGCTATTGGATATAAAAAGGAAAACTCTAATGATTTATTTTACAACGACGGAAAGCCTAAACGACTTACTTGCTCTGATTTTGTAAAAGTTCAATGGTATAACCCTATACAGCAGAAATTTAGTGAAAACTATTTACCAACTGTATGTTTTAATAGTGCCGATTCATCCCTTTCAAATACAACGCATGAAGCGACACATAGAGAAGGACAAAATGAAAATTGAATTATTGCATAGAATATTTAAATCAACATCAATATCATATTGCATCAATCCCCCTAATCCCCTATCTTTGCTATCCATAAAATTTTAACCATGATAAATATTACATTACCGGACGGTTCAGTCAAGAAGTTCGACGCCGGGGTAACTCCCCATGACGTTGCCATGAGCATTAGTGAAGGTTTAGCAAGAAATGTTATTTCGGCTACTTTTAATGGTACAACGGTTGAAACCAAAACCCCACTAACGACGGACGGTTCGCTAATATTATATACATGGAATGACAAAGAGGGTAAAAAAGCTTTTTGGCACTCCTCTTCGCACGTTTTGGCACAGGCATTACAGGAGTTGTATCCGGGTGTTAAGCTCACTATTGGTCCTGCCATTGATAACGGATTTTATTATGACGTAGATTTTGGCGACCATGTGGTTACCGATAAAGATTTTAAAACCATAGAGGATAAAGTACTTGCCATTGCGAGAGAAAAACACGAGTTTACCATGCGTTCGGCTACCAAAGCGGAGGCATTAGAACTATATAAAAACGAAAACAACCCTTATAAAGTAGAACTGATAGAAAACCTGGAAGACGGTACTATTACGTTTTGCGACCACAGCACCTTTACCGATCTTTGTCGTGGCGGGCACATACCCAACACAGGTATCATCAAAGCAATGAAAATTATGAGCGTTGCGGGTGCTTACTGGCGTGGCGACGAGAAAAACAAACAGCTTACGCGCGTGTATGGAATTTCGTTCCCGAAACAAAAGGACTTAACCGATTACCTTGAGTTATTGGAAGAGGCAAAACGCCGCGACCACCGCAAGCTGGGTAAAGAATTAGAATTGTTTACTTTTTCGCAAAAAGTAGGTCAGGGGTTACCCTTATGGTTACCAAAAGGGGCTGCGCTGCGCGATCGCTTAGAACAGTTTTTGAAAAAAGCCCAAAAGAAAGCCGGATATGAGCAGGTAGTAACACCGCACATTGGGCAAAAAGAACTATATGTAACATCGGGGCATTATGCCAAGTACGGTGCTGATAGCTTTCAGCCGATACACACACCTAACGAGGGTGAAGAGTTTTTACTAAAACCGATGAACTGTCCGCACCACTGCGAGATATACAACAGCAAGCCTTGGTCGTACAAAGATTTACCAAAGCGTTACGCTGAGTTTGGTACCGTATATCGTTATGAGCAAAGTGGCGAGCTGCACGGTTTAACGCGTGTACGTGGCTTTACTCAGGATGATGCACACATTTTCTGTACACCCGATCAGCTTGACGAAGAGTTTAAAAAAGTAATCGACTTGGTATTGTATGTATTCGGTTCACTTGGCTTTGACAACTTTAGCGCACAGATATCGCTTCGCGACCAGGAGAACAGGGATAAATACATTGGCTCTGACGAAAACTGGGAGAAAGCAGAGAGTGCTATTATTAATGCCGCGAAAGATAAAGGTCTTAACACGGTTGTAGAATATGGTGAGGCTGCTTTTTATGGTCCTAAGCTCGACTTTATGGTTAAGGATGCACTGGGTCGCCAATGGCAGTTGGGTACTATCCAGGTAGATTACAACCTGCCGGAACGTTTTGAACTAACCTACAAAGGTGCTGATAACGAGTTGCACCGCCCGGTAATGATTCACCGCGCGCCATTTGGCTCAATGGAACGATTTATTGCAATTTTGCTTGAAAATACGGCAGGAAACTTCCCGCTTTGGCTCATGCCGGAGCAGGCTATTATACTGTCGCTTAGTGAGAAATATGAAAATTATGCTAAAAAAGTTTTAGAATTGCTGGAAAATCACGAAATTCGCGCCCTAATTGATAACCGAAACGAAACTATTGGTAAGAAAATTCGCGAAGCTGAAGTACAGAAACTGCCGTTTATGCTGATAGTTGGTGAGGAAGAAGAGAAGAATGGTACGATTTCTGTACGTCGTCATGGCGATGCAGGTAAGTCGAACCAAAGCATGACAATTGAAGAATTTGCTTCTGTAGTAGCAGAAGAAATCAATAAAACATTAAAACCTTTTTAAGAAGTTTAATTTAAAATTTTAAAGCCATAGCTATAAGAAACAACAGAGGTTTTCAACCTCGAGTAGAAAAGAAAGACGCACACAGGACTAATAATGCCATTCGTGTACCTGAAGTGAGGCTTGTGGGAGAAAATATAGAAACCGGAGTGTATAAAACATCGGTTGCCCTGCAAATGGCCGAACAACAGGAGCTTGACTTAGTAGAAATATCCCCTAATGCCGAGCCACCCGTATGTAAAATAATGGATTATAAGAAGTTTCTTTACGAACAAAAGAAACGCGAGAAGATGCTGAAGGCGAAATCTACCCAGATTACGGTAAAAGAAATACGTTTCGGGCCGCAAACGGATGAGCACGATTATGAATTTAAGAAAAAGAATGCTGAAAAGTTCCTTAAAGAAGGTTCTAAATTAAAAGCATTTGTATTTTTCAAAGGGCGTTCCATCATCTATAAAGAGCAAGGGCAAATATTACTCCTTAGGTTGGCACAAGACCTTGAGGAATATGGCAAGGTAGAATCGATGCCGGTACTTGAAGGTAAAAGGATGATTATGTTTATCGCTCCTAAGAAGAAGAAATAAACAAAGACTGTCTTAAAGAAAGTTATAAGTCATAATGTCTAAAGTCCTGAACAGGGCTTTATGACTTTAAAAAACTTAAAACTTTATGACTAAACAAAAAGTAAGTAAGAATAAATTAAATACAGGAAGAAAATGCCTAAAATGAAAACTAAATCCAGTGCCAAGAAACGCTTTAAAGTTACAGGCTCCGGAAAAATCAAAAGAAAGCACGCTTATAAAAGTCACATCCTGACTAAGAAAAGTAAAAAGCGTAAGCTTGCACTTACTCACTCAACGCTGGTACACAAAACAGATGAGAAGAGTATCAAACAGCAATTACTTATAAAGTAATATCCTGTTTCGGTTAACTAAATTAATAACCCTGGAGTATGGCCTATTAAGTTTCTGTAAACAACAGAACGCCTGCTACAAAAACAAAGAAAATTATGCCAAGATCAGTAAATTCAGTAGCATCAAGAGCTCGTAGAAAAAGAGTATTGAAGCAAGCCAAAGGATACTTTGGAAGACGTAAAAACGTTTGGACAGTAGCCAAAAATGCGGTAGAAAAAGCAATGGTTTATGCTTACCGCGACAGAAAACAAAAAAAGAGAAACTTCCGCGCTTTATGGATTATGCGTATTAATGCAGGTGCAAGGCTTCACGGTATGAGTTACTCTCAATTTATGGGTAAAGTAAAAGCATCAGGTATCGAATTGAACCGTAAAGTTCTTGCCGACCTTGCCATGAACCACCCTGAAGTGTTTACTGCAATAGTAAACCAGGTTAAATAAAAAACGTTTTATAACAACAATATATTTATTTCTTACTTATAAATAAACCCGCTCAATGAGCGGGTTTATTGTTTTTAATATAAAGTATTTTTTATAATTACTATTTCTCTCCTTAATTTTATGAAGGATAAAACCGTTCTACAACATCTTTTCCCTTCGTTATATCTTTTCCGTAAAAATCAATATACTCTACTTTAGTTCCTGTTTTATTGGCAAACAAAAACATTTTTTTCAGGATAATGTTTTTACCGTTTACGTTTACTGTTACATACGGTTCGCCATTTTTACCTATCTCTAACCGTAATTTTTTTTCCGGATAGGCTGCTAATGTAAACGTACATAATTTTTCAGCAGTTGTATCAAGCTCTACACCATAAGCCATTGTTCGTTGTATGACGGTTAAATCATCTTTAATACCTCCTTTGGTATAAACAATGCGATATACTACAACAGGTTCTTCATCATCTAACTTTCCGTTTTTAATCCCCGCATCATATACATAAGTATTATGGTTATTACTATGCTGTATATAAAAAAGCCTTTTGGAATCTACAGGTGGCACCGGATATCCATTTTGAGCTTTTGCGAACTGGGCAATAAAGCAAAGTAATAGTATTAATACTTTTTTCATCGATAATGATTTTACCAAATATATAAAATTAACGCTCATATATTGTTGATTTTAAGTATTTTTAGCAATTAAAACTTAAAATTCATAGTATGAAAACCGATCGTTATACCAAAATTGTTCTTACCGTTATTGCTGCTTGCTTAGTAATTAACATTCTGGAAAAAATTGATATTATACCTAAAGCCTATGCCAATAGCTCTGATAATTTCATAGCTCCGATAAATAGTAACTATGCAGTAGTACCTGTTAATGAAGACGGGAGTATTAATGTAACAGTAAAATCTGCTGCTCCAATGGACGTAAACTTAGTTAAGATAAGCACTAACGATGACCTTGATGTAAATGTGAATGTAGAGAAAATAGGCGGGCGTTATGTATATGGAGAAATACCTGTAACGGTTAAACAATAAACAAAACAGCTATATAGGTAACAATAGCGAAAGCAACTATAGTCAGGTAAAAAATATATAAAAATTTAAATCTGATTATTCTGTTTCTTACCATCGGTAGTATCTCCTCTCCGGAAAGGACGCTATTAATCTCTTTAAGGTTTGGTCTCTTTGAAACAAAAATAACACGCTTATGATTTAAATTACCATAGACTGTAAAGATAAATATTGTATTAGGCAGTAGTATAAGTATTAGGCTTAACAGCAGCATAAAATCAGGTTTTCAATTTCTTTTTCCTTGCAGCAGGGAAAAGTACATTATTAAGTATTAGCCTGTATCCGGGCGAGTTAGGGTGCAAGTCCAGCACCGTTGGAGCATCCCCCACCCTGTGTTGATAATCCTCAGGATCATGACCGCCATAAAAAGTAAACATACCCTTACCCTTAGTACCGTGTATGTAGCGGGCTTCATTATTCTGCTTATTCTCTCCCATTACTAATACATTCGATTTTACTTTATCACCTCTAAAAGCCGTAGTCTGCCCCATAAAGCCTTTTACCAACTGGGTATGGTTTTGACAAAGCATTGACGGTATAGGATCCCACTTGGCAGAATATTCCATTAAAGTAAAATAATCATTATCGGGTAATATCCGCCTGTCGTTTGTTGTGTCAATATCCGAAAACTCATATGCCATAGGATTACGCTCCAGTATAAAATCTTTAAAAGCAAAAGAGTTATTATAGTCTATTTTCGACTGATAGTTGGCATCACTGGCATCATCGTCAAACATCGGCTCACAAATATCTACTCCTTCGGCAGAGAGTGCAATATCAAAACTATCAGTAGCCGAACACATGGCAAACATAAAACCTCCGCCTATAACATAATCGCGTATTTTATCGGCAACAGCCATTTTTTCTTCCGACACCTTACTATACCCCAGTTTTGCAGCAAGTTCTTCCGCCTCCCTTTTCTGTTCCATATACCACGGTGCATTGCGGTATGCCCCGAAAAATTTACCATACTGCCCCGTAAAATCTTCATGGTGCAGGTGCAACCAGTCATATAGCAATAATGCATCACTTAATACCTCTTCATCATATATGGTAGTAAACGGAATTTCGGCATAGGTAAGTACCAGTGTAACCGCATCATCCCAAGGTTGTTTGCCCGGTGGTGAATAGACTGCTATTTTAGGAGCTTTTTCCAGTATTACCGTTTCCATATTTTGCGACGGGCTGCTTATTTCATCCAATATACCATTGGCTTCAGCATCGCTCAATATTTCAAAACTAACCCCGCGTATTTGGCATTCACGTCTTATCTCTTCAGTGTCGGGCAATAAAAAAGAACCTCCTCTGTAATTGAGCAGCCAGCTTGCCTTGTAGTTTTTATCGAGTGTCCAATAGGTAATACCGTAGGCTTTCAGGTGGTTTACCTGAGAGGTTTCATCCATAGGCAACAATATCATCGATGCTTTTGCGCCTATGGTCATTACCGTCAGGAAAAACATTATAATAATATTCTTCTTCATTTTCAGCAGATTTATTTCAAAGATAGGAAAATGATTTGTCTTTATTATTAACTCCGTCAGTGCTCGTTTTATTTTAGTTTACATTAAAAATACATAGATGATTACAAAAACACCTGTTTTTGAGAATTATTTAATAAAAAACTAAACTAAAACGTTTTCGTTAACCTAAAAAAGCACATACATTTGCGCATTATTTAACAAAGAGGATTTATTAAATAGATTTTAATAACTTACTAACACTCACAACACACTATGGAATTTACACTGCTATTAAAAAATGTAGGCATTAACGACATTCATCGCGTTGGAGGCAAAAATGCCTCATTAGGAGAAATGCTGCAAAACCTTACAAGCCTTGGGGTTAATATACCCGACGGATTTGTAGTTACTGTAGCGGCATACAGGGCATTTATTGATTATAATGCGCTCGACAAAACCATTAACGAAACCGTTGATAGTATTGATTATGAAAATATAGAGTCGCTGCGAAGGGGCGGTATGCACATCAGGCAGGCTTTCCTGAATGGTAAGTTTCCTGAAACCATGAGTTTTGAAATTACAGCTCAATATGAAAAACTTTCGCAACAGTACGGACAGGAAATGACAGATGTTGCCGTGCGCAGCTCGGCTACTGCCGAAGACCTGCCGGATGCGTCTTTTGCAGGACAGCAGGAAACCTATCTGAATGTTCGCGGACCGCAAATGCTTATGGACAGTATCCGTAAATGTTTTGCCTCTTTATTTACCGACAGGGCGATAAGCTACAGGCATCGCTTCGGATACGACCTGTTAGATTTAGGACTATCAGTATGTGTACAAAAAATGGTACGTAGTGATTTAGGCACTTCGGGCGTTGCTTTCTCTATCGATACCGAAAGTGGTTTTAAAGATGCCGTAGTGATAAATGGTACTTACGGGCTTGGAGAAATGCTGGTACAGGGGGCAATATCGCCGGATGAGTTTATCGTATTCAAACCTTTATTGAAAGAAGGCTATGAAGCTGTAATCGAAAAGAAGCTGGGCAACAAAGATAAAATGATGATATATGGTGAAGGTGGTGACGAAAGGGTTAAAATAATTCCTACGGAAGAAAAATTCCGTACACGCTTTTGCCTAAACCAAGAAAATGTTATAAAACTTGCCAAATGGGTTGTTATTATTGAAGATTACTATACTAAAATAAGAGACAAATGGACTCCTATGGATGTAGAATGGGCAATAGACGGGTTAACTAAAGAACTGTTTATAGTACAGGCAAGACCGGAAACCATACACTCGCAAAAAGAGCAGATTACTACCATTACCGAGTATATAATGGAAGATGAAACACGCCATGATAAAATAATTACCGAAGGTATAGCTGTAGGTGACAAAATAGGCAGCGGTAAAGCCAACATCATATTCTCTATGGATAAAAGGGTTACCGAAGGGCATGAGTTTACTCCGGGTTCTGTATTGGTAACCGAAATGACCGATCCTGACTGGGAGCCTATTATGAAAATGGCTTCGGCTATTATTACCAATAAAGGCGGGCGCACCTGCCACGCCGCTATTATAGCCCGCGAAATGGGTATTCCTGCCATTGTGGGTTGTGGTAATGCTACCGAAATAATAAAAGAAGGGATGATGATAACAGCATCATGTGCCGAAGGTGATAAAGGTTACATTTATGAAGGGGAAATAAAGTATGTTGAAAAAGAACATGACCTTAGTCTTTTACCTAAAGTAAAAACTGATATTATGCTGAATGTAGCCTCTCCCGGTAAAGCATTCCAATTTTCTCACCTGCCTAACAAAGGTGTAGGATTAGCACGCGAGGAATTTATTATAAACAACTATATAGAAGTACACCCGCTGGCATTGATGAACCACCGAAGCCTTAATGATGCAGCACTAACAGCTGAAATAGAAAAGAAAATTACAGGATATCCTGACGAAGAAACCTTTTTTATAGACAAGCTTGCTGATGGTGTTGCCAAGATTGCCGCTTCGTTTTACCCTCACAAAACCATAGTACGTTTCTCTGACTTTAAAACTAATGAATATTACAACCTGCTGGGTGGTAAATATTATGAGCCTAATGAAGAAAACCCAATGATAGGATGGCGTGGTGCTTCGCGCTATTACTCTGAGGCGTATAAAGAAGCTTTTGGGCTGGAATGCCGAGCTATTAAAAAAGTGCGTGAGGAAATGGGGCTTAAAAATGTTACGGTTATGATTCCTTTCTGTCGTACGGTAGAAGAGTTAATCCGGGTGACGGAAGTAATGAAAGAGTATGGTTTAGTACGTGGTGAGCAGGAACTTGAACTATTCCTGATGGCAGAAATACCGTCGAACATACTTATGGCTGCCGAGTTTGCAGAACACATTGACGGGTTCTCTATAGGAAGTAACGACCTTACGCAACTTACATTAGGGCTGGACAGGGATTCATCATTAGTGGCACACCTGTATGATGAGCGTAACCCTGCTGTAAAACGAATGCTGGAAATGCTTATTACTTCGGCTAAAAAAGCAGGTGTAAAAGTGGGCATTTGCGGACAAGGACCATCAGATTTCCCTGATTTTGCGCAATTCCTGGTAAGTTTGGGTATCGACAGTATATCGGTAACGCCCGACTCTGTTATAAAAACAGTAAACGCCATTGCAGAAGCTGAACAGCTAATTGCTGACAGAGAAGCTGCAATGCAGCTCAATTAATATTTTTTAGTTAAGTAAATAAAAAAAGCGTATCGGTGTTATACCGATACGCTTTTTACTTTATATTTTCTCTATGTTTATTAATCCTCAAATTCACTAACTGAATATAACTTCATATCCTTAGATTCAATTAACTTCAGGGTTTCGTCAAGTTCTGCTTTTGCTGTTAAATATTCCTCCGATACAATTTGCACATCTTTAGGATTGAACTGCTGTAACAACGCTATTACACGGTCATAAACACCGGGATTTATTTTTAAATGAATCGTTTCCATAGCCCATACATTTTATGTAAAGATACAAATTTATTGAGCAACAAGTAACTCAGCTTCAAAAACTGCCATTTCGCGTATCTCTTCTGTTATTATCTGTATATCATTGTTGTCATTCATAATCGTTCTCTTAAAATATTATTTTATTAAAATGGTACATCATCATCATTACCACTGTTACTATTCATGTTACTGCCAAAAGCATCATTTGCCGAAGGGAGGTTTTTAGTGATAAACGCAGTACTATTGTCGTTCATACTGGAGGGTAGCTCATCAAACGGCGAACCGAAATCGTCAAGATTATCAAATTTACCAAGATTCCCTATAAACTTAAGCCTTATGTTGTCCAAACCACCATTACGGTGTTTAGCCACAATAAATTCTGCCTGCCCCTGCGTAGGCGAACGTTCTTCATCATCCCACTCATCTATTTTATAGTACTCCGGACGGTAGATGAACGATACAATATCCGCATCCTGCTCTATCGCTCCTGATTCCCTCAAATCCGAAAGTAAAGGTCTTTTACTCGAACCACGTGTTTCTACCGCACGCGATAACTGCGACAGTGCAATAACCGGTACATTAAGCTCTTTTGCCAGGGCTTTCAGGTTTCGCGAAATAGTAGATATTTCCTGCTCTCTGTTACCGCCATTTTTACCGTTGCCACCCGCTGTCATCAACTGCAAGTAATCAACTACAATCAGTTTTATTCCGTATTGCGAGGAAAGCCTCCTTGCTTTTGCCCTTAGGTCGAATATTGATAGCGACGGTGTATCATCTATATAAAGCGGGGCTTTCTCCAAATCTTTCACTTTGATGCTCAATTGCTCCCACTCATGCTTTTCGAGTTTACCCGTTCTCAACTTCTCTGATGATAAACCTGTTTCGCTTGATATTAAACGGGTAATTAGCTGTACTGATGACATCTCCAACGAGAATAATGCCACAGGATGCCCAAAATCTATAGCAATATTACGCGCCATAGAGAGTACAAATGCCGTTTTACCCATACCCGGTCTTGCCGCTATAATAATCAGGTCGCTGGGTTGCCAACCGGATGTTAGTTTATCTAAATCGTTAAAACCTGTTGCAACACCGCTTAAACCTTCTTTACCGGCTATTTCTTCAATACGTTTTTTCGCTTGTATTACAAGGCTTTGCGCGGTTTCAGAGCTTCGTTTGATGTTACCTTGTGTTACTTCATATAGTTTCGATTCGGCTTTATCTAATAAATCAAAAACATCGGTAGTTTCATCATACGATTCCTCAATGATTTCACTCGAAATTTTTATCAGACTGCGCTGTATAAATTTCTGTAATATAATTCTTGAGTGGAACTCAATATGTGCGGACGATGATATTTTTTGGGTAAGCTGTATCAGGTAAAAATCACCTCCTGCCAATTCCAGTTTTGCACTCTTTTTAAGTTGTGCCGAAACTGTTAATAAGTCTATGGGCTGTGTATCGTTGAATAACTGAACAATAGCCTCATAAATATGCTTATGGGCATCTTTATAAAAAGCATCGGGCTGAAGAATATCGATAACCTCATCAACCCCCTTTTTGTCGATCATCATTGCTCCCAAAACAGCTTCTTCCAAATCAAGAGCCTGCGGGGGCAATTTACCTTTCTCCAAATTGATAATTGTTGATTTGTCAACTCTTATCGGGTTCATACTTCTGATATTTTCCATGCTGCTAAAGTAATTAAAATTGAAATGGGTAGTTTAAGAAATTGTTAAGGCAAATGTGTTGATAAGGTGTTCATAAATCATGCCTTAACTGTTGATAAGTCAAAAAAAATCCGAAGCTGTAAGGCTTCGGATGTATTTTCCCGAAATGGCTTACTATTCTTTAAATTCGCCCATATTACTGTACTTATCCATTCTTTTTGCCAATAAATCGGTTGTTGATAAGTCTTTTAATTCGGCATATGCTTTCATGATGTATTTTTCCACATTTTTAAAGGTCGTTTCCCTGTCATAATGAGCACCTCCAAGCGGTTCAGGAATAATATCATCTATCAGTTTTTGTTTCTTCATATCAAAAGAAGTCAGCTTCAATGCTTCGGCTGCCTGCTCTTTAAACTCCCAGCTTCTCCATAGTATGGATGAACACGATTCGGGAGATATAACAGAATACCATGTATTCTCCAACATATATACCCTGTCGCCCACACCTATACCTAATGCTCCGCCGGATGCCCCTTCACCGATAATAATGGTAATGATAGGCACTTTCAGTCGTACCATTTCGAAAATATTTCTGGCAATGGCTTCTCCTTGTCCGCGCTCTTCAGCTTCAAGCCCCGGATAGGCACCGGGAGTATCAACAAGGGTAATAACGGGAATGCCAAACTTTTCTGCCATTTTCATAAGGCGCAATGCTTTGCGATATCCTTCGGGGTTAGCCATACCAAAGTTGCGGTATTGCCTTGTTTTGGTATTGTAGCCTTTTTGCTGCCCAACAACCATAAAGGACTGACCTGCTATTTTACCAAGCCCGCCTATCATTGCTTTATCATCTTTAAAGCCCCTGTCGCCAAACAGCTCTAAAAAAGTATCGCCCATAAGTGCCCTTACATGATCCATAGTATAAGGTCTGCTGGGGTGTCTGGACAGTTGTACCCTTTGCCAGGCGGTAAGATTTTTATATATCTTCTTCTTGGTTTCTTCCAGTTTTTTTTCGATCTGTTTGCATGTATTAGATACATCAACATCCGATTCCTCACCTATAAGTGTACACTTTTCGAGCTGATCTTCAAGCTCTTTTATAGGCAGTTCAAAGTCTAAATATTCCATAGTACCAACAAAATTTTACTTTTGGTTCGAACTACAAAGATAAAAGTTTAAGATTACATAGAAACTAAACCTTATCAATTACTTTGCGGTTTTGGTATATTTTTTAAGTACACCGTTCATAATCACCGTTGTTATTATTATTGCCGCACCAATATAAAAAGTCCAACTCATCTTTTCTTTCTCTTTAAACACAATCAGGGCAAGAATAATACCATATACAGGCTCTAAATTTATAGTAAGCATTACGGTATAGGGGCTAAGAAACTTCATTACATCTACCGATACGATAAAAGCATATGCCGTGCAAAAAGAGCCAAGTGCAAAAAGCCAAATCCAGTCGGTTGCCGAAACTTGAAAAAACTCAGCAGTAAAACTTCCTGCAAATAATAAATATACGGAAAGGAATAATACTCCTCCGAAAAGTTCATACAACGATATTACTGACGGATTGTGCAGCTTAGCGTATTTACCGTTAATTATGGAAAAAACGGCTGAGAGGAATGCAGATGTGAGTGCCAGTATGATACCATCGATATAATTTCCTTCGAAACGGAAAATGAGGTATAACCCCGCCACTACTAACAACCCGAAGACAACTTCATACCATATAATTTTTCGTCCGAAAAAAACCGGTTCTAACAACGAGGTGAAAAAAGCCCCTGTACTGAGGCAAGCCAGCGTAACGGACACATTGGAAACCTTTATGGCTTTAAAAAATGTGAGCCAATGCAACGCTATAATTAAGCCTGCTATAAGAAAACCTATGAGTGTTTTGGGAGGAATTTTTAGCGGTATTCGTTTGATGAAGATATAAAGTAAAATAATCAATACTGCAATAGACATCCTGAACCATACCAAGGGTAAGGCATCAAGCGATATTAATGCTCCCAGCACTGCCGTAAAGCCCCATATAAATACTATAAAATGAAGCTGTAAGTAACTCTTTTGGTTATCGCTTAGCATTGCGCAGCAGGAAAATGGCAAGTATGCCGAATGTTATATTAGGAAACCATACGGCAATAAGTGGCGGAATACTCGACTTTTCAGCCATTGTACCAAAAACCTTGTCAAAGAATATATAGGTAAAGGCAAGCCCTATACCCATAGCAAGGTTTACGCCCATACCGCCCCTGCGTTTCATAGACGAAACAGCAACGGCAATAACCGTAAGTATAAATGCAGAAACAGGTATGCTGTATTTTTTATATTTAACTACAAGGTAGGTGTTAATATTAGCCGAACCACTCGCCCGCTCCTTTTCTATAAAGCGGTTTAACTCGCCCAGTGTCATCGTTTCGGCTACATATACTGCGGGAGTAAGATCGTCAGGTTCAAAATTAAACTTAAATTTCTTTTCGGCAGCAGACTGGAGCGAATCGTTAACTTTACCTATGGTTCTTTTATTATATCCATATAATGTATAAGTACTGTCTTCAGGATTCCATTTTATAGATGTTGCACTGATTTTGTAGAGCATCTTATTATCCTTAAACTTTTCCAGGTTAAAGTTATATCCTCTTTTTTGTACATAGTTAAAGCTGCTCACATATATCTGCTCGTCGGGGCTTATTTGTTTGTACACTTCCTGACTCTGCCTAACCTCTTTACGACTAAGGTATTTGTACCTGAAATCGTTAAACCCTTTACTGGCTTTTGGCACAAAAAAGAATCCCATCATTAAAGCGAGTAACGAAATGAATGTAGCACCGATAATATAAGGGCGAAGGAAACGGTTGAATGATATTCCTGAGCTTAATATGGCAATAATCTCGGTATTATTGGCAAGTTTGGATGTAAACCAGATAACCGAGAGAAAAAGAAAAATAGGAAAAAGCAGATTGGCAAAATAAATCGTAAAGTCGAAATAATAAGATGCAACCATTATAAAAGGAACTTTATTAGCAAGTATCCTGTTTATTTTTTCTGATACATCTATTACTATACCAATAGGAATAAACAGCAGCAACATTACAAAAAATGTTGCCAAATACCGTTTCAGGATATACCAGTCTATTATTTTCATGTAATTAGTAATGAGATATTAGTATTGAGTATTTCACTTTATTCATCTTCAAATAAAACTTGTTTAACATCTCAATTCTAAAATCTGAATTCTAAAATTAAAGCCTCTGGCTCATATTTTTTACCATCATATCTTTCCACTCGCGGAAATCTCCCGCTAAGATATGCTTTCTTGCTTCACGAACCAACCACATATAAAAACCAAGGTTATGTATCGTGGCTATTTGCTTGCCCAAATACTCGTTGGCAGCAAAAAGGTGTCGCAGGTAAGCCTTGGTATATTCGGTATCTACAAAGGTTATGCCCATTTCATCGATAGGAGAAAAATCATCCTCCCACTTTTTATTCTTGATATTGATAGTACCATTGGCAGTAAACAGCATACCATTACGCGCATTACGCGTAGGCATTACGCAGTCGAACATATCTATACCCAGTGCAATATTCTCTAAAATATTAATGGGTGTACCCACTCCCATCAGGTAGCGAGGTTTATCTTCGGGCAGTATGTTGCATACTACTTCGGTCATAGCATACATCTCCTCGGCAGGCTCACCTACCGATAATCCGCCAATGGCATTACCTACCGCTCCGGCATTAGCAATATACTCTGCCGATTGTTGTCGTAAATCAGTATAAGTACTCCCCTGCACTATCGGGAAAAATGCCTGGCTGTAGTCATATTTATACGGTAGTTTTTCCAAATGTGTAATACACCTGTCCAGCCAACGGTGCGTCATGTGCATCGAGCGTTTGGCATAGCGGTAATCGCATGGGTAAGGCGTACACTCATCAAAAGCCATAATAATATCAGCCCCTATGGTACGCTGGATTTCCATCACATTTTCAGGTGAAAAAAAATGGTACGAACCATCTATGTGCGATTTAAACTTTACGCCTTCTTCTTTAATCTTTCGGTTTGCCGAAAGCGAATATACCTGATACCCTCCGCTATCGGTAAGTATCGGTCTGTCCCAATTCATAAACTTGTGCAGCCCTCCCGCCTTTTCCAGTATTTCCGTTTGCGGACGCAGGTATAAGTGGTAAGTATTTCCTAATATAATATCAGGGTTTATATCATCTCTCAGTTCACGCTGGTGTACCCCTTTTACCGAGGCTACCGTACCCACAGGCATAAATATAGGCGTTTCTATAACCCCGTGGTCGGTAGTTATAGCTCCGGCTCTTGCTTTGCTTTGCGGGTCTTTTGTAAGTAAATCAAATTTCATGGCTCTCTTTTACAGCCCGCAAAGATACATTTTAGATTTGAGAATTTAGAAGGGAGATGTTAGATAATAGATATATAGACATAAAGACATTTGTATTTGTAGCAGATGTTAAAATATTTGTTAAATTTCGGAAAACTAAAAAATTATGCCTTTCAAAATAAATCTTCCTAATAAAGAAGGAAATAATACACAATTTTCATTTGAAACCGAAAATAATATTGTATTTGTTGGAGCTAATGGATCTGGAAAGACCAGATTAGGGGCTTTTATCAGTGCGCAAAAAGAAGAAGTATTTAGAATCAGTGCGCAAAGATTTTTAAGCATTCCAACATCTCTTGAGCCAAAGGCTATTTCAACTGCACAACAAGATTTGAAAAATAAATTTAAAAATTTAGGTCAAGGAAATGCCTCCGTTAATGTTCTTAATAATTATACAGCTTTAATAACACTAATTTTTGCATTACAGAATAAAAGAGATAGTGATTATGTCGCTGAGGTTAAAGAAAATACAAGACTTAACATCGATACAAACATACCTATACCAGAAGGTCCCGTAGAAATTATTGAAAAAATTTGGACAGATGTTCTACCACATTCAATAATTCATTTTAAAGATCATCAAATATTTGTTGTGAATAATAACACAGAAATAAAAGGCAGAGAACTTAGCGATGGTGAGCGAGTTATCCTTTATTTAATTGCTCAATGTATAGTAGTTTCTGATCAATCCATTATTATAATTGATGAACCTGAAATTCATCTACATAAATCAATAATTAGCACTCTTTATAATAAAATTGAACAATACTGTAAAGATAAATTGATTATATATATAACTCATGATTTAGATTTTGCAGCTTCACGAACCGATTGCCATAAATTTTGGATAAAATCATATAATGGTGGAACATCATGGAATTATGAAGAAATAAATGATAGTACAATTTTCCCTGAGCCTCTATTATTAGAAATTTTAGGCACCAGAAAAAAAATTATATTTTGTGAAGGAGAGTATGGTAGTTACGACGTTTCCATTTACGAATTAGTTTATCCAGATTTTAATGTAATTCCTAGAGGAGGAGCTGATAAAGTTATTGAAGCCACAAAAGCATTAAGAAATAATCAAACCCTACATCATTTAGATGTTTTTGGAATAATAGATAGTGATTATAAAGAAAACGAAGAAATAGATTCATTAAAATCTCATGGGATATTTACTATTTCAGTAGCAGAAATCGAAAATTTATTTTGTATTGAGCCTATATTGAGAATAATTGCTCAACATCAAGCATTTACAAATATTGAGGAACAAATCACTAAAGTTATTGACTTTCTTATAAATGAATTAGTTAAAGAATTTGATGTACAAGTATCTTCAAAAGCTGAAAGAATTATTCAGTACAAATTACAAGCTTATACAAAGAATGATTATAATTTACAAGGAATAAAAGGTGGATTAAATGATGTTTTATCTTCTATTGATGTAGATAAAATCTATGAAGAATGCAGGGCTTTATTTCAAGATGCAATTGATTCCAAAGATTTGAAGAAACTATTATTAGTCTATAATCGAAAGAGTTTACCAGATAGAATATCTACTATATTTCATTTGAGTAAAGGAGCTTACAGCAAACTTTTAATCAGATTGATGAAAGGGGATAAAAAAGATGAAATCATAGCTGCTTTCAAAAACTATTTACCTGTTTTTGACAAAGAAAATTAGACACAGATAGAATTACACTTATTCGATTTAAACTTGCCCCACATAAAAATTAGAAGTACTTTTGCACCTGTTTAACTAATTTCTACAAATGAAACCTAATACACAACAACTTAACGATTTAACTACACAGGTAAGGAGAGATATTCTTCGTATGGTGCACGCCGTAAACTCGGGTCACCCGGGTGGCTCACTAGGCTGTACCGAATTTATGGTGGCACTCTACCAAAACCTAATGGAGCGCAAGGAAGGTTTTGATATGGACGGTATAAATGAAGATATTTTCTTCCTTTCTAACGGGCATATCTCTCCTGTATTCTATAGCGTACTGGCGCGCAGCGGATACTTCCCTGTAAGCGAACTGGCTACTTTCCGCCATATCAACTCAAGACTGCAAGGTCACCCTACTACTCACGAGGGGTTACCGGGTGTGCGTATTGCATCAGGCTCATTGGGGCAAGGCATGAGCGTGGCACTGGGTGCTGCACAAACCAAAAAACTTAATGGTGATAATCACCTGATATACAGCCTGCACGGCGATGGCGAACTACAGGAAGGGCAAAACTGGGAAGCTATAATGTATGCTGCTGCCTATAAAGTAGATAATATTATTGCTACGATAGACCTTAACGGCAAACAGATTGACGGAGCAACAGATGATGTATTACCTATGGGTAGCCTGAAAGCCAAGTTCGAAGCCTTTGGATGGGATGTGCTGGAAATTAAAGAAGGTAACAACCTTGAAGCTATCATTGCCGGTATGACCGAAGCTAAAGCTAAAACAGGAAAAGGCAAGCCCGTTTGTGTACTGCTGCATACCGAAATGGGTAACGGAGTAGATTATATGATGCATACCCACGCATGGCACGGTAAAGCTCCTAACGATGAGCAGCTTGAAAATGCACTGGCACAAAATGCAGAAACTTTAGGGGACTATTAAGCCCCTATACCCCCAAAGGGGGTTATTACCTAAACTTGCAACGATAAAAATCCTGTTTACCCCTAACAGGAATTCTCCCTTCGGGAGATAGGGGGCTAAAATGAAGAAATACACAAATACAGGAAATAAAGATACACGCTCCGGTTTTGGAGCAGGGCTTACCGAACTGGGTAAGACTAACGAAAATGTAGTGGCACTTTGTGCCGACCTTATCGGGTCGCTTAAAATGGATGATTTTAAAAAAAATCATCCTGAGCGTTTCTTTCAGGTAGGTATTGCCGAAGCCAATATGATAGGTATGGCTGCGGGTATGACTATTGGCGGAAAAATACCGTTTACAGGTACTTTTGCCAACTTCTCTACCGGTAGGGTTTACGACCAAATACGCCAGTCGGTTGCTTATAGTGATAAAAATGTAAAAATATGCGCTTCACATGCCGGGCTTACGCTGGGTGAAGATGGCGCTACCCACCAAATACTGGAAGACATCGGCTTGATGAAAATGCTTCCGGGTATGACGGTTATTAATACGTGTGATTATAACCAAACCAAAGCGGCGACCATAGCCATAGCAGAACATCATGGTCCTGTTTACCTGCGTTTCGGTCGCCCGTCTGTACCTAACTTTACGCCTGAAAACGGCGAGTTTAAAATTGGTAAAGGCGTACTGCTTAATGAGGGCACTGATGTTACTATAGTTGCTACAGGTCACTTAGTATGGGAAGCACTTGTTGCTGCCGAGGCGCTGGAAGCTAAAGGTATCTCTGCCGAAGTTATCGATATACACACCATCAAACCGCTTGATGAGGAAATGATATTAAAATCTGTTGGTAAAACAGGTTGTATTGTTACTGCCGAAGAACACAATATATTAGGCGGTCTTGGCGAAAGCGTAGCACGTACGCTATCACTTAACCATCCTGCTCCACAAGAGTTTGTTGCTGTACAGGATAGTTTTGGCGAAAGCGGAACGCCTGCCCAGCTTATGGATAAGTATGGCTTGAACAGCGATGCTATTATTGCTGCTGCCGAAAAAGTGATAAAAAGAAAGTAATTGTTTTATTTACTATATTTAAAATCCCAATCGATAAGGTTGGGATTTTTTATTTTCATCCTGCTTATTTCACTATGAGAAGAATAATATCACTTGTTATGACTATATTGTTGCTTATTTGCTCCTGCAAAAAAGAAGTGGTGCAAAAGCCTCTTAAAAAACAAGAAGAACAAATTCTTATCAAAGAAGATACTATCTCTGATGAAATAAAAACATCATTACTTGATGAAGATATTGATGTTAAAGAGGTGCTCTCTCAAATTGATGATTTCACCAGCGGTTTTATACCCAAAGCAGCAACACAAATTTATCCTGCAAATAAGAAGAATAAGTTTTTTGTGCATTATTTACTTATAAAATATAATTCAGAAATAGATAATGAAATAGCAGGAAGATTAGTGGTATATGACAGTATTAATCCGCAATATTATGGTGTGGGTGTAGAAGATTTTATGGACATTTACTTGTATAATGAAAGTTTAAGTCTCTATAACGGTTCTGTAAAAGTAGGTATGAAATATCAGGATGTAATAGAGAAATTTGGTAATGACTTTATAAGAGTAGACAGCACTCTTGTTTATAGAAGAAATGAGCGCATAGCCTTTTTCAAAATTAAAGATAGTATTGTTTCAAAAATCAGAATTGGTAATTACAGAAATGATTTAAATGAAAATGAAATTTTGAACGATCGTTTATGGTAATAAAAAAAACCTGTTCATGTATGAACAGGCTTTTTATTTAGGATTCTAATTGCTTTAAAAACAAGAAGCATCTAAGTGTTTTTTAATCGTACCACCATTACAGGCAGGTATATCTTCAAAATCATAAATATCGTTAGTTCCCGGTATAGTTATTTCCAAACGGGTAGAATAGCCATCGCCATCATCATCAATATCAAGATAATTTGGCGTTTCGTCACCATCTGTATCATAATCGTTTATATCAATACCGTTTTCTGTTTCGTCTTTATTCAGTATGCCGTCGCCATCGCTATCTACATATTGCAAATCATACAGCTTAAAGCTAAAAATAAGCGGGCTGTATGCGGGTATGTTTATCTGAGCGCGCTCATAGTAACCGTATGCCGATGGCAAAAACATTACTCCTGCTCCATAGTCTTCAAAATAAGCGGGGTCAGGACTATTCGGTATATCCACATAAGTACCTGTATTGAACAACGGTATAATTTCCTGCCATCCCAATATGGTTTCAGCAAGCGATGGATACGTTTCCGGATAGGGGTTATAGTCAAACTGTGTTCCGTCAAGTGTAGTACCCCTATATGCTGTACGTACCCTGTCGGCTCTTGTTGGCGACTCGCCTACTCCTTGCTGCAATACCAAATAATATAATGTAAACGGAACATTATCAAGCGTTACTGCTTTGCTCTGCAACGGGTATTCGGTCTGATCCCAAATCGAAACTTGATCGCCATCCGCAGGTATTTCCTGCAAGTCTATATTAAAATCTTCGTCAACACTTGCAATATAATGGGTTTTCAGGTAGTTTTCTATTTCAGGTTTCTCTACTGCATATTGCTCATCATAGGGTCTTGGCGGTGCTATCGATGCTCCGTCATCCTTTTTACAAGCATTGAAAAATGTAATCAGTAAAAGCAGGCTGAAAACCTTTAAAAATCTATTCATTTTAATTTTTATTTTAATGGCGCAAGATACAATTTTCCTTTATTTTTGTACAGCTATAACAACGATTTTTAAGAATTAGTATGAGGATTGACAAATATTTATGGTGTGTGCGCTACTATAAAACACGCAATATAGCAACCGAAGCCTGCAAGAAGGGGCACATAGCTGTAAACGGGCAGCAGGTAAAGCCCTCGCGAGAGGTTTTCCCTACCGATAAAATAACGGTTCGGCGTGACCAGATTAATTATAAACTTACAGTAATAGATATCCCCGCCAACCGTGTGGGACCTAAACTAGTAGATATTTACCGTAAAGATGAAACCCCTGCAGAAGCCTTTGAACATCTGGAACTGCTTAAACTCTCTAAAGAGCATTACAGGGCAAAAGGAAGTGGCAGACCTACTAAAAAAGACCGCAGGGATATTGATGATTATTCTGATGACACTTTAGACTTTGATTTTGATGACAACATTTGATAGAAACTACTGGGAAAATCGTTATGTAAGCGACTCAGTACCTTGGGATATGGGCGAAATTACACCTCCTATAAAGGAATATATTGACCAGCTTACTGATAAATCGTTAAAAATACTCGTACCCGGAGCCGGTAACGGTCATGAGTTTGAATATTTAATTCAAGAAAGATTCAATAATAGTTATGTGTTGGATATAGCACCAACTCCGTTAGAGAATGTACGGAAAAGATTGCCTGAATTAGATAACGGGCACTTCATTCTCGATGACTTCTTTACACACGAAGGTCAATATGATTTGATTGTGGAGCAAACTTTCTTTTGCGCTCTCGACCCTTCTTTAAGAAAGCAATATGCTGAAAAAATGCACAACCTTTTAGCACCCAACGGAAAGCTGGCGGGATTATTCTTCCGGTTTCCGCTTACAGAAAAAGGCCCTCCATTTGGTGGTAGCGCCGAGGAGTATAGGGCTATTTTTGAAGATTTGTTTACTATCCATATAATGGAAACAGCGCATAATTCTATTAATCAAAGAGAAGGTAAAGAACTCTTTTTTATCTTTGAGAAAAAATAACATTACTATATAATGAGCCATATCATACTTACACAACAGGAAATAGAGCACAAAACAACCCGTATGGCATACCAGATATACGAAACCTTTGCTGATGAAAAAGAGGTAGTATTGGCGGGCATAGCCAGTAACGGCTATATTTTTGCACAAAGGTTGGCAGCCGTGCTGGAAAAAATATCAGACCTGAAAATAATTTTGTGTGAAGTAAAAATAAACAAACAGCAACCGCTTGATGATGTACACACATCATTAACACAGGAAGAATATACTAACAAAGCACTTGTTTTGGTAGATGATGTACTCAACTCCGGTACTACGCTTATATATGGTGTAAAACACTTTCTTGATGTACCGCTTAAAAAGTTTAAAACAGCCGTTTTGGTAGATCGTAATCATAAGCAATATCCTGTAAAAGCAGATTTTAAAGGGTTGTCATTATCTACCTCACTGCAAGAACATATCAAAGTGGTATTTACCGATGATGAGGCCTATGCCTGCCTCAGTTAAAACAGGCTCATTATTTCATTAACTATATTTTCGGTCGTTTTGCCGTCTGTAATCACTTTATGTTTTGCCTGCATATAGTAATAGCTTCGCTCAAAAAGATGCTGACCTATAAACTCTTTAAGCTCTTCCCCTTTCAGGTTGTTAAGCATAGGGCGTGGTGTAACATCATTTGCCAATCGACTTATAATCTCAGGTATTGAGGCTTTTAAATATACAGAGATTACATCGTCCCTCTGTAAAAATTCATGATTATTAGCGTAACAAGGTGTGCCACCACCAAGGCTTAATACAAAAGCTTCATTATTATTTACAATTTCTTGTAATACTACATGCTCTTTTTTTCGAAACTGTATTTCTCCCCCTTCTGCAAAGAGCTCCTGTATCGTTTTTCCGGTTTGTAGTACAATTATTTCGTCAAGATCTATATAATTAAACCCCAAAGCCTGAGCCAATAAACGTGCTATTGTGGTCTTACCGGAAGCCATATACCCGCACAAAATAATTTTTTTCATATAATAAGCTGCTATATATTAAGTCCTTAAACAATTTTAGTCAAAAAAAACTCAAATTTATAACAAAATGGCTTTGAATAATAAATAATACATCCGTATATTTGCACCCGCATTCAGGGAATGATAAATGACTCGATAGCTCAGTTGGTAGAGCACAACACTTTTAATGTTGGGGTCCTGGGTTCGAGCCCCAGTCGGGTCACTATAAGACCTTGATTTTCCTAATGCCATGACTCGATAGCTCAGTTGGTAGAGCACAACACTTTTAATGTTGGGGTCCTGGGTTCGAGCCCCAGTCGGGTCACAAAAAAGTTAAGCTGTCAATACGCCTGCTTAACTTTTTTTATTTAAATTAATACGGCCACGTGGAGAAACTGGTAGACTCGCCATCTTGAGGGGGTGGTGCTGCAAGGCGTATGGGTTCGAATCCCATCGTGGTCACTTCGGGACACATCGAAAACATCTGATGTGTCCCGTTTTTTTTTCATTATGCACCCGAGCCGTATCAATCCTCTCCCGCCCTCTCCAACTCATATTGCCTTAATTTTACAAATGCTGAATTGGCTGTACCCCAATTGTCTATCTGTTTTAATACAGGGAGTATTGTTTTTCCCATTTCCGTAAGTTCATACTCTGATTTTTTGGGATATACATCTTCCGAGCATTTCTCTACAACACCATAGGATAGCAACTCCGCAAGCTGCATTTCTATAACACGCTGCGAAGCAATCCTTATTTCTTTCTGGATATCTATGGGGCGGGTTATTCCTTTGTTTATAGCGTCAATAATGCACAGCTTCCACTTACCTCCAAATATTTTAAAAGCAACACGGATGCCGCAATCCAAATCTTCCTCTATCTTTTTTGCATACATAACTACCTCTATTTATTATCTACAAAATAATCAAATAAACGTATTACAACCAATACATTACATACCGAATCTTTTTTCGGTTATTGTTTAAAGTTCTTATTGTTAAGAATTTTGCTGTGCTTATTTATGATTCTTAAACCTAAAATTCACAGTAATTATGAAAAATAATACAAACAGTAATAAACTCAAATTAGACAAAACAGATATTGTACCTGTACTTATATGGATAACAATACTATTCCTTACCTGGTTATTTATGCATGGGGCAGACCATTTTTTAAAACTAACGCCCGAGGCGCTGGGGAAATACTTTAACCTCAAATGGTTTTTAATAGCTCATATTACAGCAGGAGGAGGCGCGCTTGTGTTAGGACTTGTCCAGTTTTGGCGTAAGCTGAGAAACTACAGTTGGAAGTTACATCGGATTATAGGTTTTCTATATCTGTTAGCCATTTTAGTAAGCAGTACCTGTGCAGTAATATTAGCTTTTACCACAGCCTATGAGGTTAACCGGACCTATGCTTTTTCCCTGCAAATATGGGTTAGTGTATGGATAAGTGCTGCTTTTATTGCCTACTATGCCGCCATTAAAAAGAAATTTAAACTTCATGAAGAGTGGATGGTAAGGAGTTATATTGTAACGCTGGCTTTTATTATTTCGGGATTATCGTTAAAGCTTAAATTTATACAAGATTTAGGCAGCTTTGAAGATATATCCCCTTCCCTATTCTGGATGGGATGGGCGGTTCCGTTATACATATATCAGGTTATATTAAGCGCTAAGCAAAAAAGATAACCGGCACAGTTATCACTTCTTCTTAAAATAGTTTTCATTAAAAATTCAGAAAAATTTGCGTAGTTAAGTAACTACATATATATTTGCGTAGTTAAATAACTACACGATGAATTTAAGACGCGATGTTTTTCAGGCGATAGCCGACCCTACCAGACGGGCTATACTCCTGCTGGTCTCATCACAGTCTATGACTGCCGGAGCTATTGCCTCAAACTTTGATACGGCACGCCCCACAGTATCAAAACACCTCCAGATACTTACCGAATGTGAGTTGCTGAGGCAGGAACAAAACGGAAGAGAGATACATTATCATCTCAATCCTAAGAAAATGAAAGAAATAGCCGAATTTATTGAACCCTTCCGTAAAATGTGGGATGACAGGTTTAATAAACTTGAGGATATCATGAAAAACTATAAACCAAAAAAATAAATCAATTATGTCGCAAAAAACAACAGTACACGCCGAAGACGGCAAACAGGAATTGACAATAACAAGAGTATTCGACTTACCGTTAGAACTACTTTTTAAGGCTTATACAGATGCCGAAATTATTGCCCAATGGATGGGCACTAAGGTATTGAAACTGGAAAATAAAAACCATGGCGGCTACCGGTTTGAAACCGCAGATGCTCAGGGGAATGTAGTGTTCAGGGCTAATGGCACAATACATGAATTCAGCCCTAATCAAAAAATTATCCGCACATTCGAAATGGAAAATACTCCGTTTGCTACCCAACTCGAATTTTTAGAATTTGAATCACTTTCTGAAAATACCAGCAAAATCAATATCCACATACTATACAAATCGGTTGCACTAAGAAACCAGATACTGCAATTACCTTTTGCACAAGGTATAAATATAGCTCATAACAGGCTGCAGGATATAGTACAGAAATTAAAATAACTGAGGTATGAAAAATAGAAGTAAAATCATCTACTGGGTTGCCACCATCTGGCTTGCTTTGGGCATGATATCAACAGGAATAGTGCAACTGATAAAAATGGAGGAAGAGGCAGAGGGCTTTGAAAAGTTAGGCTATCCTGATTATTTATTATTGCTGCTGGGAGTCTTAAAAATTACAGGAGTTGTAATAATCCTTATTCCCAAACTGCCCCTAATAAAGGAGTGGGCTTATGCAGGCTTTTTCTTTGCTATGCTGGGTGCTGTGTATTCTCATATCATGAGCGGAAGCGAAACTGTCGAACTGTTTGGTCCTGCACTATTATTAATACTTACCTTACTATCGTGGTTTTTCAGACCTGTGGGCAGAAAAATTGCTTTAATCGGTAATGACTAAAAATGAGTCTGAAGCAGCTTTTCTTTATCGAAGCTAAGCCGATAAAATTTCGAACTTATCTTTAAAAATAAACCATTATAAAGTTAAAATGCGCGAGAAAACTTAAAGATTTCTTATTTAATTTCCTCCCTTATCTCATTTTTCGTATTATTATAAAAATTAAAAAATAAAGATGGAGGAACTTACCGCCTTGAGGCACTATTTACACCAACACCCCGAAGTATCGCAAAACGAATATGAAACCCAAAAGTATATACTATCGCTGTTAGATAAACTAAATACTGACAGAGTAGAAAAAACAGCCAATACCGGCATATTGGTTAGTTTTTATGGTAAACAGCAAGGCAAAAACATATTGCTGCGTGCCGATATAGATGCCCTCCCCATACAGGAAACCATAACAACCAATTACAAATCTACCATTGCGGGAGTATCGCACAAATGCGGTCATGACGGTCACACTACCATTATGTATGGCGTGGCTCAGCACTATGCCATGCAACGACCTGAAAAAGGCAATGTATATTTATTATTTCAACCTGCGGAAGAAAACGGTTGGGGTGCGCGCAATGTAGTAGCCGATGGTTTATTGGAAAACCTGAGTATCGATATGGTTTTTGCCCTGCACAATTTACCCGGTTTTCAAAAGCATAAAGTTATTTGCAAAACAGGCAGTTTCACCTCAAGTGTTGTCAGTCTTGCCGCTTACTTTAAAGGTTATACGTCCCACGCTGCCGAACCCTGGAACGGAAGAAACCCCGCCGGAGCAATAAGCGAATATATGCTGAATGCTTTATCGTTAAATGCTGAAAACAAACCTGCCTACATAACCGTAACACCTGTTTACATAGAGATGGGTGAAAAAGCCTATGGCATATCAGCAGGCGAAGGCTCTGTACACTTAACCGTTCGTGCTGATAATAATGAAAGGCTTAATAAAGCTATGGAAGTGATGAAAAACATGGCTATGGAAGTTGCCGAAAAAGAAGAGCTGGAAGTCACTTTCGAAGTGATTGAACCTTTTGAGTCCAACCAAAACCATCCTGATGCGGTAAGTGTAATACATAAAGCTGCCGATGCTGCAGGGTTGGAATATCAGGAAATAGCAGAAGGGTTCAGGTTTGGTGAAGATTTTGGCATATTTACCAATATATATCCCGGTGCTATGTTCGGCATAGGCTCAGGAGAAGATTGCTTCCCACTGCACCACCCTGCTTACGATTATCCTGACGAACTTACCGCAACAGGAATTACAATGTTTACCACCATACAAAAAGAGGCACAACAATAATGAAAGCATCATCAGTAATAAAACTTAATCAAACTGCATTACAATCAAATTGGGATTTTTTAAGAAGTTATTTTAAAGGGAAACAAATAAGTGCTGTGGTAAAAGGCAATGCCTACGGACACGGCATAACTACCTATGTGCCTATGGCAGAAGCCTGTGGCGTTAACCACTTTTCTGTTTTTAATGCCGGAGAAGCCTATGAGGTATATAAAGTAGCCTCGCCTGATAGTACTATTATGATAATGGGATCGCTGGATAACGATGATATAGAATGGGCAATACAAAACAATATTGAGTTTTATGTTTTTACTATGGAGCGTTTGGCAACCGCCATACATACTGCTGAAAAGCTGGATAAAAAAGCGATAATACACATAGAAATAGAAACGGGTATGTACCGTACAGGATTTGAACATGAAGAAATTCCGGAATTAATAGCTCACTTGAAAAATAATAGTGAAAAATTAGTCTTTAAAGGATTGTGTATGCATTTTGCCGGAGCAGAAAGCATTGCTAACTATGTACGCATCAAAAAACAAAAAATAATCTTTAAAAAAGCATTAAAAACATTTAAAGAAGCAGGGATACTACCCGAAATTGTCCACACCTGCTGTTCGGCAGCCGCAGTGCGCCTGCCCGATATGCATTATGACATGCTGCGTATAGGCATTATGCAATATGGTTTTTGGTCGGGTCCGGAGGTTTTAATAGAATACCTTAATAAACATAAGGCAGAACAATCGCCTTTAAAGCGGATAATAAGCTGGGAAAGTAGTATTATGAGTCTTAAAGAGGTGCCCCCTGGAGAATATATAGGCTATGGAGCTACTTTCTTTTCGCAACAAACCATGCATCTCGGCATTGTTCCCGTAGGCTATGCTCACGGATTTAGCAGAAGCCTGAGCAATACAGGTATTGTCCTGATAAACGGAAAGCGGGCGCCTGTAGTGGGTATGGTTAATATGAATTGCATAGCCATAGATGTAACCCATATACCAAATGTAAAGCCTAAAGATACAGTACTCCTTATAGGTACACAAGGCGAGCATGAAGTCAGCGTAGCATCGTTTGGAGAAATGAGTAACCAGCTCAACTATGAGTTGTTAACCCGCTTACCGCTTGATATTGAAAGAAAAAGGATTTAACCGATTAAGTTATGTTATAATAAAATAGCATAAATTAACTACAGCAGTACTATATTTGTGCACATCAACTAATACGAGAAATTTTGAATACATTTCTTATTGTCCTAACCGTAACTTTATTACTGTTTACAATTTTATCTTTAATAAGAAACGATTATTGGACATTTCGTGTTTTCGATTATCCGCGTTTGCAAAAGCTGACATTATCAGTACTATGTCTCGTATTAATACTCTGTTTCTACAAAGATAAAAGCGTATTATATTGGATACTGATTACCCTTATAAGCATTAATATAATTTACTTACTGTACCTGATACTTCCTTTTACAATATTAGGAAAAAAACAGGTGCTTAAATCCGGCAGCAATGAGCCTGAGCAATGTATCAGTATCATGATTAGTAATGTATATCAACACAATACTAATACTCAGGGTTGTATTAAAGAGATATATAAAGCAAACCCGGATGTAGTACTCTTACTGGAAACAAATAACCTGTGGAAAGAAGGTACTGACGAACTTAGTGAAAAATATCCCTATCATGTAAAAGTACCGCAGGAAAACACGTATGGTATGCTCCTGTATTCTAAATTAAAACTAACGGACAGCGAAGTAAAGTTTATGGTAGAAGATGATATTCCTTCTATACATACCAAAGTAATTTTAAAAAGCGGTACAGCAATACTGCTTTGCGGGGTTCACCCTACTCCTCCCTCTCCTACCGAAAACGAACGATCTAAAGAGCGGGATAAAGAATTGTTATTAATAGGCGATATTGTAAAACAACAAAATATGCCGGCAATAGTAGTTGGCGATTTAAATGACGTGGCGTGGAGCCATACCACAAGCCTTTTTTTAAAAATGAGCGGATTACTTGACCCAAGACGTGGCAGAGGATTCTTTAACTCATTTCATGCAGGCTACCCGTTTTTACGCTTTCCGTTAGATCATGCTTTTATTTCACCCGACTTTAAACTTAATACTATAAAAAGGTTGGATAACTATGGTTCTGACCATTTTCCGATATTCATCGAAGTACAGTATGAACCGCATAATAAAAATCATGAAAACGTAATGCAGCCCGATGCAGACGATATAAAGGAAGCGACTGAAAAGAAAAATAAAACGTAAAAGCGTAATCTATCTTCTTCCTGCTAATTCTTCTTCTCCTTTAACTGCAAGGGTACGGATAATAAAAGAGCCGCAAAACAAATAATAAACCATAGGCTGGGCTCTTGCATATGCATAACCTTCATAAAAAACTACTAACAGAAGCCCGCCAAGTACAATTTCGGATATATAGGGTTTCCTGAACTTGAATTCCGATTTAAAAACGGTAATAAGCATCAGTATTGCATAAGCAATAGTAGCGCTTACAACAACCGTTTCTGCCAAATAAACACGCCCTATAAAAGCAAGCCCAAAACTACACACTATTGCTGCAAAAGTTAAAAATAAAAGAATCCTGAGCATATAAAAATAATAATTATTGATAGTACAAGTGTTAGTAAGGTCTGATAATTGAATTTGTAAAAATTATTGGACTAAAATATAAAAATATTCTAATTTAAAAACGCTTTCGTTTATTTTATCTCTTGTATAAAATCAGTAAAAATAAGTAAGTATGCAAACAAAAAAAGCTCCCGTAACGGGAGCTCAATATATTTATGAACCGCAGATGCTTATTAAAGGGCAGCTACGTGCTTAGTAAGTTTCGATTTAAGGTTCGAAGCTTTGTTAGCGTGAATAATGTTTTTCTTCGCCAATTTATCGATCATAGAGATAACACCGGAAAGTTTCTCCGAAGCTTCATTTTTATCAGTAGCCACACGTATCGCTTTAATAGCATTACGGGTAGTTTTGTGCTGATATTTGTTCAACACTCTTTTCTTTTCGTTGGTTCTTATTCTTTTTAGAGCTGACTTATGATTTGCCATTTTCTTATATCTTAAATGTCTTAATTATTCCTTGTTGTAGTCCGTAGGGGAATCGAACCCCTGTTACCAGGATGAAAACCTGGCGTCCTAACCCCTAGACGAACGGACCATTAAATGTTCCTGAAGTCTTGGTGATCATTCAAAAAAAATCCTTCAACTTCTTTTTGTAGCCCGTGGGGGAATCGAACCCCCCTTACCAGGATGAAAACCTGGCGTCCTAACCGATAGACGAACGGGCCATTTTGTTTCTCTAATGCGGATGCAAAAATACAACTATTTTTTATTTACGCAATAGTCGAAACAAAAAAAATATAAATTTTTAATATGCCTTTGCAAACAGTACTCTGCCGACAGACGGGCTGCCTGTTAACATGCACTTTCCTGGCTCTTCTTTTCTATCTAAGGCTATGCATCTTATGGTAGCTTTAGTAAGTTCTTTTATTTTCTCTTCCGTTTCTGTTGTACCATCCCAGTGGGCTGCTATAAAGCCTCCTTTGCCCTCCAATACCTCTTTAAACTCGTCAAAACTGTTTACTTCGGTTATATGCGAGTCTCTGTAGCTTTTTGCCTTATCATACAGGTTAGTTTGTATCTCTTCAAGCAAGTCTTGTATATAAGCTACAATAGCTGTATTGGCAACAACTTCTTTGGTTAATGTATCTCTGCGGGCAACTTCAAAAGTACCGTTCTCTAAATCCTTAGGTCCAAGAGCTATACGTACCGGCACGCCTTTAAGCTCATATTCATTAAACTTAAAGCCCGGTTTATGAGTATCTCTATCATCATATTTTACAGAGATATTAAGTTTTTTCAACTTAGCCATCAATGTTTTAGCCTCTTCGGATATCGCTTCAGACTGCTCATCTGTTTTGTATATAGGTACAATAACCACCTGTATTGGTGCAAGGTTGGGCGGTAGCACCAGTCCGTTATCATCAGAATGTGTCATAACCAAAGCTCCCATCAATCGTGTAGATACTCCCCACGAGGTAGCCCATACATACTCCTGAACACCTTCTTTAGTGGCAAATTTAACATCAAATGCTTTTGCAAAATTTTGCCCTAAAAAATGCGATGTGCCTGCCTGCAAAGCTTTACCATCTTGCATTAACGCTTCTATACAATAGGTTTCTATAGCACCTGCAAAACGCTCGTTGGCTGTTTTAACTCCTTTAATAACAGGTATTGCCATAAAGTTCTCGGCAAAATCAGCATATACATTCATCATTTGCTCCGCTTCGGCAATAGCTTCCTGTTGTGTGGCGTGTGCCGTATGCCCTTCTTGCCAAAGAAACTCAGCAGTACGCAAAAACAATCTTGTTCTCATTTCCCAACGCACCACGTTAGCCCATTGGTTTATAAGTAAAGGTAAATCGCGATACGATTGTATCCACCCTCTGTAAGTATCCCAAATAATAGTTTCAGAAGTTGGGCGCACTATAAGCTCCTCCTCCAGTTTAGCATCCGGATCTACTTCTATTGTTTTCCCGTCTGCAGCCGTTCTGAGTCTGTAATGAGTAACCACAGCACACTCCTTGGCAAAACCATCTACGTGGCTTGCCTCTTTACTGAAATAGGACTTGGGTATAAACAACGGGAAATAAGCATTTTGATGTCCTGTTTCTTTAAACATCCTGTCTAATTCTGCCTGCATTTTTTCCCAAATTGCATAGCCGTATGGCTTTATTACCATACATCCCCTTACGCCTGAATTTTCAGCAAGGTCTGCTTTTACAACCAGTTCATTATACCATTTGGAATAATCTTCTGACCGTTTAGTTAAGTTCTTACTCATTTTATTTTAGATTGGCACAAATATTGTTTATATTTATAATAGTAGAAATCGTTTGGCAAAAATAACTATTTTGCGAAGCCCAACAATAAAAAAATGCAGAGATATGAAAACTAATTACTACATACTGCGCCGAATTTCCCTTTATTCCGTACTGAGTATATTAGGGCTTGCTATAACTTCGTGCAGTTCCTACCAAAACACTTCAACGTATAATAACGACGGGATATATGGCTCCGTACCTCATGATGAGAATAATGAGCCTGTATATACTTATAATGATGGTAATGTTGACGAATACCGCGATGGCGATGTATCGGGGCAAAACATGAATTATACCACTTACTTTAAATCGCTTCAAAATCAGTATCCCGCAACAGCTTTTACTGATGTAGAGGAATACAGCTCCTATGAACAGGATACTATAGTACAGGAAGGCGACAGTTATACTACCTACAGCAATAACGCATACCCCGGATGGGGCGAGCAAAACGACAATGTAATTGTAAATGTTTACGGCGGCTATGGAGGCTGGAATAACTGGGGCTGGGGTCCCGGATGGAACAACTATTGGGGTTGGAACGGCGGCTGGGGCATTGGCTGGAATAACTATTGGGGTTGGAATGCCGGCTGGGGCTGGGGTCTTGGATGGAACAGTTGGAACTACCCTTACTATGGCGGATGGGGCTATGGTGGTTGGGGTTACTATAACGGATGGGGTAACAACTACTATTATGGCAATAACCATTACTATGGCAACAGATCCAGATCGACAAGTTATTATGCAGGCGGAAGAGATGCCTATTATAACAACGGTCGTGCAGGAAGAAGTGCAAACTATAACTCAGGACGCAGAAGCGCTACCGCTAACAGTTCCAGAAGAGCTACCAGTACCAATACTGTAAGGAGAACCGAAGGTACATCGCGCTACAACACCTCTACCAATAGAAACAACAGCAGCAGAAATAACAACTTTAACAATTCATCAAGAAATAACAGTACCAGAAGTTACTCACCATCAAGAACCAGCTCTCCCTCAAGGAGCACCCGAAGCAGTACCGTAAGCCCATCCAGAAGCTCAGGAGGTTTTGGCGGAGGCAGATCATCAGGTGGTGGAGGATCTCGTGGTGGTGGATCTCGCGGCGGAAGAGGATAAAAATATTCAAGCCTTATGTATTATTTTCTGTAAATAACATAAGGCTTTAAAGTAAAAATTAAAGTTATGAAAAATATACTATTGGCTGCATTTAGCCTTGCAGCGGTAACATCCTATGCGCAACGGGATTTAAATTCGGCAGCAGACGGTGTTCGTTATGCAATGGATAATTTAACAGGCTCGGCACGTTTCCGTGCTATGGGTGGCGCATTTGGCGCACTGGGTGGCGACCCTTCGGCTATAATGGTTAACCCTGCCGGTTCTGCTATTTTTAACTACAACTCGGGTACATTTTCGCTATCCAACTACAATACCGGTAATACCTCTACCTACTTTGGCACGCAAACCAAGAGAAATGACAGTGCTTTTGACTTGAACCAAATGGGGGCTGTTTTTGTTTTTAACAATACAAATGAGGAAGCCTTTATGAACAAGTTTACGCTGGGCTTTAATTATGACAACATCAACAATTTTGACAATAATATCTATTCGAGAGGTACAAACCCTACCAATTCAGTAGATCGTTACTTCCTAAACTATGCCAACGGTACATCATTAGGTACACTTCAAAACAGTTTTATCGAAGAGCTTAACTTTTCGCAACAACAAGCTTTCTTAGGCTATAATGCCTATATATTTGACCCCGTTAGCGAAGCTCCGAACAATACTGCCTATGTATCGGGCTATGATACTGATGCTAATAATTTTTATCAGGAAGACTTACTTAATACTACAGGTTTTCATGGTAAGGTAGCTCTAAACTTTGGTGCGCAATTAAAGAAACGAATATATGTGGGAGCAAACATTAACGTACACTTTACCGATTATATAAAAACAAGTAACTTTTATGAAGACGCCAATACCCCTTCGGGGCTTAACGGCATTCGCTTTAACAACGAGCGTTATACCTATGGTGGCGGAATATCCTTCAACTTAGGAACTATTGTAAAAATAACGGAAGAATTAAGAGCCGGCGTTGCTTATGAATCGCCCACATGGTTGCGACTGCAAGATGAGATACGACAAAACATAGTATCATACGGAACAGAAAACGGCAATGTGGTGGTTAATCCCTATCTGACTTTTATATTGGATGATTACACATTAAAAACACCTTCAAAATGGACGGGCAGTCTTGCTTATGTTTTCGGCAAAAACGGTTTATTAAGCGTTGATTATTCTATTAAAGATTATGGTAATACCGAGTTTGTAACCAATGGCTACGATGCCGTTAATGCCGAGCTGAGTAACACTCTGGATATGGCCGGCGAACTGCGCGTGGGCGGAGAATATCGTATTAAAAATTTCAGTTTAAGAGGGGGTTATCGTTTTTCCGAAAGCCCGTATAAAAATGGTACAACCGTAGGCGACCTTACAGGATATTCAGGTGGTTTAGGCTTTGCTTTTGGCAACTCAAGGCTCGACCTTGCTTATACTTGGTATCAACGTAAAATGGACGTACAATTTTTCAGCACAGGGCTTACCGATGCTGCCCGAGTAAAAAGCACTAATAACAACGTAACACTATCCTACACGCTGGATTTATAATTATTTATTCGTCTTACTATATATTTCAAAAAAGCCATTCCTAATTTGGGAATGGCTTTTTTATAAAACCAGCCTGTTAAATTTTAACCCTCATACCCTGCTCAGTATCAATAAAAAGCGTAATTTTGCACTCCAATTTTCAACTACATGAGAACCAAATCGTTAAAGAAGAATAAGATAAATGTAATAACCCTTGGGTGTTCCAAAAACGTGTATGACAGCGAAGTACTGATGGGGCAACTGAAAGCCAGCGGCAAAGACGTTACCCACGAAGCTCCTGCACATGAAGAAGGAAACATTATTGTGATAAACACCTGCGGTTTTATAGACAATGCAAAGGAAGAGTCGGTGAACATGATATTGAATTATGCTGACAAAAAAGACCAAGGACTGGTAGATAAAGTATTTGTTACAGGATGCTTATCAGAACGCTATAAACCCGATTTAGAGAAAGAAATACCTAATATAGATCAGTATTTCGGTACTACCGAATTGCCTTTATTACTTAAAGCTCTTGGTGCCGACTATAAACATGAGCTTTTGGGCGAACGCCTTACCACTACTCCAAAAAATTATGCTTACCTGAAAATTGCCGAAGGCTGCGACCGCCCATGCAGTTTTTGTGCCATCCCGCTTATGCGTGGTAAGCACGTGTCGCAACCTATAGAAAAACTGGTTAAAGAAGCTGAAGGGCTGGCACGTAATGGTGTTAAAGAACTAATATTAATAGCACAAGACCTTACCTACTATGGGCTTGACCTTTATAAAAAACGTAACCTTGCCGAACTGCTTGAAAATTTGGTAAAAGTAGAAGGAATTGAGTGGATACGCCTGCATTATGCTTTCCCTACCGGTTTCCCGATGGATGTACTGGAAGTAATGAAACGTGAACCGAAAATATGCAACTATATCGACATTCCGTTACAGCACATTGCCGATAATGTATTAAAGTCAATGCGTCGCGGTACAACTCAGGAAAAAACGACCAAATTATTAAAACAATTCCGAGAAGCCGTACCCGGTATGGCAATACGCACCACACTTATAGTGGGCTATCCCGGCGAAACCGAAGAAGATTTCCAAACCCTGAAAAACTGGGTAGAGGAAATGCGTTTTGAGCGTTTGGGGTGCTTTACGTATTCGCATGAAGAAAATACGCATGCTTATTTACTGGAAGATGATGTTCCTGCCGAAGTAAAACAACAGCGCGCTAACGAAATTATGGAAATACAGTCGCAGATATCATGGGAGCTGAATCAGGAAAAAATAGGGGAAACATTTCGTTGTGTTATCGATAGAAAAGAAGGAAACCATTTTGTGGGGCGTACCGAGTTTGACAGCCCTGATGTAGATAATGAAGTATTAATAGATGCTACAACAACTTACCTGAAAACAGGCGAATTTGTAACTATAAAAATTACCGATGCCACAGAGTTTGACTTATATGGCACTCCGGTTACCGAATAAAACTTAAATGTATGCCAAAGGAAACTTTGGCTTTTTTATTGTACTTTTGATTATAGTATAACACATTACTTTTATGAAAACGATAAAAAATCTTATACTTGTTTTTACATTCCTCATGGGCTCGGTTACTGCGTTTGCACAGTATTACGACCCTTATAACGGTACAGGGGCGGGCGTTGACCGTACTATAGACCGCCAGAGGAGTGCGCCCCGAACTAAAAACAAAGAAAAACTCAATCAGAAAATAGATATTGTTGAAGAAACCGTAAAGCAACTTGACAAAAAACTGAAATTGGACGATTTTCAAAAAGCTGCCATTACTGTTATTTATAACGATAACAAAGATGAAATATTAGGTATTGCTGATGAGGACATTCCTCTAAAGGCAAAAAAGCAAAAGGCAGAAGACATAAGCCAGAAGATTGATAAACAAATTATAAAACTCCTGTCTGAAGGACAAGCCGAAAAATACCAAGAAATAATTGACGACCGAAAATACTAAAGTACCAACAGCCCAAAATCACGCAGGGTATTTATGGGCTTACTGTACCAAAACAATTCAAAATCTTCGCTGCAAGCTGTTTCATAGCTGTGTTTTGCCTGTGTAAAAGTAAGGGGTTTAACAGCAACATCACTTAAAAACGATACAAGCCATTGCTCCTGCTCCTGATTTATTTGTATGGTATAAACTTCTCTTTTGTCATGAAATGTAAGGGATGATACCTCATAGGTACGCCCTTTTTTAGTTTTAGTAAAACGCGAAACAGCAGGCTTCCCTCCCAGCCACACTAATTTAGCGGTAGGTTTTATGGTAAATTCAGTATCTTCCTGTAACACATTATAAATATAATCAGGGTCAATTTTAGTGCGCGGTACTTTAAAGTCAAACCAATCCTGTAGCGGATAATCAAAACAAATACCGTGCATATAGTTGAAGAGTGATTTTTTTAGTCCGAAGCTAAACTTGTCATGTTCTGCGCCTGTCTTGTCGATATGTACAATATCATTATTAGCAAAACTGCCTATACTATCACTTTCCTTAACTACATTAAACTTCTCAGGATATAACCCTACAGGGCTGTGCGCCGTCATAGCAAACTGATGCCAAAACCCCGATTGCAAAATACCAGTTTCAAACATCTGGCGTACCATTTCGAGAGAATCTATCGTTTCCTGCGCTGTTTGGGTCGGGAAACCATACATCAGGTAGGCATGTACCATTATCCCGGGTTCGGTAAAGTTTCGGGTTACTCGTGCTACCTGCGCTACCGTTACCCCTTTTTGTATCAGGTCGAGCAACCTGTCCGATGCTACCTCCAACCCACCCGATACCGCGATACAACCCGAAGCCTTTAGCAGTCGGCAAAGGTCGGCAGTAAAACTCTTTTCAAAACGAATGTTAGTCCACCAAGTCACCGCAAGTTTACGGCGTATTATTTCCAGAGCTACCTCGCGCATTAATGCCGGCGGTGCAGCTTCATCTACAAAATGGAAACCGTTTTGCCCCGTTTGCGCCACCAGTTCTTCCATACGGTCAACAAGCAGTTTTGCAGCAACGGGTTCGTATATTTTAATATAATCGAGCGATATATCGCAAAAAGTACACTTGCCCCAGTAACAGCCATGTGCCATAGTAAGTTTATTCCATCGCCCGTCGCTCCACATACGGTGCATGGGGTTTACAATCTCAATAACCGAAATATAACTATCCAGAGGCAACCCTGCATAATCGGGTGTGCCTACCTGTGCCTGTTTATAATCCGGTTTCCCCGAATTGTCTATATAGGTCACTTTATTATCCTGTAAAACAAAGGTTCGTTTTAGCTGACTAAGCTCTCTCCTGCCCTCTATATATTCAACCAAACACTCAATAGGGGCTTCGCCATCATCCAGTGTAATAAAGTCGAAAAACTCCATTACTCTTGAATCACTAAGCGAGCGCAACTCAGTATTCGGGAAACCGCCACCCATAGCAATTTTTACTTTTGGGAAATGTGCTTTTATATACTGCGCACTCCTGAAAGCTGCATACAGGTTACCGGGAAACGGCACCGAGAAACAAACCAAATCAGGTTTTTCTTCTTCCATGCGCCGGTGTAGTAACCCTATCAGTAACTCATCTATATAGGTATAGGGTTGTTGCAGGCTCTCATACAGTTCATCAAACGAATTTGCCGAACGCCCCAGCCTTTCAGCATAACGGCTAAAGCCAAAATGCGGGTCAACACACTCCACAATCAGGTCAGAAATATCTTCGAGATACAATGTGGCTAAGTGTTTTGCCTTGTCCTGCGTGCCCATTGTACCAAAAGCCCAGTCGAGTTCATCGAGTTGTGCAAAACGTGAGGCTTCGGGCAAAAAATCTTCCTGACAGATAAGGTGTGACAACGTAGGATTTTTGCCCTGCAAAAAAAGCATTACCGAATCGATTGTTTTTAAATACTCCTCTTTCAGGGCAATAATGCGCTCCGAGTTGGGTGTTAAGGGTTCAGCCTCTGCACCTCTCTCAAGGTGTGGGGAGTTTGTTGCTATTGCTGTAAAAAGATGGGTAAGCCCCTGTTTTGAAAACAGTTTATTAATAACATCAATACCCAAATCGGCTTGCGCAGTGGCAATGCATTTGGTATTCAGGAAACCTTTCAAGTAAGCCGTTGCCGGATAGGGCGTATTTAGCTGCGTAAAAGGCGGTGTTATTAAAAAAAGCTTGGCACTCAAAACTCGTATAATTTAAGATTGCAAAAGTAGGAGATATTTTTGGGATTTATAATGAGAATGGATTTTGAGTATATTTACTGAAAATCCAATAGTATGAAAAAAACATATATTCTATTTTTTCTAATATTTTTTGCATCGCTGCTATCATGCCATAATAATGAGAAAAAAGTAAATGATATAGCAGAAGTACTTCTATTGCCTAAAACTACAAATGAAAAATGTAATTGCCCTAAAGATAATATGTCCGGAACTTCCGAAGGTGATAAACCAATAAAAACTTACAATTTCTCTAATGGAAGAGTAATCTTAATGTGTGGTGGCTATACTGAAGATGAAATTATTTATTCAGAATTTATACTTTTGGATTGTTATAAACGTACTAAAATAGATTTTTGGGAGGCAACATTTAATGGAACTATATCTTTTAAAAATGACACCTTGGTTATCAAGGAAATAAAGAATTTACCAACAGGCTCAAAAAGATCTTTTGTTTCCACTGTTTGGAGCATTGAAAAACTATACTTTTCAGAAGCTGAATTAAAGCGTGATTTCGCACCAAACAGAAATATAAAAACATATTCTAAAGCCGAAATAACTAAAACGCTTAATGAGTTTAAAAATATTTCTACTAATAACAGCGAGGCAAACGAGGAACTAATGTACCGGCTTTTTATGTGTGCTATATCCGGTAGCGAGACTGCAAAAAAGAATTTTAATGAATTTCCTGAAAAATTAGATGTACTGGATGGTGCATTTTTAGAAGAATACAAAGAGCTTAAAGCTATGTTGAGAATATGGGGGATTGAATAAACTATAATTCCCGCTATAAAATTAGCTTATATACATCCATATTAGTTTCCAAACATTTTAAAATGTTTATTTTTGCGGAATGGAACAAGAACTCAAACGCCTTAATAAATTTATATCAGAAACCGGCTATTGCTCCCGCAGAGAAGCAGATAAACTGGTAGAAGAAGGTCGCGTTACCATAAATGGCGTAGTTCCGGAGATGGGTACCAAAGTAAGCATGGAAGACGAAGTGCGTATTGACGGCAAGCTCATCCGCGAAAAGACGGGCAGGCAAACCTACCTCGCCTTTAACAAACCTGCGGGGATAGAGTGTACTACCAACCTTGACGTTAAAAATAACATTGTAGATTATATCAACTATCCCAAGCGGATATTCCCTATAGGGCGGCTCGATAAAGCCAGCGAAGGCTTAATATTTATGACCGACGATGGCGATATTGTAAACAAAATACTCCGCGCGCGCAACAACCACGAAAAGGAATATATAGTAACGGTAAACAAACCCATTACCGACCGCTTTATTCAGCGTATGGGCAACGGCATTCCTATTCTGGATACCGTAACCCGAAAATGTAAGGTAGAGCAGATAAGCAAATATATTTTCAGGATAGTATTAACGCAAGGGCTTAACCGACAAATCAGGCGTATGTGCGAATATTTGGGCTATGAGGTTACGGCGTTGAAACGTATCCGTATCATCAATATATCGCTGGATGTGCCTGTGGGCCGTTACCGCGACCTTACGCCTGCCGAAATTAAAGAGCTTAACTCTTTGATTGAACCCAGCAGTAAAACGGAGGAAGCAAGCCTGCCCAAAGCACAACCCGCAAGACCACGCCCCATAAATAATGCTACGCGTAATAACAGAAACCGAAACAAATAACATAAATATACACACCGATGGAAGTAAAAGACAGTAACGGAAACATCCTTAACGACGGCGATACTGTAACCGTAATTAAAGACCTGAAAGTAAAGGGGACTTCGAGCGTAATAAAAAGAGGTACTACTGTTAAAAATATTCGACTTACGGATGACCCTGCCGAAAATAGATTGCCGTGTAAATAAAAACGGCAATGGTATTACGAACGGAGTTCGTGAAAAAATCATAAATAAGTAAAGCTCGCTGATTAGCGGGCTTTTTATTTTGAACAAATCGAATATTGGTTTTTACTGTGTTGAGTAAGAGAAAATAGTATTAAAACGAAGTATAAAAAAACAGGCTCAAACGGTTATCCACTACCTCGCCTGTTTTTACCAACTAAAAAATTACTTAGTAACAAATATAGACAAAACTTGTATCACTCATCAATACTTTTAATTATTTTTTGTTTTTTCGAAAAATAATATTTACAGCTATTTTCTTATCTTAATTAATTCAAATCACCTTATATTGGTAGTAAACCTATAATTACTACCTGCTTTTTTATTACCTTTGGTTGAATTTTGTAATTTCAAGACTATGAAACCTGAAACACTCAACCAGTTTTATGCAAATCATATGCATAAAGACGCCGCACCCCAAAACCTTAACAATAACATAGGTCACTTTAATGTATTTCGTCTTGAAGATTGCTCAATACCGGGTAAGGAGGTAAAATATACCCGCAGGGATTATTACAAAATAAGCCTTATAAGAGGCAACATCCTTTACCATTATGCTGATAAAAGCATACAGATATCAGGCACTACCCTCATGTTCTTCAGCCCGCAAGTACCCTATACATGGGAAACCATTTCGGGAGACACTACAGGCTGCTTTTGCATTTTTACGGAGTCTTTTTTTACCGAGGGTATGCGGGGTACACTTAGTGAGCTGCCCATGTTTGCACCGGGTGGCAAGCCCTCTTATATTCTTGATAAAGCGCAGGAAGCTACTGTTGTAGCTATTTATGAAAAAATGCTTGCTGAGATAAACTCTGATTATACTTTTAAGTATGACTTAATAAGGAGCTATCTTAATGAGATGATACATCTTGCCCTGAAAACAGAACCTGCTGAAAACCTGTATGAACACCCAAATGCCAATTCGCGAATAACAGCGATATTTAAAGAGTTGTTGGAAAGGCAGTTTCCTATAGAAACGCCCATGCAGCGGTTTAATATGCGATCGGCAAGTGATTTTGCCGATAGCCTTGCCGTGCATGTAAACCACCTGAACCGCGCTGTAAAAAACACTACGGGAAAAACTACTACGGCATTAATAAGCGAACGCATTATTGCCGAGGCAAAAGCATTGCTTAAACATACTGACTGGAATATATCGGAAATAGGGCGAAGTCTTGGCTTTGAAGAAGCGGCACATTTTAATAATTTCTTTAAAAAACAAACTACCACTACCCCTTCGAAATACAGGACTGTTTGAATTTTGTAATAATTAGTTTGTATCGGGTAATTACACCCCCGCGCTACCGCCATACATTTGTATCAAATTATTTATATAAATCAAAAAACAAATAGTATGGAAAATCAAACTGCACAAAAAGTATGGTTTATTACCGGAGCATCAAAAGGTTTCGGGTTAGAATTTGTTAAACAGCTATTGGCAAAAGGCGATGCCGTTGCCGCTACTTCACGCAACTTATCGCAACTTAAAGATGCAGCTAAAACGGATAGCCCTAACTTCCTGCCACTGGAAGTAAACCTTGTAGATGAGCAAAGCGTAAGTAAGGCTATAGCCGACACTCTGGCAAAATTTGGTAAAATAGACTATGTGGTAAACAATGCCGGATATGGTATAGCAGGCAGCCTGGAAGAGTTGAGCGATGAGGAAGCAAGGCAAAATTTTGATGTAAATGTATTTGGTTCACTTAATGTTATCAGGCAGGTAATGCCACATCTGCGCAAACAACAATCAGGACACATTTTCAACATTTCATCTATTGGTGGAATTACAGGTAGTTTTCCCGGTTTCGGAATTTATTGTGCTACCAAATTTGCCGTAGTAGGCTTTACCGAAGCACTAGCGATAGAAGGGAAACCTTTTGGCATTAAAGCCACCATTGTGTTACCGGGTTATTTCAGGACTAACTTCTTGGAGTCTGATTCGTTAGCTGTTTCTGCCAAACGAATGGACGAGTATAAAGAAGTAAGTGATATTCTGACGGTACACCAAGATCAGATTAACGGTAACCAGCAGGGCGATCCTGTAAAAGGTGTAGCCGAGATTATTAAAGTAGCCGGTATAGATAATGCACCGTTATACCTGTTTTTAGGCAGCGATGCACTTAAAATAGTTCAGGATAAAAATACTTGGCTGCACAACGAGGTTGAAGCATGGAAAGAGGTAAGTAAAGCTACTGATTTCTAAACCTTAATTTCTTAAAAACCAAAAAAGGGGCTGTCTCAAAAGTGCTTAAACAAGTATTTTTGTAATTCTGACGAAGTAAGAATCTGTTGTTTATCAAACAATTGAGATTCTTCACTCCATTACATTGCGTTCAGAATGACACTTTTGAGACAACCCCTTTTGTTTATTTATACTTTTTGCTTTATTTTTTAAACTTACGCTGTTCTCTTGCTAATAACGTATTTTTAAGCAGCATGGCAATCGTCATAGGTCCTACGCCACCGGGCACAGGCGTAATGAATGACGCTTTTTTACTCACATTTTCAAAATCTACGTCGCCCGTTATTCTGTAACCTTTTTCAGCAGTATCATCTGTTACACGGGTAATACCTACATCAATAACTACCGCATCGTCTTTTATCATTTCGGCTTTCAGGTAATTGGGTACACCCAGTGCGGTAATAATAATATCTGCCTGTGTAGTTATCTGACTAATATTTTTAGTATGGCTGTGTGTAAGTGTTACGGTGCTGTTGCCGGGAAAGCCTTTACGCCCCATGAGTATGCTCATCGGTCTGCCTACAATGTGGCTGCGTCCTATCACTACGGTGTGCTTACCCTCTGTTTGTACATTATAACGTTCTAAAAGCTCAAGGATACCAAACGGCGTGGCAGGTATAAAGGTTGTCATATCCAGTGCCATTTTACCAAAGTTTTCCGGGTGAAAACCATCTACATCTTTACTCGGGTCTATAGCCATAATTACTTTTTGGGTATCTATTTGTTCCGGCAAGGGTAACTGTACTATAAACCCATCAATGTCATCATTTTGGTTGAGCTCTTCTATTTTTTTCAAAAGCTCCGTTTCTGATGTTGTACTGGGCATTTTTATGAGTGTTGACTCAAAGCCTACACGCTCGCAGGCTTTTACTTTACTACCCACATAGGTAAGGCTCGCACCATCGTTACCTACTATAACCGCAGCAAGGTGGGGTACTTTCTCCCCGTTTTTTTTCATTTTGGCTACCTCGGCAGCAATCTCATTCTTGATATCGTTCGAGGTTTTTTTACCGTCAAGTAATTGCATAGTGTGTGTTGTGTATTTAGAATAGTAGTTAATTAAAAAAGACGCGGTTAACCGCGCCTCTGTATCCTCTGTTATCAGTTATGGTCGCATGCCTTTCATGCCGCCCATCATCCGCATCATATTTTTAGCGCCGCCTCCCTGCATCATCTTCATCATTTTGCTCATCTGGTCAAACTGTTTCAGCAGTTGGTTTACCTGCTGTATGGATGTACCTGAACCTTTTGCTATTCGATTTTTTCTTTTGGCATCCAGTACAGATGGTTTGGTACGCTCCGTTGGTGTCATAGAGTGTATAATGGCTTCGATATGTTTAAAGGCATCATCTTCTATCTCTACATCTTTCAGGGCTTTACCGGCACCGGGTATCATACCTACAAGGTCTTTCATGTTACCCATTTTTTTAACCTGCTGTATTTGGTTAAGGAAATCGTCGAAACCAAATTCGTTCTTGGCAATTTTCTTTTGCAGTTTGCGTGCTTCTTCTTCGTCATACTGCTCCTGTGCCCTTTCTACAAGCGAAACAACGTCGCCCATACCCAAAATACGGTCGGCCATACGATTTGGGTAGAACACATCTATAGCTTCCATCTTCTCGCCTGTACCTATAAATTTGATAGGCTTGTTTACTACCGATTTAATCGAAATAGCTGCTCCACCGCGTGTATCACCATCCAGTTTGGTAAGGATAACACCGTCAAAATCCAATCGGTCGTTAAATGCCTTTGCGGTATTTACGGCATCCTGCCCCGTCATAGCATCAACAACAAACAGGGTTTCCTGTGGTTGTATAGCTTTATGCACATTGGCAATCTCCTTCATCATCTCCTCATCAACGGCAAGACGACCTGCGGTATCGACAATAACTACATTAAAGCCGTTTGCTTTGGCATGCTTAATGGCATTTTGTGCAATCTCGACAGGGTTACGGTTTCCTTCTTCGGAGTATACCTCTACCCCTATCTGACCGCCTACTACGTGTAGCTGGTTGATAGCTGCCGGGCGGTATATATCGCACGCTACCAGTAACGGTTTTTTATTTTTCTTGGTTTTTAAATAATTGGCAAGTTTACCCGAAAAGGTGGTTTTACCCGAACCTTGCAAACCTGACATTAGTATTACCGAGGGGTTGCCTGATAGGTTTATGCCTGCGGCATCGCCCCCCATAAGCTCGGTAAGCTCGTCTTTTACCAGTTTTACCATAAGCTGACCGGGCTGTAATGTAGTAAGTACATCCTGCCCCAGTGCTTTTTCTTTTACGGTATTGGTAAATTCTTTAGCAATTTTAAAGTTAACGTCGGCATCCAGTAATGCACGGCGCACTTCCTTAAGGGTATCGGCAACGTTTACTTCGGTAATTTTACCGTGACCTTTAAGTATATGTAAGGCTTTGTCTAATTTATCGCTTAAATTTTCGAACATAAAAATCGAGGGTTTCTTTTATAGAAGTGCAAATTTAAGAATTTGATTTTTAAGTTACGGGATTAGGAGAAAATAAATAGATACATAATCGTAACATGAAAGCCTAAATACGAATAAATTCTTTATAATTATAAACACAAACTGTTAAAATTTAAATTTTTAATAAAAAATATACTATTCGAATTAAAATTATGTTTATAATTGTAAGGCTGTAACCCAACATACAGTCCAATTATCAACTAAAAAATAGTACTATCATGAAATCACACTCCAAAAATCGATACCTCATACTGTTGATTTCTTACCATTAATTTGTTTTACTTTCCAACCTTTTATTATATAACGTGCTCTATAAATAATAAAATGCCTGACAATTATAACCAATTTAAAAATTATTAACGTATGAAGAAAACCCTCAAAAAACTACAACCTGCCTTACTGGTCGTGTTGCTGGCTTTTACTTGTTGCCAGCAGGATGATGTGCACATGAATGACAACAACACATCAGCCAAAGGAAATTCTAGGATGATAACCTATGAGGAATTGAAAGCTATGCCAAAAGCAATTAGTATGCTGGAAAGCCTCAAGGAACAGAGGAGAAAAAAATCGGTATATAACGAACGGTATGATTTTACTGTGGATACTACCGAAATATTTCTTGTTGAAATAGGCGATTATCATTCCCTTACTTTCACAATTTCAAGGGATAGCGCCTATACCGATGTTACGGAAAACCTTGTACTGAATTGGGAGCCATATGAAGATTATAAAACATATATGGCTGAATATATGCTAACAGAAGAGGAAAAAGAAAAAATAGCTGATGGTGAATATGTTGACACCAAAGATAAAGAGCGGTTGTTAGTACTACCGGAATTTTCTCCTTCTACTATACTTAAATCAGCAGGAGGAGCAGGAGAAGACCAAATTATTATGGTAGATGGTATATGCTATAAAGGGATGTGGGTAAGGGATGAAAGTTATAGTGGTATTCCCGGTCAAATAGAGAAATCTAAGTTCAAATGGGTATATCTTCCTGTTCCTTGCCCTGAAGGACATCTTGATCCCAGCTATACGGAAGGTAACCATCCCGGTGGAGGAGGACCTACAAATATGCCTATATTTAATACTCCTTATCCAATTTCTCAAGAGCCGATTACTAATATGCCGGGACCGGGAGGCTATAATGGTGGTACTGGAAACAGTGGCAGCCCCTATAACCCTATATATACCAAACCAAGAGTAGAAATTGCGATAGCCCACCCCAGGGAATGTAAAAAAATAAAAGACGCCTTAGATAGTAATAACTTTAGGCAAGAGGTTGTTGATTTAGCAGGAAAGGTAAATGATCCTGTTAATGAATACGGAGCTGGTTTAGATCGTTTTGGTAATGTTATACCATTTCCTCCCGGTCCTGAAATTCAAGTTCCTATACCATTTGGAACACCCTCATTTCCCAACGGATATATTGTGGTAAGTCATACACACAATAATTCAATAGCAGGAACACTTTCAGTATTCTCAATATATGATTTAAGAAACATTGCACAATTTTTATTTGATAACCATATAAATGATGGTACATTTGTTGCTACGTTAAGTACAGCAAAAGGTACACATTATGCTTTAACTATAAATAATGTAACTAAGTTTAAAGATTTCTTTTTTTATTTAAGTGGTTCAACCAATCCTGCAGATGCTCAAAAAATTCTTATTTCAGCAAAAAATGCAACAAGTATAAGTAAGAAATATTTTGAGAACACAACAGGAAATGCAATAATAAGCGAAAGTGATACAAATAATATGAATGTCCTGAGAGGATTTTTAGAATTTTTGAATGAAGCTAATATGGGAGTTAGTCTTTTTAAAACTCAAGCTAATTTCCAGAATTTTGAACAGGTATCTTTAAAAAGAGATGGTTCTATACAATTTTCAACATGTCCTTAAAAAAAAACCAAATAATTATGAAAAATATACAATTTATATATCTTTTTATGGCTTTTACCATATTATGTACTATAAATGAAGCCAAAGCTCAACTTACCATTATGAGTCCATTTGAAGGGACTTGGGAACATATAGATGGAAACAAAAAGTTTGTTGTCAGTTTATGGAAAGAAGAAAATGATTTGTTAGGTCATTATAAAATGATTAACACTAACAACAATACAATATTATATAGTTCATACAAACTACTTACTACAGGTCAATTAAAATGGACTTTTGCTATTAATACTACTATATACAATTTGGAAGCATCTGGTATAATTATCGATAATTCTGTTTCATTTGAACCTACCGGATTTATTGAAGGATATATTAGAATGGACATTCAATCTGGTACAACTCCTTTAACAATACATTGGAGAGTATATGAACCTGAGGGATTAAAAATAGAAAATCAGCCTGACTTTAATATCCCTACTGATATAGTACTTACTAAAGTTTCAAACGAAATTAATTTGGAGTAAACCAGTATGCAACATAAACGGCACATAACAGGAATACTGTTTTCATTGCTACCTGTATTTTTGGGTAGCGTCAGTCAGGCAAAAGCCCAGCAGCTTAGCGTAGTTTCTCCTTATCAGGGTACATGGCATTACCAAAATGGTAATGAATTGTTTATTGTTACTCTATGGAAAGAGGGAGATAGTTTGCTAGGGCATTATAAAATGGTTACAATAAATAGTTCTGGAGTTATTATCTCTACACTCTATAATTCAAGAAAACTTTATAATGCAAATTCTCAGATAAAATGGCCTCCAGTTATTAATACTTCTATTGTGGATTTTTCTGCTTCCGGTGTCTTTTTAGATAACACTATAAATTATGAAAATGTCAGTTCTCTTGCAGGTGATATTAGATTAGATATGCAGCAAACTTCACCATTGACAATTCATTGGAAAATAAAAAAAGGAAAAGGAATTCGATTAATAAACGAGCCGGAACTAAATATCCCTATTGATATTATATTAACTAAGGTTTCCAATGAAATTGATTTAGAATAAATTAGTTTATTTCAATCAAAACCGCATAGTACTGGCTATGCGGTTTTTTATTAAATAAAAAAACCGACTCCGGGAAATGAGTCGGTTCATTTTTGGAAAAAACCTGAATATTTAAAAAAAAACACAACTATACAATTTATCTTTTGAGTATCTCTTTCAGTACTGTATGCCCTGCCGAAACGGGTAACTAAACCGGATAGCTTATGGATTGGCTCTTCGGCAAGGTGTAACAGTATCTCAAATTAATATTGTAAAAGAAATCTACTTTTTACGTTGTATTACCTCTGGCAAAAACCAACTGTAACAGTTGGTTTTATGTCCAGGGATAAAGAAACTAGCATTTCTTTTTCATAGTATCGTAATCCTTCGTGAGGTACTCCTTTAATTTTCAAAATATAAAGATGGGTAAACACCTCTATATTTAGATTAAACATTCATACCCTAAATTACCCTACCGTGTTAACAAAATTTTAACATTTAGTGATAATACAGTAAATGTGATGCAATAATCTTCGGGTGTTAAAAAACTCCATATTTGCACAGGTCAAAAAAAAATTCATAATTTAACAGCCATTTTTATATGCCAAAATGAAAAAAAATTCGCTATCGGGTATTTGTGAAGAGATTACATTTTCTAATTTTTTTAAAGATCATGTAAAATCGCTTCGCAACTATCTGTTTTATAAATTTGGAAATGAGGAACAGGCTGATGATGTTACCCAGGAGGCTTTTATAAAGCTATGGCAAAACTGTGCGGATGTACCGCCGGAAAAAGCAAAATCTTTTTTATATACAGTAGCCAATAATACATCGCTAAACCACATTGCACACCAAAAAGTGGTATTGCAGTATGCAAAAAGAAATACGCATGTGCATACTGACGAGCAAAACCCTGAGTTCCTGATGGAAGAGGAGCAGTTTAAAGTAAAACTGCAAAAAGCTATTGCAGGGCTTACCGAAGCACAGCGAACCGCTTTTTTGTTGCATAGGATAGATGGTAAAAAATATCATGAAATAGCTGAAATACTTGGTATTAGCATTAAAGCCGTAGAAAAAAGAATTCATGGCGCATTAGTAGAATTAAGAAAAGAAATTGAGAACATGAGGTAGGGAAAATAACGATGTAACTGTTATAGCTATAAAAAAGAGGAAAAATGAAAGAAGAGAAAGAAAATAATAAACTGGCAAAATGGCTTGACGGCAGGATGACCGATGAGGAGTTGCGTGAGTTTGAAGCATTGCCGGGCTTTGAGACCTATAATAAAATCAAAGCATTTTCAGGAGCATTAACTGCCCCTGATGTTGATATAGATACCCTGTACCAAAACGTAACACGCCATAAAAACAGGAAAAGCAGCGTGAGAAAGCTAAACCCATGGTTTGCTAAAATAGCGGCAACGTTATTGTTAACTTTAGGGCTTACTTACTTTTTTTATACCACACACACTACCAATACTGTAGCGGAAACAGGGGCACGTACTGAATTTTTATTACCAGACCATTCATCGATAGTACTTAACGCAGGCTCTGAAGCTGAGTATAGAACTTGGAACTGGGATAATAATCGTATAGTGGAACTTAACGGTGAAGCTTACTTTAAAGTTGCCAAAGGCAAAAAGTTTGATGTAGTTACCCCTTTGGGTACTGTTACTGTAGTAGGAACACAGTTTAATGTAAAAGCGAGAGGAAATCGTTTTGATGTTACCTGTTTTGAAGGTAAAGTAATGGTAAACAGCAATGGTGAAGAGATAATGCTGACACCGGGGCAAAGTGTATCCTTTGAAGATGGTAAAAATATTATTGTACCTTTGGAAGAAGCAAAGCAACCCGGATGGATTACTTATGAAGTAGCTTTTCATAGTGAAAAACTTACTAATGTAATTGCTGAAATGGAACGCCAGTATGGCTTAACAATAAGCTTACCTGAGGATGTTTACAGTCCCTTCAGCGGTGCTTTACCAATGAATGATTTAGATACCGCCCTTGATAACATAACAAGTATATACCACTTAAAAGCAAAAAGGACGGGCGACAGAATCGTATTAACCTCTGAATGAGATTAAACATAAAGTGTTTACTATTTTTAATACCCATTCTATTATTCGCCCCCAAAACCTTTGGGCAGGACGAGCAACGGCTTGTTGCCTTAAAGCAAATACTTGATACTATTGCCCTAAAGCATGATGTAAAATTCAACTATGCCGAAAAAGATATTTTTCAGCACACCCTATATCCGCCCGCAGCAACTATACCGCTACGGGCGAAATTGGTTTATATAACCAATCGTACAGGGCTTAACTATAAAGAAAACGGAAAGTATATAGTACTCTATAAAAGCATTAAGACTCAAGACAAAAAATTTTGCGCCTATATTACTGACGAGAACGGGAATATATTAGAAAATGCTTCTGTACAAATAAGTGACGAAAAAAGTATTGTTGCAGGTACTGACGGTTATTTTGAACTAAATACCCCTTCGTTACCCGAAAAAATTTATATAGCCCACTTAGGCTATAAACCGGTAAGCATATCGGTATCCGAATATACGGGAGATTGCCTTAATATAAAACTGCCTATGGCTCCGCTTGAGCTGAAAGAACTGATTACCGAGCGTTATCTTACTTCGGGTATCTCTAAAAAAAAGGATGGAAGTTTTAGTATTACACCGCAAAAATTTGGTATCCTTCCGGGGCTTATAGAACCCGATGTGGTGTTGGCAATGCAACAGCTACCCGGTATAACCAGTATAGATGAAACAGTATCAAACATTAATGTGAGAGGTGGCACGCACGACCAAAACCTCTTTATGTGGAATGGCATACGCCTCTTTCAAACCGGGCATTTTTTCGGGTTAATATCAGCTATAAACCCCAACATTGCTTATGATGTAAAAATTGCCAAGAACGGCACTTCGGCATTTTATGGTGAAAGTGTTTCGAGTGTGGTTGATATATCTTCGCGAATATCTGATATAGAAGATGGTAACACCAGCATTGGGGCAAATATGATAAATGCAGATTTTTATACCAAATTAAAAATCTCTGAAAAAGCAAATATAGAACTCTCTGCGCGACGTTCGTTTACTGATGTTCTTGACTTTCCTACCTATACAAAATACTCACAGCGTATATTTCAAAATACCGTAGTAACAGAACTGGCCAACAGTACTGATGTAAATTATAAAAGTGACAAGGAATTTTACTTTTATGATTTTACAGGACAATATCATCAAAAAATAAATAATCAGCATGACGTTTATGTACACATGATAGGTATAGACAACAGTCTGGATTTTACACAAGGTACTGTAAATGCCACAAATATAGTTACTACACTAAGTAACCTTAATCAGCGAACTCTTGGCATCGCCGCCGACTGGAAGTCTCAATGGAATGAAACTCACAGCAGTAATTTTGGTATCTACAGCTCATATTATAATGTAGATGGAAAAAATGAATCATTAGAATCGGGAGAAGTCGTAAAACAGCAAAATAAAATACAGGCACATGGTTTTCGGTTTAGCAATGTTACTATGCTCACCAATATGTACAGGTTGCATAGCGGTTATCAGTTTGACCAGTTGAGGGTAGAAAACATGGATATTATCAGTAATCCTGAATCGTTGCGGAATACTAATCAGGTATTGCGTACGCATGCTGTTATCGGGGAGATAGAATATAACCCTGATGAAGAAAAAGTATATGTACGAACAGGCTTACGGTTTAACTATATAGAAGAACTGGAAGCTATATATATGGAACCTCGCCTGCAATTTAATTATAAAATGGATGCTGCCTGGCAAATGGAAATACTTGCCGAACTGAAGAGCCAAACCACATCTCAGGTTGTAGAGCTTCAGGGTGATTTTTTGGGCATTGAGAACAGAAGATGGATACTGGCAAATGATATTGACGTTCCGGTGCAACACAGTAGTCAGATATCATGTGGATTTGCCTACAGGGATAAAGGATGGCTTATATCTATCGATAATTTTTATAAAAGGGTAAATGGTATTACTACCTATAGTCAGGCTTTTCAAAACCAGTTAGAAAAAGTAGAAGCCAGAGGTAATTACAGCGTTTATGGCACCGAATTTTTGATACAAAAACAGTATAGCAACTTTTATGCATGGCTAAGCTATACCTGGAATAATAATAAGTATCGTTTTGATGATATAGAACCGCAAAAATTTAGCAATAATTTTGAAATCAACCACAGTATAAACACAGCCGCTATATACGAATGGTACAATTTTAAAATTGCATTGGGGTCTAAATGGTTTACAGGTCGCCCTATAACCCAGCCCCTGCTCAACATACCCGTTTATGATAATAACGGAAACCCGTCAATATTATACGAATACCCTAACTCTGAAAACCTGGATAATTTTTTTCAGTTTAATTTCTCAGCTTCCTATCGTTGGGATATAAACCCTCAAGTGCGCATGCAGTTCGGGTTATCGGTGCTCAATATCTTTAACCGTCAAAACATTATTAACCGTTACTATCGTATTAATGCTAATGATGATATTGAGGTAGTAAATACTTATGCGTTAGAGCGTACGCCCAATGCTTTGATAAAAATTACTTTTTAATTGCATTACAAAAAGTCTGTCAAATAAAAATCCGCCACATTGTGGCGGATTTTCGAAACGTAAAATTAGCTAAAAAACTTTCTTACTTCTTAACAATTTTTCGTGTAGCCGTATTGCCATTGGCAAATGTTGCCTGTATGATATAGATACCGCTTTGTAACTGAGAAAAATCGGCGGTAGCTGTAGTGCCTGTATATACTGTTTGTCCTAATGTATTAGTAACATTTACTGCTTTTACCATTGTACCGTCAGTACTGTTTATAGTAACCAAATCTACAACAGGGTTAGGTGAAACACTAAATGTTGTAGCCTCAAAATTAGTAGTATTAAGCATTGGTGCAGCACCTTGTAGATATACTGACATTGGGAAATACCCCTGCCCGTCTGCAAACTGTGCATCCGGAACTTCTATCCTGAAACTGTGTTCTCCTGCGCTAAGATCTCCAAGTTCTATAATACGAATCGGGATTTTATCGCCGGGGCACCAGTTGTTCCAACTCCATGCAGCATCATTATCAGGTCTTGGATATGCCGGGGTAGTAGAACAATCATAATATATACAACTTGGCTGTGTGTTGTACTCAAAGAAAGGCGCACATGAAACACCTCCCGGTTTATACATTAAAACCTGCTCATCATCAAAATACACAAAGTGGTTACGTCTGATGTACTCCTCGCCTCCATTATTAGAGCCGTGATTGGAAGTTATAAGATAAAGTTTTACATCAGGAACATCCTGCTCTAAAGTAAAATTAATAGTCTTTACCGTTTCGCCTAATACATCAGTCCCGTCAAGCGTATAATTTTTTAGTTCATATTTATATACCAATGATTTTATGTAGTTATCCGTATCATCAATGGTATCGTCATACGTTGATGTAAACTCCAAACTACCCATATATACATCATTTCTGCCTTGACATCCGGGTATTTCTACCGCAGCACCACCCTGACCGGGACCGCCCTGATATCCATATACCTCAAGTTCTACCCAAAAATCAAAGTTTGATGTAATCGATTCATTATGAAACAGTTTTGTAAGATGATTTAATTCATATACATAAGGAACTGAATCCGGGTCAGTAACGTTTTTATCCATAAAAGGAGTAATAAAACGTCCTATTTCCAATCTTCCAACTTCTCCGTAAACGTATGAGGTTTGACCTTTAGGTACTAATACCAAGTTTACGTTACCAATCCTGTCATAATTATCGCAAAGCGGATTCAGGGTAACAGTCATTGTAAGGGTATTACCGAAAGAAGCCAACTGCTCTTCGGTTAGCATCTTGCCGTAAGATGAATTACTGTTTCTGATAGCTCCCTCAGGAACAGGTTCATCTACAGTAGCTTCATACATGCCGTAGTAAATAGCTTGGTCAAATACGGTAAGCGTGTAAGGGTCTTGTGCCCAAACTGTTGTAACAGTAAAAAACGATACGCAAAACGTTAATAATAGTAATGTTCTTTTCATTATATAGAAGTTTAAAGGCGTAATTTAAGAATTTTTTTAATTATTCTTTCTCATACAGTCCAATAAATTATACTATCAACTAAAAAGAAACTAAATATTTAAAATCTTTATGATTAAAACTGGAAATAAATAAAGGGTTGCGACTCCGCCGATGCAGTTGCATATACCAACCAGTAAATAAAACCAAGCAGTATCGCCTTGCCTATCAATGGAGTTCGGTTAAAAGATTGGCGTAAAGTATTAATTATGCTATCCGGCGTAAAATGCCATACATAACCTATAAAAATGAGTAAAAAAACATTTTTATATCCCATAATTATAGTTTTCCATTGCTCAGGGTCAAAGGTTACTTTCCCTATATTATTTATAACATCCAAGGCAAGGGTAAAATCTTTAGCACGGAAAAATATCCAGCAAAATGCCACAAAGTGAAACGTTATAACCACCGCTATAATTTTCCATACTGCGTCAAAAGCAGTTTTCTTGCCACTTGTTGCAGGGAAAAACTCGGTAACCATTTTATGTACCGCAAGCCCCATGCCATGCAATGCCCCCCATACTATAAAGCGAAGGCTGGGGCCATGCCACAAACCACCTAACAACATGGTAGTCATAAGGTTTACATTCGTAACCATTGTTCTTTGTTTATCCTTAACAAGTGCAAATGAGAGGATAAACAGTGCTAATGCACCACTACTTATAATAATAGGGTAATAACTGACATCGAGCATTATTATACCCCAAGCCATAGTGGCTATAAAAAACAATATAGGGAATAAAAACCCGGCAAAAGAACCGCGACGATTACCCCCTACAGAGATGTAAAGGAAATCTTTAAGCCAGGTGGATAACGATATATGCCACCTGCGCCAAAACTCGGTTATACTTGCCGATTTATAGGGCGTACGGAAATTGGGCGGAAGCTCGAAACCAAGCAGTAATGCTATACCGATAGCCATATCGCTATACCCCGAAAAATCGCAATATATCTGTATGCTATAGCCATATACCGCCATCAGGTTTTCGAAAGCAGTATAACTGTTAGGGGCATCAAAAACCCTATCGACAAAGTTGACAGATATATAGTCGGATATTATTGCTTTTTTGATGAGCCCTCCCACAATGAGGAATAATCCATAATTTACCTCCTGTTTTGTAATAATTAACTTCTCATAAATTTTAGGAATAAAATCTTTGGCACGCACTATAGGTCCTGCTACCAACTGCGGGAAGAATGATACGAAAAACAGGTAATCAGGAAAACTTCTGGCGGGTGTTATCTCTTTACGATAAATCTCCACCGTATAACTTATAGACTGAAAAGTATAGAACGATATACCTACAGGAAGAATTACATCTGAAAATGAAAAGTTACCGCTAAAAAGATCATTATATGTACCTATTAAAAAATTGGTGTATTTAAAATATCCTAAAAGGGTAAGGTTAATTACCACACTGAGTACCACATATACCTTTCGCTGCAACTCGCGTGTTTCGCGGTATAGAAAATAGCTCAGTGTATAATCTAATGTAGAAGTAAACATGAGCAGTAAGAAATACATACCACTGGACTTGTAGTAAAAGAACAACGAAAAGCATATCACGTAAAAAATACGGGCATGAAATGTTTTTTTCAGTGCAATATATAAAGCATAAAATACTACAAAGAACCCAAGAAACAATCCCGAATTAAATAACAAAGGACTTTTAGGGTTATAAGTAAACCACTGCTGTACATCCTGCCAACTCAACTGTGGCAAAATATCATTCCACATCACTCGCCATTGTTTTTAAAGTTATTATATGCATTCATAAAAGCTTCGGTAAACAGCATCCCCTGTTTTTGATATCCTTGTACGGAATAGTGTACTTTATCCGAAGACATTAACCCTTTTGCTGCATTCTTGTTTACACCATACAACCCGCCAAGCTCCGAGAACATATCCCATGAAGCATAGTTTTCATCTGCTTCCTGTAACACTATGTTTTTAGCATAGGCAGCTACAAAAGTATTAGGATATTTTCGTTTAAATAAAGATGGTGGTGGTGTCATTACCAACAAACAGACTTCAGGGTTTTTAGCCCGTATATTATTGATGAATGTGTTTAATTGTATAATATAATCTGCCACTTCAATTTTATCGAAAGACTCATTAGTACCCAACGATATAATAATAAGATCGGGGTTTAAAGCGGGTAGCTGTTCAAAAAAGAGGGGGTATTTATTATAATCAGATGCTTTTGCCCCGTTTACCCCTATATTATGGTATAAAACACCCGGAGCATCTTTTTCCAGTACCAAGCCGTTAAGGCTGTAAATTTCTGAAGAAGCGTTTGGCAGCAGGTATATTTTTGACAAAGGCGCATCGCTGTGGTAACTGTAAGCCGTGCCATCATTTTCGAGCGGTAGCGGTATAAACTCAGAACGTTTTACCTTGCGCTGCTCCATCTCGCCAGTGGGTATTTTTAATGTTTTACCTGCCCTGATGTTATCAGAACGCAGACCGTTAGCTTTTTTTAGCTGTGCTACCGTTACGTGATATTTACGGGCTATCGTGCCCAGTACTTCACCGCTTTTAATCTTGTGGTTAATTACCTTTGGCGCATCCGATTCGAGAATTATGGTCTTAGAGCTTGTGGCAGCATCAAAACAGCTTATGTTTACGGGAGTTATAATTTTTAATGTATTGAAAGCATAGGCAGTATCGCGGAGGCTCACCTCTATTACAAAATCCTTTTGCGTGGTGAGCCCTATACCGCTCAACCCGATGGGTATGCCGTTTTCCGGATAAATATTACGTCGGCTCTCCCATGAGGCATTGGAGGTGTATCGAACATAGCGACTGCCGTTGGTCTTTGCCATACTGTGCGGGAAAGAAAATCCAAGCCCCCCGTTCCCAAAGCGGGTTTGCAAATTTTCACGAATTGTTCCGCTAAAAAGATCTGCCTGTATATGCGAGTCCCCTATATGTACTATATTTATTTTTCCTGATTTTTGCTCTTCCAGCATTTGCAGCTTCTCAAAAAAAGCCTTCATAGCAGTGCTATTGCTAATAATGTTGGTTAGAGTGACTATCTCTGTTGTATCAGCAGATATACTGTCAATAACCACCTCGGTGGTATCAACCTGAGCGCACGCGGTTAAACTTATTGTACAAAAAAAGATACTGAGCAATTTATTCAGCATGGGTAGAATCGTTTTTACGTTTTAAAGAGTCCTTTTTTGCAGCCTGTGTTTTTGGCTTCGGTTGCTTTATACCTTTCATTTTTTTGTATTGCTCATAGCCCTGATTAATCTGCTCATAAATCAGCCCGCCTATTTTCTCCGAGCCACGAAAATTAAAGTGGGTATAATCTTTATTGGCAAGTGCCGGCACTTCTTCAACCCATTTTACCATAGAGCCTTCGCCACCCATAAGGGTGTAGAGATTTACAAATGCAGCGTCTGACTGTACTGCATAACGTTTTTGTGATAGTGCCAAAGGCATAACGGCACTATCGGTTTTCATCTCCATATCATATTTGGTAGATTTATCGGCGGTAGAAACTATAAGTATTGCCACACCGGGAAAACATTCCCTAATATGCTTTACTACTGTTTTCATGCGCTTCTCATACCAACTGTAATTATAGGTACCATAGTTTAGCACATTGGCACCATAATGCAGCACAATAAGGTCGTAGCCCAACTCTTTGTTAAATGCCTGCATTACCTTAGGATTGAATATGGATATGGGTAACCCTGAATTACCCCTGCTCGAAAAGTTATCTACATGCACGCCCTTGCCATCATCAAAATTAAATCCGTAAAACGGAATAGAATCCGTAGCTATAAACTCCGCTTTAAAAGCTTTCAGGTCATAAGGTGCAATGGTAATCGTGTTAAGCAGTTTATTGCCTTCAAGAGCTTTAACTATAGTATCTTTACCCGTTGTAATTACCACCTCTCCCTCTTTATTTTCAGACTTACCATAAAACAAGGTAGGGTCATTAAGCAATAAAAGATTATTAAAACGGTTCGCCCTGTACTTTACCCATGCGGGGTTAACAGTATCATGCTTTGTAAAAAATACTTGTCCGGTAATCCCGAAAGGGCTTTCGGGATGCTTTACATTAAGGTAGGAAACCGTTTTCCAATTATTGGAAAACTCATGTTTGAGGGTACTTCTTGACGAAGCCGACTCTGATGTTATATTGACAAAGCCAACCCCCATACCGCCGAAGCGTTCCTGTAGCTTAGCGCGAAAATCTTTTACAACCAAATCACCATCGGTCATAGAGTCGCCAAAGTAAGCAATCCTGACTTTACCTTTATCCTTCGTTTCAAGTTGCAATAATTTTTCATAAAAAGCGATAAGGTGCTGATATCCCCTATAGTCTTCAAAATCTTCGGGAGGAAACTGTATGCCTTTTTGCTTTTTGAATACTATTTTTTTCTCGCGCAGGGTATCCTCTGCAGTATCAACAATAGTAGTATCTACAGCCTGTACTGCTTCAAGGGCAAGGCTGTCTATCACTATATTTTTAGAAACGACTGTGGTTTCAGGAAAAATTTTTCGGGGTAAAAATTGTTTAAATACCGCGAACGCCGCTATAGACAATACTACGATTGTAAACGACTGGTAAAAATAAGGCTTATTGCGGTTCACAAAAATTGTGGTTTATTACATTCGTTCCGGTACATCGATACCCAGCAAACCAAAAGCAGATTTTATAGTATCGCCTACTTTTTTGGAAAGCTGTATTCTGAATACCTTTTCATTCATCACTTCCGAGCCTAATACGGGTACGCTTTGGTAAAAAGAGTTATACTCCTTAACCAAGTCATAAGTATAGTTGGCTATTAAAGCGGGGCTGTGTCCTGCTGCTGCATTTTGCACTACATCAGGATATTGTGCCAGTTGTTTTAATAACTCTTTTTCTTTTTCGTGCAGGGTTACATCCTGCGGTTGCAGGGTTATTGCATAATCAAAATCTGCCCTGCGTATTAAGGATTGTATCCTTGCATAGGTATATTGTATAAACGGTCCTGTATTCCCTGCAAAATCTACCGACTCCTTAGGGTCGAACAGTATTCGTTTTTTAGGATCTACTTTCAGTATATAATATTTCAACGCACCAAGCCCGATAATCTTATACAGTCTTGCTTTTTCTTCTTCCGAATAATCGTCGAGCTTACCCAATTCTTCCGATATTTTTTGAGCTGTTTCGGTCATTTCAGCCATCAGGTCGTCAGCATCTACTACTGTACCCTCACGGCTTTTCATTTTACCCGAAGGTAAATCTACCATTCCGTAAGACAGGTGATACAGACTATCTGCCCAGTCAAAACCAAGTTTTTTAAGAATAAGGAATAATACCTTAAAGTGATAATCCTGCTCGTTACCCACTGTATATACCATACCGCCTACATCGGGGAAATCTTTTACCCTTTGTATTGCCGTACCTATATCCTGTGTCATATATACCGCTGTACCATCTGAACGGAGTACTATTTTACGGTCAAGCCCGTCTTCGGTAAGGTCTATCCATACCGAACCGTCAGGGTCTTTTTCAAACACGCCTTTTGCCAGCCCGTCTGCTACAACATCTTTACCCAACAGGTAAGTGTTGCTCTCGTAGTAGTAACTATCAAAGTCCACACCTATATTTTTATAGGTTTCTTCAAAACCTTTATATACCCAACCGTTCATCATTTCCCAAAGGGCTACAACCTCAGGATCGCCTGCTTCCCATTTACGAAGCATCTCCTGCGCTTCTTTTAAAATTTCTACTCTTTGTGTTATATATTTTTCACCTTCTAATTTAGAGAGCAGTTTTTTATTTGCTTTTTTTATGTGTATGTGTAAATATTGTTCATCTTCATCAAGCTCTAATTCTGTATCTGTATCTAAAAAAGGTAATTTAGCAACTAACTCTTGCATTTTATCTTTTAAATGTTGAGCTAATTGATTAAGTTTCGTTTCCTTTAAAGTAGTATTTACTTCCCAAAAGACGTTCTTTTCAACTTCTTCTCTAGATACATTTAAAGTCTTTAAAATATATTCTCGGAATATTTCCTGATAGCTATTTTTAATTTTTGATATTAATTGAGTACTTTCTTTACTATCTATCGACTCAGATATTCCTGATCCAAAAACATAATCTACGTGAGTTGTAAATTCCTCAAAGGCAATTTTTTTTAGTTCCTCTTTATAAGCTTTATCAAAAGCCACATAATAATTCCCTACCAGTTTATCGCCTTTTATATTGGCACTTTCAGGTGTTTCGCCATGTCCGAATTTTTGGTAAGCCAGCATCGATTTACAGATATGGATACCCCTGTCGTTAATAATCTGGGTTTTATATACTTTTTTACCTGATGCTTTTATAATCTCCGCTACCGAATAACCCAACAGTACATTACGCACGTGCCCTAAGTGCAGGGGTTTATTAGTATTGGGCGAAGCATACTCTACCATCATGGCTTTGCCGTCTTGTTGCGATGATACAAAGCCATAGGCTTCGTTATTTTTTATATCGTTAAAGAAGTTAATATAATAGACATCAGAAATTACGATATTAAGAAATCCTGAAACTACATTAAAACCTTCTACAATATCTGAATGTGCAGTAAGGTACTCGCCTATTTGGTTACCCAACGCTACAGGATTGCTCTTTACCTGCTTCAATAACGGGAATATAACCATAGTAATATCACCTTCAAACTCCCTGCGGGTTGCCTGTAACTCTATCTTTTCTAAAGTTATACCAAACAAAACCGTAACTGCGTTCTCAATATGGGAAGTTAAAATTTGTGATAATGCCATTTTTATATTGTTTTTTAAGCGTGCAAAGATAAACATATTTTAGTAACGCCCTGAAAAGAGCAGCTTTAAAAACAGGATTAATCTTTAAAAACAATAATAAAAAATATTTTCAGCTTTTAGTGTAACAAATTGTTATTTCGGTTGTCTTATGGGTATCAATCATCAATTAAAAAAACGAAATAACAGTACAAAAAGTAGGTTGCTCCGGCATCTACCACAATCATCAATCAACAACCACATGAATTTTAAGTTCTTTTTACTGTTCCTTATAGGGAGCTTAGCTACTATGCATGCCCAAAACCCGGGTAGTTTATCAGGTAAAGTTATCGACAAAACATCTTCAGAGCCATTACCTTATGTAAGTATTGTTGTGAAAGAAAACGACAAGGTAGTTACAGGGGGTATTACAGACGATAAAGGAGAGTTTGTCATAAAAAACCTTCCGCTTAATACCTATACTGTAGAGATACAGTTTATGGGTTATAAAACCAACAGCCTTTCTGCCAATATTAATAACGATAACAAAGCCGTATCGATAGGCACAATAGTACTTGCCGAAGCGGCAACAGAACTGAATGAGGTAGAAATTGTGAATGAAATATCGACCATAGAGCAAAAAATAGACCGTAAGGTTATTACTGTGGGGCGCGACCTTACTACGGCAGGCGGTACGGCATCGGAAATTATGAACAACATTCCATCGGTTAATGTAGATCAGGATGGTAATATATCGCTGCGCGGTAACCAAAACGTTAGGGTACTGGTAGATGGCAGACCTACCAATATGTCGCCTGCGCAACTGTTAAAACAAATACCCTCTACCTCTATTAAAAAAATAGAACTGATAACCAACCCAAGTGCCAAATATAACCCCGAAGGAATGTCGGGTATTATAAACATAATACTGCACAAAAACGCAAATGATGGCTTTAACGGAAGTTTTAATGCGGGTATTACCTTTGGTGAAACACCGAAGTACAATAACTCTGTTGATATGAACTACCGCACGGGTAAAGTAAACTTCTTTACCAATTTGGGTTCGAATACCGGTAAATATTTTAATGACGGTTATGTAGCCCGTGAAGACATTAATTCCAGACAGGTATTTGATATAACGAATGATAATGATGGGTTTTTGGGTAAAATAGGTATGGATTACTACATAAACGACAACAACACCCTCTCGGTATATACCAATCAAAATTACGGAGAAGGTTTAGGTAATGTGGGGATTGATATTACATATCCTCCCGGCTCGGTGTTTACCGATACCTACCAGCTTGCAGTATATGATACCGATAACCGAAACAATGCCTATAACATAGCTTATAAGCATAAGTTTGAAAAAGAAGGACATACACTGGATTTTGAAGGAAATTATAATGACGATGCTTCTAATCAGGATGCGGAATTTACCACTACGGTGGGCAACATAACTACGGTATATAATGACAAAATTGAGGATGACGGGAAAAATATTACTATGAACCTTGACTATGTAAACCCGATTAATGAAAAATCTACGCTGGAACTGGGTGCGGAGGCACGAATTATAGGCTCTGAAAATAATTATACAACCACTAACCCGAACGTAACTAACCCGGCACTGCAAAACTCAAATTATACCTATGATTTAAACATTTATTCGGCGTACGCGACATTCGGGCAGAAATTTGAGAAATTCAGCTACCAGTTAGGGGCGCGTTTTGAAAGTTATAAAGCAGAGGCTAACTTTAACAGAGGCGATGTTACTTTTAATGACGACTATATTACAGTATATCCATCGGCATATTTGACTTATACGCTTGACGAAAAAAACATGTTCCAGATAAGCTATAGCCGTCGTGTGGACAGACCGAGCCTGCAACAGACTAAACCTGTAAGGGAGTTTGCTACACCGCTTGTTACCTCTTTAGGTAATCAATATTTAAGACCTCAGTTTACCAATTCGGTAGAGTTGAACTATACCAAAATGGTAGGGCAGGGTTCATCAATAACTGCCGGTGTATTTTACAGATTGATAAACGACGAGATAAGCAGAATACTGTATCCTGACGAAACTACCGAAAACACACAAGACCAAATTATGAGCTTTGGCAATTTTGACAGAAATACTGCGTTTGGATTTGAGGTGTCTGCCAATTATAAAATTACAAAGTGGTGGAATATACAACCTGCTATAGATTTTTCGAGTATCTCTCAAAAAGGGGTTGTATCGATGCTTGTAGATGGCACAACCGACGAATATGAATCGGTTATTAAAGAGGTAGATGTTGCTGCCTTTAATGCAAGGCTTAACAGTAACTTTAGTGTAAATGAAAGGTTGAGTTTTTTGCTTTTCGGTTTTTACAGGGGCGCTGTGGATGGCGTGCAAAACAACTCAAAAGATATGCATAAAATAGATTCAGGAGCGCGATATACGCTGCTGGACAATAAAATGTCGCTAAGCCTTCGTTTTAATGATATGTTTAATACTATGCGTTATGGTTTTGATTCGAATAATCCGTTTCCGCAAAATGGTGAATTCCGTTGGGAAAGCCGTTCGGTATATTTCGGACTTAATTACAGGTTTGGCGGTGGTAAAAACAGAGCCATGCAGCGCAAGCAACGTGACGACAACACAAAACAATCCGGCGGAGGAATGTTTTAATTAATTTGTATTCCATCAATCAGGAATGATTTTCATATTTTAAGTTTAGTTAGTAGTAACCCTCACGGTGGAGATCGTGAGGGTTTGTTTTTTTATACCCAACTTGATTAGGGGTAAATTTCAATTACGGCATTTTGCTTTACTGTTTTATATAGCTCGTCAACTTCTCCATCGGTAACGGCTATACAGCCTGCTGTCCAGTCTTTCCAACGATGAAATTTACCAATATAGCCTTTACTGTTAGGCAACCCGTGTATTTTGATTTCTCCTCCTGCCGGCTTCCCCATTTTTTGGGCAAATGCTATATCATTTTCATTAGGATAGGATACACCCAAATTTTTGTGATAACCGCTGTTAGGATTTCGGTCGTTTATAGTATATATACCTTCAGGAGTTTTGTTATCGCCTTCGTATTGTTTATGTCCTATTGGTTTTTTACCTAACGAGATGGTATATGTTTTTAACAGCTCATCTCCCGAATAGGCGTGCATTTGTCGCTTACTTTTATAAACAATCAGTTTATCTACTGTTTTTCCCAACGGTAGTTTCTTTTCGGGATAAAAATAATAAGCTATCAAACCTAGGGGTAACAGAAGTATTAAAAACCAAACCATAATTTTTCGTTTCATAGTCGAAATATACAAAAAAAGCTACTCTGTAAGGAGTAGCTTTTGTATAGTATCTTGGTTATTTAGTATGTGATACTACCATTTTATAATAGCACTTCCCCATGTAAACCCGCTGCCGAAAGCTGCGAGTACTACAGTATCGCCTTCTTTTATTTTACCTTGCTCCCATGCTTCGGTAAGTGCTATAGGTATAGAGGCTGCGGTGGTATTACCATATTTCATAATATTATTATACACCTGGTCGTCATTTAGTCCGAACTTTTGTTGTATAAATTGTGATATTCTCAGGTTTGCCTGATGTGGTATCAGCATATCAATATCCGATACTTGCAGGTTATTGGCTTTTAAGCCTTCCATAATCACCTCGCTAAAGCGTACTACTGCATTTTTAAATACAAATTGCCCGTTCATATATGGGTAGTAACTCTCATCATTAGGGTCGTTATCAGCAATTATATCGGTAACCCAACGCTTACCCATACCGGGTGCTATTAATGATAATTCTTCTGCGTGCTGCCCTTCGGAATGCAAATGGGTAGATAGTATGCCTTTACTATTATCTTCTGTTCGAGATAGTACCGCCGCGCCTGCTCCGTCACCAAAAATTACTGATACGGCACGCCCTCTGGTAGTCATATCCAACCCTGTTGAGTGCAACTCCGAACCTATAACCAGTATATTTTTATACATACCTGTTTTTATAAACTGGTCTGCTACTGATATAGCATATACAAATCCTGAACACTGGTTACGTACATCGAGTGCACCAACAGTACGTTTCATTTCTAAATCGCGTTGTACCAGTACACCGGGTCCGGGAAAATAATAATCGGGGCTGAGGGTGGCAAATATTATAAAATCAATTTCATCTTTATCAATTCCTGCACGCTCTATAGCTATTTTAGCTGCTTTTACTCCCATAGTGGTGGTGGTATCGCCATCGCCTTTCACTACGTGCCTTCGCTCTTTTATACCGGTACGTTCCTGAATCCACTCATCATTAGTATCCATGATTTTGGAAAGGTCATCATTTGTTACAACATTTTCAGGGACATAGTAACCCAGTCCGGAGATTTTTGAATTATACATAAATATTATTTTAATAAAAACATAGGTGTAAAAATAAACATTCCTTAAAATTAAAAAGACATTTATCTTACTAATTTGACATTCTGTAATTTAGGAACTTATCCAAAAGCATTTCTGTTTACCGCCAAACCCACTTCTTTATCAACGGGAAGTGCTGTATAATGTTCGAAGAAAATAACCTGCCTGCCTAATGCCGATTTTATGAGGTAGTGATTTCCTTTAAAGTAGCATTGCTTTACCACAACTTTTAGAGGCCCGTCTTCGGCTATTTTAAGTTGGTGTGGATATATCAGTACAGTTTCCTCTGTTTTTTGGGTAAGTGTAAGCTGCTCCAGTTTTATTTCGTTCACCTCGCCAAATAATGAGGCTGTGTATTTGTCCTGAGGGTTATAGTATATTTCTTTGGATGGTGCTTTATGCAGTAATGTTCCATTTTTAATAACAAGGGTTTCATCTGCAAATGAAAGTGCATCAACACTGTCATGTGTTGCAATTATACATATAATTCCCTTTTGTTTGAGGTAAGCAAAAAGGTTTCTCCTCAAAGCATTTTTCCTGAAATTATCTATGTGGCTAAAGGGTTCGTCTAGCAGCAACACCTCCGGTTCTAATGCGAGTACTTTTGCCAGTGCAATGCGTTGTTGTTGCCCTCCGCTAAGGTATTGCGCCTTTACATCGGCAAACTCGCTCATCTCTACAATTTCCAATAGCTCCTTTATGCGTTGTTGCTTCTCTTCAGGATATATATTGGAAAGGTATTTACCTACATTTTCGGCTGCTGTTATATAGGGCATTAAGTCGAAATCCTGCGCTAAATATTTCATATAGGGCATACCCGGAACCAAGTTGAATTTTGGTCCTAATACCTGTTCGTTTTTATAAAGTATCTCACCTTCATCAAGATCATACAGTCCATATATTAGCTTTAAAAGTGTACTTTTTCCGCAGCCACTTTCGCCGATAACGGCAATATTTTGCCCTTTGGTTATTGTAAAATTTATATGGTGTATAATTTTGGTGTCGGTGTATCCGAAAGATATATTTTTAACTGCAAGCATGTAACGGAAGTAAATTAGTAAGCAAAAGTATTCAATTACAACCAAAGATTAAATGTGCTTTGATAAAAATAAAAAGGACATTACCGAGAAGCAATGCCCTTTTCAACCTAACCAATAAATAAACACACATTTATAAGAAAAAAAACGTATTCTTATTTTTTCATGAACCATTTTTACCCTATTTACGTAAATGACTGAGACTTGGATTTAGCTATAAAGTAAAAATTTATATTTTTTTTTCGTAACTTAATCTGTTAAATTTAGTTACGATTTAAATTTTAGTTATAATTTAAATTTTAGTTACAATATATTTACACAGAAATTAAAACTTTTACTTATGACAAAGAAAATTATTTTATTACTGCTATTTTTATCTCTTTGTGTCAGTATCAATGCTCAAAGAAGATTTGATCAGTATTCGCTCGAAGCTGGTTATGGTTTAGGTATATCGGGAGCACCCGGTATAACTGAATTTTCCCATTTTGAAATCGGTTTCAGATATATGGTCGATGAATATTGGGGGGTTAAATTTGATTATGGTTCGGACAGATTCAGGACTGACGGCTCGCCGGAACTGGGTACGGATTATCAAAGATACTCTGTACAGGGAGTGTATAACCTGGGAAGAACATTAGCCCTTACAGATTATGCAAATGGCTATTTTAACATGCTGGCGCATGGTGGTTTGGGATATTCATCCTTAAAAAACATTAATAAAAACGGTACTGATAATATTGGAAATGTTATAGTTGGTATAACCCCGCAATTATACCTTAGTGATGATTTTGCGCTTACGCTGGATACATCATTAATACTTAACTTTTCGCAACATTATGACTTTGATGGTACTTATCCTGACGGAAAGCCTACCAATAATGCCTTTGTGGGTAATGTTATCAATGCATCTATAGGAATAACTTATTATTTCGGCAGAAACAAAAACGGTTCTGACTGGAATTAACAAAAAATAAAAAAACTTCACCCCAAAAATCAAAAAGAGGCAGCCAAATGGCTGCCTCTTTTTTTATTATTTATATAAAATTTATTGTTTGGCTTCTTTTTGGGCATCCTGTATCATTTTCTCGTTTGCTGTAATCGCAAATTCTACACGTCTGTTTTGGCTTCTTCCTTCTGCGGTTTCATTGGTAGCAACAGGGTCTTCTATACCCCTGCCTATTGTGGTAAATCGTGAAGAACTAAGCCCTTTACCTGACAAGTAGTTTTTTACTGACTGCGCTCTTTGTTCAGAAAGCTTTAAGTTATAATCTACAGCGCCTGTGCTGTCGGTATAACCAAAAATCTGGATGTTAGTATCAGGATACTCGTTAAATACATTTACCAGTTTGTCAAGGTTTTGTTTTGCAGTAGCTGTAAGGGTCGATTTGTTAGTATCAAATCGTACAGAATTTTCTCCTAATACAAGTTTTATACCCTCTCCTACTCTTTCTACCTCGGCTCCGGGTAATGTTTGCTCAATTTTCTGAGCTTGTTTATCCATCCTGTTACCAATTACTCCACCTACAGTACCGCCTACTACACCACCTATAATGGCTCCAAGAGCAGTATTACCGCCTTTACCCAGATTATTACCCAATATACCACCTATAACAGCGCCCGAAGCAGCACCTATACCTGCACCACGTTGTGTGTTATTAGTATTTTTAACCGCCTCGCATGAACTTATGCTTATGCTTAGTATAAAGGCTAAAGCCAGTAAATAAATTTTAGTCGTTTTCATATCCTATTACTTTTGTTTTTGTTTAATCTCTTTTTAATAATTCTGTTTACTATTACATTTTCTGGAAAAGGTAAACTACCTCAACCGTGTTACCGCCTACATTTACATTATCTACAAGCTGAAAAGTACTTTCTGTCTGGTTTCTCATTTTAAGATAATATCCCTGTGTTACTCTTTTGCCCTTCTCACCTTCGGTTATTTTTAAGGTAAAATTCCCTTCTTTAGTAACAGTCCAAATAATAGGGCTGCTAAATGCAGGGCATCCGGCTTTGGTTATATTCATTTCACCTTTATTATTATTCGAAACAAATTTCCATGCGCTGCCTTCAAAACATTTAGAATCGGCAATATCAAAAGAGTTTACCTTAATGTATTCCGAACCCGGGTAAGAAACCTTAGTTATAGTCCAATTGCCCTTCAGTCCCGTTTGCGATTTTTGGTCAAGAGAGCCACACGAAACTATAAAAGCCATTAGCATACTTAAAAGAAATACTTTTTTCATAAATATAAAAGATTAGTTATTTGTTTTGCTCTATTGTTTGAGCGAATAAAGTTACTAAGAATATAGTTTACTTTGTATAGGCGTTTTTATAATTTTAACAGGAATTATAGCAATAACTGCCTATTACAGCAATCGGCTACCTATTAATTAGAATTATCAAAAATCAAAAAACGTAGATATGCCAAAAAAATGCCAATTTGTCACAACAAGTCGCTTGGTATCTTATTTGAGTAGCTAAAGCCAACGAACAATAATACTAAAACCATTCATACTATGACAACAGGAAAAATTAATGTTTCGGTAGAGAACATATTTCCCTTAATCAAAAAGTTTCTATACAGCGATCACGAAATCTTTTTACGTGAATTAGTATCAAATGCCACCGATGCTACACTAAAACTAAAGCACCTTACTAATATTGGCGAAGCAGGCGGTGTAACGTATGGCAACCCTTTTATTGAAGTAAAAATTGATAAAGAGGGTAAAAAACTGCACATTATTGACCAGGGTATTGGTATGACAGGCGAGGAGGTAGAAAAATACATCAACCAAGTTGCTTTTTCGGGTGCTGAGGAATTTTTGGAAAAATATAAAGAATCTGCCAAAGATTCAGGCATCATAGGTCATTTCGGTCTTGGTTTCTACTCGGCATTTATGGTGGCGGAGAAAGTAGAGATTATTACCAAATCGTTTAAAGATGAGCCTGCGGTGCACTGGGTGTGCGACGGCAGCCCTGAGTTTACCCTTGAGCCTGCTGACAAAACTGAAAGAGGAACAGAAATCATTTTGCACATTGCAGAAGATTCTACAGAATTTTTAGAAGAGTACCGCATAAGGGAGTTACTTAAAAAATACAACAAGTTTATGCCTGTGCCCATTAAATTTGGTACACGCACAGAGACATTACCAAAACCGGAGGATGCTCCCGAAGATTATAAAGCCGAAACAGTTGAGGTTGATAACATTATAAACAACCCTAACCCGGCTTGGACAAAACAACCCAGCGACTTAAGTGAAGAAGACTATAAAGACTTCTACCGTGAGTTATACCCAATGCAGTTTGAAGAGCCGTTATTCAACATTCACCTGAATGTAGATTATCCGTTTAACCTGACAGGTATTTTATACTTCCCGAAACTTTCGGCTGACTTGCAGGTACAAAAAGATAAAATTCAGTTATACCAAAATCAGGTATTTGTTACTGATAATGTAGAAGGCATTGTTCCTGAATTTTTAACTATGCTTCGCGGGGTTATCGACAGCCCGGATATTCCGCTGAACGTATCGCGCTCGTACCTGCAAGCCGATGGTGCGGTTAAAAAAATATCAAACTACATTACCCGTAAAGTAGCCGATAAGCTAAAATCGTTATTTACAGAAAACCGTGAGGATTTTGAGAAGAAATGGAACGATATTAAAATCGTACTGGAATACGGTATGCTTAGTGAGCCTAAATTCTACGAAAAAGCAGGAGCATTTGTACTATACCCAACAGTAGATGATAACTACTTTACACTGGATGAGTTAAAAGAAAAACTGGCAGCTACGCAAACGGATAAAGACGGCAAACTGGTAGTACTTTATGCATCCAACAAAGATGCACAGCACAGCTACATTGCCGATGCTAAAGACAAAGGTTATGAAGTTTTATTGTTAGACTCCCCAATAGTATCGCACCTGATACAAAAACTGGAAGCGGATAACGAGAACATTACTTTTGCCCGTGTGGATGCCGACCCTATAGACAAGCTGATACAAAAAGAAGAGGAGCAACTATCAAAACTAAGTGATGAGGAAAAAGAGAAACTAAAAACTACGCTTGAAGCGATTGTACCGAAAACGACTTATACCGTACAGCTTGAAGCTATGGACAGCAATGCTGCACCCTTCCGTATTACACAACCGGAGTTTATGCGCCGTATGAAAGAAATGAGCCAAAGCGGTGGCGGTGGTATGTTTGGTATGGGCAACATGCCGGAAATGTACAACCTTGTGGTAAACACGAACCATGAGCTTACCAACAGCATACTGCACACCGAAGACAAAGCGCAGCAGGAAGCACTGGTAAAACAAGCACTTGACCTTGCCAAGCTAAGCCAAAACCTGCTGAAAGGCGAAGAGCTTACAGCCTTTGTAAAACGTAGTTTTGAAATGATAAAATAATTTTTTTAGACGTTAGATAATAGAGGATAGATAAAAGACCTGTAGTGAATGCTACAGGTTTTTTTGTTTATATTTGAGAAACTAAAGTATTAACTATGGAGAGACCTTACGTATGGCAAATGATTAAAGAGGCTGTTGAAAACTTAGGAGGCAAAGCAACTTATCCGGAAATAAAAAATTACATTTTTGATAAATGGGGTGAGGTAAATAATTCAACTATAAATGCACAGTGTCTTGTTTTATCCGTAAACCAACCTTCAAGAATTCACTACACAGAAAACCACAAGCCACGTTTTACAAATGGTAACTTACCCTATGATGTCCTCTTTTCTACAGGAAAAGGTCAAGTTGTTTTATACAATCCAGAAGAACATGGTATTTGGGAAATTTACAAAAATGATTTTGATGGCTTGGAAATTCGGCAACAAATTAGCAATGATGATTTCGAAGAGATAATTGAAATTGAAGATGAAAAAAATTTTGTTTTTCCTCTGGAAGCAAATCTCCGTGATTTTTTAATTAAAAATTTAGATACAGTTAAAGGAAAAAAATTAAGCCTTTATATTGATGAGAATGGCAGAGATGGAAGGGAATATCAAACAAAAGTAGGTTTAATTGACATATTGGCTATAGATGAAAAAGGAAATTTTGTGGTATTTGAGCTAAAATTAAATAGAGGTATGGATAGGGCATTAGGTCAATTACTCAGATATATGGGATGGATAAAGAAAGAACTTGCAGGAGATAAAAAAGTTAGTGGTATTATTGTAGCTAATAAAATGGATGAAAAAATAAAATATGCTGTATCTATTATTCCCGACATCTCGCTTTGGGAATACCAAATGACTTTTGAATTAAATAAATTAGACAATTAATAGCATTCTCAATATGCAACTCTCCATAGAAACCCCTGCTCTACTATTTTCGGCAACATCTTTAATACTGCTTGCCTATACTAACCGTTTCCTTACCATAGCAGGCATAGTGCGCGGGTTGAAAAAGAATTATGAAGAAAACCAAACTAAAAGCATACTCCTCGAAATCAAGAACCTTAACCTACGGCTAACGCTTATCCGCCACATGCAAATGTATGGGGTGTTAAGTCTGTTCTTTTCAGTGTTTGCGCTCACACTGCTTTTCTTCGATATTCAAACGTGGGGCATGTATATGTTTGGGCTTAGCCTGTTGCTCATGCTGGTATCGTTGGCGGTTTCCTTTTGGGAAATAAGCATTTCGGTACGTGCGTTACAAATTCACCTCAGCGACCTTATAGAAGAAGCCAACAGAAAGAAATAGTTAGTCTGTTATCCAAAGTAAAACAGGCTTTTGGGTTTGTTTTAGCTTAGCATCCAATTTTCGCATAAAGTTATCCGATACCGCAGGGCAACCCCAACTTAAAGGGCTGTATGTAGGATATATTTCCACATCAGGAACGGCATCCCACGAGTGTAGCACTACCACCCTATCTTTAGCATTGCTGTTACTTTCCTCCAGCCCGTGCAGCCAATACTTTACATTAATGCCCCATGAGCTGTAGTCTCTGCTCCCCACTTTATATTTTCCTTTACTGGTACAATGGCTCTCGGCACGGTTACTAAATTTAGCTTTTTGGTATTTAGTATCGTTAGGTTCATAGGCATCGCAACTGCCATGCGTTACTACGTTTTTATCCGTTATTTTTCCTTCGTCAAAACTATATACATAAAAACGATTTTTACCTGAGTGAATACTCATATCGATAAGAAAATAATAATCGGTACACATCCCTTTTTCTTTACAAAATTTCAATGCTTCATTATGAGTGGCAGCATAATCTTTTTCGGGGAGTACTTCTCCTTTTTTAGGAGAGTCGGCACAACTAAAAAAACTTATTAATAGCAAAATAAAGGCTCTTATCATATCATAACAGTATAGGGTATTACTTATAACTAAAAATATAGTTGACTTAGTATAATGATAACATTTAACCACCTGATTAATTTTACCATACCAATGCATTACCCTATCTTTGCAGGCTTTTTTAATTGTAAAAATAATGTCGCAAAATAATATAGTAAAAGGTGTTTTATTAGTAGGGCTTGGTGCTGCCAGCTATGGCATGCTTGCCACTTTTGTAAAACTTGCCTATGGCGAGGGCTACACCACTGCTGAGGTTACCTCATCGCAGTTTATACTGGGCATACTGGGTATGTTGCTGATAAATGCTTTTCAGAAAAAACGTAACGGCAATAAAACGGTAAAAGCATCAAAAAAAGATGTGTGGCAACTTATGCTTGCCGGTACTTCGCTGGGGCTTACCAGTTTGTTTTATTACTTAGCCGTAAAATACATTCCTGTATCTATAGGTATTGTAATGCTTATGCAAACCGTATGGATGGGCGTAGTTTTGGAAGGGGTACTTACCAAAACATTTCCTTCGGTTCGAAAAGTAATCGCTGCATTGATTGTACTTACAGGTACGGTACTTGCCACTAACTTAATAGAAAGCAGTGCCCTACCCGACTGGCGCGGTATAGGTTGGGGGTTGCTTGCAGCAGCCTCTTTTACCACCACAATGTTTACTTCTAACCGTATTGCAATACACCTATCCTCTACCCAACGCAGTTTGTTTATGCTATTGGGTGGGGCTGTTATAGTATTTGGTTTTGCTGCTTATAACTGGACAGGGACTTTTAATACTGCTATTTTCCTAAAGTGGGGTATTGTATTGTCATTATTCGGTACTATTATCCCGCCTATACTTATGAATGCAGGGTTTCCGCATACAGGGCTTGGGCTGGGCAGTATAGTATCGTCGTTAGAGCTGCCTGTATCAGTAATGATGGCTTATATAATATTAAATGAAAATGTTACTGCACTGCAATGGATAGGTATTGTATTGATTATTGCTGCCATAATAGTAATGAACATTAATACCCGAAAGAGAGTATAATTTTGGTTAACTTTGGGTAAAACCAATGTTTATGGAATTCCCCTGGCACTTATACCTCATGGCATCGCTGTATATACTGGCGGGTATTAATCATTTCCGTGTACCCAAAATGTACCTGCGTATTATTCCGCCCGTATTTCCTGCTCCAAAATTGCTAAATATAATAAGCGGACTTGCAGAAATAGTACTGGGCATAATGCTCTTAGTACCCGAAACCTCAACTTGGGGAGCTTGGGGTATAATAGCCTTACTTATAGCTATATTTCCTGCCAATATTTATATGGTAACCCATAAAAAAGCCGGTTTTGGTTTGCCCAAATGGGTGCTGCTGATGCGCCTTCCTTTACAATTATCACTACTATATTGGGCCTATCTATACACCTGAGCATTAAATATTGTTATTTTTAACAGTTTTATAACTTTCACCAAGCATCAATTATCAAAAAGTATTGCAATATTTATCTGTAATAAAATCATTTAATTGATTATTATAAAAAATATTTTAGCATATAGGTGTGTTTATTACATGATTTTAAAAAAATCATAAAAAATATTTTTTGTTTATTACTAATTAAATTTTTTAGTAATATTGGTTATACAAATCGTAAACATTAAAAATAATATCTGATTAAATTTTTTCATCTGATGAAAAAGAGTAACCGTGTAGAATTGGAAAAGGAAGCAATTGACAGAATTGTAACGTTGGCTCAGGAAGAAAAAAAGCCCTTCCAGGAAATAAAAAAAGAGTTTGGTTTATCTGAAAAAGAAGTAACCGAGATTATGCGTAAAAGATTATCAGCAGATAACTTTGAGTTGTGGAAAAAGAAAGTTGCCGGCAAAAAACCAAAACCAAAGCCGCAAAACTTCAATGCTATCGAAGATGACGATCTTGATAATAAGTATTATATCAATAAGAAATTTTAGTAAACGGCTCCTTACACAAGGGGCTTTTTTATTGAATAAACCCAAGTATCTTTGATAAAATTAGAAATAATCTAACGGCTTAAATATAATAACATTATTATTCATGAAAAAAATCGTTACCCTACTCACCCTACTCATTACTACGGGGCTATTTGCCCAAGACATAACCGGTTCATGGCACGGGCTGCTTACATTTCCCGGAGGAAAGCTGCGTATAACTATAAATGTGAAACAATCAGAAAACAATTATGTTATTACAATGGATAGCCCGGATCAAGGCGCAACAGGCATCCCTACAGAGAAAGTAAAATTTGAAAACAATGCCTTGAGCTTTACTATACCCGCAATTAACGGAGATTATAAAGGCACGTATGAAAATAATGGTTTTACAGGCACATTTACACAAAACAATTACCCTATGCAGCTTAACCTGGGGCGTGAGGAAATAAAAGCTGAAAAACCCGAAAGACCCCAAGAACCTGCCAAACCCTATCCGTATTATAGTGAAGAGGTTACTTTTAAAAACGAAAAAGCGGGTATAACCCTTGCCGGAACACTAACTATGCCTAAAAAAGAGGGCAACTTCCCTGCCGTAGTGCTTATAAGCGGTAGCGGATCGCAAAACCGTGACGAGGAACTACTGGGACACAAACCTTTTTTGGTATTGGCAGACCACCTTACAAGAAACGGTATTGCTGTATTGCGCTATGATGACAGGGGCGTAGCTGCTTCGGGGGGTGAGTTTGAAGGTGCTACTACTGATGATTTTGCTACTGATGCAGCAGCGGCTTTTGCCTACCTGCAATCGTTACCCTCTATCAATAAGAAAAAAACAGGGCTTATAGGACATAGCGAAGGAGGTACTATTGCACCTATAGTAGCTTCAAAAAATAATGAGGTTGCCTTTATTGTACTTATGGCAGGTACGGCAATACCGGGAGATGAACTGATGATGCTGCAAAACTACCTGCTGGGCAAAGCTAACGGAATGCCTGAAGAGGAATTGACAAAACTGGGTAACATAAACCGAAAAGTATATGATGTGATTAAAGAAGAAAAAGACGGACAAGTGCTTAAAACAAAACTGCAAAGTATGTTTAACAGCGAGTTGAAACCGCTATTTATATCCAAAGGTATTCCTGCCAATCAGGTATCACAATACATCAATATGCAGGTGGCAGAGCTTTCTTCGCCTTGGTACACCAATTTTATACGCTATAACCCTGCTCCTGCCTTAGAAAAAGTACAATGCCCCATACTTGCTCTTAACGGAGATAAAGATTTACAAGTTGCAGCTATTGCCAACCTTGATGCTATAAAAAGAGCGGCTGAAAAAAGCGGTAATAAAAAAGTTATTACTAAACAACTGGCAGGACTTAATCACTTATTTCAGGAAAGCAGTACAGGCTCGCCATCAGAGTATGGTAATATCGAACAAACCATAGCACCTTCGGCATTAAACGAAATTTCGGAATGGATAATTAAGCAAGTAAAATAATTTATTTTCAATAAATTACGTTAATTTTGAGTTTAGCTGTAACAATATGATATTTTAATCTACTTATGAGTATCAAAAAACGTAATATGAAACAATTTATCTATTCTTTTGCTTTTACAGTACTCGCTTTCAGCAATGTTACAGCACAAAAAAATGATGATGTAAAGGTAGCGATAGACCTTAAAACCATTACTAATGACAAGGTAACCGTTACGGTAACGCCACCTGCTTTTAAAACGAATAGCACAACCTACTTTATCCCGAAAATCGTTCCCGGTACCTACTCGGCAGATAATTACGGTAAGTTTATTGAGAACTTTAAAGCCTATGACAAAAAAGGCAGAGCGTTAGAAGTCGTAAAAGCGGATGATAACTCATGGAAAATAGATAATGCCAAAAAATTAGTAAAAATTACCTATGAAGTAAATGATACTTATGATACGGAAGGTACGGGGGCACACGAAATATTTTCGCCTGCGGGAACTAATATTGTCGCTAACGAAAATTTTGTACTGAACACACACGGTTTTATAGGCTATTTTGAAGATATGGGTGAGCTGCCTTATGAGCTTACCATAACCCACCCTGCTACACTATGGGGGGCAACTTCTTTTGTAGATACTAACGACAGTAATGAGATAGATGTTTTTAACGCTCCACGCTATCCGGAGGTGGTAGATCATCCGATAATGTATTCTAAACCGGACTATACCAGTTTTATGGTAGATGGTATGGAGATACTTATCAGCGTTTATTCGCCAACAGGCAAAGTAACTGCAAAAGACATTACTCCTGAAATGGAAACCATGATGCGTGCACAAAAGAGATTTTTAGGAGCTATAAACAGCACCAAAAAATACAGCGTATTAGTATATCTTTCTGATATAGAAGGTAATGATGCCAAAGGTTTCGGAGCGTTGGAACACACCACATCCACAACAGTAGTAATGCCTGAGGCTATGCCGCTGGAACAATTACTTTCTTCTCTTAAAGATGTAGTATCACACGAGTTCTTTCATATTGTAACACCGTTAAGCGTACACTCAAAAGAGATCCATTTTTTTAATTACAATACGCCTAAAATGTCTGAGCATTTATGGATGTATGAGGGTGTAACCGAATATTTTGCTAATTTGTTTCAGGTAAATCAGGGACTTATTACTGAGGAAGAATTTTACATCCGTATGGCAGAGAAAGTAGCACAGTCAAAACAATTTGATGAGACTATGAACTTTACCAAAATGAGTAAAAATATATTAGAAGCGCCTTATAAAGATGCTTATTATAATGTTTACCTGAAAGGAGCACTTATAGCCATGTGTATTGATATAGAAATGAGGGAAAGCAGTAATGGTGAAAAAGGAATTCTTGACCTGATGCAGGCTTTATCAAATGAATACGGCAGTAATAAACCTTTTAATGATGAAGATTTATTTACAAAAATAACAGCATTAAGCTATCCTGCTGTTGGCGAATTCCTGAATACTTATGTGGCAGGATCTACCCCAATACCCTATGATGAATACTTTGCCAAAATGGGAGTAACTAAAGCTATTGTAGAAAAACCCGGCAATCCTTTCCTTAAAAATGAGCAAACACCCTATGTTACCATAAATGCCGCTAAAGAAATTGTAATATTACCTAATATAGAAGGAAATACCTTTATGAGCAGTCTGGGCATTCAGGCAGGCGATGCATTACTTTCTGTAAATGATACTGCATACAATCTGGATAATATTTACGACCTGATTATGAACAGTATGAGCTGGAAAGAGGGAGAGCCTATAACGGTAACCATAAAAAGAGATGAAAAAGAGCAAGTACTTAATGGAAAGGTACAATTGCCTACGGAAGAAATAGAAGGCTACCAAAGTGGCAATGATGTTAAAGTACAGCTAAGAGAATCTTGGCTTAAAGGATAAATCAACTCAAGGTTGCCCTTTTCGGGGAATCTTGATTTTTATAGACTACTAACAAAACCTACTTATTATGAAAAATGCGTTATTACTATTTATGCTTGCCTTTAGTGCAATAGCCATGGCAGGTACTAAGGAAAAAGAAACAACTAAAAGCAAAACAAATTCTGTTCATACATCTTTTATATACCAAGTTGAAGATGGAAACGGAGAAACTAAAAATGATACCATAAAAACCAAAAAGAGTGAAACCTCTCTTGCCAGCCAAATAAGCGGTGGCGATGGTTCTCGTTTTGATATCAGTGTACTCATTGTTGATTTTATCAATCGGAATAATATTAAAATAGCCAAACGCATTTTAAAAGATTAAACAAAAAGCTGCCTGTTGGCAGCTTTTTTACTTTAACCCCTATAGCATAAAGTATAATTTTCATTACTTTGCGAAAATTTTAAAAATAACATTTACACGTATATGAAAAGAATTTTCCCGCTGCTTACTGCTGCTATATTACTGCTTACCGCCTGTAATGATAAAAATGAACACGCAGATACCAACCTGCATATTACCGGATATGTAAAAGGGTTAAAACAGGGTAAACTTTATATACAGCATGTAAGAGATACTGCTCTGGTAACTATAGACTCGATTATAATTAACGGACAGTCATCTTTTGAAAGCCATTTAAAACTGGAATCGCCTGAAATGTTATACTTGTTTTTAGACAGAGGGCAAACCAACTCGGTAGATAACAGCCTGCCGTTTTTTGCCGAACCCGGCGAAATGACTATAGAAACTACCATTGATGCGTTTTTTTCAAAAGCGAAGATTACAGGCTCTGAAAACCATAAGATGTATGAAGAGTTCCTAAAAATGAAAAAACGCTTTACAAGCGATAATCTTGACCTTATAGAGAAGAATGTAAAGGCAGCACAGGAAAATAACAGAGAACAACTTGACAGCATTTCTCAAAAAATGGATCAGCTTTTAAAAAGGCGTTACCTTTTTACAGTGAATTTTGCACTCAATCATGCTAAATATGAATTAGGTCCGTACTTAGCACTCTCTGAAATATATGATGCGAATGTTATCTACCTTGATACTATACAAAAAAGCATGACTCCCGAAGTGGCAAAATCGCATTACGGAAAATTACTTACCAAATATGTAGCAGATATAAAAGCTGAGGAAACTGATTCGATTGAATAGAAGAAGAAAACATAATACAAACAAAAAAACGCTTCAGTTTCCTGAAGCGTTTTTTTATTATTGAGCCGATGGAGGGACTCGAACCCACGACCTGCTGATTACAAATCAGCTGCTCTAGCCAGCTGAGCTACACCGGCATCTCAATTCGGGTGCAAATATAATCTTGAAACCCAAATTTCCAAAAAAAATTATATACTTTTTACAACTTATTTTCTACTAAAGTGCATTCACTTTTTCAACAAGCTGTTTAGCAGACTGTTCTAATTCCTGGTTTATTTGTTTAAAGTGTGCTTTTTGATTTTCTACGTCTTTTTGATTCACTTTTTTGATAAGTGTATCAAAAGTTGCAATAGCTTCATCTATTACAGCCTCCGATTCTTGTGTTGGTTTACCTGTAGTGGTCATCTCCCAAATGTAAACTGCCTCAATAATATCGCCTAATACATAGTTAATATCCTTTTTTAAATTTTTTACGCTTGCCATTTTCTGTTTTTATTAAAATTTCGGTACAAAATTACAACTATTACTTTAAGAAAGGCTGTTAAGAAATATATATTTCTAATAACGTTGCCTCTCCCGATAGCGAGTATTGTTTTAATCCCGCAGGAACAAGTATCGTATCGCCTTTTTTAAAGCGGTATTCCGTTCCGTTAACCATAAGGGTATATGTACCCTCAGTACAAATATAAACCGTAAAACTACTGCCGTCTTTCTCAACCGCTGCTTCACCCATTAATGGGAAATATGCTGTAGTAAAATAAGGGCAATCTACCATAATATTACCCGTGTTGGGCACTTGGGTATATTCTTTTTTAGTATCGGTAGTATTATAGTTCATCGCATCGAGAGCCTGTTGTACATGCAACTCGCGTGAGTTACCATTGGCATCTACCCTGTCCCAGTCATAAATACGGTAGGTTATATCGCTGGTTTGTTGTATTTCGGCTATAACAATACCGGCACCAATGGCGTGTATGGTTCCTGTTTCTAAAAAGAAAACATCGCCTGCTTGTACAGGAACTTCATTCAGTATCTCAATAAGGTTTTTATTTTCCAGATGTGCCACATACTCTTCAGGGCTTGATTTTTCTTTGAAACCTACAATTATCCTTGCACCTTCATCAGCCTGCATTACATACCACATTTCGGTTTTACCAAATGAGTTGTGGCGTTCTTTTGCCAGTTCGTCATTAGGGTGAACTTGTATCGATAAATCGTCGCGTGCATCCAGAAACTTAAACAATAACGGAAACTGAGCACCATATTGTTTATATACTCTGCTGCCCAAAATAGCTTCAGGGTAAGTATCCATTAATTCCGTTAATGGCTTACCTTCATAAACACCGTTTTTTACCACACTCACATCACCCGAAACATCCGATAGCTCCCAGCTTTCGCCGGTGGTTTCAGTAGGTATATTTTTGCCTAAATCACTCCTAAGCTTAGTACCTCCCCAAATCCTGTCTTTCAGGATGGGTTCAAAAATTAACGGATACAATTCCATATTACTCTCCTTTATAGGTTACAAAATTTCTCGGGGTTTCATATAGTACTACTTCCAGTTCCATAGCCACGTCTATGCGTTTTCTTATCCTGTTCCATATTACTACTACAATATTCTCGGCAGTAGGGTTCAAGTCTGCAAATTCAGGTACATCAAGGTTCAGGTTCTTATGGTCAAACGCATCCTCTACCTGGTCCTTAATAATATCTTTCAATACTTTTATATCTATAACATACCCCGTTTCGGGGTCTATATCGCCCGTTACACTCACAATAAGTTCGTAGTTATGACCATGAAAGTTGGGGTTGTTACACTTCCCGAAAACAGCATCATTACGCTCCTCCGTCCAGTCAGGACGGTACAGGCGATGCGCGGCATTAAAGTGGGCTTTTCTGCTTACGGTTACTTTCATAAAGCTTTATTGAATTGGATTTTTATGTTCTTCGAGATAATGATAAAACTCATCAAATATTATTTTAAACCACGCGGTGTATATATCCGGGTTGGCTTTCATATCTTCCTTTACGGCTTCTATACCCATCCATTTCCAACTCTCTGCTTCCTCCTTGTTAATATTGGGGGTATCATCATAATAGCCTATCATTACATGATCCAGTTCGTGCTCAGTAAGACCGTTATCAAAAGGAGCTTTGTATATAAATGAGAATAATTCTTTCAGTTCAGTCTGTATCCCCATTTCTTCCATCAGTCTGCGGTTACCCGCCTGCAAGTTGGTTTCTCCCTCGCGCTGGTGGCTACAAGTGGTGTTAGTCCATAGCAAAGGCGAATGGTATTTTTGCGCTGCGCGCTGTTGCAGCATAATTTCATTTTTAGAGTTGAGTATAAATACCGAAAAAGCTCTGTGCAACAATGCTTTTTCATGTGCCTCCATTTTAGGCATGAGCCCTATTTGCTCGTCCTTCTCATTTACCAATATTACTTTTTCTTCTGTCATAGTATGCTTATAGCTCTCAAAAATAAGAAATTATTCGGGGAAATACAGGCGATATACCGCTAACCTTTATCGGTTGTAAAAAATTAAAAACATATTGTTTAAATAGTATCAGTATTTTATTTTGCTGTAAAGAAAAACCCGCATGTAGCGGGTCTTCAATCAATATAAATTCTAAAAACATAAAGATTATTTATTACGGCAGGCATCGCTGCAATATTTTACCGCCTCCCAGTTTTTTGCCCATTTTTTACGCCAGGTAAACTCCCGACAACAAACAGGGCATATCTTAGAGGGAAGATACGATTTATTCCCTTTACTTGAGGTATTTTTCGAAGGCATAAATATCAATCCGCGACCTGAGGTCGAACAACAAACTGTATAGTCCGAAAAAGGTACGGTTTACATATATAAAGTGTTTTGAACCCCGATTACCATTCATTTTGCGTAATGTTTTATCATTAGCAAATTTCTCGCTTAGTGCTGCTATTGCATTACTAAAGTCCGGTTTACCAAAATCGAAATGTGTATGGTTATAAGGCTCTACAAATACGGTTAATAATTCTTTAAATAAATTGAAGAAATAAGCCTCATCTTCTGCCGAATCTTCTTTATGCAATACATCGAGCTGATATAGCTTTTCTTTAAAAATAGCATCATCTGCAAGAGTAGCCGGTTGTATCAGTTCAAAATACGGCTCATAAAAATCTTGTGGTAATGCCTTCATACAGCCAAAATCAATAGCGATAAGGTTCCCTTCGTTGTCAATAAGGAAATTGCCCGGATGCGGATCAGCATGAAATTTTTTAAGACCATGTATTTGGTACATATAAAAATCATACAGCGTTTGCCCTACTTTATCGCGCTCTTCCTGCGAGTGTTCTTCCTTAGTCCATTCCGATAAATGTTTGCCTTCCATCCAGTCCATCGTAATAATCTTTTCGCACGATAGTTCGGGATAGTACTGCGGAAATTTTAAGTCAGGTAATATACCGCAAGCCTTTCGCACAGCTTCACTTTGTTGCAGTTCCAGTGTGTAATTGGTTTCTTCCATCAACTTCCCTTCAATTTCCTGAAAGTACTCATCAGATGTTCCCTGTAGGTTAAACATACGTATGGCAATAGGTTTTACCATTGCAATATCAGTACCTATACTCTCCCTGATACCAGGGTATTGTATTTTTACGGCAAGGTCTTTACCACCCTTTTTTGCCTTGTGTACCTGCCCTATGCTGGCTGCGTTTATACTTTCTGAATCAAACTCATCAAATAATACATAAGGCTCTACGCCAAAGTATTTTTTAAAGGTTTTCATTACTAATGGTGCCGAAAGTGGCGGTACAGAGAATTGGCTTAGCGAAAACTTATCTACATAGCTTTGCGGCAGCAGGTTTTTTTCCATACTAAGCATTTGCGCTACCTTTAGGGCACTACCTTTTAGTTCTTTAAGCCCGTCATAAATATCAGCAGCATTATCTTCATGCAGCTCATCTTTGGTAAGCTCCGGGTTTACCATTTTCTTACCATAATATTTCAGGTAATTACCACCTACTTTTACTCCGGTGGTTACCAGTTTGCTAACCCGTTCTATTTTATTAACGGGAATGGAATCCAGCCTTTTCATATATTAAGCTGTAAATTTTTCTTTCCATAAAAACTTGCCCAAATCAAACAGGCTTTGCAATGGTGTGTTATACACCAAGTCTGACGATGCTTTTACCGATTTTTCGATAAATATATCTGTTTTTTCAAAACCGGGCGAGGTATCCTTCATCCAGAATTTAAATACCGACAGGAATTGTAACCATGCCGCTTCGCGAAGTGCATTACTTTGTGCCTTGTCTGCACGTTCATTTTGCATCTCAAAAGGTTTATCCAGCACTTCGGCAGCATAGGCAGTAAACACTTTTCGAAGTTCTTTCATTTTAAGCAGGCTACGCAACGATGAATTGTCGTTGTCCATAAGGTACATGATGAAACTGCGATTTGCTGTTGCCAATTCAAAAAAGGTAAAGTAAAAAGCAGATAGTTTTTGTGTGCCGCCATACTCCGCATAATTGGGCGATTGCTGCAACATTTCGAGTGTATAGGTAAACATCTCTGTAAAATAGTGATGCTCTAATGTTTCGAAAGAATTGAAAAAGGCATAAAAATCAGCCTCCTCAAAGCCATTATCTTTAGCAAACTTATATACCGTAGCCGGGCGACTGCCATTCATAAGGCAATAGTCCGTATATCTCGCTATAATGTCTGATTTAGTCGGTGTTTTTATTTTTTTTGTTGCCATAGTAGTACGTATTTTGTTCAACAAATTTACTAAATGGTAAAGCAACAATATGTTGAACGCGTGTTAATTATCGTTCAAAAATTTTGAAAGTTCAGAAAGTTGATTACTGTTCATGCAATATTTTAAACACACTTCAATGCGCACTTCTCTCCGTCTATAGCTGCCGAGATAATACCGCCCGCGTAGCCCGCCCCTTCACCACAAGGATACAGCCCTTTTATTTGTACATGCTCCAGTGTTTCAGCATCGCGCGGAATGCGTACCGGCGATGAGGTTCTCGATTCGGGTGCGTGCAGTATGGCTTCGTTAGTAAGGTAACCGCGCATTGATTTACCGAACTCTATAAAGCCTTCGCATAAGGTTTGTGTAATAAAATTAGGAAACACCTGCCCTAATTCTACCGAAGTAGTACCCGGAACATAGGAGGTTTTAGGAATATCTATCGATACTTTGCTTTGCGTAAAATCGACCATACGCTGTGCAGGCACACGTTGCGTTTCGCCCGCCAAATGCCATGCCTGTTGCTCGATAGCTTTTTGGAATTCCATTCCTGCTAAAGCACCAAATTTGGCAAACGGCTTAAAGTCTTCGAGTTTTAATTCTACTACTATACCCGAGTTGGCTGTTTCCTGGTCGCGCTTGGAGGGCGACCAACCATTGGTTACCACCTCGCCGGGGCTGGTAGCACAGGGCGCGATAACCCCACCGGGGCACATGCAGAAAGAGTACATTCCTCTGCCTCTTACTTGTTTTACAATGGAGTAAGGCGATGGCGGTAAATAATCGCCCCTGCCTGTAGTAATATCACAACTGTATTGAATGCTGTCTATCAAGCTCTGCGGATGCTCGGCCCGAACGCCAAGCGCAAAGGGTTTTGCCTCTATATATATCTTTTTTCGGTCTAATAATTCAAATATATCCCGAGCAGAATGTCCTGTGGCAAGTATTATTTTATTTGCTTTAATACTATCATTATTTTGGGTAGTAACACCTTCTACCCTATTGCCTTTTACTACTATATCGGTAACTCGGGTATCAAATAATACCTTTCCGCCATGTTCGATTATTTTTTCGCGTATGGCTTTAATAATATTCGGTAGTTTGTTTGTCCCAATATGCGGATGTGCCTCTACCAGTATATCGGGCGATGCACCAAAGGCTACAAACAGGCGGAGTATCCTGTCAACATCGCCACGTTTTTTAGAACGGGTATAAAGTTTTCCGTCAGAATAGGTTCCGGCACCGCCTTCGCCATAACAGTAGTTAGAATCTTGGTTTACAATATGGTCGCGGTTAATGGCTTTCAGGTCGCGGCGGCGTGCCTGTACATCTTTACCACGCTCTAAAACAATGGGTTTTATACCCAGTTCTATCAACTGTAATGCTGCAAATAGCCCCGCAGGTCCTGCTCCTATAATAATTACCTCACGAGCATTGCTTACATCTTTATACTCCGGCAGGGGTATGGCTGTTTCCTGATACTCTTCATGATAATATACCGCTACTTTCAGGTTTATTTTTACTGTTTTTTGGCGGGCATCTATAGAGCGTTTTAGTATTACCAAATGGTTTATTTCACTTGGGCTGATATGCATTAGCTTAGCAACATGATCGGTAAGTAACGGCATTTGTGCAGCAACCTCCGGGGCAACCTGTATCTGGAGTTCTCTTGGCATGGCGCAAAATTAAGACATTTTTTGTCATTGAGAAGAACCAAGCACTCTTTTCATATCATAGATATTGCCACGCCCCAATGCGTTACACTCGCAATGACGGGAAGGAGTTTAAACTGAATGCTGAGACCGATTACTGAAAGCTACTTGCCCTTCTCCTCAAAAGCATATAATGCAAAACTTGCCAACCAATGCTCGCCTGCATAATCGCCATCTACTATAGCGGGTAATGAGTGCATAAGGTGTTTATTGGCAAGGGCTTTCAAGTGCCCTAATTGCTTAGGGTATTGGTTGGCAAGACGATAAAAGTTCCAGGCACGGCTAAAGTTAAGCCCATCAAGGTGTACCAAATGCCCGTCGCTCCTGTCAGATACTTTACCCGGCTCCCAATCGTAATTTTTATTGAAAAGCGGGGGAGCAAAATCTTTCAGCCATTTCAGGAATTCCTTTTCAGGCAGTATGCGTTGCATAATCCCTGCCTCTTCCATACAAGGGGAAAGAAAATCAGTACCGCTGGGTTCCCATATAAAAGGGCAATCCACATCGTTTTTAAACAGTCGTAACGCATTTTCCCTAATACTGTTTTGTAACGGAACATTCTTGGTATGAATGGCATAGTCCCATGCGAACGACATCCCAAAAGCAGTATTGGTATGTGTACCCACCCTTAGCGGATAGTTTAACTTGGGTAAAAACTCAATATAACGTTCAGCAATTATATTACTTAAGGGTCGTAAGTTATCGGCTATTTTTTTTGCAAAAGGTTCATTATACGTATCCAGTTCCTGTTGCAATTTTAATAGCCATGCCCAGCCATAGGTACGCTCAAAAGACTTTTCGTGCTTTTTACTCAGGTATGCTATTTCCTGTGCGATATTCTCTTTAGATAAGTTTATTATGAGTTTGCTAATAACTTCTTCTTTCCTGTCAAGATTTGGGAATTGTTTTAATAAATATACTAAACTCCAATGCCCATGTACTGAGGAATGCCAGTCGAAACAGCCATAAAAAGCAGGGTGCAAAACTTTAGGGCCGGCTATCTCTGTGGAGTCGGCAAGTAACTGGCTTAATTTGTTGGGATATTCCTGCTGGAGGCATTTAAGCGGTAAGCCGGCAAGACCATTGGCACGTTCTATGGTTAACTCCTGAGAAAAGGAAAGTGTTGTAACTAATACAACCAGATAGTATGTATATCGCATAAAGAATCTGTTTACTTCAAAGATATTTATTTTGATGACAAAGTTTATAACTTTACAGCTTTAAACTTTGGGATTTATAATGAGAAAAATAAAACTAATATGGGATTTTCGCGGTCCTGCCTCGGCAAAAACTGCCGAACATCACGAAATACACCTTAAAGAATATATTGCTATAGAAAAATTACCGCTCAATATTACGGGTTTTGATAGTATAAATGAGATGCATGCTATTGCATGGATGGTAGTAACTGATGATTTTATGATACCCGTGCGCGATGCTTTAAAACCGCATAGGGGGGAGATAGCCCCCTGACCCCCAAAGAGGGAAAATCGTATCAATAAAAAAGCCGAAACTTAGAGTTTCGGCTTCATATCATGTTATTTCATCTTCAATCGTTAAAAATTCCCCTTTGGGGGTTAGGGGGCTTAATTAGCTACTTCGCTGATAAACTTAATACGCATCAGTCGCAGCTCTTCGGTATCATAATCGCCGTCAAATTCTTTAAGGGCAGCTTTTATATTATCTGATTCCGATTCCATGAAATAATCCTGAATTTCCTCTTGCTGGTCTTCGTCCAGTATTTCGTCTATCCAGTACTTAATATTAAGTCGTGTTCCGGAATATACTATCTGCTCCATTTCCTTAAGCAAAGCATCCATATCAAGCCCTTTTGCCTTTGCAATATCATTTAAAGAGAGCTTCCTGTCAATATTCTGGATAATATACAATTTAAGTCCCGAATTTGCTCCTGTCGATTTTACTACAAGGTCATCGGGTCGCATAATATCATTATCCTCTACATAACGGGCTATAAGTTCCACAAATTCTTTACCGTATTTCTTAGCTTTACCTTCGCCTACGCCATGCACGCCGCTTAATTCCTCTACCGTAATAGGATATTTTAACGCCATATCTTCCAGCGAGGGGTCTTGGAAAACCACAAACGGCGGTACACCCAGTTTTTTAGCTACTTTTTTACGCAAGTCTTTCAGCATTCCGATAAGTACCTCATCTAACACTGCCGAAGATTTTGATGTAGTTACCGCAGTTTCTTCATCCTTTTCACCATAATCGTGATCTTCGCTCATCATAAAAGATTCAGGGTTTGCTATAAACTCTTCTCCCTTAGGCGTAAGTTTTATAACACCATACGATTCTATATCTTTAGAGAGGTATCCCTCTACCAATACTTGTCTTATGAGTGCCATCCAAAATTTTTCATCAAAGGCTGCTCCTTTACCAAATATAGGATGTGCATCTGTTCTATGAGATTTTATAACCGCATTTACTTTACCCAAAAGGGTAAATATAACTTCTTTAGCTTTATAGGATTGGCGTGTTTCCCTAACGGTTTCCAGTAAAGTTACTACCTGGCCTTTTGCCTCAACTTTCTTTTTCGGGTTACGCACATTATCATCCATATCGGCACCTTCGCCTGTTTCTTCATCAAATTCTTCTCCGAAATAATGGAGCAGGAATTTTCTTCGTGACATTGAGGTTTCTGCATACGCTACAACTTCTTGCAATAATGCATAGCCTATCTCTTGTTCCGCTATGGGTTTGCCCGACATGAATTTTTCAAGCTTTTCAATATCTTTATAGGAGTAATAGGCTAAACAATGTCCCTCGCCCCCGTCGCGACCGGCACGACCGGTTTCCTGATAATAACTTTCGAGCGACTTGGGTATATCGTGATGAATAACGAAACGTACATCGGGCTTATCGATACCCATACCGAAGGCAATGGTTGCCACTACCACATCTACATCTTCCATAAGGAACATATCCTGATGCCTGGCACGGGTTTTACCATCTAATCCTGCATGATAGGGCACCGCGCTGATACCGTTTACTTGTAGTACCTGTGCTATTTCTTCTACTTTTTTACGGCTAAGACAGTATATAACTCCTGATTTGCCTTTATACTGCCTGACAAAGCGGATGATGTCCGACTCTATATTTTTTGTCTTAGTCCGCACTTCATAGTATAGGTTCGGTCTGTTAAATGATGCCTTAAAAGTATTGGCATTGGGCATATCAAGGTTTTTCAGTATGTCTTCCTGCACTTTGGGCGTGGCGGTTGCCGTTAGCCCTATTACAGGCACATCGCCCAGTTGTTTTATTATATTTCTCAGGTTACGGTACTCCGGGCGAAAATCATGCCCCCATTCTGATATACAATGCGCTTCATCAATAGCTACAAAAGAAATATCAACACCTTTAAGGAAGTTTACATACTCCTCTTTTGTAAGAGATTCGGGAGCAACATATAAAAGTTTTGTAAGCCCTGAGGTTATATCTTGCTTAACTTGATTTATTTCGGTTTTGGTAAGCGAGGAGTTTAGCACATGAGCAACCCCGAACTCTGAAGAGAGGCTGCGAATAGCATCTACCTGATTCTTCATAAGGGCAATTAGGGGCGAAACTACAATGGCAGTACCATTCAGTACCAGCGCAGGCAATTGATAACACAATGACTTCCCGCCGCCTGTAGGCATGATAACAAATGTATTGTGACCGGAAATTATACTCGTAACAACATCCTCCTGTAGGCCTTTAAATTTGTTAAAACCAAAATACTTTTTTAACTCTTTATATAAGTCAATTTCGGTTGATTTCATTATTTATTAATAGTAATTTACATAAATTTGCAGAACCTAAATATACAAAAATCTTTAATACGCACAACTTTTTAAACATTAACAAAGTTTGACAAATACAGACTCCATAATGGCTTCTGCCAAAAAAACAATACTTTCTGAAAGTCAGAGCATTGCCGCTTTAGTACAATATATCGACATTGATTTTGTTAAAACTACAGAAACAATTTACAACAGCAAAGGTCGCGTTGTAGTTACCGGAATAGGCAAAAGCGCTATTATTGCTTCAAAAATAGTGGCTACTTTCAACTCAACAGGTACACCTTCACTTTTTTTGCATGCATCAGAAGCAATACATGGCGACCTTGGCATAGTACAGCCCGGCGATGTAGTTATATGTATTTCTAAAAGTGGTAACAGCCCTGAGATTAAAGTACTCGCACCTTTGTTAAAGCGTTATGGTAATGTACTTATAGGTATGACTGCGAATAAGGATTCTTTTTTAGCCAAACAATCCGATTATGTACTGCATGCGTATGTAGAAGCGGAGTCTTGCCCAAACAACCTGGCTCCTACCAACAGTACAACGGCGCAGTTGGTAATAGGCGATGCTCTGGCGGTATGCCTCATGGAACTAAGGGGTTTTACGAGCGAAGATTTTGCAATATACCACCCGGGTGGCGCACTGGGCAAAAAATTGCTGTTGCGTGTAGGTGATATGCTGGACGATACCCACAAACCGCAGGTAAGTCCTGATTGCAGTATTAAAAAAGCAATTGTGGAAATATCTGAAAAAAGGCTTGGCGTTACAGCGGTATTAGAAAACGAAAAAATAGTAGGTATAATTACCGATGGCGATATAAGGCGGATGCTTAATGACAGGGATAATATAGCCGGCGTTACCGCTGCCGATATTATGACCCGAAACCCAAAAACAATAAAAACAACTGCAATGGCAACAGAAGCCCTTAACACCATGGAAAACTTTGCTATTACACAACTTGTAGTGGCAGATGATGGTATATATAAAGGAATATTGCATCTGCACGATATACTAAAAGAAGGAATCATCTAAAAAATGGCAAAAAAAGAGAAGAAGAATCTAAGCGAAATGTCTTTCATGGATCATTTGGAAGAGTTGCGCTGGTTATTAATAAGGAGCACATTAGCCATAGCTATTTGCGGTGCAGTGGCTTTTACTTTCAGCAATTTTATTTTTGACGAAATTATTTTTGCCCCTGTAAATGGTGATTTTGTTACCTATCGCTTTTTTTGCGACTTGGCAAATAAATATGATCTTGATAAGAGCTTTTGTATGGAAAAACTGCCGTTTGAGATACAAAGCCGTACTATGGACGGGCAGTTTTCTACCGATATATGGACCTCTATAGCAGCAGGTTTTATACTCGCCTTTCCCATCATATTATGGGAGTTTTGGAAATTTATACGACCTGCACTATATGATACGGAACGTAAATATGCCGTTGCCTTCTTATTCTCAACATCCATACTTTTCTTTTTAGGAGTATTATTCGGCTATTATGTTATTACACCGTTATCACTTAATTTTTTAGCCAATTACCAAATAAGCAATGTGGTTAAAAATGATATCGACCTACAATCGTACCTCAGTATTATAAAAACAACAGCTATATCGTGTGGCTTGATTTTTGAGTTGCCCATTATAATGTATTTCCTGTCTAAGGTAGGGTTGATTAGTGCGGCTACAATGCGAAACGGAAGGCGATATGCCTATGTTATTATGCTGATATTGGCTGCCGTAGTAACACCGCCTGATGTAGTGAGCCAAATAATTGTTAGTATCCCTTTAATGATATTATATGAACTAAGTATCATTATAGCTGCACGAATGGAAAAAAGAGCTAAAACCCAATAATGTATGGCTGATATAGTAGAAGAATTTAATGAGTACCGCCAAAAAATGAACGATAAGTTATTGGCGGATAATAATAAAATTATTAAACGTATCTTTAACCTTGACACCAATGCCTATATGGAGGGCGCACTTGATGTAAAGACGAAAGAACTGCTGGGGTTGGTAGCTTCGGCAGTACTGCGTTGCGACGATTGTATTAAGTATCATTTGGAAACCTGCCATAAAGAGGGATTGAACAAAGAGCAGGTTATGGAAGCCTTGAGTATAGCCACGCTGGTGGGCGGTACTATAGTAATACCACACCTGAGGCGAGCTTACGAATTTTGGGAGGCATTAGAAGATAATTCCAAAGCATAGGCAGTTATAAACCTTACACAACTATGATTTTAAGAGCAGATAATTTAGTAAAGACATATAAAGGGCGTAGTGTTGTAAAAGGCATTTCGGTACAGGTAGAACAAGGCGAAATTGTTGGGCTTCTTGGTCCTAACGGTGCCGGTAAAACCACTTCATTTTACATGATTGTAGGGTTGGTAAAGCCTAACAGCGGAAAAATTTACCTTGACGATATGGAAATTACTAATTTCCCGATGTACAAGCGTGCCCAAAACGGTATTGGCTACCTAGCACAGGAGGCTTCTGTTTTTCGTAAGTTGAGTATTGAGGATAACATATTAAGTGTATTACAGCTTACTAAACTTTCTAAAAAGGAACAGGAGGCAAAAATGGAATCGCTTATTGATGAGTTTTCGCTACAACATATTCGTACCAATCGTGGCGATTTACTATCGGGTGGTGAGCGCAGGCGTACCGAGATAGCACGTGCACTGGCTACCGACCCGAAATTTATTTTGCTCGATGAGCCTTTTGCAGGTGTTGATCCTGTAGCGGTAGAGGATATTCAGCGTATTGTAGCACAGTTAAAAAATAAAAACATCGGTATTCTTATTACTGACCATAACGTACAGGAAACCCTTGCTATTACCGATAAAACTTATCTGATGTTTGAAGGAGGTATCCTAAAAGCAGGTATGCCGGAAGAACTGGTAGAGGATGAAATGGTGCGTAAGGTGTACTTAGGGCAAAACTTTGAGTTGCGTAAAAAGAAACTTGATTTTCAGCATCGTATCGAAGAGGCTGAAATGAAGGAAGAGGATAATATTTAGTTTATATATTTACCTGCAAACTCGTCAAAAGGTATATCTGCTTCTTCCATAGTTGTAAGTATTTCACGTGTAATGGGAGCTATAGGAGCCGTTCTGTTAGCATGCTTTGTAAAACTTGTCCCAAAAACATTCCGTGCAAGGCGTGCATTTCCAAACTTATCTCCTTTATTAGCATATAAAATTGTAAATAACTCTTTTACTTTAGTATGCGCTGCTCCTGTTAATATAAAACCGGCTTTCTCTGCCATCTTTGAGTATATCTGCGTCAGTTCATCCCCATCATAATCCTTAAAGTAAAAATACTTCCCAAAACGAGATTGCAAACCAGGATTTGAATTAATAAAATGATTCATTTCATTCTCATAACCAGCTACAATTACTGCAAGATCTCCCCTATGGTCTTCCATTCTTTTCAAGATAGCAGCTATTGCTTCCGGTCCAAAATCATTACTGCTATTACTTTGGCTCAGTGCATAGGCTTCATCTATAAATAAAACACCATTCATAGCTTTTTTAATAACTTTATCTGTTTTTATAGCAGTTTGTCCAACATATCCGGCAACTAAACCACTACGGTCAGTTTCAACAAAATTATCTCCTGACAAAACTTCCATCTCACTATATATCCTACCTAGAATTCTGGCTATGGTAGTCTTTCCCGTACCCGGAGACCCCATAAAAACTGCATGAAGGGAAGATTTAAATTGAGGAAGACCTTCTTTATCCCTAAGTCTATTAATTTTTATAACATTTATAAGTGATTTAATATCCTCCTTAATATTATCTAAACCTATAAGATCATTAAGTTCATCTAATGCCGATATATTTTCAGTCTTTTGGGATTTAAAGTTTTTCTTTTTATCTAATTTAGACTCTTCTTTATTAATGTGGTCAAGATAATTGTTATTTATTTCCTTTAGATTTTCTATCTCATCTTTTGTTACTGTACCATCAGCCTTTACAACTATTTCAGCAAACTCATAAAGAGCTTTTTTTATAACATTAAGCTCATCTTCATCAAATAAAGGAAATGAATTTAAAGTAAAATCGCAATCGTAGGTCTCTAACATAGAGAAAAAAACTTTTTGACTATCATAGATTTTAATAAAAATTTCTACTATTTCTTCCTCCGGCAATGTTTTTAATGATTCCAGCGAATTACTATCTTCATCCCCAACAATTGTACTAGATAAAAGAGCAAAAGCAAATTTATACAATATTCCAAATTCTTCTCCTTTAGTAGCCAAAAGCAATATTTTAGTAAAATCCTCAATCACATAAGCACGATGATTAACTTCCATATCACTAATAATAGGATTAATATCATCTATTATACTCTGTATGTTGTTTACAAGTTTTTTATATGGACTTTCAAATATCTCTGACGATTTATACTGTGGTTTAAACAGTTTTATTATTTCTTCATTTTCAGATTGAATCGCAAAATTAGAAGCTGTCATTCCCTCATGATTTTCCATATCTATATTTGCGCCTCTAGAAATAATAAACTTGGCAAGCGACGTATGTCCATATGCACAGGCTATCATTAGAGATGTATTGCCATCTTCGTCTGTAATATTAATATCATCAACTTCTGTGAGACTTTGACGATATGAACGTATATTACCTGATTTTGCTGCTTTAAATAACTTTGAATTCATAACTATCTAAAATATTCGTCCAGCATTTGTTCGTTTGTAAGCCCACTAAACTGCTGCGCTTTGTGCTGTATTGTTTTAACTTCTTCTTCGGAAACTTTAAATAATTCTGCCAGTTTTTTAAATGCCTTTTCTTCCTCCGCAGTTGCCTCTTTGTTGCTAATAGCGCAATGCCACGCAAAAATCAGGCTTCTCCTGTCTTTCCTTACACCTTTTATATATGGTCTTATCTCGTCCAGGCTGTAGGTTCTTGTAAGGCCGGAAGTTACTTTTTCCTTTTTCGATTTACTAATCTTCATTTCATCTAAAAGGTTATCAAACAGTTCTTTCTCGGCAGCCTGCGTTTCATTATCTGCCCTAAACATATAACCTGCTATGTACATAAAGGCAGCCTGCCTGCTTTTTTTGGTAAAATTGCTTATCAACCGGCTAAACCAGCCTTGCTTATAAGTGTGGCTTTTAGGAAGCTCTGTATAATAGCAAATATTGTTTTCTCCTAATACATATAGCGTGTAAGGCTTCCCTTCAAATGAAAATGAGACTTTTGTAATGGGTACATTTTCTAAAGAAGAGCTTACGCGACCCAATCTTGTATTTTTATATTGTTTTGTAAAATCATCAAGTTCATTAAATACATCTTTTACATATTCGTTTTCTGAGATTAAACTATCGCGGTTATCATATATTATTTCATCTTCCTTACTCCACTCTACCAAATCATCATCAAAAAAGGAGGTGTTTTCTGTTTTTTTAAGCGCATCAATCAGGTTTGAATCGTTTACAAAATAATAATCTTTAGTATAATTTTTAAAAGCTGTCCTATATCCTTTAAAAGTCTGGTAATAACTTGTACCATCGCACTTAGGGCATATAATCCGACCCATGCCGGCACAGCCTGTACATTGTCCCATACCATTGCAGCTACTGCAATCTATATGTCCATCGCCACTACACCAAAAGCAGTTATCTCCCATTAATATGTCCAAATCACTTTTTGGTCCGGGCTTACGCTTTTTTAAACCAGTGCCACGGCAATGTGTACATACTTTGCTCCTCTTGCCACGGCATGTATTGCAAACGCCATTACCATTACAGCTAGAGCACTTGCTCTCGGGTGAGCATGTATGTGTTACAACAGTATCCATAAGTGCAAACTTCTTTTCATCATATTCCCCCGCAACATCCGGCAAATTATAATCAAAGTCAAATAAGCCATATTTGGCTTTAGTGTTTGTTCTTTGCAGTTCATTCCCTGCCTCCTCACCATCAAAATAGCAGCGCTCTACAAGCATATATTTTAATAGTGCCTTGCAGGCAGTTTCGCGTGTAATTTCTACATCGTCGGCAAATGCTAAAAGATATTTTATAGAGTCAAAGTCTGCACTGTTTGCATTAATAAATTCTATTAAATTCTTATTATCGTCAGCGTGTAAGCCTGCAATATCTTTATAGGGCTTAGTAATTGTAGGTTTTGGCATATGTTATAATATTGTCAAAAAACAAATATAAATAAATAGATTTATAAGGCGGGCAATAATGTTCGCACTCATCTAATTTGTTTTTGAAAATAATATCCGATTTAAAGAATATTCGGAAGATTGTGTTAATACTATTGTATTCTACACGTGGTTAAAAATCTTATTTACCAGAAATTACCAACTCCATCAAACTCTCTAAGTTTCCATTATAAATATTTACATCCACATTCCCGTCAATACCTTTTATTTGGGCTTTATCGGTAAATTGCCAAAAAAGCCATTCTTTGTGTATCTCCTCTTCAAAAAAGCTGTAATTGGCTATCCACAGGTTATAATCGGTAAATTCTTTTTTCAAGAAATCGGTATAAAAACTCTCTCCACTATATATAATAGGTTTAACGCCATAGTGGCGCTCTACTATGTCCAGCCATCGTTGTAAACCTGTTTTAAGGCTGTCCAAACTTTGTGTTCTGGGTATTTTCTCAATATCAAGCACGGGCGGTAAGTCGCCTTTGGTAAGTTGTACCGTTTTAATAAAATTATTGGCTTGTATAATAGAATTCTCATCAGGACGATAGTAATGATATGCTCCACGCAAATAACCGTTTTCTTTACTGTGCTTCCAGTTCTTCTTAAACTTGCTGTCTGTTTTATCTTTACCTGCTGTAGCACGGATGAATATAAAGTGTAAAGGAAATTCTTCTTCGGCTTGCTGTAGCTCATTCCAGCCTATTGTACCCTGATATTCTGAAATATCAATACCAAATATTTTATCTTTATGACGTCCTACTATTTCATAAATACGCAGGTCGGCAAGTTTGCGTTCTTCTTTAGTTAATGCTTTACTGTGCTTATCTGTTTTAAAACCCAGATAATACAACAAGCCATTACGGTATTTATAACCGGCAAGGAGAATAACCGCGACAAAAAAAACAATCGTCCACCGTTTTACCTTACTCCAAACAGAAATTTTCTTCTTCTTTACAGGCTTTCTTTTGGTTTGAGGTCTTTTAGGCAAAGGTGCTTTTTTGGATGGCGCAGGACGCTTCATGTACTATACAGACTTTTCTATAAATTTATTATTAATATAAGAAAGTATAACATACGAAAGTATGATAAGCGGGATACCTAAATACTCAAAAAAGAATAATAACAATGCTGAAAACACAAGAAAAATCAACTGTATTTTATTAGTATGCCAGTTAAAGTATTTTACTTTGAGCGAAAACAGGGGTATCTCGGCATTTAACAAAAATGCACTAAGCAGGCTAATACCTACCAGTATATACGGGTTGCTAAGCGATTCGAATATAAACCCTGAACCATCAGAATGGTTTAGTATTACAGGAAGGCTCAGTATAAACAGTGCGTTTGCAGGAGTAGGCAACCCTATAAAAGAATCTGTCTGTCGGGTATCAACATTAAATTTTGCCAGCCTGTAACAGGATGCTAACGTGATTATAAACCCAACATAGGGTAACATACCCAGATAGTAATTATCCGCACTCAGGTTATAATCATCATGCAATTCCTGTATATTTTCAAGCAACTTGTACATAACCACTCCGGGTACTACTCCACTGGTAACCATATCGGCAAGCGAATCGAGTTGCAGCCCTATAGCGCTTTGCGCTTTTAAAATACGGGCAAAAAAACCATCCCAAAAATCGAAAAATATACCTATACACACCCATATAAATGCCATTTGTAAATTGGTATCAAAAGCATATACAAGGGCAACAAGCCCTGCAGTAAGGTTAAGGAGCGTAATGAAATTGGGTATTTGTTTGATAACAGACATTGTATATAATTTTTTACAACGCAAAGTTAACACAATAAGTTAATTGAATTAGAGTTTAGTAATTGAGATTTTTATGTAATATTTGCACAAAATAACAGCGTTGAGAAAGTTTCTTTTAATTATATCATTTTTTTTATCACTATATACTTATGCCCAGTCTGTTGCAAAGTATTCTAACGAGTTTATGAATATTGGGGTAGATGCGGCTGCATTAGGTATGAGCAATGCCGTTACAGGGCATACTAATGATGTGAACTCAGGATACTGGAACCCTGCAGGGCTTATACATGTAGAAGATAAACAGATTGCCCTTATGCACGCCAGTTACTTTGCCAATATAGCACAGTATGATTATGCAGGCTTTGCCATGCCTATAGACAATCGCTCGGCATTTGGTATATCAATAATACGTTTTGGGGTTGACGATATCCTGAATACTACTCAACTTATAGACAGCGAAGGTAATATTGATTATAATCGAATAAGCCTTTTTTCTACTGCCGATTATGGTGTTACACTATCTTACGCACGGTCGCTACCGCTGGATGGTTTAAACTACGGTATTAATGCCAAAGTGATACGCAGGATAATTGGCGATTTTGCCAACTCATGGGGCTTTGGTTTCGATATCGGGCTACAATATCAAACTAAAAATGAATGGAAAATAGGCTTAATGCTTCGTGATATAACTACAACTTATAATGTATGGAGCATTGATGAGGAAGAGTATGCCACCATTCGTGATGCTGTGCCGGGCGAAAATCAGGAACTGCCCGAAACTACCGAAATAACATTGCCCAAAGCACAACTTGGCTTTGCAAAAAAATTCCTGATACGCTATGATTACAGTATTTTGGCTGCCGCCAATTTAAATATGCGCTTTGCACAAACTAATGATATTATTTCTACCGAAGCGGTAAGTATAGATCCTGCTGTTGGCTTTGAGTTTGGGTACATCGATTTGGTATTTTTAAGAGGTGGTGTGGGCAACTTCCAGACCATTACACAGATAGACGGCTCAGATAAATTAGGCTTTCAGCCTAATATTGGTTTGGGTTTTAAATACAGGGGAATTTCTATAGATTATGCCCTTACGGACATTGGGGATCAAAGTGCTGCTCTTTATTCAAATATTTTTTCTCTTAAAGTAGATTTGGGTAACTTTATACGCTAAAAACCAAATCCTGATGCAACGTTTTATTACTATCCTACTCCTGCTGTTATCATTTTTCATATCTTCAAAAACTTTTGCACAATTACCCCTTTCGGAACAGGCAAAAATAACATTACTAACCTGCGACCCGGGTGAAGAATTGTATTCCGTTTTTGGGCATACGGCTATTAGAATAGCCGACACAAACACAGGAATGGATGTGGTATATAATTTTGGTTCATTTGATTTTAGTACTCCTAATTTTTACCTGAAATTTATAAAGGGCGATTTACAATATTTTGTATCCATCAGCTCGTATAATGATTTTATTGCAGAGTATATTTATTTAGAAAGAGCTGTATATGAGCAGGAGTTACTTTTGAGCACTGCACAAAAACAGCGCATTTTTAGTGAGCTAAACAGCATACTGCTATCAGACAGGAGGTTTTATACTTACAAATTCATAGACCGTAACTGTACCACTATGGTTGCCGATATTATTGCTGCAAATATTGAAGGAGAAATATCAATGGAAACACCTGATAAGGGTAAAACCAATCGGGAAATTTTATATGGCTATCTCGATAACCATTTCTATGAAAAACTGGGTATCAATCTCATTTTTGGCTATAAAACGGATAAAACAGCCGATAAGCTTTTTTTGCCTCTGGAGTTGAAAGAAGGTATAGAAAACACCTCCATTAATGGAAAGCCTCTGGCAAAACCTGCTGTTACAATAGTGGAAAGTAATGGTAAAATTCAGGAAAGTTCAGTATGGAATAGCTTTTACAGTTTTGCCTTTGTAATGATTATATTAATGCTTTTTGTCAAGAATAAGACTGTTAGGCTAACATATATGATTATAACAGGCTTATTGGGTATATTTTTCTTAACTGTGGGGTTCTATTCTTTCCATAATGAGATAACACAGAATTACAATACACTACTCATAAACCCACTATTTTTATTATTAGCTTTCTTTAGTATAGCTAATAAAGCAAAGGCTATACAAATTACTGCATATGCATGCATGGCATTATTGCTAATCTATATAATATACATGCTTAACAAGCCTCATATTTTTATTATGATACCTATTATACTATTAAATGGCATAGTGCTTTTACACGTTATACTAAAAGCTAAAAAACAGTTACTTAAAACAACCTAAAACACTATACATAGTTATTTTATTTTACTTTTGCTTAGTATAATTAAAAATTTTTGGCATTTTGTTTTTATTTAATAAACCTAAAACCCGACTTACTGACCTTATACCTGATGGATATGTAGATATCCACTCGCACTTGTTGCCCGGTATAGATGATGGCGCAAAAGACGAAGAAGATTCTGATAGGTTAATAACTACATTAATGGATTATGGCTTTGGTCAGTTTATAACCACTCCGCATATACTGACAGGGGTATGGAACAATACTGCCGAAGGTATCAGGACTAAGGAAAAAATAACGATAAACCATCAGAAAGAAAACAATATTAATGTGCCTTTTAGGGCTGCTGCTGAGTATTTAATAGACGATACTTTTGCTTCGCTATTTAAATCGGAACAACTGCTTACTTTAAAAGATAATTATGTACTGGTAGAGATGTCTTACCTAAACCCGCCAATGCAATTGTTTGAGGTACTTTTCGAATTGCAACTGGAAGGTTATAAACCAATACTGGCACACCCGGAGCGATATGTTTTTTACTATAATAACCTGGAGGCATACAAAAAACTGAAAAAAGCAGGTTGCTTGTTCCAAATCAATCTATTGTCAGTCACGGGCTACTACGGAAAGCAAGTTCTGGATATATCCAAAATGCTCCTTGAAGAAGGTATGATAGATTATAGTGGCTCTGATGTACATCATACCCGTCATGCAGAGTCTTTAAAAAATACTGTTTTACTAAAAAAGTATTCAAACTTAGAAAAGGTACTAAATAATAACTCCCGTTTTAAACTTTAAAACAGGAGTTACTTTTTATAAAGAGTAAATTTTACATTTATTTATTTTTTCCAAAAATTCGATCTAACAAGGATCTCTTTTTAACTTCAGCTCCATAGCCATATCCGTAGCCATAACCATATCCGTAGCCATAGCCGTAGCCATAACCATAGCCGCGTTTTTGGTGTGTATCATTAAGCAGGATTGCCATATTAGGAAGTTTTTTATCTTCATACAGCATTTGCGGTATGTTAAGCATTTGTTTATCGAGATGTCCATCTCTCGCCACATATACTACCGAGTGGGCATACTTAGCCACAACCAAAGTATCAGTAACTAAGCTAACAGGGGCAGTATCAACAATAATATAATCGTATTCTGATTTTAATCTGTTAAATAGTTCGCTGATTTTTGAACTCATAAGCAATTCTGCAGGATTAGGTGGTATAATACCCGGAGGCAGTACATCAAAGTTATCAAACCCTTGTTGTTTAACAATATAGCTTTCCAAATTTGTACTATTGGTTGACAAATAGTTACTTAAACCTTTTGAAGGTAAATCAATATATTCATCCAATTTAGGATTTCTGATATCCATACCTATAAGCATAACTTTTTTACCCGATAATGCAATGGTTGTAGCAAGATTTACTGATATAAATGTTTTTCCTTCTTTTGGTATTGTAGAGGTAACAAATATAGTTTTTGCAATACCCTCGGGTACTTGGCTCAGCATAAATTCAAGATTGGTTCTCACAATCCTTAATGACTCTGCAGTACTTGATCTACTGTTTAGGCTTATCAACTCATTGCTGGATTCCGTTCTCGGAACGTCACCCAAAAAGGGTATTGATAAGTTTTTGAGGTCTCTTGATCCATGAATTTTAGTATCCAATAGATTTCTGACAAACAGAATTGAAAAAGGTATAACGCCTCCTAAGAAAAATGCAAAAAGATAAATTAAACTTCCTTTGGGAGAAACCGGTATGTTTGACGCCAAAGCAGAATCAATAATTTTTGAATTGGGTGCTGTCGATGCTAAAGATATAGCTGTTTCTTCTCTTTTTTGAAGAAGAAACAGATACAGTGCTTCTTTTATAGTTTGTTGTCTTTGTATAATGTTATACTCGCGCTGCTGTGTAGGAACTTCGGAAATTTTACTACTGGTTTTATTCTGTTGCCTTATCAGTTCTCTTTGGTTTATTTCCAAGGTATTGATTAATCTGTCAAGACTGGAAATTATATTATTCTTGAGCGCTTCGAGCTGCGTATCTATCTCTCTTACATTTAAGTTATCAGGTCCTGCTCCCGGAAGATATTTTTCTCGTTGTAATATAATGTTATTATATTCCTCTATAAGCAATGGAGCATTACTTGCATCCGCAGCATTTGTGGTAAGAATGTTACCGGGTATAAGCTCTGTTTTAGGGTTTTTAATAACATCTTCCTTCAAAGATTCGACTACTTTTATTTGAGTACCGGCATCTATTAACTTCCTTTCAAATTCTGTAGCATTCTGTAAGAATAAACCTGCTTCAGATATTATATCTGTAATTCGATTTTCTTTTTTATAGTTCTCTGCTTTCTTCTCGACAGTATCTAATTCTGTAGAGATTATCTTCAATCTTTCTTCTATGAAACGAGAGGTGTTTTTAAAAATCTGGTTTTTATCTTTAACTGCATCCTCATTATAGTTTCTAATCACAGAGTTTAAAAAATCTTCTGCTCTTGCTTTTACCGGATCAACAATACTTAGTTCAACAACACTGGTATTATCACTTAATGTTTTAACAGACAATTTTCTATAATAACCTTGTATTGTATTTGCCAGAGACTTGATTACAACATGGGTATCTATATCCCTATTTTTGTCATCAATATTAATAACCGCAAAATTTAATTTATTATAAGTAATAAACTGCCCGAATTTATATTCATCAATTAATTTATCCTCTTGGTTGTATAAAGAGTAAATTCTGCCATCTGTAGATTTTACTTTAAAAGCAGTTAAATTTCTTTGTATTGTGTCTTTAAATATAATTCGTATAGGTGTGTTATTATAAAGATCTGAAGTTTTTAACCTTCCTTCATTAAAATAACTTACATTAAGTTCAAGTTCCTTAACAGCCAATCCTACAATGGTTCTGGATTTTATAATCTCTATTTCGTTATCTACAGTACTTTTAATTTTACCTAACATATCGAACTCAGAAAAGGATGCCATTTCTGAAACCAAACCACCTTTCTTATCATCCTTAACTAGTAAAGTTGCAGTAGCACTATAATTTGGAACTGTATATCTTAAATAAAGAAAAGCTACCAAAAGGCATATTATTATGCTCAAGATAAAATAGTACCAATAGGCAAGGTATTTAAATAGCAGTTCTTTAATATTAAACTCAGAATCCTGCTTAGTAAAACTTTGATTATTATCCATTTATATATTTTATTTACCTGGTGGCAAATGCTATAATTGTTATTAATAAAGAAATTGCAGAAATACCTACTGTTATATTAGGACCTACTGCAGAAGAATTTATTTTAGTTTTATTCGGCTTTACATAAACTACATCGTTATGAGTCAAGTAATAAAAAGGTGAATTAACAAAATCACTGCTGGTTATATCAACTTCATTTACTGTGACAACACCATTATCATGCCTAATTACCGTAACATTTTTGCGTTGCCCATATATTGTCATATCTCCTGCTCCGCTTAATGCTTCAAATAAAGTTATACGTTGTCCGGATATTATCTGATTACCCGGTCTGCTAACCTCTCCTATTACAGAAACTTTATAGTTTAAAAGCCTTATAACAACTCCCGGATTAACCAGATAATCCTTAAGCTTATCTTTGATTTCCATCTCGGCTTCTATAGTAGTTAATCCTGCTAATTTAATTTTCCCTAATCCGGGGAAGTTAATTTCGCCATTTTGGTCAATCAAATAACTTATAAGCGCATCGTTATTAGGAGTTGATCTCATCTCAACACTCCTCATGTTAATATACATTAAATTATATCGGGATGCAAGTTCTGGCTGATCAGATGTAACCGTTATCAATAGAACATCGTCAGGCTGTAATTTACTTTCATATTTAATAGTATCGCTTGCTTGTTGTGAATTAACATCCTGCTGTAAATAAATAATCTTTTTTTTTGACACACAAGAAGTCAATAGAAGGAAAAATGTAAAACAAAATAAAAGTCTTTTTAACATTCAATATTTTTTTAAAAGTAAGATTATAAATTAGTGCCCAAATATAGTCCTTTTAATTAACTATGATGAAAATACAATAACAATTTATTTTTATCAATTTACGGCTTTATCAAGCTCTTCAAAAGCTGAATTCATACTTATAAATTCGGGAACAATCTCTTTCATTTTAGTTACAACTGCTGTAACTGAATAACTTGAGGCACATTCTATTAAATCATTAGTAAGGCACTCCAAACGCGAAAAATCATCATACACCTCTTGTGCTATCATTATTTTTTCATGATGTGTCGGTAATGTTTTAGATGTGTCATTAAGTAACTCCTCATAAAGCTTCTCTCCCGGTCTGAGTCCTACTATTTTTATCATTATATCCTTATCTGGTATAAAGCCTGCAAGTCTGATCATCTTTTTGGCAAGATCTATAATCTTAACCGGTTTACCCATATCAAAAATATAAATCTCGCCTCCTTTACCCATAGCTCCCGCTTCAAGAACAAGCTGACATGCTTCGGGTATGGTCATAAAATATCTTATAATATCAGGGTGAGTAAGTGTTATGGGGCCGCCGCTCTCTATTTGTTTAGTAAATAAAGGTACTACGGAACCGTTAGACCCCAGTACATTACCAAAACGTGTGGTAATGAATTTTGTATTGATATTACCTTCGGCAAGTAATTTGTTATGCAGTGCCTGTACATATTTTTCAGCTATTCTTTTGCTTGCTCCCATTACATTACTTGGGTTTACAGCTTTATCTGTAGAAACCATTACAAAGCTATCCACATCATACTCACAAGCAAGATCTGCTACATTTTTAGTACCCTGCACATTTACAAATATAGCTTGAGACGGATTTCCTTCCATCAACGGAACATGCTTATATGCTGCAGCATGATATACTACATCCGGTTTATAAGCTTTAAAAACCTCATTAAGCTCGTTCCTGTTTTTAACATCGCCTATTATAGTAACTAGTTTTGTTTTGGCTTCAACCTTGCTTATCTCAAGACCGAGATGATGTAGTGGTGTTTCAGCTTGGTCGAGCATAATAACGCATTGCGGATTAAACTGGATTACCTGTCGCACGATTTCGCTGCCTATAGAGCCGGCAGCACCTGTTATTAAAACTTTTTTACCTTTTAATTGTTGAGATATCGAATTATTATCAAGCACAATAGGTTTTCGCTCTAACAAATCTTGAATTTGAAAATTCTTTATCTTTTTAGAAATTTCTTTTTGATCCTCCCAGTCAGATACTAAAGGAACGGTATAAACTTTATAGTTAAATTCAAGACATTCATCTACAATAGCAAGTTTTTCATCTTTCGTAAGGCTCTTATCGGCAATAATTAGTGCTTGTGCACCAAAAACCCGCATAAGTGTAGAAGTCTTTTTCTTATGTTGCAGAATAGGCAGCCCCAAAATCATTTTTGATTTATTTTGGCTGTATTTATCAATAAAACCTACAAGTTTAAACCTTCCCGGTACTTCTGATTTTAATGCATTAGCTACTGCAATAGCATTTGCGTCAGTACCATAAATTATAGCTTTGGTAAGGTGTTGTTTTTTAGTTTGGTTAAGGTAGTTTTCAAAAAACTGTTTAACTAAAACCCTGTATAAGAAAAGGCTTGCAAAAGAAAAAACAGCATTAATGAGTATGCCAATATTTAAAAAAACTAAATCATCTGTAAGGGACTTGTATGCACTGTTAAATGCAAGTAGCAGAAATGCTGCTGTAAATTGCGAGAAAAATATTTTTACCGCGTCTATATAAGACGAGTGTCTAATGATTCCGGAATATGTCCTGAAAACACGAAATGTAGCAAGGCTGATAAAGAGATAAACGGGAATACTTATAACATACAACCTAGGATTAACATATAAAATCCCGGTTCTGTATATTAACACATATGACAGAATACCTGTAACAGAAATAACAAATAAATCTATTACCAGGATAATCCATCTTGGTAAATAACCCAAGTTATCAAAAACCTTCCAGATCTTCGTATCGTTAAGTGCCTTATCAACAGCATTTAACGCATTTTTTTTAAACTTCTTCTCCACTACATCTTTGTTTAACTAAGGTAACTAATCTAAAAACATTGATAAATATATAAAATTTTAACAAAAAATCAACCTCTACATAAAGAAAGATAATACTGACTCTTTTATTCTTGCTTTATCTTCTGCTGTTAAATTAGAGCCTGATGGTAAGCATAACCCATTTTCAAATAATTTCTCAGACACATTACTTCCAAAGTACGGAAATTTCTCAAAAACAGGCTGCATATGCATTGGTTTCCACAATGGTCTGGATTCTATATTATTTTCTTCCATACTTATTCGTAACTCTTCCCTTGTGCGACCATTGGCTTTTTCTGGATCGATTAAAATGGCACTAAGCCAATGATTAGAGAAATAGTCTTCGTTAGGTTCTTTAAAAACAGTTACTCCTTTATTTTCCTTAAATAAATCAGTATAAAAAACATTCATCTCTCTTCTGTTGGCAACATGCGAATCTAATACTTCCATTTGCCCCCGACCAATACCTGCACATATATTACTCATTCTATAATTATACCCTACTTCGCTGTGCTGATAATGAGGTGCATTATCTCGAGCTTGAGTAGAAAGGAAAACTGCTTTATCTTTCCATTCCTGTTTTGCTGTTACGAGCGCGCCTCCGCCTGAAGTAGTTATAATTTTATTTCCATTGAAAGATAATACGCTAAGGTCGCCAAAAGTTCCGCATTTTTGTCCTTTATAAGTACTTCCTAAAGCCTCGGCGCTATCTTCAACAACAGGTATTTCATACTTTCTGGAAATCTCTAAAATTTCATCTATTTTAAAAGGCATTCCATATAAATGTACGGCAATTATTGCTTTTGGTTTTTTTCCTGCAACAATTCTTGCTTTAATAGCATCTTCTAAAGCATTAGGGCAAATATTCCATGTATCAGGCTCACTATCTATGAAAATAGGTGTAGCCCCCAAATACATTATAGGATTTGCAGAGGCTGAAAAAGTCATGCTTTGGCATATAACTTCATCACCCGGTTGTACTCCCAATAAAATCAAACTAAGGTGCAATGCGGCAGTACCTGAGCTTAATACAGCCACATGCGTTTTTTTTTCAAGATATTTTTCAATATCCTTTTCAAAACCATTAACGTTAGGTCCTAAAGGAGCCACCCAGTTGCTATCAAAAGCTTCCTGTACATATTTCTTTTCGTTACCTCCCATGTGAGGTGAAGATAACCATATTTTGTGCTGCATGTTATGATTTAAGATTTTAATTAGCAAATTTAAGTTAAATGAACAAGCCTTAATATTTATTTTTAAAATTTATCAGAAGCTTAATCAAAAGGTATAATTAATTTATAAATAGTATGAAGTATTATTTTAACGTCCAAAGCAAAAGACATTTTTTCCTGATACTCTCTGTTAATTTTTACCTTATCCGGAAAAATAATTTCATTATTATATTTCTCGGCATCATCTTGTTTTGATAAAAGCTCCTCCTCATTTCTATATTTTAAACTGGCAGGACCTGTAATCCCCGGTTTAAGTAGTAAAAGTTTTCTGTCATCACCTTTAAGATTATCGTAATAACCTTTTATATCGGGGCGTGGACCCACCAAACTCATACTACCCAATAGGATATTGAATATTTGTGGCAGTTCGTTAAGCTTACTTTTTCTTAAGAAACGTCCTGCTACCGTAGGTTTGCCGTTTTTCATTGTTTCAAATTTATAGATATGAAATATCTTTCCGCACTGTCCAATTCTTTCCTGAAAGAATAGTCCGTGCGTATTACTGGTTATAGCGGCAACTATCCAGAAAATAACTAAAACCCATCCAAATAATAACACAAAAACAAGTGCTGCTACCACATCAAATATACGTTTCCCTTTATATCCCATATCATATCCAATACATTTTAGAGTGGTAACAGTATTATAAAGTTACTTTTGCAGCAACTGCTTTTCTTTCATCAAGATTGGCAAAGAATCTACATCTCTTAAAAATATGAGATCATCTTCAAATTCGTACATCTTATAGTTGTGGTCGAATGTACTGTCGTCATCAAGTAGCCTTACGGTATCAGCTGCAAAATTGGCTCCTCCGGCTGCAAAGCATTGTGTAAAGGCAACATGCCTCACGTTTACTTCTGTTATATATGGCTTTCCGTTTTCATCTTCTTTAAAATCTACAGTAAAGAAACCATGCTGGCTTGCACCTGTGTGTGCAAAAAGATGATCCATTGCTCTTTTTGCCTCTTTTACCAATTCAGGCTCATTAAGCAGCCTTCCGAAAGAGGTATTTCCTGTAATGCCCGAAGGGGCTACTTTAGCCATAATATAATTTACCCTCTCGGCACATGCGGTACGTAAAAGTTTTCCGTTATAATAAAGCATTTTGCAGGCAAGGTTACGCCCTGGTAAAAATTTACTGGCAATAAATTCTTTTACATTTGGGTTTATTTGTATCCAGTTTTTAAGTGCTGCCTCGTCTTCAACTTTTAATGAACCTAAGCCGCTTGTACCGCTGGTACTTCTAACCCAAAAGTTACCTGACAGTGTATTGAACACTTCGTCAAAATTATTAATATCTCTGGAGAATGTTACTGAAGGTGGAACAATATCAAGATCTTTAAGTATCTCGGTCATTTTGGATTTATCCACCAAAAGCTCAGCCATAGAGTGGTCTGGCAGCATAACCTTACAAGGAAGTTTTTCTCCTGCATTCTTTTTTCTGCTCCACTCCATTACTTCCATTTCCGGCAGTATTACAGCAATGTCAATGTTGTTCTCTGCTACTATTTTTTCAATAGCATTCCAATATTCAGGTGATGATGCCGGCGGTATCACATAGGTTTTATTAAATAGTTCGTTTTGATACAGACCTATGGATAGTGGGTTTATATCTGTACCAACAATATCAAACTTTTTATAAAACGAATATTTTTTTAAAGCTATTGCAAAACTTCTTGGGGTTGGCCCCCCTACTCCGGTAATTAGTATTTTCATTATTTATTTTATTAAGTCGTGTTGATATTTCAATAATACGTTTTTTAACCCTTTTTTCACAGGAAGTTGCCATAAAAGTTTACACCAATCATGATTACCTTCTATCAGCTCCGGGCCATTATTGGTAATGGCAACGTCCCAGCCTATAGATTTATTTTCCGGTACGGTTAGTGCTGCTTTTTTTACCATATCAATGGTCTCTGCCCAATAAGGAATTTCAAAACCTACAATAGATACTCCTGTAACCGGATGTACTTCTTCATCTTTCTTGGTAATATCACTATAAACACCAGGGCCTTCTACTACTCCGGTAGCAACATTAATAGGTGCCGCTATATTACCCGCTGCAAGATTATCTACAGAGGAGTTTATTGTTATTCTAAATCTGGCGCCCAGTATATCTACGTTACTATCTTTATCTAATTGGGTAATGATTCTTATAGTATTAAGTCCTGATGGAGACATTCCGTTGATTTTGTCATGCTGCATAACATACTCTTCTGCAAAATCATTATTAAGCTCTTCTAATCGTTTAATGAGGCTTTCGGGAGTAAAATCAGAAGAATTCCTTACTTCAATACCTCTTCCGCATTGACCGTCAGAACCTTTTAAAACTATTTTTCCTGATTTATTGGATAATATCCTGTTTGCCACGCCCGGGTCTTTAAGATCTCCTATTGACGCGAAATCATGAAAAACACAATCTTTATATACTTCAAGAAACTGAAGTTTATCTTCGAGTACATTTCTGCTACTTTTCGGATTCATTTTTAGCTGATACTCATACATAAATCCTGTACCGGCATAGGTTTCTCGCAACTCTTTATTGCTTTTATAAAAATGGAAAAGGTAATATTCGTTAATAGAGATATTATATTTTAATGAAGATATTAATATATCTGCATATAATCCTATTTTTGACTTGTTGTAATTAGATACTACATAGTTAGTAAATTTCCTGAACTTTTCCTTATCGAGTTCCTTTAGATAATATCCAAAATATAATAATCTTTTCATATTAATTATTTCCGTTAAATGGTTGCATTGGTCTGTCATCACTCTGATTAACATCTGCTCTTTTGATTACTTTCATAACAGTTTGCCAAAGTATTTTAATATCCAAAAGTAATGAAACATTATTAACATAATATACATCTAACTTAAACTTATCTGTCCAGCTAATGCTGTTGCGCCCGTTTACTTGTGCCCAACCTGTTATTCCCGGCCTTACTTCATGCCTTCTCAACTGCTCAGTATTGTATAATGAGATATATTTAAAAAGTAACGGGCGTGGGCCTACCAAACTCATATCTCCTTTTAAAACATTGATTAACTGAGGTAACTCGTCCATTGAAGTTTTGCGTACTATACCTCCAAGTTTAGTTATCCTTTCGTTATCGGGAAGCAAATTACCATCGGTATCTTTTGCATCTGTCATCGATTTAAATTTGATTATCTTAAAGGCTTTTTGGTCTTTACCAGGCCTTGTTTGAAAAAAGAAAGGCTTACCGTTATTTTGAATACTTAACAATATAATCACAATAATCAATACAGGAGACAATAAAATCAGCCCTGTAAGAGCGGCCACAAAATCGATTATACGTTTAAAAAAAAATTTATACATCTTTCTCTGCCAGTATTAATTCGCCTAATTCATTGGCTGCCATAAACTCTGCTTCAGGCCAGCGCGTAACTATCTGCTTTAGTAATTCTTTAAGATCTTCAAGCCCTTTTTGCCTGTTCTTTTCGTCAATATGCCCACAAAAATTAACTCTATGCGAACTTATAACCGCAGGTTTTTTCCATTTAAAAGCTGTAGCTACCTGTTTCATAGTATTGCCTACCCAATCTCTTCCGTCTTGCGTGGGTTCAAAAACAGCATTCCTTACCAAATATACCTGTCCTAAATCATTCATTTTACCCATGTAGTTATATACTTTTCTGTACTCTCCGTTGCCTAAATGTTCTTTTTTATTAGAAGGTTCATCAAGTATTTTTATTCCGTTTTCTTTCAGCCATGAGTGTACTATTGGGTGTTCCCTGCCTCCTGGTGGGTTAAAGTGTATTGCTTTATACCCGAAAACTTTTTCAAATGCATTAAGCCCGTCAACTATTATTTCTTTAAAACTTTCGTTTTCTTCAAATTTATCAAAATCAAAAGCGGCACTAATTGCTATTGATGGATATTTATTAAAATTAATGCTTGTATAAGAGCGGTTTTGTAATGCTGTTATAATCTGAGGGTCTTTGGCTGCAAGAAGTTCTTTAAAAACTTTCAGGTTAAGGTGTTCTCTGCCATGAAACTGTGGTACCAGTAACCTGTTTTTCATACCTTCCTGCCACAAGCCCCAAACTTTTTCATATCCGGGCAGCTTATTAAGTGTATCCGGTAAAAGTTCATAATAATATTCTTGGTAGTTATTCTCGATTATCTTTTCAAAGTCAATATTTGCAGGGAGCGCAAAGGGCGTAAATACAGCATGGCTTCCGTTTTTATCTTTCACGCTCGTAAGAACATCAAATAAATATTCTAAATCCTCCTGAGTTTCCAGTGTGTCATACTGATCAAACCTCGATTCTACAGGCATACCTGCTTTATCAAGATTATCTCGTGCTTCTTTGGACGCCAGCCTGACATTGCCATAATCATCTACAGAGAACACTATAATTTTCCTGTCAGTTTTCCAACCCTTAATATTTTTAAAGTTGTTGGTCAATTCTGTTTTTAATTTGCCAAGCATAACTATTTAATTTGCATTTTAATTACACAACTACTTCTTTATTCGGAATTAAGATTCATAAAGCCCGTACATTGCTTCCCAAATTACTTCAGGTTTAAAATTTTTAGCCCATTCCACACCATTTTCGCCATATTTTTTTACTTCTTCCTGATTATTATAGAAGTACTCCATAGCTTCTTCAAATTCAGAAACTGAATATGGGGCTACGAGCACTCCGTTATATCCGTTACTAACCGCATCTTTGCAACCGGTAGAATTTGTACCTATAATAGGCACACCCATGGCTGCTGCCTGTGTTAATACATTTCCGAAACCTTCCCACCATGCCGGTAAGACAAAAACATTAAATACCGAAAGAAATGCAGGTATGGTATCCTGTGGCTGTATACCTGCCATTACAATACCGGGATGCGAATTGTAATCGTCAATAAGTTTAGGATTTTTTATCTGATCCCAATATGGGCGGCCTACTACTAATAGCTTTACATTTTTATTCCTGCTATAAAGGTTGTCAAATGCGGCATATAGTTCAGCAATTCCTTTTCTGTCCACAAGCCTGCCTACAAAACCATATACATAAAAGCCTTCTAAACCATATTTCTCGATATACTCTTTACGTTCTTCCTCTGTAACCCTGTCTCTGCTAAAAAGTTCGAGGTTTAATCCGTTACTGCTTCCTTTACCAAAAACTACGACTTTGGATTCTTTAAATATTCCTTCGGAGATACCTAAATCTTTTACGGAATTACTAATGCATATAACTTTATGGGAACAAGAGGATATGAGCTTCTCAATAGTAATAAGAAATTTTCTGAAACGTCCTTTTTCGTGCTCAAACCTAAAGCCTCTACAGGTATATATACGTTTAGGTACTCCCGTAATTTTGGCTGCTATCATCCCGACAAGACTAATTTTCGGGGTGCCTAGATTTACTATATCCGGTCGGTACTTAAGGAAAATAAGTATAATCTGTATCAAAGATATAAAATCATAGAAAAGATGAATGTTTCTTTCTATTTTTACGGGTATATGCTTGGCGTTTTCTTTTTTGCAAAAATCAACAACCTGCTCTGTATCAGGCGCTAAAAGATACACATCATATCCTTTTTGCACAAAAAAATTTAACTGCCCGTTTATTAAGTCTACGCTTTGCGGAGCGGTTATACCAACTATAAGCTTTTTCATACTTGCTTTAATTATTATTTAGTCCGTGATCTTCAAGAAACCTGTCATAGAAAGAGAATCTTCTTTCTGCAAGCACATGAGATACATAATCTTTTGATGTATTAAAGTTGGTTTCTGCCATTTGCAAAAGTTCATCCTTTTTTAGCATACTTAACAGTTCTGCTATTTTGTTTACATCTCCTTTTTCAAATATATACTTATTATCAATAAGTTCCGGGATACCGCCTGTACGGGCTCCTAAAACAGGGCAAGCCATGCTCATAGCTTCTATAACAGCTCTTGGCAGCCCCTCCTGTTTACTTGGTTGTATATAAATATCTATTTTTTTTAAAAATTCAAAAACCTCATCGTGCTTCAGCGGCCCTACAATTTCTACATTGTCATTAAGGTTATATTTATCAATTTTAGATTGAAGATATGCCGGATTACCCTGCCCTATGAGCTTATACTTAAAGTTTATGCCTTGTTTTTTAAGCTTGTGTAATGCTTCAATTACATCTGCCTGCCCCTTATAAAGTACATCTATAGCCGCTACTGTACATAGTGTAAGTACCTCGTCTTGGGTATAGGAATTAATTTTTTCTTTTCTGGCTATTAACGATTCTTCTTTTACTTCTTTGAGTTCTACATTAGAACAATTGGTTGAAATACCTTTGGTGGGGTAACGTTGTTGTAAAAACTCTTTTGTTACATATACTACATAGGGTACTTCATTCTTCATGCGCAATTTTTGCCTAATAAAAAAGTATGGCGCTACTAGCTTTCCTTTAAGGCTATGATTCCACAAGGCATCCCAACTGCATGCTACAAATTCGCACATCAGCGGTTTTTTATGTTTATTGGCATATGTAATGGCAATAGACCCTAACATACTGGGTATTCTGGCTACAATAATGTCATGATCTAAAACGGCTTGCTCTACAATTTTCTCAACCTCTTTTTTATTGAATAAAAAACGGCTCATTTTTTTAAAATCATCCCGTATCTCGATAACTCCAAAATTATCGGGGTTAATTGGAGAATATTTAGATGTATTTTCTTGAGGAATATGCTTTGTGCGTATCAAGGCAGTCATTTTGCCCCCCATATAAAGGTATCTTTCTTTTATTTTATTGGTTATATGGATACCATAGTAATTACCGGCAGCATCTTTAAACAAAGGCCCATCGTGTGCAAACAAAACTTTTCTTTCGCTCTTTTCCTTTTTCATGTGCTTAATTTTTGTTATTTCCTATCAGGCTATAATATTGCTGCATTGCAGTTTCATCATCAAAGAATTTTGCCCTTGTCAGTGCAAGTTCCGCATATTCTTTTCTTAAATCTTCACTGTCAATCAATTTTTCAAGCCCGTTTGCAATCGATTCTCCTTCCGGCTCTACCATTATTCCATACTTACCATTATCAATTACTTCCCTGCATCCCGAAACATTGGTTGCTACCAGCGGCCTGCCTAAAATAGCAGCCTCTATAGGCGCAGTTGGCAATCCTTCGGAGTAAGAAGGTATTATATAAATATCAGAATTTTTAATTATTGGGTATGGGTTTTCTACAAACCCATGTAATGTTACATATTTTTCCACCTTCAACTCTGTTATTAGGGCATTAAGGTCGTTTTCCAACGGTCCTTTCCCTATAATATGTATATGGAAGGATTTGTTTCTGTCTTTAAGTATTGCTGCTGCTTTAATTAAATTCTCAAATCCTTTTATAGGTATTAGCCTACCAATGGCAACTATGGAAATAGCTGAATCAGGATGGGAATAAGTTCCCTGATTGGCCATTTCAAGTACTTTATTTAGATTGATAGGGTTGAATATTACCCTTATCTTATCATTTTTTCCAAAAAATGCTTCAAAGTCATCTTTAATACTTTGAGAAGAGGCAATTATGCCATCAACTTTTTCATAGCGTGAGGTTGCTCTTTTCATGTTACTCGCCGTTAAGTACTTTGTTTTTTGCTTATAGTTACTGTAGCTGCTTTGCACCACCGTATAATAAGCATTGTACTTAAGGTTACTCATAAAAACATAGTCTGTAAAAACGCCATCCAAAAAGCAAAAAACAGTATCGTAACTACCTTTTAATTTTCGGGCAAGGGTTTTTACTAAAATAGGGTTGTTATACTTGCCATACAAATAGTTGGCTGTCCTATAATATAAATCAGAATGTGCAAGGTGCTGCACCTTAACCTGAGGAGGTACTTTTTCCAGTAGTACTCCTTTTTTTAATATAACGCACAAATCCACCTCATAAGATTCAAAATCAAACAGGTTCAGTAAATTAATAAGTACTGTTTCAGCCCCACCGGTATTTAGGGTAGATATAATAAATAATACTTTTTTCTTGTTACTCATAAATCTTATCGCTACTTAAAAATTGTACATCCGGCCAGCGTTCTAAAACCTTACTAATTAGTAATTTTAAAAGTCTAAGGTTTTCATCTCTATTGTTTATATCCCTGCTGCCTATAAAATTCAATCTGTGTACGCTTATTACTGCAGGTTTTCCAAACTTAAAGGCAAACTCTATTTCTTTAAGGCACTTTCTGTATTCTTCTTCTCTGGAGGTATATAGCGAGGGCTCAAAAAAAGCATTTCTCAATATATATTGCTGTCCATATTTATTTTTCCTGCCAAAGTAATTATGCTTTACCGTATATGGGTTGCCCTTTCCGCGTGGTATTTTTTGTCCGTAAATGCCTTGCAGGTACTTTACTCCAAGCTCTGACAATGCTTTTTCGTGCTCCTCGCCCCATGTGTAGCACTGTGCTATAAATGTAAGCGGAGAAAAACCGAAAATGCGTTCAAATTCTTTAAATGATTGTACCAACGCATCTTTTTGAAACTCAAGCTCTGCATTTTCCTGATAGTCTAATGCTGCTTTAAAATCTCTCCTATTGCCTATCCTGTTATTAACAGGTATGCACGAAACATTTAGTTTACAGGCTTCCTGAAGATTAGTATTGTTTTGCATTTCGCGCAGCCACGGAATTACATTTAAATGTTCCCTGCCGTGCAGTTGTGGCATAAATACTTTCTCTTTAATTCCTTTGTGCCAATGTTCTAAAATATTACTGCCTGACGAATATTTATCAAGAGTAACATCCAAAGGTTCAAAATAAAATTCTTTATAATGGTTTTCGGAAATTTTATCAAAATCCGGGTTACCCATATTTGTGTTGGCTGTAATTACCGGCGGATTACCATTTACATCTTTAAAACTTAGCAATAAATCAAATAGGGTATCTAAATCTTCAATAGATGCTATATTATCATACTTGCTATATGGGTCGCTATCTACTGGAAAGCCTAACCCTTTAATTTTATCAAATGTTTTATTATCAGAAATAGTTACCGACCCCCAGTCATCTGATTCAAAAACTATAACTTTTCTTTTTGAATAAGGTGGAACGGCGCTATAAGCTAATTTTCCTGAATAGGATTTTAATGTTTTTAAAACTGACATTAAATCAAAGTTTTCAATCCGGCTTTTAAATCGGTTTTTGGCATCCAGCCCAGCTTGTTTTTAATTTTGGAGATATCGGCTACAGAATCTAATACTTCACCTTTTCTAAACTCATTAGTATATTCTACATCAAATGAAAGTTCATCAAAACTCTGTAACGTATCTACCAGTTCTTTTACAGAATATGATTGCCCATAACCAAGGTTATAAATATCAAAACCTTCATTTCGGGACTCAATTTCTGTAATAACTGCATCTACCACATCATTAATGTGTATATAATCTCTTTTTGGTCTTGGGTCTTTTAAAACCACACGCCCTGTTTTCACTTGGTCTAATATTGTTGGCAATAACAGCATACCTGTTTGACCGGGTCCGTAAATATTAAAAAGTCGGAATGCTGTACATGAAATATCAAAATCTCTGTGATATGCTTTACAAAGCTCTTCCGAAATTAATTTTGTTTCCGCATAAGGGTTATGAGGGTGAAGCCCATGTTGCTCATCTACAGGAAGGTATTGAGGTGGTCCATAAAAATAGGAACTCATGTATATTACTTTTGCCTTCCATTTTCTTGCAAGCTCCAATGCATTAATAGTTGCAGAGAAATTAACATTATAGAAATCTCTTGGGTTATCAAATGAATCAGGTACATAAGTCCTTGCCGCAAGGTGTACTACTATATCGCAGGCAGGCAGTTCTTTAACCTGATCCCAGTCGCAAATGTCCAAACCTTGAGCACGGGAAACTTCTAAAACGTCAAACCCTTTTTCCTTTAGCAAGGGAACAAGGTTGCTCCCTATAAACCCTGAACTTCCCGTTACAGCTATACGCATTTATATCTCGATTTCGGAGTTAGTAACTTTATTAACTGCAATTTCATAATCAGACGGGCGTCCTATGTCAAGCCAGTAACCGTTGTATTCGTATATTTTTGGAAGCCTTTTTTCATCAAGTAGTTTGTACATGAGGTGGTCAAACCCAAAAAATGTATCTTCCGGTACATATTGTAAAACATTTTTGCTAACCATATATACACCCATACTTACTAAAAAGTTATAGTCAGGCTTTTCTTCAAACTTTATAAGTTCGCCATTTTCATTTTGATGCAACAGACCATAATCAATTTTATCTGTTCTTCTAAATGATCCTATTGTAAAAACTGCTCCATTTTCCTTATGATAATCATAAAATGCACTATAGTTCATATCTGTAAGTACATCGCCGTTCATAACTAAGAAATTATCGGGCAGGTCATTAATAAGTGTTAATGGCCCTATAGTGCTTAAGGCCTTGGTTTCTGTGGTATAGTCTATTTTAATATTCCATTTAGAACCATCTCCAAAGAATGCCTTGATTATGTCGGCCATATGATTAACCGTAATAGTGATGTGATCAAAACCATGCTTTTTTAACTGAGATATTATGATTTCAAGTATTGGTTTATCACCAACAGGAACTAAAGGTTTTGGTAAGCTAACTGTATATGGCTTTAAACGAGTTCCTTTTCCTCCTGCTAAAATTACAGCTCTTTTGCTCATATTTAATAAGTGTTTGTGTTGTTAAAGTGGTAAAATTACCTATTTTAATTTAGTTATTGCTACAAAAATGTTAACAAATATTTATTAATATCACTTACATTTTACTATCCAAATATTTCCCCAGCTCCTTGTGTTCAAAAAGTGGAAGGAGTTCATGAAACAATTCCACAATATCTGTTTTACTCCAGACACCTTGTTCTTTAAAGTATTCTATCTTGCTTTCAAAATAGTTTAGTTTGGCTTCATCAAAATCAAGCCTACTTTTTACTATGCCTAAATTTTCGAATCTTTCAAGGTCCAGCTGCTCGTTTTCGGTAAAAAATTCTTCAAAATCTTTTTCTCCAGTTGTGTCGCTGGGAGCAAAGAGACATGGCCATTTTTTTTGGGCTACCAGTTCGTCAATTCTTGATCTTGCTTCATCTTCATTACTACACAGGTAGGGTTCATAACCCAATTCGTTAAGGTATAATACAGCTATATCTGAAAAAGTTATGAGATGTAACGATTCGCTTAATTTTGGAAAAAAAATGTCATTTTTTTCTCCTAACATACAGGAAAAAAGGCAAAGTTGTCCTGCTTCTTCAGGGGTTACAAAATATCTTTTAACGTCGTTTGGTGCTACTATAGGCTGCCTTTTTTGTATACGCATATTAAAGCCATGAAGTAATGAGCCATCAGAAAATGCTACATTGGCAAAACGTGCTGTAGATATATCTATATTTTTGCTTTCACGCATCAAAAACATTTCCATAATTCTTTTGGAAGCTCCCATCATATTAACCGGATTAGCGGCTTTATCTGTTGATACTGCAAAATATTTTACACTCCCTTTGTTTAGCGATTGCCTTACTGTTTTTACTGTATTAAAAATATTTACATCTATCATCCTCATTAATGTAAATTCATCTTTTTCGCTTCGCACGTGTTTAAGAGCAGAAAGATTTAGTACATAATCATACTCACCATCTTTATTTATAAAAGCATCATATTGCCAGGAGCCGGCATCTAGCGCAAATGTTTTGAAGTCGCCATCTATATATCCAATAGAGCTTCTCAAATCGCGCACTAGTTCTACCATGTTATTTTCGCTGATATCTACAACGTGGAGTTTTTTGGGATTTCGCTTAAAAATCTCTTTTGTAACTGCCTGCCCTATAGAGCCTGCTCCTCCAATGACTAAAAACGAAGAGGTCTTTACAAGATTATTAAGTTCTTCCCCAAAATTCTTAAGGTCATTTTCAAAAAGAGGACGACTCCTCCCAATTAATTTTAGGATATCCATAATTTGTGTATTAAAAGTTAAGCATGGTGTATGTCAAACTGAATTATTTTATAAAGTTTATAATGTTTTCGTTACTATGATAAAACATTAACATTAAAGGGTTTGATATTAGAGTATCTATGGTCATGGTATCAAACCAGCCTCTTATGCTGACTATTATAAATAATGAGGCAGCCGCTATATAATAGGGGTGAATTTTACGGTACCATTGTGTGTTTTTCTTTTTAAGAAAAAACAAAAACAGGAATGCGTAAATAAACATTTGCCCAATGCGGTTATATCGTCCAAAAACTGGTACTGAGCTCATTATTGTAAAGGAAATAGAAAATATAAAAAGACCGGCACAAAATAATGGCAACAAATCACTCTGTGTAATCTCATCTTTATGTTTAAAGAATATAATTGCCAAAATCAGGAAAGTGAGATATTTTACAGGTAGCGATCTGTATTTTGCATACCAATTTAAACTTTGAGAACTTTCGGCTCGGTCTTCAATATAGCCTTCGCTTGTATAACCTGTTGTTTTATCATCCAAGGACTCTATTGATGTTGTGGGAAGAACACTTTGTACAGACTTAGTTATATTAAACTGTCCTAAAAATATTGAGGACATTAAAATGATAAAGTGTATTGTAATCTTATTGCCTATTAGTTTATATATAAAAAAGAGGATTATGACAAAAACGAAACTGAAATGAATAAAAGGGGTAATAAATATTGCTAAATAGGCTATATTTTTTTTGTGAAAAAGAATTTTAAAGCCTGCCAAAACGAAGATATGTGCTGCTAACCAAAACCTGAAAGAATTAATTTCCCACATGGGTATGGTAATAGCGAACATAAAAAGGAAGATAGCAGAATATTTATTAATTTTAAGGTTGTAATAACTTAATATGAAGCGAATATTCCTTGAATAAAAATATCCAAACAAACAACCCAGAACACCATAAAAAATATTTGGGTCATCTGTAACACGGCTTACCAAAAACTTAAGTAGTGGTAGTAATATATCTACAAAACTCACATCATCACCATACAATCGGTTTAGAAAGTAGTCAAATGTCATTTCTCTCTCTGTTGCCCATCTCAAAAAGTCTTCCCTATGCCTGAAAGAATCCATGGTATTACGTACAGGGTAAAAGGTATAACCATAAAAAGTACAAAATAGCCAAATAATGTTTGTAAAGTATTTAGACAAGTAATCTCTGCCGGAAACAACCAGAGAGAGAAACGGATTAATAAAAAATATTATTAATATCCAGAAAGAATTACTTTTTTTTCCTTGTTCACTATACTCCATCTATTCTTTAATATATTATTTCATCAACGTTATACACATCTTTTATATGTTTAGTAGGGTTAATTATAGACCACCATTTCATCAGCTTCTGCTTTTCAAGCATTTTTTGAAGCCAATAGAACTTACAGGTAGGATTATTTATTAATAAAGATGCCGACCAAAAACTGAAAATAATACTGTTAGTTAAATTAGCAATAAATATTTCGGCAGGAATAGTACTTTTATTAAGTATTACCCTGTCAATTTTTTCCAAACGCTCTACTTGAAACTTATGAGTATTAGGATGCAATTTTATATATATCTTCTTATCCGGATATCTCTCTAAAAGTGCTTTTAATATTTCTATCTCAAAGTCATATACTTTAAATTCTACATACCATTGGTTAAGATAAAACAAAATACCATCACGTTCTGGTATTTCTTTTTGTATATCAAAATCAAAAACTTTTGATGCAAGCTCTATCTCTTCTGGTGTAGTAAAAAACTCTACAGGAACCACTTTTTTGCGTGTAAGGTTAGGGTACTTTTCAGGATGATTTATCATCACCTCTTCAGTTTCTTTTAAATACCCGTTCTTATTAGTAACAAAGTAAAATTTGTTTATTTTTAATTTTTGTGTTCGGTAAAAACGATAATTTTTTAAAGTAGCTTTAATTCTGGAGGGTAAAGCAGCTTTTGCTATCGTTATATAAGGCTTAGTGCCTTCGGGAGCAAGCGTAATAATAGTATCTGTAACCGAAAGTTTATTAACAAGATATTGATTTATTGCGGTTTGTTCTAAAAAAAAGATGAACCTTTCATAATCTTTTGATAGAATTCTCTCTAAAGTTTCAGAAACTACAGGATCAAATTTTTTGGAATTAAGATCTATTTCAAGAATAATTACATTAGACTTAAGGTGCTCAAAAGAATGGGTGTTTTTAAATTGGTTAACTCCCTTATTTGTTTGTATTACGATTGTAACATTATATTTTGACGTGTCCCAATACATCTGCTTTATCAAGCTGCTGATAATAAATATATGGTACTCGGTATTAATTGAAAATAAAATATTTTTCATGGAACTGCTAATACAAAATTTTTAAAACATCTCTTAAATCATCAACATATAGTTCTGAATCTTTTAGACTATCATTATGATATCCTATAAAGCTTATATTGTTAGCCTGAGCCGCATCTCTGTCATTAATAGCATCGCCAATTAATATAAATTCCGAAGGTTCAAAATCGCTATCTGTAATTATCTGGCGTACAAGTTCTTTTTTTGTAATGGGCGACCCGTAAATGAATTTAAAATTATCAGAAATTCCAAGCTCACCACAAAGATAGTTTAATTCTTTACCATCAGACCCTGAAGCTATAGAATGTACAAATTTATTACCTATTTCTTCCATCAAAGAAACCCATTCTTTATTTATAAGCTTCCTATCCGTTAATGCCTCACGCATTATTACAGAAAATTCTTCGGCATGCTTATTTATCTGTTCTTCCGTTATAGGCTCTCCTAGTACATTTTCATAAAAGTATTTTATTTTTACATAGCGAGAAAGCCCTCCGTTTTGAAGATGGTAATCAATTAGCTTTTGAACCAATTCGTTTGAGTGATTTTCAAAAACTTTCCTGAACCCATATTCTCTTACAGCATCCGAGAGCAATATAACACCATCAAAATCCCAAATAATTTCTTTGTATCTACTCATTTTCAAGTCTTTTCATTACTTTTTCAAGGTCCTCAGGATGATCTACGGGTATAGAAGTATCTGACAACTCCAGCATTCTTACCTCATATCCTAATTCAAGGAAACGCAATATCTCAATATCCTCCATCTCCTCAAGAACGGTTTTATGTTTTATAGAAGAGAAATCCAGTAATGCCTTTTTTGGAAATGCATATATACATACCTGTCTCCATGATTTTATAAATGCCTCTTTTTTATTACCGGGTATAGCAGCTCTGGACATATAAAGCATTCTTCCGTCAGGTCTGAAAACAACCTTAGGTACGGAAACACTTTTATATTGTTCCTCTTCATGTATAGCACAATAGCCGTTTATAATTTCCCCTTTATATTTATCAAGGTTGCTTATTACCTTTGTAATATCTTCGGGATCAAAAACAGGTTCATCTCCTTGCACATTGATATAATAATCAGCCTCTATTTGTAGCGCAGCTTCGGCAATTCTGTCTGTACCGGTAAGGCAGTTATCAGATGTTAATATACACTGCATTCCATGACTTTTACAATGCTCTTCTATACGGCTATCTTCTGTAGCTACATATATTTTATCGGCAGGGAAAGCTTTGGCACATTGTTCATATACCCTTTGTATCATGCTTTTTCCTTTAATATCTGTTAAAGGCTTACCGGGAAAACGTGTAGATTTATACCGTGCGGGTATTATTAAAACAATTTCCATCCTAACTTATATTATATGTGCATATACCGAATTGGCTTTAAGCCCTTTATAACGAGTTGGTGTCAGTGAAACAGGGCTAATACCAAATGTTGCAATATCCTTAAATAATGCTTCGTTTTCTACAAATAACTCTTGTTCTTTAGTACCTATTTTAGCGTTACTATACCCGTCATATCCTGTTACATAAATTTCTTTAACTCCAAGCTCTATAGCTGTTTGTAAAGCTAATACAGTATGAGAGTCATTAACAACATCTGTAAATGTTACACTTTCAAGCTCATAACTGGTATTTCTTACCTTTTCAGGAATAAAAGTTCCCATTTTTCTAGGATAAGGAGGTAAAATACATTTTCCGCTAAAATTTTCAATTTTATCAAAAACCGCCGATAAGCGCAATCCTTCATTACCTACAAGGCTATAATACTGTTCTTTCTCTATATCTGCAAAAACACCTGCATTTTTAGAGCTTGCAAAAATAACGCACATATCGTCTGTCTTTTCTATAAAAGACCTTAAAGCTTTTTTATGATTTATTGTTGAAGGTCCGCCACCAATAATTAAAGCTTTTGAAAATTTCTTTTCGGTTTTAAATAAAGGTAAACTCTCGTTATCTTTCACATTTTCTTTTTGGTTATGAAGAGCACGTATAATACTGTTGAAAGAATAATAACGTTTGCTAACCCACTCCATAACGTCTTTTTGCGGTAGCGAGTTTGCCCCTGATACCATATAAGGCAAGTTAGTACCCCATCCGTACTCCATCTGAAGTTCTTCAAAAGCATCTGTTACTTGGCTAAGACTGTTAAAATCAACTTCAAGACCATCACGAGCATTAAGAGCTGTTAAAAGTAATTCTGTTTTAAGGTTACCTGCTCCCCTGCCCATTCCTGTAACCGTTGCATCTACCATCTCGGCTCCGCACTCTATTGCAGTCAATGTGTTTATAAGTCCCATTTCTAGGTTATTATGACCATGAAAACCTATGGGCACAGTTGTTTTTTCTTTTACAAGGTTGTAAATAGACTTAACATCTTCTGGAAAAACTCCTCCATAAGAGTCTACCATATAAAATATATCGGCAATACCTGTAACCTCACCTATTAAATCAAGAAAATCTTTGTTTTCTTTCCATGAAGACATGTACATAACATTAAACCCAACTTCAAATCCCATTTTTTTAACTTCTTGGGCTAAACCAAGAGCTCTTTTAAAGTTTTGAGGGTCTATAGCCATCCTAACCATAGTTACTATGCCTTTACATGGTTCGAGTAAAGAAACTGCATCTTCCTTTAAAACATCTTTCTCGTCAAGAATAATAACCAATTTTTTATCTGATATTTTTTTTATACTATCCAGTACATAATCCGGACAATAAAAATACTCACCCAAATATTTGTTCATAGGTTTTGAACGGTAGCCAATTTCTAAATATTCTACCGGAAGGTTATTGAAGGAATGAAAGTACTTTTGTACAATATCAGAACTAAAATCCCAGTTAGTATAATATCCTCCATCTCTAAGTGTACAGTCTAATATTTTGGACATAATAATAGTTTTTTAAATTCCCTTTTTGGGAATAGTTATTTTTTTTGAGAAAAATTTATTGCCTATAATTTGTAATGATCGCTCAGTAATTCTGTATAAAATTTTGCTTCCAAATATTTTAAGATGATGATGCCCTAAACCAATATCCTTTCCTAACGCTTTCAGTGGTACAGGACTAAACTTATTCTTTCTTGTATATTTACTGTAACTCATAAGATAATAGCCATATTTGGCAGCTTCTACTTTTGGTTTTGGCTCTAAATCCTGCATAAGAAGGATATATAGTTCGTCAGGTGCTTTGGGTTTGTATGCCACATTTTGATGGTAGTAGAGAGAACCTGCCAGTAATATTACCGGTTTACCCCAATAGCATGCCTCTACCCCTGTAGTGGAGCCGAATGCTATAACAGTGTTTGATGCATCTATTACTGCATAAGTACTTACTTTAGAGTCTGCAAGTATTAACGTGAGGTTAGAGAACTTTTGTTCGAGCTCTAAAAGCCTTGTGTGGTATGAATATGTGATGTTAACGAGGTTAGGATGAAGTCTTACATAGAAATGCATTTGGTTATTATCTGCAAAATGTTCAAGAATATTTATAATTCCTGTTTCCTGAGTTTTAAATACAGCCAATTTTTCAAATATATCTCCTATAGCTGCAAACTCATCCTCGGATGAAACAAAAATAGCAATGTTTTTTTTGTTGATGTCCCAGTTAGCAGGAAGTAGCCCTTGCTGCTGACCGGCTGTATATACACGCTTATCACGCACTAATATACCGTTTCTTCTGTTTTCAAAAAAGGCACTCCCTATTTTAACTTTTTCTTCAACACTCTCTTGCGATTCATCCCAAACTCTGTTCATTCGTTGTGTGTGAAAATCTATATCGTGAGGCAAGCAATTAATAAATTCATTTATATAAAATTCATCTTTTTTCTTCCGAATCATCTCAAGCGAAATAAAGGGAATATCTCTCGATTTGCTTATATCATATAATGGTCTTGTATCAGCAGTCCTGCCATTAAAAAAATAAGTATTGGTAATTTTTTTATTTTCTATAATTTCCAATAGTGCCTCGGTAAGGTTTACCTGAGAATTTAAAATACTATCAAAATATTTTCTAAAATCTTCATCCATTACCGGCTCTAGATTTCTTGTAAAGGAAATATATGAAGATAAAGCGCCATAACCAATATTTACATCTTTATATTTAATTTTTTTTATGTCTTCAACACTAGTATAATCATATACAGGATAATCACGTTTATTTGTAAATTCTGAAAGTTTTATTGTTTCGATTTTATCTCCAAAAGGCTTCAGTCCAATATCATTATTAAATCGACATATAGAGCATACCGCAGGATCAGCATACCTATTAGTATAACAGGGCTTTAAAGGACCGTCACAACTCATAAAGTATATTTTGCCTTCCTTGCCTTTCATCTCGTCAATTATAGAGTGTAGTTTTTCTATCACTATACCAAAATGAACGGGTTTAGTTTGCCAACTGTAATAAAATAGGATATTCTTCATTTTTTTAACTATTTCTTTTTAAAATTAAAAAGCCATGGCATAGGATAAACTTTTTGGCTATAATAAGCCACTGTAATGGCTTTTAACAGACTCCCAACTATCAATGAAAATGATGCCCCTATAGTGCCAAATTTATTTATTAAAGGTATGGTTAATGCTCCCTGTATAATACCAACTGCAATGGTAATAATGCCTAGATATTTGGTGTTTTTGCTATAAAAAACAAACATTGACACTAAATTGTAAACAAAATTAAAAAACATTGCAATAAAAAAAAACGGAAAGTAAATTATGGAACTCTGGTAGGTATCATTAAAAAAAAGCTTTACAAATACAGTAAGCACAATATCGGCTATTATAAGTAATACTGCAAAGCCTATTGCTGACATATAGGATTTTTTTATAATCCCTCTTTTAATTTTATGCTCTTCTCCCTCTGAATCTTCTGCTGCTTTTAGCTCTTTATAAACATATGGGGTGTAAGCCCCAAAAAATGAGGTTGTAAATAGTGATACCGCGTTCGAAATATTTGCCCCGAAAGAGTATAATCCTGTATCCTGTATCCCTACTTTTGTGGTAATCATTATCCTGTCAAAACCACTCCTTATCCAAGTAGAAAGCTTATGAGGCATTAATGGAAGCCCAAACTTTAAAGAATCTTTAATTCTGACTTTATCTATTGTTAATGTTAACATACCTCTTTTATGAAAACTCACTACTGCTAATATAAAGACGAGTAGATTCGTTACAAGCAAGGCATATACACGCCCCTGCCATGACATTAAAAAGACCACTACAAACAGAAGGCTAAATCCTGCCGATGATAAAGATCTCAAAATCTGATAACGACTATAGAGCCTTAGTTTTTCTTCCATCCTTAGATAGACAACAAACATATCTGTAATAGAAGAAAATAACATCATAAGGCATCCTAAAAGCTGCCACATTAATGCGATTGCAAAAAACTCTTCCAAATAATTAGTAAATATTGCTACTAATATAAAAGTTATAAGAGCGAAAAAGACGTTAACAAAAATTAGGTTTGATAACAATATCGGTTTTTGTGTAGTATCTGTCCTGTAATAATCTACCGAAAAATAAGAATTGGTATTCATACCTATAAAAGCACCTATCATTTGGGTAAAAACAAGATAATTACTTGCTACACCAAACTCTGAAGGAGAAAGATACAGTGCTATTACTGGCATTATTAAAAAGGGCACTGCCTTGCTGAGACCATCTGTCAGCACATATACAGCCATTCGTTTTACTACAGGCTGCCCTAATACATTCTTAATCTTTTTTCTCATCAATTAATTTATCAGACTCCAGGAAAGCGGAGTTCCTTTTTCAATATCTTCATTAACTTTTTTTCCTATTACAGTATTAAAGTTTTTTGGATGAAGGCCAAATCCCGGCCTCACACATTTTATATTTTCTTCTGACAAAATATCTCCTTTTTTTATGTCTTTAGATACATATATAGACCTCCTGCGGGTTTTATCTTTATCAGAAATGGAATATGTTACATTTCCTACAGCAACTTCTGCTTCTCTTACAGCATTTACCATTGCTGCAAATTCATGGGGTTCCATCGAAAATGCCGAATCAGGTCCTCCAAGAGAACGATCTAAAATAAAATGTTTTTCTACTACTGTAGCACCGAGTGCAACTGCAACAACCGGTACGGTACTACCCATTGTATGATCAGATACTCCTACCTTTACATTAAAAGTTTCCCTTAAATTAGAAATTGTTGCCAGGTTAGCTGCTGCCACAGTAGCAGGATATTCTGACGTGCATTTAAGCAGTGTTATATCATCAACACCATTTTTACGGCATGTTGCTACAGCCAGCTCAATATCAGAAAGTTCTGCAACACCGGTTGAAATTATCATAGGTTTCTTTTTGGAAGCAACATAGTCTATTAGAGGAATGTCGGTAATCTCGAAAGAAGCTATTTTATATAATTCGACATCCATACCCTCCAAAAAGTCAACTCCATGCCTATCAAAAGGAGAACTGAAAAATTTTAATCCAAGCTCTTCAGTAATTTTTTTAAGTTTTGGTTGCCATTCATATGGCATACTTCCTTCTTTAAATATTTCGTAGGGGCGCTTACCTTTCCACAAGCCTTCTTTTCTGGGACCAAAATGCTCATTATCAACATCAAGTGTTAATGAATCTGCAGTATATGTTTGAACTTTAACTGCATCTGCCCCTGCTTTGGCCATTGCCTCTATAGTTTTTACCGCTATATCAAAATTATTATTATGATTGGCAGACAATTCTGCTATAATAAATGTTTTATATCCCATATTTTTCTTTAAATTTTTCAATTGTACTTATTTTGGTTGCCGGCACACCGCCAATAACACAATCATCCTCAAAAGATTTTGTAACTATCGCTCCGCTAGCAACTAAACATGAGCTACCTATAGTTACGCCTGCCATGATAGAACTTTGTGCACCTAGCCATGTCCCTTTGCCCACAGTAATTTTTTCAGCTTTGTAACCTCCAAACCTAAAACTTCCATCTTTCATAAGATGATTAGATGCTGTAATAGAAACAAAGTTACCAATTAAAACTTCATCTTTAAGCTCAATTTCTCCTTGCCCCAGATAGGAATTAAACCCTATATAAACATTATCACCTACTTCTAAACCGTTTGGATTAAAAATGTAAGCTTGGCTTCCTACTTTAAAGTTTTTACCAAATTTTTTAAGATACGGCTCATACAGTTTCCCTCTGGCTCTGTCACCAAAAGGTCCGTCAGGTATAAATAGCATACGCCATTTCATCCATAATCGTCTTCCTTTTGTTAGTTTAAGCATTCTTGTTATAATTTAATATTGTTTGTACAATGTTTTTACTGCCAGTTGTATCAATGATTTTTTTCATAGTACTACTAATCTGCTTTCTTTTATCAGGATTCTGAATTAGAGCAGTAACCGCACTCCGAATATCAGAGGTACTAAGTTGTGTGCCTATTCCTAAATTTATACCTGCACCTGTACTTGTAACTTTTTCAGTGATATCATATTGTACTTGATGTATAGAAATAGCTATGAAGGGAACACCAAGTGCACAGGCTTCATATCTTGTAAGACCACCATTAATTAACAACACTTTATGAGAATACATTATTTCGGCAATACTATTACTAAAAGTAATAACAGACACGTTGGCATTTTTATCTTCTACTTCTTTTACTTTATCGTATGTATTTGACGAGGCAGATAATAAAACGGTAATACTATACCCGGAGTCTTTAAGTGCATTGAGTGCTTTTAATGTGAAACCCTCAGGATCAGTACCACCCATTGTTATCAATACATCCTTCTTATCTATTTCCTTAACATCATATTCTAATGCAAACTCGGGTCTAATAGTAAGGTAGTTTTTTCCGCTATATAACTTAACTTTGCCGTATTCTGATAAATATTCTGCTTCAGTATTTTCTGTAAAATCAGGAAAAAAACTAATATCCTCATAACGTTTATCCAAGCTGAACAAGAATAAGGTTATGGTAACCAACAATACATCATTACTAAGCTGTTGTTTTAATGGGGATAGTGTTAAATAATCTTCCTCTATTGTATCTATAATTACAACGCTTATGCTGTTACTGGTAATAAATGATGATAGTTCTTTTTTATTTATACTTTCATTAAAACTTTTTACAACCTCTGCTTTATAACCTCTTTGTTCTATTACCGGTATAAAGGTACACGATTCAGAAACCAGAAAAATTGAGGAATAACCTAGACTTTTAAATTCATCGGCTATTAAAAGCGACCGGGATATATGCCCAAAACCTGTTTGAGAATCACCTTTGGTTATAAAAAGAATATTATTGCTCATCAATAATAAATTTCAAATTATCTTTCAATTGTTGTGCATAAGCCTCAGCTTCTTCAACTGTTTTACCCAGAGTAACTATTTTTCCTATCCTGTCCGTACCCTTACGAAGCTTGTTTACAGCTTCTCCTTCCATCACTGTTAATTCAAACTCTACAAGATTAGGGTTTTCCTCCGGTTGGTTATCGCATTTTTTAAATAGACCATCTGCGGGAGACTCGAGTATTAACGCCGCAACCGCCTGATTTTTTACAGGTGTTAAACTGTAATCCTCACCCATACAATTGTGTACAGCGGCTCCTACCCAGTTAATACCGGTATGATACTCTACCAGCTCAGGAAGGCAAGTTGCACCTATTCGTGCTCCAATTTCGATGACTTTTACACTGTTAGATTTTTTATCTAATATGAGGTCTACATTTGCCGGCCCCTCGTTTATACCTAATGCTTCTACTGCCTCTTTAATATCTTTGACAGCTTGTTTTTTTTCATCATCAGACAAATGCATAAAAGGGAAAGAGTGTCCGACGGGAATCATATATGGAGGTTGAGACATCGTATCGTTGTGTAATAAAACAGTAGTACATACACCCTTAACAGAAAATGTTTGTGCTCCGAATTCTAATCCTTCGATATATTCTTCAACCAATATTTCAGATAAACGTGTATATTTTAATGCTTCATTATATGCAGCTTCGGTTTCAGATTCTGATGAAATTTTTGTAACTCCTCTACTGCCGGAACTATCCGGTGATTTTACTACACATGGCAATCCTATTTCTGCTACTGCTTTTTTTGCTTCTTCTAGGGTTGTAACAATCCTGAAATTTGGTTGGGCGCAATTTTTTACAGCTAAACGTTTTCGGGTTTCTGTTTTATTACTACAAAAATTAGCAACCTCAAGCGATATGCCATTAAGCCCAAGTACATCATTAACATAACCAACTGTTGGAACAGCAATATCACTTTGCATTGTCATAATACCATTTACAGCATGTTTTTTAGCTATTTCAAGCACTGCATTTTTATCTATAATATCAATTTCATAAAAATGATTTGCCATTTTAGCTCCCATAGCATTTGGATTCTTGTCTACTACAAAAGTTTCTATGTTATTATCATTAGCATATTTTATTGCCGGAACTTGTCCTAAACCTGCACCTACAATCAGTATTGCTTTTTTGTCTTTTTCCATGTTTTTCTTAAAGTTTAGTAAACGAACTACCTTTGTACTATATACTTAATATTTTATATTTCTTGCCTTTATAGTTTCTAGCTCCAATTTTAAATATTTTAAATCGAGTTGTTCTGCAAGTACAATAGCATAATTTAACTCATCATATAGATTATTGAATTGTTTTTTTTGCATGTTACTGTTATTAATTCGTTTAATCCATGAATTTTGAGCTAAAAACTTGAAAACAGTTTCCGGGTTATAATCTTCAAGATTATCTAAATAGGTCATTATAATATTAAGCGCAGCATAATCGCTGGGATAATCAACCGTAAGCCTTACATCAGGAAATTCGGTATCGGGAAAATGATTTTGCTCCGCAATCTTAAACATCTCACTATTACGCTTAATATATAGTGTAACATGCTCCCTGTCATCAATATTATTGCTGTTTTGGAGTATTTTTTCCAAGGCTGCCGCCGAAACAATTTCAAAACTTGTCCCGTATGGCATATTGATATTTCGGGTATAATCATACTCTCCGTTAATATGATATTGTATATTTTTTTCTATAATCTCTTTAAAAATTATAGGGTTATCACCTGTAATGCGCACTACTGTATGCAAATCATGTGCTTTTGCAGCTTCAGAAAAACGTAGCAATACATCATCTTTACTGCCTCTAAATAAAGGTACTCCTAATTTTTCGGCCTCATCGGCAATAGGGTCATCGCTACTTTCAATGCTTGTGGCGATAATTATTTTTAAATCTTTTATTTGTTGAAGTCTCTCCACTATGTTTGCCAAAACCGATTTGCCCGACATATAGGGAAGCTCCAATAAAGCCTTGCCCGGTAGTCGGGAAGAATCATATCGCACTTGTATTATAGCTCCTATACCCATAGTTATATTACCAAATTGTCCATCCGCCATCAACAATAATATTTTGTCCTGTAATAAAATCAGAACCTCGAGAAGACAGCAGGACGGTAACACCCATTAAATCTTCGGGTTTCCCAATTTTATGAAGCGGATTTTTACTTTTTAAACGCTCAACGAAAATTTCATTCTCTTGTTGTATGCCTTCTTTTGGAAAAGGACCCGGCGTTACTGCATTAACTTGTATATTATGCTTACCTAAATAAGCTGCAAAATATTTAGTAAGCTGTATTATGCCTGCCTTAGCTGCGCCATAATGCGGTGGGTTAATGTAAGGCTCGCAGTTATCTCCTTCATATAATCTAAAATCAGGGCTAACTACTCCGTACATAGACGAAACATTGATAATTTTACCACTGTTTTGTTTTTTCATATAGGGTATCACGGCTTTTATACATTTGTGTATCGAGCCTAATACGCCATCCATTGTATATGCCCAATCATCATCAGCCATATCTTCCTGCCCTTTACCTTTGGCTGAATGTGCATTGTTAACTAAAACATCTATTTTACCAAAATCTGCATTAACATTTTTAAAAAATGTATTTATAGATTCAGCATTCATTATATCAATATCTCTGAAAAAAAGCGAGGTTTTATCTTCAATATGCTTAAATTTTTCATCAAACTTATCTTTATTCCTTCCTGCTACAATTACTTTGGCATTTTGGTTTAAAAGTCCCTCAACCATTGCAGAGCCCAGATGTCCGTAACCTCCTGTAACTATTGCTATTTTGTCCGTTAAGTCAAACATATTCATCATACTTTCTTTTTTGGCCAGTTAGATGGTATCAATATTTCTTGTGTAATGTTGTAGTTTAAATTTGGCAGTGTTTCGGCTACATTTAAACTTTCTAAATTATCCTTTAATTGCTGTAGTGTATTTACACCTATAATTACTTTATCAATAAAATCTTTTTCCAGACAATATTTTAATAACATTCCGGCTAAAACACCTTTATCTTTATACTCTTTAAGCTGATTGAGGAGTGGAATAATATCATTAAAATAAGGATCAAGATTATTTATATCGCTAAAAAAGAGACCTTGCAGGAAAGCTGAACGTACATGTACTTCGCATCCTCTGCTTTTCAACTCCTGCATTATTTTAACAAACCTGTTGTCAAGATAATTAAAAGGAACTTGTACTAAATCAGGCCATAAACCCGCTTTCATTACAGTTTCAGCCTCTTCGGTTGTATTAAATGAAAATCCTATTTTTTCAATAAGCCCTTCACTCTTCATTTGTTTAAGATTATCCCATATACTTGGGTTATCTGTAACATTTAATGGTCGATGCGCTAAAAAACCATATATTCTATCAACATTCAGTCTCTGTAAAGACCGTTCAAACTCATCTTTAATATTCAAACTTGATTCTGATAATGAAAATTTGGTAACTATGCGGAAATTATTTTTTATGTTCCTGCCCAAAACCTCTTCGCTTATACCATATGCAGAGGCGGTATCAATAGTATTAACACCGGCAGACCAAGCATAGGATAGTATATTTCTTATCTCTTCTTCAGGAGTTATACCCTCATTATTGCTAATTCCGTAATTAATCCCAAACTGAACGGTACCTAAACCAAGCTTAGAACTATAGTCCATAAAATGCTTTTACTTTATTTATTACGTATTCCTGCTCTTCATCTGTAAGTGTAGGATACATAGGTAAACTAAGACAGTTTTTATAATATTCTTCTGCTTTTGGCATATCATTTTCTTTCCACCCTTGACTTTGATAGTATGGCATAAGATGGCACGGAATATAATGTACTTGCGCAAAAATTTTGTTTTCTCTCAAAAAATTATATAGTCCTATCCTGTTTTCAGTTTCTATTATATACAAATGATAAGCGTGCCCCTCAATAGATTCTGATTGTCCTTTTATAAAAGGCATATCTCTAAATGCGTCATAATAACGTGCGGCAATTTTTCGTCTTCTTTCCACGCCTTCATCAGCTCTTTTCATTTGGCTTAATCCTAATGCTGCCTGAATATCTGTTAAGCGGTAATTATATCCCAGCACCTGCATCTCCATGTACCATGCAGGATAATTTTCCTGGTTTTCGGCACCCGCAGCAAAATTTGCCGAGTTTTTAAATGCATCTGTATCTCTGGTTATACCATGAGTTCTTAATACCATTAATTTTTTATATAACTCCTCATCATTAGTTGTTATCATCCCTCCTTCACCGGATGCTATGTGCTTAACAGGATGGAAAGAAAAGATAGCAAGATTGGCATAATTACCATTTCCGCAAAGCTGCTCTTTGTTAGCCGAGTCTATAAAATAACCTCCGGGTGCATGGCAGGCATCTTCAATAATCCACATACCATATTCATCTGCCAAAGCTCTGAATTTTTCAAGATTTACTGCTCTTCCTGCAAAATCTACGGGAATAATTCCTTTATATGTTCCTTTGGGAGAAGATTCAACTAACTGTTTTACCTTTTCAAAATCCAAAAGGTATGTATCAGGATCTATATCAGAGAAAACTACTTCGCCTCCGCAATAACGTATGCAGTTTGCAGATGCTGCAAAGGTTATTGGGGTAGTTATTACTTTATCTCCTTCCTGCACGTTAAGAGCCATAGCACACAGGTGCAATGCAGCAGTACCATTGGCAAGTGCCACAGCATATTTTGCGCCTACATAATCTGCAAAAGCATCTTCAAACTCTTTAATTTTAGGCCCTTGAGTCAAATAATCTGACTTTAATGTTTCTATTACCGTTGCAATATCTTCATCGGTAATGTTTTGCCTGCCGTATGGTATAGGATTTTGTTGCATTATACTTCAAATGTTGAATCTACGTGTTCCTTAATTAGTTCTCTCAGGCTCTCAACAGTTTCCCATTCATCATTATCTCCTGAGTTGTAAGCAAAGCCTTGTTCAACAAGTTTTGCATTGAAAGTGTTGATAAAATCATCGAGCTTCCATTTATGTGTAGCGGGAAGTATGGTATAATATTTACCAAGATCATAAGTATAAAAAGAATCTGAAGGTGTAATCATTTCTTCATGTACTTTTTCACCCGGTCTTATACCCACAACAACTTGTTCACATGAAGGTCCTATTGCTGTCGCAACATCAGTTATCCTGTAAGATGGTATTTTTGGTACAAAAATTTCACCTCCCCATGCATGTTCAAGGGCGTGCATAACCATATCTACACCTCCCTGTAAGGAAATATTAAATCTTGTCATGTTAAGATCGGTTATTGGCAATATTCCTTCTTTTTTCTTTTTTATAAAGAATGGTATTACAGATCCGTTAGACCCCATAACATTACCATATCGTACTACCGAGAAACGAATAGGGTTATTTCCCCTTATGTTGTTTGCAGCCACAAATAATTTATCTGATGTAAGCTTTGTAGCTCCATATAGATTGATAGGCGCGCATGCTTTATCAGTAGATAAAGCTACAACTCTTTCTACTCTTGTTTCTAAACAAGCATCTACAACATTTTGTGCGCCATTAATGTTTGTTTTAATACATTCGTCAGGATTATATTCAGCAATAGGCACATGCTTCATAGCGGCAGCGTGTATTACATAATCAATACCTTGCATTGCTCTTGTCAATCTGTCTTTATCTCTTACGTCTCCGATAAAGAATCGTAATTGGGGATATTGATTGGCAGGATACTCCATCGCCATCTGAAACTGTTTCTGCTCATCGCGTGAGAAAATAACAAGGCGTTTTACATCGGGATACTTGGAAAGTATGTGCTGGGTAAGAGCTTTACCCAAAGAACCGGTACCTCCTGTAATTAAAATTGATTTATTAGTCAGCATAATCTACATTAATTAATTTATAAATACTCTTTGCTTTTTATTGTAACTATAAAGCTTAAAACTATCAAATTATAAACAAAATAGCTGTTTACATTTTAATTCTATTTTTTATTCACCTATATAAAACCCTATATATACTATTACTATATAAGTCATTTCTATAATTATGACTTTTATATATTATAGTATGCTCTATACCAATTTACAAATTCCTTAACCCCTACATCTATACCTGTAGAAGGCTTATAATTAAAGGTTTTTTCAAGACCACTGGTATCTGCCCATGTTTTTTCAACATCACCCGGCTGCATTGGCAAATAGTTTTTGGCTGCTGTTTTACCTGTAACTTTCTCTATTTCAGAAATAAAATCCATTAACTTAACAGGCTGGCTGTTGCCTATGTTGTATAACTCGTATAACGGTGCATTTGGGTCGTTTTCCTGAAGCAACGTTGCAATAACTCCTTCAACAATATCATCAATATAGGTAAAATCGCGCGATAAATTGCCTTTATTAAATACATTTATCGGTTTATCGTTAAAAACAGCATCTGTAAACAGGAACATAGCCATATCAGGCCTGCCCCACGGACCATATACCGTAAAGAAACGAAGCCCTATGGTTTTTATACCGAACAGATGGCTGTAGGTATGTGCCATAAGCTCATTACTTTTCTTGGTAGCTGCATAAAGACTCACCGGATTATCTACATTATCATCGGTAGAGAAAGGAATCTTATCATTTAAACCGTAAACACTGGAGCTACTTGCATATACGATTTTTTTTACATTATAATTACGACAGGCTTCAAGAATATTTATAAAGCCTACTATGTTACTTTCAATATAGGCATGTGGATTTTCGATACTGTAACGCACTCCTGCCTGGGCTGCTAAGTTACATATACTATCAAATTGCTCTTTCTCAAAAAGTTTATTTATAGCCTCTCTGTCTTCCAGATTTAGCTTTATAAATTTAAATTTATCATTATGAATACTACCCGAAAGCAATACATTATATTCTACTTGTTCTATACCCAGTTGTTTTAGCCTTGCAAGTTTCAGGTTAACATCATAGTAGTCATTAATATTATCTAACCCAACTACAGTATGACCTAGTGATAATAGTTTTTCAGAAAGATGATACCCTATAAAACCCGCTGCACCGGTTACTAATATTTTCATAATTATAATAATTAAACTATGTATGTTGTTCTTATTCTAAACTTCATATTTGTTTTTTTGATAAAAAATAAATATTTTTTATCAAATGTATCTTTGCCTACTTACCTATAGAACTAAAAACAAAACCTTTGCTTCTCATCTCTTCAACATCAAGAACATTCCTGCCGTCAAAAACAAAGGCGGGTTTTTTCATGTTATGATATATTCTATCCCAATCATACTGTTTAAACTCATCCCACTCTGTTAAAATGGCTATGGCATGAGCATCACGGCAGGCTTCATACGGATCTTCAAAAACAGTAACACCTTCTTTATTTTCCTCCGGTTTTCTTGTTGCCAAATAATCAAGATCTCTAAATATGGTATGTTCTTCCACTTTAGGGTCATATACGGCAATATTAGCCTGCTCGAACAATAAATCGTCGGCAACATATATGGCTGCCGATTCACGAGTATCATTAGTGTCTTTTTTGAATGCCCAGCCCAGAAAAGCTATTTTTTTACCTGAAACAGTATTGTAAAGCGTTTTTATAATATTTGCTGCAAAACGCCTTTTCTGGTGGTCGTTCATTATAATTACTTGTTCCCAGTAATCAGCAACTTCATTAAGACCATAAGACTTAGCAATATAAACCAAATTAAGTATATCTTTTTGGAAACAAGAGCCACCAAAACCTACAGATGCCTTTAAAAATTTAGACCCTATACGACTGTCCATGCCTATGGCGCGTGCCACCTCGCTTACATCTGCTCCTGTTTTTTCGCATAACTCAGACATTGCATTTATAGATGATACACGCTGTGCTAAGAATGCATTTGCAGTTAGTTTTGACAATTCGGATGACCATACATTGGTAGTAAGTATTCTCTCCTTAGGTATCCAGTTAGCATATACTTCTACAAGTGCTTCTATCGCTTCTTGACCTTTTGTATCGGTACCTCCACCTATCAAAACTCGGTCAGGGTTTAATAAATCATCAATAGCAGTACCCTCTGCTAAAAATTCAGGGTTAGACAGTATTTGAAACTCTACTCCATTTCCTGTATTATCTAATATATTTTTAATCGCTTCGGCAGTTCTTACCGGTAAGGTCGATTTTTCTACTACAATTTTATTGTTTTTTGATACAGCGGCAATTTGCCTTGCACAAAGTTCTATATATTTAAGATCGGCAGCCATACCCTTACCCAAACCATAGGTTTTTGTAGGTGTATTTACAGATATAAATATCATTTCCGCTTCGTCTATAGCCTTTTCAACATCGGTAGAAAAGAAAAGATTTCTACCTCTTGCAGATAGTACAATCTTATCAAGTCCTGGCTCATATACAGGTAAATTTTCTGTATTTTCATCATTCCAGTCAGCTATACGCTGTGCATTAAGATCTACAATAGTAACTTTAATATCAGGACATTTATGAGCTATAACAGCCATTGTAGGTCCTCCTACATATCCTGCTCCAATGCAACAAATATTTTTTATCTTCATTTTTTTATATATTTATTTAAACGCTATTGTATTATAACCTGTAATCTGCGACAGTTCCTAAAATACCTTTAACATCATATACTACACTATTTTCTTTTTTTACAACACTAAGATCCATTGCTGCAAACTCTTTATGTGATACACCAAGCACTATTACATCAAACTTATCACTTGGCATTGTGTTTACTATTGTTAAACCGTACTCATTTTCAACTTCAGAACTATTTGCCCAAGGATCAAATATAGTAACAGTAATACCATAATCTTTAAGAGCTTTAATGACATCTGCAATTTTGGTATTACGAACGTCAGGGCAGTTTTCTTTAAATGTTATACCTAACATTAAAAGGCTCGAGCCGTTTACTATAACTCCTTTTTTAATCATTTGCTTTACAACCTGAGAGGCAACATATTCACTCATACTGTCATTCAATCTTCTGCCTGCAAGAATTATTTCCGGATGATAGCCTATTTCCTGAGCTTTATGCGCAAGGTAGTACGGATCTACACCTATACAGTGACCTCCTACTAATCCCGGTTTAAAAGGAAGAAAATTCCACTTAGTACCCGCGGCTTCAAGAACAGCATGAGTATCGATACCCATACAATTGAATATTTTAGCTAACTCGTTTACAAAAGCAATATTAATATCCCGCTGTGAGTTTTCAATTACTTTAGCTGCTTCAGCAACTTTAATAGTAGGAGCTAGGTGTGTACCTGCTGCAATTACCGATTTATACAAATCATTTACCTTCTCTCCTATTTCGGTAGTAGACCCTGAAGTAACTTTAAGTATTTTTTCTACAGTATGCTCTTTATCACCTGGATTTACCCTTTCAGGAGAGTACCCTGCAAAGAAATCTTCATTAAATTTAAGACCGCTGACTTGCTCCAGTACAGGAATACACTCTTCTTCGGTAGCTCCTGGATATACTGTAGATTCATAAATAACAATATCTCCTTTTTTAAGGACTTTACCTACTGTCTCGCTCGACTTATACAAATGAGTAAGATCAGGTTTGTTATTTTTATCTACAGGAGTAGGAACAGTAACTATGTAATAGCTGCAATCTTTTATGTCATCCAAATTTGTAGTGCAATACAAGCCTATTTCTTGAGAAGGAGTATCAACTAATACTGATTTTAAAAGATCGTTCTCCACTTCAAGTGTGCTATCTACACCAGAGTTTAATTCGTCAACCCTGTGTTGATTAATATCAAATCCTACTACAGGATATTTTGTTGCAAACAACCTTGCTAATGGCAACCCTACATATCCTAATCCTATTACAGCTACACTCATTAATCAACTACAATTCAATCAATTAAAAATTAATTACTTTATTCTTTCCCTAACATCATCCCACAACCTGTTCAACACTTTATAATTTTTTTCCTGTACCCGGTAGCAAAATTATCTAAGCAAACTACCTTATAATTTTTACTTAAAAAAATAATCACATAAGTTAGAACCTATAAATCCTGCTCCTCCGGTTATAAGGATTTTTTTATCCATCATTAGTGTTAAAATTTACATTTACCACAAATTTAAGCCACAAATATATGTACTTATATTTTAACATAATATTATTTATATGAATAATATCAGTCATTTTAAACTATTACAAATAACATTTATTTCACAAGTATTTAACAAGAAAAAATATATTAATTTTTTAAGTCTTTCTAATTATTCCTGAACGAATTTTCATAAGGTACTCTTTGTATAATACTCCTGCCCAAAGTTACCTCATCGGCAAATTCAAGTTCATCGCCTACGGCAATACCTCTTGCTATAGCAGAGGTTATAACATTATAATCCTTTATCTGTTTGTAAATATAAAAATTGGTAGTATCGCCCTCCATGGTAGAGCTTAATGCAAAAATAAGTTCTTTAACACCACCCTCTTTAACTTTATTTACTAATGAATTGATAGTAAGCTGGCTTGGTCCTACTCCGTCTATAGGGGATATTTTACCGCCCAGCACATGATATTGCCCTTTAAAAAGTCCTGTATTCTCTATAGCCATTACATCCCTTACATCCTCAACCACGCAAATAATGGACTTGTCGCGTAGCGGGTTAGCACACAACTCGCAAACATCATTATCGGATATGTTGTGGCATTGATTGCAAAACTTAATTTCCTCCCTCATTTTTTTCAGGGCTTCAGCCAAGTGCTGCGATTGTTCAGGGGGCTGTTTCAGCAGGTGCAAAGCAAGCCTTAGCGCGGTGCGCTTGCCTATACCGGGTAGTTGTGATATTTCGGCTACCGCTTTTTCCAGTAATTTTGAAGACATTTCCATAATACGGCAAAGGTAGTAAAGTGCGGGCAGTAACCCATTTTAAGCATCCAAAATAATACAAGTATAGTTTTTTGCAAAAATTTTTAGTTGCTTTGTGTTCAAACTATCCTCTATGACACCGGAAACTATACTTGCTATTATTATTGCTTATTTTGGATTACTGATTATAATATCAAGACTGGTTAGCGGTAAGGATGGCGGAAACGATGCTTTTTTTAAAGCTAATAAAAACTCGAAATGGTATTTGGTAGCTTTTGGTATGATTGGTACTGCGCTATCAGGCGTTACCTTTATATCTGTACCCGGCGAGGTAGGTTCGCCCAACGGCGAGCAGTTTAAATACTTCCAGTTTGTACTGGGCAATGCCATAGGCTTTATTATTATTGCCAAAGTACTCTTACCCTTATATTACAGGCTTAACCTCACCTCTATATATACGTATATTGAGGAAAGGCTTGGTTTTTACAGTTACAAAACCGCCGCCATGATATTCCTGATAAGCCGTACCATAGGCTCAGCATTCAGGTTATATCTGGTAGTTATAGTACTGCAACGCTATGTTTTTGATGCTTTTAAAGTTCCTTTTTGGGCAACGGTGCTTATATCGTTACTGCTCATTTTTGCATATACTTATAAAGGCGGACTAAAAACCATTATTATTACGGATACTTTACAAACGTTCTTTTTAGTGTCATCAGTACTGTTTACCATCTATTTTATTTGCGAAAGCCTTAATCTCAATTTTGCGGAAGCTTTTGAAACGGTGAAAGAAAGTAACTATTCTAAAATATTTTTCTTTGATGATTTTATAGGAAGCCGTTATCACTTTATTAAACAAATACTAGGCGGTATTTTTGTAACCATTGCTATGGTGGGGCTTGACCAGGACTTGATGCAGAAAAACCTGAGCTGTAAAAACATTGGCGAAGCTCAAAAAAATATGTTCTCCTTTACAGGGATATTTGTAATCATCAACCTGTTCTTTTTAGGGGTAGGCGCACTCCTTTATATATATGCCGATAAATATGGTATTGCTGTACCTACTGATAGTTTGGGCAACCCAAGAACCGATTTGTTATTTCCTGAAATAGCTTTTAATCATTTAACTATTGTTCCCGCTGTAATATTCCTATTGGGGCTAACTGCTGCTACCTTTGCCACCACCGACTCGGCACTAACGGCACTTACCACTTCTTTTTGTGTCGATTTTTTGGGTATGGACAAAGCTGTAAATTCTGCCAAGCCCAATATAGTGCGCACACGACACTGGGTGCATATCTCATTTTCGTTACTTATGTTTTTGGTAATAATAGTATTTAATACCCTAAATGATGCATCGGTAGTAAGTATGATATTCAGAATAGCATCTTATACCTATGGCCCGTTACTGGGGCTATATTCGTTTGGATTATTAATGAAGAGTAAAACCGTTCACGATAAGTTTGTACCCGTTATTTGCATAGCGTCACCTCTGCTCACACTATTACTAAGTATGAACTCAACGGTTATATTTGGTAATTATGTTTTTGATAATGAGCTTATCATTGTAAACGGGCTTATAACTTTTATGCTATTGCTATTTGTGAGCAAAAAGCAACAACCACCTATAGTTAGTACTGATTTGTAGTAAGCATAACGAGTGTACAGCCAACATCTACCGATATATTATGTTGCTCTAATAAGGAATAAAATTCAGGGTTTTCTGTACCGGGGTTAAAAACCACACGTTTGGGTTTCAAACTTATGATGTAGTCGTAATACTCTTTTTGATGAACAGGGTTTACATATAGGGTTACAGTATCTATATCTTGAAAGGGTAATTTTTCTTTCTCAATTTTAACGCCGTCAATAGTACCATCCTGCTTACCAATAGCTACTACAGGATGATTATGTTGCAGCAGCATTTTTACGGCTCGGTTAGCATAACGTTCAGGGTTTACGGATGCGCCTATTACCAGTGTTTTTTTAATTGTACTCATAGTCTTTATTTTTGCATACCAAATTTACTAAAAGCCATTGATACATCTTTTCAATTTAAGGCAATAATAACACTTTGGGAACTTCTATCTATAATCTGCGGGCAGCATATCGCCTGCTTTCAAATCTCCCATATAACCACCAAATTGCAATTCCGATATAGGAAAATACTGTCCGTTGGAATCTATATAAAAAGTACCTGTATTGTATTTAAAATACGATTGGTCTTTATCGTCATAAAGAATGTCAAACCGAAGGTTATCTCTCTTTTTTTGGGATTCTTCCTGAATTTTCTGCATTTGCTCCTCACTTATACCTGACAGCCTGACATTTAAAGGCTTTATATTTTCAGATTTAAATTGCATTTCCACTTTTTTTAAGCCTAAAGTATCTGTTACTTTCAAATAGTTATGGGGGCTGGCGGGAGCTCCGTTTACATACAGTGCAAATTTTTGCTCTTTCCAGTCATTAGAAGCAATAGTTTTCATAAGGTGTTGTGTAGAGCCATAATATGTTTTTCTTCTGTGTTTATCAACAGATGTGTTTTCAGAAACATCCGTAAAAGAAGTTGTTCCCACAAAATACATTCCTTTTTGATATACCTCATCTAATGTTTTTCGCCTGTATTGAATTGTACATTCATCAAGATCAAACATTATATTATACTTTAAATATTGATTTTTTATTTGTAAAGGTTTTAGGGATGAGGCATGTAGTGTAAATGTCTTACTGTCATAATATAACTCTATATCCTCTTCATTAATAATTTCACATGATTTGCCTGCACGGGTTTTGCCCAAAAAGCTCTCCCGAAAAGCTTTAAGCATCTGCTTGCGGGTAAACGGTCCTTTACCATTTATTACTACCTCTTTTAGCTCAAGGGCATTTTGACGCATCAGTATTTTTACCGGTGCGGTGTACTGGTAAGGGTTGGTTACTTTAAAAGTACTGTAACCTATGTAACGCACTATAAGGTCGGTATTAAACTTTTGTTTGGTAATAATTTTAAAATAGCCCAAAGAGTCGGTACTGGCAGAGAGTGTAGTGCCATCTAAATAAACAAAGGCTCCCTGAAGCGGCAGGTTTTCTTCCTCATCATATACATACCCCGAAAGGGTTTGCGAATGCACCCCCGAAGCACAAAACAAAATACAAAGCACAAAGTAAACAAGTTTCATAGCACTAATATAGATAATTAAGTAAATAGCTTAATAAAAAAAAGCAGCCCAAAGGCTGCCTTATTATATAAACTAAAAACTATTTAATCCTCATTTTCAACCATTATGCCAAGTGCCAGCACGTTTGGAATGTACTCTCCTTCAAACTTATTTTCTACCGTTATAATATACTTACCGGCCAACATTTTCATTTCTTCTTTTAAATTCATCTCAAGGTCGCAAATATCTCCTGCACAGTCAGATATTGAATTGCCCGACCCGTCTTTAAGCTGTAAGTTAAGAAACATATTATCCTTTACACCATCAGGGCTTTGTATTGTAAGTTCAAGAGGTACTCTTTCATATTGCGGGTCGAAAGTATGCGAAAAAATAAGTTTAATATCCGCGTTTTCAACATCTTTTTTGATATCAAACTCAAATGTTTTTACTTCGCTTTTTTGCCAACGATTATTATCAAAATCATCAATGGTTTTGGTAAAGAGGGTTGTTTTGTTGCAAGAAAATAATAGCAGCAGGGGTAAAAGGAAAACAAATTTCTTCATAAGACATTATTTTAGGAATTATTTAATTGATATATTTGTTATCATGTGTTGCTTTATTTACACCTCTTGCATTTTAAACCATCTTCCTAACAAATTTAATCAATTTTTTAACATTATGTTTAATTATATCAGATATTTAAACATTAAAATCTTTTTTTATTCTTAATACAAGAAAAACATCGGTTTTTTAACTATTAATGAATGCGGGAACTGCAATTAGGCATTCTGTTAAGTTATTTATAAACCTAAATAAATATCTTTGCAATACTAAATATATATTGATGGAGTTATTCATATACATTTTTGCGGCGCTTTTTTCGGTTATCAACCCGCTTGGGGCTGTACCTATTTTTGTTGGGCTTACACAGCATGACTCTAAAGCCGAGCGTTCGCGAATATCATTATGGGCCGCCATAAATGTTTTTATTATACTTATCATCTCTTTCTTTATCGGGCAATATGTACTGGCATTTTTTGGTATCAGTATTGATGCACTGCGTATAGCGGGCGGTTTTATAATTGTTAATTCGGGATTTTCGCTTCTAACCGGTAAGTTCAGCAAAACACGCGGTATAAATAAGGAGGTAGAGCATGACGCTCAAAACAGGAATGATATAGCCCTCTCCCCGCTTGCCATACCCATGTTGGCAGGGCCGGGTTCTATATCGCTGCTTATAGCATTATATCAGGAATATACCGGTATAACCGACCAGGTTATAGCCTGCCTTGCTATGGCGGCAGTAGCATTTGTTATTTTTTTTACTATGCGCAGTGCCCATTATCTTTCGCGTATATTGGGCGCATCGGGAATTGTGGCAATATCAAGAATTATCGGCTTTATTGTTATTGCTATAGGAATACAATACATAAGCAGTTCTATTGTAAACATACTTCAAACAATAGATTTCAACTAAAAAAAGCTGCTCCCTTTTGAGAGCAGCAACAAAACTAATCATACAACAAAAAAATTCTTTATTCTTCTGTAAAGCCCACTGCTGCAGTGGTATTAGTGAGTGCATCAATCAATATAAAAGCCCCGTTGAGCCTGTTATAATCAAATGCATCCAAAAACAGCGGAGTAGCCACTTTTAACCGGACTTTAGCAATATCATTTAATGCCAGAAATTCGGCATCCTGAAACTCATCGGGCTTTTCAGGTAAAATCAATCCTTTTATAGCCTCCAGCCTGCACTGGCTTGTGCGTGTACCTGACTGTAGTATATATTTACCCGAAAGCACGGCAGGCTTTTCATCCATCCATACCAGCGTGGCGGTAATATTTTTAGATAGTAGCGTTTCTTCTTTTTTATTTACCAGCATCATCCCTCTGCTAATGTCAATATCATCTTTCAGTTGTATTTGTATCGACTCTCCTGCACTTGCCGATGCCGGTGTATTGGTAAATTTTCTTATACCAACCACTTCACTCACTATGCCCGATGGCAAAATCGTTATACTGTCGCCTACTGAAACGGTACCGCTTATTACCTTTCCTGCATAAGCTCTGTAATCGATAAACTCTTTATTTTGTACATGAATTACCTGTTGCACATCAAAACGTAAATTTTTACTGCCCTGCCCTCCGGGTTTGATGGTATGTAATATTTGCGAAAGCGTTTTACCTTTATACCAACTCATAGCTGCCGAGGGTATAACTACATTATCGCCTTTAAGTGAGCTAATAGGCAATATATACACATCTGGCTTATAGCTATACTGCGCGGTCATTTTATTAATATCAGTTGCTATCGCTAAAAATACATCTTCGCTATAATCAACAATATCCATCTTGTTAATGCAAAAAACAACGGTTTTAAGCCGAAGCAGATTGCTTATAAAATAATGCCTGTAGGTTTGCTCCAGTAATCCCTTACGGGCATCGATAAGAATTATGGAAACTTCGGAGTTGGATGCTCCTGTTACCATATTGCGAGTATATTCCACATGCCCCGGACTGTCGGCTATTATAAATTTTCTCTCGGATGAAGAAAAGTAGATGTGGGCAACATCAATGGTAATGCCCTGCTCTCTCTCAGCAATAAGCCCATCGGTTATTACCGAAAAATCGAGATCTTCCAGTCCTTTCTCTTTCGTCTTCCTTGCTATCAGTGCTTCCTGCTCTATAGTAAGTGCATTACTGTCATTAAGAAAACGCCCTATCAGCGTGCTCTTGCCGTCATCTACACTGCCTGCTGTGTTTATTCGTAATAAATCCATAATTAAAAATAGCCTCCTTTCTTTCTTTCTTCCAATGCTGCTTCCGAACGTTTATCATCAATACGCGCTCCCCGCTCTGAAGATTTTGAGGCTTTGTTTTCATGCATAATTTCATTTATTGTTGCTGCCTCTGAAATAAAAGCTGCTGTACAGGTCATGTCTCCCACCGTTCTGAACCGTACTGTCGTTTCAGTAATCTCATCGGTTTCTACAAGGTTTAAATAAGCTGAATAAGCGAGATAAGCCCCGTCACGATATACCAGTTTACGCCTGTGGGCAAAATAGATGGAAGGCAATCCTATCTGTTCTTGTGCTATATAGTTCCAAACATCCTCCTCTGTCCAGTTGCTTATGGGAAATGCACGGACGTTTTCGCCAAAATGTATTTTACCGTTAAGTGTGCTAAACAATTCCGGGCGTTGCTTTTTGGCATCCCACTGCCCAAAATCGTCCCGCACAGAAAAAATACGCTCTTTAGCTCTCGATTTTTCCTCATCACGTCGAGCACCGCCCATGCAGGCATCAAAGCCAAACTCCTCTATCGCATCAAGTAGTGTTACGGTTTGCAGGGCATTCCGGCTGGCATGTTTGCCTGTTTCTTCCTGCACCTTGTTTTGGTCTATGCTGTCCTGCACGTAGCGCACTATGAGTTCAACACCCAGCTCGTTTACCAGCTTATCTCTGTAGGCGATGGTTTCAGGGAAATTATGCCCCGTATCAATATGTAAAAAAGGGAATGGAATTTTAGCAGGATAAAATGCTTTTTGTGCCAACCGTGCTAATGTTATAGAGTCTTTTCCTCCTGAAAAAAGCAATACCGGTTTCCTGAATTGTCCTACTACTTCGCGGATAATATAGATACTTTCATCCTCAAGTGTTTGCAGGTGTGATTGTAAATAATTTGTCATTATTAATAATTTTTGTTTGAATGAATGTGCAGCCCACATTCTTTTTTACCGTTTTCCCACCACCAGCGTCCGGCTCTAAAATCTTCGCCTTCAGCAAGGGCGCGGGTGCATGGCGCACAGCCTATACTTAAATAGCCTCTTTTGTAAAGGCTGTTTATGGGTATTTTGTATAAATCGACCTCAGTTTCTACTTCTTTTAGCGTATAATGCAGTAAAGGGTTAAATTTTATTAACTGATTTGCTTCATCCCATTCTAAAAACTGCATGCTTTCCCTATTGGCAGATTGTTCTGCGCGCAAACCCGTTATCCATAGGTTTACTCCTGCTATAGCCCGTTGCAATGGTTTTACTTTACGTATATGACAACATTTTTTCCTGTTCTCGACACTTTCATAAAAACCATTAATACCATAGTTGTTTACATACTGCTGTACATCCGTTTCTTCAGGATAATAGGTTTTAATAGCAAGCGACGGATATTTATCGAGGGTTTTCTGAAATACATCATAGGTTTCATTAAACTGCCTTCCTGTATCGAGGGTAAAAACCTCAACTTTATTTATATAAGGAATTATGTAATGCGTGAGTAGCTGGTCTTCTATCCCAAAAGAGGTAGAAAAAACTTTTTTACCCTGAATGGTATCTAACACAAAGGTTATGGCTTCTGCCGGAGCCATATCTGCTATAGCCTTGTTATAATAATTTAACTTACTCGCCTCCATGTCTCCTTGTTATTTTTGCCCAAGCGCGTTCGTGAATAAAATAGAGAAGCATTTTAGAAAACACTTCAAAACCGCCTATAGAGAATGCAATAGTTGCATTTCCCGTTAACAGAAATGATATTACAATAGTATCTATTGTACCGACAATGCGCCAAGTAACCGCTTTGAGAGCAGATATTTTAGGGTCGTCCTTTAGCGAAATACTATTTTTGGTCTTTAATAAATCAAGCATACAATGGTTGCTTTTATTTTTTTTCAAATATACTATTAGTCTATCGATTTAATAGACTAATAACGTAAATTTTTTTACACTATTATTAAGTCGTATAATGTTTTTTTTTGCAAAAGATTAAGTGTATTATCGCGAACTTCTGCCATAAAATGGTTTAAAATACACGCTTTTTCATTAGGGCAATCATCGCAAGGTTCGTAAAAATTAAGACTTACACAGGGTAGCATGGCTATGGGTCCGTCAAGAACCCGTATCAGAGTTGCCATACTAATGGTTTTAGGATCTTTCATAAGGTAGTAGCCCCCTCCTTTACCCTTTTTAGATCCAAGTATGCCAAACTTTTTGAGGTCGAGCAATATGGTTTCAAGAAATTTTTTGGGGATATTTTCTTTCTCCGAAATATCAGAAATAAGCACAGGCCCTAATCCACCCTGCTTTGCAATGTAGATTAGAGCCTTTAGCCCATATTTCGTTTTCTTTGAAAGCATAATTTATTCTTTTGACAAAAACACCTCTGCCATCATACAGCGGGCACTACCGCCTCCGCAAGCTTCTATAATATCAAGGCTTGCCGAAAGTATTTCTGTATGGTTCTCTATTTTGGCAATTTGGTCTTGTGTAAGGCTTTGGTGTGCCGAGTTACTCATTAGCAGATAACTTTTATCATTTGCTCCGGTTACCTGAAGCATATTGCCTGCAAAATGGTTGAGCTGTTCTTCCGTAAGCAATATAATTTCCTTACCATCGTCTTTAAGACTGGAAAGTACCATTTTACGCTCTTTTTTATCATCTATACAATCGGCACAGATAACGGCAAAGGTATCTCCCACGCACATCATAACATTGGTATGATATATATGTTTGCGTTCGCCGTTTACTGTTTGGAATGCTTCGAATATAATGGGTGTATATTCAAAATCTTCACAAAATTCTATAAACAACTCTTCGTCAGCACGAGGTGACAGGGCACAATAGGCTTTATGGCTCACTCTGTCCAACACTATACTGCCTGTGCCTTCTAAAAAAATACCATCTTCTTCTGCCGAAGTATAATCTACAATATTATCAATAACAAAACCTTTTTCTTCTATCAGGTCAAGTATATCTTCTCTTCGTTCATGCCTGCGGTTTTCGGCAAACATAGGGTATAAAGCCACATCATTATTTTCATGAAATGATACCCAATTGTTTGGGAATATCGAGTCGGGAGTATCAGGATTAAGCGTATCGTCAACAACAATAACGTTTACTCCTACTGCCCTTAGTTTTTCTACAAAAGCATCAAACTCCTGCTGTGCCTTGGCATTTACAGTATCAGGCAAAAGGTTATCCAGAACTTTTTGATAATAATTATTTACCGCCGTTTGCTCGTTCATCCTGAATGCCACAGGGCGTATCATCAATATGGTATTGGTAGTTTGTTTCATTCTTAATTAAATATAGTAATTATTCTCTTATTAATGGTAATGTTGAGCAGCGTAGTAGCCCTTCCTGTTTTGCTATTTCGGCATAAGTCACTTCTTCTACTGTAAAACCACGTTCTAAAAGCCAGTTTTTTAATCTCGTAAAATTCTTTTCTATCACTACCACATCAGTATCTATCGAAAAGAAATTGGATGTCATGTTGTACATTTCCTCGCGCTCTATATGGAAAAGGTTTTGTTTACCGAATAAGTTTACAAGATACATATAATCTGCCTCTTCACGGAATCCGCTTTTATAAATAACGCCTTTATCTTTACCTACTGGCTGAAAACAGCAGTCTAAGTGCAGGGCATTGTCCCTGGCTTCAATACGTGATTTGACAAGGTCAAATTCCTTTACTGTTTTATGAGGGAACATTTCTTTTATATAGTTTACTCCCTGCATGTTAGTGCGTGCCGTTATATAATCTTTATAATCGCTTCCTTTGTATGTACCTATAAAAATATGGTCGTCCCACAGCATTACATCGCCTCCTTCAATATGCACCTCTTCGGGCGGGCGCAATACCTTGGCCGGATTCATTTTGTCTATCACATACTGTATCGCATCAAGTTCGCGCTCTCTGTCGGGCAATATGTTGGCTTTTATAAAAATATCATCAATAACAAAACCTATATCCCTGCTGAATATCTGGTTGTAATCTTTTATAATTTCCGGACGATATACCTCAACATCATATTTTTTGAAAACATCGTTAAATGCTTCCATCTCCTTTACCATATCAGCCTCTACAGGATAGGTTCCTGCTTTAATGTGTTCTAACGACTTAGGGTCGTACGCTTCATACGCTTCGGGTGTAGGTCCGTTACTCACGGCAGTACCCAATATAACCGTCTTTAATCGAGACGTTTCGTTCTTTACGTTTAGTTGTAACATACGTTTTCAGCTTTTAAGCAAATATAGAAAATGCCCTTAAATAATATACAATTCAAACATTATTAGTTTATAACATAAAAATATATCAATCAGCATAGTGTAAACTGATTTATTTTTACACAATAAACAAAGTAACCTTTCAAAAAAAATCCCGATTGCACAAGCAATCGGGATAAATTAACCTTTTATGTTTAATAACTATCGTTTATCAACAGGTTTAAAATCTCTTAGTGGCTCTCCAACATATATTTGTCTTGGTCTGCCAATAGGCTCTTTATTAACACGCATTTCTTTCCATTGTGCAATCCAGCCCGGAAGGCGACCGATAGCAAAAAGTACTGTAAACATTTCTGTTGGGATACCCATAGCTCTGTAAATGATACCTGAATAGAAATCTACGTTAGGATAAAGACTTCTTGATTTGAAGTATTCATCTTCAAGAGCAGATTCTTCAAGTTTTTTAGCTATTGTAAGTATCGGGTCATCTACGCCCAATGAAGCCAGTACGTCATCGGCTGCTTTCTTAATAATCTTGGCTCTTGGATCAAAGTTTTTATAAACTCTGTGCCCGAAGCCCATAAGGCGGAACGGATCTTCTTTATCTTTTGCTTTTGCAAGATATTTATCTGCATCGCCACCATTTTTCTGTATTTCTTCAAGCATCTCCAATACAGCCTGGTTAGCCCCGCCGTGTAATGGTCCCCAAAGTGCAGAAACTCCTGCTGAGATAGAAGCAAACAAGCCTGCATGTGATGAACCTACTATGCGCACTGTAGATGTAGAACAATTTTGCTCGTGGTCGGCATGAAGGATAAATAATTTATCTAAAGCATCAACAACTACAGGATTTGATTGGTAAGGCTCTGTTGGCAAACCAAACATCAGTTGCATAAAGTTTTCTACATACCCCTGAGTATTGTCATAATAATTAAGCGGGAATCCTTTTGCTTTTCTGTATGTCCATGTAGCAATAACTAAAAATTTAGCCATTGTTTTACATACAGCCTCATACATTTCTTTTTCGTTATTTACATCTACCGATTTAGGGTTAAATGCAGTAAGTGCACTTGTTAACGAAGCAAGCACTCCCATAGGGTGTGCCGTTTTAGGAAAACCATCGATGATGTTTTTCATCTCCTCATTTACAAGCGTATATTTGTGTATTGTGTTTTCAAATTTTGTAAGCTCGGCAGCCGTAGGCAGCTCTCCAAAAATTAACAGGTAAGATACTTCAAGAAAGTTTGACTTCCCTGCAAGGTCTTCAATAGAATATCCTCTGTATCTAAGAATACCTTTTTCGCCATCAAGAAAAGTAATCTCACTTTTACATGAGCCCGAATTTTTATAACCGGGATCTAATGTTATCGCGCCTGTTTCGCCGCGTAATTTATCAATATCAATGGCAACCTCATTTTCAGTCCCCACAACTACCGGGAACTCATATTTTTTGCCATCAATTTCCAATGTAGCTATATTTGACATGTTGGTTATGATGTGTTAATTGTTGAAAATATTAATTCCTGCGAATTTAATAAATTAGAATTTATTAATGAAGAAAACCGGTTGTTTAAATCGTTAAATATCTGATAAAAAACAAAAGTCAATGCGGTAATGCATTGACTTTTGATAATTTTTTAATTTTTCACTCTGTTTCAGGAATATATACTAATGTTATTCCTTTATGAGTTTCTCTACTTTAACTCCTTTTTCTGTAGTAATTTTCACAAAATACAAGTCTGAGGGTTGTGCTGATAGATCCAGTTTTGCAGTTGTATCATTAGCTGTATTTACCTGTAACAATCTGCCCTGTATATCATACACTTGGATTGACAGGATTGTGGTATTTGCTGTTATTGTAGCTACACCTTTGGACGGATTAGGGTATAATCCTATCGTATTATCTAACTCAACCTCACTACCGGCTAATGCTTCAAATGTAGTATTGGCATCATTGGTTTGTATCGGAGCATTATAGTCAAAATAAATATTGGCATTGTTCGTAACCATATCATTAGCCATAAGGCTCGATTTGCTTTTTACTTTAAACAGTATATTGCCATGGTCGGCTACAGAGAGATTGATATTATTAAAAACAAATTCTATTATATTTTCTTCCACTCTTGCCGAAACTTCGTGTGAGCTGTTGAGCAGTTGAAGGCTGGCAATTTCAAACTGCGACTCATCAATCTCATGCCTTACCACAACAGAGTTAGCAGTGGCGTTACCCGTATTTGCAAAATTCACTATATAATGCAGGTATTCCCCTATATTTTCAGCAGGTTCTGTATCGCCCTGTATGCAGGTAATGCTGTTGGACGGATAAGACCCCACCACAACCTGGTCTAATAGGAAATTGTTATCCGCAGGGTTTTCATCATCTCCAACGATTACTACATCGGCAGTAAAAGGCAATACATCGCCAATATTTACTGCGGGGATATCGGTAGGAGTATTTACATTAAGCGTCATCAATATCTCTCTGTTTTCAAAAGGCTGTAAGTTATTAAAATACCACGTGTATGTTCCTGCCCCTATTACATCTGCCATAGGATTTATACTCACAAATTCCAACAAAGCATCGTTCCATTCGCAGCTCACACCTCCTGACAGTACTGTGTTTCCTTTATTTTTATAAATAATTTTATACAGGGCATCCATGCCTGGTTGTGCCGGTCCTACAGGAATCATAACTACTTCTATGTCGGCATGCTCACCATCAGAAGTAATACAAAAATCTTCTGTAGCTATCGAGCTATCCGCAGTAGGAAAATTAACTGTGATATTGGCAGGTGATGCTGAAAAGTAGTTGTTTTCAAACTGGGGTGTTACTGTAAACTCTCCTGCACCTGTATAAAAATTATAATTTCCTGTAGTGCCGGTAAAAACAGTTTCGCTGTTTGTGCCATCGGTAACATTCATTTTTATGAAAGAGTGTGCCGGATCTGTCACATCGCAACCATCATTATCTAAATCATAGGTTAAAATCCCTGTAATAGTATTGTAATCTCCTCCCGGAGTAAAAGAACAGTATGTATTTACATTAATATCGGTATAATTGTTAACCTCTAACAAATCATTTATAATTTCAAGTTCGTCCTCATCAGCGCATAAATAAGTAAGCGGATTCTCTGACCAGCTATTATCCCAATCTGATACATCACTATGTACCACACCATTTTTCAGATTGATAGAGGCTATATTATTATGAGAACAGGAAAGACTATACACCAAAGTCCCTGAAAGGTCAAGTTCTGTTAATAAATTATAGGAGCATTCAAGCACATGCACTTTAGGTGTTGCCGAAAAATCTAAAGCGGAAATTTGATTGTGCCCACAATCAAGCCCACTTAAATTATTTACATCAGAAATATCCAAAGCTGTAAGTAAATTGTAGGCACATATTAGTCCTTCAAGATTTTCAAGGCTCGATATGTCTATACTTGGTATCTGGTTATTGCTACAGTCAATATAAATAATATCAGGAACTACTGAAAAGTCAATTTCGGTTAAAAGATTGTTGTTACATTCTAAAGTTACCAAATTACTTACTGTGCTCAGGTCAAGAGCAGAAAGCTGGTTTTCGTTACAATTTAAAAACTGAAGCGCAACCGCATCTGATATATCGATAGCGGTTAAATTATTGCTTGCACAATCTATCTCGATTAAATTATCAAGCCCTGTTATATCAAGGTCGATTATTTCATTATTACTGCACGACAAGGTTGTTAAACCTGGTAATGCCGAAACATCCAGAACCGATATATTATTAGATGTACAATATAAATGCTCCAGGTTTGTAAAATATTCAATTCCTGTAAGTGAATTTATATCCTGCGCGGAAACATCGAGCCCTATTACCTGTAAAGCCTCAGTTTCCTGAATTTCATTATCATTATTTGTATCAATAACGATGCTATTACCCTCGCTATCCTGAGCTATGCCCGATGACATTAACAAGGCATTTTTAAAATTGGTATCGGGTATATTTATTATCTGTGCCTTGGCAATACCCGAAGCAATGAGGAGTATTATGAGGAGTAGTTTTCTTTTCATAACTATTTAATTTTATGTATGGTATCTGTCTAAATATAAGCAATTTATTTTTTCAATCGGTTTTAAATTATTGTTCTATAGTGTTCGTAACAGCTCCTGCAAACGCTCTTTTTTACGTTGCGATATGGGCAGGTGGCTGTTATCTGCCATCACGGCATAACCGCCGTCTTTTTTAATATACGATTTCAGGTATGCCAAATTTATAAGATGCGACTGGTGTATCCGCTCAAACCCCTGCTCCGAGAGCAAATCTTCATATTCTTTAAGTGTTTTGGATATCAATACCGGCTTATTATCTTTTATATAAAACTTGGTATAGTTATCCTGCGATTCTAAACGAATAATATCGCTCACTTCAAAAAGGTGTATTCCTTCGGCTGTAGAGAGTGCAATACGCTTAAACTTATCGACCTTTTTCCGTATATTTTCTAATAACAAGTCAATATGGGCAAAGCTCTCATTATCATTCAGTACTTTTTTTATCTTTTCAATTACCATACGTAAATCTTCAGGATCAACCGGTTTTAACAGGTAGTCGAGCGCACTAAAGCGGAATGCTTTTACGGCATACTGCTCGTGGGCGGTTATAAAAACTACATGGGCATTAATACTGCCCCGCTTTTGCATCAACTGTTCCAGAATGTCAAACCCTGTACCGTCGCCAAGCTGTATATCCAGAAATATAACATTAGGCTGATGGTATTCTATAGCGTTTATGCCTGCCTTTACACTATCTACCTCCCCAAGTATATTTATATCGGGGGCATACATCCCCAATAAGCCTTTCATCCCGTTCCTCAGGTTACTGTCATCGTCTATTAATAATGCTTTTATCATAATCTGTTAGATGCGTATTGTATAGGTAAATTTAAAATTATTTTAGTTCCCGCAGGCACTCCCTCGTCGTTAAACAGCTCTTTTATTTCTACTTGCGATGTTTTGGATGTAAATGCCTGTATCACCTCAAGTCGCTTACGGGTTATTTCCAGAGCCATCGACTTATGTACGGTTACTGAGTTTTCTTTCAATTCTTTCGATTTTGAAAATCCAATACCGTCATCTATAACTGTGCATACTAATTTATCATTTACCAATGCAAAATCTATTGTAATACTTCCTTTCTCTTTTTTAGGCACTATACCGTGTATGATGGCATTTTCTACAAAAGGTTGCAATAATAAGGGCGGTATTGCCATATCATCTTCTATATTGGGGTCTTTTGTAATAGAAAAGTCAAACATCTGGTTAAAACGAAGCTGCTCCAACTCGAGGTAATTTTGTAAACCTTCTATTTCGCTGTCAATGGGTATCAGGGATTCTTTTGAATACTCCAGTGTAAGCCGCATCAGCTTACTGAATTTTGATAAATACTTTATAGCCGAATCTGTCCCGTTTTGCACTATAAAACTGGAAATAGAACCCAAGCAGTTAAACACAAAGTGCGGGTTCATTTGCAGGTGTAAAGCCTTTTGCTCATATTCGGCAAGGTCACGCTGTAGCGTAAGTGTCTTTTTAAGTTGTAGCCTGTTATATACTACAAATGCAAGCCCGAATAACAGTACCGCCAATACCCCTATAAACAGCATCTGCTGGCGGTATCTTTTATTTTGTTCCTTGTATATCGCTTCTCTCTTTTCGGCTTCCGTTTTTTGTAATGCTTCCTTGCGCTCCATCTCATAGTTCATCTCCTCGCGCACCATGTTTTTTATATTCTCGGCATTGTTAATACTATCCTTAGCAACCGAATATTTTTTATAATGTATAAGTGCTTCTTTATAATTGCCCTTTTCTTCATATAGTTCGCTAATGCTTTTTTCCGAATCCTTTACCTGCTCCAGCACACCAATCTCCTCAGCCATAACTGAGGAACGTTTTAAATAATCTAACGCTTCGTTACTCTCTCCCTGCTTTGCATATATAGTACCTAAAAATGCTAATGATGCCGATGTTCCATATTTTTCGCCAACGCTGTCAAATATTTCTAATGCTTTTTTATAACTTTTTTCCGCTTTGGCAGTATCGCCTGTTTTATTGTAATAATTACCTAAGTTGTTATACAACTCGCCCTCTCCTCTTTTGTTTTCATGCTCTTGGAAGATAGATAATGCTTCGTTATACGATTGTAATGCTCTGTCATTTTTATCTTGTGCCAGGTATATATTACCAATATTAGTTATGGTAATAGCCGATGTGTTATCGCCTATTTTTTTTTGTACTTCGAGGGCTTTTCTAAAATAATCGAGGGCTTTATCATATTCTTTATGGGTTTTATATACAATGCCTATATTGTTGTACAGGCGCGCTACAATATCTTCCTGCTTTGTATCCTGATATATTTTTAACGCCTTAAAATAATATTTGAGTGCCCCCGCATAATTATTCTGCTCCGAGCATACAATTCCAATACTGCCATAAGCCCTTGCCAATGCACTTTTTATATCATCTTCATTGGCAACCTCTTTTTCAGTCAAAAGTTTTTCCAATATATCCTGAGAGTTACTAAAACTGATGAGCGCATCGGTATAACGGCTCATCATAATATTGGCATTACCTATATTAAGCCACGAGTCCGCCTCTTGTTCTCTAAGTTCTTTTTTTTGTGCTAATGTTAATGCCTTTCGGGCATACTCCATCATTTTTTCAGGATCATTCTCTATGTATTCAGATGCAATTGCATTAAGCAACGCTACCCGCTCCTTATCGCTTTTTGCATTTTGCTGTGCTGCGAAAAGACTGTCCAGTACTTTTTGCTGCGAAAAAGCAGGCGTAATAGCCGCAGCAAAAAGAATAAACAGATAAAGATTTTTTACTAATTTCATAAAGGGAAAATTATAACCAAACAAAATTATCATTTCTACGCAATTAACAATACATCGATTAGAATTTGAAGTATATGATTTAGAATTTGATATCATTTCATAAAAAAACACCTGCCTATAAGGCAGGTGTTGGTCATATAGTGTAAAACTTAAATGATTATTTTACTTTAAAAGCGTTTTCGCCGGGAAAGTAAGCCACATCAGCAAGTTCTTCTTCAATTCGTAATAACTGGTTGTATTTTGCCATACGGTCGCTACGTGAAGCCGAACCTGTTTTAATCTGTCCGCAGTTAAGTGCCACAGCAAGGTCAGCAATCGTGTTATCTTCCGTTTCGCCTGAACGGTGCGACATTACTGAGGTGTAACCTGCATTGTGTGCCATGTTTACAGCTGCAATAGTCTCAGTAAGTGTACCTATTTGGTTTACTTTAATCAATATCGAGTTAGCAATACCGTTAGCAATACCTTTGCTTAAACGCTCTACATTGGTAACAAATAAATCATCACCCACAAGTTGTATTTTATTGCCTACAAGTTCCGTTAGGTATTTCCATCCCTCCCAGTCATTCTCATCCATACCGTCTTCTATAGAAACAATAGGGTATTTAGTAGTAAGCTCGGCAAGGTATTCTGCTTGTTCTTTAGATGTTCTTACCACACCTTTATCGCCTTCAAATTTAGTATAGTCATATTTACCATCTACATAAAACTCAGCCGAAGCACAGTCAAGAGCAATCTTAACTTCGTCGCCAAATTTATATCCTGCATTTTCAACGGCTTTTTTAATAGTATCCAGCGCATCTTCTGTACCACCTGCAAGGTTTGGTGCAAAACCGCCTTCATCGCCTACTGCCGTACTCAGGTTGCGGTCATGCAATACTTTTTTAAGGTTATGAAAAACCTCTGTGCCTATTTGCATAGCATGCGTAAAGCTTTCTGCTTTTACAGGCATAATCATAAATTCCTGAAAAGCGATAGGTGCATCTGAATGCGAGCCTCCGTTGATGATATTCATCATTGGTACAGGAAGCGTGTTAGCCGAAACGCCGCCCACATATCTGTATAATGGCATGCCCAACTCATTAGCGGCAGCTTTTGCCACAGCAAGCGATACGCCTAATATAGCATTTGCACCAAGGTTAGACTTGTTAGCAGTACCGTCAAGCTCAATCATCATTTTGTCTATAGCATTTTGCTCAAATACTGATGTTCCTATTATCTCGCCGGCAATAGTAGTATTTACATTTTCTACCGCTTTAGATACGCCTTTGCCCATATAAGCCTTACCACCGTCGCGAAGCTCTACCGCTTCATGTTCTCCTGTAGAGGCTCCTGAAGGCACTGCTGCTCTTCCCAGCACTCCGTTTTCAGTAACAACATCTACTTCAACTGTAGGATTTCCGCGTGAATCCAATATTTGTCTTGCATGTACTTGAATAATGATACTCATGATTTTGATTTTATTAATTTTTGGTTGATTTTATTGCATGAAAAACAAATTTAAATATTTTAAAATACCAAATTCGCTTATTTACAAAAACTTATAAACGCAAACGTTATAGAAAACAATCTTTTTATCTATTTTGTTTTGCACTCTCAATATTGGCTATAAACGTATCAAAAAGATAGGTGGCATCATGAGGACCGGGGCTTGCTTCGGGGTGATATTGTACTGAAAAACAGTTTTTACTCTTCATACGCATTCCCGCTACAGTTCCATCATTAATATGTTCGTGGGTAATTTCAAAATCAGGGTTATTTTCCAAGTCTTCGCGCACTACTGCAAAACCATGATTTTGCGATGTAATTTCACCTTCGCCTGTAAGTATATTCCTTACAGGATGATTGATACCCCTGTGCCCATTAAACATTTTATAGGTACCTATACCATTGGCAAGTGCCAGCACCTGATGTCCAAGGCAAATACCAAAAACAGGCTCATTTTTCTCCAGTATCTTTTTAGCAGTTTCCTGCGCTACTACCAGCGGGGCAGGATCTCCGGGGCCATTAGATAAAAAGTAACCATCCGGGTTAAAGCTTTTCATATCCTCATAACTTGCGTCATAGGGGAATACTTTTATGTAACAATCCCTTTTGGCAAGGTTGCGTAGGATGTTCTTTTTAATACCAAGATCGAGTGCCGAAATTTTATATTTCGCGTCAGGATTACCCACAAAATAGGGTTCTTTTGTAGATACTTTAGATGATAGTTCCAACCCTTCCATGTTTGGTACTTCCGCAAGTTGTTTGCGCAGCTCTTCAACAGGTGTACCATCCGTACATATAGCAGCATTCATAGCACCATTATCACGAATATAACTTACTAATGCTCTTGTATCAACATCAGATATTGCTACGAGGTTTTGGGCTTCAAAATATTCTTTAAGCCCGTCGGAAGAATTTACCCGGGAGTGGTTAAAACTAAAGTTTTTACATACTAATCCTGAAATCATGATAGTATCTGCTTCAATTTCTTCTGCGTTTGTACCATAATTGCCAATATGGGCATTTGATGCTACCATAATCTGCCCGAAGTACGATGGGTCAGTAAAAATTTCCTGATAACCCGTCATTCCTGTATTAAAGCATACTTCGCCAAAAACTGTTCCTTCTATACCTATAGATTTTCCATAAAATATAGTACCATCTGCCAAAAGAAGTATGGCCTTATCTCTGTTAGAATATTTCATTTATGTTGTTTGTTGTTGTGTTGCGTGCAAATTTACTTTAAAAAATCGTTTTACTAAAAACGTTTGGCACAATTTGCATTACTGTACCAAAGTGTGTGTCAAAAAAAAAAGGACAAACTAAATAGTTTATCCTTTTTTAATATTATTGAAAAATCAGTTGTTTCATGATTATTCAGTCGCTTCTTTGTTTTCTTCTGTATCAGCTGCCGGAGCAGTTGTTGCAGGAGCAGCATCATCCGCTTTTTTAGAAGATCTGCTACGACGTGTCGTCGTTTTCTTAGCTTCTTTTTTAGTAGCGTTATACAGTTCGTTAAAATCTACTAACTCTATCATTGCCATATCAGCGTTGTCACCAAGACGATTACCCAATTTAATGATACGGGTATATCCTCCCGGACGATCGCCTACCTTTGCAGATACTTCTCTGAAAAGTTCAGTAACCGCATATTTATTTCTAAGGTATGTAAAAACGATACGTCTGTTATGTGTAGTATCTTCTTTAGATTTTGTGATCAAAGGCTCAACAAACTGCTTCAATGCTTTTGCTTTGGCAACGGTAGTGTTGATGCGCTTGTGTTCTATAAGTGAGCAAGCCATATTGGCAAGCATAGCTTTTCTATGCCCACGCTGCCTGCCTAAGTGATTTATTTTTTTTCCGTGTCTCATTGCTATCTGTAATGTGAATCGTAAAGATTCAGATTATTCTTTATCTAATTTATATTTCGTCAAATCCATTCCGAAGTGTAAATTTTTGGCAGCAACAAGCTCATCAAGCTCAGTCAGTGACTTTTTACCAAAGTTACGGAACTTCATTAAATCATTTTTATTGAACGATACTAAGTCACCTAATGTATCAACTTCAGCCGCTTTCAAACAATTTAATGCTCTTACAGAAAGATCCATATCTACAAGCTTAGTTTTAAGAAGCTGCCTCATATGTAATGACTCTTCGTCATACGATTCTGTTTGTGCGATTTCATCGGCCTCAAGTGTTATCCTTTCATCAGAGAACAGCATAAAGTGGTGAATAAGTGTTTTTGCTGCCTCAGTAAGAGCATCTTTAGGATGAATAGAACCATCAGTAATTATCTCGAAAACTAATTTTTCATAATCGGTTTTCTGCTCTACACGAAAGTTTTCTATTGTATATTTTACATTCTTTACAGGTGTGTAAATAGAATCTGTAAAAATAGTTCCTATAGCTGCATTTTGCTTTTTGTTCTCCTCTGCCGGTACATAACCCCTACCTTTTTCAATAGTAAGTTCCATGTTTATGTTTATGCTGCTGTCCATGTTGCAGATAACAAGATCAGGGTTTAAAACCTGAAAACCTGAAATAAACTTTTGGAAGTCACCTGCTGTAAGCTGATCTTTTCCGGTATAAGAAATAGTAACAGATTCGTTATCAACATCTTCTATCTGACGTTTGAAACGAACTTGTTTTAAATTCAGGATTATTTCTGTAACATCTTCAACTACCCCGGGAATTGTGGAGAATTCATGTTCTACTCCTTCAATACGAACTGAAGTAATTGCATAACCTTCGAGTGAAGAAAGCAAAACTCTTCTAAGTGCGTTACCAACGGTCAATCCATATCCAGGTTCCAATGGGCGAAATTCGAATTTCCCCACGAAATCTGTAGAATCGATCATTATAACTTTATCGGGCTTCTGAAAATTAAATATTGCCATATTACGACTAATGTCAATTATTATTTGTTATACAACTCAACGATTAGTTGTTCTTTGATGTTTTCAGGAATTTGTATCCTGGCAGGTACTGAAACAAAAGTACCTTCTTTTGTATCGTTATTCCATGTAATCCACTCATATACGTGTGCAGAATTAGATAAAGAACGCTCGATAGCCTCAAGAGATTTAGATTTTTCGCGTACTGCTACTTTATCTCCCGGTTTTAAATGATATGAAGGTATGTTTACCAATTCTCCATTTACAGTGATGTGCCTGTGAGAAACAATTTGTCTTGCAGCCCTTCTTGAAGGTGCAATTCCCATTCTGTACACAACATTATCAAGTCTTGCCTCACAAAGCTGTAAAAGCACTTCGCCGGTTACTCCTTTGGTAGCGGCTGCTTTTTCATATAAATTTCTGAATTGTTTTTCAAGAATACCATATGAGTATTTTGCTTTTTGCTTCTCCATAAGCTGGATAGCATATTCAGATTTTTTACCTCTACGCTTAGCGTTACCGTGTTGTCCCGGTGGGTAATTTCTTTTTTCGAAAGACTTATCGTCTCCGAAAATTGCCTCGCCAAATTTACGGGCAATTTTAGTTTTTGGACCAGTATATCTTGCCATTTCTAAAAATTAATAAACAGGGGATTATGAATTCAGGTCATATCCTCCGATAATCCTTATATCCTGTTTGTGTTTATACTATAAAATAAATTAAACTCTTCTTCTCTTCGGAGGGCGACAACCATTGTGTGGTAGCGGAGTTACATCAATAATTTCTGTAACTTCAATTCCTCCGTTATGTAAGGATCTGATTGCGGATTCTCTTCCGTTACCCGGTCCTTTAACGTAAACTTTCACTTTCTTAAGTCCAGCTTCAAGAGCAACTTTACTACAATCTTCAGCAGCCATCTGAGCAGCATAAGGAGTGTTCTTTTTAGAACCCCTAAAGCCCATTTTTCCGGCAGAAGACCAAGAAATAACTTCACCTTTCTTATTGGTTAAAGAAATAATGATATTATTAAAAGTTGCAGATATGTGAGCTTCGCCAGTTGATTCTACAACAACTTTACGTTTTTTTGTACTTGCTTTAGCCATACTACTACTTATTATTTAGTTGCTTTTTTCTTGTTAGCAACAGTTTTTCTCTTACCTTTTCTAGTTCTGGAGTTATTTTTAGTGCGTTGTCCCCTTAATGGTAACCCTGCTCTGTGACGAATACCTCTGTAACATCCGATATCCATTAAACGCTTAATGTTTAATGATATTTCTGAACGCAATTCACCTTCAATCTTGAAGTAAGAAACTGCATCACGGATGGCACTGATTTCATCATCATTCCAATCCTGTACTTTTTTATCTTCGCTAACCTGAGCTTTTTGTAAAATCTCCGTAGCTCTGCTTTTACCAATACCAAAGATATATGTTAAAGCAATTATTCCTCTCTTGTTTTTAGGTATATCTACCCCTGCAATTCTCGCCATAATTATCCTTGTCTTTGTTTAAATCTAGGATTCTTTTTGTTAATAACGTATAACCTGCCTTTTCTGCGAACAATTACACAGTCGGCACTTCTTTTCTTTACTGATGCTCTTACTTTCATTTTTATATAGCTTTAATATCTATAAGTAATTCTTGCTTTTGACAAATCGTAAGGGCTCATTTCCAGTTTTACTTTATCACCAGGTAATAATTTAATATAATGCATACGCATCTTTCCTGAAATATGAGCAATCACTACATGTCCGTTTTCTAATTCAACACGGAACATTGCATTAGACAATGCCTCAATGATTGATCCGTCCTGTTCTATTGCTGCTTGTTTTGCCATAAAAATTATTAAGCTACTGCTTTTCTATTTTTACCACTTTTCATTAAACCGTCATAATGCCTGTTAAGCAGATATGAATTTATTTGCTGAATCGTATCGATTGCAACCCCAACCATAATGAGTAACGATGTTCCGCCATAAAACAACGCCCACTGTGATTGTACCCCGAAACTAACTGCTATGGCCGGTAATATAGCTATCATAGCAAGGAATAAAGATCCTGGGAATGTGATTAATGACATGATTTTATCCAGATAATCTCCGGTTTCTACACCTGGTCTGATACCGGGTATAAAACCGCCGCTTCGTTTAAGATCGTCTGCCATTTTGTTGGTAGGTACTGTAATCGCGGTGTAAAAGTACGTAAAAATTATAATTAATAATGCAAATACAACATTGTAGGTTAAACCGAACACGTTTTGAAATTGTGCTGTAATGGTTTGAGCTGTATCAGACTTGGATAAACCTGCCAATGCCGCAGGAATAAACATAATTGCCTGAGCAAATATAATTGGCATAACTCCCGAAGCATTAAGCTTTAATGGTATCCACTGCCTGTTGCCACCCATAAGGTCTTGTTCATAATCTCCGCTTGTTGTACGTCTTGCATACTGTACGGGAATTTTTCGAACAGCCATAATAAGTAATATACAAACAATTATTACCAGTAACCATGCAACAACTTCAAGAACCAATATTAGCGGACCACCATTGTTGTTTGTTACCACAGTAGTAAACTCCTGTATAAATGCTTGAGGCATTCTGGCAATAATACCCACCAAAATTAATAGCGATATACCGTTACCAATACCTTTATCAGTAATTTTTTCTCCAAGCCACATAGCAAATATGGTACCTGTTGTAAGTATTACTACTGATGAGAATAGGAATGGGAACGAATCAGACGGTAGCAAGAACGCTTCTCGAGGAAGTGTATTGTACAGGTTATAAATATAACCGGGACCTTGTACCAACGTGATAAGAATGGTTAACCAACGGGTAATCTGATTTATTTTTTTAGTACCACTTTCGCCTTCTTTCTGCAATTTTTGCAGATAGGGTATTGCGATACCCATAAGCTGAACTACGATTGAGGCTGAAATGTATGGCATAATACCTAATGCAAATACAGATGCCTGCGAAAATGCACCACCTGTAAATACATCAATAAGCCAACCGATACCTTGTTGAGTCTGATCTGTTAAGTTATTTAATTTTGTAGCATCAATACCTGGCAAAGTAACGTGTGCACCAAAACGGTACACAAGTAACAATCCCAAAGTAACTAAAATTCTGTTTTTTAGTTCCTCTATTTTCCAGACATTGAGAAACGCTTCGAAAAATTTCTTCATTGTTATAAAGATTATAATGTTACAGCTTCGCCACCGGCAGCCTCAATAGCCGCTTTAGCAGTTGCTGTAAATTTGTGAGCAGTTACTTTTAGTTTTGCCTTAAGCTCTCCTCTTCCCAAAATCTTTACCTGTTCATTTTTAGTAGCCAGACGATTTTCTACCATTACTGTAAAATCTACAGCATCAGTAACAACACCATTGTCTACAAGAGCTTGAAGCGTGTCAAGGTTAACACCTGCATATTCCTTACGGTTTATGTTTTTGAAACCAAACTTAGGAACACGTCTTTGTAAAGGCATCTGTCCACCTTCAAAACCAATTTTCTTAGAGTATCCTGAGCGCGATTTGGCACCTTTATGCCCACGCGTAGAAGTACCACCCTTACCGGATCCTTCGCCCCTACCTACTCTTTTGCTTTTACTTTGAACTGAACCTTCAGCCGGTTGTAAGTTACTTAAATCCATTACTGTATTTTGTTATTCAGTTTCTTCTACAGAAACTAAGTGTTTAACTTTGTTTACCATTCCAAGGATAGCAGGAGTAGCGTCATGTTCAACAACCTGTCCTAACTTACGAAGCCCTAAAGACTCAAGTGTAAGCTTTTGTGTTTGCGGACAGTTGATTTTACTCTTAACTTGTTTTACTTTAATTTTTCCCATGATTTCCTTGAATTAACCTTTAAATACTTTATCTAAAGAAACGCCTCTTTGTTTTGCAACAGTGGCAGCACTTCTCATTTGAAGTAAAGCATCAAAAGTAGCTTTAACAACATTGTGAGGGTTTGATGAACCCTGAGATTTTGATAATACATCGTGTACTCCTACTGACTCCAGAACTGAACGAACAGCACCACCGGCAATTACTCCTGTACCATGAGAGGCAGGCATAAGCAGTACGCGGGCACCACCAAATTTACCTTTTTGCTCATGAGGAACGGACTGACCGTATAGTGGTATTCTTACCAGGTTCTTTTTAGCATCTTCTACTGCTTTGGCAATAGCTTCTGATACGTCTTTAGATTTACCAAGCCCGTGACCTACAACTCCGTTCTCGTCACCTACCACAACAATGGCAGAGAAACCGAAGGCACGTCCACCTTTTGTAACTTTAGTAACACGATTTACTGCAACCAAACGATCTTTAAGTTCAAGTCCGCTTGGTTTTACTAGTTCTACATTTTTATAATTATGATACATAATTTCTTAGAATTTAAGTCCGGCTGCTCTTGCGCCTTCAGCTAATGATTTAACACGTCCGTGGTAAAGATATCCGCCTCTGTCAAAAGAGATAGTGTCTATACCCGCTTCGATAGCTTTTTCGGCAATAAGCTTTCCAACAGCCGCAGCAGTTTCTATATTAGTTCCTTTTACAATAGCTTTATCTCTAGAAGAAACAGCCAGCAAAGTTACACCATTCACATCATCTATGATTTGAGCATAGATTTCTTTATTACTTCTGAAAACAGAAAGTCTTGGTCTAGCAGCAGTTCCGCTTACAATCTTTCTGATTCTGAACTTAATTCTTTGTCTTCTTTCAGATTTGTTTAATGACATAGTCTTAATTTTTAAGCTGATTTACCTGCTTTTCTTCTTAATACCTCACCTACAAATTTAACTCCTTTTCCTTTGTATGGTTCAGGCTTACGGAACGAACGGATTTTTGCCGCTATTTGTCCCACAAGCTGTTTATCATGTGAAGTTAATTTTACGATAGGGTTTTTACCTTTTTCTGATACGGTCTCTACAGTAACTTCTGGAACAACCTCAAGAACTATATTGTGAGAGAAACCTAATGCTAAATCAAGTTTCTGTCCTTGGTTAGAAGCTCTGTAACCTACTCCTACCAACTCAAGCTCTTTAGTAAATCCTTCGGAAACACCAATAACCATATTGTTTATCAAAGATCTGTATAAGCCATGTTTAGAACGCAGCTCTTTATCATCAGATGATCTTTCTACTAGAACTTGCCCATCTTCAACTTTTATAGTAACATCTACAAAGTCTTGCTTAAGCTCGCCTTTTTTACCTTTTACTGTAACAATATTACCGTTAACCTCTACGGTTACACCGGCTGGTATTATTACTGGATTTTTACCTATTCTTGACATCGTATAAAGTCTTTATATATTAGTATACGTAACAGATTACTTCGCCACCAACATTTTGCTGTTTTGCCTGTTTTCCTGTCATCAAACCTTTTGATGTAGATACTATGGCAATACCTAATCCGTTAAGGATTCTTGGTAGGCTGTCTGAACCTGCATATTTACGTAAACCCGGTTTACTAATTCTTTGGATATCTTTAATTACAGACTCTTTTGTATCTTTATCATACTTAAGAGCTATTTTGATTGTACCCTGAACAGAGTTATCATCAAACTTGTAACTTAAAATATATCCCTGATCAAATAAAATCTTTGTGATTTCTTTTTTCAGGTTAGACGCAGGGATTTCTACCACTTTGTGGTTAGCTCTTACTGCATTTCTAATCCTGGTCAAAAAATCTGCTATAGGATCTGTGTACATTTTTTTTCCTTTTAAAACTTAATTACCAACTTGACTTTTTAACTCCCGGTATCAATCCATTATTAGCCATCTCACGAAAAGTTACTCGTGAAATACCAAACTGACGCATATACCCTCTTGGCCTACCTGTAAGTTTGCAACGATTGTGTAAACGAACCGGTGAAGCATTTTTGGGCAATTTTTGCAAGCCTTCATAATCTCCAGCTTCTAATAAAGCTTTCCTTTTCTCAGCATACTTAGCTACCATTGCCTCTCTTTTAGCCTCACGGGCTTTCATTGATTCTTTAGCCATATTTTAATTCTTTTTAAAAGGTAATCCCAGTTCTCCTAATAATGATTTCGCTTCTTTATCTGTTTGGGCAGAAGTTACAAATGTAATATCTAAACCTGATATTTTGTTTACTTTATCAATATCAATTTCAGGGAAAATGATTTGTTCAGTAATACCTAAGTTATAGTTACCTCTTCCGTCAAAACCTGTAGCTTTAATACCGCCAAAATCTCTTACTCGTGGTAAAGCAGATGTAATTAACCTATCAAGGAATTCATACATTCTTTCTCCACGAAGCGTTACTTTAGCGCCAATCGGCATACCTTTTCTAAGTTTGAATGACGCAACGTCTTTCTTAGAAATGGTAGAAACAGCTTTCTGTCCGGTTATTTTTGTAAGCTCATCTACTGCATAGTCAATCAATTTCTTGTCTGACACAGCAGCTCCAACTCCACGGCTCAAAACGATTTTTTCAAGTTTAGGAACCTGCATCACGTTTTTATAGCCAAACTCTTCTGTAAGAGCAGGTATTACCCTCTCTCTATATTCACTCTTTAATCTTGGTATATAAGCCATCACTATAATACTTGATTAGATTTTTTTGAAAATCTCACTTTCTTATCTCCTTCTTCTCTAACGCCTGTTCTTGTAGCTTCCTTTGTTTTAGGATCTATTAGTGCAATGTTAGAAATATGAATAGGAGCTTCTTTCTTAACAATACCGCCTTGGGGGTTTTTAGCACTTGGCTTAGTGTGTTTAGACACCATGTTTACACCCTCAATTACTGCTTTGTTTTTTTCACGAAGTACACGTAGTACTTTACCTTCAGATCCTTTGTGGTCTCCGGCAATTACTTTAACCGTATCTCCTGATTTTATCTTTAGCTTTATCATCTTTAAATCAATTAAAGCACTTCGGGTGCTAATGATACAATTTTCATGAATTGTTTTTCACGAAGTTCTCTTGCTACAGGACCAAAAACACGAGTTCCCCTCATTTCACCGGCAGCATTTAACAATACGCAAGCGTTATCGTCAAATCTGATGTATGAACCATCGGCTCTTCTCACTTCTTTTTTGGTACGTACAACAACTGCAGTTGATACACTACCTTTTTTAACGTTACCGTTAGGTGTTGCATCCTTTATAGAAACTACAATTTTATCTCCAACAGAGGCATAACGACGTTTCGTTCCTCCTAAAACACGGATAGTTAAAACTTCTTTAGCTCCCGTGTTATCTGCTACTTTTAGTCTGGATTCTTGTTGTACCATAATTACTTCGCTCTTTCAATGATTTCTACTAATCTCCAACATTTGGATTTACTTAAAGGACGTGTTTCCATAATCCTTACAGTATCGCCAATGTTACAGTCGTTTGTTTCGTCGTGCGCAACATATTTCTTAGTTTTTAACACGAACTTACCGTATAACGGGTGTTTTACTTTTCTTGTTTCAGAAACAACAATAGACTTAGTCATTTTGTTACTAGTAACAACACCTATTCGTTCTTTTCTTAAATTTCTTTTTTCCATCTTTCAGCTAGACTACAATTATTGCAATTCGCGTTTGCTTAGCTCAGTAGCTACTCTCGCAATAGACCTTCTTACAGTTCTAATCTGTAATGGGTTTTCAATAGGAGATATAGCGTGAGCTGATTTTAGATCAGCATATGTCTTTCTCAATTCACCAAGTTTACCTTGTAACTCAGCTGCAGATAGATCTTTAATTTCTGATTGTTTCATAATAAATGTTTAATTATGCTTCAAAGTCTCTGGCAACAATAAACTTAGTTTTCACAGGAAGCTTCTGTGCAGCAAGACGTAAAGCCTCTTTTGCTACCGTTATTGGTACTCCTCCTACTTCAAACATGATTCTTCCGGGTTTAACAACTGCAGCCCAATATTCAACCGCACCTTTACCTTTACCCATACGTACCTCAAGAGGTTTCTTGGTGATAGGTTTATCCGGAAAGATTTTAATCCACAATTGACCTTCCCTTTTCATAAAACGAGTTGCTGCGATACGGGCAGCTTCTATTTGACGGGAAGTAATAAAAGATGAATCTAAAGACTTTATACCAAACATTCCATTAGAGAGTTCGTGTCCTCTTTGAGACAGTCCCTTCATTCTACCTTTCTGTACCTTACGGTATTTTGTTCTTTTTGGCTGTAACATTTTTCTTTAGTTTAAATAATTACTTTCTTTTGCGTTGGTTTGGTCTTCCGCCTGGTCCACCTGCATTAGGTCTTCCCTGAGATCCTGAAGATTTGGATTGTTTTTTATCCATACCTACTAACGGAGAAAGATCTCTCTTGCCGTAAACTTCACCTTTCATGATCCACACTTTAATTCCCATTCTACCATAAGTAGTATGAGCTTCAGCAAGTGCATAATCAATATCTGCTCTGAAAGTTGATAGAGGAATTCTACCTTCCTTGAACATTTCAGAACGTGCCATTTCAGCACCATTCAAACGACCTGAAATCATAATCTTAATACCTTCTGCATTCATTCGCATAGCTGCAGCAATAGCCATTTTAATTGCCCTTCTGTAAGAAATACGGCTTTCAATCTGACGAGCCACGCTTGCACCTACAAGATAAGCATCAAGTTCAGGTCTTTTAATTTCAAAGATGTTGATTTGAACCTCTTTGTCTGTAATTTTCTTAAGTTCTTCTTTCAGCTTGTCTACCTCCTGACCGCCTTTACCAATAATGATACCTGGGCGTGCCGTGGTGATAGTAACGGTTACAAGTTTTAGAGTTCTCTCGATTATTACTTTTGATACACTAGCTTTTGATAAACGCGCATGGATATACTTTCTGATTTTATGATCTTCGGCAAGTTTATCACCGTAATCATTTCCACCATACCAGTTAGAATCCCATCCTCTGATGATGCCAAGGCGATTTCCTATCGGATTTGTCTTTTGTCCCATACTGTATATTAATTGCTTTGTGTATTATTGTTAATAGCTCCAAGCACGATTGTAACGTGATTAGAACGTTTTCTTATTCTATGAGCGCGACCCTGTGGTGCAGGTCTAAGTCTTTTTAACATTGTTCCGCCATCCACTCTGATCTCTTTTACAAAAAGACCGGCTTCTTCAAGATTTTCCTCGCTGTTTTTTTGTTGCCAGTTATTAATAGCTGATAACAAAAGTTTTTCAAGTTTACGAGAAGCTTCTTTACTATTAAATTTCAATATATTAAGAGCCAATTCTACCCTTTTACCTCTTACCAAATCTGCAACTATACGCATTTTTCGTGGCGAAGTTGGGCAGTTATTAAGCTTGGCAAATGCAATCTGCCTGTTAGCTTCTTTTATCTGCTCTGCTCTTTCTCTTTTACGAACTCCCATAGCTTCTTATTATTTTTTACCTTTATTTTTAGCACCGGCGTGACCTCTGAAAGAGCGCGTTGGTGAAAATTCTCCTAGTTTATGACCTACCATATTCTCTGTAACGTAAACGGGAACGAATTGACGTCCGTTATGCACTGCTATAGTTTGTCCAACAAAATCAGGGGTAATCATTGAAGCGCGAGACCATGTCTTAACAACACCTTTATTACCTTTCTCTATATTTTCTTGAACTTTTTTCTCTAATTTATAATGAACGTAAGGTCCTTTTTTTAATGAACGTGCCATATCTACTTAATTATTTTTTTCTACGTTCTATAATATACTTATTACTCGGATTAACTTTAGAACGAGTCCTGTAACCTTTAGCCGGAAGACCTTTTCTAGAGCGTGGGTGACCTCCTGAAGAACGTCCTTCACCACCACCCATCGGGTGATCAACAGGGTTCATAGCTACCGGTCTTGTTCTTGGTCTTCTGCCCAACCATCTGGATCTACCCGCTTTACCGGAAACAATCAACTGATGGTCTGAGTTAGAAACCGCACCAATAGTAGCCGTACAGGTTAAAAGGATTAACCTTGTTTCTCCTGAAGGCATTTTTATTGTTGCATATTTTCCGTCTCTTGCCATTAACTGGGCAAAAGTACCTGCGCTACGTGCTATTACAGCACCTTGACCCGGACGTAGTTCAATACAAGATATAACAGTTCCCAGAGGAATTTTACTTAAAGGTAATGCATTACCGATTTCGGGCGCAGCATCTTCTCCTGAAACTACAGTTTGACCTACCTGAAGCCCGTTTTGGGCAACTATGTAAGCTTTTTCTCCGTCAGCATATTCCAATAAAGAAATAAATGCTGAACGGTTTGGATCGTATTCAATAGTTTTAACCGTAGCAGGCGCACCTACTCTGGTTCTTTTAAAATCAATGATACGATATCTACGTTTGTGACCACCGCCTACATAACGCATGGTCATTTTTCCTTGACTATTTCTACCTCCTGAGTTTTTTATCGGTGCGATTAATGAACGCTCCGGCTTATCAGTTGTAATAGTGTCAAAGCTATTAACAACTCTAAAACGCTGACCCGGGGTAATAGGTTTTAATTTTCTTACTGACATTTTATCTTAGATATTGTTGTAAAAATCTATTGTTTCTCCTTCTTGTACTTGTACAATTGCTTTTTTGTAAGCATTTGTCTTTCCTGATATTAAACCACTTTTAGTGTATTTAACTGATCTATCAGCTCTGTAAATCATCGTATTAACATTTAGTACAGAAACCCCATAAGCAGCCTCAACAGCCTTTTTTATCTGGATTTTATTAGCACGTTTGTCAACAACAAAACCAAAACGGTTGAAAACTTCTCCCTCTTTGGTAATTTTTTCAGTGATGATAGGCTTAATTATAATGCTCATATCGCTATTATTTGCTTAAATTTTCTACAATCCCCTCTAATGAACCCTCCGTAAGAACTAAAGTATTCGCATGAATAACTGCGTAAGTATTTAATTCTGAACTAGTTATAACAGTAGAGCTTTTTAAATTGCGTGACGACAAATATACGTTTTTATTTGTATCACCCAACACAAATAAAGATTTTTTATTATCTAACCCTAAAGCTTTCAAAACATTAATGAAATTTTTAGTGTTTGGCACATCAAAATTGAAATCTTCTACAACAACTAAGTTTGAATCTTTCGCTTTTAATGCTAATGCCGATTTTCTTGCAAGACGCTTAAGGTTTTTATTCAATTTAAAAGAATAACTTCTTGGTCTTGGTCCGAAAATAGTACCTCCACCCTTAAATACCGGGCTCTTAATACTACCTGCACGTGCAGTACCGGTACCTTTTTGTTTCTTTATTTTACGTGTACTTCCTGTTACTTCAGCTCTTTCTTTAGCCTTATGAGTACCCTGCCTTTGGTTAGCAAGGTATTGCTTAACATCAAGGTAAACAGCATGCTTGTTAGGCTCAATTGCGAATACTGAATCAGAAAGGGTTACCGTTCTGCCAGTTTCTTTTCCGTTGATATCTAATACTTTTACTTCCATTACTTCTGAATGATTACATACGAGTTTTTATGGCCCGGCACAGCACCTTTTATAACAAGAAGATTTTTCTCTGCCACCACTTTTAAAACTGTAAGGTTTTGTATTGTTACATTTTCTCCACCTGTTCTTCCTGCCATACGCATACCCTTAAATACTCTTGAAGGATAAGACGACGCACCCACAGAACCCGGTGCTCTTAATCGGTTATGCTGACCGTGTGTAGCTTGACCAACTCCACCAAAACCGTGACGTTTTACTACACCCTGAAAGCCTTTACCTTTAGATACTCCTTGTACATCTACAAATTCGCCCTCTTTGAACAAATCTACAGTTAGAACATCACCTAAGTTATGCTCTTCTTCAAAATACTTGAATTCAACAACTTTTTTCTTGCCAGAAGTACCTGCTTTTTTAAAGTGACCTTCGGCCGCTTTTACTACATGTTTTTCTGCTTTGTCATCGAAACCAAGTTGTAACGCTTTATACCCGTCAACCTCTTTGGTTCTGACTTGGGTAACGACACAAGGACCTGCTTCGATTACTGTACACGGTATGTTTTTACCGTTTTCATCGAAAATACTGGTCATGCCGATTTTTCTTCCAATTAACCCAGACATATTAAACTAATTATTAATTACTATTTATTAAAAACTCTTTATTGGTAGGAGATATAAGAATTGAGTATCGAGTCTTATCTCGATACTCAACTTAATAAACTCATTTCCTTTATAATTACACCTTTATTTCAACTTCTACACCACTGGGAAGCTCTAATTTCATTAGTGCATCGATAGTTTTAGAAGAAGAACTGTAGATGTCAAGAAGTCTTTTGTATGAACTAACTTCAAACTGCTCTCTTGATTTTTTATTTACGTGCGGAGAACGCAGTACTGTAAAAATCTTTTTGTTCGTTGGCAACGGTATAGGGCCGGTAACTACGGCTCCTGTGCTTTTTACCGTTTTAACGATCTTCTCTGCAGACTTATCTACAAGGCTATGATCGTATGATTTTAATTTTATTCTGATTTTTTGACTCATTTTCTTTAAAATTAAGCGTTTCCTTTAGCTTTTTTGATTACTTCCTCCGATATATTTGAAGGTGTCTCTGCATAGTGAGAAAATTCCATTGTAGATGTAGCTCTACCTGAAGATAATGTTCTTAAAGTAGTTACATAACCAAACATTTCTGATAAAGGAACATTTGCTTTAATGGTTTTAGCTCCCGCTCTGTCACCCATATCACTCACCTGACCTCTTCTTCTGTTAAGGTCACCCACGATATCACCCATGTTTTCTTCAGGAGTAATAACTTCCATTTTCATTATAGGCTCAAGGATAACGGCACCGGCAGCACGACCGGATTCTTTATAACCCATTTTTGCAGCTAATTCAAATGATAATGCATCTGAATCGACAGGGTGGAAAGATCCGTCTTTCAAAATTACTTTTAAGCTGTCAACTTCATAACCTGCAAGCGGTCCTTGTTTCATAGCCATTTTAAAGCCTTTTTCTACAGATGGGATATATTCTTTAGGAACGTTACCACCTTTTACCTCATTAATGAACTGAAGTCCTACAACACCTTCGTCTGCAGGTCCTATTTCGAAAACGATATCAGCAAATTTACCACGACCACCTGATTGCTTTTTATAAACCTCTCTGTGTTGGGCATTTTTAGTAAACGCTTCTTTATATTCAACCTGAGGCTCTCCTTGGTTAACCTCAACTTTAAACTCTCTTTTAAGACGGTCAACAAGGATGTCAAGGTGAAGCTCACCCATACCTGATATAATAGTTTGACCTGAAGCTTCATCTGTTTTAACCTGGAATGTTGGATCTTCTTCTGCAAGTTTAGCCAAAGCCATACCCATTTTATCAACATCCGCTTTAGTTTTAGGCTCAATAGCGATACCTATTACCGGATCAGGAAAATCCATACTTTCAAGTACTATAGGATGTTTTTCATCACATAGTGTATCTCCGGTCTTGATGTCTTTAAATCCTACTGCTGCTCCAATATCACCCGCCTCGATATATTCGATTGGGTTTTGTTTGTTAGCGTGCATTTGGTAAATACGAGAGATACGCTCTTTGTTGCCGGAACGTGTGTTTAACACATAAGAACCTGCATCAAGACGACCTGAATAAGCCCTGAAGAATGCTAAACGACCAACAAAAGGATCTGTAGCAATTTTAAATGCCAAAGCAGCAAAAGGTGCCGCAACATCAGGCTTACGTAATTCTTCTTTTTCGCTGTCAGGATTAGTTCCCATAATACCTTCTTTATCCATTGGAGACGGAAGGTATTTACAAACTGCATCCAGCATAAACTGAACACCTTTATTTTTAAATGCCGAACCACATATCATTGGTATGATAGACATATCAATAGTAGCTTTTCTTAAAGCGGCATTAATTTCATCTTCTGTGATAGAGTCTTCATCCTCAAAGAATTTTTCCATAAGAGTTTCATCATAGTCAGCAACAGCCTCTATAAGAGTAGCTCTGTACTGATGAACTTCTTCTTTCATATCTTCAGGAATAGGCACTATATCAAATGTTGCTCCCTGTGTTTCATCATGCCATATAATAGCTTGATTTTTAACAAGATCTACAACACCTTTAAAATCATTTTCCTCACCAATCGGCAAAGTAATAGCAACAGCATTAGATTTTAGCATGTCTCTTACCTGCTGGCATACTGCAAGGAAATTAGAACCCTGCCGGTCCATTTTATTTACAAAGCCCATACGAGGCACTTTGTAATTATCTGCAAGTCTCCAGTTTGTTTCAGATTGTGGCTCAACACCATCAACTGCGCTAAAAAGGAAAACAAGCCCATCAAGTACCCTTAACGAACGGTTTACCTCTACGGTAAAGTCAACGTGTCCGGGAGTATCAATAATATTAAAGTGGTAAGGTAATGTTTCAGGAAGTGGCTTACCTTGTTCTGTTGGAAAATTCCAAGTACAAGTTGTAGCAGCCGAAGTAATGGTAATACCTCTTTCCTGCTCCTGCGCCATCCAGTCCATCGTAGCTGCACCATCGTGCACCTCACCAATTTTGTGCGATTTACCGGTATAAAAAAGGATACGCTCTGTTGTTGTCGTTTTACCGGCATCAATGTGAGCCGCAATCCCTATGTTTCTCGTGAATTTTAAATCTCTTGCCATTGTATTGTTGTTTCTTTATGAATTAAAATCTAAAGTGAGAGAATGCTTTGTTAGCCTCTGCCATTTTATGAGTATCCATTCTCTTTTTAACAGCAGCACCTTCTTCTTTAGCAGCAGCTAAAATTTCTGATGCCAGTCTTTGAGCCATAGATTTCTCATTTCTTCTTCTTGCATAAAGTATTAACCATTTCATAGCCATAGATATTTTCCTGTCAGGACGTATCTGCATTGGTATTTGAAAGGTAGCACCACCTACCCTGCGGCTTCTTACCTCTACGTGAGGCATAACATTAGTTAATGCATCTTTCCACATTTCTAATGCTGATTTTTCTTCGTCCTGTTTTTTAGCCTCTACGATGTCTATTGCATCATAAAACACTTTAAAAGCAGTAGATTTCTTACCATCCCACATTAAGTTATTTACAAAACGTGTTACCAGCTGGTCATTAAACCTTGGATCTGGTAAAAGAGGTCTCTTTTTTGCCTGTCTTTTTCTCATGTTTTCTCTTTAAAACTCTTTAAAAATTACTTTTTGTCTTTAGGGCGTTTAGCACCATACTTAGATCTTCTCTGTAACCTTCCGCTTACGCCGGCAGTATCCAGAGCACCACGAACAATGTGGTATCTAACACCTGGTAAATCTTTAACCCTTCCACCCCTAACTAATACTATCGAGTGCTCTTGTAAGTTATGTCCTTCTCCGGGAATGTAAGCATTCACTTCATTTCCGTTTGTTAAACGTACCCTTGCAACTTTACGCATTGCAGAGTTTGGTTTTTTAGGTGTAGTTGTGTAAACACGTGTACATACACCTCTTCTTTGAGGACAAGAATCTAACGCAGCCGATTTACTCTTCTTAGTTATTTGGGTTCTCCCTGTTCTTACTAATTGTTGAATTGTAGGCATAATTATTATTAAAAATTTCTTATAATTAAAAAATCCCGCTTTTTTCGGGGTTGCAAATGTAGGAATTATAATTAATAAAACAAATCTTAACCTATTAATTTTCAAACGAATTCTCAACATAAAATGCACTTTATATTTTTTCAGGTTTTTTTGCGTTATTTTTACCGACAACACTTTTTGTATTGAAAAAAATTTCCCTCATATTTTTACTATTCGTGCTCTGCTTTTCGGTAAAAGCGCAAAACCTTTACTTGAAAGTGGAAGGCAGCACTGTTGCCGAAACAAAAGTTATCGATTCAATATCCTATAATAAAGTACACCAAGACGCCAAATCTATAATGGAAGAGGCGGCACTATTATCAGAAACTTTATTAAGAGCAGGCTATTTGGAGAATAGGGAAATTGCGCACCGCAAAGTGAATGACTCTGTATTTAACTATATATTTTCGATAGGGCAAAAAACGAATACTATACGTATATATACCGATAAGCTCTCTGATTTTCATAAACAGCTTTTAAATATCACGCAAGATACCATTACCCTATCCATTGCTGAAACCGAAAGCTTTATGAACAACAATATGGCTTTACTGGAAAAAAAGGGTTATTCTTTAAGTAATTTACAGTTAATAAACCTCGAAAAAAAGGATGCTGTTTTAACGGCTTCGCTTACAACTACAATAGAGAAGAAACGAACGCTTGACGGGCTGGTACTGGAAGGGTATAAAAAATTTCCCGAAGGCATACGCCGAAGCATATTACGAAAATATCGGGGCAAAACTTTTAACCGCGAAAACCTGCAACGGGTATATAACGATTTTAATGCCATACGATTTATAAACCAAGTGCGATATCCCGAAATACTGTTTAAAGAAGATACTACTAAAGTATATGTATATCTGGAAAAAGCAAAACCCAATACTTTTGACGGGTATATAGGTTTTTCTAACGATGAAAATGAAGGTAATGTTCGTTTTAACGGCTACTTGGATTTACTGCTCATCAATATACTGAACTCAGGAGAGCGGTTTAACCTGTATTGGAAGAACAACGGCGATGAGCAAACTACTTTTAACACCTCGCTGGAATTGCCTTATATTTTTAAAAGCCCGATAGGTATAAAAGCAAGCCTTAACATATTTAAACAGGACAGTACTTTTCAAACTACCGTTACCGACCTGAATGTTGGTTACTACTTTAATTACAACTCTCGGGTGTATTTGGGTTACAAACAAACCGAATCAGTAGATATACAAAATTTAGATAACAGTACCCTGAGTGATTACTCCAGTACATTCTATACTTCTACTTATGAATATACAGGCTATAGTTTTGATGATTTTCTGTTCCCCGAAAAAACATCGGTTTTCCTGAAAGGAGGCTTTGGCGCAAGAGACACCAAAACAAGCAGTACAGACCAATATTTTATACAAACTGATGTTTCGCATAACCTCTATCTTAATAAGCGTAATATTATTAATTTGAAAAATGAATCGTTTTACCTAAGCAGTAGCTCCTATATTATTAATGAGCTTTTCCGCTTTGGCGGTATTAATTCTATAAGAGGTTTTAACGAAAACAGCCTGCAGGCGAGTTTATATACTGCGCTCATGGCGGAATATCGATATGTAGTTGCACCTAACCTATATGTATATTCTATTACCGACTATGGCTACTTTCAGGATAAAACATCCGGGCTGAATGATAACCTGCTGGGGCTGGGGTTTGGGTTTGGGCTGTTTACTAACAACGGACTTTTTAATATTGTGTATGCTAACGGCAGCACTAAAGATGACAATATAAAATTATCTAACTCTATAGTACACCTCAGTTTTAAAACACGCTTTTAGCACACATTATATAACAGGAAAGGCTGCCAATGGCAGCCTTTGTATAAACATACTGAAAGAAGATGTTAGTCAACAATCACTTTCACGTTATATATTTTATTAGAATGTATCTTTAGTAAATAAACACCCGTAGGAAGACTTTGGTTTATTAAAGAGAAGTTATAATCATTAATATTTTTAGATGTATAGAACAGGTTACCTGTCATATCAAACACATCAATTTGGTCTATCGGGTATTTACATTTCACAAATGTTTTCTCTCCTTTCTTAACTGGATTAGGATATACCATAACAGCTTTTTCGCTGCTAAACTCGTCTAAGCCTGCATTAGGATCTTCTACTTGGAAAGAAACCCTGTTAGAAACTTCATTATAGGAATCATCTGTAAATATTACTATGAAGTACCCCCCTACTTCAGTTGGTAGGTTTTCATCAGGTATAATTTTACTACCCTCCGGCTGCCCGTCAAAATAAGTGTAACTTACTAATTCATCTTCATTAGGGTCATCACCTTCATTATATATACCTATCCAGTCTTTTATAATACCCGGAGCATCTGTCCATGTAGCAATTATATTTTCGTTAAGGTTATAAATCGTTTTGTTTATAGCCAGTTGTGTTATTTGGCTACCTACCTGAAAAAATACTCGCTCACCTATACTTTGGTAGCCGTCTTCTAAGAAATATTCAACAAAGTAATAACCATCTGCCAAACCTTCAAACGTAAACTCACCACTTGGCGTTGTAACATAACTCCATTGTACAGAGGCTGGTCCACCAGGAGTCTGCCCCACTTTATATATACCTATCCAGTCATTAGTAAGGTTAGGTCCGTTTTCATAACTAACAATTACATCACTACCCGACTCATACGTACTTTGATTTGTAGTTACCTCAACAAAAGGACCTACATAAAAAGCCTGTCTGTCAACTATCTCGGTATAACTGTCATTTTCAAAAAGAGTGGCATAATACATACCATAATCTGTAAGACCGCTAAATACTATATTACCACTTACCTGACCGTTAGTATAAGCCCAGTCCTGAGAAGGGCTTCCGCCACCCGGAGTTTGCTCATCTTTATATAATGCAACCCAGTCAGTAGCATTACCCGGAGTATCAGAGAAAGACACTGTTATAGGGGTATTAGGCTGGTATGCTATAGTATCGAGCTGTATTTGTGTATTAGCATAAGTACTATTAATAATATTAAATGATTTTGTATCACTCCATGGCGACCAGCTAAGATTCTGATCTCTGTGACGTACTTTTACAAAATATTGTCCATTAGGCACTTCATTCTCAGCAAGTGTAAGTTTTGTAATATCCACATTCAGATTAACGTTGGCAGATGTATCTACCTGAGTACCCACAGGACCATATAGGTCTTCAAAATCACGGTAAACGTCTTTTTCTATAATGTCAAAGTCAGCATTTTTACCAATCATAAACTGGGTACTGTTAAGCAATTCCTCTGATGTAGTGGTATAATCAGAACTTTCTATAACAAGCGGAAGTTCTACATCGCCCCCATCAAACTCATTTGTAATTTCAGGCTGTGCAGGAGCTTCAATACCTTTATAATGGTGGAATTCGTCCATCAGCTCATTATCTTTCCACTGATAAACACTTCCTATAGAATAAGACTCTACATCAAATGTATTGTTGTTTACATCTACATCAATAATTTGATACATCCAGTTAGAAATTGTTTTCTGTACATCTTCATAATTTTCTTCGGCAGCCATACCCCAGTACTGATCCCAAGCTACACCACCTGATATTATTTGGTAGGTTGGTGTGTCTTTAAGTTGTCCTCTGTGATATAAGTGGTGGTGCGCCCCTATATGAAGAATATGTTTTGGCGAAGTAACTAACACAGGCATTACCGTGTTGCGTACCCATTGCGAAATATCGCCTATATACTGCTCTGCCTGGTAAGGTCTGTGTCCCAATGATACTATCCACTCTACTGTATCATCATTATTAGCAGCTACCAATACTTGGTTTACCCAGTTTAGCTGTTGTGCTCCTGTATGCTCGGTATCAAGTGCTATAAAAAGCACATTACCTACTTGGTTAGCATAGTAATTTTCTGTTCCCGAAGATATACCCTGATATGACATCTCATCAAGTATGTAGTGGTCATAATAAGCCTGCATTGCCAGTGTACCATACGTTTCATGATTACCTACAAGTGTTTGTATAGGCAGGTATCCTGAAAGAGCTTTGTTTTTCTTGAAGTGTACATTTTCGTAATGATCCAGTGTACCTACGTCAACTTGGTCACCCACCATAACTGTCATAGCTATGTTGTCGGCAGGATCAAGACTTGTTCCCCATTTTTGTCCGATTTTACGCTTTGCAGCACTAACAAGCGAATCAAATCGAGGTACATTACGCATTTGATTATCACCCAATATCAGAAAACGAAGATGACCATCGACCGTAGCAGCTTCTCCTGCCAAAGGCATTGTTTTAAAAGAATAAACATCAGAAGTTATAGCTCCAGTCTTTATTCTGTAATAATACTTGGTGTTTGGGGTTAAACCTTCAACTTTTACCGTATGGTAAAAATAGTTAGCAGCATACCCTGTGTCAGAAAAAACCTCTGTAGAACCATTAACGATGTTAGTAAGAGCATCAGGAGTAGTACCGTACTCTACTATAGATTCGGTATTACTCTCTGTTTTCCAGTTTACATAAATTGAATTGGAAGTGGGTGCCTGTAAGTACGGGTAAATTGTTTGCGCTTTTAAGAACAGGAAGCTTAAAAGCATTACCATTAGGTAAACTTTTTTCATGATGTGTGTGTTGTAAATTAGTTTAGGAAATAATGGGCAAAATTAGCCTTGTAGTTCAACAAAAGGGTTAGATAATTTTAAAGAAAAGGTAACTATAGCACTATCTAAAGGTTAACTACATTAGCTTTTATTTAAATGTATCCTGAACTATTGTATATCTTAATTTAATACACTATCCTTTTGTCGATAGCAGTATTATTACCACAATAGAAGTTACTATATTTGCCGTATGGAAAAAGAGCATCAGATATTCGGGATAAGAGCCATTATAGAGGCAATACAGGCAGGCAAGGAAATAGATAAAGTGTTTATACAAAAAGAAGCTCAGGGCGACCTGATGCGTGACCTTATGAAAGTAATGAAACGCAACAGCATTAACTTTAGCTATGTACCTGTAGAAAAATTGAACCGACTGACCCCTAATAACCATCAGGGTGCAGTGGCAACCATTGCCCCAATTAAGTTCCATAATCTTGAGGTGCTTGTAGAGCAGGTTATGGAAAGTGGTAAAACTCCCCTATTCCTGATATTGGATCAGCTATCCGATGCGCGCAACTTTGGTGCAATAATCCGTACGGCTGAGTGTACCGGTGTAGATGGTATTATTATTCAAAAACAAGGCTCTGCACCCGTAAACGGCGATACCGTAAAAACATCGGCAGGAGCCGTATTTAATGTACCCATTTGTAAAGTAGAACACATTAAAGATGCTATTTTCCATTTGCAAGGCTCGGGTATAAAAACCATTGCCGCTACCGAAAAAACGGAAGATACCATTTATGATATCTCCTTTAAAGAGCCATTGGCAATCATTATGGGTTCGGAAGACAGGGGTATTAACCCATCGGTACTAAAAATAGTAGATGAAAAAGCAAAGCTGCCCATGTTTGGTACAATACAATCGTTAAATGTATCGGTTGCATGCGGTGCTTTTTTATATGAAGCTGTACGACAACGAATATAGATTTTAGAATATTAGATTTTTAGATTATCAGTCTCCTCATCATTATCTTCTTCGGTTGCTTTGGTATAGTTGTACACAATTCTTATTCGAGGCATAGTAGCTGAAACAGGCTGCACTGTTTCTTCTTCCTCTAACTCAGGTTCAGGTTTTGGCGGATTTATAAAATTACCGTTTTCATCAAACCGCTTCATAAAAGCATCCTCATCAGGATTAAAGTCCGGTCTTTGCCAATCATATACTATCGGTTTTTGGTAATCGGGAGCATCATATAATCGTGAGAAAACCACTCCTGTAATGAGCCCTGCCAAATGCCCTTCCCATGATATGCCTTTATCTACATCAGGAAAAACATACCATATCATACCGCCATACAGCATTATTATAGTGAGCGATAATGCTACCAATCGGTAGTAACCTGTTTGTATCCCTTTAAAAAACATAAAACTTACCAGTACATATATCAGCCCACTCGCTCCTATATGGTAAGACTCCCGCCCTATAAGCCAGGTAATAAACCCTGATAACAAAATACCATACCCAATAACCTGCAAGGCGTGTTTCCTGTAAAAAAAGCGTAATGCAGCAATGAGTACTAATAATGGTATCGAGTTATTATAAAGATGCTCAAGACTACCGTGTATAAACGGGCTGAACAGGATTCCCCTAAGCCCTTTTAAGGTGCGTGGGTAAACACCGTACTGCGCAAAGTTTACGGGAAATTTTATATCGATCCAGTATAGCAACCACAACAACACTACAAAATAGAGTGACCAAGCTACTACAGAGGGAGAAAATTTAAAGCGATTATCATTCACGGCAAAAGGTTATATCAAATGTAGTAATAGCTTGTCAAGAATTTAACCAATTTTTATATCGTGCAATTTTGTCATAATGATTAATTTTACATTATGGAAGCACCTTTGGCAGAACGCATACGTCCGCAACATTTATCAGAATATATTAGTCAGCAACACTTGGTAGGACCGCAAGGTTCGTTAACCCACCAAATTGCAAAAGGCATTATCCCCTCGTTATTGCTGTGGGGACCTCCCGGTACCGGAAAAACCACTCTTGCCCAAATTATGGCGCAGGAGTCGAAACGACCGTTTTATGTACTGAGTGCTATAAATTCAGGGGTAAAAGAAGTGCGTGAAGTTATAGAAAAGGCAAAGCAAAGTGGCGGACTATTTACAGCTAAAAACCCTATCCTTTTTATCGATGAGATTCATCGTTTCAGCAAATCGCAACAGGATTCATTACTTGCTGCTGTTGAAAAAGGCTGGGTAACGCTGATAGGCGCTACTACCGAAAATCCGAGTTTTGAAGTTATCCCTGCTTTATTGTCAAGATGTCAGGTATATGTGCTAAATCCGTTTTCGCGCGAAGATCTTGAAGCACTATTACACCGTGCTATGGAAAAAGATGAAATACTGAAACATAAAAATATTAATCTTAAAGAAACTGAGGCCTTACTGCGGCTATCGGGTGGCGACGGCAGGAAATTGCTCAATATTTTTGAGCTGGTTATCAATGCTACCGATGGCGATACTATTGAAATTACCAATGACAGGGTGATGCAACTGGCGCAAAAAAACACGGTACTGTATGACAAAACAGGAGAGCAGCATTATGATATTATTTCGGCTTTTATAAAATCGATGCGGGGCAGCGACCCTAACGGGGCGGTGTATTGGCTGGCACGCATGATAGAGGGCGGTGAAGACTTAAAGTTTATAGCCCGCCGTATGCTGATACTGGCAAGTGAAGATATCGGCAATGCTAACCCAACAGCGCTGATTATGGCTAACAATGCTTTTCAGGCAGTAGCAACTATCGGTTACCCTGAATCGCGCATTATACTGAGCCAGTGTGCAGTATATCTTGCCACTTCGCCAAAAAGTAATGCAAGCTACATGGCTATAAACAAAGCGCAGCAAATGGTAAAACAAACGGGCGACCTGCCTATACCGTTACACCTGCGTAATGCACCTACTAAGTTGATGAAGGAGTTAGGTTATGGCGAGGATTATAAATACTCACATGATTATGCTAATAACTTTGCCGAGCAGGAATTTTTACCGGATGAGATAAGCAATACTAAGTTTTATGACCCGGGTAATAACAGCAGAGAAAACAGCACTCGCGATTTCCTGAAAAACAGGTGGAAAGATAAGTATGGGTATTAAAAGGTGCTTAGACTCTTAGTAACTAAGAACCTAAGTGGCTCTTTAGAATTTTATATTCAGTTTTTCTATTACCAATTCTTCTTTTTGATAATACTGAAAAAACCAATTGCCGTCGTCTTTTAAAACAATACCGTTTTTGCCTTCGGCTGTGGCAATGTAGGAATCAGGCTGTGAGGTTTTGTATATTTTCAGTACTACTTTTGGGGCACTATCTACCAACTGATAGCCATTGGTAATGGGCTGGGCGAAAAGAGTTGATGCATCATTGCCGCTATCTGTTTTCGCTTCTACAAATCTTACTGTCGGCTCTTTGGGTTTAGTAACAGATGTGGTAGGTTTGGCATTCTCATTATAATCATATTGCATGGTATCGAGTGAGCGCGATGCTTCGCGCAATGCCTCGTAGTAAGCGTTTTTCAAAGCTTTCTCTTTACTCTCGCCTTTTATTGAAGTAAATAAGGTTTTACCCCAACAATCATTAATAGTAATAGTCAATCCGGTTTTAAACATGCTCGAATCTTCTGTTATGTCAGCATATAATGCCTTGCATCTATCAAAAGCCAGCTCATCGGGCATTTTATCTTTAGCATAAAACACGGTAAAGCCGTATTTCTCAAAAAGCATTTTGGTAAGCTCATTCAGGTTATACTCGCCACTCTTTTTTTGAAATTCAAACCTTTCGGGTACAATCAAATATTTGTAATCACTTATATCCTTATTTTGTGAAAAAGCTGAAAATGTCAGTAAAAAAGAAAGCAGTACTATAATTTTTCTCATAAGTGATTACAATAAATTTTTAAGATCCAGTAAATGATTGATCTGTTTGATAGAGGTATGCGTTTGTTTATTAAATTCGTTAAAATAGATAGCGTCAAGCCCATAATCCAAAGCTCCCTGTACATCCGCCTCTATACAGTCGCCTATCATTATACTGGTGTGTTTCTCAGCTTTTGCAGCTCTTAAAGCATACTCATATATAGCGGGATTGGGCTTTTTACACCCTGCAAGTTCCGAATTAGTTACTGTTTCGAAATAGTGATGAATATTTGAGTTTTTAAGTTTGCCATTTTGCACCTCGTGGAAACCGTTGGTAATAATGTGCAGACTATATTTTGGTTTTAAATATTCTAAAACTTCAACAGCTCCTTCATATAAATAATTGTATGTGGGAAGATATTTTATATAATCATCCGAGAGCAGGTTAATCATATCATCTTCGATAACAAAACCCAGAATATCAAACGCTTCTTTAAATCGCTGATAGCGCAGTTCCTGTTGGGTAATTTTGCCGTCGCGATACAGTTTCCAATATTTAAGATTTATAGGAACATATTGTGCTATAAACTCTGAAATCTCAACACCAATGTTGTGCTTAACCAATATCGTTTCAAATGTAAATGCTGAATTTTTCTCAAAATCCCACAGCGTATGGTCGAGGTCAAAAAAGACTGTCTTCTTGTCGGTTATTCGCATTACTTCCCTTTTACAATAACAGCATTTTCTATATGATAAATCCAGTCGTCAACATCCGAATCGTTATAACGAAAAGTACCCTGTAAGGTTACATACTGATCTGTTTTCAGTCGAATTGACGGGTCTTTAAATTTTATTCCCATAATCGTTTCCGGTCCTGCCTGTCCGCAAAAAAAGCAGGATGCAAAAACATTTTTACTCAAAGCATAGTTTTTATTATCAATAGGTATAATAAAACCGCTCATTACTATGGGTTCCTTATTTTTGGCTTTCAGTGTTGTATTTACCACCGGGTACATTACCCCTTCAGGATAATCATCGCTCGGTTTTTTTATATACTTAATCTCTCCCAACAACTTCCAACTTAGCGTATCAGCAAAAGTGCTGTAATTAAAAGCCTCGTTGTCAAAAATATGTCCACCGTATATCGCAGACGGGGTACTTAAAGCTGTCAGAAAAAATCCGGATGAAATTAATAATGATAAAATGAAAAATGTTTTACGCATTTGCCAATGTTTTTGATATGTTTAAACTATATGCTTTTACGGCGGGGATTACGGCTGCCAAAATCCCTACAAAGATAGTGAGCAGAAATAAATATCCCTCTTTCTCCCAAACAAACTCGAGGGGATTGAACGACATTTTAAATTCCTCTTCCGATGAACCCGAAATTAGCACTAATGCTATTCTCCCAACAATCGTTCCAAACAAAAAGCCTGTAATGCATAATAATAAACTTTCTATAAGCACCAATGCCAATAATTGAAAACGGCTTGCACCATTAACGCGCAATAAGGCAAATTCGTATTTTCTTTCCTTTAATGTATTGTAAAGCGCGATAAATATACTGATGCCCGAAATTAGCATGATACCATAGGCTAAGTACTGCAATGCCTGTAACCCGATACCAAAAAGCCCGAACAATCGGTTTATTTCTTTCCCCGGCGAAGCTGCCTGCATTTTGGTATTCATGGGTATCATAAATTGCCAGGACAAGAGCGCCGGTTTATTCTTCATTTTTATCAGTACCGCAGTTATCTCTTTCCCCTCTTCACTTATCTGTATTTCTTCTGTATGGTTGTGGGCTTCCTCATTTTCATGGTCGTGGTCATGCTCATCATGGTTGTGTACCTCTCCCGCTGCTTCGTGGTGTTCATGTTCATCATGGCTATGCTCCTCTCCTTCTGCATGGTCATGATCGTGCATTGCCCATACACTTTGTATGTTACAAAGTATAAGATTATCAACAACTTTACCGGTTTCGGCACTAATACCCACCACTTTATAGGCATGGTCTTTATGTACCTCGCCTTCTTCGCTGTCGCCATGCGACCCAAAAAATGTATCGCCTATTTTAAGCTTCATTTTTTCGGCTACAGCACTCCCTATTACTACTTCAAAATTTGTACTGAAAATTTTACCTTGTTGTATTTTAGCGTCATATTTTTTCAGATAATCGGGGGTAGTTCCCACTATACGGAAACCCCTGTAATTATCGCCAAAGGCGAGTGGTATTGCTGTTTCTACAAACGGATGATCCATCCATTTTTTCGCCTCCGTATAATTGATGTTACCCGTAGGGGCATCTACCTGATAAACGGATGAGAGTATCAATTGTAACGGACTGCCCTGTGCCCCAAGCACCAAATCGATACCGTCTATATTGCTGTTAAATTTCTTTTCGAATTGGTTTTGTAAAAGTATAAGCAACGTAATTATAGCCACACTTGCCGTAAGCAATATAATACTAAGCAAGGTATTGAGTGGTTTAAACCAAATGTTTCTCCAAGCTATTTTCGTAATCATGATAAAGTTATTTGGTTAGAAAAACGGTCTTTCAGCCTTTGGTCGTGGGTTACAATTACTAACGCCGTGCCATACTGTTTTGCCAAACCCGAAAGCATATCGGCTACAATAAAAGCGTTTTCATCATCGAGGCTCGAGGTGGGTTCGTCAGCCAAAAGCAATTTGGGTTCGTTGATTAAAGCTCGTGCTATTGAAGCTCGTTGCTGCTGCCCGATACTCAGTTGTGAAGGGAGTTTATGCATCTGGTCTTTCAGCCCCAGTTGTTCCAGTAGTTGCCGGGCTTTTTGTACCGCCTGCCTGCCTGTGGCAAGCCACGAAGCCAAAACAACATTTTCTTCTACACTTAAAGATTCTACAAAATATGATTGCTGTAGTACCAGCCCTATATTTTGCCCTCTGAAACGGTCTAATTTTTTATCGGATAATGTAGGTAAGTTGGTATCTTCAATACGTATCTCTCCCGACTGCGGCTTGAGTAAACCGCCCAAAAGGTGTAGCAATGTAGTTTTACCTTTACCGGAACCACCTGTTATTAATAAGGTTTCTCCGCGTTGTGCTGTTATATCAGGGAAATTAAATTCAGTGCCTTTTCCGTACGAAAACTGAATATTTCTTGTACTTATCATGCAGTAACATTTTATATGCCCTGCAAGTTAGGCAAAAAGCAGGGATTATAAAACACCCTCATCGGCAAAACTGTAGTACCCGTTTTCGGTTACAATTACATGATCCAGTACACTAATATTAAGGCTTTTTCCTGCTGTCTTTAATTGGCGTGTTATATTTTTATCTTCATCACTTGGTCGTAGGTTTCCCGAAGGGTGATTGTGTACCACAATAATTCCTACGGCATTTTGTTCCAATGCGGTTTTAAACACAATGCGAACATCAACCACAGTACCTGTAATACCTCCTTTACTCAATTGGTTTTTATAAATTACTTTGTTGGAATTATTAAGGTAAATAATCCAAAATTCCTCATGGGGCAATTCGCCTATTATGGGTTGCATAATCTGGAAAACAGCACGGCTGGACGTAATTTGTTTCAGGTCGATACCATCCTCTTCCCTGCGCCTGCGTCCGAGTTCCATAGCTGCGGCAATACTTATGGCTTTGGCTTCGCCTATCCCTTTAAACTGCATGAGTTGTTGTAAAGAGAGTTTGCCCAAAGCATTCAGGTTATTATCTACACTTGCCAGTATGCGCTTACTCAGTTCTACCGCGCTTTCATTTCGACTGCCCGAACCGATAAGAATGGCAATAAGCTCGGCATCGCTAAGAGCGGTTTTACCTTTTTGCATCAATTTCTCACGAGGCTTGTCGTCTTCTGCCCAGTGTTTTATCGAAAAGGGGCTTTGTGTTTCTTCCATACCAATTTTAAGAAGTGATAGGTGCTAATATACCCTTTTTTTAAAAACGGATATACTATGTGTAAATATTCTTACGTTTTTATAACAAACCAACTGATATGAAATACATTATACCTTTATTATTTCTATTACTAAGCCCTGTTCAGGATACTTTTTCGGAAAAACTTTCTGATGCTGCGATATCGCTTACAAAAGATTATGTACACTATGATGGCAGTTACCGTAAGATATCCTACCCTAATGGCGATGTACCTAAAAATGTGGGTGTATGTACGGATGTAGTAATACGTGCCTACCGTAAACTGGGCGTTGATCTGCAAAAAGAGGTACACGAAGACATGAAAGCGAATTTTTCGAAATATCCTAAAAACTGGGGTATGAAACATACAGACACCAATATTGACCACAGGCGTGTGCCTAACCTGCAAACATTCTTTACACGAAAAGGGAAATCATTATCTGTTACTCAAAATGCTGCCGACTATAAACCGGGCGACATTGTAACTTGGATGCTTACCCCCAGCCTGCCCCATATAGGCATTGTGGTGAACCGAAAATCAAAAGACGGTAAACGCTATATGATAGTACACAATATCGGGAGCGGGCAAAACCTTGAAGATTGTCTTTTCAGTTATACCCTGTCGGAGCATTACAGATATGCTCCCTAACCTATAAGAGCGTCTTAACTTCATCAAAATTAAGTCCGCCATAATTACCGGAACTCATTAATAGTAAAGCCATTCCTCCATCACTTTTATTCAAATTGAAAAGGTAGTCTTTAAACTCCGTAGGATTAGTATAAATAATCAAATCTTCACGGTTGAATGCTTTGGCAATCTGCTCATAAGTAACCTCTTCAAGCTGTTTTATTTTTACCGCGTCCGGGGAATAAAACACCACGGCTACATCGGCATTATCCAAAGCCCCTTCATATTCCTTTAAAAATTCAGCATTAAGGCTGCTGTAAGTATGCAGTTCAAGGCAGGCAATCAATGTACGGTCAGGATACTGTTCTTTTACCGCCTTAGTAGTTGCAGCTACTTTACTGGGCGAATGGGCAAAGTCTTTATAGGCTACATTCTTACCACTCTCCGCTATTTTTTCAAGGCGTTTGCTGGCTCCTTTAAAGGTGGCAATGGCTTCATAAAAATCAGCTTCATCCACACCCATATTCTGGCATATCCATTTCGCTCCCGCAAGATTGTTTAGGTTATGTGCGCCAAATACCTCTATCGGCATTGGTCCTTCGGGCGTTTCAAGATAGGTAACACCATTTTGCACGGTATATTCAGGAGTATGGTATGGTAATTTACGTATGGGGTTGGTAGCAGCTTCTGCTACGCGCTTTACTTCAGGGTCATTTTCGTTATACACCAAAATACCGCCATTGGTTATCTGCTGAATGAATACTTCAAACTGCTCTACATAATTCTCATACGTAGGAAACACGTTAATATGATCCCAGGCTATGCCACTTATCAAGGCAATATTGGGCTGGTATAAGTGAAATTTCGGTCGTCTGTCCATAGGAGATGAGAGGTATTCATCGCCTTCCAGCACTATAAAGTCATTATCTGCCGTGAGGCGCACCATAGTATCAAAACCTGCAAGCTGAGCCCCCACCATATAATCTACATCAATATTGTGATAGTGCATTACGTGCAGTATCATACTGGTAATGGTGGTTTTGCCATGCGAACCGCCTATTACTACTCGTGTTTTATCTTTAGATTGCTCATAAAGAAACTCTGGGTACGAATATATTTTCAAACCAAGTTCTTGTGCTTTCAGCAATTCCGGATTATCAGCTTTGGCATGCATACCTAATATTACCGCATCAATGTCGGTAGTTATTTTCTCAGGAAACCAACCCATTTCGGCAGGTAATAATCCTTTATTTTCCAGCCTTGTACGTGACGGCTCGAATATAGCATCATCACTACCGGTTACTTTATATCCTTTTTCATGAAGCGCCAATGCAAGGTTGTGCATAGCAGCACCGCCTATGGCAATAAAATGTGTACGCATGTTTGTAATAATTTCCTCAAAAGTAACAAAACTACCTATGATTATGAAAATAAAAAAACGTCCCGCAAATGCGGGACGTTCTTAATTTGAACCAATAATTATATAATTAACGAACAAGCGTCATTTCATCAACAATGTGTTTAGCGCCTGCATATTTGTCGATAATCCAAAGTACATAACGGATATCAACATTTATAGTGCGCTGTAAATCTTTATCAAAAATAACATCGCCTGCCATAGCTTCGATATTACCATCAAAAGCAAGACCTATAAGCTCTCCTTTACCGTTAAGTACCGGAGAACCTGAGTTACCTCCTGTAATATCATTATCTGTAAGGAAGTTTATCGGCATATAGCCTGCCTTGTCAGCATACTGACCGAAATCTTTCTTTTCGTAAAGCTCCATCAGCCTTTTAGGAAGATCAAATTCCTCATCGTTTGGCTTGTATTTTGCTACTTCCCCTTTCATAGTGGTATAGTAGTTTACTTTAGCATCGTTTCTTTTATCAGCAGGAAGTGAGCGTACTTTACCATAGGTTAAACGCAGGGTACTGTTAGCATCGGGGTAGTATTTCTCATTTGGGTTAGCTTCGCGCATACCTTGCACTAATAAACGGAATGCTCGGGCATAATCGGCATCAAGTTGTGCCTGCTCATCCGTTTTAGCTCTGTATTGTGCAATGATAGCATTAGACAGTTTGTATAACGAATCATTATTTAATGCATCAATATCAGGGTTTTGTAACCATGCTAATACTTTCTCTTTTGTTGTAAACATACTCGCATTAAATGCATTGTTTACAAAAGCTGTATAGTCATAATTGTTACTCTTTCCTACCTCATCAATGTATGATGCAATTGGGTAGCCTTTAGATTTTGTAGCATACAGGTTAAGTTGTGCAGCAAGCACATCCTTCTCTAATGGCAGGTATAGTGTTTTATATGACTCATTAACAGCCTCTTCAAGCTCCGGCAACATAGCTGCACGACCATTCTCGTTAGAATTTGCATACGCCTGGAGTCCTCTGCCTAAGCTGTATGGCAATACGGCAAAAGTACTGGTACGCAATAAACCTGTAAGGTAGTTATCATGGCGTGCTTTCTCGTTAGTTTTAGCATAGTAGTTGTTTATCGTAGCGATAACCTCACCATACTTGGCTTTATTCTCTTTTTTATTTGCCCACTTGTTAAATTTCTCTTCATCTTTTGCTTTGGCAGCAGCCGTTTTGTGCTTAGTAAGCGCATCTATCATCCCTTGGCGGTTTTTCCAGTAATTGGCTACCTGTGCATATTGCGATGCATAGTTAAGGCGTACTTGGTCGCTTTTATCCATATGCACTTTCATCTTGTCCATACCTAACTTAGAAGCTTCTACCCATGCAGGATAAGCAAACTTAACGTTTTGCTCTATCCCTCCTGATGGCATCCAACGGTTGGTACGCCCGGGATAACCTAATATCATGGCAAAATCATTTTCCTGAACTCCTTGCATACTTACAGGAAGATAGTGCTTTGGCTTTAACGGAACATTGTTTGGTGAATATTCGGCAGGGTTACCGTCTTTATCGGCATAAACACGAAACATAGAGAAATCTCCTGTGTGGCGTGGCCATTCCCAGTTATCAGTATCTCCACCAAATTTACCTATGCTTTCCGGCGGTGTACCTACCAAACGTACATCGGTATAATCCTGATATACAAAGTAGTAAAATTCGTTACCTTGGAAGAATGAACGTACAGATACGGTATATTTACCCCCCTCATTATTTTCCTGTTCTATTTTTGCAATTTCCTGATTAATGGCTTTTTCTCTTTCAGCCTCTGTCATCTGGTCGTTTACTTTGCCTAATATTCTTTTAGATACGTCGTCCATTCTTACAAAGAAACGTACATATAAATCTTTAGGTTTAAGCTCGCCTTGGCGGGTTGATGCCCAAAAGCCGTTTTTAAGATAGTTAGCTTCGGGAGTAGAAAGTTCTGCAATAGCATCATATCCACAGTGGTGGTTGGTTAATACCAGCCCTTCTTTCGAGATAATTTCGGCAGTACAACCTCCGTTAAACTGCACAATGGCATCTTTAAGGCTATGGTTGTTTATGCTGTAAATTTCATCAGGTGTAAGCTGAAGTCCCATTTTTTGCATATCCCTGTAGTTAAGGCGTTCAATATGCATCAGGAACCACATTCCTTCGTCTGCCCTTGCCGGCAATACCATGATAAGCATGGTTACAAACAAAATTAGTTTTTTCATTAATTTGATAGAAATAAGGTTAATAGTTAAAATCAATAGGTAAACGATATACTTAGGAATTGTTACACCGTTACTGAAATTTTATTTTTTGTAATGCGAAGATAGCTTTTTTTGAGAATTTCGTAAAATAAAGGCAATTTAAAAATTATATAATTTTACATGAAACCTAACAAAAAAACGCCCGAAGGCGTTTTTCTATTCTGTATCAACATTTAGCATCTGCCATAGTTTGTCTTTCAGTTCCGTAAGTCCCTGCTGCGCTACCGATGATATAAACATATAGGGTATTCCTTTAAAGTCTTTATCCAGTTGTGTTTTCATTTCCTTTTTCAGTTCTTCATCCAGCATATCGCTTTTAGATACTACAACCAGCCTGTCTTTATCCAGCATTTCTGGGTTATATCTCCTTAATTCATCAAGTAAAATATCATATTCTTTCTTTATATCCTCCGCATCGGCAGGAACAAGAAACAGCAATGTAGAGTTTCGCTCTATATGTCTCAAAAAATAATGCCCCAGCCCCTTACCTTCGGCAGCACCCTCTATAATACCCGGTATATCGGCAATTACAAACGATTGAAAATCCCTGTAGGCGACAATTCCCAAATTAGGTTTTAATGTTGTAAAAGGATAGTCGGCTATTTTAGGTTTTGCAGAAGTAAGTACTGAAAGCAGTGTAGATTTTCCGGCATTGGGGAAACCTACCAAGCCCACATCGGCAAGTACTTTAAGTTCTAAAATTATATCAATCTGTTCGCCCTCCATACCCGGCTGCGCATAACGCGGTGTTTGGTTGGTCGAGCTACGAAAATGCCAGTTACCCAAACCGCCTTTACCGCCTTTGGCAAGTATTTTTTGCTCGCCGTCTTCGGTTATTTCAAAAAGTACTTCGTTGGTTTCTTTATCGCGTACTACGGTTCCTAAGGGTACTTCAATATATTTATCTTCACCATCGGCGCCGGTACTGCGTGCGCTACCGCCATCGCCACCATGCCCTGCTTTAATGTGCCGTGCAAACTTGAGGTGAAACAATGTCCATAGCCCTTTGTTCCCTACCAAATATACGTGTCCGCCACGACCGCCGTCGCCACCGTCAGGACCGCCTTTTTCAATAAATTTTTCCCTGTGCAGGTGTGTAGATCCCTTCCCTCCTTTACCGGAGGCTACATATATCTTTACATAATCTACAAAATTTCCTTCTGTCATTGTTTTTGTTTCGGGTTTCGGATTTTATACCAAATCCTGATTATTAACTATTGGCTAATGCCTGATATCTTTTGGCTGTTACTCTTTTAGAGCCTTTACTTTTACTTTATCAATTTTAACACCATCCATTTTAAGGACTTCCAGTTCATACAAGTTCCAAGCCAGTTTCTCTCCTTGTTTAGGTATGTATGATAATTCGGTCATAATAAGACCGCTCACAGTTGTTACTTCATAATCGCCTGTAAGCTCATCCAAATCAAAATAAGTAAGAAAGTCATGTAACGGGTAATGCCCATCCACTGTCCAGGTACCATCAGGGTTGGCTACTAATTGAAATTCATCATCATAAAAATCAGAAGCATCTCCTACCAGTGCTTCCAGTATATCATTCAGCGTTATAATGCCCTGAAATACGCCATATTCATCGGTTACAAAAGCATAATGCACTTTGGTTTTCTTAAATATTTCCAGTGCTTTGTATGCCGATGTGTGTTCTATTAAATATACGGGTTCTTTGGTTATATTCCTTAGGTTAAAGCCCGGCTTTTCATAATTGGCAAACATATCTTTTAATGACACCATACCCACCACGTCGTCAAGATTATCTTCGCATACGGGGTAAATGGAGTGCATTTCCTCAAGCATTATTTCCTTAATACGGGTTTTATCTGCCTGAAATGTAAGGTAAGCTACTGATTTTCGGTGTGTCATCAGCGAGTTTACTTTCCTGTCGCCAATATGAAACACACGCTCCATAATATCATGTTCTATCTCCTGTACCTCTCCTCCTTCTGTTCCTTCTTTTATTATAGCTTTTATTTCTTCTTCGGTTACTTTGCCATCTGCCGTAGGGCGAATGTTAAATATTTTCATCAAAGAGTCGGTAGAGATCATTAATAACCATATAAATGGTGCTGTAATAATAGACACATACTTCATGGGCAACGCCACAAATTTTGCTATGGCTTCCGGATAAATAAGTCCCAAACGTTTGGGCATCAGTTCACCCAACACTAGCGTAAAAAATGTAAGTACTACAAGTACAATGCCTACAGCTATATTTTCTGCATACGGCTCCAGTATCTCAAATTTACTTATAAAGGTCTCAACATCATCGGTAATTTTATCGCCACTATAAATACCGGTAAGAATCCCTATAAGTGTAATTCCTATTTGTACTGTAGATAGAAATTTATTGGGCGAGTTGGCTAGTTTTAATGCGGCTACTGCACTGGCATTTCCTTTTTTTGCAGCCGTTTCCAGACGGTTTTTTCTTGCAGAAATCAGTGCAATCTCCGACATGGAGAAAACACCATTAAGCAATATCAGTAATAATATTATGACTATTTCCAATCGTTGAAATTTTAGTTAAGTTTATCTATTACCAGGCTCAGCCTTTCGGTTACCTCAGTAATAGATCCTATACCGTTTACTGCATAAAATTTATGCTGGTTTTTATAGTAATCCATCAAAGGAGCTGTTTTCTCGTTATATTCTTCATAACGGTTTCTTATCAGGCTTTCATCCTGGTCATCAGGTCTTCCGCTGGTTTTACCGCGTTCCAAAAGGCGCTGTATCAATATTTCATCGTCAGCTTCAAGGGCTACGGTAGCCGTTACTCTCCAGTCTTTGGTTGCCAAAAAAGTATCTAGAGCTTCTGCTTGTGCAATCGTTCTGGGAAAACCGTCAAAAAGAAAACCTGCGGTGTCAGGGTGTTTTTCTACCTCATCCTGCAACATCTTTATGGTTATGGAATCAGGTACAAGGTCGCCCCTGTCTATAAACACTTTGGCTTCTCTGCCCAGTTGGGTGTCATTTTTAAGATTATACCGAAAAACATCTCCTGTAGAAATATGTGTAAGGTTGTATTTCGTTTTTAAAAACTCTGCCTGTGTTCCTTTTCCTGCTCCCGGTTTCCCGAATAATACGATATTAATCATTATTGTTGTTATTGTTGTTAGTTATTGCAATTGGTATATTTCAGGTAAGTTGCGCCCCAGTCCGTCATAGTCCAGCCCAAAGCCTACTATAAATTTATTAGGAATTTCAAACCCTATATAGTCGAGCTTTACATCTTTAGTATAAGCCTCAGGTTTAAAAAACAGGGTGGCTATTTTAAGCGATTTTACTTTTTGCGCTTCAAACATTTTTTTGAGTTCCACAACCGTATTGCCGGTATCTACTATATCTTCAATTATTATAACGGTTTTACCCTCCAAACTCTCACTAAGCCCTATCAGTTGCTTAACATCGTTAGTAGATGCCGTACCTTCATAGGAAGACAGTTTTACAAAACTTACCTCGCAGGGTTTTTTATAATGTTTCATAAAGTCGGAAACCACCATAAAAGCACCGTTAAGCACTCCTACAAAAACAGGAATTTCATTTCCCATATCGTTTTCTACCTGCTTTGCCATACGTGCAATGGCGGTATCAATTTTGGCTGCGTCTATAAAAGGCACAAAATATTTATCGTGAAGCTGTATCAATTTTTTTTATTATTGTAAATAATTTGCAAATATACTAATTACAAAGTAGCTCTATGTAAACTGTGGTTTATTTTATATATTTATTACCCTATGTTTATATTGATTCAGCAATTTTAGGTTATTCAAAACAACTAATGGATATTTTCTTTTACAATAAAGTAATAAACAGTACGGCACATCGCGCCATTCGCGATGAATTATCCGCTATGGTACTTAATGACAAAAACCTGTTTCCTGACTTATTACATATAGGCTTTGATATCCAAGATAAAAACCATCATAAAGCCTGCTGGATATTAGAACTGGTTTGCGAAGCAAATATCGAATGGCTAAAGGACTATTTGCATTTTTTTTGTGAAAGACTGCCAAACTTTACCAATGAGAGTGCGATACGACCTATTGCCAAAATATGCCTTTTTGCTGTGAAGCACAGTAGTAAAAATCCTGATTTTATCAGCGAAAAGCAATTACAACAAATAACAGAAGTTTGTTTTGACTGGTTGATTAACCCTGATGAAAAAGTAGCAGCAAAGGCATACGCCATGCGAACACTATATTTGTTGGGTGAGAATAACGACTGGATATACCCGGAATTACAAATAACACTGGAACAAGATTTTTCGCAACATACCGCAGCGTATAAAGCAGCAGCTAAAGATATTTTACAAAAAATAAGAAAGCAGCAAAAAAAGCATTAGTCGTCTGTTTCCTCCTCTTCAAAACCAAACCTTCGAAGCTGTGGCGCACTGAAAAAGGTTACTGCAACTACCCCAAGCGTAAGGCAACCACCCACTACAACCGCCCGAACCGTTCCCAGCCAGTGTGCCATAACGCCGCTCTCGAAATCGCCTAACTCGTTAGATGAACTTACAAACATAGTATTTACCGAGGCTACGCGCCCGCGCATATGGTCTGGAGTTACCAGTTGTAATATAGTACTGCGAATTACTACGCTCACCGCATCGAACATACCCGAAAACAAAAGCATGAAAAACGAAAGTATAAAATTGGTAGAAATACCGAATATAATAATCGAAAGTGCAAACCCTGTAACAGCCATAAACAGCTTCCGCCCGGGGTAGGTTCGCAACGGCAGGAATGCCAATATACTCATAGTGAGCAATGCCCCGATACCGGGTGCAGCACGAAGAATACCAAAACCCACCTCATCTACATGCAATATCTCTTTTTGATATACCGGCAGCAGTGCAACCGCACCCCCAAACAGTACCGAGAACATATCGAGCAACTGTGCGCCCAGCAATTCCGGTGTTTTCAATACGAAGCGTATGCCCATCGTCAGGCTTTTTAGTATCGGTTCTTTTTCTTTCTTCAATATTGGCTTTACACTTATAGAGAGTATCGGGATAAGCAATAATACCTCAACCACTACAACGGCAAGCATCCCGGCTATTACACCGTCAAGAGCAATAAGTATTCCTGCTGCAAGCGGTCCTATAACCGAGCCCATTTGCCATGCCATACTGCCCCAACTGGTGGCATTAGCATAGTTTTTTCGGGGCACGATAAGCCCGAATAATGAAAATACCGAAGGTCCCATAAACGAACGGATTACACCTCCGCAAAACACAAAAAAGTAAATTAAGTAAAGTGTCGTATTAAGTCCTAACGCATCAAAAACATAAGGTGTGGTAAGGGCAAAAAGGCTTAGCCCCAACAGTATGTATGCGGAAATGCAAACCAGTACCATTTTTCTTTTCTCTACAAGATCTACGTAATGCCCTGCAAAAAGTGAAAACCCGATAGCGGGTATTACCTCTGCCAAGCCCACAAAACCAAGTGATAACTTATCATTGGTGATATGGTAAACCCAATAAAAAACAATGGTTATTTGCATATTCAGGGCAAAAATGAGCCCAAATCGTATACTTAAAAACGAAAGAAATTCACGGATTTTAAGCACGGGATTCTTCTTTAAGAATGCCGATTCCTTTTTACCCGCATCGCCCTGTTCCATAGCTGCTGTAAATTTGGCGCAAATATACAACAGTATATGGCTCCCATAGCTCATTTTCAATCTAAATGAATAGAGAAATTAGTTAAAAATCATCTTACGGATTATACCCAAAACGTATAAATATCATCATTTAATAGTAAAATTTTACAGCATTAAGTATCTTTGACATTGCTAACAACAACACGATAAATGAACTATTTTTCTTCTGATTTTAAATTGGGAATTTTGGGTGGCGGACAACTTGGAAAAATGCTGCTTACCGAAACCCGAAAATTTGATATACAAACGTATGTACTCGACCCAAGTGATGAAGCCCCTTGTAAAATAGGCAGTAATAAATTCTTTCAGGGCAGCCTGATGGATTTTGATACCGTTTACAACTTCGGGAAACAGGTTGATGTACTCACGTTTGAAATTGAACACGTTAACGTAGCCGCACTCGAAAAGTTGGAAAGCGAGGGCATAAAAGTATATCCGTCGCCTGCTACATTAAAACAAATACAAAATAAAGGCGACCAAAAAGACTTTTACATTGCCAACAAAATACCAACGGCTGACTACAGGCGTTTTGAAAACTTAAGCGACCTGAAACTGGCTGTTGAAGAAGAACAGATACTAATGCCTTTTGTATGGAAAAGTACCGAAGGAGGGTATGACGGCAATGGGGTAAAAATAATTCGCTCTGCCGAAAGTTTTGAAGGTTTACCCGATGTGCAGTGCATAGCTGAAGTAATGGTTCCTTTTATACATGAACTCGCCGTAATTGTAGCACGCAACCCGTCAGGAGAAATAAAAACCTACCCTGTGGTAGAAATGGAATTTCACCCCGAAGCCAATCAGGTGGAATATGTTATCTGCCCGGCGCGCATACCGGATGCTGTTTCGGAAGATGCCAGGGATATCGCTTTAAAAGTTTCCGAAGCATTTAATCATGTTGGGTTACTGGCTGTAGAAATGTTCAGGACAGAGGACGACCAAATAGTAGTAAACGAGGTAGCACCAAGACCGCACAACAGCGGACACTACTCTATCGAGGCTAGTTATACTTCGCAGTTTGAACAACATTTGCGTGCCATACTCAACCTGCCATTAGGCAATACCGACAGTAAAGCAGCGGGTATTATGGTAAACCTTGTAGGTGCAGAAGGTTATAGTGGCAATGTAGTATATGAAAATATTGAAAATATATTAGGTAAAGTCGGGGTTACTCCGCACATATACGGCAAAAAACAAACACGTCCTTTCCGAAAAATGGGGCATGTAACCATAGTGAACGAGGATATTGACGAAGCAAGACGTATAGCCGAAGAAGTTAAAAACACGATAAGAGTGATAAGCCACCCAATCCCAAAAGCGGGTTTGTAATATAGGGACTAAATTAATAACTAAACCCTACCACCCCTTGTAGGCAGTTCCTCCTTCGGGGGATAGGGGGCAAAAATTATGAAAGTAGGAATTATAATGGGCAGTATATCGGATATGCCGGTAATGCAGGCTGCCATAGATATATTAAAAGAATTTGGAATAGCAACAGAGGTAGATATTGTATCGGCACACCGCACACCCGAAAAATTATACGAATACAGCAAAGAAGCGCATAACAGAGGAATTTCGGTAATTATTGCGGGAGCCGGCGGGGCTGCCCACCTGCCGGGCATGGTTGCCGCTATGTCGCCACTGCCTGTTATAGGCGTTCCTGTAAAATCCAGCAATTCTATTGACGGGTGGGACAGCGTGCTCTCTATACTCCAAATGCCGGGTGGTGTTCCTGTAGCTACCGTAGCACTTAACGGAGCTAAAAATGCGGGCATACTTGCCACGCAAATATTGGGCAGTCATGATAAATTGGTACAGGCAAAAATTATAGCTTATAAACAAGGGCTTAAAGATGCTGTAAACAAAGCATCGGACGATTTGAAAAACCAGCAATAGTTTTTTGTAACTTTGGTAAAAGCAATTATTATGGATATTCAAACCTCAAAAATAGAACTTGTAAAAATGATTTTGGAATTGGAGGATTCTAAACTCATTGAGAAAGTACGTAAACTCATCGTAAAAGAAAAAAGAGATTTTTACAATGATTTATCAGAAGACGAAAAACTGGAAATTAGATACGGTCTTGAACAATTAGAGCGTGGAGAAAAAACATCATGGGAAGAGATTTATAAAAAAATCTCGTAGCTTATGAAGGTAGCATTTTCAAACCTTGCTTATAGAAAATTGGAACAAGTTTCGGAATATTTAGAGGAAGAATGGTCTGAAAAAGTAAAGAAAAAGTTTATAGCCACTTTAAAAGAAAAAATTGAACAAATTTCAAGTTTTCCTGAAAGCTGTATAAAATCTGATTTTCATGATAACTTACGAATGTGTATAATTACGAAACAAACTTCTTTGCTATACAGAATAAATGATAACGAAATTGAAGTTATTACTTTATTTGATAATCGAACAAATTTTAAAAAAATAACTACAGAAATACGAAAACACTATGGTCGTATTTAGAATCACGCTATGAATATACTCACACAAAAATTCAACACAAAACACGATACCGCCCCTTTCAGTAAAATAAAAAATGAGGATTACCTGCCTGCCTTCAAGGAAGGGATAGCTTCGGCTAAGACAGAGATTGATGCTATTGTAAATAATGCTTCAGCACCGACCTTTGAAAACACAATAGTTGCCATGTCCTATAGTGGTGATATGCTGGACAGAATTTCCAGTATATTTTTCAACTTGCATTCGGCTGAAACCAATGATGAAATCCAGAAGATAGCACAGGAGGTTTCTCCTCTGCTTTCAGAGTTTGGTAACGATGTGAGGTTAAACAAGGAATTGTTTGAAAAAGTAAAAGCAGTGTATAACAAAAAAGATTCGCTTGACCTTACAACGGAACAGGAAACCTTACTGGATAAAACATATAAAAGTTTTTCACGAAACGGAGCTAACCTACCTGAGGATAAGAAAACCAAGCTAAGGGAGATTGACAAAGAGCTGTCTAAACTAAGCCTGCAATTCGGCGAAAATGTACTGGCAGAAACGCATGCTTTTCATTTACATATAACAAACGAGAAAGACCTTTCGGGCTTACCCGAAGGTGTTATTGAAGCCGCGCAGGAAGTTGCCAAAAGCATGGAAAAAGAGGGATGGGTATTTACTTTAGACTACCCAAGCTACATACCGTTTATGACGTATGCCGATAACCGTGAATTGCGTAAAAAACTGGCTTTGGCTTTTGGTGCAAAGGGTTTCCAAAAAAATGAATATGACAATCAGGAAATCGTATTGCAAATTGTAAAGCTACGCCATGAGCGTGCTCAACTGCTGGGTTATACATCGCATGCAGATTTTGTTTTGGAAGAACGCATGGCAGAAAGCCCTGAAAAGGTTAAGTCTTTCCTGAGTGACCTGTTGGAAAAAGCAAAGCCGGCAGCACAAAAAGAGTTTGAAGAGCTAACCGCTTTCGCAAAAGAGCTTGACGGCATTGACAGGCTTGAAAAATGGGATGGTGCTTATTATTCTGAAAAATTAAAGCAAAAACTTTTTAACCTTGATGACGAGAAACTAAAACCCTACTTTCAGTTAGAAAAAGTGCTTAACGGTGCTTTTACCATAGCAGGAAAACTATACGGACTTAAATTTGAGGAAGTACAGGATATAGATAAATATCATAAAGATGTAACTACCTATGAGGTAAAAGGCGAAAACAACGAACTTGTTGCTGTTTTTTATGCTGATTTCTTCCCCCGCAAGGGAAAACGTAACGGCGCATGGATGACATCGTACAAATCGCAGTACATAAAAAACGGCATTAACGAAAGACCTCATGTTTCAATAGTTTGCAACTTTACCAAGCCTACCGAAACCAAACCTTCGTTGCTTACTTTCAATGAAGTAACTACACTTTTCCACGAGTTTGGACACGCACTGCATGGTATGCTTGCCAATACAACTTACCCTAACCTATCAGGAACAAGCGTATATTGGGATTTTGTAGAATTACCAAGTCAGGTAATGGAAAACTGGTGCTACGAACCCGAAGCATTAGAATTATTTGCGCACCACTACAAAACGGACGAGATGATTCCGATGGAATACATCAAAAAGATTAAAGAAAGTGCAAGTTTTCAGGAAGGCATGGCTACACTGCGTCAGCTTAGTTTTAGTATGCTCGATATGGGCTGGCACAGCTTTGACCCTACCGGTATAGTTGATGTTAAAACTTTTGAACTGGAACAGTTTGCCGCTACGCAACTATATCCTGATGTAGCCGAAAATGCTATGAGTACTGCTTTTAGCCATATTTTTCAGGGCGGCTACTCATCGGGTTATTATAGCTATAAATGGGCGGAGGTGCTGGATGCCGATACGTTTGAGTTATTTCAGGAAAAAGGAATTTTTGATGCAGCCACAGCAGCTTCATTTAAAGAAAATATACTTTCTAAAGGGGGTACAGAGCACCCTATGACGTTGTATAAACGTTTTAGAGGTCAGGAACCAAAACCTGAAGCACTGCTAAAAAGAGCAGGGTTATTATAAAATATAACCGTTATATAAAATAAAAAAGGATGCTTAATAAGCATCCTTTTTTCGTTAATCCAGTGATCTTTCTTTCTCAAAAATAAGTTCGAGCCCTCCGTCAATTAAGTGTACAACTTCGGGACGATTGCTTTTCACCGTATCAAGATGAGCCATTACTTGTTGTAATAACTCATTTGTATTATTTTTCTTCAGCAATTCGGCTATTTCTACTGATAATAACCAATCGTTAGGGTGATTTTGCTTCAACGTTGCAAATACACTTTCTAATGCAGTATATTCTCCTTTTCCTTCTCTGATATTTCTTACTGTTTGATACAGACCTTCCAATTCTTGTCTTGCAGGCGATTTTTTAGCTTTTATTGTTTGGCTTGAGGGTACGTGGGTTATCAAATCAAAACTATTTACATCGGCAGGGCCGGAAAAAGCAGAAACTACTTTTTTACCCACTGCCATATCATAAACGCCCCATTCCGGCTGGAATAATACTGTATCATTATGGGTAACGGTACAATCTTTAAAGCTGATGAGTATTATTTTACCTTGCAGGTTACGTGTTCCGGTTATAATCTCTCCCGATACCTTTATGTTACCCTCAAATTCGAGGGTTACACGTTCGCCTTCATATATGGCGTATGCCTGCAAATCTCTCGGGCTCATATCCTCAATTGCAAGGTTAATGCCTTTCAGTTTCCCAATAGGGCTCCCAAAACCTTCGGCATGATAAAGTGTACCATGCCCTACCAATTCTTTTTCCCTGTATGATAATGCCGTAGCTCCTGTAGTTTGTATATATACCGATTTGCCATCGTCTTCAATAACATTGGCAAACACTCCGGATACCTGAAGCCCTGTACTAAGCTCTATAGTTCCTAAAGCGTTAGATTGTATTAGTTTATTAATACCGCTGAGCCCGCCTGTGCGTAATGCCATTTTATTGGCAAATTCTTCTAATACTGAATTAAGATGAGCAAAGTCTGGGGTTACATATAGCTGTGGCTGTGGCTTGGTTATATCAAAGCTTTGGTAGGCTGCATTGATATCATAGGGTAATTTTTTCACATTGTCTGTCATGCACCAGGTACTTTCGCCGATAGATGACAGTAGCCCTGCCCCGTATATTTTCGGGTTATCCACAGTACCTATGAGTCCGTACTCAACTGTCCACCAATGCAGGTTACGAATCAAAGCCATTTCAGACAATTCGCCCATGTTATTCTGCAATTCATCCACACGTTTTTCAGCTGCATCTATATCTTCCTGTGGCGTATCTTCTGCTTCTTTTAATATTGATAATAACCTTATGGCTTCATACATTTCATAATCTCTTGCCGATGATATGGCTTTACAGCCTATCTCACCAAAACGGCGCAGGTACTCGGCATATTCAGGATTGGCAATTATGGGTGCATGCCCTGCTCCTTCGTGAATGATATCCGGCGCAGGGGTATATTCTATATGCTCTAACTGGCGGATATCTGAAGCGATTACCAGCACATTATACGCCTGAAACTCCATAAAGGCATTAGGCGGTATAAAACCATCTACCGCTACAGCAGCCCATCCAATTTCTTTCAATATACGGTTCATACCATACATGCTGGGAATATTCTCTATCTCTATACCTGTTTTTCTTAACCCGTCAAGATAGGATTTATGAGCAACTTTACTAAGGTAGTCTACATTTTTACGCATTACATAGCGCCACACCGCCTGGTTTATAGGCGTGTAATCATCATAATCCTGCGGTTTTATAAACTGCCTTAAATGCTTGGGCAACTTGTCTAATAACGGATTGCTCTCTATGGTTGCACTCATAATATATTGCGTTGTTGTTATAGTGTAAAATTACGAATTTCTCACGATTTGCAAATAATTTATAACGATTATATCCATATTTTAATTAAGAAAAACTATAAATTAAAAAATAAGCAAAATTGATTAATTGCCAGTAAAAAAGCCACAGCATGTACTGTGGCTTTTACAGAAAGTAAAACAAAAAGTAATTAATGAATCTAAAAGGTGATAAAACTATAGTATAAACTCACATATTACCTTTCTTAGTATATCGTGTTTCTTAAATTTTTACTCTTTAACTATTTTCTCTACTTTAGTGCCGTTTTCAGTAATTACTTTAACAAAATACAATCCTGACGGTTTTTCTGTTAGGTTGATTGTGGCTTGGGTGTCGTTAATCGTATTTACCTGTAACAATCTGCCCTGTATATCATAAAGTTCTACTGATTTTACTATTGTATCGGCTATTACGGTTACATTGCCTGTCGTTGGGTTAGGATATAATTTTACCGTACTGTGTTTTGTGAAAACAGTATTACTTAACGTTGCAAATGTAGTGTTAGCTTCGTTGGTTTCTATCGGGAAGTTGTAATCGAAGAAGATGTTTGCCTGTTGTGTAACTGTATCTTCAGGCAGCAGTGTGCTTAATGTTTTTATTTTGTATAGCGCATTTCCTTTTCCGCCATTGGCAGCCAAGTTAATATCTCCAAAATAAAACTCTACTGTGTTTCCTGTAATTCGGGTTTCCACATTATGTGAAGCATCCATTAACTGCAGGGTGTTGATGTCAAACTGCTCTTGATTGATTTCATTCTTTACTACAATGAAAGTAGCAGGAGCTGTACCTGTATTTTCAAAATTGATGTTATAGTGCAGGTACTCGCCAATATGAATCATGTTTACGGCTTCGCCTTCCAAGCATGTAATATCATTAGGGTCGTAGGAGCCTACTACGTTTTGCGCCAGTGTAAAGTTGTTGTTCTCAGGAGTTTCATCTCCTGTTATTGGGGTAACATTGGCTGTAAATACTAATAAATCATCAATATTTACGGCAGGGTCTTCCATCGGGCTGTTTACGTTGAGCGTAAGGTTTATATTTCTTGTCTCAAAAGGTTGCAGGTTGTTGTAATTCCATGCGAAAACATTTCCTGAGGTCGTAACTCCCGAAGTAGACGAAACATAATCCAGTACTGCATCATTATAGGATAAAGAAACACTCCCTGACAGGGTTTGGTTTCCTTTGTTTCGATAGGTTATTTTATAAGAAGCATTAAATCCGGGTTGAGCCGGTACTGTAGGCACAATAACGACTTCTACATCCGGGTGCTCCCCATTAGGAGCTACACAAAAGTTTTGTGTTTCAGTACTGTTATTATCATCAGCAAATGTTACCGTGGCTGATGTGGGGGATATGGTAAACCAATCGCTGTTTTCTATATTTGGAGTTAAAGTAAATGTACCTGCCTCTGTATAGAAATTATAGTTACCATCATTATTACTAAAAGTCGAACCGCTTTCTGTTCCGTCATTAATATTTACTCTTACCATGTTGCCAAAGTTATCTCCTGTATCACAACCGTTATTATCTCCGTCAAAAGTAAAATTACCGGTTATGGTATTGTAATTACCTCCAGGAGTAAAGGAGCAATAGCTGCTAAAATGATAATTAGGGTTTTCCAGATAGTATATAGGAAAAGTCAGCTCTTCATCTTCATCAACACAAACGAATACCGATGCCTCAGTACTATTAATCAAAGAGATCCCTTGGGTACTGCCATTCTTGATGTTTAGATATATTTCATTAATGTTTTCAAGACTTACTCCTTCAAGGTTAGGACACTCACTAAAATCTAACTCTGTTACGCCATATACATCACCATAAAACGAGAATAATGCAGGTAGTTCTCCCATGGTTACAGATTCGAGAGGCGTACTGTCCGTTCCTCCGCATTCAATCAATTCAAGTGATACACATGGTGAAATATCCAGATTTTGAATTGGTGTTGAATTACAGTATAACTCTATTAATGAAACACAGTTCTCTAAATTTAACTGTGTTAATTGACTGTGATACACGTTTAGGTTCTCTAAGTTTACATATCCTGTTAAATCTAATGCAGTTATTGCTGTTTCTGATAAATTTATATTTTTTAAGTTTATATTATCATCCAAAATAACAGATGATATAGTACTATTTTTACAAGATAAATATTCTATATTAATCAATCCTGTTAAATCCAATACAGTTAAACTATTGTCACTACAATGTAACTCCTTAAGAGTTGACATTCCTGTTACATTTAACGTTGTCAAATCTTCACTATTATTATAATTGCCACAAGTCAAATTTTCTAAAAATTCTAATGAAGTAACATCAATAGTTTCAACTGGATTGTTTTTCAAACGTAATGTTCTTAGATTGACGAATGCATCTATACCTTCTATTGAAGACACTGTTCCTTGCATATTAATGTTTATATGCCATACCGCTTCTGCTTCACTAACTTGTATTTCACCATCGTTATTGGCATCTATCGCAAGTGTATAATTATTTTCATCTTTGGCTATATCAGTAAAACCCGGATCTCCAGATTGCACCAACAAATTCTTAAAATCAGCATCAGGAATATTTACAATTTGGGCACTCCCCATTACTGATAATAGCAATAAAAAGAAAAGTAACTGTTTTTTCATAACATCTTGTTTTTGGTAAAGTTGAATTTCGGCTAAAATAATACAATTTTTCTGATGTTATGTTGCCTCTTGTTTAATTTTCAATGCATTAAAAAGCCCCTGCCATTGGCAGGAGCTTTTACTATTATCATCCATACAACTTATTATTTTTGCTGCGGAGGGTATTCTTTCATTATTTCCATGACAAATTCGTTGATGCGCTCCTGTTTTCTTTCTCTGTCCAGAGTTAGCACTCCTGTGCCTATACCCTGCCAAACAAGCTCTTTTTTGCGGGCATCCAGTATATCAATATAAAGTGTTCCTTCGGTAGAAGTGCTAACGCTTGCATAGTTACCGCCCCACATCCAGGGGTTGTAACCCCAGCCCCAGCCCCAACCGTAGCCCCAGTTGTTCACATTTACCTGCTCGGTAGAACGGGTAAAAATATTAACCAGCATATCGGGGTTTTCGCTTTTGGCAAAACCTTTCTTCTGCATTTCGGCATCTATAGCACGCAGTATACGTTTCTTGTCAAGATCGGATATTTCAGCCTTGTCTATCCCTTCTTTAAAAAAGGCATAGGTTTTATACTGATTAAAATCAACAGCATTATCATAGTCCGTAGCTACACGAATAGAAGTACACGAAACTATTAAAGTGGTAATAAATAGTAGTGACAGCAATTTTATCTTTTTCATAATCTAATAATTTTTGTCTTCAACATTAATTGGCATCACATGTAAGTGTTTATCCTAACAATGCGTCATCTACTTTATTGGGCAGGGTAACTTGCAGTAACGGCTGACTTTCCATAGCTCTTTTTATGGCAAAAATAGCCTCGTCATTCCTTGCCCAGCTCCTGCGGGCTATACCGTTATTTACATCCCAGAAAAGCATTGATTCTAAACGCCTTGATGCTTCCTGAGAACCATCAAGAACCATACCAAATCCACCGTTTATAACCTCTCCCCAGCCTACACCTCCGCCGTTGTGGATGCTTACCCAGGTAGCACCGCGAAAGCTGTCGCCAATTACATTGTGTATTGCCATATCGGCTGTAAAACGGGAGCCGTCATATATATTGGATGTTTCTCTGTATGGAGAGTCTGTCCCGCTCACATCGTGGTGATCACGCCCTAATATTATATATCCTATTTCACCTTTAGCAATCGCTTCGTTAAATGCTCTTGCAATAGCAATACGCCCTTCGGCATCGGCATACAGTATGCGTGCCTGCGAACCTACTACCAATTTATTTTCCTGTGCGCCTTGTATCCACTTAATGTTATCCTGCATTTGCTGCTTTATTTCATCAGGCGCATCCTTAGCCATTTCTTCTAACACTTTAGATGCTATAGCATCAGTCTTAACAAGGTCATCCGGATTACCTGATGCGCATACCCAACGGAACGGACCAAAACCATAATCAAAACACATGGGCCCCATTATATCCTGTACATAACTCGGGTATTTAAAATCGATGCCGTTTTCAGCCATTACATCTGCTCCTGCCCTCGAAGCTTCAAGCAGAAAGGCATTACCGTAATCAAAAAAGTAAGTGCCTTTTGCCGTATGTTTATTTATGGCAGCAGCATGCCTTCGCAGGGTGTCTTGTATTACTATTTTAAATGTAGCAGGATCGGCAGCCATTAATTCATTCGCTTCTTCAAACGAAAGTCCTACCGGGTAATAGCCTCCTGCCCATGGATTGTGCAACGAAGATTGATCGCTGCCCAAGTCGATATATATGTTTTCAGTATCAAATGTTTCCCAAATATCTACTATGTTACCTTGATAGGCTATAGATACTACTTCTTTATTTTCTTTAGCTTCGCGAACTCTTTTTACAAGTACGTTTATATCTTTAATTACCTCATCTACCCATCCTTGCGAATGGCGGGTATGTACTGCCTTGGGGTTAACCTCTGCACATACGGTAATACACCCGGCAATATTTCCTGCTTTTGGTTGTGCGCCACTCATACCGCCAAGCCCTGAGGTCACAAATAGTTTGCCTTCCAGCCCCTCTCCGTTTTTAGATATTTTTCTGCCGCCGTTAAGCACTGTAATGGTAGTACCGTGCACAATACCCTGTGGTCCTATATACATATAGCTGCCTGCCGTCATTTGCCCGTATTGGGTAACACCCAGCGCATTGAATTTTTCCCAATCGTCGGGCTTTGAATAGTTGGGTATCATCATCCCATTGGTTACTACTACTCTGGGGGCTTCTTTATGCGACGGGAACAACCCCATAGGGTGACCGGAGTACATAACCAATGTTTGCTCATCGGTCATTTCGCTAAGGTATTTCATAGTAAGCCTGTATTGTGCCCAGTTTTGGAACACCGCTCCGTTACCGCCATAAGTTATCAACTCATGCGGGTGTTGTGCCACAGCATAGTCCAGGTTGTTTTGCATCATTAGCATGATGGCTTTTGCCTGTTCTGATTTTCCCGGATATTCCGATATCGGGCGGGCATACATTTTATAATCAGGACGTAAGCGATACATATAAATACGACCGTATTTTTCTAATTCGTCCGAAAATTCTTTAATCAGTTCGGCATGATGTTTCGGCTCAAAATAGCGAAGCGCATTGCGTAGTGCCAGTTTTTTTTCTTCTGCCGATAGTATTTCTTTTCGTTTTGGCGCGTGGTTTATAGTAGGGTCATACGGTTGTGGTTGTGGTAAAACTGCCGGTATTCCTTCCTGTATTTGTTCGTGAAATGTCATATTCTATGGTGTTCGTTATTTATTGTTTCGAGTTGGGTGTTACGAGTTTTAGGTTTTGAACTGAAAACTTTAAACTATTAACTATTTTTTAAATTCGCCTGTTTTCTTGTCATACCCATACGGGCAATGACGGCAACCGCTTTTACAGCAATATCCTCGTTGCAAGTGGTATTTCTCTGTAAATACTTTATATCCTTCGGGAGTAAGGTAATAATCCTCCCCTTCTACTAAATCATTAGGATTGTGACTATACATGCTCACAAATTTATGAACTTTACAGTGAATGACAGTACTTCTATTTAAAGATTTACTCACGAAAGGCTAAATCCCTTTTTTAAGATATTCTTTATTAATTTATAATAAATTGATTATTTGATAAATTATATGGGTAAAAAATATAAATTTGCTACCATCAACCTTAAACAATAAAAATTATGGAGATAAATTTCTTAGCCGTTATCGTGGCTGCATTATCCACCATGGCAGTAGGGGCTATATGGTATAACCCAAAAGTTTTTGGCACTGCCTGGATGAAAGAAACAGGTATGACCGAAGAGAAAGCAAAAGGTGCTAACATGTTCAAAATATTTGGCATGGCAATTCTGTTTGCAATTATGGCATCCTTTATACTACAATTTTTAGTAATACACCAATTTGGAGCTATCGGGATGGTAGGCGCTTCGCCCGAAACGGCTAAACCATCTTATGAAGCTTTTATGACCGACTACGGCGATGTTTTTCGGACTTTTAAGCATGGTGCTTTACACGGTTTTATGGCGGGCTTGTTTCTTGCACTGCCTATAACAGGTACTAACGCTCTTTTTGAAAGAAGAAGTGCCAGATATATTTTGATAAACAGTGGCTACTGGATAGTGTGCCTTACCATAATGGGTGGTATATTATGTGCATGGAAATAATTATATTTACAATCTTAACAAACTAAAATCTCCTAAGGGAGATTTTTTATTACAATTATCTTGACCCCAAATTTATCTTACAAACTATATACTTGTGCCATAGATTTTCCTGCTGAATGGGATGGTATTGCTATGCAAAACATATTCCTTTCGCGCGCGGGGCTTGCCGTTCTGGAAAAAGCAGCTCCTAAAAACATGAAGTGTCATTTTGTGGGGCTTTTTAAAGATGGTAAACTTTCGGGGATGGCTATAATTCAATTTATTAACTTAGCCAATGTAACTACATTTAAGGATAATAAAAGAAGTTTTTGCCTTAAAGAATTTTTATTCAAAAAGTTTACTTCGCATATACTTTTCATTGGTAATAATACGCTTACAGGGCAAAATGCTTATTTGCATACCAATGATATAACCGAAACAGAGGCACTGCAATTAATGCAAAAAGCATTGAAACAAGTAGAAAAGGAGTACAATAGTAATGGGCAAAAGATAAACCTTTTGGCGGTAAAAGATTTTAACGAACAGGAGTTTCCAAACTTTGAAGCTGTGGGATTTAAAAATTACTTTAAGTTTTGTACTCAGCCGAATATGATATTTAGCATAAGAAAAGAGTGGAACAGTATAGAGGATTACCTAAACGCCCTGAATACAAAATACCGCACACAGTATAATCGTGCCCGAAAAAAGGCAGAAGGTATTATTAAAAGAAAACTTACCGCCGATGAAATACAGGCACAACAGCACCGGGTAAATAAACTGTACCATACTGTTGCCAACAGGGCATCATTTAACACGTTCTTTTTGCCTGAGAATCATTTTGAGGTTATGAAACGGGAGCTTGGAGATAATTTCAGGTTTTATGGTTATTTTATGAATGATGAACTCGTTGGGTTTAGCACGCTGATTAAAAACGGTAAGGATATGGATACTTATTTTTTAGGGTATGATGAAATGGTACAAAAAGAAAAAATGCTGTATCTGAATATGCTTTATGATATGGTAGCCTATGCTGTAAAAAAACAATACAGCCATATAATATTTGCACGATCGGCAATGGAGATAAAAAGCAGCGTAGGCGCAAAAGCAGAGGAGGTATATGGTATAATAAAACACACTAACCCTTTTATAAACCTGTTTATAGGAAGATTATTTAATTATTTTGAACCCAAGATAGAATGGAAATCGCGTAACCCCTTTAAATAGGTTTTGGCACTATCATCTTTAGCTGAGGGTGTATTATTTTTATATCAAGCTCATTTACGCTCCCGCAAAACTCGCCGTCTATTTGAAAACTAACCGAGATATTTGTAGTTATCAAGGCTTCATCAGTAGAAATTATAACTATATTTTCATTTTCGTCCACAGGTATATTACCTGAAAGTATCTTACCGATAACGAGTATATCGAGGTTTTTAAGAATAACAATCTCAAATTTCCCATCATCCATCTTTCCTACAGGATTAATAGTTACACCTGTGCCATACCTGTTGGTATTGGCTATTACCACCATTCGGGCTTCTGTTTCAATACTTTCGCCATTGGCTTTGATAGTTGCATTAAAAGGCTCTCCGAGATCTGTTAAGGTATTAAGTGCCTGCAAGGCATAGCCCAGTTTTCCTCTCATACTGCCGTTTTCATAATTACGTATCAAGTCGGCATTAACACCAATATCGCTAAGGTGCAAACTGTTTTTACCATTAATAGTAATAATGTCCATAGGTTTTACAACCCCGTTAAAAGCCACCTCAAGATTGGCTTCAACAGTATCGGGCAGGTTTAAATCGACCGATAGCCCGTTAGCGGAACCCGCCGGCAGTACCGCAATAATTACATCTTGATTCAATGTCGCTTCGGCAACCATTTTTATAGTGCCATCGCCTCCCGCTACCAGTATGCGTTGTGGGTTATGCTCATCAACAAGTTTTCTTATAGCTTCTTCATCATTATCTCCTGTAGTCTCATAGCAAATGAGGGTTACGCCCCTGTCTTCAGCATATAATTTTACCTTTTCTATTAAATCTGATTTATCATTACCCCCGGCAATGGGGTTTATTACAAATAAAAAAATCTCTTGCTGAGCCATGTTATATTTTTGATTAAATTTAATTAAATTGTGGTATCACACATCTTATAAAAAACATAATTTTTAATGAAGCCTATTTTAAAACTTTACCGTGGTTATGCTAATGAGCAGGAGCTAATGGTTTTTGGTCATGTTTTTAACTCCAGCACGGCAAGCGGGTATGAATTCGAAAAGAAACGTTTTAAAAATGCGCGTTCTGTAATAAAGATGTTTATGGTAAAAACAATTGCTAATGCAGACGTTTACTTAGAGCATAATGGCAAAAAAATACATACCAAAACGCTTAAAGATGGATATTTTAAATTCTGTATTCCGTTAAAAAATGATTTAGAACACGGTTGGTCAAGCTATTGTGTAAGTACTTTTTATGATGACGAAGAAATAAAAGAAAGCGGTACTTATGTAAGACCTTTTGAAGGCGATTTAGGTTTTATATCAGATATCGACGATACTTTTTTAGTGTCGCATACACGTAATGTTTTTAAGAAGTTATACATACTGCTTTGGAAAAACATTAATGCCCGACGTATATTTGAAGGTGTAGTCCCATTTTATCAGGCTTTGAGCAATGCGGGAAGAGAGACCACAGAAGAACAAAATGCTTTTTTTTATGTGTCCAGCAGTGAATGGAATTTGTACAGCTTTATTGTAAAGTTTACCAAAATACACGAATTGCCCCGTGCTGTAATGCTATTAAAAGATATTAAAACCGGTTTGATGGATTTTTTGGTAACCGGGCGTGGCAACCATAACCACAAGTTCGATAAGATAAAGCACATACTGGAGTTTTACCCCCATCTTAAATACACTCTGCTGGGCGATGACTCACAGCACGACCCTTATCTTTACGAAAGCATCTGCAAGATATTCCCTGTTACTGTAAAGGCGGTATATATAAGGCAAACAGGCAGATATAAAAAGCAAAAAGTGAGCGATACGCTCAAAAACATTGAGACATTAAGTATAGAGACCTGTTACTTTAAAGATAGTGAGGAGGCTATACTACATGCCAAAGCAATAGGCTTGATTTCTTAAAATTGAGTTATTTTATAACTGTTTGTAACTTATAATGAGTATCTTGGTAAAAAGTAACCTAAAGACTATTTTATGAAAAAAGTGATAGTACTATCAGGAGTAATGGCGCTTGCGCTTTTAACCTCCTGTAAAGACAAAAAAGAAACACCGCCACCAACACCGCCTGCGGTAGAAAATCCTGCTCCGCCCCCTGCACCAGAGCCAAGGGTTGAGGAAGAAGATAACGACGGAACATCGGTAAATATTAATGGAAATGGTGTGAGTGTTAAAAATAAAAATGGTGACAAGGAGAGCAATGTAACCATTACAGATGATAAAAAAGAAGTCAACATTAAAACTGACTAATCATAAAAAATCCCGCTTTAAGAGCGGGATTTTTTTATCCATATATAAGTTATACCCTTTCTATCTCTTCATGTACCAGCTCCCACTCCTCCATGAGTTCGTCAAGCTTTTTCTTTTTATTCTCGTAGGCTCTAAAAAAAGCAGCATCAGCCATTAGCTTTTCATAATCGGTTTCAAGCCGTTTATTATCATGCTTAATTTCTTTTTCCAACTGCTGTATCTGGCTTTCTATTTTAGATAATTTGTTTTGTAACGATTTGTTTTTCTTTTGGTCTTGATACGACACCTGTTGCTGCTTATTGTCTTTAGCGGCTTCTTTAATCACATCTCTTTTTTCTACCTCGCGCATATTTTGCATATTACGCTGCTCCAGATAAAAGTTGATGTCGCCCAAATACTCTCTTATTTTTTGATCTTTAAACTCATATACAATATTGGACATCCCCTGAAGGAAATCCCTGTCGTGCGATACCAGTAACAAAGTACCTTCAAATTTTTGTAAAGCTGCCTTTAGCACATTTTTAGATTTTATATCTAAGTGATTGGTAGGCTCATCCATTACCAAAACATTGATGGGTTGCAAAAGCAGTTTACATAACGCAAGACGGTTTCGCTCGCCTCCCGAAAGTACCTTTACTTTTTTCTCAACATCATCGCCTCTAAAAAGGAATGCTCCCAGCATATCGCGCACTTTACTCCTGTTGGTATCAGTAGCTGCGTTTTCCATTGTTTCCAAAAGCGTTATTTCGCCATCCAGATACTCTGCCTGATTTTGTGCAAAATAGCCCAACTGTACATTATGCCCCAGTTTAATAGTGCCCTGATAGTCAATATCTTTAGTAATTGCCTTTATGAGTGTTGATTTTCCCTGGCCGTTTTGCCCTACAAAAGCAATTTTACTACCGCGTTCTACCAGCAGGTCAATATCTTTCAATATCGTTTTATCGCCATATTTTTTAGTTACATCTTCAACTTCTACCACCACGCGACCGGGCGTCATTGATACCGGAAAAGAAATATTCATTACCGAATTATCATCTTCATCTACTTCAATACGCTCTACTTTGTCCAGTTTTTTAATCAGCGATTGCGCCATAGATGCCTTTGATGCCTTAGCCCTAAACTTTTCGATAAGTTTCTCGGTGTGCTCTATTTTCTTTTCCTGATTTTTTTGTGTGGCAAGCTGTTTTTCTCTTATTTCTCCCCGAAGTTCAAGGTATTCCGTATAAGGCTTATTAAAGTCATATATTTTACCCAATGAAATTTCGATAGTACGATTGGTTACGTTATCCAAAAACATTTTATCGTGAGATACTATAATTACTACGCCGGGATAATTCCTTAAAAATTGTTCCAGCCAAATAATACTTTCTATATCCAGGTGGTTGGTAGGCTCATCCAGCAATAATATATCATTATATTGTAACAGCAACTTGGCAAGTTCTATACGCATACGCCACCCACCCGAAAAAGTATCGGTAGGTTTATCAAAATCCTCACGCTTAAAGCCTAATCCTAACAGGATTTTCTCTGTATCGCCAACATAATTGTAACCGCCCAGTATTTCATAATGATGCGTAACATCACTAAGATCTTCTATGAGTTTAGAATACTCTTCGCTTTCATAATCGGTACGGGTAGTCAACTGGTGGTTGATATCTTCTATTTTTCCTTCTGCTCTTTTTATTTCTTCAAATGCCTGATAAGCCTCTTCCAGAACCGTTCTTCCTTTTATAAAATCGATATCCTGTTTCAGGAAGCCAATCTTTACTTCTTTCTCCGTTGCAATTACACCGGAGTCAGGCGCAAGCTCTCTGGATAAAATTTTAAGCATGGTCGATTTTCCTGCTCCATTCTTCCCAACAAGCCCTACTCTGTCGCCTGCCCCAAGCCTAAAAGTAACTTCTTCAAACAGGTAAGTACCACCAAAAGAAACCGATAAATTATGTATGTTCAGCATTATTATTATGTCTTATTTATATCGTAAATTTGGATGTACCAAATAATTTTGCAAATGTTAAAAAAAGGATCCAAATTATATAGCATTTTAACAGGAACCTGCCCCCGATGCCATCAGGAAAGCATGTATTTAGATAAAAACCCATATAACTTAGCCAATGTATATAAGATGCACGAAAATTGCAGCCACTGCGGTTTGCATTATAAAATTGAGCCTTCTTTTTTTTACGGTGCTATGTATGTAAGTTATGGTCTTGGTGTTGCCTTTAGCGTTGCTGCTTTTATTGTTGCAAAGGTATTCCTAAAAACTTCACTAAAAACATCATTTTATACCATAATAGGTACTCTAGTTGTGTTTATGCCAATCATTATGCGCTTATCACGTAATATATGGATCAATATTTTTATTAAATACAATAAAAACTGGAAAGACAGAAATCTTAAACCTTAAATCTGTTAAGGTTTACCGCTCTGGGTATCTCTTTACCTTTCTCTATAGACTCCAATAACTCCAGTGCCATTGGCGGTCCTAACATTACCCCTCGTGTGCCCAACCCATTAAGCAAATGCAACCGTGAATGCTTTGGGTGTGTCCCAATCAAAGGTTTCCTGTCTTTAACAGTAGGTCGCACACCTGCAAAATGTTCTATAATTTCGTAATCGCAAGTAATTAATTCATCCAGCTTCTCTGTTAGCTCTTGTTTTCCCGCTTCTGTAGGTTCTTGGGTTTTATCCTCCCACTCATACGTAGCTCCTACTTTATAATAATCATTTCCCATAGGCAAAATAAATATACTGGCGTTTACTATAACATCCAATTGTAAATCAGGAGCTTTTATAAGTAAGAGTTCACCTTTAGTACCATCAAGCGGTAAATAATTAAAGTAGGGGTTCTCATGAATCCCAAAACCTTCGGCAAACACAATGTGTTTTGCTGAAATATCTTTGTAATGTACACTATCCTCTACTACCTGTAACGCGCTGTAGTCGAAAGTGTCCTCTATAAACAATCCATCACTTAACAATTCAGCACAGTAAGCATTTATAAATGCACCGGTATCCATATAGCCGGTACTATACACCCTGCCAAAACCATAAGGAGAAGGCAAAGCCGGATATTTTATATGTTTAATTTCAGTATCCAGAAAAGGGGCTAATGCTGTTTTATCACAGGCTTCAAACCAGTTATTTTGTTCCTCTGCCGAAGCGAATTTTCTATATACAGGAACATCATGCATAAACTGTAAACCAATCCTATTCTCTATACTCTGATAAAAAGGAGTTATATATTCCATATGTTTTGCGGTATCGGCAGGCAAACTGAAACGTTTCAATATAACAGGGTTATAAATTCCCGCTGCAACCAGTGTAGAATTGTGCGAAGCATCACTTATAACAGTAAACGATTTAGTATTGAAACGACAAGTCTCCGCAAAATTTATACCTGCTAAACCGGCACCAACAATTATAAAATCTTTCATAGTGCAAAAATAAAAAAACTCTTACCACAAGGGTAAGAGTTTTTTTGTATAGTTACGAGAATTATTAGTAATTCCACATATCTTGTTCAAAGTTGCGTATTTTATCTTTTATACGCTCTGATTCCAGAAGTTGTAGCTGAGCATTATCTTTAAGATACTCTTTGATAAGCCTGTCGCCATACACATTCTCTTCTTTATATATCACGGCACTAAAACGTCTTGAGTTTAACAAGTGATCGAATGTAATAGGCATTGCAGAGTTTTTCTCATTAAATGCTTTTGCTTGGTGCAGTACATCTCTTGCTCCCGGATAAAATACCCAGAAAAGTTCGATAGGTTCTGCAGTTTCACCCATCCTTAACTTACTCAAAGCATCAACTGCCATTGGGCAAATACCAAGAATTCTGTACTTAAGCTCACCTTGTCTCTTATCGAAATACCAAGTTCCTACTATTTTGTATGCAGCGACATCATTAGCAGTTACTTCCTGTGTATCATAATGCTCGGCAGTAAGTACTCCTCTATCTTTAAGAGCTTCTTCTGTTTCTCCCGGATATTGGTTCATGGTAGTAACACCATAGCTATTCAACATACTTACATAAAAATTCTCTTGAATCTCTTCTAAAGTTTTTTTAGCAGTAAAATAAGAGTCACCATATACTTCAGTAAGTCTGCCATCTTTTATAGCTGTAATAAGTACATTGAAAAGCGATTTCCTATCATCACCAATATTCTCTTCCACAGGAAAAAGCATAGGAAAGTTAACCCTTTGGTTAAGGTCGATTACTTCCCAAACTTTTCTGGCAAACAAAACGTCTCTATCTCCAACGTAACCGTAAGGCAGGGGATTGTCATTATCTAACAATTCCTGCTCAGCAGTTTTCTGTCCTATCTCATCCGGCGTTTTTGCATTCAACAGGTTCGATTGAGCAACTGAAGAACCAATCCCTGTAAAAAATAATGCTGCTAATAAAAAATTTTTGCTGTTCATATCCTTAATTTATTCTATAAAAGAAAAACGATCTTTTAATTATATTATTGTACTTCCCAAATAAACGGGCTGGACTCTTGCATTCTGTAACTTCCGCCACCTTTAAGTTTTGTCTTAATGGCCATAATTTGAATTTGGTCGCCTCTTTTTGCTCTGTTAATAGCAGCCTGAGCTTTTCCATCAAATCTATTACCCTGAACTATCATACCGGGTTGTCCTGGAACATAAAGCTCAAAGGAAACTACATCAACCTCTACATTATAAACAAAACCTGGAAACTCAACGTTAACAGTAGATATCGCTAAATCCTGAGCACGACCTTTAGAAGAGTTTATTTTACCTCTAATTGAAGCCGTAGGAGCAGGAATATCTCTTACGATAAACTCCTTTTTAGAGTTTACTGATGTTCCATCAGGAAGTTTACCTGTTACATTAACGATAGCCTTTGTTCCAGAAATAGTTGTAACATTCCAATTATATTTACCCGCACCAGTTGCTTTTTTAAGCCCAGGAGCAGTTGCTGTAACATCGCTGTCTGCAATACCTGCAAATGAAATTGTCATTGGGTTGTCCAAACCTCTATATACAGAGTTCATTTTATCAGCAGAAATTGTAGCCTCATTAGGGCGAGGTACTACTGCATAATTACCTGTAATTGGAATTTCAATTTCTTTACCATCTTCAAGGAACACAAACTGCCCTTTCAAATCATGTTCACCTACAGAGCCTGCAGTAATTTCAAAATTAGCCTGACCATTCTCCATTTTAACAACACCGCCATCTACACCTACTCTAGTAGGCACCGTCTGGTCATCATAACGACCAAGAACCACTTTTCCTGTTACTTTTTCACCTGAGAAAAATGCAGATTTATCAGTAATAACTATAGCTTTATATTTGTTCATCGAAGTAGCTTCTATAGCTGCTTTACCAAGGGCAATGTTGTATACATTTGCCTCCATCGTTTCAACATTATTCTGCATAGCAGATAACTTAGTCAACGATGCAATTGCAGGGAAACCTTTATAATGGTAATCAAGATATTTCTTTTTAACACCTTCACCATCCTTAATATCCTCAGTACTGAACTTACTGTTTATCTCTTGCTTAAGAGCATTATATTTATTTTCAGTACCAAAAGCTGCTATCATATCTGCTTTATACTTGTTGATAGTTGCAATAATTTCCTGACCTTTCTTTGAGTATCCGTCACCTGCAAACCAAGCTTCATCAATCATCTCTCCCTTATCCATAGCTTCATAAGGAAGCTTACCATTTTCTTTTTCAAAGTGCTTGGTTATGTCTCCCTTAAGCCCTTCAATATAGGTATAAAAAGAATTAGAGATATTCTTAACTTTATCAGCTATATTTTTTGCTTCAGCAAACTGAGGTGACTCAGATGCCTTTTGTGCTAAAACACCATGAAGATCTTTATTTGTATTTTTAGCTTGAATATTTGCTTCTTCAAACTGTTCATTCATCAATCCAAAAGCGGATAGTACCTCTTTGGACATATTTAGTGCCAGCATCGCGATGAAAACCAGATACATCAGGTTAATCATCTTTTGTCTAGGGGTTAATTTTCCTCCTGCCATATCTAATCAGTCTCTTTGTTTTTTGTTATGTAATAAAAATCCTAATTAATTAGGCTCTGTTGCCCATTGCAGAAAGCATTCCACCATATACATTGTTTAATGAAGCGATGTTTTGTGTCATAGCTCTCATTTCTTCTTGTAGCTTAGCAGCATTTTCAGCGATTTCTCTGTTAGCTTCAGCATTACGAGATGCGCTTTCAAGCTGCACTTTGTAAAGGCTGTTTAATGACTCCATTTGAGCTGCAGCCATAGACATTTCTTCGCTGTATTTTTTCTGAGAAGATATAGAATCTACTGTTGGAGATATTCCTTTAGCTGCAGATTCGAAATTCTTAATACTTGCGCCAAGGCTTGCCATTAATTCACCATCAATTTTAGCTTCTTTTAACAGGTTATCAAGTTTTTGAGAAAGTAATCCTTGTGCATCCGCAGGGCTTTCTTTCTTAGCATCTTTTTTCTTAGCATCACCTCCTGCTAATTCAGGATATACTAAAGACCAGTCCAGTTCTTTATCTACAGGGTCAAAAGCAGAAAGACCAAAAATGAAAGCTTCAGTTCCCAGTCCGGCAATAAGCATCGCACTTGCACCAGGCCAGTGCATCAATTTGAAAAGTGCTCCGATAATAACAACTGCTGCCCCCATACCATAGGCAAAATTCATAACTTTTTTAGGTAGTGCCATAATAAAATAATTTTAGTTTTTAGTTAAGTTAAATAATTTAAATATTCAAAAATTTGAGTTGGTTCAAGTAATTATTGGTTAGCTGTATTTTGAGTACCCATGTAATCCTGTACAGTTCTGAAACCGATGTAGCTTCTTGCAGAATCGGCATATTCCCAATCTCTTGTACTTACTTGAAGGAAGTATGCCACATCTTTCCATGAACCACCTCGCGTTACCTTTCTTCTGTTAGAAGGATCCGGAGCATTCGGGTTCATTGTAGATACGTATTCGTAAGAGGCTGCATCATAAGACGAGTCTGTCCATTCTGCAACGTTACCTGACATGTTATACAAATTGTACTCATTCGGGTCAAATGATTGTGCTTCTACAGTATAAAGCGCACCATCGGCAGCATAATCTCCTCTGTTTGGTTTAAAGTTAGCCAAAAAGCAACCTCTGTCGTTTTTAGCATAAGGACCTCCCCAAGGGAATGTAGCTGATTGCAAACCTCCTCTGGCAGCATATTCCCACTCTGCCTCGGTTGGTAAACGGAATGAATTTATTTGTTGTCTGCCTTTATCTTTTTGATAGGCATTTTTGTATAGGGTTCTCCATGCACAAAATGCTTTTGCCTGACCCCAAGTAACACCTACAACAGGATATTCACCGTAAGCTTCATGCCAAAAATAATCATTGTGCATAGGCTCGTTGTATGAGTAAGAGAAGTCTTTTATCCACACGGTAGTATCAGGATATACTTCTACCTGTTCTTTTACCATGTACTTGCTTCTTTTTTCTCTGGTATTTTTAGATTTATCTTTAGCAGCAGCAGCAATATCCATCCATGAGTATTTGAACTTAAGCTTAGAAACATCCATGGTTCTTAATCCGTTGTATGATTCTGAAGCAGGAAGATACATAGAGTCCATCACCTCAACATAATACTCATCAGGGTATTGTTGCGGGTCTTCAATCAGTTTAGGCTGGTGGTTAAGTTTTCTGCCTGCATATGGATCATCGGCATCACCAATACTGTAATAGTTTTCATACATATATTTATCATATGGTGATTGTTCTTCTCCTTCACCTACCTGATCTTTGAATGCATACTCACCAATACCTCCTTCACCACCCGGCTTCTGACCCATTTCATCGGCAAGGATAGCCAGTCTTGTTCTGATTGTAGAATCTTTAACCCACTCTACAAACTGACGGTATTCACTATTGGTAATCTCTGTTTCGTCCATATAAAAAGATCGAACAGTTACTGTTTTTGTAGGAGCATCCTGCACATTAGCCAAATCATCGTCTGATTTACCCATAATGTATGCGCCACCAGGAATTAATGTCATACCATATGGCTTCTCAGGTCTCCACTTTTTTCCTCTAACACCTACCAGTTCCCCCCGGTCACTGGAACCACAGCTGATTAATAATGATAAAGTTGCTGTTAATGCAATGAACTTCTTCATAAATTTGGGTTATTAATGTAATTCTATTTTTAAGGGCGTAAACCTATTTATTTATTTTTAAAAAAACAATTTTTTTATTAAAAAAACCTTAACTAAAAGAAAAGATTTGTGTACTTAATGAAATACAAGACAGTTTTATAACAAAAAACTTATATTATGTTCTTTCTTTGTGCTTTCCATAATCTTTCAGGAAAACCACCATCGCATGCTCCTAAATAATCATCGTGCGTACATGGTAATAACGTATTCCTTTTTAATTTATTATTAACGTTTGTTATAAAAGGCACTTCTATCCACCATCTGTCTGTTTTATCACTCTTATAAAATATAAGTTCTTCTTCATCCATCGGAACTATATACTTTATATAATTTTCTTTGGTATCAAAAGGATATTCATTAGAACGATAGTGTACTCCTTCGATAAAATACCATACTATCTGCGCAATTAAAAGTCCTTCCTGTTTTGTGTCCTGATGGTTAAAAATTCCGAAACACGTAACTTTATCACTTATTCCTGCGTAGCGCGCTAAAGTACAAATTTCTTTTCCATTAAAACCATTTGGCAAAAAATTAACAATATTTCCTGAATCGCCCGATTTTACTGACTCCATATCAAGACTTACGATGTCTGCATCTCTAAAAACCGGCTCTGCAATGGTAGGATTACCTGCAATTTCACCAAGTCTATAGGCATCAAAATACAATTTTTCTATTAAATCTATCTCTTCCTGCGGATTAAAATAGGTTTGATACCCAACATTACTGTAATTAAATAAATTATTAGGCTCATCAACTATTATATGTGTAAGGTATGACTTTGCTGTTATCGTTTCTTTTTCTTTACCAAAATCAAACTTACTGTCTATAGCCACAAGATTTACCATTTGCTCAAGCCTGTCATACCCTCTGTACATTGCATAGGTTATATCTTGCGACCCGCCTATTATTACAGGTATTATTTTGTTTTTTACAAGTTCCTCAACAATAGTTTTTACTACATAGTAGGTATCCTTTACAGTGTTGCCCGCAGGTATATTGCCCAAATCGGCTATTGTTTTATCCCAATTACCCGGATATAACCCGTATAACTGCTTTCGTATATAATTAAGGTGTATCGGCTTGTTTCCGCTTTCCGCCCCTCGGTTATCCAAAACTCCTATTATGGCTATACTCACCCCTTCAGTATCGGGAAAATTACCTTCAAAATGTAAGAGCATCTTTTTGCCTAATGATTGCGAGGGCAATGCTTCTGCATAGCTTGTAAATGTGCTCTCTAAAGGTTTTAAAAACTCAAAAGCCATAAATAATTATTTCTTTTTAACTGTTGTTTTGCGAGCGGTAGCTTTCTTGGGGGTAGTTTTTTTCGCAGCTACTTTTTTTGCAGGTGCTTTTTGCTCTATTATTGCCTTAACCTCGTCAAGCGAAAGAGCAGCGGCATCTACATCCTTACTAAGTTCTATTTTGGTTTTCCCTTTTAGTATAACCGAGCGTCCCCAACGGGCTTTCTCTACCCGTATGCCTTCGTCTTCCCAGTTATGTATTACTTTTTCAATTTCTTTCTTTAGCTTGTCTTCTATAAGCTCTGCGATATCTGATTGCGAGAGGTTGTCAAAATTATATTTTTTATTGACATTAATAAACATTCCGTTCCATTTTATGAAAGGACCGAAACGCCCCACCCCTTTTTGAACCGGCATATCTTTATAACTGGCAATAGGAGCATCTGCCTGCTCTTTCTCTGCTATAAGTTCTTTGGCTCTTTCAAAAGTAACATCCAACGGGTCTTCTCCTTTGGGCAGCGATACAAATGTTTTACCAAAACGCACATAGGGACCAAAACGACCATTATTTACCTCTACTTCTTCTCCTTTATATATACCTAAATTTTTTGGCAATAAAAATAAGCCTAAAGCCTCATCAAGTGTAATACTGCCAATGTTTTGTTCCGGCAGCAGGCTGGCAAATTGTTTGTTCTCATCCTCAGCATCCCCTATTTGTGCCATTGGGCCAAATTTACCTAAACGCACACTTACAGGTTTCCCGCTTTCGGGGTGCGTACCTAATATGCGCTCTCCTGATTCTCTGTCTGCATTTTTCTCAACGTCCTGAACCTTTGGATGAAAATGACCGTAAAAATCAGTCATCATCTTAGTCCAGTCCTCATTACCCGATGCAATTTCATCAAAATCCTGTTCTACTTTCGCGGTAAAATTGTAATCCAGTATTGTTTCGAAATGATTCACAAGAAAATCATTAACAATAATACCGATATCCGTAGGCACTAGTTTTCCTTTATCCGAACCTACATTCTCACTAAGTTCCTGCTCGGCAACATTGTCAGCTTTCAACGTTAGTTGCTGATATTTACGTTCCTGCCCTTCAAAACTACCCTTTTCTACATAATTTCTGCTGATGATAGTAGATATAGTAGGCGCGTAGGTAGAGGGACGACCTATACCCAATTCTTCCAGTTTCTTTACCAGTGAAGCCTCGGTATAACGTGCCGGAGGTCTGCTAAAACGTTCGGTGGCGGTTATATAATTATTCATAAGCCTCTCGCTTATGCGTAATGCAGGGAGCATTCCCTCCTGCTCTACATCCTCATCATCGCTGCCTTCGAGATATACTTTGAGGAAGCCTTCAAATTTTAGTACCTCGCCTGATGCAGTAAATATTTCTTTGTGATTGTTTGCTTCAATTTTTACATTAGTACGCTCCAGTTGCGCATCACTCATTTGCGATGCTACGGTACGTTTCCAAATCAAGTCATACAGCCTTGCCTGATCACGATCTATATTTACGGTATGGCGTGTCATATCCGTAGGTCGTATTGCTTCGTGGGCTTCCTGTGCTCCCTTACTTTTGGTAGCATAGTTTCTGGGTTTGCTAAATTCTTTACCGTACGATCTGATAATTTCAGCTTCGGCAGCACTCATAGCATCATTAGAGAGGTTTACACTATCCGTTCTCATATAGGTTATAAGCCCCGCTTCATACAGGCGTTGTGCCAGCATCATGGTTACTCCTACCGGAAGATATAGTTTTCGAGCCGCTTCCTGTTGTAGTGTGGAAGTGGTAAAGGGTGCTGCAGGCGATTTTTTTGCCGGTTTGGTTTCCAAATCCGACACCTTATATACAGAGCCTATATTTTTATTTAAAAAGTCGTGGGCTTCCTGCTTAGTAGAAAAATTCTTAGGCAGTTTTGCTTTAAAAACCTTCCCGCTTTCGTTGGCAAACTCGGCAGTAATACTATACGATGCTTCAACATTAAAGTTTTGTATATCACGTTCGCGTTCTACAATAAGGCGTACAGAGACTGATTGTACCCTGCCTGCCGAAAGACCGCTTTTTACCTTTTTCCATAACACCGGCGAAAGTTCATACCCCACAAGCCTGTCCAGCACACGGCGTGCCTGTTGTGCGTTTACAAGATCATAATTTATATCTCTCGGATTTTCTATCGCTTTTAATATGGCCGACTTGGTAATTTCATGAAAAACAATACGTTTGGTTTTTGCTTTATCCAACTTCAACTCTTCTGCAAGATGCCAGGCTATTGCCTCTCCCTCACGATCCTCATCACTTGCCAACCAAACCATTTCGGCTGATTTAGATAAATCTCTGAGTTTTTTAACCAAAGCCTTTTTATCCGGAGATACTTCATATTTTGGTTTAAATCCATTGGCTACATCCACCCCTATTTCTTTAGAGGGCAAATCGGCAATATGCCCGTAACTGGACTCTACCCGGTAGTCTTTCCCTAAAAATTTTTCTATGGTTTTTGCCTTTGCAGGCGACTCAACAATCACTAAATTCTTTGCCATCATACGTTTCTTTGTGTCGCAAAAGTATAGGAATTTTTTAAATATTGGTTTTTCCTGTTTTTAAAAATAACCGTTTTGGCTAAAGATTAACCTTAACAAAACACTAAAAACAAGTATAAAACCCTGACTTCATCAACCTTTAGCCAATAAAAAAATCTTTCAAATCAGCACTATAGATATTTTATTTTTTTAAATTATTTTCTGTAACTTGCCAATAACGGAATTATAAGTACCCTAAAAACAGGCTAAAATATCTTTTTATGAAAAACCTGGAAATAAAATTATTGCTCCCTTACAACTGGTATCATGCCCGAAGGATAAAAATATATGACGACCAAAATAACCTTTTGGTAAAAATTGCACACTGCGAGCATGTATCCGTCCCATTAAATGAAAATTGTAAAACCATAACCATACGCATTGATTACTTTAAATCGGTTATACCCGTACCTGAAAATGGCAACGAACTTTTCCTTGCCGTATATATGAATTTCCGGGATACCTTTATTCATAAATATATAGATACCCTGAAACGTAAGTGCGTTACGGGGCATTTTATGCCTGCGGAAGAATTTGACAACTTCAACCTCAGCTTTTACAGCAACGCTATAAACTACCTGCCCGTTTCTAAATTCGACAAACCTTCGGTACTGCTCGGTATAATAATCGCCTCGGGGCTTATTATTACATCGGTAATACAGCAGGAAAACCCTTATCAGGATTTGGTTTTCTTTATTGGAGCGGCAAGTATTATTTCGCTTATTATGCTGCAATCTGAAAAAGACAAGATAAAAACCTTCGACTACAAAAGCCGTATTATTGCTACTGCCTTTTCTTTTGTACTTGCTTTCCTTTTTCTGTCTCCGTCATTTGTTGTAAGTATGCTTTTTTTCATATGTATTGCCACCTATATAATACGTGTAATTGCAAGCCTTACTACTTTAAAAAGAGCTTAAACAAATATGCCAAGTTGTCATACGTTTAAAATTAAATAGTATCTTTGCCAATTCAGAAAATGCACTACAGTTGTGAACTATGGAAAAGATAATTGAAGAAAACAAGCAAGGACAAAGCCTTGTTTTAGAGCAGAAAGAAGGAAATACCAAAAAACTTTTTATTGAAAGCTATGGCTGTCAGATGAATTTTTCTGACAGCGAAATTGTTGCATCTATACTTGCAAATCAAGGCTATAACACTACTCAGCATCTTGAAGAGGCAGACTTGGTTTTGGTAAATACCTGCTCTATTCGTGATAAAGCAGAACAGACCGTAAGAAAAAGGTTGGAAAAATATAACGCAGTAAAAAAAATAAACCCCGCAATGAAAGTGGGTGTACTGGGCTGTATGGCAGAACGATTGAAAAGCCAGTTTCTTGAAGAAGAAAAAATTGTTGACCTTGTTGTAGGTCCTGATGCTTATAAAGACCTACCCAACCTGCTGCAAGAGGTAGAAGAAGGCAGAGATGCCATAAACGTTATCCTTTCTAAAGAGGAAACCTATGGCGACATTGCTCCTGTTCGCCTCAACAGTAACGGAGTAACCGCCTTTGTATCTATTACCAGAGGGTGCGATAATATGTGTACTTTTTGCGTAGTGCCTTTTACACGAGGGCGTGAGCGCAGCCGTGACCCGCAAAGTATTTTAGATGAAATAAATGACCTTTGGACAAGAGGCTTTAAAGAAGTTACCCTGCTGGGACAAAATGTGGACAGTTACCTGTGGTATGGCGGCGGACTTAAAAAAGATTTTGTAAAAGCTACCGAAATGCAAAAAGCAACCGCAGTAGATTTTGCACAACTGCTTGACATGGTGGCAATAGCCTACCCGAAAATGCGTTTCCGTTTTTCGACTTCCAACCCACAGGATATGCACCTGGAAGTAATAGAAGTTATGGCAAAACACCATAATATATGCAAGTACATTCATTTACCCGTACAAAGTGGCAGTACCCGAATATTGAAAGAGATGAACCGCCAGCATACCCGTGAAGAGTATATGGAGCTTGTAGATAACATTTACCGCATAATACCGGACATTTCGCTTTCGCAGGATATGATAACGGGATTCCCAACCGAAACGGAAGAAGACCATAAAGACACACTCTCGTTAATGGAATATTGCAACTTTGATTTCGGGTTCATGTTCGCCTATTCAGAGCGTCCGGGAACATTGGCAGCACGTAAACTGGAAGATGACATTCCTGACGAAGTAAAAAACCGAAGGCTTACCGAAATTATTAACCTGCAACAAAAAATGGCTTATGAGCGCACACAACGCTTTGTAGGACAAACAGTAGAAGTACTGATTGAAAAAAGTTCCAAAAGATCGGATGCGCACTGGAGCGGGCGTAACTCGCAAAACACCACTGTGGTTTTCCCCAAAGGAGATTATAAACCGGGCGAATTTGTAAATGTGAAAACTACCGATTGTACTTCGGCTACACTAATAGGTGAAGCTGTAGGGTATAGCGATATGAATAGCCCCCTAACCCCCGAAGGGTAAACTCAATTGGAAAATACTGATAAAAAAATTATTATTAACTAAAAATAAATCCCCCTTTGGGGGTCAGGGGGCTTATGGAAAGCATACAAGCCATAAAACAACGCTTTGAAATTATAGGGAACGACCCTAAACTTAACCGCGCTATAGAAAAAGCCATACAAGTATCTCCTACCGATATTTCGGTACTGGTTACCGGCGAAAGCGGTGTAGGTAAAGAAAGTATCCCAAAAATAATACACGCCCTGTCGCACCGCAAGCACGGTAAATATATTGCCGTAAACTGTGGCGCAATACCCGAAGGCACCATAGACAGTGAACTTTTTGGGCATGAAAAAGGAGCTTTTACAGGAGCAACCTCTACACGTGAAGGCTATTTTGAAGTAGCTGATGGGGGCACTATTTTTCTTGACGAGGTGGGCGAACTGCCACTTACTACACAGGTACGCTTATTGCGCGTACTGGAAAATGGTGAGTTTATAAAAGTAGGCTCGTCGCAGGTACAAAAAACAAATGTGCGCATTGTGGCTGCTACCAATGTAAACATGACAGAGGCTATAGAAAAAGGAAAATTCAGGGAAGACTTATATTATCGTCTCAGCACCGTAGAGATTATGTTACCGCCATTGCGCGAGCGGAAAGAAGATATACACTTACTTTTCCGTAAGTTTTCGTCCGATTTTGCCCAAAAATATAAAATGCCTCCTATAAAGCTCGATGATGATGCTGTACAACTATTACTAAAATACCGATGGGGCGGAAACATAAGGCAACTGCGTAATATAGCCGAACAAATATCCGTTTTAGAAACCAACAGGGCTATAACTATAGGAACATTGCGGGGCTATCTGCCGGAAGCAGGCAGTAATCTGCCGGCCGTTATAAAAGACAAAAAACAGGAAAGCGACTTTAGCAACGAACGCGAAATACTGTATAAGGTGCTGTTTGACATGAAGGCTGACCTGAATGACTTAAAGAAACTGACAATGGAGCTGATGCAAAACGGTAACAGCAACAAAGTACAGGAATCTAACAAACACCTGATACAACGTATTTATGGTTCGGGAGAAGATCACGGCAGCGAATTTGAAGAAATGGCAAGACCCGAAATGGTAGCTTCGCAACCTGTAAACACGGTTGAGCCTATTATAGACCATCATGAAGATGATGATGATGACGGTAACTACCTTTTTGCCGAAACGGTTGAGGAAGAGGAAACGTTAAGGCTCGATGAAAAAGAGGTAGAATTAATAAAAAAAGCATTAGAGCGTAATAAAGGTAAGCGTAAAGCAGCAGCGGATGAATTGGGTATATCAGAAAGGACACTGTACAGGAAAATTAAACAATATGACCTTTAAGAAAAATGTAATGAAAAAATTAAAGCTATTTGCAGCATTGGCATTAGTATTTATGATAAACGGGTGCAGTATTTATAACTTTACAGGAACCGGAAAAATAGATGCTGAAACTTTTCAGGTTAACTATTTTCAAAATAATGCCGATATTATAGAACCCGGTGTAGAGAGGACATTTACACAAAGATTGCAAGAGTTGATACAGAACCAAACCAACCTGAGCCTTACCAATACTGATGGCGACTTGGTATATGAGGGTGAAATAACACAGTTTCGTATTACACCCATGACGGCTACTGCCGACCAGCGTGCGGCACAAAACAGGTTGAGCGTTACCATAAATGTAAGGTTTACCAACAAAAAAAATGAAGAAGATGATTTTGAAAAACCTTTCAGCTTTTTTTATGACTACCCTGCTAACGACCTCCTTTCGGGGCAAGTATTGAATACTGCCCTCGATGAAATTTTTGAAAGAATAACACAGGACATTTTTAATGAATCGCTGGCTAAGTGGTAGAATGTCCGATGTCGGAAGACAAGAGTTCTGTTTTCTTCGGACATCAGACACCAAACATCGAACAAAAAAGAAATTTGAATACAAAAGACTATATATCCCTGCTTAACAAGCCTTATTCGTTAAATGAAAGGCAAACACCGGAGTTGGAAAGCATCCTTTCAGAATTTCCATATCTCCAAAGCGCGCGTGCCATTCATTTAAAAGGGCTGTACAATCAGGACAGCTTTCGCTATAATACAGAGCTTAAAAAAACGGCTGCTTTTACTACCGACCGTTCTGTACTTTTTGATTTTATTACTTCCGAAAATTTTCAGAGTATTGATAAACTACATTTTGAAGAAGCAAAAAAAGCAGTAACAGAAATACCTGTAAAAGGGAGTGAAGAAGTAAAACCTCCTGTAAACAAACTGGAAGAGTCTATAAAGCAAACTGTTGAAGAAGCAGAAACAACTGAAAAACCAACTTTGTCACAGAAAGAGGCAATACAGGAAAGTGAAATTGCAGAAAAACTTGAAATAGGCAAACCTATAGCATTTACAAAAAACGAAACCCATTCGTTTTCAGAGTGGCTGCAACTTGCGCAGTTAAAACCTGTAATTCGGGAAGAAACTCCTAAAGAGCCTGAAAAAGAATCAGGATTGGAGAAAAAACTGGATATAATAGACCGATTTATAGAAGCTAATCCGAAAATTACACCGGCTAAAAACGCTACGTCAAGCCCCATACCCCATAGCAATAACCACAGTAACAACAGCAGCCTGATGACAGAAACGCTGGCGCGGGTGTACCTGGAACAAAAAAAATATACAAAAGCCATACAGGCATATGAAATTTTAATTTTGAAATATCCGGAAAAAAGTGTTTTCTTTGCAGACCGTATTGCAGATATCAAGATTTTACAACAAAACAATAATTAATAGACGATGGAATTTTCAATTTTTTTATTTCTGATAACAGTAGTAAGCTTTTTGCTTGTTGTGATAATTATGGTGCAAAACCCTAAAGGAGGAGGTTTATCTTCAAGTTTTGGCGGATCTCAAATGATGGGTAGTGTACAACAAACCAATAATTTTTTAGACAAAGGCACATGGGTACTTGCTACAGTGCTTATAGCACTTATACTACTTTCAACATTAAGCTTCTCCGGAGGCTATGCAGGAAACGACAGTAAGCTGATAGACGAATCTGCTGTACCAACTGCTCCGGCTCCGGCTCCGGCAGGTACAGAACAAGGCGATACAACACCTGCTGCCACGGAAGAAGGTACAACAACACAGGAATAAAAATTACAATATATAATATAAATGCCGGCAACTGACATGCTGGCATTTTTTTTTGTTCATACTGTCAGTTTACGGGATTGGCATAGTTTCTGAAAAAACAGAAACAACATTTAATAACAACAAAAAATAATATCATATGGCTTTAAACATTAAACCACTTTCAGACCGCGTTCTAATAGAGCCGGTTGCTGCAGAAACACAAACTGCTTCCGGAATCTTTATTCCTGACACTGCAAAAGAAAAACCGCAAAAAGGTATTGTAGTAGCCGTTGGTAACGGAACTAAAGACCATGAAATGACCGTAAAGGTGGGCGATACTGTGCTATACGGCAAGTATGCAGGAACTGAGCTTAAATTTGAAGGTAAAGACTACCTGATAATGAAAGAAGAGGAAATTTTCGCAGTACTATAAATTGAGTTTAATAATTGAAACTATAACAAAATAAACAATGGCTAAAGAAATAAAATTTGATATTGAAGCACGCGATGGTTTAAAACGTGGTGTAGATGCTCTTGCAAACGCTGTAAAAGTAACACTTGGACCTAAAGGGCGTAATGTTATTATAAGTAAATCTTTCGGTGCACCAACCGTAACAAAAGATGGTGTATCGGTTGCTAAAGAAATAGAACTTGAAGACACCCTTGAAAACATGGGTGCACAAATGGTTAAAGAGGTAGCCTCTAAAACCAACGACCTTGCAGGTGATGGTACTACTACAGCTACCGTACTGGCACAGGCTATTGTAAAAGAAGGTCTTAAAAACGTTGCTGCGGGTGCCAACCCAATGGATTTGAAACGCGGTATAGACAAAGCTGTTGAAGCTATTGTAAACGACCTTGCCAAACAAACAAAAGAAGTAGGTACATCTACCGAAAAAATAAAACAAGTTGCCTCTATATCTGCTAATAATGACGAAGCTATAGGCGAGCTTATTGCTACTGCATTTGGAAAAGTAGGTAAAGAAGGGGTTATTACTGTTGAAGAAGCCAAAGGAACAGATACTTATGTAGATGTTGTAGAGGGTATGCAGTTTGACAGAGGTTACCTGTCAGCTTACTTCGTGACGAACTCTGAAAAAATGGAAGCTGAGCTTGAAAGACCATACATTTTGTTATATGATAAAAAAGTATCGTCTATGAAAGACCTGCTTCCGGTACTGGAGCCGGTTGCACAAAGCGGAAGACCACTATTGATTATTGCAGAAGATGTGGATGGTGAAGCACTTGCCACACTTGTAGTAAACAAACTGAGAGGTTCGCTTAAAATTGCTGCTGTTAAAGCTCCGGGCTTTGGCGACAGGAGAAAAGCATTGCTTGAAGATATAGCTATCCTTACAGGCGGTACTGTAATATCTGAAGAAAGAGGTTACACACTTGAAAATACCACGCTTGACATGCTGGGTACTTGTGAGAAAGTAACTATAGATAAAGATAATACTACACTTGTAAACGGTGCAGGCGAACCGGAAATGATACAAAACCGTGTAAACCAGATTAAAGCGCAGATGGAAACTACTACATCTGACTATGACAGGGAGAAATTGCAGGAACGCCTTGCTAAACTTGCAGGTGGTGTTGCCGTACTTTATGTAGGTGCAGCATCTGAAGTAGAAATGAAAGAGAAAAAAGACCGAGTAGATGATGCACTGCACGCTACAAGAGCGGCTGTAGAAGAAGGTATCGTAGCCGGTGGTGGTGTAGCACTGTTAAGAGCAAAACAAGCACTTGCCGATATAAAAACTGAAAATGCAGACGAAGCTACGGGAGTACAAATAGTAGCTCGCGCTGTAGAAGCTCCTTTAAGAACCATAGTTGAAAATGCAGGTCTTGAAGGATCAGTAGTAGTGGCAAAGGTAGCCGAAGGCACAGGTAATTTCGGATACAATGCCAAGACTGACGAGTATGTAGATATGCTTTCGGCGGGTATCATAGACCCTAAAAAAGTAACACGTGTAGCACTTGAAAATGCTGCTTCGGTTGCAGGTATGATATTAACTACCGAGTGTGCGCTTATCGATATAAAAGAAGATAACGCCAGCGGTATGCCAATGGGCGGCGGTATGCCGGGCATGATGTAATATCATCATAACCAAATATATAGTAAAGGGATACTCTGACAGAGTATCCCTTTTTTTATAAAAATATAAATTTTGTGATAACATATATCACAATACTGCTATTTTCGCGTTATAATTGTCCAACAACCGATTACTTTTATGAAACACCTTATGTTACGCAAATTTATATTGCTCTTATTTATACTAACGGGCAACATTTTAACTGCTCAGACCTCTAAAAAAGATGAAATTGCTAAAAAACTGACTGATTATTTTTTTCTGGAAAGAGAAAACATCCATGTACATTTTGATAAAGATGTTTTCCTTACTGACGAGTCGGTATGGTTTAAAGGCTATACCTACCACCGGAAAAACAGTACACCTTTTTTTGCCTGCGTAAATATTTTTGCCACACTTATAGATGCTGAAGGTACTGTTATAGAAAGCCAGTTGCTGTATGGCAATATGGGTTCTTTTTCAGGTAGCTTTAAATTAAAAGACTCGATGAAATCAGGGCGGTATTATGTTCAGTTTTATACTAATTGGATGAATAACTTTACTGAAGATGAATCGTTTGTAGGCGAAATTACTGTAGTTAACAAAAATATTAACCCCTCCCTGTTTAATACCCCTAACTATTCGAAAGTAAATATTGACTTGCATCCTGAAGGCGGCACGCTGGTAGAAGGGATTAATAATAATATAGGCATAAGTATAACTGACTGTAACAATAAACCGATAGCTGCCGGAAAAGCAATGTTAGTAAATGAAAAGGGTGAAACAGGAAAAGTTATTAATCTGAACGAACAGGGCTACGGAAAATTTGACTTTATCCCGGACAGAACTAAACAATATAAAATTGTTGTAACAATAGAGGATAACAAATATGAGCAAGCTATACCCCCGGCAGAACTAAAAGGCGTATCGCTGGAGGTTAACAGTTATACCCTATCTGATAAAACCATGATTAAAACACGCATTAATTCATTAATGCAGGTGTCCTTATCCGGCAAGCCTTTATACTTAGTAATACACCAAGACGAAAAGGCAATTATTACAGAAATTGATTTTAAAGGGCAGGGATCAGAACTATCGGCTGCCATCAATAACCTCGACCTTTTTGAAGGGCTTAACACGATACGTATATTGGACAGCGAGCTGAATGAACTTGCACAAAGGGTTTTTTACATCTATCCCGAATCGGTATTAAATATGGAGATAGCAAAGGCTAAAGAAACCAACGAAAATATAGAGCTAACCGGTAAAATTAGCCATGCTAACATGAATTTAAGTATATCGATGCTGCCTGCCAATACAGTTACGCTGAAAGAACATAATGATATCTATGCTTCACTATTGATTTCTCCTTACATAGAAAATCATAAAACACTGGAGGCAAGAAGCTATTTAAATACTGTTTCCCGAAAAAACCAGTATGAAATGGATTTGTTTCTGCTAAACCAAAATAGCAAGTACAACTGGCGAGATATTAAAGGAAACCCTCCGAAAAGCAACTATACCTTTGATATAGGGCTTTCCTTAAAAGGAACAATAAACAACAGCGGAAACCTTAAAAATCATAAAGTAAAAGTATCTTCTTTTGAAGGCATGATAGATGAAACCATCGAAATTAATGAAAAGAATGAGTTTTATTTGGATAATCTTATTCTTGCCGATTCTGTTAAGCTCGATTTTTTCCTGGTAAAAGATGATACCAAAAAACAAATAAAACTTTATCCTCAGCTTTTTAATATTAACAGAGTATATAACAAGCAGAATAAACCCGAAGTTGCTGAATGTATTATACCTGAAAGCAGTAACGTTGCTTCAAGTTTACCGGAACTACCCGACCAAATAGATATGAATGCCATTGTACTTGATGAAGTAGAACTACACGGTACTACCAATAAGCTAAAGTATCAAAGGGCATTTGGTAACTCACAATTAAGAGGGTACAAAATTTCAGAAGATGACAGTAAGAGTTTCTTTTACATATTAGACCTCATTCGCTATCATGGCTTTGATGTAGAGACCAGCGGTGGTAGTGTAAGTATAACCGGTCGTACTATTAATACTATAAACGGTCAGCGAACCACACCCATGATATATATAGATAATATTCAGGTACTGAGTTTTGATATATTGTGGAATATGCAAACCGAAGATATTGATGAATTTTATATAAACCAGCATGCTGTAGTTCCCTCTGTAAATAACAGAATGGGTATTATACGATTATATATGAGGAAAGATTACTCAAGTAAAGCAAAAAACAACTCACCAACATCCTTTTTAGTAAAAAACGGCTTTAAACGTATTGCCCCGTTTAAAAACACCACCTACCTGTCAACAGCTACAAAAGGGTTTGAAAACTTTGGTGTGATTGACTGGGAGCCACTCATAACAACAGATGAAAAGGGAGAGTTTAAACTGGAACTGCCCCGCACGGGTCAGGACAGTATAAAACTCCTTATAGAAGGCATTAGCCCTGACGGCAAACTTATATCGGAAATAAAAACCATATCCCTCAATTAAACAAAGAGTTACTAAACAAGCATTTTTGTCATTCTGACGAAAGAAGAATCTCTTGTCTGTTAAACCATTGAGATTCTTTACTTCATTACATTGCGTTCAGAATGACGCGATGTGAACTTTTCGCTTATATTAAAAACCAGCTTAATTAAAATATACCTGATATTGTGCTACCACAGCACCTCGCCTATCCGTTTTGTCACCCATAGAATCATATACAGGGCGACTTTGATAAGCTACGGTAAACTTAGAGGTGTGCCCCTCCAGAAGCCAGTTTACACCTACATCAAAAAAATCCATTGGGTCGTTTAGCCCTTCATAATCGGCATGCTGCAAAGATGCATAAGGTAATAAGGTAGTTTTGCCTATAAGGTTATCTTTAAACTTATACCCTGCCTGTGCATAAAATATTGTGCCAGTACCATACATAGGAAAACCATTACCGCTGCCATTCAACACATCTGGGTTATTACTTCCGTTGGCAGGGTTCATTACAGCGGCATTGCGCAGGTAATTTTTACCAAAATCATAGTGCGTTACATTACCATATATACTCACAGCCTCTCCGTTTGTTCCTGTAGGAGCATCATAAAAAACATCGGCAGCAAGGTGCACCATATTACTCATTATGGTATCATTAACCGTATTTAAATGCCACATGGCATCTTTTTGATAAATAAACCCTGCTCCTATATTAAATACTTTTTTCTTACCGTGATAAGTACCGGCATTATAGGGCGTCATGTTCGATTCTTTATCTTTAAATTGATACTGAAAATACCCGTTCCATTGCATTTCGGGCGGATTGGAGGAAAAACCGGCTATGTCTTCGCTGATGACGGGATTGTAATTTGAAGATTTTGTAATATCCATAGGCTGTGCTAATGCCAAGCGGTAATCTAACCTACCCAATTTACCTTTTGCGAAAACAGATAATTTTCTCAGGAACTGATCGGTAACATCATTAGTGCTTTGCAGGAACAACGGTGCATCAATACCCAATATAGAACCTACCGATGGCGATGAAAAACGAGACAGCCCGCTCCATGCCGAAAGCCCCATACCCATAGACAGCTTTTCTTTATCTATAGCATATTCGCCATAGGCATCGTGTACAAAAAAACCTGCTTTCCTGTCGGATATTGCATTAAAATTATTTTCGCCAAACTGCCCATAAGCAAAAACCCTGTCCGTAAGCTGCCCATACATCTGTATCCTGTATCGGCGTATGCCTATATCAGTACCGCTGCTGCGTTCTACATCATTTATTGTTGTGCCGGGATTGTATTGCATATTTCTTAACCATGCCTGGGTAAGAAAAGTAAACTTAACGTAATTACTGCCATCTTCATTAAGGTATAATTTTCTGTCTTTAAAAATTTCCTGTGCTTTAGCGGTTTGTGGTAATAGTATCATTAAGCCACATAGCATTACAAAAAGTTTAGTTTTCTTCATTCTCTGATTGTTTGATTTTTATTTTGAAAGATGCAGTTATTATACAAAAACCGATAGAAACGAACCCTAAAATTAAGCTTTTCATAAAAACTATCAAGCCTATAGTTCTAAATAACCATAAAAAAAAGAGGCTGTTTCAAAAGTGCTTAAATAAGCATTTTTGTCATTCTGACGAAGGAAGAATCTTTTATCTATTAAACGATTGAGATTCTTAACTCCATCACATTACGTTCAGAATGACACTTTTGAGACAGCCTCTTTTTTTTATATGATATTTATTGCTTACCCCCTGTCATACTGACAACAATTGTGCAAGCCTTCATAATCTTCATCTTTAGCTTTCACAGTATCAGTATCATGACCTGTTTTGGCTATAGCCTTGCGCACGTCATCTATACTGCATTTGTTCTCATCAATAATAAGGTGGATATCCTGATGGTCGGCATGCCAATCGGCATACTTAACACCCGAAACGCCAAAAGCAGCCTTCTCGATACGTTTTTTACACATCTCGCAGTTGCCTTTTACTTCTATATTATACTTGGCGTTTTTCTTCTTTTTCTCCTGTGCCTGCATTGTTAATCCCATCAGCATAACAAGCATTAATAAAAATATTTTTTTCATAGTATGTAAGTTAATAGTTTTTAAATATAAAAAATTTTCTGATTTACTTTATCTTAAATCGTAATCCGGCATAATACATCTGCCCAAAAACAGGCGCATATACTATAGAAGTATCAAAATAGGGACCAAAAGGATCGCTTGCTCCTAAAATTGCTTTATCCTGACGGTAGTTACCTATATTTTCTCCACCCACATATACTTCAAAAACGCCGGAAAAGGTACGTGTTATTTGTGCGTTCATTAACGAAAAAGCAGGTGAATAATTGCCCATTTGTTCCTGCACAGGGTTAGTGCCCGTATAAGGCAAACGCTGTTTGCCCAGCCAATTGTAGGTAAAGTCGAACTTCCATTGCTTACCGCCTTTTTTCACGTGGGTTTCATAGCCTACATTGGTGAAAAACCTATGTTTTGACTGCAATGGCATTTCGGCAGTACCGGAAGTATAGTCGGTAGTAACATCATAGTACTTATAAGCCGTACGGATATTGAAGTGATGGGTTATCTCATAGTTTAACTCCAATTGTAAGCTATTAGCCGATGATGCTCCTTCAAGGTTATAAAACTGTACCTGCTGTGGTGAAGCAAATACATCAACCACTGCACGGTTCTCAAAATCTGTTCTATAAAAATCGACAACAAATTCTGCATTTTTATTGAATAGTGTAAAGCCCTGCATAAAGCTGACGCCATAATTCCAGGCAATTTCAGGGTCAAGCCCGTACACCTTACCGCCACTGTTTAAAATATTTAACTCACGCGAACTGCCAAAATAGGCTTGATTTTCAGCAAATATATTAGCTGCTCGTTTACCTCTGCCTGCCGAAGCTCGCAGCACCGCTTTGTTCCAAGGGTTATAGCGAAGGTGCATTCTGGGTGTAAAGAAAGCGCCTAAACGGTTGTGCACATCAAAACGCCCCCCTGTAACAATACTAAAGTTATCGGTATTATCATACGTATATTCAAAAAATGCACCTACCGAGTTATCTATTCTGCCTACATCTGTAGTGTTTACAAACTCATCATAGTTATCGTAGGTAAAGTTAATTCCTGTCGAAAACTTATTGAGTGTATTATTTATAATAGAGTTGAAAATCAGGTTAGAATAGAAACTCTTTTGGTCGATATCATATTGTTTCAAACCAAAATAAGATTCCTGCTTGTGCCAGTTGTAAGCCGTTTGTATCCCCATACTCTGAAATGGCATATCAGGAAAAACATACCCAAATTTTGCCGAAAGGTCTAATTTATCAGTATTAATTTCAGAACCCCAGTAGTTTGTGGTAAGTTTATCCCTGTCCGGATCAAAATCAAGTTCGCCTGTTTGTTTTTCATCACGCATATAGCGTGCATTAATGAAACTTACCCAACCTTTCTCGGCATCAGTATATTGCCAACGGTTCATTACGTTTACCTGTTTTGCCAATGGGTTATCCAGGAAACCGTCATCATTCATATCATTTTTTGCCACACGGGTATTACCGTGTACAAAAAGGGTGCTGCTCCACTTGTCAGACACTTTTTTGTTAAAGTGCGTGTTCAACTCAAACCGTCCACCTGTAGAACCATAGGCATTCAGGAAAAACGGAATGTCATTTACAGGCTTAAGAAGTTCATAATTTATTTGTCCCGATATACTCTCATATCCATTAACCACAGAACCGGCACCTTTGGTTATCTGTATGCTCTCTACCCATGTACCCGGCACGAACGACAACCCATAAGCCTGAGATGCACCGCGAACAGCAGGTATGTTTTCCTCTGCAATAAGCAGGTACGGGCTGGTAAGCCCCAGCATTTTTATTTGGCGTGTACCTGTAAGTGCATCCGAAAAGTTAACGTCTATAGAAGGGTTGGTTTCAAAGCTTTCGCCTATATTACAGCAGGCAGCTTTCAGCAGTTCTTTACTACCCATGTTCGATACATTAGCCGTTTTTACATACGACCGCTCCAAACTTTTTCTGTTTTTTGTTACCTCCACTTCATCCAGTTCTTTACCGCTTGAAAGTTTCATGGTATAGGTTATATAGTTGGGCGAAGCTATACTTAGTGTATCAGTACGGAAACCGATATAGCTTATTACAAGTTGTGTATTTTCAGAGCTGTAAGGCAGGTTAAAAGTACCATCCTCTATAGTAGATGTACCAATAGTGGTGTTAAGCCAGTATAGGCTTGCACCGGGCAGCGGTTGTTTTTTGTCGTCCAGTATTTTTCCGCTAATGGTTTCCTGTGCCTGTGCAAAGGCAGCAGTAAATAAAAATAAAATTAAAAATATTTTACGCATATAATAGTATGTAATGTTAATAATAATTTTGTTCCACAATGTGGATAAAAGATTATAACATTACTTAGGCGTACAGGGTATAACGGCAATAGAGTTTAAAGAGTGGCGGTGCGTTGGTCTCGCAATAAAAAGCGGGAGTTTGCTTTTTTACTACAGGGGTTGTACCATAAAACGCAATGGGCTTCCATTCATTTATGATGCAAAAATTGACAAGGTCTAATTGTAATGATTTTACAATGATGAGATTGTCTGCCTTATCTTTCAGTTTTACAAGGTCGTTTTTACAGCAGCTTTTATGGCTGTCTTGAGCCATACCACAACATGCTCTTGCCTCTTTTGCATGATGGTCGTTACAAGGTTCTTGTACTTTATAAGCAAAAGAAACTTCGGAAATCTGACCTTTGCAATAATGCACATTAAGCGCAAGCCCCATATTGGCTACCAATATCAGGAAGGACAAAACGAAACTTATGTGCTTTTTTAATTGCATAGTATGCAAAATTAGTTATTTACTGTTTATATAACAGCTATTTACCTGAAAAATTTTCTGAACGTACTTTTTTTTGATAATAAAAAGCAGGTATAAAGAGTATTAAGAATAAAGGCTGTATTAAAAAACGCCTGATATAGAATAACAATAACATATCGACTTCATCTGTACTGAGCACTATATAAAATGCCGCTACAAGTGCTATAAAAAAAAGGATATATAATACAGTACAAATTTTTATAATTGCCTTGTCTTTAAAAACAAGGTAAATTATGGCTAATGATAATACCGTATTGAGCAGGTATCGAAAAGCCAACCCTCCGAAGAGTTTAAGATTGTCGTATAGTGGCAATTCTTTCGATTCTGCTCTAAAAAAAGCAAGGAAAGGATCATAAAATAGCTGTTCCTGAAAAACCCTCACTAATATAATCAGTACAAGCAATACCATTATAGCAGCTATAGTACCCGCGTTAAGCTTTATCTTCTTTTGCATTTCCTGAAAGTTTCATTACCCACACTACCCATAGTGCAAACACCACACCATAAATAAACAGCGGGAAAAGTATATCGTGCATTAGCTCCTCATATTGGGGGTAGTAATAAAAACCAAGCCCTAACAAGGCTATACGCACTATATTTAAAATATGTATTATTACTATTCCTGCTATTATGTATAGGGATGTTCTTTTAAAAGTAGTTGAAAATGCAATAATAAAAGCGGTAAACAGTATCATTACACTAACGGCGTTACACCCTTCAACAATTCGGGCAACACTATCGTTATTTACATAAAAAACATAGGATGCTTCTTTTAAATGGGGTTTTATATGTGCTTCTTTCCCTATTAACTCTACAATATATTCAGACTGTTCTGCTACCAATGTAGTCATACCGTCAACCTCAAAGTTTTCTGCATCAAACTGCCTCAGATATAATGAATAAAGTACCGAAAGTATAAGGTAACTCAACCCGAACTTAATGAGAAAAAGAAAAAAAGGACGGTTTTTTTGCCAGACACTCATTAGATAATTTTTAACAAAAATAAGTAAAATAAAATGAGGTTTAATAAATACATTTGTAGTAAAGAAATATACAAAAATGACATTTGAAGAGCTAAAACCAAAAGTAACCAATATACTGTACCAAAATAACGGTCTGCGTGACGAAAAGTTATTGCAGCTATGCCACATGCTTAAAGATAATATAGACTATTATGACTGGGTAGGGTTTTACTTTAGAAATGGCGATAAAGAAGAACTAATTTTAGGTCCCTATGCAGGCGAACCTACTGACCATACCGTTATACCTTTCGGTAAAGGCATTTGTGGACAAGTGGCGGTTTCCAATAAAAATTATGTAGTACCTGATGTAAATGCAGAAGATAACTATATAGCATGCAGTATTTCTGTAAAATCAGAAATTGTAATACCTCTTTTTGTTGACGGTAAAAATATAGGGCAGATTGATATTGACTCTAACGTGATTGATGCTTTTACCGAAAATGACGAGCGCTTCCTCGAATTTGTAAACAATGAAGTAGCAAAAATGTTTAAAAAGTAATGCTTTTAAATAAAATTGTTACAAAAACGCAATAATAAAATAACCTATTGCCAATATAAAAAATATAATTACCTTTGCAGCCAATCAGGAAAATCCTGAATATACATAATAATTATTTAAATAATATTGGCATGTACTTAACTAAAGAAGTTAAACAAGAAATTTTTGAAAAGCACGGTAAAGCTGCAACCAACACAGGTTCGGCAGAAGGTCAAATCGCGCTATTCACATTCAGAATCAACCACCTTACAGAGCACCTGAAAAAAAATCGTCATGATTATAATACAGAGCGTTCTCTTGTAAAACTGGTAGGTAAACGAAGAAGCCTGCTTGACTACCTGAAGAAAAAAGAAATCAACAGGTATCGTGAGATTATCAAAGAATTAAACATCAGAAAATAATCGAGATGAAAAGAGGTGCCTGCGCGCCTCTTTTTGTTTTTAGATAATGCAGAAAAAGTTTTGGTTTTTCATTGGGTTTAAAACAACTACACAACAACAACTACAACACAACTAAAACCCATTGTTTAATCAAAAGTATTAGAATTTATGATTCCAAATGTAACAAGAGAGATTATCGATCTGGGAGATGGAAGAAGTATTTCGATCGAGACAGGGAAACTTGCCAAACAGGCTGATGGCGCTGTAGTAGTACGTATGGGAGATGCCATGCTACTTGCTACAGTGGTATCGGCAAAAACGGCAAGCCCGGGTGTTGACTTCTTACCATTAACCGTTGATTATCGCGAAAAATTTGCGGCCGCGGGTCGTTTTCCGGGAGGTTTCTTTAAGCGCGAGGCACGACCAAGCGACAGTGAAGTACTAACTATGCGATTAGTGGATCGTGTACTGCGCCCGCTTTTCCCTAATGATTACCATGCCGAAACGCAGGTAATGATACAATTAATGTCGCATGACGAAGAGGTAATGCCGGATGCATTGGCAGGACTTGCAGCATCGGCAGCACTTGCCGTATCTGACGCTCCGTTCAGCACACTTATATCAGAGGTGCGCGTAGCGAGAGTAAACGGCGAGTTTATAATCAATCCAAGCAAAGCACAACTTGCCGAGTCTGACATCGATATGATGATAGGTGCTTCAGCAGAGTCTATTGCTATGGTTGAGGGCGAAATGAAGGAAATATCTGAAAAAGAAATGGTTGAGGCAATTAAATTTGCCCACGAAGCCATTAAATTACAGATTGCAGCCCAAGAAAAACTGAAAGCTGCCGTAGGCAAAGAAAGAAGAACGTATGAAGAGGAAAGAAATGACGAAGCTATTTATGCTAAAGTACGCGAACTATCTTACGAAAAATATTTTGCCATAGCGCAGGAAGGTTCTTCAAAACAAGAGCGCTCCGAAAAATTCTCTCTTATTAAAGAGGAAATAAAAGCAGCCTTTACAGAAGAAGAGCTACTTGAAAATGCCGACCTTATTGGTAAATATCTTTCTAAATCGCAAAAAGAAGCGGTAAGAAATGTAATTCTTGATCTTGGACTTCGTCTTGACGGAAGAAAAACGAACGAGATACGCCCAATATGGTGCGAGGTAGATTACTTACCGTCAGTACACGGGTCTGCCCTGTTTACAAGGGGAGAAACACAGGCACTGGCAACAGTAACACTGGGTACATCCCGCGAGGCTAACGTTATTGACTTACCTACTGATCAGGGAGAAGAAAAATTCTACCTGCATTACAACTTCCCTCCTTTCTCTACAGGAGAGGCAAAACCGCTAAGAGGTACATCAAGACGCGAAGTTGGGCATGGTAACCTTGCACAACGTGCGCTTAAAAACATGATACCACAGGAAAATCCATATACTATACGTATCGTATCAGAAGTATTGGAGTCTAACGGTTCATCATCTATGGCAACAGTATGTGCAGGAACACTTGCACTTATGGATGCCGGTGTACAAATGAAAAAACCGGTATCGGGTATTGCCATGGGACTTATCTCTGATGAGAAAACAGGTCGTTGGGCGGTGTTATCTGACATCCTTGGTGACGAAGACCACTTAGGCGATATGGACTTTAAAGTAACCGGAACCGCAGATGGTATTACTGCCTGCCAGATGGATATTAAAATTGAAGGTCTTGCTTATGATATCATGGAGAAAGCCCTTGAGCAGGCAAAAGAAGGTCGCCTTCACATATTAGGCAAACTAACCGAAGTTCTTGCTCAACCAAGAGAAGAAGTTAAGCGTTATGCTCCTAAAATTATAAAAGTAACCATACCGGGTGCGTTTATAGGTGCGCTTATAGGACCCGGAGGAAAAGTAATACAAGAACTTCAAAAAGCATCGGGTACTACTATTGTTATTAACGAAGTTGATGAGCAGGGAGAAGTTGAAATACTGGGTACAAGCCCTGAAGGTATTGATATGGTACTGCGCAAAATAGACTCTATTATATTTAAACCGCAAGTTGGAGAAACATACAGCGTAAAAGTTGTAAAAATGCTTGACTTTGGTGCTGTGGTAGAGTATATGGATGCTCCGGGTAACGAAGTATTGCTTCACGTAAGTGAATTAGCTTGGGAACGTACTGAAAATGTAACGGATGTTGTTAATATGGGCGATATATTTGATGTAAAATACATTGGTATAGACCCTAAAACAAGAAAAGAGAAAGTTTCGAGAAAGGCATTGTTACCACGCCCGCCAAGGGATGAGAACAGACCTCCGAGAGAAGACAGAGGACCAAGAGATGACCGCCCGAGAGATAACAACAGAGGCAGGGATAACCGAGGTAGAGATGACAGAAACTCACGAGACAGAGATAACAACAGGGAACGCAGAGAGGGTAACGATAGCGATACCAGCGAGTCGTAAATCCAAATCGGCTTACACCTGTAGGATTTCAAAATAAAAAAGACCGACGATTGTCGGTCTTTTTTATTTTATATAATTTGATTATAAGCCTTTCCGGGTTATTTTCCGGCACTTTTTAAAATCGTGATAGATGCACTTTCTCCTTCTTTAAGATTAGACATCAACTCAAAAACACGATCATTATCTATAAGCTGCATCATTGCTGTATTTGGCTTAACATCTCCTTCATTAACCGCTGTTATTTTAAATACATTAGTTGTTTTAAGATCAATCGTAATAACCTTTTTCTTTTTAGTTATTTTATAATTGTTTAAATAAGGCTTATCGTTAAGGTAAACCATTATCATATCACCATCTTCTTTTCCCGCATCCCAAATTTCCAAGTGTACTTTATCCGATTTTGCAAAAACATTCAGGTTTTGATCTTTAATAAGTGTATTCACTTTAAGGCTGTCTAAAATAGCTATCGGGTTTACTTTTCGCTTCGTTTCTTCGTCAACTTTCTTAGATCGCTGTATTTTTTTGTTGATTTTATTAAGTGCCTTATCAATTTTTTTTGATCCTATAAGTGTAATTGTACCGTCAATACACTTCTCATTATTCTTAAAAAGCCCTTTAAAATCTCCTTCAAGAGCACTATTATCATTAACTAATTTTACCTTTCCGCTAAAGTTGATAAAACAAAACATATCATCACTTATTGGCGATTTGGTGTATAAAATATCTTCTTCTCTAAATGTAAAAACTTTGTTTTTAGAATTATATGTCCCTTTTACGATATTTTTAGTTTCATGAGCCCCGCCAAGATCTGTTACGGAGTACCCTGAAATTTTACCATCCTGCTCTGTAAACACTAATCTGTAGGCTATAATTGTCTCATCCTTACCATTTAACTTAACCCCTCCATAATATTCATATTTTTCTTGTGAAAAAAATGTTGTAGAAATCATAAAGAAAGTTAAAAAAAGTATGTTTTTCATTTATAGTTTTTTATATATTTGGCACAAACTTAAAACATTTATCCATGAAATTAAAATTATTATTTTCGATGATTGCACTATTGATGATTTCAATAACTGCAACTTATGCTTCTTTCCCTGTGCAAAGAACTACAACTGACAATGTAACAGTTGTTGAAGAGGAAAATGACGAATTAAGCTCTCCTGCTGCTGCCGCAAGTGGTAAAAGCCAGCTTATCGCGTTACTACTTGTTATCTTTGTAGGTGGTATTGGTATTCACCGTTTTTACCTTGGTTACACTTGGCAAGGTATCGTTCAGTTACTAACTCTTGGTGGTTGTGGTATCTGGGCTCTTATTGACCTTATCAGAATCATTACCGGTGACCTTCAACCTAAAGACGGAAAATATTCTAAAACCCTTTAATTAGAGAATGTTAAGAAAAGTTGTCTTTTATACAAGGGTATGGGTAACTATTCTGGCTCCTGTAGTTTTACTTTTTTTACCTGCTGATTTTTTTGATAAGGGCGAAAGTATTTGCCTTTCCAAATCATTAGCCGGTATAGAGTGCTACGCATGCGGAATGACAAGGGCAGTAATGCACTTTATACATTTTGAATTTGAAGCCGCATGGGAGTTTAACAAGTTATCATACATTGTAGTGCCTCTTTTGTTTCCCTTATGGCTAAAAGCCGTATTTGAAGCGCAAGGCAAACAATTACCCGGAATTTTAGGCAAACTCACTTAAAATAAATCCATGTTATTAAATTGACTTTTAATAACACAATAAAAAATAAAATCCCTGCTATTACGGCAGGGATTTTTTTATGCTGTCATTCCAACCTATTCATAGCTTTTTATTCCTCTAATAAAAAAACATAACCAACAGATTGTAAGACGAATACATTTTTTAATTAAAAAATTGTTGCTCCTGTGTAACTTTTTTGTATCCCGCTACGTATAACTACTCACATACATACTTAAATTAGTCAGGATTTTTATTAAATGAGACAACTTAAAATCACCAAGCAGGTAACCAATAGGGAAACTGCATCTTTAGACAAGTACCTTCAGGAAATTGGAAAAGTAGATTTAATTACAGCGGATGAGGAGGTAGAATTAGCACAACGTATAAAAGCCGGAGACCAGAGAGCACTCGAAAAACTTACAAAAGCCAACCTGCGTTTCGTAGTATCGGTAGCAAAACAATATCAAAACCAAGGATTAACCCTTCCCGACCTTATTAACGAAGGTAACTTGGGGCTTATTAAAGCCGCACAACGTTTTGACGAAACTCGTGGTTTTAAATTTATATCGTATGCCGTATGGTGGATTCGTCAGTCGATACTTCAGGCACTTGCCGAGCAATCGCGTATAGTACGTCTTCCGCTTAACAAAATCGGTTCTATTAACAAAATTAACAAGATGTATGCTTTGCTTGAGCAAAGCAGCGAGCGTGCGCCTTCGGCAGAAGAAATTGCCAAAGAGCTTGACATGACCGTTAACGATGTTAAGGAGAGTATGAAAAACTCAGGGCGTCACCTATCTATGGATGCGCCACTTGTTGAAGGAGAAGATTCTAACTTGTACGATGTACTGCGTTCAGGCGAATCGCCAAACCCGGATCGTGAATTAATACACGAGTCACTTCGCACCGAAATAGAGCGTGCTCTTGAAACACTTACCCCTCGTGAGGCTGATGTTGTAAGACTTTACTTTGGTTTAGGAGACCAACATCCTATGACGCTTGAAGAAATAGGTGAAACTTTTGACCTTACCCGCGAGCGTGTTCGCCAAATTAAAGAAAAGGCTATCAGAAGATTAAAACACACCTCGCGCAGCAAAATTCTTAAAACGTACCTTGGGTAACGTTAAAAAGTGTAAAAAATTATATTCTTAATTTTATAATTTGTTTATAATTTGTATTTTGGCTGCACAATATTGCAATTCAACGAATAAAAATATATAACGTACTTACAGTTCAATAACTGTTCGTTTTTTGATTGATGATTGAACTCCGGCTGATTACCGGAGTTTTTCTTTTATATATCCTGACGTAATTGGTTTTAGTTTTTCTTAAAGACCGTTTTTATGTATTGTACTTTACAACTTTCTACTTTATGACTTTACGACCATAAAGAGTATCTTTGCAAAATAAACACACAACACTTAATGATGAAAAATACACTAATAGCCCCGTCTGTACTTTCGGCAGATTTTGCTAATCTGCAACGCGATATCGAAATGATAAATAACAGCAATGCCGACTGGTTTCATATCGATATAATGGATGGCGTATTTGTACCTAATATTTCTTTTGGCATGCCGGTGCTGGAAGCTATTACCCGCCATGCCAAAAAAACCATTGATGTACACCTCATGATTGTAAACCCTGACCAGTACATTAAAACTTTTGCACAGCTTGGAGCTACCAATTTAACGGTACACTACGAAGCCTGTACCCACCTGCACCGCACGCTACAGGCTATAAAAGCCGAAGGCATGAAAGCAGGTGTTGCATTAAACCCACATACTAATGTGAACCTTTTGGAAGATGTTATAAACGACATTGACCTGGTTTGCATGATGAGCGTTAATCCGGGTTTTGGCGGGCAGTCGTTTATAGAAAATACGTATGCCAAGATTACTAAACTAAAAGAGATTATTATGAAACACAACGCCCCTACCCTTATAGAGATAGACGGCGGTGTGAGTGATAAAAACGCAGCCAAGCTGGTAACAGCAGGGGCAGATGTATTGGTGGCAGGTAACTATGTTTTTAAATCGGATAATCCTGTTGCTACCATTGCCGAACTGAAAAAAATTACCGCGATATAATCGCTGTTATTTTTTATCCATAAGTTTCCACGTTATCATTGATTCCTTTATCGAATTTATTATTTTATCAGTCAGCATTCTGTTTAAAACTACCTTGCTACCGATAAATAGTAAGGCTCTGTTAACAAAATTTAGCTTAACGATATTAATAGTAACTTTTTGAACCCTGCGTTTTACGTGGGGTTTTAGTTTATCTATAACATCTTCTTTAATAACAGGCCAGTTGCTGCCATTGCTAAATGTGGGCATAGGGAAATAATCTTCGCCGGGGTGTTTGGAGAAAATGGGTATTATCTGATAGTAATTATCTTTTGATGATTTAAAATCTTCAATATTTATACCGGCATAGCCATTCCTGAAAATCGGGTTTTTAGTAAGCGCCTCTTCAGGTACCGTAAAATAATCTCTTAAAAATATTTCGCAGTTAAAGCGACCTAAATAATAGTCGTGCACCCTGAACTCCTTGCTTATAAAACCTCCGAAGCCTGCCAGTGTACCACAAGCAATGGCATTTTCGCCAAAGGCATCTACTGTGTTGCCGTCGGGATCTTTAAAAAAACGGGAGGGCGATATCAGGAACTGACCGGCATATCCTTCCTGCATAGCAAGCATATAATCTTCCGGCTTCACTTTCATCTGATTGGTTACGGCTGTAAGCAATTTTCCGAAAACAGAAAGCATATCTTTTTCAAAACTAAATGCCGTTTTATCATCTTTCGACTTGCTGGGGAACGGGTCTATCATTAAAACGGTATTAACAAAGGTGTTATAATCCGTATTCATTTTAACAACTTCATCGTCTTTAATTTTAGAAGATTGGGCTTTTGTAATATCATCCAGTACCTCCCTTACCTTTTCAAAAGGTTCATTATTAATCATCCCCCCATCAACATTCAACGTTTTATAATCTGCCGTACTGTCCTCGGCGTTTGGAAAATAATTCTTCAGCCATTTGGATTTATACACGTCATTAGCCTTCCTGTTCAGTTCTCTGGATTCCAAACCAATAGGAAAAGCACCGGTAGCCATAGCCGCATCCTTTGCGGTTTCCACATTATCGTTATTCCTGAAGCTCAACGGAATCCACCCTTCCTCTATTTTTGCTTTTTCCTCGGGAGTATCATACAGCCCAAAACAGGCATAATCATTATGCACCGTCATTACATATTTTTCTCTGCTCACATCAGCATTAAAATCAACATTATAATCAAACCCTTTAAGGTTGGAGAGTGTAGTAAATATTTTAACAGGAGTTTCAAAATAGGCACGAGGCGGTTTGGGTCTGCCATGGTCTATTGTAGTCACTTTGTCGGCAATTTCATCTATAAATTGGGAGTTGAGCAATGCTACCACATTATCATTCTTTTTTATATCCGATGTGCCTAACATTTTTACAAACATATCCTCTCCTAAAAGATCGACCCAAGCGTTATAAAACCTGTTTTCAGGATGTTCTTTCAGTATATCTTTTTGTTGTGGAACAGGAACGGGTGTTATTTCATCTTCTAATGCCGATGCAGTAATTATACCTGTCATCCCTCCTGCCGAAGCTCCGCCAATAACAGGTATTGCTACTTTATGAGTAGGTATACCGGGATTTCCTCGTTGCTTTTCCCACTCTTGTAAGGCTTCAAGCAAATAATCTACTACTCCGGCTGTATAGGCTCCGGCAGAAACCGCCCCTGCCATACACAACCCTACCCTGAAAGTATCATTTTCCATATTCAGTAATTTTTTAGTTAATAAGCAATATCAAATCTAAAACATTTTGAGGATACAATTGCTACCTAATAGTAGGTATTCATCTTGTAAAATGTGTTCAAAATATAATTTTCTTTCAAAATATTTTTTTAGACAAACCTAAATATATACTTTTGCGTAACTAATTTTAAAATTAGACATGAAGATATATTATGTATTTATTCTGCTTATAAGCAGTATGGCATTTTCTCAAAACGGAAGTATTAAAGGCAAAATAACAGGCAACGGAGCGGCAGTTCCCGCAGTAATGGTATCTATACCGCAATTAAATATTATTATTGCTGCCGATGAAAACGGTAACTATGAAATTAACGGTGTTCCTTATGGTACACATCAAGTACTATTTGATTTTATAGGCTTTAAAACCGAAAAAAAGAAAGTAAAAGTAGATTCAACTATTCCTGTAACGCTGAATATACAGCTACAGGAAGACAATATGGCTTTGGAAGAAGTAGTAATAACCGGTACAATGAAGGAAATAAGCCGAAGCGAAAGCCCTGTTCCCGTAGAGATTATAACTCCTAAACTTTTTAAAAAGAACCCTACAGCCAGTTTGTTCGAATCGGTAGGGATGGTAAACGGTGTGCAACCACAACTTAATTGTAACGTGTGTAACACAGGCGACATCCACATCAATGGTATGGAAGGACCTTATACGCTGATATTAATAGATGGTATGCCCATAGTAAGTGCGCTCTCCACCGTTTACGGGCTTAACGGAATACCTAACAGTATGGTAGAGCGTATTGAGGTGGTAAAAGGTCCTGCCTCTTCACTATACGGCTCTGAAGCTATGGGTGGTATTATTAATGTAATTACCAAAAGCCCGTACAAAGCCCCCGTGATAAGTGCCGACAGCTTCCTGACGAGTTGGGGCGAGCTTAGTATGGACGTTGCAGGGAAAATAAGCGCAGGAAAAGCCACCTCATTAATCGGGGTAAATTACTTTAACTACAACAGTCGTATTGATAATAACGGGGATAATTTTACCGACCTGACGCTGCAAAACCGCGTTTCAATATTCAATAAATGGAATTTTGAACGCAATGAGAATCGGGTAGCAAGTGTTGCAGCACGCTATGTATATGAAGACCGTTGGGGTGGCGAAATGAATTGGGACAAGCAATGGCGCGGCAGCGACAGCATATATGGCGAGAGTATTTACACTAAACGTGCCGAGCTTATAGGGCTATATCAGCTCCCTGCTTCTGAGCGCATTTTTACACAGTTCTCATACAACTGGCACGACCAAAACTCATGGTACGGAAACATCCCTTATATGGCAAATCAGCATGTAGCTTTCCTGCAAACGTATTGGGATAAACCTTTAAGTGATGCTCACAGCCTGCTCTTGGGGGCTTCTATGCGCTATACGGTATATGATGATAACACGCCCGCCACAGCATCGGCAGATGGTACGAGCAACGAGCCTGCCAAAACGCCGTTACCCGGTATTTTTGTACAGGATGAATGGACAATTAACAAAAAGCATAAGCTACTGGGCGGTTATCGTTTTGATTATGATAAAAATCATGGGGCAGTACACTCGCCAAGAGTAGCTTATAAATTTTCACCTAATACGAACAACACTATACGTGCCAGCTTTGGGACAGGGTTTAGGGTGGTTAATCTTTTTACGGAAGACCATGCCGCCCTTACCGGAGCACGTGAAGTAGTTATTGCCGAAGAACTTAACCCCGAACGCTCCTTTAACGGAAACCTGAATTATGTATTAAAAGTACCTACGGACAGTTTCTTTTTGGGGTTTGATATTACAGGCTTTTACTCCTACTTTACCAATAAAATTGTAGGCGATTTTGACTCTGACCCTAACAAAATTATTTACGACAACCTCAGGGGGCATGCCATATCACAAGGGATATCGTTAAACGTTGATGCTACCTTTACTTTTCCGTTAAAAATACTTGCCGGAATATCGTATATGGATGTATTCCAGATGGAAGAAAATGAAAACGGAAACTTAGAACGCACGCAGCAACTGCACGCCCCAAAATGGTCGGGTACTTTTGTGGGTACTTACCAACTACCAAAAAATTACAGTATGGACTTAACAGGAAACTGGTACGGCCCTATGCGACTGCCTATACTGCCTAACGATTATCGCCCGGAGTACTCGCCCTGGTTTTGTATTGCTAATGTACAACTAACAAAAAAGTTTGATTACGGATTGGAATTTTATGGCGGCGTAAAAAATATTTTCGCCTTTGTACCTAAAGACCCCATTATGAGACCTTTTGACCCGTTTGATAAAAACGTTGATTTAGATAACCCTAACGGTTATACTTTTGACCCCAGTTATAATTATGCTTCGCTGCAAGGCAGGCGGGTGTTTTTAGGAGTTCGTTATAATCTGTTTTAAGATGAAAAAAATTTGCTGTTTATTTTTACTGCTTACTCTCGCAACTCTTTACGGGCAGGAACAATATACTGTAACTTTTGAAGGATTGCCCGAAAAAGCTGCGGCAAAGCCCAAACCTATACTGATAAAAGTATATACTGACTGGTGTGCCGTATGTAAAATACAGGATAAAAAAATTGAGAACGATAAAGAACTGCAAGACTTACTCTCTGACAAGATTTACTACCTTACATTTAATGCCGAAACGACCAAAAACATACTCTTTAACGATAAAGAATATAACTATATACCCCAAGGAGCAGGGAATGGGTATCATGAATTATCGGTATATTTGACCGAAGGCAAACAGTCTTACCCGTGCTGGGTGCTATTCTCATCAAAATATGAGGTATTGGGAGTTTATAATGGTTTATTAAAGAATAGTCAATTAAAAGAATTGCTAAAAAAGCAATAGTTATTACACCACTTGCCCGCTAAACTTTTCCCTGTACATTTTGGGTGTCATCCCTACATTTCTCTTGAATAAAGAGCGAAATGTTTTCAAATCATTATAACCCGATTCCAACATTACTTCCATAATACTGTGTTTAGAAGTTTCCAGTAGTTGCTTGGCAGCTTCTATACGGGTTTTTTGCAAATATTCTATGGGTGTTATGCCTGTAACCTGTTTAAAACGCCTTGCCAGGTTTCGTCGGCTCGCGGGGACTTCGGTAATAATTTCTTCTATAGTGGCAGCAGTGCTAAAATTCTTTTTAATCTCATCCTGTGCCTGCTTTACCAATTCATCGCCATGATTGTGAACGGGCACAAACGAACCAAAATATAGTTGGCAGTTTCTGTCCATATCTACCGAGAAAACTTTTGCAGTCCTTACGGCAATTTCACGACTGCAATATATTTCCAGTAACAACATCATAAGATGAAAGCTGTTAGTTGAACCGCCACTGGTATATATCCTGTCTTGTTCGGTTACAACTGCCCGTTCCTGTACTTGTACTTTGGGGAATAATCGTGCAAAAGAAGCCCAGGCATTAATATGTGTGGTAGCCGGTTTATCATTCAGTAAACCTGTAGCCGCGAGCAAAAAAGCGCCTGTACAATAGCTTGCTATGGCAGCTCCTTTTTTATATTGTTGCTGTAACCAAGGTATCCAAGGTTTATTTAATTCTATAGATTCTGAAATCAGCATATTTTTAAATGCGGGGATAAAAATAAGGTCATACCTTTCTTCATTGTGGGCAGGTTTAGGCACATAGCCCGCATAGTCGGAGTTGTTTGCTTCCCAGCAAATCAGCTCTATCGTAAAAGGATGAGGCTTGCCCTCCTCTTCATAAAAACTGTTTACGGTTTCAAACACGTCCAGCATTGCAGCTATGCTCAGCAACCTGTGATTTTCGAGAAGTAATATACCTAATTTCATAATAATCAGTTAGTAATAATAGTGATAAGCAAATATAAAAAAGGTTTTGTCTTGAACGCCCCTCTTAATTGACTTTTTAGACAACCTTATTCTTAAATCTTTTAAGATAGCTTTGTAAACAGTTAGGAGAAGTAATTTTATCGTAATTTTCTGAGGTAAAATTATTAACTGTTTATTATTATGAAAAAATTATTATCACCTTTATCAATGGGTACTGATGCAGCTACCCTTTTACTTCGAGTAATTTTCGGAGGTATGTTTGTATATTTTGGCTATGGTAAAATTGAAATGTATGATGCCATACTACCTAACTTCGGCGACATCATCGGGATAGGTTCAGAGCTTTCGTTTCACCTTGTCATCTTTGCCGAATTCTTTTGCGGGTTGTTTGTATTACTTGGTTTTGTAACACGATTTTCCGTAATACCCATTTTCATCACCATGATTGTAGCCTATTTTGTGGCGCATGGCAATGATGCTTTTAATGATAAAATGCCTGCCTTCATTTTCATGGTGCTTTGCCTTCCTGTGTTTATACTGGGCAGCGGTAAATACTCTTTAGACTACTTTATTTTTAAACCTAAAAATGATAATACATGAGAGCTTTAAAACTCCAGGTACAAATATCAGTTAACGGTTATATTGCCGGATCTAAGGGTGAAATGGACTGGCTGGAATGGAACTGGGATGAGGATATTAAAAACTATGTAAACAACCTTCACGAACCTGTAGATGCTATTGTACTGGGCAGGAAACTGGCAGAAGGTTTTATTCCGCACTGGCAGTCTTTTTCTGAAAATCCTGAAACAGCAGATGATTTCTCCCGAAAAATGGTAGATACCCATAAAGTAGTATTTACTAATACTATTGAAGATAAAGAGGATTGGAAAAACACTGTATTTACAAGCAATGATGTAACTGAAGAGATTAACAAACTTAAAGCCGGAGAAGGCGGAGATATTATTGTATATGGCGGTGGGGAATTTGTTTCTTCACTTATAGAACAGGGGTTGATTGATGATTTCTATCTTTTTGTAAACCCTGTAGCAATCAGTAAAGGCATGCCCATATTTGAAAAATTGAGTACACCACAAAAGTTAATGTTGGTTGAAGCTAAGCCTTTTGCCTGCGGTATAACCGTGTTGCATTATAGAAACAAATAAATTTATTATTAACTATAAAAATCAATCATCATGAAATTTTTAAACCCTTATTTAAATTTTAACGGTAATGCCGAAGAAGTTTTCAATTTTTACAAAAGTGTTTTTGGCGGTGAGTTTTCTACCCTGATGCGTTTTAAAGATATACCTGCCGATGTACCAATGGATGGCTGTGTGGATATGGAAGGAAATAAGCCCGCCGAAAACGAAGGCGAAAAAATTATGCACATTGCATTACCTATTGGCAACAACATCCTGATGGCAAGCGATGTGCCATCGCACATGGGACAGGTTACGGCAGGAACTAACACTTCGTTAAGTATAACTGTGGAAAGCAAAGAGGAGGCAGACAGCGTATTTGCAGCCCTATCAAGTGGCGGAACAGTTACTATGCCTATAGATAATATGTTTTGGGGCGATTATTTCGGTATGCTTACAGATAAATTCGGCATACACTGGATGGTAAGCTTCAACACGCAACAACAGTAATAATAACAATGCTTTTTGTTAAGCTAAAAATAAAAACCATGTTAAATAACTCAAAAGCATTCAGTGGCTTCTCGGTAGATGATACAGAAAAGGCAAGGGAGTTTTACAGTAATATTCTTGGCTTAACCGTTAAGGAGGGGAATATGGGCATATTGGAACTTGATATACAAGGGAGTAATCCTATAATCATTTACCCGAAAGCGAACCATGAACCTGCCACCTTTACCATACTCAACTTTCCTGTTCCTGATGTTGAAGAAACAGTAGCCGGATTAAAAGACAGAGGAGTTGTTTTTGAAAGCTATGACTATGAAGAGCTAAAAACAGATACAGATAATATTTTCAGGGGCGGAGGTCCACACATTGCGTGGTTTAAAGACCCTGCCGGCAACATACTAAGTATTATTCAGGAATAGACGGAGTATCAATCATCAATTAGAAAAAAACGAATAATTATGTATCAGGAAACAATTAATGAGCTTGAGAGCGTATTGGGAGAAACCATCTCCCTGCTTTCTTCTGCTGAAGAAGCACAATTTAATGCTGTTCCCTTTGAAGGAAGCTGGACAGCGGCACAAACAGGAATCCATCTTTTTAAATCAGAATCGGGAATGGATAAATTATTCCGTACACCCGCACCGATTGCCGAACGTGATCCGGATGAAAATGTAGAAGGACTTAAACAAACGTTACTTGATTTCAGTAGAAAAATGGAGGCGCCGGAGTTTATACTGCCCGAAGATAAGCACTATAACAAGGAGGAAGTTGTACTGCTTTTAAAAGAACTAAGACCGGAAATAATTGAGGCTTTACAAAATACTGATTTAAGAGAAGTACCTCCGTTACCGGACTGGAACCCGCTTAAAGGTTATACTAAACTGGAATTGGCTCATTTTATGATTTACCATACACAAAGGCATAACCACCAGATAGAAAACATATTAAAAAACGTATCCGCTTCATAAACTATCCTTCCCGATAGTTAATCATTGCCCTCACATATTTATATAATACCGGAAAATGCTGTGAAAATTGCTGGGGTGTTTCAAAAAAATGCTCCAGCAATACTGCTATAAACTCAAACTGGTTGGTGTAGGCATAACTACGCAAATAGCCCGACTGTATTAAAGCATCTCTGTTATCGGCAACTTGTATATGCTCCCATATTTTATCGAGCATATCACTAAAAATAACCCGCGAGCTGCCTATTTTTCGCCTGCGGTGCGAATCAAAATGCAATACATGGGCAAATTCGTGCAAGCCGAGGTTTATATTGTCATTATCATACGAGAGTCCTTCTTCAAAATGTTTCCACGAAAAAACCACAGCCCTTGCCATAGGGTTAAATTCTCCTCTATGATAATTACCGCTTTTTGATAAAAAAATATCAGGATAAAGCACAATAACCGAGAACATATCGGGCAAATACTTCCGCATACCAAAAGTGAGCATTACTGCCGTAGCTGCAATTTTCAGTTTCATTTCGCGGGTAACCTCAAGCTCATCGCGCCCTGCAAAAGTATAATTGTTTATAAATGCAGCTACCCGATGCCTAAAGTATGATTTGCGTTTTGGCGAAAGCTTTTGATAAAATACAAAATGCTGTCGCAGCACAAATTCATCTCGTGCTGCAATAGTTTTTTTTACCGGATAAAAATGCACATATACAGGGCGGTTGAAAAGCAGTATATAGGCAGGCTCTATAATAACCCCGAAAATAAAAGCCGCAAACGCAACCAGCAATATAAGTACAGCTACTATTTCCATATTACTAAAAAGCCGAATGTACCCTCTGCTTCTCTCATCTTATTTATGTGATAAAATCCCTCGTTTTAATATTTGCCCAAATTCATACATATCTTCATACGAACAATAAAATGGCACAGGTGCAAGCCTTATAACGTTGGGTTCTCTCCAATCGGTTATTACTCCATTCTCCATCAGGTAGTCAAATAGAGCCCTGCCCTCTCCATGCAAAAATACAGATAGCTGGCAAGCACGTTCTTTAGGGTCAGAAGGGGTTATAATTTCAAAGGTACTATTTACCTCTTTGTCTATTTCGTGTAATATAAACTCGAGGTAAGCGGTTATACAATCTCTTTTTTGGATTAATGCAGGCATACCCACCTCATCAAACATTTCTACTGAGGCAAGGTACGGAGCTAAAGATAGTATGGGCAGGTTACTTACCTGCCAGCCATGAGCGCCACGCACAGGATCAAACTCCGGCTCCATCAAAAAGCGACGTTCTTTGTTATGTCCCCACCAGCCGGCAAAACGTGGTAAATCCATATCATGATGGTGCATTTCGTGTACAAATGCTCCTGATGCGTTACCCGGTCCTGAATTCATATATTTATAGCTGCACCATGCTGCAAAATCTACATTCCAGTTGTGCAGTTCCATACCTATATTACCTGCTGCGTGGGCTAAATCCCACCCCACATATGCCCCAACAGCCTGTCCGGCCGCCGTTATGGTTTCTATATCAAATACCTGCCCGGTATAATAGTTTACACCGCCTATGAGAACGAGTGCTAATTCATCTCCTGCTTCTTTTATGGTATCCAGTACATCTTCGGTACGAATGTTATGCTCGCCTTCCCGCCTTTTTATTTCAATAATAGCATCGTTTGGGTCATAACCATGAAAACGCACCTGACTTTTTATCATGTACTGGTCGCTGGGGAATGCTTTTTCTTCGCATATAATTTTATACCTGTTCGGTTTCGGATTATAGAAAGTAACCATCAGCAAATGCAGGTTTACCGTAAGGGTATTCATTACTGTAACTTCGCTGGGCAGCGCGCCTACTAATTTGCTTAAAGGCAATGCAAAACGCTCATGGTAATCCCACCAGGGCTTATCGGCATAAAAATGTCCTTCTACAGCCAGCTTAGCCCAGTCGTCCATAACCTCATCTACATAGGCTTTTGTTCTTTTGGGTTGCAGCCCTAAAGAGTTTCCTGTAAAATAAATTACCTGCTTACCGTTTATATGCGGAAAGATAAATTCATCCCGATATTTAGCCAGTTTATCTTTTGAATCGAGTTGCTGTGCAAATTCGCGTGTATTTTGAAATTCCATTATTGTTTGTTGTTTGGAGGGTAAAAATAAGCAAATAAAAAAAGAACAAAATAAAAAATCCTGCTTTTACAGCAGGATTCTTATAAAATGTTTAAAATTTTTACAGTATCAGCATTGCATCACCGTAGGTATAAAAGCGATATTTTTCTTTTATTGCCTCGTCATAGGCTGCGCGCATAAGGTCGTGCCCCATAAATGCCGAAATCATCATTAATAATGTTGATTTAGGTGTATGGAAGTTGGTTATCATACAATCGGCAACACTAAAATCATACGGAGGGAAGATAAACTTGTTAGTCCACCCTACATAAGGATTTAATGTATGTTGTGATGAAACTGAGCTTTCCATAGCTCGCATAGTGGTAGTTCCTACTGCACACACACGCTTTTTAGCTGTTTTTGCACTATTTACAATATCACAGGCTTTTTGTGTAATGATAAGCTCTTCAGAGTCCATTTTATGTTTTGATAAATCTTCTACCTCTACCGGGTTAAAGGTGCCTAAGCCAACGTGCAGGGTAACTTCGGCAAAATCAATGCCTTTTATCTCAAGCCTTTTCAGCAAGTGCTTAGAGAAGTGAAGCCCGGCAGTAGGTGCGGCAACAGCGCCCTCCTCTTTAGCATATATGGTTTGGTAACGCTCGGCATCTTCCGGGGTTACTTCTCTGTTAATGTACTTTGGTATCGGTGTTTCTCCCAGTTCTGTAAGTTTAGCTCTGAATTCTTCATACGAACCATCATACAAAAAACGCAATGTTCTTCCGCGTGAGGTTGTATTATCTATTACCTCTGCTACTAATGAATCGTCATCACCAAAATAAAGTTTGTTACCAATTCTTATTTTTCGTGCAGGATCTACCAGTACATCCCACAAACGCTGCTCGGCATTTAGTTCTCTCAATAAAAAAACCTCTATTCTTGCTCCGGTTTTTTCTTTATTTCCGTATAGACGTGCGGGGAAAACTTTGGTGTTATTTAGTACCATAACATCGCCCTCATCAAAATAATCCAATACATCTTTGAACAACTTGTGCTCTATTGTTTTTGTTTTCCTGTCTATAACCATCAAACGGGCTTCATCTCTGTTTTCGGCAGGAAATTCGGCAAGCAATTCGGTGGGCAGGTTGAAATTGAAGTTTGATAATTTCATATTTGTATCTTTAATTTCAGCGCAATAGGTGCGCTACTATAATTGGGTGCAAATATACTACCGTAAAGCAGGCGTTGTCAAGTGTTTTGCAATATATTTATTGTAATATATTACTAATGGGGTAAAAACAAGGTCTCAGAATTTTTTTACAGCCTGTTAATTGTAAATCCGAGCTTTTCGATATCATCCCAAAAAGCAGGATAGGATTTAGAAACTACCTCAGCATTGTTAATAGTAATAGCGGTTTTTAGTGCGAGCGGTGCAAATGCCATAGCCATTCTGTGATCGTTATAGGTTGCGACAGAAACTCCTTCATTTAAAGGCAGGTTGTGTTGTTGCAAAGTAAGGCTATCCTGAGTAACTGTAACGGTTGCTCCAAATTTTTCAAGTTCTGTTTTAAGCGCCTCAAGTCGGTCAGCTTCCTTTATTTTTAGTGTATGAAGTCCAGTAAGGTGGCACGCCATGCCTAAACCCAAACAGGTAACTGCTATGGTTTGGGCTATATCAGGGGTATTGTTGAGCGACAAATTGATGATTGATGGTTGATGGGGTTTGGTTTTACTCAATGTAATAGCATTATTATTGAAAATGGTGGTAACTCCAAACCTGGTGTATATTTCTGCTAAGGCTGCATCGCCCTGAAAGCTGTTTTGCTTAAATGATGATAGGGTTATTGTACTGCCCAATGGTGACAAAGCGAGTATGGCATAAAAATAGGATGCTGAGCTCCAGTCGCTTTCCACTACAAGGTTTACCGAAATTTGGCTTTCAGTTTTTGGTTTTACTTCAATTCTATTATCATTCATACTTGCTACAATACCTGCTTCTTTAAGCAACGCAAGTGTCATGTTTATATAGGGTAATGAGGTAATTTCTCCTTCAAGTGTAATTTCAAGACCATTTTCCAGTTTTGATCCTATTAATAGCAATGCCGTTATGTATTGGCTGCTTACATTAGCATTGATGCTAACCTTGCTTTTAGTCAGTTTCTTCCCGACTATTTTTAGCGGCGGATAGCCTTCTTTGTCTGTATAGGTTATTTGAGCTCCAAGATTGTTAAGTGCTTTAACCACTATACCTATGGGGCGTTGTTTCATTCTTTCAGAACCTGTGAGCACTATCTCTCTGCCTTCTTGCATGGCAAAATAGGCCGTAAGAAAACGCATAGCAGTACCTGCATGATGCACATTTATAATATCGGCAGTGCTGTTGAGTGCTTCCTGCATTACAGTGCTATCGTCAGAATCGGATATGTTTTGAATATTAATTTGCGGAAAAAGTGCCTGTAATAGTAAAAGCCTGTTGGTTTCGGATTTACTCCCTGACAATACGAGTTCAGCCGATTGAATGGTTTTTATCGGATTTATTTTTATATCCATTACGGTAGCGGTTTTTATATAAAACCTATTGTTGTTGCTTTACTGCTTTTTTGCAGTGAGTTTTTTACGCAGGGGAGTTATTACAAACATCTCGAACAGTGACATGCATACAGCCCATGATATGATATACCCCCATTGATTAGGCATATCAATATCAAATATTAAAATCAAAAGCGAGGCTAATATGGCATACATGATAAACCCACCGACAAAGTGTATTACTTTTTGTTTCATAATCCTGTTTTTGAATTACTTGATTCAAAAATAGTAATTTTATTTCAACTTTTCGTTGTTATGATGCCTGTCGTGGTCGCGCTTTGCTTTCAGATTCATTTTTTTATCAAAAGCTTCTTGCAGGTTTACTCCTGTTTGGTTGGCAAGGCATAATACTACAAAAACCACATCAGCAAGTTCTTCTCCTAAGTCTTTATTTTTATCGCTTTCTTTCTCGCTTTGCTCACCATACCTGCGGGCTATAATGCGGGCTACTTCTCCTACCTCTTCGGTAAGTTGTGCCATATTGGTAAGTTCGTTAAAGTAGCGAACGCCATGTTCTTTTATCCAGTTATCTACTTCCTGTTGTGCGTTTTTTATATCCATTATTCTACTTTTTTAAGTACTACTTTTTCAGCTTGTTTTTCTATCATACTCCGGTAAAAATCTTTTAACGTAGTATAATATGTCTGAGGTATGATAGCATAATTTATTGAATGGGTAATTGCAACTTGCAATTGGTTATTTATAACCGCAATATTATATTTAAATTCACCAATATTTTCTTCCATTACCACATTTACAGGTTTGGGCAAAGACTCCACTATATATCCCTTGGGAAGATTGAGAAGTATTATACTTTTCTGCTGCATAGGAAAAACAAAATCAACCGGATATTCACGTTTTTCCTGTTTGAAAGGACTCTCTTTTGCTGTAACAAATAATAACGGGTTCAAGTATATTTTACCGCCTATAAACTCTGTCTCATTATCAGTTGTAAAATTATATTCTTCATTAATAGGTTTTGATACATCATCAACATTCGACAACTTGAAATCGTTTACAATAATATTATTGTATTTTTCCTCAATGCCGGCAACATAGTTTTCTTCATTCCTTTCTGCGTACGCTTCACGAAAATTATAGGCATAAAAATCAAAGTAAGTGTGACGCGCTTTTCCTGAAATATTTCCATCAGCAGATAAATCGGCTGTAATAGCAGTGGATTTTAAAGAATTTTTGGTAGGTATAAGTTCAATCTCCTCATTAGAGCCGTCTTTTTTTATCAGTCTTCCTTTCCAGTTTAGTGTCCTTTTCGGCAAAATTCCCGGAGCTGTATATTTGCTTGTAGCATCCAATAAGATTATAGTATCATTTATATTGACGGATGCTATTACATAGTTAAATCCTCTCACGCTGGGGTAAGCAGTTATACCGTTAGAGCGGGTACTTATAAGCACAGGGTTAGCATCCAGTCCTGCATAGCGTAACATGGCAGTAAGCATGAGGTTAATCTCGGCTGTATTACCAACCTTATCCTCATAGGCTTTTTTTACTCCTTGCTCACAATAATAACTATTCTCTTCGTTCCAATTCATTCTCGATTTAACATAGTTAAAAACAACTTCCATTTTCTCTTCAGGAGTTTTTATACCTGCTAAGAGTGCTGATAAATCATCTTCAAAATAAGAATCATGTTTTAATTCTTTTCCAAAATCTTCATCTTCATATATTTGCTTGGCAACTGCGGACCAAGTGGTTGTATATTCTTTTTTTTGCTCTCCGTCAAAGTGCGTTAATGCTAATTCATGTTTTAATGTAGATCGATAATTATCTATATTGTTTACATGGGCTTCTTGTTTTAAAGCTTTTACATTTTTTGCTGTATATGTCGTTGTAAACTCATTGTATTTAGTAACACCTCGGGTCAGTTTAGGTTCTGATTTATCTACATCGACATAACCATATAATAGGGTATTAAAGACAAAGCATGAGGGTATAGATAACTTATAGCTTACATAATTTGCCGGTATTTCATATTGAAAATGCCAATCTCTTATATTTGTATAATAAGGCGTTTTTATGGTATATCTATATTCTATTACACTGCCTTCCTTTACGTTGGGAAGCGTTATTTTTTTAATACTATAATCTTCAACTATGTCTTCATCAAATTCTCCTTCTTCTTTTAATTTTGTTTCCTCAATTTTACCGTCAACAAGATTATAGGTACAGGCATTGGAATAATAGGCTCTTATTCTTCGCCCGCCCGTATAATACACAAGCTCATCGGTAGCATATTCATAACCCTCTTTTTTATAAATTTTTATACGGGTATCCACCTTTGTAATCATGTATAATTTTCCATCTCCATCTAATATAAAAGAGGTATTACCACTACGATATAATATAGCGGCAGGTGCATCCGGATCATCAGGATGTGATTTTTGTTCTAACTCTTCCCTGCTTACTTTACCTAAATTGAACTCTTGAGCAGTAAGCTGCAAACCGGACAACAACACCAGACAAATTGTTATGATCTTAAAACGCATTTGATAAATTTTAAAAGCGTTATAGTTTTTTAAGTACTATTTTTTCGTTCTGCTTTTTAAGCATATCATTAAAATATGTCTTAAGGTCGTTGTAGTATTCCGGGTTTAACCTCCCTACATTAACATCATTACTTATTGACATTTGTATTTGGTTGCCCCGTTGCGCTATATTAAAACGAAAAGTACAGATATTGCCTTCCATAGCCACTGTTGCCGACTCAGGCATAGTTTCTATCATATAACCTTCGGGTATAGTGATACTGATGTTGTATCTGTCTTGATGAGGGTAAATAAAATCTACAGGGTAAGTACGGTTTTCCTGCTTAAAAGGATTTCCATTAATGGCGTAAAACAACATTGGCGAAATATATATTTTATCACCTATAACATCTGCGGCAGCGGTGTTTTGAAATGAGAAACCTTCTGTAACCGGCTTGTCATATTCTTTATCATTAGTAAGCTTATAATCTGATATTATTATATTACCTAATTCCTTTTCCCTTTTCGAAATATAACTATCCTGATTTGTGTCAAGATAAGCTTCTCTAAACATGTATGCATTATAATCAAAATATTGCGTTCTAATTTGTCCATCCATACTGCCATCGCTTTTAAGGTTTGCCATAACAATATTATTTTCAACCGAATTTATATCGGGAGTAAGAAATACTTCGGCAGAAGAAAGGTTTTCTCTTATTATTCTGCCTGTTACATTCAATGCTCTTATAGGTAATAAACCCGGTACCCCATTTTTGGAAGTAGCATCTAAAAATACAATCCCATTTTGCGATTCCAAGCCTGCAACCACATAGTTAAACTCTGTTCTGTTAACAAAAGATACATGTCCGTTAGCGCGTGTACTAATCAATATCGGATTAACATTCAGCCCTGCATAGCGCAGCATGGCAATAAGCATTAGGTTTATCTCGGCAACATTACCTGTCTTCTCCGCATAGGCTTTCTTTACACCGTTTGTACATTCATATTTAAACTCTTTGTTAAATGTCATTCGGTCTCTTACATAGTTATATATTATGGCAACAAGTTCGTCCCTTGTCATATTTGTTCCGGCAACAAGTGCTCTTATATCATCCTCAAAATAGCTTTTTTCGTCAAGCTCTCTGCCAAAATTTTCGTCGTTATAAATTGATTTTACAACGGCATCCCAGTCTGATGCATATTTTTTCTCTTCTTGATTAGGAAAATTCGTTTTAGCGAGTTCATGTTTTACAAATGAAAGGTAATTCTTTATGTTGTCCACATAATGCTCACCTTTTAATGCTGGTACATTTTCAGCTTGATATTTTTTAATTATTTCGTAAAAAACTACTGAACCTACTTCGTTTTTCAACACCGAACTGCTCTGACCATACCCGCCCTTAGGATTAGGGTTACTATATATTCTTGTTGTCTTTTTTGTATCCTGTTCTTCCTTTATGGGAAAATACGGGCTCAATATCCTGTTATAAGTAAAATATTGAGGTATTTTTATAGTATATTCAGTATTATTAACGGGTAATTCTCCCTGAAAATACCATGCAGGTATATTTCTTATAAAAGGCGATTTTTTTTGATAATGATATTCTATGATGGAGCCTTCTTTTACAGCAGGCAGGGTTATCTTCTTTACATGCCAGTTAACACTATAATTTTCTTTAAACTCTCCTTCGTTTTTGAGTTTTGTTTTTTCTATCTTATCACCATTCAGATTATAGGTAACAACATCGGTAAATATAACCTCTTCTTTATCCAAGCCTTTGGTATAGTAAGGTATTTCCACATTAGCATGACTATAACCTTCTTTAGTATAAATTTTAGTTCTTACTTCCACATCAGTAACAATTATCCAATCTCCCGAACTGTCAAAATCAAAATAGGTTACCCCTTTTTCATATAAAACTGCCGCAGGCGCTGATGGGTCTTCTTTATGGGCTTTCTCTTTTAATTCATCGATACTCACATTTCCCAACTCAAACTTTTGGGCAAATGCACCAAATGACAGGAAAGTAAAAGCAATTAACAGGGTTATGTTTTTCATCTATTTATTTTTAGTAATAATAATTTTTTCGTTTTGTTTCTCTATAGTTTTCTGAAAAAAATCTTTTATAGTAAGGTAGTAGTCCTGAGGTATAGAAGCATAATTAAGTTGCAGCATAGCACGTACTATCAACTGATTATCATTAACAACAACATTATAATTAAAACTGCCTATATTCTGCTCCATAGCGAGTGAAAGGGATTGAGGAACAGACTCTACGGTATAACCTTCGGGTAAGGTTACACTAATCATGTACCTGTCCTGACGCGGAAATATAAAATCGACAGGATATTCGCGCTTTTCCTGCTTAAAAGGATTTTCGCTTTGTGTAAGGAAAAACATCGGGTTAATATAAATTTTATCGCCTATTATATCAATATTTCCATCGCCGTTGTGGGTAAATTCATATTGCTCCGTAACCGGTTTATCAAAATCTTTTGCATTGGCTATCTCATAATTGTTGACCTCAATACCTTTATAGCTTTCCTCAATTCGCTCTATACGGCTCTCCTTGCTCAAACTGGTATAACGTTCCCTAAAAGCATAAGCATTATAATCAAAGTACTGGGTTTTTAGCTGTCCTTTCAATTTTCCGTCAGCATCCAATGTAGCCAGAAGGCTGATAGATTCCATAGACGGAGTTGTAGGCAATAGTGGTATCTCTCCAGAAACTCCATCTTTCTTGATGAGCCTGCCTAACCAATTAATAGCCCTAATGGGTAAAATATCAGGCTTTGCTGACTTTGATGTAGCATCTAACAGTATTGTTTTATTGCCCGACTGTACCGCAGCAATAACATAGTTAAATGCATCGCGATTAGGAAACAGGGCTATTTTATTAGATCGGGTAGTAACCAATACCGGGTTTGCATCTAAACCTGCGTAACGAAGCATAGCTGTAAGCATCAGGTTAATATCGGCTATATTACCTACTTTATCTTTATAGGCTTTTTTTACACCTTCCTGGCATGAATATCCGTAATATTCATTCCAGTTCATTTTATCTCTAACATAATAATATATAGCATTCATCTTTTCTTCAGATGTTTTTAACCCCGAAAGTAATGCATTGATATCCTCTTCAAAATAACCCGTTTTCTTCAGCTCTACACCAAAATTTTCATTATCGTAAATTGATTTTGCTACATCCTCCCAAGTTGCCGAAAAAGATTTTAGAGGCTGGTTGGGGTATTTTATCATGGTTATTTCGTGCTCGATGCTGGCGGTATAGTTATTAATATTACTGACAAAAGACTCATCTTTCATTGCAGGAAGATTGGTAAACTCATAGCCGGTAATGGTTTCCAGATAATCTACTTTGCTATTGTCAAATGTAGTCTGTGTAACCATCCCTTCGGATCTGTTCTTGGTGGTAAAACTTATACTCTTACTTACTTTTTCTTGAGTAACCTTTGGCATGTGGTATCCTCTGAAATTTGGGGTATAAGTAAAATATTCAGGTACTTTGGTCACATACTTAGAGTGATCTACAGGTATTCCCTCCTGAAAACGCCACTCAGGAAAAGTACTGATATGGGGCGATGTTATTTTATACCTATATTCTATTATACTGCCCTCTTTTACATCCGGCATTACAATTTTTTTACGTTTCCAGTATTTGTTAACCTCTTCTGTAAATTCACCCTCACTTTTCAGTTTTGTTTTTTTTATACTGCCGTCCTCTAAATTATAAGTATAAGCTTTAGATATACTTACCTCTTCTCTGTCAGAGCCCGGATCATAAAATTGTATTGATCTGTTTGCCCAATCATAACCATCTTTATTATATATTTTAATTTTCATATCTACTTCAGTAATCAGCTCAAAACCTTCTCTTTCTGAATAAATCATGTAAGTCTCGCCTTTACTGAATAAAATTGCGGCAGAGGCATCCTTATCAAGAGGGTGGCTTGTTTGCGCCAATTCTTCTTTAGTAACTTCACCAAGTTCATACTCAAACTCTTGTGCTTGTAGTGTAATGTGGCTTGAAAAAAGAACAAATAAGGCAATTAATCGAATTTTCATAATATATAATATAAGATTGGTTTAGTTTTTTACAAGTACCATTTTAGCATTATCGTTGCGTGCTATTTTTTCTCTGAAAAGCCGGTAATTCTCATAATCAGCACTATCGTAAAGCCCGTTATTAATCATAAGCGAACGCTTATACAGTATTTCATTCGGGCTTACCACAACATACTCCGCTTTATACTCGCCAAACTTATCTGTAAGGGTTACATTATCCGGTTTTGCCTCTATGGCAAAGCCTTCAGGCAGTTTTATGCTTACCTCATCCACATCATAAAATCCGGTCCTTATCTCCATAGGCATTTTCCTGTCTCGGTAACGTTGTGGTATGAGAGAGGATTGGTTAAAAGCATTTACTGCAAATATTATTCTGTTACCGCTCCTATTTCCATAACCTCCGGCTTCGATACTAATATCCTCTATAAACTCTTGGGTATCAAGTTCATTTTTAAGCTCTGTTTTTTTCAGTTTCAGATTATTAATATTACTGAATCGGTTTTTGTATATCCTGTCTAAATCATCAGGAGAGGCAGTTGCATAGCTATATTTATCATCATATTGTAAGCCTGCCGATGTGATTTTTATACTCCCTATAATGGCACCATCGGGTGTTAGGGTATATTCTCCTTTAGCAAATTGTGTATTCTTTTTTGTGTTATATACTGAGGTTCGAACTAAACAACTTTTTTCGGGCTTTACCAAAAGAGCCGTCCTGTCATCTGTAAAATCGCCCTGAAAACCAAATGGCAGTTGCTGGCTGGTACACTCCAGCCATACCAATTCATTATTATCAGGTATGGCAAGTATAACATGATTACCCTGCATCGATACAAAGTCTTCCTTAATATCACGCTTACCCCTGTCGCCGTATATTACTGCATAATAAGCTTCTACACCCGCAGCATGCAACAATGCTCTTGTATAATTAGTCAATGCTTTACAATCGCCATAGCCCAGCCTGTCCACATCCTTAGCAAGCATAGGCTTCCAACCGCCAATACCAAGCTGAATACTTATATATCGGGTTTTGTTTTGCATATACTGATAAATTATTTTGGCTTTTTCTAAAGGAGTATTTGCGCCTGCTGTCATTTCCTGTACTTTGGCAATAGTTTCTTTGGGCAACTCATCAGTACCTGTAAGAAGGTTATGATACATCCATGTCCCGAAAGATTCCCAGTTTAAAGCCTCGCCCTCTACCCCTTCAAGGTTAAAGGTGGTAAGACTAAAAAGTACATTGGGAAATACTTTGTGTAAAGAGGGTGAGTAATCCTCATATCTATAAGCTGGCAGATTTTCTACAGTCAGTTGTATTGTATTGCCTTTCTTTTCTGTTTTTAAAACACCTTCATCAAAATTATAAGTTTTGTATTTAAAGCCTAAATCAGACGCACAAGTTATACTTATAGTTGCTTTTTCGGTACTGATATACCAGGCTTCTATAGGCATCCATCGGGGTATAAAAGCGGTATTCGAAGTTTCTGTCTTACTGGTGTAAACTACTGTAAACGGGTAGTGTATAGGTGTATAATCAAGATATAGCAGCCTGTTGTCGGTTATTATAGAACCCTCAGAAATTGAACGTTCTTTAAAATCTTTTTTCTTGATTTTTTTAATTTCTTTACCAAAACTATCATAAACAACAGCCTCTATAGCCTTAATATGGGTTGAGTTATCAAAAAATTCAGCGGCATTAATATAATTCACGCCATGCTCATTAAGAACAGTAATTATTCTTTTCGTTTCAATAGTCATTGACTTTTTGGAAGATATATTGATTATCTTTTCGTCAAAACGAATAACTGCATTTGCATTTTCCTTTAGTGTATCAGGGAGCGTTACTATCGATACATTGTATTGAGCATAAAGGTTTTGTTGAGCTAAAAAGAAGAATAATAATGAAATTCTTAAAAACATGTTAATATTTTTTTGTCAAAAATAACCGAATTTATAAAACCTCAAAATTTTATTCTCTGTTTTTACTATCTATTAATATTGTAACGGGACCATCGTTTACTAATGCTACTTTCATATCAGCACCAAATTGTCCTGTTTGTATCTTTTTACCTAAGTCTTTTTCCAGTACCGTTATAAAGTTTTCATATAGCGGTATGGCAACCTCAGGTTTTGCAGCTTTTATGTAGGATGGGCGATTGCCTTTTTTTGTAGCAGCGTGTAGTGTAAACTGGCTAACCACAATAATATCGCCACCTATATCCTGAATCGAGCGATTCATTACACCGTTTTCATCGCCAAATATTCTGAGTTTATTAATTTTTCCTGTAAGCCACATACTATCCTCTTCCGTATCGGCATCCTCAATACCCAGCAGGATAAGCAACCCTTTATCTATAACGGCTACTTTACTGCCTGCTATAGTTACCGATGCTTCGCTTACTCGTTGCAGTACCACCCTCATTTACTCTTCATTGTTTTTACCATCACCATAAATATCGGTGCGGTAGTTGTCGTCATCGCCTTCCAGCATTTGCAGGTAACTGCGGTAACGCGACCATGCAATTTTATCTTCGTCAAGCGCATCTTTAACGGCACAATGCGGTTCTTCTTTATGCAGGCAGTTATTAAACTTACATTGGTCTTTCAAGGCAAAAAATTCAGGAAAGTAGTCGCCTATTTCGCCTTTTTCCATATCTACTATACCAAAACCGCGTATGCCGGGCGTATCTATAATTTTTGCTCCAAAATCAAGATCAAACATTTCGGCAAAGGTAGTGGTATGCTGCCCTTGGCTATGCTGTTCGGAAATTTGCTTGGTTTTTAGGTTAAGTGATGGCTGCAAAGCATTTACCAATGTAGATTTCCCTACACCTGAGTGACCGGAAAACATACTTACATTGTCCTTCATTTCATCCTTTAGCTTTTCAATACCTTTACCCTCAACAGCCGAAACTTTCAGGCAGGTATAGCCAATACGACCGTAGATATATTGCAGGTAGAGCTGCTCATCTTCAATTTCCCTGTCAAAAGTATCTATTTTGTTAAATACAAGTATTGCTTCTATGCCATATGCCTCGGCGGTGACCAAAAAACGATCTATAAAACTTGTGGTTGTGGGCGGATTATTGATAGTAACCAAAAGAAAAAGCTTATCGATATTAGAAGCGATAATGTGTACTTGTTTAGACAGGTTTACCGATTTGCGTATAATGTAGTTCTTACGCTCGTGTATAGTGGTAATAACAGCATCAACAGCATCGCCGGTTTCCTCAATTTCAAAATCTACCACATCGCCTACCGCAACCGGATTGGTACTCTTAATACCCTGAATACGGAATTTACCTTTTATACGGCATTCATAAAAAGTACCGTCATCGGCTTTTACGTTGTACCAGCTTCCTGTAGATTTATATACGAGTCCTGTCATAGCGACAAAGATAAGCAGTTTATGTAATAACTGACTACCATAAACTAAGTAGTAACATCATCACTACTATTAATAATCTTTTCCTGATGCCCTATGCTTTCCTGATGTATGGCTTTAAAAAGCCGGTCTATAAATTCCTCCGTAAGTCCTCTTTCAGTTCCTATAGCCATCATACGTTTGCGTACCTCATTCCAGCGTTTATTTTGCAACACCGCTACGTTATTCTCTTTTTTTAATGCTCCTATATCTTCGGCAATTTGCATGCGTTTGCCTAAAGCTTCCATCATTTTTGCATCATATTCATCTATACGAAGCCTCAAGTTTTGTAACCTGTCATTAAACTCGCTTGTTTCATCGGTTGGTTTACGCAGTATAAGGTTTTGCAGTATCTCTTTCAGCATGTCAGGAGTTACCTGCTGTGCGGCATCGCTCCATGCTTTATCAGGATTATTATGCGTTTCTATCATCAACCCATTATAATTCAGGTTAAGTGCCTGTTGCGATACTTGCTGTATCATATCGCGCCTGCCGGTAATGTGCGAAGGGTCGCATATAATAGGCATATCCGGAAAACGGTCATGCAGTTCAATCGGTATTTGCCATTCGGGTATGTTGCGGTATTTAGTTTTCTCGTAGGTAGAAAACCCCCGATGTATTACTCCCAGCTTGCGAATACCTGCATTATATATCCGTTCCACTCCGCCAAGCCATAAAGCAAGATCCGGGTTTACGGGGTTTTTTATCAGCACTATTTTATCTGTTCCTTGCAGTGCATCGGCTATTTCCTGTACTGCAAAAGGGTTTACGGTAGTACGCGCCCCTATCCACAACACATCAATATCATGCTCCAAAGCGAGTTTTACATGGCTGGCATTTGCCACTTCTACAGCCATTAGCAAACCTGTTTCGGCTTTGGCTTTTTGCAGCCACTCCAGCCCGATGGCTCCCACGCCTTCAAAACCTCCGGGGCGGGTGCGGGGTTTCCATATCCCAGCACGGTATATACTTACATCACTATCTTTAAGTTGCCTTGCTATATCCAACACCTGCTCTTCGGTCTCTGCACTGCAAGGTCCTGCTATTACCAATGGGTGCGACAGTTGTAGGTCGTCCAGCCACTGCCTCATTTCGCTGTTATTTTCCATTTTCTGCATTATAAAACAAATTTACTGCTTTTGTATTATAAATACAGAAAGTAACTTGTATTAAAAACGAGTTATTGGGCTACTTTCTTTTCAGGCAGCATTTTGTTTAACAGTTTTTCGAAAAGCGGTACAAACCATACAAACAGCAACACACCGCCAATATTGAACATCATGTGTGCATTAGCTACAAGGTGTTCTACATGCTCGCCGCTACCTGTTTTTTCTACCAGTTCTGTAAAGGGATAAAACAACAGCAGTCCTAAAATAATAGAAAGAATATTAAATAATAAGTGAAATAAACCCGTTTTTAATGCCTGCCTGCTACCATTTATGGTAGCCAGTAAGGTATCGCTGCATGTACCCAACTCTGCGCCCAGCATAATGGCTATACCTCCTGACAGACTGAGCAAACCTTTTTTTGCCAAGATAATAGCCATACCCATAGTGGCTGAAGACGATTGCACGACCAGCGTAATTAAAGCGCCCATTAAGGCTCCGAAAACCGGCGATTCTACACTTTTGAGCCACTCGGCAAAATAAGCCTCTTCACGTAAAGGCTCTACCGCTTTTTCCATCGTGAACAACCCGAAGAATAACACTCCGAAATATAATATAACTTTGCCAACACTATTCAATCGAACCGATTTTGAAATAAACAGTAATAAAAAACCTATAAGCAGTAAAACAGGAGAATATTTGCTCACATCCATAGCAATAATCTGGCTACTGATGGTAGTACCGATATTAGCGCCCATAACTATTCCCATAGCCTGTTTAAAAGTAAGAGCTTTAGAATTTACCAGAATAATGGTTATTATAATTACCGCAGAGGAAGAATCTACAATAGCAGTTATTACAGTTCCCGTAATTATACCTGAAAATATATTGGAAGTAAAACGTGCAATCCACTTTTTTACATTATCGCCCACTACACTTAAAATAGCGTCGGAAAGACTAAATACGGCAAAAAGAAACAGAACTAACCCACCAATTACCGACAATATAATTTCAGTCATAAAAAAGCGTTTTTATGTTATAATAAATGTTAAAAAAAGACCCTGCTGCCAAAAGTAATTATAAATCCCTGTTCCTGTATTAAGGCATTATTAAACCCACACAGAGCAGCTTATAATTTATATAAAAAATGACAGGTGTTTTTTTAATGTTTTTCTTGTTACTTTTGCTTAAAACAAATAGGCTATGTCAATAGAGGTTAAGGATATTTCTAAAAGTTATGGCGAGCAAAAAGCGCTCGACACTGTTTCATTTACCATAAAAAGGGGTGAAATTGTTGGTTTCTTGGGTCCGAACGGAGCGGGGAAATCTACACTAATGAAAATACTTACTACCTATCTTAATGCTGACGAAGGTACAGCTTTGGTAAACGGCAGTAGTGTAACCTCGCAGCAAAAAGAGGTACAAAAATCAATAGGCTACCTGCCGGAACATAACCCTTTGTATCTTGACTTGTATGTGCGCGAATATCTTGCCTTTAATGCCGATGTATATAAAGTACCTAAAGCGCGTATTGAAGAAGTAATACAGCTTACAGGCTTAACCCCTGAAGCCAATAAAAAAATAGGGCAACTCTCTAAAGGGTATCGTCAGCGTGTGGGGCTTGCCACAGCACTGCTGCACGACCCCGAAGTACTGATACTGGATGAACCCACTACAGGGCTTGACCCTAACCAGCTTGTAGAAATACGGGAACTGATAAAAAACATTGGTAAAAATAAAACCGTATTCCTATCTACTCACATTATGCAGGAGGTAGAGGCTATTTGCGACAGGGTTATTATTATTAACAAAGGTAAAATTGTTGCTGACCGCAAAATAAACAGCCTCTCTGAAAATAAAGAACAAGTTATTGAGGTGGCTTTTGATTACAGAGTGGAAGAGCAGCTTATACAAAATATTCCGCACCTTGTTTCGTATAAAAATACTTTTGATTTTACCTGGGAACTTACTTTTTCTACTGATAAAGATATGCGTCCGTCAATCTTCGATTTTGCCCATGATAATGGGTTAAAAACATTACAACTCAATCTGAAGAATAAAAATCTGGAAGCCGTATTCAGGGAAATGACTAAAAACGAGGATTAACTTTACTGATATACTATATGCCCTGAGTACAGTTGTTCTACCACTACAACAGGCGGTTCGTTTTTCAGCACCAAGTTACCTGTGGAATAGATAGTACCTTTTACCTCCTGTTGCGGGTTTATAATGATATCGTTTGAGCTTCGCTGAAAAACTTCTGCTTTTTGGGCAATCAGCCCGCTGCCTTCAAATCGTGAATCGCCGTTATAAAACTTTACAAAAAGCTCGTTTACTGCTCCGCTAATTTCATAATAGGAAAACTGGTCATCTTCAATCAGAAGATATTCGGTGTTTACTTCTAATTCGAAAGTACCTGATGCTGTTTCGCTGAACAAACCAGACTGTATTGCCAGAGAAGGAAAAGTAAGGACTCCGTCAGATTTCACTGCGAACTGCGAAGCAGAGTATATTTTTTCGAGATGCGGTGTGGTTACATATACTGTAGTACTGTTATAGTCCCGTGTCCAGTTACAGTTGTTGCTGTTGGTAATGAATAACTCTCCCTCTATAACTTCCGCAGTGATATACTCTTTTAGGTTTTCTCCTGTATGTACTGTTACCCGTTGTTCTGTTCCTTCTTTTATAACCAGCTCGATACCCGCCGAAATATGAATTGCATTAAAATCGGCAACAGCTATATCATATTGTACAGCATCGCCTGCTGTCCTGAAACATTCAAGAGCCGAGTCGCTGTTGCAGGCAGTTACCAACTGCAATGCGATAATTAAAAAAGTAAATCGTTGTATCACATTCATAACTTATAGTCTTATGCCCATACTAAACTCTAACACTTCTGCTCTTGCAGCATGTGTTTTAAGGCTAATTCCGCCAAATATTTTTTTACCGAAATAATATTTCATGCCCACCCTTTGGTACAGGCTTCCTGTTGATTTAAAAGGTTCATATACATATACCCCTGCCTGTGCTTCGAGAGACAGGTTGTTTATAAACAATTCATGCCCCGCAAATACGCCTACTTTTCGGTAATCGGTGTCGGGATCTACATTTTCTTCGGGAAACGCAACGGATTTAAACTCGATGTACCCCTCCAGGTATTTAGGCCAGAAAAAATCGACTCCCAACTGAAAGGCACTCTTTCTGCTCCATCGTTTGTCTGCATAAAAAGACACGGCGTAGTAAGGATACTGCTCACCACCAATAACATTATTTTCGTTAACCCCGCCCCTAAAGGCTATGTTATATCGTATCGGTTCTTTATACGGAATACTATCCTGATGCCTGGCTATGTAGGTACGGTTTTCATTTTTATCAAAAGTATAATTCAACCCCACATTTACCGCAAAGGTATTGGTACTGGTATTGGGCGATTTCATACTGGCATTACTATGATGGATAAAGGATAGTCCTGCCTGCACCCCAATCCCTTGCCATAAATCCTGCTTACTATAATTCAGCATAAAGTAGGTAGTAGGCATAACGCTCGCGCCATAGGCATAGTTCCTAAAATTGGTTTCTTTGTCATACGGGTTGGTATTATAGGCTATCCCCTGCCCTATGCGAAAGACGAGGTTCCTCTTGAGGAAGTAAAAGTTATAATGCCCGTACAGCCCGTACATTTCGCCTAACGATTGATTTTTCATATCCTCATAATGAAATGAAAAACCCCAATCGGGATAATTGTATGCCGACTCCCATTCTTTTTCACCAAAAGTTTTTCGGTTAAAACTAATAACAACTCCCTCAGGATGTCCTGTAATAAGGTGTTGTATCGACTTGCGGTGCGGGACTATATTGCCGTAAAAATAATTAGCATCAACGGTATATTTGCCTTCTGCCCCGCTTTGGGCAAAAAGTAAAAGGGGAAATAACAACAAAAAATAAAGTAATAAATGCCTCATTTTACGGATTGAGGAGCAAATATAACAGAATTTAAAAAACCGCCTTTGCCACTTCCTTTATATTATCTGATTTTCCCATAGAATAATAATGTAATACGGGTATGCCTGCGGCAATCAGCTCTTTACTTTGCGCAATGCACCATGCTGCACCTACCTCTGTTACGGCTTCGTTATCCTTTGCTTTAACTACTTCCATAATTAAATCATCCGGTAAATCAACCTTAAAACGATGGGGTATCTGGTTGAGTTGTTTTTTGGTAGAAATAGGCTTTAACCCCGGAATAATGGGTACTGTAATGCCTTCGCTCCTGCATTTCGCTACAAAATCGAAGAACTTTTTGTTATCAAAAAACATTTGGGTTACTATATAGGTAGCTCCGTTTTTAATTTTCTTTTTCAGAAAATGAATGTCGCTGTCAAGGCTGGGGGCTTCCATGTGTTTTTCAGGATAGCCCGCCACCCCGATGCAAAAATTGGTAGCCGAGGTATTTTGTAAATGATCGTCAAGATATATTCCTTTGTTAAGGTTTTCTATCTGCGTAACTAAATCGGTGGCATAGCAATTTCCCTCTTTTTCAGGTTTAAAATATATTTCGCTTTTTACGGCATCCCCACGAAGTGCCAGCACATTATCGATGCCTAAAAAATCCAAATCAATCAGGAAGTTTTCGGTATCTTCTTTAGTAAACCCGCCACACAATATATGCGGAATGGCATCTACTTTATACTTGTTTTGTATGGCTGCACAAATACCTACCGTACCGGGACGTTTTTTTACGATTCGTTTTTCCAGTAATCCGCTTGGCAGTTCCTTATATTCGTACTCTTCCCTGTGGTAGGTTACGTCTATAAAGGGTGGGTTGAATTCCATAAGCGGGTCGATACTATCAAAAATAGACTGTATGTTTTGCCCTTTTAATGGCGGTAATATCTCAAAGGAAAATAATGATTTTCCGTTTGCTTTTTCTATATGTTCGGTTACTTTCATAAGCCTCCCCAACCCCTCCAAAGGAGGGGATTTTACGGGCAATTTATTTGTTACTATTTAATCTTTTCATTTCCTTTAGGAATTCCTCTTCGGTGGGTTAAGGCGCTATATTAGGATTAAGCCATTTTTCGGCTTCCGCCAATGTTATACCTCTTCGTTCGGCATAATCTTTTACCTGGTCTTGCTTTATTTTTCCCAACCCAAAATATTTACTCTCAGGATGTGCAAAATAATATCCTGATACTGATGCAGCAGGCAACATGGCAAGGCTTTCAGTTAGTTTTACACCTGTGTTTTGTTCTACACTAAGCAATTGCCAAATTGTTTTCTTTTCCAAATGGTCCGGACATGCCGGGTAACCCGGTGCAGGCCGAATGCCTTTATATTCTTCTTTTATCAGCGCATCATTAGTAAGCTGCTCACTTTTGTCATATCCCCAAATTTCCTTACGTATCTTTTCATGCAGATACTCGGCAAAAGCCTCTGCAAGTCGGTCGGCTAACGCTTTTATCATAATCGAATTATAATCGTCATGCTGCGCTTCAAACTCCTTTGCTTTTTCATCTGCACCAAAACCGGTAGTTACACAAAAAGCTCCTATATAATCTTGTTTACCCGATGCTTTTGGAGCTATAAAATCAGCCAAAGCGATATTGGGCGCGCCCTTAGTTCTTTGCGATTGCTGGCGAAGGGTTAGAAAAAGCCCCCTATCCCCCAAAGGGGGTACAGCAACTTCGAAAGCCCCTCCTTCGGAGGGGTTGGGGAGGCTTACCTCTATATCATCATCATTTACCTGATTTGCAGGAAATATACCATATACACCTTTCGCTTTCAGCGAGTTTTCATTCACTATTTTATGTAACATTTGCTGTGCATCTTCAAATAACGATTGTGCCTGCTCGCCCACAACCGCATCGATAAGGATAGCAGGATATTTGCCATGCAAATCCCATGTCTGGAAAAACGGTGTCCAGTCAATATAGCTAACCAAATCGGAAAGTTGAGGTTCGATGGTTGCTACTCCTGTAAAATCAGGTTTAACCGGAGTGTAATTTTCCCAATCCAATAGTAACTTATTCGCTCTTGCCTGCGCTATGGTAAGATAGTCTTTATCGCGCGCACGACTAAGATAGCCTTCTCGCAATTCATCATATTCGGTGCGTAATTTTGTACTATAGTCCTTTTTAGTAGTGGCGTTAAGTAAATTCCCTGCTACGGTTACCGCACGCGAGGCATCATTTACATGTACTACGGTTTCCCTGTACTCAGGGGCTATTTTTACGGCAGTATGCGCGCGCGAAGTCGTTGCCCCGCCTATCATAATCGGAATACTGATATTGAGCTTATCCATTTCTTTGGCGAGATACACCATTTCATCCAGTGATGGAGTAATTAAACCGCTAAGCCCGATAATATCTACCTTTTCTTTTATGGCGGTTTCGATTATCTTTTCGGGTGGCACCATCACACCTAAATCTATAATCTCAAAATTATTACACGCCAACACAACCGCAACAATATTTTTGCCTATATCGTGCACATCGCCTTTTACGGTTGCCATTAATATCTTGCCAGCATTACCAGCCCCCCCCGCCCCCGAAGGGGGAGCTACTGACTCATTTTCTTTAATTGTGCTTACTATTTTATCTAAAACTAATTCTATATTATATAAAACCTCATCATTAATGAAGCGTATTACTTTATATCCTTGTTCTTCAAGCCATGCGGTTCTTTCCTCATCACTAATTTTATTTTCAGGAAGTTGGTGTATTAATCCATCTACTTCGATAATTAAATTTTGTTTTAAACAAATGAAATCTGTTATGTAATTCCCTATAATATGTTGCCTCCTGAATTTATAGCCTTCAAGTTTTTTTCCGCTTAATGCGTACCATAAAAGCTTTTCAGCTTCAGTAGGTTTATTACGCATCTGTTTACAAAATTCTTTGAGCAGATTGTAATTAGCAGGATTAGCCGTTTTCCAATATAGTTGCCCTTTTAGGTTCTCTTTGGAAGTTCCCCCTTCGGGGGCGGAGGGGGCTTGGTTTATATAAGGTAACAGATATGCCACCGCTTTTTTCATCACCCGTGCTGACTTTACCACTTGTGGCAGGAACATTTTTCCGCTGCCAAAAAGGTCGCCCACTACATTCATTCCCGCCATGAGATTTATCTCGATAACCTCAATAGGTTTTGCAGCTTGCTGTCGGGCTTCCTCAACATCAGTTTCTATAAACTCATCAATCCCTTTTACCAAGGCATGGGTAAGTCTTTCCTGAACAGGTAAGGCGCGCCACTCTGCCTCTCCCCCAACCCCTCTCTTTTGGAGAGGGGAATCTGAATCTCTTACTTTTTCGGCTAATGCCAATAATCGTTCGGTAGCATCATCGCGCCTGTCGAGCAGCACATCTTCTACATGCTCCAGTAATTCTTTATCAATTTCATCATATACTTCCAGCATCTCAGGATTTACAATACCCATATCCATCCCGTTTTGTATAGCATGGTATAAAAATGCCGAGTGCATTGCCTCTCTCACCCTGTCGTTACCGCGAAAAGAAAACGATACATTACTTACCCCGCCACTCACATGGGCATAGGGCAGGTTTTCGCGTATCCATTTAGTTGCCTGAAAGAAATCTAAAGCATTTCTGCGATGCTCTTCCATTCCTGTAGCTACAGGAAATATATTCGGGTCGAAAATAATATCCTGTGGCGGGAAGTTTACTTTATTGACTAATATATCATAACTACGTTTGCAAATATCAATACGTCTTTGGTAGGTATCTGCCTGACCGGCTTCATCAAAAGCCATCACGATAACGGCAGCACCATAACGTTTTATTTTTTTGGCATGATTAATAAAAAGCTCTTCGCCTTCTTTCAGGCTGATGGAATTTACCACACTTTTGCCTTGTGTAACTTTTAGCCCTGCTTCGATGATTTCCCATTTAGAACTATCAATCATTACAGGTACTCGGGCAATATCGGGTTCGGCTGCAATAAGGTTCAGGAAAGTTGTCATGGCATGAACGCCATCCAACATCCCCTCATCCATATTGATATCGATAATTTGTGCACCGCCTTCTACCTGAGCGCGAGCCACATCCAGTGCTTCTTCGTATTTCTCCTCTTTTATCAGTCGCAAAAACTTACGTGAACCCGTAACATTAGTACGCTCTCCCACATTAATAAATGCCAGCCCCCCGACCCCCGAAGGGGATGTTTTGCCAAAAGGACGATAAGGAAAAATGAGAGGCTCCAGTCCCGATAGCAAAAGTCCTGTTTCAGGCCTCCCCAACCCCTCCAAAGGAGGGGCTTCCTCATCAGTGCCAAAAGCCCCTCCTTTGGAGGGGTTGGGGAGGCTTATGTGGCTTACTGCTTCCGCTATCAGCCTGATGTGCTCAGGTGTAGTGCCACAGCATCCGCCTATAATATTTACTAAGTTATCATTTAGGTACTCTTTTATGAGTTGTTGCATTTCCTGCGGGGTTTGGTCGTATTCACCAAAGGCATTAGGCAATCCTGCATTGGGGTGCGCCGATATATTTAATGTAGTATTCTGTGCCAGTCGTTTCAGGTACGGTTTTAACTGGTCTGCTCCCAGAGCACAATTAAAACCTATACTCAGCAACGGAATGTGCGAAATAGAGATAAGAAAAGCCTCTACCGTTTGCCCCGAAAGGGTACGCCCCGAAGCATCGGTTATGGTACCGCTCACCATGATTGGGATATTAGCACTCAGTTCGTCTTTTACTTCTTCGATAGCGAAAAGGGCTGCTTTCGCATTTAATGTATCGAATATAGTTTCTACTAACAAAACATCGACACCGCCCTTTATCAGTGCTTTAACCTGCTCTTTATAGGCAACAACCAGTTCATCAAAAGTTACGGCACGAAAGCCAGGGTCGTTCACATCGGGGCTCATACTCGCGGTACGATTGGTAGGCCCTATAGAGCCTGCTACAAATCGGGGCTTATCAGGGTTGGCTTTGGTAAATTCATCGGCTGCTTCGCGTGCCAATCGTGCCGATTCGTAATTGAGTTCGTAAACCAAATGTTCCATGTGGTAGTCTGCCATACCGATGGTAGTACTGCTAAAGGTATTGGTTTCCACAATATCGGCTCCCGCTTCAAAATATTGGCGGTGGATTTCTTTTATTGCCTGTGGTTGCGTGAGCGAAAGTAAATCGTTGTTACCCTGTAACGGATGCGGGAAATCGGCGAAGCGTTCTCCCCTGAAATCTTCTTCGGTAAATTTATAGCGTTGCAGCATCGTGCCCATTGCTCCGTCGAGAATGAGTATGCTGTTTTTTAATGCTTCTTGTATTTTTGACATTGTCTTCAGTTAAAAGTTTAAATGTTCAAAAGTTTAAAAAGTGCCTTATGGCAGTTATATAAACTTTACTAAAAACATGTCATCAAAAAAAGGGAGTGAGAATATTGCGATAAGCAATATTTCGTGTGTTATCTATCCGCATTACTGTGGTAGAATTTAGCACCTTCTTTAAAAGTTTAAAGGGTTGCTAAGGCTTCATCGGGTCTATTCCCTCTGCCTTTCGTGATAACATATCAGTGTGTATAAGAACACTACAAAGTAATGGAATATATGTTTACGAAACAAATTTGTTTTATATTTACATATATAATTTCATATGAAATTAAGATTTTTCATATTTGCTATCGCAGCACTACTAACTTCATGTAAAACACAGCCTGAGCATAATAATCAAGGCAAGATAACTATAGAGTTTTATGACCCGGGATTTACTTTAGACAGTTTATCAGATCTCCGTACTGATGGTTATTATGAAATAAAATCAATTTCTGGTACATATACTACTGATTTAATTGTATATAAAAGAATGCCCCCAACATATGGATTTATACAATTCTATAAAGATGGTTTTTGCAGGATAGGTCCATGGAATGGCTTGTATGAAAGTCCGGAAGCCATACGACAAAAAGTAATGCTAAATAATACATATGTACACTGGGGTATTTACAAAATTTCTTCTGATTCCTTAGCTATCGAATTTCTAGATGGAAGATGTAATGAATCCCGAAATACTATAAATGCAATTATTAATGATGAAAAAATTATTATAACAAACCTGGGGATTAGAAAGTACTCCTATACTGAAAACAAAAGTGATTCTCTTACAAGCAGTTGTATCGGCAAGTTTGTACAAGCTGAGCTACATTACGATGAAAAAGATAACTACCTTAAGAACAACATAGAAAATTATTTAAGTGACTCTTCAGAAGCCCAATAGCTCTTCTTTTCTTTTCTTTTTCTCTACAACCTTAAGTATGACATTATAAAGTTGTTCTACAACCTTTGTCTTATCCCCCTTAGGGCTAAGGTACTCATACTCCAGCCCACGACTATCGGCAAGAAATTGTACTGCTTTCCCAAAATTTTCAGAACGGTTGGCTACTTTCTCGTTTATAGATAGTACACTAAAACCGTTACGTATCAGTTCGAGGTATTCGTCCGGCAGGCTGTTGCTTGCGGTAGCATCTATCGCAATAAGGTTTTCCATACTATAGGCACGCACAAAGTTGAGTACATCGTCCATTTTAAACGGTATCCCAAACTGAATAAAATTGGCTTCCCATGAGTAGTTTACGCCTTCCTTCTCATAGAAAGCCACAGTTGAGTTAGTTATTATAGGAAATCGTATATCTATTTTTTCTTCAAGAACAAGGTTTTTCCTGTTCTTTACTACTTTATTAATCAGGGCACTCCCGGCATTACCTATGCCGAAGAGTACTATATTTATTTTATGATTCATGGCATTTTTTTTAGCATTAAAAGAGGCTGCCTTTGGTTGCCGCAAAGGCAGCTCTTCTAAATAAACAAACAAACAAAAACAACTTATAATCCAACTTACTTATATCAGTTGTATGCAAATTCTTTAAACAATATCAAGTTTACGGGTGTGTTGTTCACAAGGGTATGATAGGCAGGGCTGCGCTGCTGTACCTCGGCAAGCCATTTTTGCAATACCTCTATAGACACTTGCGCAGCAGGTTTCAATTTTATTTCTATACTGCTGAAACCCGGTTTTACACTACCGGCTTTTTCTTCCCGGTTTAAGCTCCCTGTAATTTCTATTTGCAGCGAGTTTAGCGGTATGCCCTGCTCCTGCGCCACGCGTTGCCCCAAAGCGTTAATGCAGCCGGCAAAACCGGCAAGTATATATTCGTATGGGTTTGGCCCTTCCAGTTCGGGGTATTTGGAGTTTTGGCTTATTCTCAAATCGGTGTTCAGGGTTTTTACAACAAATTGTTTGTTGTTCCCTGTATAGCCGAGTACATTTATGGATTGTGCGGTATTCATAGCTTTATTATTATTTTGTATTGATGATTATGTTTAAAAAAAAGGCTCTTTTGGAGAAGTTACCAAAAGAGCCTGAACATGAATTATATACTAAAATCAAATCGTTCTTCGCTTTGGTAACAGGGCATACAGCCATTGCATCCATGTGGTGCAAATGGTGTGGCGACAGGTTGTTGTATGTGCGAAAGATGTTATCATTTTTAATGTCCTAATTTTATAGTGTATGCAACAAAAAAGCCCTCCTGATATTGGGAGGGCTTAGTGTTTTTATATTTTAAAAAATTTAAAACGAACCAATAGCAACCTCCCGGGAAATATTCCACATGGTATGACGGCGGTATTGGCAGGTAATAAATTTCATTATAATTTCATTTTTAACTGAAACAAACTTCGGAACTATTTTATTACAAAACAAGAAAAATTTAAAACTTTAACACTATAACCTTTTCGTGCCTGTTACTAATAAATTCCTAAAACAAGCAAAGCATTTTTTTTATTTCAAATAGGTTTTATACCTTTGCTGCATAAATTTCGAGGAAAGATTTGTACTGATTGCAACCTCATTAAAAAATGCTAAAGCAGGATACTTCTCCCCTTTAGTTTCGCGTTGCACTTATCTCTCCTCCTTAACAGTAATAATTTTTATGGCATATTTATTTACGTCAGAATCAGTGAGCGAAGGGCATCCTGATAAAATAGCTGACCAGATTTCGGATGCATTAATTGATAACTTTTTGGCTTTCGACCCCGATTCGAAAGTAGCCTGCGAAACTTTAGTAACTACAGGACAGGTAATACTTGCCGGAGAGGTAAAATCTAAAACCTACCTTGATGTACAACAAATAGCACGCGATGTTATTAAAAAAATAGGATATACCAAAAGCGAGTATATGTTTGATGCCAACTCTTGCGGTATCCTTTCGGCTATACATGAGCAATCGCAGGATATTAACCAAGGGGTTGACAGACAGAGTAAGGAAGAACAGGGAGCGGGTGACCAGGGTATGATGTTTGGTTATGCTACCAACGAAACGGAAGATTATATGCCGTTGGCATTGAACCTGTCGCACAAACTGTTGCAGGAACTTGCCGTTTTACGTCGTGAAAACAGCGAAATTACTTACCTGCGCCCCGATGCTAAAAGCCAGGTAACACTGGAGTATGACGATGACAACAAGCCTGTACGCATTGAGGCTATTGTTATCTCTACCCAACATGATGATTTTGCTGAAGAAGCTGCTATGCTGGCAAAAATTGAAAAAGATATTAAAGAGATATTGATACCGCGCATTATAAAAAACAATCCGCAGTATGCGCATTTGTTTAATGATGCTATACACTACCACATTAACCCTACAGGTAAATTTGTAATAGGTGGTCCTCATGGCGATGCCGGGCTTACCGGTCGTAAAATTATTGTAGATACCTACGGTGGTAAAGGCGCGCATGGTGGAGGTGCATTTTCGGGTAAAGACCCAAGTAAAGTTGACCGAAGCGCTGCTTATGCTACCCGACACATTGCTAAAAACCTTGTAGCTGCGGGTGTAGCTGATGAGATACTGGTACAGGTGTCTTACGCTATTGGGGTAGCTAAACCTATGGGTATTTATATAAACACCTATGGTACAAGCAAAGTAAAACTAACTGATGGTGAAATTGCTAAAAAAGTAGAACAACTGTTTGATATGCGTCCTTATTTTATAGAGCAACGCCTGAAACTGAGAAACCCTATATACAGCGAAACGGCTGCCTATGGACACATGGGGCGCAAGCCTGAAACGGTTACCAAAACGTTTACTGCGCCTAACGGCGAACAAAAAACGGTGGAAGTAGAACTTTTTACCTGGGAAAAACTGGACTATGTTGATAAGGTAAAGGAAGCCTTCGGGATTTAATTATTTTTCAGCTATATAAAACAATAAAGAGGCTCCTGAGCCTCTTTGTTGTTTTTATGCAAATCGAATGAATTATCCGAAAACACTTTTAAAAGCAGTATCTAACTGACTTTTAATATCTTCCGGAACACTCTTATTGATATAAAGAAGTATAGGAAGTTCTTTTTCAGATTTGCCGATGATAAATACCTTCGAAAGTGTTTTACCTCTGAAAAAATCCTGATTATCTACTCTTATCTGAAATGCAAGTGAACTGAATTCACTTTTTTTATTCTGAAAATCTGTTGCCATAATTATTTTTATGTTAGCAACAAATATAATTATTATCTATTATTTAAACTAAAAATAATAAATATTATTTATTTTACCTTACAGAATATAAATATATTCTTATAATATACTCTCCTATTCATTTTCCGTCTGATGAACTTATAACAAACGGGAATAAAAAAAGCCTGCTCTTAAAAAAAGAGCAGGCTTTATTATTATTTAATTAAGAGTGCCTTATAGCGGGCAATACTGTACTGAGAATGTACCGTTGATGCTGTTCTCTTCTTCATCAAAACCGGCAGCCATTACTTTCCCCTTAACCATAGTTTCGGTAATTTCAGTAATTTCTATTTTGCCATCAAGAGTACCTTCAAAACCGTCGCCGTTAACATCTCTGAACTGAAGTGTCATTTCACCATCTTCTCTGTTGTACGTACCTACTGCTGCAGGAACGGTTATCCATATAGACTCTTCAACATCCGAATCGCAATCTACAGCATTTTCATTCAAGAAAATATAAAAGCTATCTACGCCATTAAGCTCAATAGACCTTGCTGTACCTCCGCCAATAGTAAAATCTTCACTGTAAACAACCCCGGAAACAGGACTGTTTGAAAATTCATCTGTTGAAGTGTTGTCTGAATCATCAGAAGAACTGCATGAAACCATTAGTGACGCTGCTACAAATAAAGAATAAACAATTTTTTTCATTTTCATTTTTGATTTTAATTATTGCGCAAATATATCAATTCCGCTGACATAAAATCACTTAACCAATTAATTAACAAATTTTAAAAAAAGAGCTTTTGCTGAGTACCTAAATAAATTATGATAAATAGCACTGCCATATACCGCGTAATTACTATTTTTATAAGCCACAAGCACTCGTATTTATATGAAATTCCAAGTTTTGTTTATCATCATATTAAGCCATATCACGCTGTTGGCGCAGGAAAAAACAATTCCTGCAAAATTGCTTTCCAAAACTCCGATTACTACAGCGCGCTACGTTGGCACAGATGCTTTCGGGTGGAAATATACCATTCAGAATAATGTGTTTAAAAAAGAGAAGGACGGCAGCAGCGTAAAATACAACAGCGTGTCGCTGGGCGATATTTACCGTGTCGATTTACAAAACCCGTTACAGGTAGTGCTTTTCTATAAAAATTTTAATACCGCCGTGTTACTCGACAGCCAGTTGAACGAAACCACCCGCATCAATTTTTCGGAACTGCAACAACCCCTGCTTGCCGAAGCCGTAGGGCTTGCCTCGCAAAACAGGCTTTGGGTATATGACACCAACACACAACAGGTAGGGCTGTATGATACTGCTACAAATACTTTTAAAGCTTTAACCCCTCCGTTCAACAAAACATTGCAATACTACGAGTCGGGCTACAACTATTTTTATTGGGCAGATGATGTTAATAACCTTTATGCCGTAAACCCATTTGGCAAAGTAAACTTCCTGGGGCAGTTGCCCGATTTCAAAAAAATACAACTTGTTAACGACAAGCAGGTTTTACTTGAAAAAGACATGATATTGTACCTGTACAACCCAGAAAACACAAGCCTGAAAAAGATAGCCATAGTGGAAAAAAGCTTTGAAAATTTTTACTATTCCGCCCAAATTTTGTCTATTTTTACCAACAACGAAATCATACAATATAACGTAACACTACCTGAATAATGCATATAGCTGTAGCCGGAAATATTGGTGCCGGAAAAACCACGTTAACAGGATTATTGGCAAAACATTTTAAATGGGAACCCCACTATGAAGATGTAGTTGACAACCCCTACCTGGACGATTTTTACCACCAGATGGAGCGATGGTCGTTTAACCTGCAAATTTACTTCCTGAACAGCCGTTTTAACCAGATATTGCAAATACGCGAAAGCGGTAAAACCATTATACAGGACCGAACGATATATGAGGACTCCCATATATTTGCACCCAACCTGCACGCTATGGGGCTCATGACCAACAGAGATTTTAATAATTACAAATCGCTGTTTGAACTGATGGAGGGCTTTGTAGGCGCACCCGACCTGCTTATATACCTTCGCAGCTCGATACCCAACCTGGTAAAACAAATACACAGCCGAGGACGCGATTATGAAAACTCCATTTCGATAGATTACCTGAGCCGACTTAACGAACGCTATGAAGCATGGATACAAAGCTATGACAAAGGCAAACTACTGATACTGGATGTAGATAAACTGGACTTTGTAGATAACCCGGAAGATTTAGGGACTATCATTAATAAAATTGATGCAGAGTTAAATGGGTTGTTTTAGCGTTTATTTCTAACTCAAAAAAAAATTGAAATTAATTTACTATTTTTACAGTAAATTCTAAGAATATAATCTAACTTCAACACCATTTTTAAAAAATTACATTACAAATATTTCTATTTACAAATCCTAAATGAGTCATACACTAGAAAATAATCTACAATTAGGCAATGGCATTTTCACAACCTCTGAAATTGCTGAAATCCTACAATTACCTTACCAGAAGGTAAGAAAATGGATTTTACAATATTGGGATGGAAAATTGGGTTCTATATATAAAAAAAATTATTCTTGGCAGATTGATAATAATAGGGCTGTAGGGTTTCATACTCTGATTGAATTTTATGTAATGATGCAGTTTGCTGAAAGAGGGATAAAAGTTAGTGCCGTTTTAAAAGCACATAATGTACTTGCTGAAAAATTTAATACACATTTTCCCTTTGCACACTCTGAAGTAGTAAATAATATTCATACGGATGGATATAAAATTTATATTAAAAGCAACGGAGACCTAATAACCCTTGATGGTACAGAGCAATTAAATTTAGAGTTTATCAAAATGTTCTTCAAGAAATTAGATTTTGGAAATGATTGTTTAGCAACAAGATTTTGGCCATTAGGAAAAAAAGCTAACGTTGTTTGTGACCCACATCATAAATTTGGTCAACCAGTAATAAAAGACACTAGCATTCAGACTATTGCTATTTATAAAATGTATCAAGCAGAAGAGCCTATTAAATTTATAGCATCCATTTATGACATTTCTGTAAAGTCTGTTAAAGATGCTGTCAAGTTTCACCAATCCGCTGCATAATGGTAAATGGGCTTAAAATATATATTGATGAAAATTTGCCTAGCCAACTTGCAGATGCTCTAAATCTATTACAACAACCTTTAAATTTTAATGAAAAATATCCGATACAAGTCTTATCTATAAAGAAAGTTTTTGGAGAAGGCGCAAAGGATGAAGATTGGATACCTAAAGTTGGAGCCGAAAAAGCGTACGTTATTACACAAGATAGTCGTATTCAATCACAAAAACATCAAAGAGAACTATATTTAAAATGTGGTGTTGGTATTTTCTTTTTAAATCCTCCATCAAAAGGTGGGTTTAAATATTGGGATATGGTACAAAAATTAATTGCTGAATGGGATAATATTAAAAGAATAATACGTAAAGAGAAACCTCCTTTTGCCTATAGAGCTTCATCAAAGAAACATTTTGAAAAAATGGATTAAAACAAACCAGCCCCGCAATGCGGGGCTGACTTTTTATTATTCAAGGTAGTAATTTTACTACTCCATTTGTTTCTCTTTATATTCAGCTATTTTCTCATTTACTTCTTCTTCCGTTCCAGAAAAAATTTGTTCATCAGTTTTAACCTGTTCCTTACTGCTATAGGTTGATATTGTTACGGTAGCCGTCATATTACCGTCGTTATCTCTTTGTTTGTCAATTGAGATTTCCTTACGGGTTTCCTGTCCCAGTATAACAGGCTGCTCCATAACCGTACCATGCGACACATCAAGCCCGTCGTTAGCACCATGACCGCCCAATATTGGGGCAATCACCAGCCCTATAAGGCACGTTAGTTTAATCAAAATATTCATCGATGGCCCTGAGGTATCTTTAAACGGGTCGCCTACCGTATCACCGGTTACGGCAGCTTTGTGTGCATCCGAACCTTTATACGTCATTTCACCGTTAATCATAACACCTGCTTCAAACGATTTTTTAGCATTATCCCATGCACCGCCGGCATTGTTTTGAAACACTGCCCATAGCACACCTGATACTGTTACACCTGCCATATAACCGCCCAGCATTTCGGCTACCAGTTGGTTATTTTCAGGGTAGATAAGCATCCCTACTAATACAATAGCAATAGGGAAACCTATGGTAAGCACACCCGGCAGCATCATTTCGCGCAGAGCCGCTTTAGTCGATATTTCCACACACTTGCCATATTCGGGCTTGCCTGTACCTTCCATAATACCCGGTATTTCTTTAAACTGCCTGCGCACTTCATATACCATGTCCATAGCAGCTTTTCCTACCGAGTTCATCGCCAATGCTGAGAATACTACGGGAATCATTCCCCCTACAAACAGCATGGCAAGTACAGGCGCTTTAAATATATTAATACCATCAATACCTGTAAAGGTTACATAGGCAGCGAATAATGCCAATGAGGTAAGCGCAGCCGACGCAATGGCAAAACCTTTACCGGTTGCAGCGGTAGTATTACCTACGGAGTCTAAAATATCGGTGCGGGTACGTACTTCTTTAGGCAGTTCGCTCATTTCGGCAATACCCCCGGCGTTGTCCGATATTGGTCCAAAGGCATCAATAGCAAGTTGCATGGCTGTAGTAGCCATCATAGCCGAAGCTGCAAGCGCCACACCATAGAACCCTGCAAAAGCATAGGATGCCCAAATAGCACCCGCAAAAAGCAATACTGTGGGGAAGGTAGATATCATGCCCGTAGCAAGTCCTGCTATAATATTAGTACCTGCCCCTGTACTCGATTTTTGTACTATGGCAAGTATCGGTTTTTTACCCAGTCCTGTATAATATTCTGTAACCGATGATATAACACCGCCTACTATCAAGCCCACTATCGCAGCATAAAACACCCTGATAGAAGATATATCTTTCGTTCCTTCGCCATAAAATTCCATTTTCATGGTTTCGGGTAACATATATTGTACTAAAAAGTAACATGAAACAGCTACCAGTACTATCGAAACCCAGTTACCCACATTCAGCGCGTTTTGTACCTGTGCTTCTTTAGCATCGTTACTGCTTATTTTTACCAGCATAGTTCCTATTATTGAGAACAGTATCCCGAAACCTGCTATTGCCATAGGCAGCAATATGGGTCCTATACCGCCAAAAGCATCGGTAAATCCGGGGTTATCTGCTATAATATCTCTTAAAACATAGTTACCCAACACCATCGCAGCAAGTACTGTTGCCACATACGACCCAAAAAGGTCGGCACCCATACCGGCTACATCGCCCACGTTATCCCCTACGTTATCGGCAATAGTGGCGGGGTTACGGGGGTCATCTTCCGGAATACCGGCTTCTACTTTACCTACAAGGTCGGCACCCACATCGGCTGCTTTGGTATAAATACCCCCACCCACACGGGCAAAGAGCGCAATAGACTCAGCACCCAGCGAAAAGCCCGCAAGCGTTTCGAGTACTATAGTCATATCGGCAGTGTTTGTCCAAACACCTTCCATAAAGTAATGGAAGAAAAATATAAAGAATGCTGTTAATCCTAACACGGCAAGCCCGGCAACGCCAAGCCCCATTACGGTACCACCGCCAAAGGACACTTTAAGTGCCTGCGGCAGGCTGGTGCGTGCTGCCTGTGTGGTTCTCACATTGGTTTTGGTGGCTATTTTCATTCCCATATTTCCGGCAAGTGCCGAGAAGAACGCCCCAAAAATAAAGGCAACTACTATAAGTATATCGGTAGTAGGAACAATGTATGAAATTACGGCAAGGGCTATGCTTGCTGCAATTACAAAAAAAGTAAGTAGTCTGTATTCTGCTTTCAAAAAAGCGAGAGCGCCCTCGTAAATGTAATCTGAAATTTCTTTCATCTTACCGTCTCCGGCATCCTGCTTTAACACCCAAGATCTCTTTATAGCCATAAAAAGAAGACCCAGTACGGCCATAATGACCGGCACATAAATCATAATTGAATCCATAAATAATAATTTGGTTTGTTGTTAACTTATTGTAAATATAACAAAACCAACGAAAAAAAAGCAATACTCATTGACAGAATATTGCTTTTTCCTTAATTATTTATGAAAATTTAATTATCGAATACTGAACAGTTCCTGAGGTCTGTTTTCTAAAGTATCAAAACGATCTACACATTTGTCTATAATTTCGCGTGCTTCGTTTACATCGCCCCATCCTTCAACATCAACTTTCTTCTGCTCAAGGTCTTTATATACCTGAAAGAAGTGTTCTATCTCTTTTAAAAGGTGCGGGTTCATATCGCTAAGGTCTTCCAGCCTGTTCCACACCGGATCTGACACGGGTACGCATACAATTTTTTCATCCGGTCCTTTTTCATCAGCCATATGGAAAACGCCTATTGGTTTTACTTCCATTACACAACCGGGAAAGGTAGGCTCTGTAACCAACACCAATACATCAAGCGGGTCACCGTCAAGCGCAAGTGTTTCCGGGATAAAGCCGTAATCGGCAGGATACATCATAGAAGAAAAAAGCATCCTGTCGTAGCGTATTTTTTTTAATTCAAAATCATATTCATACTTGTTCCTGCTTCCTTTTGGGATTTCTATCAGAACATCAAATGTTTTTAAGTTTGCTGCAGACATATTTATATTTATATTATTTCTTTTATTAAGCGATTGCAAAAGTAGCACAAAAATAGTGTTTTGCAAGCGTATAAAAGCCTATTGTGTGCAGTAAATCGGGATATTCACACAAATTTAATGCAGAATATACATAACTGCTTTTTATGAAGAATTTATTATTGTGCAAAAGGCATCAGCTATAATTACTGAGATGAAGAACAGTAAATTATAAAAAAAATATCTACTTATTAAATAAATGGTTCTGCTTACTGCTTTTTTAGAAGTGGAAGCCAAATACGCCTTTTACGGTAAATTTATTGGCATCGGGCAGGTTAAGGTAGTTACCCCTCCAGGCAAAATCTATACGGAATACTTTGAAAATATTACCTATTCCGGCATGATATTCCCAATATACATCTTCGGGTGCCCTGTAAGCAATACTCGAAGCATTGAGCCTTAAATTATCATCAGACACAGTACCATATACGCCTTTTATACCTACTATTTCGCGCAGGTTTAAATCTCTCAAAACAGGAATACGTGAAAACAGCCTTCCGTTAAAATTATGCTCTAAGTGCAGCGATACATATTCATCGGCTACAAACTCATAATAGTTCATCAGGTTGTAGGTATTGGGTATAATAAAGTAGGACTGGTTACCGGGTATTACACCCATAAGCCCAAGCGGTACTTCGCCAAATATTTTTCCTGCCTCAAGCGTGGTAAAGAAACGCCCGAAACCGCCTACCAATACAGGCTGCCTGTAGTAAAACTGTAGTTTTCGGTAATTAAAATCATTATCGGTAACGCCATCAATACCATGCGAGAAGTTTAGATATAATCTGGTATAATCATCATCTACATCTGATCGTTCCACACCATACCCTATAGTCCTGCGTCCGGGTGTATAATCTATCAGCAAGCCGTATTCGTATTGCTCAACCAATCCTTTTGTTCCCAAAGACGGGTTGTTCGGGTCTATATAATAATCGAGCCTGAATGTACTTAACGATGCTGATTTAAGGGTACGATAAGACGCATTTGCCCTGAAAACCACATTTTTCAGTGGTTCTATCTCTGCTGAAAAATTACTGAAATTGACGGAAGTTAGTTTACTGTTGTCTCCACTGGCAAATATTGCGGATGAGGCAAAACTCCTGCCCAGCACATCGGTAGAGCCTGTAAGGCTTACCCCTATCTGCTCTACATCGCGCCGTGTACCCGCAGCCAGTATAATACGTTTCTTTTTATCTACCATCCATTTACCCGACATACCATATTTAAACTGGTTGTCTTTAAAGCCATATGCGGTGTAACCTTCTAAACGCCAAGGGTCGTTTTGCCCGAAATAGGTACGCCCGCCTGTGCGCAGCCTTACGCCCTCCACATCATTATATCCGAAGGTTGAGAAAATGGGACCGTAATCAAATTTACCGATTTGATAGTAACCGCTGCCTAATGTAGCGACAAGGGTGTACATTCGTTTAAATTTGGGGACTGTTTTTAATGTGTCGAGCATTTTGTAAACGGATTTTTCATCTTTGTTAAGCGATTCAAAGCGATTTTCTGCCCAATATTCTTCCGACCGTTTGTGTATAGAGTCATTATAATAGTTTACTTCTTTTGCATAAAAATCGTTCGGCTTTTTTATATCAAATTCATAATCCCTGAAAAGCGTTGTACGCTTACCATATACTCCTTTTGATTCTTCTTTTTTGCGTAATGCAAAGTCGGACATCATGTGGTCACGCTTTAATAAAAATACCGAGTCGTTAAGCACATCAAACTCCTGCTCTATATAAATATCTTTTACCCAGTTGATGTTAGCCCCTTTACTGGCTGCCATGCTTATTTTTTTTATGGCAAAGGTGGTATCGTTTACCCAAAAGTTTCCTTTAAAGGTGAGCTCGTTTTTACGGCGCGGGTAAAACACTATATTGTAGCACCACTTGTTGTCTATATAAGTACTGTCGTGCAACACATAGTTATATACGTTAATACCTGTGCGCGACAGTGGGCTTACAAAGTCTTTATCAAAAAACTTTAAATAATTATCATAAATATCATAGTCCGCATAAAGGTCTTTTACAAAAGCAATAATTTGCTGGTTATCGCTAAACCCTGAGTTTTTATTAGCCTGTTGTATTTCCTTTTCGCTATTGGTAGTGTTGTCGCCATATACTTCGCTCAGACTTTCGTTTATAAAAATAGGCAAGTAGGTTTTTCCTGTAACGCTTGATGTATCTACATGCTTAAAGATAAACTCCATACCCTTGAAAATTTTGCTTGCCATGAAAGCACTGTCTATACTGTTCATGTCAAACTCCACCTTTTCGTACTTGTCATACTGGTATTGGTCGAACATTTTGAGACCGTTTTTACGGCGGCGTTCCCATATTTTTCGCAATATATCTATCGCAGGATTGTTTTTCTTTGATGTTTTACCGGAGTACAGCACTACTTCTTTAAGCTCCTGAGAATCGTTAAGTACTACCTTCATGTTGTAGGTAACCGATTTTTCAAGAGGTATCTCTTCTGTAGCGAAACCCACAAAAGAAACTACTATTGCCGAATACGTGCTTTGAGACTCCAGATAGAACTTTCCGTTCTCATCTGTTATAACTCCTTCGCTTGATGATTTAAAATATACATTGGCATAAGGTATCGGTAAACTTGTCTTATCCAGCACCACACCACTCACTTTAGTCTGCGAAAAAATAGTATTGGTAAGGAGCAGGAAAAACCCTAATAGTAGTATTTCTCTTTTCATATGTCTATAAACAAAAACTTCATCATAATATTATGATGAAGTTCCAAATATAATAGTTTATTTTGTTATTTATACATAACTTTTTTAACCGCTTTTACTACGTCACCGGCGTTGGGTATCCACTCTTTAAGAAGTGCGGGCGAGTAAGGTGCAGGGGTGTCGGCAGTGGTAATACGTTGTATAGGGGCATCCAGATAATCAAAAGCTCTTTCCTGAACAATATAAGTAATCTCTGAAGCTACACTGCCAAACGGCCACGCCTCTTCAAGCACTACCAACCTATTTGTTTTTTTAACTGATTTAAGAATCGTTTCATGATCCATAGGGCGCACTGTTCTCAAATCTATAATTTCGCAGCTTATGCCTTCTTTCTCCAATTCTTCGGCAGCGGCAAAAGCTTCTTTTATTATTTTTCCGAATGATACTATCGTAACATCCTTACCTTCGCGTTTCACATCGGCAACGCCAAGCGGTAAAGTATATTCTCCGTCAGGCACTTCGCCTTTATCGCCATACATCTGTTCCGACTCCATAAAGATTACGGGGTCGTTATCACGAATTGCCGATTTTAATAATCCTTTTGCATCATAAGGATTAGAGGGTACAACTACCTTTAATCCCGGTGTGTTGGCAAACCAGTTTTCAAAAGCCTGAGAGTGTGTAGCTCCTAATTGCCCTGCTGAAGCTGTAGGCCCGCGAAATACCATTGGCATTGGGAACTGACCTCCTGACATTTGGCGCATTTTGGCAGCATTATTAATAATCTGGTCGATACCCACAAGTGAGAAGTTAAAAGTCATGAACTCCACTATAGGTCGGTTACCATTCATGGCAGAGCCTACTGCAATACCGGCAAAGCCAAGCTCGGCTATTGGTGTATCTATAACTCTTTTAGCACCAAATTCGTCAAGCATTCCTTTCGATGCCTTGTAGGCGCCATTATACTCGGCAACCTCTTCGCCCATTAAATATATAGTTTCATCGCGGCGCATTTCTTCGCTCATCGCTTCGCAAACGGCTTCCCTGAATTGTATCGTTCTCATGTAAAATACTTTTTCAATATTAAAGTGAATGGCAAAAATAAAACTTTTAATTATTATTTAGCATTTTAAAAATGCAATAATATCATTTAAAACCTCATAATTTATGCTGTTTCCTTAAAAAAGATTACGAAAATGTTTTCGTAATATAACTTAGTTATACAAAAAATTAAAAGTAATTATTTATTTTTGAAACAAATACAGAATCAACTAAACTAATTCTTATGAAAAAAGCCTTAATCCTCCTGTTCCTTTTTATGGCATTTGTTGCCAATGCTAATGAATATTATAAAGCCAAAATTCAATTGTTAAGTGGTGATGTAAAAGAAGGCTATGCAGAATTACCCAGCAATCGTATTTTAGACGGTGCTATCAAATTTAAAGAAAGTGAGAAGGGAAAAACTACAAAATTTAAAAATGATGACATTGATATAATTTTATATACCACCGAGGCAGGGAAATACCTTTTCGAAAGAAGAAATACAAGAATAGCCATAAAATCATTCGGTAAAGAACGTGAAAAAACATACAAATCCAAATCGTGGCTTTTAGTAAGGTTTTACGACCCTTTAATAACATATTATTGGATAGGTCAAACTTATTTAATAGACGAGGAAGGGGATATGGTTGCAAGAACCGTAGATACTTCCGGTACGTGGGCAGATATAAGCCTTTTTTACAGACGTCCGGGTGAGGATGCCCCTACCTTGATGGCCTCTTTTTCATCTATTACCATTATAGGAGCTGAAAAAAAATTTAGGAAATGGGCAATGCTTTATTTTGGAGAGGATAATGAAATCGGGCAGCGTATAGAAAATAAGGAATTTAAGATTGAAAACATGCTCGAACTGGCTAAAGCCTATGTAGCCTATAAAAAGAAAGCAGATGGAGTAAACACAATACAGGAGTAGATAAAAACTTTCTGATTTCGTAAAATAAAGCCTGTATAAAGCGAGTTTAATCGGAATATGAAAATTTTAAGCCGTAAATTTTAAATTTATGTAATTTAATATGCGTGCATAGTTTTTTATTCAGAATATTTTACTAATTTCGTAACGAATAAACATAAACTCCTATAACTTTATAAAAATGAAAATATTAGTCTGCATCAGCCATGTGCCTGATACTACTTCAAAAATCAACTTTACAAACGGCGACAGTGAGTTTGACACTAACGGTGTGCAGTTTGTAATAAACCCTAATGATGAATTTGGTCTTACCAGAGCTATTTGGTTTAAAGAGCAGCAAGGCGCCAGCGTAACAGTAGTTAACGTAGGCGGTGCTGATGCCGAAGCTACATTACGTAAAGCACTTGCCATTGGTGCCGATGAAGCGATACGTATAAATGCGAACCCTACCGATGGCTTTTATGTAGCAAAACAACTTGCCGAAGTAGCAAAAAACGGAGGGTATGACCTTATTATAGCCGGAAAAGAATCATTAGATTATAATGGCGGTATGGTTCCCGGTATGCTTGCTGCACAGTTAGGATACGATTTTGTAAACTCTTGTATAAAACTGGATGTTGAAGGAAGCGATGCTAAAGCTGTACGCGAAATAGATGGCGGTAAAGAAACACTGAGCACTAAACTGCCCCTTGTTATTGGCGGACAAAAAGGACTTGTGGAAGAAAAAGACCTAAAAATACCTAACATGAGAGGTATTATGATGGCAAGACAAAAACAACTTACGGTATTGGAGCCGGTAGCTGCAAACAACAACACGCAAGCCGTGAAATTTGAAAAACCAGCACCAAAATCGGCTGTGAAACTGATAAGTCCTGATAACCTTGACGAACTTATAAACCTGTTGCACAACGAAGCGAAAGTAATTTAGTGTACCAATAATCAATTTTTCAATGTACCAATTAATCTGTCGCAAGACAATTGCTACATTGATACATTAAACCATTAAAAAATCAGAAAAATGTCAATCCTAATATATGCCGAATCAGTAGAAGGAAAGTTTAAAAAAACTGCTTTTGAGCTTGCTTCCTACGCAAAAAAAATAGCTGCAGAAACAGGAACAACTGTTACCGCACTAACCATTAATGCTGCTGACACCTCTGCACTTGGCAACTATGGTGTAGATAAAATATTAACTGTAAACGCAGACAAGCTGAAAGCATTTAACGCTAAAGCGTATGCCGATGCGATTAAACAAGCAGCGCAAAAAGAAGGGTCTAAAATTGTTTTATTCTCATCTACTACCGATAGCCTATATACTGCACCACTTGTAGCTGTAGGTCTTGATGCAGGTTATGCATCAAATGTAGTAGCATTACCCGAAAGCCTTTCGCCTTTCCGTGTAAAAAGAACTGCTTTCTCTAACAAAGCATTCAACATAACCGAAATCAGTACCGATGTAAAAGTACTTGCCATAGGCAAAAACTCATTCGGTCTTATCGAATCGGCATCAAGCCCCGCTGTCGAAGAATTTTCGCCATCTCTAAATGATAATGACTTTACTATTAAAGTAGAAAATGTAGAAAAAGTAACCGGAAAAGTAACCATTGCCGATGCCGAGATAGTAGTATCCGGCGGACGTGGTCTTAAAGGTCCTGAAAACTGGGGGTTGGTAGAAGACCTTGCAGCCGTATTGGGTGCAGCAACAGCTTGTTCCAAACCGGTATCTGACCTTGGTTGGAGACCTCACAGCGAGCACGTGGGGCAAACCGGTAAACCGGTAGCATCTAACCTGTATATTGCCATAGGCATATCAGGAGCAATACAGCACATTGCGGGTATCAATGCCTCTAAAGTTAAAGTAGTTATTAATACCGATGCAGAAGCGCCTTTCTTTAAAGTGGCTGATTACGGTATTGTGGGCGACGCTTTTGAAGTTGTACCAAAACTAACCGAAAAATTAAAAGAGTTTAAAGCAAATAACTCATAATTTTATTATAAATTGTGCCCATAAAAGGGCTATCCGAACAAGGATGCTTTATCTTTGACGGATAGCCTTTTTTTAGTTATAGTGGAAAGATTATTATGAGCTTAGTAAAACTAACGATTAAAGGAATTTCATACAGCCAAACGCAAAATGGCGCCTATGCATTAATCCTTAATGAAGTAGACGGAGAACGCAAACTGCCTATAGTTATTGGTGCTTTCGAAGCCCAATCGATAGCCATTGCACTCGAAAAAGAAATTAAACCCCCACGACCTTTAACTCATGACCTTTTTAAAAACTTTGCCGACAGGTTTGATATCGTGGTAAAGCAGGTTATTATCCATAAGCTGGTAGATGGTGTTTTCTTTTCGAGCATTATTTGCGAAAGAGATAAAATAGAAGAAATTATAGATGCCCGCACATCCGATGCTATTGCGTTGGCACTGCGCTTCAGCGCACCTATTTTTACTTATAAAAACATATTGGATAAAGCAGGTATTTATCTTAATATAAACCCTTCGGAGACTGAAACCGAAGGAGCAGCAACTGACGATGTACTGTCGCCGACGCAAACATTCGGAACAGAATCTGTTTCCGGGGAAGGTTACTCCCAATACAGCCTGCAGGAACTAAACGAAATGCTGGAAGGCGCAGTGCAAAACGAAGATTATGAAAAAGCGGCAAAAATCCGCGATGAGATATCTAAAAGAGAGAGCTAAATTTGGTTATTTGTTCATTCTACTATTTGGCAACTACACCCCAAATATCCAAAAACCAAATCTACAAATAAACAGGTTACGATGAAACAATATCACGACTTAGTAAAGCACGTTTTAGAGAACGGCAATCAAAAAGGAGACAGAACAGGTACAGGAACGCTGAGTGTTTTTGGTTATCAAATGCGTTTTGACCTTAGCGAAGGTTTCCCTTTAGTCACTACCAAAAAATTACACCTTAAATCGATTATATATGAATTACTTTGGTTTCTTAAAGGCGATACCAACACTGGCTACCTTAATGAAAACGGAGTAAAAATATGGGATGAGTGGGCTGATGAAAATGGCAACCTTGGTCCTGTGTACGGGCACCAATGGCGCAACTGGGACAGTAAAGAAATAGACCAGATTACAGAGCTTATTGAAACCCTGAAAACCAACCCGAACAGTCGCCGTATGATTGTCTCGGCATGGAACCCAAGTGTACTGCCTGACACTTCAAAATCATTTGCTGATAATGTTGCCGAAGGTAAAGTAGCGCTCCCGCCCTGCCATGCATTCTTTCAGTTTTATGTAAGCCCCCCAGCCTCCGAAGAAGGAAAAGGCAAACTATCTTGTCAGTTATACCAGCGTAGTGCCGACATATTTCTGGGAGTACCTTTTAATATTGCATCCTATGCGCTGCTAACTATGATGATAGCGCAGGTATGCGGACTGGAAGCGGGCGATTTTATCCATACCTTTGGCGATGCCCATATTTACAATAATCATATCGAGCAGGTAAACCTGCAACTGAGCCGTGAGCCTCGCCCATTACCTAAAATGGTGTTAAACCCTGACGTAAAAAATATTTTCGATTTTAAATTTGAAGATTTTACGCTCGAAAACTACGACCCGCACCCACACATAAAAGGAGCGGTTGCGGTTTAAGCTATTTTTATTACCTTTAGTTAAAAATAGGGAACATGGAACCAAACCAACAAGAACTGTATGAATATGCCCGAAAACGGGTAAAACAAAAAAAGCTGGTTTACCTGCATTTTATCCTACTTTTTATAGGCAGCCTTTTTTTGTACATCATCAATAAGTGGCTCAATGTTCGCGACGAGTACGACTGGTACTTGTGGGCAATAACCGCATGGGCGTTTTTATTCATCCTGCATTTTATAAAGGTTTTTGTTACCGAAGGTTTTATTAATAAGAAATGGGAACGCGAACAGATAGACAAACTGGTAGCACGACAGGAACGCCATATTAATCAGTTGGAAAAGAAGCTGAACAATACTAACGACACCGAACAATAATGACGATTACCCTTATTGCCGCTGCTGCCGAAAATAATGCTTTGGGCAAAGACAACCAAATGGTATGGCACTTGCCGGACGACTTTAAGCGGTTTAAAAAACTTACTACAGGGCACCATATTATTATGGGGCGCAAAACGCTGGAAAGCATGAACGGCGCGCTACCCAACCGCACTAACATAATTATTACCCGCCAAAAAGATTACACCTGCGAAGGCTGCACGATAGTACACAGCCTTGACGAAGCCCTTGCTGCCTGCCCGCAGGATGAAGAAGTTTTTATAATAGGCGGAGGCGAAATATACAAACAAGCTATAGATAAAGCCAATAAAATAGAACTTACCCGCGTTCATACTACCGTAGATGCTGATGCTTATTTTCCTGAAATTGACGAAAGAGAATGGCAGTTAGTTTCAGAAGAATACCACCCAAAAGATGAAAAACATAAATTAGATTTTACGTTTAAGACTTGGATAAAAAGCAATCTTAATGGATAATACTGATATAACTTATCCTATAAACGACAAAGAAGACTTCATAGAATTTGTTCGTGAGTTATATGAAGTCTTCAAAACCAACCCTGAAAAATGGGAAAACAATACTATTGAATTATTTTTAGAAGCAATGGCAGCTTATGCTAAAGATATTCAAGGTTATTATGACAACACAAATCAAAATATAGATGCAAATAAAGCATCATGGCAAGTCTTTGCTGACATATTAAGCGGAGCCCGGATATATGAATAGTTCATTAATTCCTATAAAACCTAGTCTTAAATAAAAACAACCAACATCAGCAAGTTTCAGATTTTATAGACAAGGTATAGTCACGATATTTGTATTATAAAATTAAGATACAATGAGTGTACAGGAAAACATAAACTACACCCGTATTGCTGCTGCAATAGAATACATAAAAACCAACTTTAAAGACCAGCCGAGTTTAGATACCATTGCAGAGAAAATACATTTAAGTCCGTTTCACTTTCAACGATTGTTTACCGATTGGGCAGGCACAAGCCCAAAAAAATTCCTGCAATACATAAGCCTTGAACATGCCAAAAAGCTATTGACAGAAAATGATGCTACACTTTTTGAAGCAGCTCATGAAACGGGATTATCAGGTACAAGCAGGCTGCACGACCTCTTTATAAACATTGAAGGCATGACGCCTGCCGAGTATAAAAACGGCGGAAAAGATTTAATCATCAATTATAGTTTTACAGAAAGTCCTTTTGGAAATCTTATTATAGCTTCTACTCCAAAAGGCGTTTGCTATATGGCTTTTTATGATAATGAAGAAGTCGCGTTAACGACTCTTAAAGCAAAGTTCCCTAATGCTGTATTTAATAATAAATCTGATTTATTTCAAAAAAATTCGCTATTCATCTTCAATAACGACTGGAGTAAACTCCCCGAAATTAAACTCCATTTAAAAGGAACTGACTTTCAGCTAAAGGTTTGGGAAACCTTATTAAAAATCCCCATGGGGCAAGTGTCAACCTACGGTACCGTAGCAACCGCTATGCAAAAGCCTACTGCCTCAAGAGCCGTTGGCACAGCTATTGGCAGCAACCCCGTCGCATTCCTCATTCCTTGTCATAGGGTTATACAATCTACAGGAAACATTGGTGGTTATATGTGGGGAAATACCCGTAAAACAGCCATCATTGGCTGGGAAGGTGCTAAAAGTGATTCATATTAATCTCTCTTTTCCATGAAAAATATTGAATCTAAAATAGCAGGAATCGACTGGGCAGAAGTAACAGAACAAATGCACCAAAAGGGCTTTTCAGTTATTCCTCAATTTTTAAGTAATGAAGATTGCGAAGCAATAAAAGACAACTATGACACTCCTAATGCTTTCCGAAAAAAAGTAGTGATGGAAAGGCATCGTTTCGGACTTGGGGAATACAAATATTTCAACTATCCTTTACCTGACTTAATACAGTCTGTACGCAATCAGGTTTATCCCAAACTGGCACCCATTGCTAATGCATGGATGAAAGTACTTACTATCGACAAACAATTTCCGCTTACACATAATGAGCTTTTAGAGCAGTGCCATAATAACAACCAGAAAAAAGCAACTGTTTTAATTTTAAAATACGGAAAAGGAGGCTTTAACACACTGCATCAGGATTTATATGGCGATGTATATTTTCCGCTTCAAACTGTGCTGTTCTTAAACGAACCCGATGAAGATTACGGCGGTGGCGAATTTGTACTAACAGAACAAGTTCCGCGAGCGCAATCGAAAGCCATTGTATTAAAACCTAAAAAAGGTGACATGCTTATATTTACTACCAATTTCAGACCTGTGAAAGGAATAAGAGGTTATTACCGCACTACTATGAAACACGGAGTAAGCGAACTGCATAGCGGTAACAGGTTTACACTTGGTATTATCTTTCATGATGCAATAAGTTAATATTATTATGTTACAGCACATTACTATAAGCGACTTACAGGTAAGGACATTAATACGACACAAAGAAATTCAGTATGCAGGCAACCAAAACTTAAAAATTTACGGAACTTTGCACTGCAAATCAGGAAAACGGATGCTTCGCAAAAACAGAGTTTTCTTTCTATCGGAAGAAGAAGCTAAAGCAAAGGGTTACAGACCTTGCGGACACTGTATGAAAGATGCTTACAAAATTTGGAAAAATGGACTTGTTCAATAATTCACCTGCTAATGAAACCAACCTCCTACCCTATGATGGTACAGTAAACTATTATGGTACTATCTTTTCTCAGGAAGAAGCCAATTATTACTTAGAGGAATTGCTAAACAACATTGAGTGGAAAAATGACGAGGCAATTATTTTCGGTAAGCTGATAACCACCAAGCGCAAAGTAGCATGGTATGCCGAGCAACCTTTTGAATATACCTATAGTAACATTACTAAAAAGGCTTTGCCTTTTACCCCCGCATTAGCTGAACTAAAAAACATAACCGAAAAACTTACGGGCGAAACCTACAACTCCTGTCTGCTCAACCTGTACCACGATGGCAGTGAAGGTATGACATGGCACAGCGACGGCGAAAAAGACTTAAAGAAAAACGGCGCTATCGGCTCGCTAAGTTTTGGTGCTGCACGCAAGTTTGCTTTTAAACACAAAGAAAGTAAAGAAACCGTATCGGTTATTTTAGAACACGGCAGTCTGCTGGTTATGAAAGATACTACACAAACCCATTGGCTGCACCGCCTCCCTCCTACCAAACTGGTGAAAACACCTCGCGTAAACCTTACCTTCAGGACTATAGTTCGATAAAATATACACTTCAACAGTTTATATTTTTTATGTCAGCCCTGTAGGGTTGCAGTAATTATGTCCTGTTATTATTAAAAGTTCTGTTATCTTTGCCCAAAATAAAAAAATGCCGAAAAACGTAACACCATATAAAGATTCCGAGCTGGGCAAAAAAGAGCAGGTAGCCCAAATGTTTGATACCATTTCTGAGAAGTACGATGGGCTTAACCGTGTAATCTCGTTTGGTATTGATGTGAAGTGGCGCAAAAAAGTGCTTAAAATGGTGGCGGATACCAAACCGCAAACCATATTGGATATTGCTACAGGCACAGGCGATCTTGCTATATTGATGACCGCCACATCGGCAACCGAAATTATAGGTGCCGATATCTCAGCAGGCATGCTGGAGGTAGGTCGAAAAAAAATAGCCGAGCGTAAAATGAACAACAAAATACAAATGGTACTGGCTGATAGCGAAAACTTACCTTTTGACGATAACTATTTTGATGCCGTAACGGTAGCTTTTGGCGTTCGTAATTTTGAAACTTTGGAAAAAGGACTTGCCGAAATATTGAGAGTACTAAAACCCGGTGGTATTTTTGTAATACTGGAAACCTCTGTACCTACTAAGTTTCCGTACAAACAAGGGTATCGTTTTTACTCAAAATTTATACTGCCTGCCATAGGCAAATTATTCTCTAAAGACAGATCGGCGTATGCCTATCTCAGCGAGTCGGCATCCGTTTTTCCTTATGGTGAAGCGTTAAACAATATTTTGAGAAAAATTGGGTTTATAGAGGTACATCATTTGCCGCAAACATTTGGTGTAGCTACTATTTATTCCGCTTCAAAAAAGTAAAATGAAGAAATTGTTTTTATATATAGCACTACTCACGGGGCTAATCTGCAACGCGCAGTTTGGCACACAGGTATTTGCCAAAGACCCGATTATTAACCTTGAAAATTTTGATAAGCAACGGGTACACTGGGGTTATTTTCTCGGGTTTAACAGCTATGGTTTTAAAATGGATTATACTGACGATCCGGGTGTGGATGTAGAGGTAAAGCAATCTACAGGCTTTAATGTGGGGCTGGTAGGTAACTTGCGCCTTTTTGAATACTTAGACCTGCGCTTTGAGCCGGGACTGTACTACACGCAACGAAATTTGAGTTTCCCCGAGGTAGAAGATGAATTTGACCGACTTAGAGAAGTAAAATCTACCTATCTGCATTTTCCTTTATTATTAAAATTTTCGTCCAAAAGAACAGGCAATGTAAGACCTTATCTTGTAGGTGGTTTCTCTCGAACTTTAAACCTGTCAAGCAATGAAAAGGCTCAGGATGATAACCTTACGGGTATTTTTCGAATGAAAAAAATGACGAATAACTGGGAAGTGGGCTTTGGTGTCGATCTTTATTTCGAGTATTTTAAATTCTCACCTTCCATACGCGGAGTATTCGGACTTAAAGATGAGCTTGTTCGTGATAACGACCCTAACAGCCCTTATACAGGCAATATAGAGTCGATGCGAACGCGCGCCATACTTATCAACTTTACATTCCACTAAAATTACGGCGGAATTCGCTTAATATAACAGCAGCGGCAGTGGCTACATTAAGGCTTTCGGTTTCCTGTAGCTTACCAAATCTTGGTATGGCTATTTTATGAGTTACTTTTTGTGCTATTGCTTCCGAAATACCGTTGGCTTCATTACCCATTACTATAATACCCTCTTGCGGTAGTTGTTGGGTATATACATTTTCGCCATCCATAAAAGTGCCGAAAATGGGCAGTGCAGTATTGGTTATATACTCTTCCAGACTGGTATATACCACATTTACCCGTGCTATGCTGCCCATAGTTGCCTGTACTACTTTGGGGTTATATACATCAACGCTTTGTTCTGAGCATATCAAATGTTCGATACCAAACCAGTCGCACAGCCTTATTATAGTGCCCAAATTACCGGGATCGCGAACATCATCCAGGGCTATAATCAACCCTTTTTCGGGTATTTGTTTTTCATCCGGTATTTTAAAAACACCAATGCAGGTATTGGGTGTGGTGAGCATGCTTATTTTTTTAAGCTCAACATCGGTTACTGGTATAATTTTAGTAGTAGTAACTCCCTGAAAAACGGATTGTGTGGTATAGAGTTCTTGCAGTTCAAAATTGGAATTGAGTAATTCCTGTACTACCTTTACACCCTCGGCAATAAACAATTTATGTTGCTTTCGGTATTTTTTTTGCTGTAAACCCGTTATTAGTTTAATTTGGTTTTTACTAACCATAAAAAATGTATTTTTGAATTACTATTTGGTACTACCGTCTTGAGAAATAAAATAACAAAAATAGCACTAATTATATTATCGGGTTTCTTTTTCTATTCGTGTTCCCTCGTAAAGCGGGTTCCGGATGGAGAACATCTTTTAGAGAAGAATAATATAGAAGTAAACGGCGAGTCTAAAAAAGACGATGAGCTGAAAGATCAATTATATCAGCAACCCAATAGCAGCATATTTGGCTATCACCTCAGGCTTCACCTGTATAACCTTGCCAAGCCCAACGCCGACTCTTCCTATCAGGCATGGCTGGATCGTGACCCAAAACGGCATGAATTTTTAAAAAGCCTGCTTTCGGAAAAGCAAGTACAGCGTTTTGGTCACTCTTTTGTAGTATCAGGATTTAGCAAATTTCTTAAAAAAGTAGGCGAGCCTCCTGTAACTATAGATGCCACAAGAGTACGAAAATCTGCCAACAGGCTTCTTTCCTATTATTATAAACAAGGTTTTTTTCGCACACAAGTCGGTTTTAATATTGATACTCTCGGCGGTAAAAAAGCGCAGATAAATTATAATGTTATTACAGGCAAACCTTATATTGTAGATTCTATAAGCACTTATATAGATACTCCTGTGCTCGACAGCCTGTATCAAACTACACAAAAGAACTCTTTAATAAAAAAGAACAAACAGTATAACGAATCTGACTTTACGGGAGAAAGAGATCGTATTAAAGCCTATTTCAGGAACAGAGGGGCTTATACTTTTGAGGTAAACAACATATCGTATGTAGTAGATACTGTAAATACAAACTACAAAGCTAATGTAGATCTTATCATTAACGATGAAACTATAAGGAATGATGACTCTACCTATACTCGCCCATTTAAATTATACAAAATAAGCCAGGTAAATATTTATACCAAAAACCTGGGGGATAAAAACCAAGAGATAGACAGTACGTCCTACAAAGGTTTTAAAATATTCAGCACAGGAAAACTAAACTACAGAACTAAAGCACTTACCGACCCTGTTTTTATTATACCGGGCGATATGTATGCCGATTCTACACGTGCACTTACTTATAAATACATGAATAACCTGAGGGTATTTAATTACCCTAAAATAGGATATGTTATAGATAGTACTGATGCAACAGGGCAATCGTTAATTACAAACATTTATCTTAGCCCGGAGAAAAAATTTAAATTCATTACCTCTGCCGATGTCACTCACTCCAATATTCAGGATGTAGGTTTAGAAGGGAGTATGGGGGTTTCTATCCGAAATTTATTTCGCGGAGCAGAAATTCTGAACCTTACTGTCAGAGGCAATATAGGTTCTTCGAGCGATCCTGATATTGCCAACCGAAACTTTTTTAATATTCAGGAATACGGTGCTGATGCAAAACTTAGTTTCCCGCGGCTCTTTTTCCCTTTTAAAACAGAAAGCATTATACCCAAAAATATGATACCCTCTACTTTACTAAGTTTGGGTATAAGCAGGCAGCAAAATATTGGTTTGGATAAAGAGAGTTTTTCGGGAGTATTAAATTATAACTGGACTCCGAAAGAAACAGTTACAGCCAGTCTCGATCTGTTCAACATTCAGTATGTGCGTAACGTTAACCCGCAAAACTACTTTAATGTATATAACTCATCTTATGACAGGCTTAATGATATTGCCAATGATTATGTAAATGATATAGATCCTGAATATTTTAAAGAAAACACAAATCCGGCTCAAGACAAACAACTGATAATTGAGAGCGGTACAAATGCATTTATTGATGAGGTAACCGATGGTACTATTCCGGTTTCGTCGGAAGACGCGAGAAGTGTACGGAGTATAGAAGAACGAAAAAAGAGGCTTACTGAAAATAACCTGATAGCAGCTACAAACTTTACTTATACCACCACATCCAAAGAAAACCTTAATGACAACACCTTTTTTGTTTTTAAAACAAAGATAGAAACAGCAGGTAATGCACTTACACTACTATCAGAACTTACAGATAAAGGAGAAAGAAGTGCCAGCGGAAACAAAACCATATTAGATGTTGAGTATTCTCAGTATGTTAAAGGAGAACTGGACTTTATCAAACATTTTGACCTGCGCAGAGGAAAAGTGTTAGCCATGAGAGCCTTCTTTGGTCTTGCACTACCCTATGGCAACTCAAACACGATACCATTTACCCGAAGTTATTTTGCAGGTGGTAGTAATGATAACCGTGCATGGCAATCCTATAGTCTAGGACCCGGCAGAAGCGGCGGGCTTAACGACTTTAATGAAGCTAACTTAAAAATGGCTTACAGTGCCGAACTGCGTTTTAATATATTCGGGCAGCTTAAAGGAGCCGTATTTGGCGACGTTGGAAATATATGGAATGTGTTTGACAACCAGGACGACCCTGATTATACCTTTAACGGGTTAAGCTCCTTCCGTGATTTGGCGCTGGGTTCGGGCTTCGGGGTTCGATATGACTTTAATTTCTTTGTGGTAAGGCTCGATCTTGGTTTTAAAACCTATGATCCGGGCAGACCCGTGAATGACAGATGGTTTAAGGAATATAATTTTGCCAACACCGTTTACAATGTCGGAATTAATTATCCATTCTAAACTTAAAAATACTATTTTTGTACATCAAACTCTAAAATCAAAAAAACAATGGCTCATAACATCAAGCCCGGTGTAGCTACCGGAGACCAGGTTCAGGAGATATTTAAATATGCCAAAGAGAAGGGCTTTGCCCTGCCGGCTGTAAACGTTACAGGGTCGAGCACCATAAACGGTGTATTAGAAACTGCCGCAAAACTAAATGCACCTGTTATCATACAATTCTCTAACGGAGGCGCTGCATTTAATGCAGGTAAAGGACTGGCTAACGATGGGCAAAAAGCAGCTATACTTGGTGCTATTGCAGGAGCAAAACACATACATACACTTGCCGAGGCTTATGGAGCAACGGTAATATTACATACTGACCACTGTGCAAAAAACCTTTTGCCTTGGATAGATGGGTTGCTTGATGCCAGCGAAGCACACTTTGCAGCGCATGGCAAACCATTATTCAGCTCACACATGCTTGACCTTTCAGAAGAGCCAATCGAAGAGAATATTGAAATATGTAAAGAATACCTTGTAAGAATGAGCAAAATGGGCATGACCCTGGAAATTGAGCTTGGTATAACAGGTGGTGAAGAAGACGGAGTTGACAACTCGGATGTGGATAGTTCTAAACTATATACACAACCGGAAGAAGTAGCCTATGCTTACGAAGAGTTGAACAAAGTATCTGATAAAATTACTATTGCTGCTGCTTTTGGTAATGTACACGGGGTTTACAAACCAGGTAATGTAAAACTTACTCCGAAAATCCTTAAAAACTCGCAAGAGTATGTACAGGAAAAGTTCAATACAGGAGCTAACCCTGTAGATTTTGTTTTCCATGGCGGTTCCGGTTCCACACTCGAAGAAATAAGAGAAGCTATCGGCTATGGCGTTATTAAAATGAATATTGATACTGACCTGCAGTATGCTTTTACCGAAGGTATCCGCGACTATATGGGCAGTAAAGTTGATTACTTAAAATCGCAGATAGGTAACCCTGAAGGTGCTGATGTACCGAACAAAAAATACTACGACCCAAGAAAATGGATTCGTGAAGGCGAAGTTACCTTTAATGCAAGATTAGAAAAGGCTTTTGAAGACCTGAATAACGTTAACACCCTATAATAATTTTAAAACTGCAGGCTGTTGCAATGCAACAAGTGGCAGTTTTTTTTATTTAAATAAAACAGAATATGGCTTGGTTTAAGAGAACGGAGAAAGGAATACAGACACCAACCGAAGATAAAAAAGATGTACCTAAAGGTTTGTGGTACAAATCGCCCACAGGCAAAATTATAGATGCCGAAGAACTGGAAAGAAATTTTTATGTAAGCCCCGAAGACGGTTACCACGTGCGTATAGGGAGTAAAGAATATTTTTCTATCCTTTTTGATGACAACGAGTTTAAAGAGCTTGATGCCAACATTACATCCAAAGACCCTTTAAAATTTGTTGATACTAAAAAATACAGCGATCGCCTTAAAGAGGCTATGGAGAAAACCAAGCTAAAAGATGCGGTACGCACAGCGGTAGGAAAATCTAAAGGTAAAGACCTTGTGGTATGTTGTATGGATTTTGCCTTTATAGGCGGCTCTATGGGTGCTGTGGTAGGCGAAAAAATTGTTCGTGGTATCGACTACTCCATAAAGCACAGATTACCATTTGTGATGATTTCAAAATCAGGAGGCGCAAGGATGATGGAAGCGGCAATGTCGCTGATGCAGCTTGCCAAAACATCAGCTAAGTTGGCACAGCTTGCCGATGCAGGGCTGCCCTATATATCGTTGTGTACCGACCCTACTACGGGTGGCACTACGGCATCCTACGCTATGCTGGGCGATATTAATATCTCTGAGCCGGGTGCGCTTATAGGATTTGCCGGACCGCGTGTAGTGAAAGACACTACCGGTAAAGACCTGCCCGAAGGCTTCCAGACCGCAGAGTTTGTAATGGAACACGGTTTCCTTGATTTTATTACACCAAGAAAGGAACTGAAAGATAAAATAAATCTTTACATTGACCTTATACAGAACCAACCGGTTCGATAAAATAAAAACCCCGCTTAAAGCGGGGTTTTTATTTTACTTAGCATTAGTATGAATAATAATCATATATTTGACGACCAATTGAAAAATTAATTATTATGAAAAAACTTATTTACTTCTTAATATTTTTTCCAAGTTTAATATTTGCTCAAAATCAAAATGATGAGAGAAAATTTAATTTTAATTTTAAAGCTGGTGTAGTCTTGTCAGATGCTTCAACAGATAAAGCATATATTGATAATGAAAACATAACTAAAAATAAAACATCGTTCTATTTAGGAGCAGGTTTTGAATACTTTATTTCAAAAATGTTTAGTACTAATATTGGTTTAGAATATCTGACAACAGGCTCAGAAAAAACTGGAAATAATTTTGAAAAAATAGATTTTAGTCAAATTAAAATTCCTTTAACAATAAAAGCAAAATTATTTAAAGGATTATATCTTGAAGGAGGAAGCTATGTTTCTTTCATAACCAATATGGATACTAAAGACTATAGCGGGGAAATAAATCCAAATTATATAGAAAATGAAAATATAGACTACGGAGTATTATTTGGGTTGGGTTACAATTATAATGATTTTTTCATTGAAGCTAATATAAATATTGGCTTTGTCGATCTGATAAATTATAATGAGAATAACTTTGGCCCCGAATTTGACCCAATCATAGATGCAGGCGAATCAGATCCTGAATTTAAAAACAAATATTTTCAAGTAGGAGTTGGTTACAAATTTTAATCAATATTTTTACACTCTACATCCCCGTCCTAATCGCCTCAACAGGGTCAAGTTTAGCGGCTGCAATTGCGGGTAATATGCCCGAAGCAAGCCCTATAGCAACGGCAAGCCCCGTACCGATAACCACATTCCAGAAACCGAGAATAAACTCAAAATCGAGGGCTTTGGTAAGTATCTCCGCAATACCCCACACCATAAGCATCCCCACTATACCGCCAATTACGGAAAGGATTACGGCTTCGAATAAAAACTGGAATAGTATAAAGCGGTTTTTAGCGCCCAGCGCTTTTTGAATACCAATAAGGTTAGTACGCTCCTTAACCGAAACAAACATAATATTGGCAATACCAAAACCACCTACCAGCAGAGAGAAAGCACTGATAATCCAGCCTATCATATTCATTTGCCCGATGATATCATCAATAAGGTCGGTAAACCCGGCAAGTATGTCTATCATAAAGTTGCTTATATCCCCTGCTTTTATCCCCCTGTACGAGCGTAATTTTTGGGTTATATCTGCCATAACAGCATCGGGCTCGGCATCGGGTTGAGGCTTTATCACAATTACAGGAGTCATAAAACTATTGTTATCGCCATACATACGCCTGACAAAATTAACAGGGATAATTATCGTAATATCGTTACTCGGCCCGAAAGTACTTTCACCCTGCTTTTCTATAACACCTATAACGGTGAAACGCTGCCCGTAAATGCGTATTTTTTTATCAATAGGATTTTGTCCTCCAAATAGGTTTTCTGCAACTTCATGCCCTATTACCGCTACGGCTTTACCCGAATTGGACTCTGCCTCATTATAAAAACGTCCGTCCTTAATATCCAGGCTTTGGATATCGGCAAATTCATACGATACAGGAACCATATTAATATTATTAACCGATTTGTCTTCGTACTTTACAATCTCGCTCTTGGTAAATATCTGAAAAGCCATGTACTCTGCCATGGGCACGGCATCTTTCAGGTACTGGTATTCATCAAAAGTAACATCGGGAAACTGCTCGCGCTTCCAGCGCGGAATATCGGTCGGACCGAACGAAAAACGTTTCAGGTACATCGTGTTCTCATCCACTTTGCTCAAATCTTTTCTGATTTTCCTGTCGAGCGAATCTACTGCGGCAAGTACGGCAATGATAGAAAATATACCAATGGTAACCCCCAACAGCGAAAGGAAGGTTCGGAGTTTATTGTTTATAAGCGCATTCATCGCAAATGCAAGACTCTCTCTAAGTAAGCGCAGGTATAAAAGCATAGCAATCGGTTTGTCTTGTGTAAAATTCCATATTTTTTTTGCAAAAACCTAAAACATCAAATAATAAAATAGAAAAGGATAGAAATAATGCATATCTTACCTTTGAATGTTAAGCCTGTATTAACTACTTTTGCATTTTGAAACACAACTACACAAAATGAGCACACAAAAAACCATTTCATCAGCACTTATATCAGTTTTTGACAAGGACGGGCTTGAACCGATTGTTCGTAAACTGCACGAGCATAATGTAACTATCTACTCTACGGGTGGTACGGAATCTTTTATTAAAGATTTGGGCATACCTGTTGTAGCGGTAGAAGATGTAACTTCCTACCCTTCAATACTTGGCGGTCGCGTAAAAACATTACACCCAAAAGTTTTCGGTGGTATTCTTAACCGTCAGGACAATGAGCAGGATGTACAGCAAATGCAGGAGTATGATATACCACAAATAGATTTGGTTATTGTTGATTTGTATCCATTTGAAAAAACAGTAGCTTCCGGCGCACCTGAAGCTGATATTATAGAAAAAATAGACATTGGCGGTATATCATTAATACGTGCTGCGGCAAAGAATTTTAAAGACACTGTAATTGTTGCATCAGTAAACGAATACAGCCTTTTTCTTGATACAATTACTGCAAATAATTGTGCTACAACGCTGGAAGAGCGTAAACTGTTTGCCACAAAAGCATTCCATGTATCCTCGCATTATGACACAGCTATATTCAACTATTTTAATACGGATGATACTTTTTATAAAGCAAGTATTGCTGAGGGGCAGGTTTTACGCTATGGCGAAAACCCACACCAAAAAGGCTTTTTCTTTGGTGAATTTGACAAAATGTTTGACAAACTTCACGGAAAAGAATTATCATACAATAACCTCCTGGATGTAGATGCAGCGGTAAACCTGATGCAGGAGTTTAAAAACGATGCCCCTACATTTGCCATACTAAAGCATAACAATGCCTGTGGTATTGCTACAAGAGCCACTGTAAAAGAGGCTTACCTTGATGCGCTTGCGGGCGACCCTACCTCTGCTTTTGGAGGCGTATTAATAGCTAATACAAAAATAGATAAGGCTGCCGCCGAAGAAATAAATAAACTTTTTTGCGAAGTGGTTATCGCTCCGGGATATGACGATGAGGCAACAGCGATACTGCAAGAAAAGAAAAACAGGATACTACTGGTACAGCATGATGCAGAACTACCTGCCAAGCAGGTGCGCACCTGCCTAAACGGGTTGCTGGTACAAGATAAAGATAACATTACCGACAATAAAGAGCATCTTACAACCGTTACGGTAACATCGCCTACCGCGCAAGAGGTTGAAGACCTTATTTTTGCCTCTAAAATATGTAAGCATACCAAGTCGAATACTATTGTATTTGCAAAAAACAAACAACTTTTTGCATCAGGCACAGGGCAAACCTCGCGTGTAGATGCATTAAGGCAAGCCGTTGACAAAGCGGTAGCTTTTAATTTTGACCTTAACGGAGCTGTAATGGCAAGTGATGCTTTTTTCCCGTTTCCCGATTGTGTGGAGCTGGCAAAAAATGCAGGAATTACCGCCGTAATTCAACCCGGAGGATCGATAAAAGACGAATTGAGTATTAACTATTGTAACGAAAATAATGTTGCAATGGTATTTACAGGAACAAGACATTTTAAACATTAATTTTACTACTTTTGTAAGCCTGAACGCATACAAAACACGAACCCTAAATACATTAAATAAAGTATGGGATTTTTTGATTTCATGACCGAGGACATTGCCATTGACCTTGGTACCGCAAATACCCTCATTATCCATAATGACAAGGTTGTTATAGACAGCCCCTCTATAGTAGCACGCGACCGTATATCGGGCAAAATAATTGCTGTTGGTAAAGAGGCAAACATGATGCAGGGTAAAACACATGAAAACATAAAAACCATACGACCGCTTAAAGACGGTGTTATTGCCGACTTTGATGCTTCTGAAAAAATGCTTACTATGTTTATCAAAAGCATACCGGCATTAAAAAAGAGGCTTTTTAAACCTGCCTTGCGCATGGTTATCTGTATCCCATCAGGTATTACCGAAGTAGAGATGCGTGCGGTAAAAGAATCGGCAGAAAGGGTAAATGGTAAAGAGGTTTATCTTATCCACGAACCTATGGCAGCAGCAATAGGTATAGGGGTAGATATTATGCAGCCCAAAGGTAATATGATTGTGGATATAGGTGGTGGTACTACCGAAATTGCAGTTATTGCGCTGGGTGGTATCGTGTGCGATAAATCAGTAAAAATTGCGGGAGATGTTTTCACTAACGATATTGTATATTATATGCGAACGCAGCACAACCTTTTTGTAGGAGAAAGTACTGCCGAGAAAATAAAAATACAGATAGGTGCTGCACTGGAAGATTTAGACTCACCACCCGAAGAAATGTCAGTACAAGGGCGAGACCTGCTTACCGGTAAACCAAAACAAGTAGATGTTTCCTATCGGGAGATAGCCAAAGCATTAGACAAGTCCATTCAGCGAATAGAAGATGCGGTAATGGAAACCCTGTCGCAAACGCCTCCGGAACTTGCTGCCGATATATACAACACCGGGATATATCTTGCAGGTGGCGGCTCGATGCTGAGAGGGCTTGATAAAAGAATATCTCAAAAAACCGATCTCCCTGTTTATATTGCCGAAGACCCACTAAGGGCAGTAGTAAGGGGAACAGGAATGGCACTCAAAAACATTCAAAAATTCAGAAGCATACTCATAAAATAAAGAAATAAGAAATGCAGCAAATATTAAATTTTATATTTAAAAACAGTATTCTATTACTGTTTTTGCTGCTTTTGGGCATATCGTTAACCCTTACCATACAGTCGCACGCCTACCATAAGAGTATGACAATTTCTTCGGCAAATGCCGTAAGCGGGTATGTATATGAACAGGTGCACAGTGCAGAAGAGTATTTGAATCTTAAAACTGAAAATGAAAAGCTGGCAGATGAAAATGCCCGACTGAAAAAATTGCTTTTTAATACAAAAGATACTGTTGATTTAACAACAGTAACCATCCCCAATACCATAGGGAGCTTTAATGTAATACAATCTAAAGTAATATCAAACTCCTACAATAAACACGAAAATTATCTTACTATAGATAAAGGAACAAAAGATGGTGTAAAACTCGACATGGGAGTTATCAGCGATAGAGGTGTGGTTGGAATAATAGAAAATGTATCGCCGGGCTATGCTACTTTAATAAGTGTTTTAAACCTAAAGTTTAAATTGGCTGCAAAAATAAAAAAGAACGGTCATTACGGCTTTTTGGTTTGGAACGGTAAAAATGCAGGCTATACTCAGCTTATTGATGTACCGAGATTGGCAACGGTAGCCAAAGGAGATACTATTGTAACAGGCGGACGCTCGGACATATTTCCTGAAAACATACCGATTGGTACTATTGATAAAATATATATAGACGATAAAACCAATTATTACACACTTGATGTAAGGCTGTTTAACGACATGACGAGCATAGGGCATGTATATGTTATAGAAAACAAAGACAGGGAAGAGATAATACAACTGGAAGCGGCAACCAAAAATGAATAATAGTGTAATAACAAATAGTGCCCGTTTTATTATTCTGCTTTTAGCACAAGTAGTAGTATTTAACCGCATAGAGCTTTTTGGCTTTATCAATGCTTTCCCCTATATTCTTTTTATACTGCTTTACCCTGTAGATGGTAACAGAGCATTACTGCTCATTTTGTCATTTCTATTAGGGATTAGTGTAGATGCATTTCTCAATTCGGGTGGTGCCCATGCAACAGCATGCCTGGTTCTTGCCTATATGCGCCCTTCTATATTTAAGTTTTCGTTTGGATTAAGCTACGAATATCAAACGGTAAAAATAAATGACCGCCTTTCGCCTGAAAGATTTTCATTTATACTCATTTCGGTTGTAATACATCATATAATTTTATACCTTTTAGAAGTATTCAGGTTCAGCCTGATACTCGATATTTTATTGCAGTCATTATTCTCCACAATATTTACGCTTATACTTTGTATAATAATAATCTATTTAATTAAGCCCGGTAAACAATGAGAAAGATTTTACTGCCATCATTTATCATTGTTGCAGCATTGCTGATATTGGCAAAGCTATACTACATACAAATACTGGATGACTCGTGGGTTAAAAAAAGTGATAATAACGCCTACAAAATAAAATATGAATATCCCGAAAGAGGTTATATATATGACCGTAACGGCGCGCTGATGGTAGCCAACCAACCCTCTTATGACATTATGGTAACCCCTATAGAAATGAGCAAAGAGATTGACACTATGGAGGTATGCCGATTGCTGAATGTTACTAAAGAATATTATATAGACCGCGTTAATAAAGCAAATACATACAGCCCGAGGCTTCCATCGGTATTTCTTTCGCAGCTTAATAAAAAAGAGTTTGCTGCCTTTCAGGAAAAAATCCGACGTTTTAAAGGTTTCGACATTGTAAAACGTTCGCTGCGCGACTATCAAATTCATGCAGCATCCAATGTTTTTGGTTACATCGGGCAGGTAGGCGAAGCTACCATCAAAAAAAATCCTTATTATAAAAGTGGCGACCTCATCGGGCGACAAGGGGTAGAGCAGGTATATGAAGATGCGCTTCGTGGCATAAAAGGAGTAAAATACATTCAGAAAGATCGTTTTAACCGCGAAATAGGTCCGTTTAAAGAAGGAATATATGATACCATAGCGGTGCAGGGTAAGGACATTACCCTTACACTTGACAGTGAATTGCAACAGTATGGCGAATCGTTAATGTTCGAAAAACGCGGAGGTATCGTGGCAATTGAGCCTAAAACGGGCGAAATATTAGCTTTGGTTACCGCTCCTACCTACGACCCTGCATTACTGGTGGGACGAGACCGTTCTGATAATTACAGAATGTTGGAAAGTGACACATTGGGTATGCCTCTCTATGACAGGGGGCTGCTTGCCGAATATCCTCCGGGTTCGCCATTCAAAATACTTTCGGGGCTGATTGGTATGCAGGAAGAGGTTATTGACGAAAACAGTACTTTTATCTGTAATCACGGCTTTTCATACGGGCGTGGGGCATTCATGAAATGCCACTGCCCCGGTGGTGCCATACAATTGCACAATGGTATTTATAAATCATGTAATACTTATTTTGCCAATACCTTTAAGCTTACTATAGATAAATATCCAAAACCGGAATCGGGGGTTAATGCCTGGAGCAGCCACCTGAAAAGCTTTGGTTTAGGCGACTTTTTAGGGTATGACTTGCCTCCGGGAAGAAAGGGACTTATACCCAACGCCCAGTTTTATAAACGATATTACCCTAACGGGGGTTGGCGAAGCTCTACCATAATATCAAATTCCATAGGTCAGGGCGAGGTGTTAATGACTCCTATCCAACTGGCAAATATGATGGCTATTGTAGCTAATGAAGGGTATTATTATACTCCCCACATTATTAAAAAAATTGATGGTGGTAAAATAGATGAAAAATTTACAACAAAGCATTATACCACTATAGATAAACAATATTTTAAGCCCATTATAGACGGATTGCATGATGTATATAACATGGGAACGGCAAGCACATTGCGTGTAAAAGACATAGAGATATGTGGTAAAACAGGTACTGCCGAAAACTTTGCCAAAATAAACGGTGTACAAACACAGCTCACAGACCACTCTATATTTGTAGCCTTTGCCCCTAAAAATGATCCTAAAATTGCTATTGCCGTATTTGTAGAAAATGGCTACTGGGGTGCTCGCTGGGCAGGACCTATAGCTACCTTAATGATAGAGAAATACCTGAAAGGTACTGTAAGCCGTAAAGACCTTGAGGTAAGGATGCTTACCAAAGGGCTTAAACACGAGTATGAAAAGGTTATAAGCAATGCGCCTTTTAAAATAAACGAACGTTATTATGCCTATTAAGGCTTAATTTAATCTGCATGAAAAATCAAAGTGTAAGCAATAACATAGACTGGATTATTGTCCTGCTGTATATGGCATTGGTTGCATCGGGATGGATGACTATCTACTCGGCATCACTTCCTAACGAAACTACCTCTATATTTGACTTAGACCAGATATATGGCAAACAATTACTGTTTATATTAGTAAGCATCCCTATTATATTGGTTGTACTGACGCTTGATGCTAAAATTTACGAAAAGTATGCTCTTATTTTCTATACAATATCTATTGTATTACTGGCAGGTCTGTTTATATTTGGTAAAACCATAAAAGGACAAACCAACTGGTACTCTTTTGGCGGTTTTGGTTTACAACCTTCGGAGTTTGCTAAAATAGCAACTTCGCTTATGGTAGCAAAATTTTTGAGCGATGCGCAAATCAGCCTCAAAAACACAAACCACCAATTTATTACTTTCGGCATTATATTACTTCCTGTAGCACTTATACTTATGCAGCCTGACGCAGGGAGCGCCATGATTTTTACAGCACTCATTATAGCCATATATCGCGAGGGGCTGCCGGGCTGGTACTTATGGACAGGCTTTTTGGCAATAGTTCTCTTTATAGTATCATTACTTATAAAATGGCAGTATGTATTACTATTTGCATTTATTATAATGCTCGCTGCTTTTTTTATGACACGACGCTCCAGGCGAAACCCTGTATTGTATATTATGATATTTATAGCAATATCCGTGTTTACCTACTCAACAGATTTTGTATATGAAAATGTATTAGAACCACACCAAAAAGACAGGATAAATGTACTTTTCGGGAAAGAAGTTAATAATCAGGCAGAGGGCTACAACCTCAACCAGTCATTAATAGCCATTGGTTCGGGTGGGTGGACAGGTAAGGGCTATTTGGAAGGCACACAAACTAAAGGAAAATTTGTACCGGAACAGCATACTGATTATATTTTTACAACCGTAGGCGAAGAATGGGGATTTATAGGGGGAATGACGGTAATTATACTTTTTGTTACCCTATTGCTCCGTATAATATATATTGCCGAACATCAAAAATCACAGTTCAGCCGAACGTATGGGTATTGTGTAGCAGCTATATTATTCATGCACTTTTTTGTAAATATCGCCATGCTTATTAACCTCTTCCCAACTATCGGAGTACCTCTCCCCTTCTTTTCCTATGGTGGGTCGAGCCTGTTTGCCTTTACCATACTGCTGTTTATTTTTATAAAACTGGATGCTAATAAGGTTAATGAGTGGTAAAAACCTCTCTTAATCTCTTAAAGAAGAGGGAAAGTTTAATTTACTACTCCGCCTTTACATCCAAAGCATCCCGCAGTGCATTACCTATCATCATAAAGGCGAGAACCAGTAACAGCATAGCAATACCGGGAGCCAGGGCAAGATAGGGCTTACCAAGAATAATGTAATTATAATGATCTTTTATCATGCCTCCCCAACTGGGTACGGGCGGTTGTGCGCCAAGCCCTAAAAAGCTAAGACCGCTTTCTACCAGTATTGCCGAGGCAAAATTGGCTGCCGATATTACAATAACAGGAGCTATACTATTAGGCAATATATGTTTAAAAATAATTCTGCTGTCGTGATACCCCAAGGCGCGGGCTGCTGTAACAAATTGCATTTGCTTGAGGCTCATTACCTGCCCCCGCACTACACGTGCCACTTCTACCCACATGGTAAGCCCTACGGCTACAAAAACCTGCCAAAAACCTTTGCCCAATGCCAGAGTAATAGCAATAACCAATAAAAGCGTAGGTATCGACCAAATGATATTGACAAGCCACATGACGAAAGCATCGACCTTGCCACCAAAATAGCCCGCAACAGCACCAAAGAATATGCCTACCACAAGGGATATGAATACGGCTACAAATCCTATGGCTATGGATACTCTAGACCCTATAAGGAGCCTGCTGAGCAAATCGCGCCCCTGGCTGTCAGTGCCTAAAATAAATTTTTGTTGCCGTATATAATTTTCTATGATGAAATTTGCATCAGTAGCTGTACCATATTCTGAAAGTGCTATCGTTTTTGTTACTGCCATCGAGGCATCTTCGGCATACTCCGTATAAGTGAGGCTATCGCTTTCTATTTTATAATCTGACACCGGTACTTTCGGCTTGGTATAGGTTTTTCCGGTAAAATAATCAGTCCAGTTTGTTTCAATAGGGGTATGAGAGGGCAGCGTTAGCATTGTAACTTCAAAACCCGGTGGTTTGGAATTTAAAGAAAGGTCGCCCCAGTTGGCATTTTTGGTTTTATCGGGGGCAAGTACATAGGCAAAGAGTGCTACAAACACGAGCAAAACGATAAACCAAAAACTTAAAACGCCCCAAAAATTCTTCCTGAATTTTTGGAGCGCTAAGTCTGTAAGCGATTGATTGGATTTATCCATTCAATTATCTTGTTTTAACTACTTTTTCTTTTTTAGTTACCACCACACCCTTGCCTGAAGATTTTGTTTGCATATCTTCCAGTACATTAAGTGCCTCTTCCACATAAATATCGTTAGAAAGGCTTTCATACCACCTTTCCTTTTTCTCTGCAAATGAGGGGTCTTTTTCAAATATTTTCTTGTCATGCGGAAGTGCCTCAAATTTAAGGTTGTTCTTATAATCATTAAGCACTTTAAACTTCTTGGTTATTTCCTCATTTTTGGCAAGTTCTGCCTTAAATTTATCAATATTAAGGTTGTAGGTATTATCGTCTTTTTGCTCATTAATCCATTTCGCATTTTCATCTACTAACTTGAATTGCGAATTATTAGCCATTCTTTTTTTACTGTTTTCTATTATCGAAGTAAAATTATTCTTAGCGGTATTATATTCCGCCGGAGCAATTTTATCCCAAGGCATAGCATTATCTATATCGCGTTCGCCCATATCAATATACGAGTACCTATCCGGCATTATAATATCGCTATATACGCCTTCGCGTTGTGTAGAGCCACCATCTATCCTGTAAAATTTCTGGGTAGTGGTTTTAAGCGCGCCAAGGTCGCCCATGGTGTTACTCTTTACAAACTGGTTAAGGTCTATAAGGTTTTGTACTGTACCTTTTCCGTAAGTATGGCGGCTACCCATTACAATACCTCTGTTATAATCTTGTATGGCTGCTGCAAATATTTCTGATGCCGAAGCCGAGAAATTATTTACCAATACTACAAGCGGTCCATCCCATTGTACTTTAGGGTTATTATCGCTAAGTACTTCTACTTTACCGCTTGGCTTTCCGTCGTCTGAACGGGAACGTACTTGTACCACAGGTCCTTTCTCTATAAACAGTCCTGTAATATCTACAACGGTTTTAAGCGAACCGCCACCGTTGTTCCTCAAGTCCATAATTATGCCTTCTACACCTTCCTCCTTCAGTCTTTGTACCTCAAGAGCTATATCTTTGGCAGCATCCCGGCTGTCTTTATTTTCAAAGTCAATGTAAAATTTAGGCAGATTGATAATTCCGTACAGCTTACCGTCCTTATTTACAATACTTGATTTGGCATAGGTTTCTTCTATCTCTACTACTTCGCGTATAATAGAAATTACATCGAGGGTACCATCTACTTTTTTAACGGTAAGGCGCACCTCTGTGCCTTTAGGTCCTTTTATTTTTTTAACTACATCGTCAAGGCGCATTCCTGCAATATCCACAGGCTCATCACTGCCCTGCCCTACTTTCATAATAATATCGCCTTGTTCAAGCTCTTTACCTCTCCATGCAGGTCCGCCGGGTATTAATTCTGATATTTCTACGTAATCGCTTTTCTTTTGCAGCCTTGCGCCAATACCTTCGAGAGAACCTCTCATGCTGGTATCAAATTTTTCTTTATCATCAGGTGCAAAATAAAAAGTATGCGGGTCAAAACGCTCGGCAATGGCATTAAGGTATATGGTAAACCACTCGTCACGCTCTAAGTCATCAATAAAATCAAAGTAATCGTCTAATGATTTCATTGTTGATTCTCTTGCTTCTTTTTCAAGTTCGGTAAATGTTTTCTTAGTACCGTCTTCTTTCTTATCGGAAACTTTTGCAGGGTCGGTTTTCTCACCAACTTTTAAATTTTCCTTATTCTTATCCGCAGGAGCATCTTGTAGTTTTTGCTTATCAGTAATAGTAGATAGTACTGATAACTTTAATTGCTTTTCCCAACGCGACTTTAACGCATCATTATTAGCCGAATAAGGCTGCTTTTCATAATCTACATTAAACTCTTCATCTATCTTATAGTCAAAAGGTTTTGCGAGTATCTCTTTATAAAATCCTTCTGCTTCACTTATTCTTTTTAACAGTCTTTCATGAGTAAAATCAAAAAAAGTAAGGTCTTTCTCCAATATCATATCGTCAATACGGGTCTCATATTTTGAAAATTCATCAATATCCGATTGTATGAAGAAGCGTTTTGAAGGGTCTATACTTTCAAGATAACTTTTGTAAACGCCTTTCGAGAACTCATCATCAATATCAGCAGGGTCATAATGTCCTTTTTCAATTACAAAGGTTATTAACTCTACTAATAATCTATCTTTTTCCGGGTCAGATGTTTGTTGTTGCTTAGGTATAAAACTCCACAGTGCTACTGCCAGTACAGCAACAATCAACAATATTTTATAATTTCTTTTCATATAGCGTAAAATAGCATTCATTAGAGTAAATTTATATAAAAAACTATGCCAAAAATTCATTTACCAAAAAAATCAGTCAACATATAAAATAATGGCTACACCATAAATTTACGTATTTTAGCAAACGTAAAAGTACAACTCTTATTTTGAAATTGCTATACAATGAAAAAAAAACCACTTATACTGGTTACTAACGATGATGGCATATCAGCACCCGGTATCAGGGCGCTTATAGCTGTAATGAAACAAATAGGCGAGGTAGTTGTGGTGGCTCCTGATAGCCCGCAATCGGCAACGGGGCATTCTATAACTATTAATAATACGCTGTTTATAAACAAAGTAGATATAGATGCGGATGTTGAGGAAGAGTATAGCTGCTCGGGAACTCCGGTAGATAGCGTAAAATTTGCAGTACATGAAATACTGAAGCGTAAGCCTGACTTGTGTGTATCGGGTATTAATCATGGTTCTAACTCATCTATAAATGTCATCTATTCGGGTACTATGAGTGCTGCGGTAGAGGCAGGTATGGAGGGTATTCCTGCCATTGGCTTTTCATTATCAGATTATAACTGGAATGCTGATTTTGAGCCTGCAAAAAAATTTGTAAAAAAGATAGCACTGGAAGTACTTAAAAACGGACTGCCCGAAGGGGTAATACTTAATGTGAACTTCCCGAAGCTTAAAGAAAATGAGATTAAGGGAATAAAAGTGTGCCGACAGGCTAAAGCAATATGGGAGGAAAAATTTGACAAGCGCACAAACCCACAAGGCAGGGACTACTACTGGCTTACAGGCGAATTTATAAATATGGATAAGGGCGAGGATACTGATGAGTGGGCACTGGCACATGGTTATGTAGCTATTGTACCTGTACAATTTGACCTGACAGCTTATCATGCCATACAGCAATTGAATAATTGGAAACTAAACGAAATTTCCTAACACGTGTTCTGTCATACTATTAAATATTTTGAAGTATAAATTAAACCCATGAAATATTACATTATTGCGGGCGAGGCATCGGGCGACCTGCACGGGGCAAACCTGATGAAGGAATTATATAGGCAGGATACCCAAGCCGAAATACGCTTTTGGGGGGGCGACCTCATGCAACAAACAGGCGGCACGCTGGTAAAGCACTATCGTGACCTTGCTTTTATGGGGTTTACCGAAGTGCTGCAAAACCTGAAAACGATACTGAATAATATAAAAACATGTAAAGAGGATATTACTGCTTTTAAACCCGATGTAATAGTTTTTATAGATTATCCCGGTTTTAATATGCGCATTGCCCAATGGGCGCGTAAAGAAGGTTATAAAACGCACTACTACATATCGCCGCAAATATGGGCTTGGAAAGAAAACCGCATAAAAGCCATAAAACGGGATATAGACCAAATGTATATTATACTTCCGTTTGAGAAAGATTTTTATGAAGTAAAACATCAATATCCTGTGGAGTTTGTAGGGCATCCGCTTATTGATGCGATACAAAACAGACCTGTTACAGATAAAGAGGCTTTCCGAAAAGAGAATAATCTTGACCATAAACCCGTAATAGCCCTTTTGCCGGGCAGCCGTAAACAGGAAATAGCCAAAATGCTGTCGGTAATGCTATCCGTAGTAGATGATTTTCCCGATTACCAGTTTGTAATTGCGGGAGCACCCAGCCAGGAATTTTCTTTTTACAAACAGTTTTTAAATAAAAAAAGTGTTCACTTTGTAAGCAATAAAACCTACGATTTGCTGAGTATTGCCCATGCTGCTTTGGTAACATCGGGCACGGCAACGCTGGAAACAGCTCTGTTTAAAGTACCCGAAGTAGTATGCTATAAAGGCAGTTGGATATCCTACCAAATAGCAAGGCGCATTATTACCCTGAAATATATATCGCTTGTAAACCTCATTATGGATAAAGAGGTGGTAAAAGAATTGATACAAGGCGACTTTAATAAAAAGAATATTAAAAAGGAGCTGCAAAAAATACTTAGTCCTGCCCATCGTGAAAAGTTATTGGAAGAATATAATGTTCTTGAAGAAAAACTGGGCGGAGCAGGTGCAAGCGAAAGTACAGCCCGATATATCATCAAACATTTAAAGCCGTAATAACATTCCGCTTAAAAAATTTCTATATTTGCAAATATTGATGTCGAACTGAAAAGTCTTGTTTTGAAAAAACTTCTTCCCATATATATTTTGTTGCTCCTGGTTTCGTGGAAATCATCGGCACAAATTATTACTTCTAAAAAAGAAGCTCTGAAAAAGGGGGTTTATTCTTATGCGGAAAAAGAAAACGACTCAGAAACGGCAATGGTTGAAGTTACTGAAGCACCCGTTAGCCTACCATCGGAAAAGATAACGGTGAATAGCAACGAAACTATTGAAGATAAAGAAGGAAGGAAGACTGAAAAAGCAGAAGAAAAAGAAAGAAAAAGACTTCGAAAATTAATAGAAAGCCAAAGACCCGACCCTGATTTTATTCCTGCTCCTGATGAGAGTTATTTTGCACAACAGGTAGTAAACAATGCGATGCAGTTTGAAGGAATTACTTACAGAACGGGCGGCACTACCAAAGAGGGTATGGATTGCAGCGGTATGGTATATACTACCTTTAATATTTTTGACATCTCGCTCCCACGAAGTTCGCACGAAATGGCTAAAGCGGGCAGAAAAATAAAACTGACAGAAGTGAGAAAAGGCGACTTGCTTTTCTTTGACAATAATCCGCGCAGAAATAGAATAAACCATGTAGGGCTGGTAACCGAAGTAACCGAAGACGGTGAAATAAAGTTTATCCATGCCACGCTGCAGCTTGGCGTTGTGGTTTCGTCATTAAAAGAGCCTTATTATGAAAACAGCTTTATTCAGGCTAACAGGGTTATAGAAGATTAATTGCACAGGATGAATAATTAACTTTCAATATCATAATTGCTCATGAAGGTATTGAAATATCCTGTTATTCCCATTACGTTACTGCTCGCCACAGGAATAGCCGTAAGTGCTTATACCAATCCTCACCTAGTCTATTTATACATTTGTACAGCGGTAGCTTTTATTGGTTTTATCATAACCTATTGGTTTTCGTTCAAAACATTGCTGCCAAAACCTTATTTTACGATAAGCACAGGTATTCTGACTTTTTTTATCGGCATGCTGGTTTTTTCATTTCATTATCCTCCAAATCATGCTACGCACTATACCCACCTAATTACTACCGAAGATACACCTCTGATGATTAAAGGGTATATATCCGAAAGGATTAAACCTAACGATTTTAATGAAAAGTATTATTTTAAAATACAATCGGTAAACAAGCAACACGCTACAGGCAAATTATTAGTAACCGTACCAATAGATGATGATGGTTCTCTGCTAAGGGCAGGCGACGTCATGGTTATATATGCCATGCCACAACCCATTACTAAAATAGGGAATCCGCATCAGTTTGATTATGCTGCCTATATGGAAAAACAAAATGTTTTTCATCAGATAAAACTAAAGGATAATTATATAGCAGCAGGGCAGATAAAAAACTTCGATTACTATACCGAAAGTTTCCGTAATACACTCATCAACAGTTTTGATCAGCATGGCTATAGTCCGGAAGTAATGAATGTTATAAAAGCATTACTGTTAGGGCAAAGGCAGGACATGGATAAAGATATTAACCAAGATTATATTGATGCCGGTGTTATCCATATACTTGCCATATCAGGACTTCATATAGGGATATTGTTTTATGTGCTCAATTTACTACTCAAACCTTTAAACCATTTTAGTAAAAACGGAAAGCTATTTCAGTTACTCATCATACTTGCTTTTCTATGGAGTTTCGCAATTATTGCGGGGCTTTCTGCATCAATAGTACGTGCTGTGGTTATGTTCAGTTTTGTGAGCATCGGTTTGTATTTTAACCGCAATGCCAATACATTCAACTCCATTGCGGTATCTATGCTGGCACTACTTTTGGTAAAACCTGCTTTTTTGTTTGATGTTGGTTTTCAGCTTAGCTATGCCGCTGTTTTTGCTATTGTATGGATGCAACCATTGTACCGAAAAATAAAAGTATCTAAATATAAAGCTGTTAATTATTTTGCAGATATAGTAGTTATTTCGTTAGTGGCACAAATGGGTGTACTCCCACTTAGTTTGTATTACTTTAATCAGTTCCCTATGCTTTTTCCTGTGGCAAATATTGTGGCGATACCGCTTGTTACTCTTGCCCTCATTATCGGCATTACAGTACTCGCATTCAACTTTATCTATACTGATTTGGCATTGCTTATAGGGAAAGTGTTAGGCTTACTCATTGAGTTTATGAATGATTTTATCAATTGGATAGCCTCTTTTAAAAACTTTGTAATAAAAGATATTCCCTTTACCCTGTTGCTCATGCTGTCGCTCTATACTATCATTGCGTTTGGAGTATTGTGGAGCTTTAATAAACAATATAAACGCCTCATAGCTTTACTTTGTGCAGTATTGAGCTTTCAGCTTATTTATACTACCACAAAATGGCAAGCCGATAACAGCGAAGCGTTTGTAATATTCAATAACTATAATCATAGCCTTACAGCACATAAACAACATAACGCCATAACTTTTTATACGAATGACAGCCTTGCTCAGGAAAACCGTAATATAAAAGCCTTTGCCAAAGGCTGTTTTACCGACAGCATAGCTATACTGCCTTTACAAAATACCATTTGGTTTAAACAAAATAAAATACTGGTAATTGATAGCGTAGCTGCATACAACAACACCATACAACCTGATGTTTTAATACTTACACACTCTGCTAAAGTAAACCTGGAGCGATTACTGGACAGCCTTAGCCCAAAAGTAATAATTGCAGATGCCACCAACTATAAAAGCTATGTTGCCCGATGGGAAGCAACCTGCCGTAAAAAGAAAATCCCTTTTCATGCTACTGCCGAAAAGGGATCTTATATAATTGAGTGATATTATTCTTTTATGATTTTGCTTTAAGCGCTTCCATAAGCTGATCAGGAGTAAGATAACCAACTATCGGTTCTTTTACATTCCCTTTGCTGTCAAAAATCATCATCGAAGGATAGGCACGCACTTTAAGGAATAAGGTAAATTCATGTACTGAGTTTCTTCCTTTCCTTCCTTCCACATGATTAGGGTTTGAATATTTTTTCCCTTTATAATTAACTTCGCTGCTGCCTTCTGCATTAAATTTTACAGCATAATAATTCGTGTTGATGTAATCAGCCACTGCTTTATCATGAAAAGTGTTTTTATCAAGCATTTTGCATGGTCCGCACCAGTCGGTATAAACATCCATAAAAATAGGCTTCGCATTTTTCTTTTGAGCAGCAAGTGCCTCATCAAGCGACATCCATTTTATTTCCTGTGCCTGTGTTGCCATAGCTCCTAAGGCAACAAACAAGGTTAAAAGTAATTTTTTCATATTTATAGGTTTTAATAGTATATGATTTTCAAAAACAGTGCCGAATATTATCGCACCCCGTGCATCAATTTTTTGATTAACGGATTAAGTAACGAAATTATAATTCCTAACCCTATTGGTACGATTGTAAATATAAGGAAAAATGTACTCAATGAGTATTCCTCACTAATTTTCTCAATCATACCTCCCATTGAACCGGCTATTTTATTACCCATCGCAATAAATAAGTAATAAACCCCGAACATCATCCCTATCCATGCGGCAGGTACAAGTTTTGATACATATGATAATCCTACAGGAGAAAGGCAAAGTTCGCCAAGCGTATGGAACAAGTATGCAAAAATTAGCCATACCATACTAACCCTTACAATATCTGTCGCACCGGGCTCTATAGATATAGCTCCGTAAGCTAAAAATCCAAAACCAACTCCTAATAGTATTAAGCCGAGTCCAAATTTAATAGCTCCTGGCAAATTGTATTTACTCTCCCACCATTTAGAGAATAAAGGTGCAAAAGTAATAATGAATAACGAGTTAAGGATTCCGAACCAAGTCGCAGGAACTTCTGCTTTAGAATCTGCAAATTCTCTGTTCACTTTCCAGAGAACGATGCACCAAATAATTATAAAACTAATTGAAAGTATAATATTACCTAGGGCATACTTTTTAAATGTTTTAGAGAATAATTTTATCAATACATAAGTAATAATTGCTAGAGGAACGATTGTTAAAATAGCGTCAATTATTTTAAAAGTCATCCCTGCATTACCCTCCAGTACCCTTTGTGTATACTTATCAGCAAAAATAGTCATAGACCCTCCTGCCTGCTCAAAAGCAGCCCAAAAGAATACGGTAAATACTGAAAATATAAAAACTACTATTAATCTATCGAAAACTATATTGCTCGGAGTATCATCCTTTTTAGTTTCTTTTTTTAACTCCCTGGTCTTTTTTGCAGAAAGCCCTACATCACCGAAAATATTCTGGGTAAAGTAAAACTGAAGCATTCCAAAAAACATGAATATACCTGCAAGGCCAAAGCCCAAGCTCCAACTAACTTTTTCACCTATGTAACCACAAAGCATAATTCCTAAAAAAGCTCCGGCATTTACTCCCATATAAAATAGCGAGTATGCACCATCTTTTTTCTCCGGATGATCTTTATACAGATTACTAATCATAGATGTCATGTTAGGCTTAAACAAACCATTACCCACAATAAGGCAACCGAGTCCAATATATAAAAACAACTCTGTTTCAACCGCCATCGATGCGTGTCCAAGAGTCATTATAAATGCTCCAATAATAACTGCCCATCTATATCCAAGAAGTCTATCCGCTATAAGTCCTCCCAGCACAGGCGTAAGGTAAACACCCATAGTATAAGTCCCATATAATCCTAAGGCTCTCTCTGTTGTCCATTCCCACCCGCCTTTTTCATAAGTAGAGATTAGAAAAATAACCAAAAGGGCACGCATTCCGTAATACGAAAAACGTTCCCACATTTCTGTAAAGAACAAAACAAATAATCCTGCCGGATGTCCTAAAACATTAGATTTAAAGAAGTCGTTTGATGTAGTTTTTTCCATTAGTATGTAGTAGTTTCAATTGTGTTTTCTGTAATTTGTGTTTCGTTATCCTCAACGCCGTGAGTAAGTCTTTTTAATGGTTTAAGTAATGCTATAACCAAAAACCCAAAAGCAATAGTGAAGATAAAAATACCTGCAAAAATAGTTAATTCTCCAAATTTCGAAGCATTCTCTCCTAAAATTCCCGCTACTTTATTACCTAATCCTGTAGAGGCAAAGTAAACACCCATCATCAATGAGGCATATTTTACCGGTGCTAATTTGGTAATAAAGGATAACGAAACAGGCGAAGAGCATAATTCTCCGATAGTATGGAACAAATAAGCTAATATCAGCCAGTACATTGCAGACTCTCCATTTTCCTGATATTGTAATGAGGCGAATACCATAAATACAAAACCTGTACCCATGATAATAGTACCGGTTGCCATTTTAAACAGTGAAGAGGCTTCTTTATTTTTAAGTTTACGATTTGCCCAAAAGTTTGCCACACCTACGGCAAATAATATTATAAAGCCTGCGTTAAAACCCTGAAATACAGCAGCAGGTATGGTATAACCTAAAAAGTCACGATTGGTTTTCTGTTCCGTATATAAGCTCATCAATCCGCCGGCTTGTTCAAAAGCACCCCAAAATACTATTACAAGACCAAAAGAAAGTAACAGTACCAAGAAACGGTCTTTCATCACCTGTGTTTCCAGATCTTTATATATCATCATCATCAACCCGACTACCAAAGAGATAAAAACAAACAATGCTCCGTACCCCCAACTATCATTCCCTTCAAAAGTAAAACCGGCATATACTGAGAGTAATAGTAATACTACTACTATAATTAGCTGTGTAGGAGATTTTAGTAACTTAAGAAATATAGTGAAAATAGATACACTGTCTTTTTCGGTTGCCTCAAGGGGTGCGTTACCCACATGCACTAAATATTTTTGTCCCCACAGGTAAACCACTAATCCCAGCAGCATACAAATACCTGCCAAACCAAATCCATAATGCCAGCCATATACCGCAGCTACAATACCTACGGAAGAGGTTGCCAATAATGAACCTAAATTAATACCTATATAAAAGATACTAAATCCTTTATCTCGCCTTATATCATTTTCTTTATACAATCCTCCTACCATAGTAGAGATATTCGGTTTCAGCATACCGACCCCCAATACAATAAGTCCTAAACCGGTAAAGAAAGCCCATTCCTGATCTACAGCAAGCACTCCATGTCCGAAAACAAGTATAATTGCCCCAACCAGCACCGACTTTTTTTGTCCTAAATAACGGTCGGCTACTATACCACCGGGTATCGACATTACATATACCAACATGGTGTACCAGCCGTATAAAGCCAACGATTCTGAATTAGACCAGCCTAACCCGGGGTTAGCGTCCATTGCAGACCGAGCCATATACAGCGTTAACAGAGCGCGCATTCCGTAATAAGAAAAACGCTCCCACATTTCGGTTAAAAACAGTATGTAAAGCCCTACCGGATGCCCAAAAAGTTCTTTTTCGTGCGGTTGTTTTGTAATTGCAGACATTTATAGTTTTTCTTTAATAAAATTAGTCATTTTGGTATAGAGTTGCAGTCGTGTGGCACCACCATATATACCGTGATTTTTGTCGGGGTAAATAGCCCAGTCAAATTGTTTGTTTGCCTGCACTAATGCTTCTACCATAAGCATGGTGTTTTGCAGGTGTACATTGTCATCGGCAGAGCCGTGTACCAACAGGTATGAGCCTTTTAATTTCTTTACATGATTTATTGGAGAGTTTTCATCATACCCCGATGCGTTTTCCTGTGGTGTTTGCATGTAACGCTCGGTATATACCGAGTCATAAAAACGCCAGTTGGTTACAGGTGCAACGGCAATAGCCATTTTAAACACATCGTTACCTTTCAAAATACAGTTAGACGACATAAAACCGCCATAACTCCAACCGAAGATTCCGATACGTGAAGCATCTACATAGGCATACTGCCCTATCTCTTTGGCAGCGTCTATCTGGTCTTCCACTTCATATTTACCCAACTCTTTATAGGTTACTTTTTTAAACTCGGCACCTTTAAAACCTGTTCCGCGACCATCTACACAGGCTACTATGTAGCCTTGTTGTGCCAACATCATAAACCAGTAGTCGTCATAGCCGTTCCAGTCGTTATTTACCTGTTGCGAACCCGGTCCGCTGTATTGGTACATAAATACAGGATACTTCTTATTCGGGTCAAAATCGGTTGGTTTTATCATCCAGGCATTCAGCTTATGCCCTTTTGGAGTAGTAATTTCCATAAATTCTTTAACAGGCAGGCTGAATGTTTTTAATCCGTCAGCCAGTGCCTTGTTATCCAGTATTTCTTTTACCTGCTTACCATCTTTTGTTTTATGCAAACTATAAGTAGGCGGCGTGGTACTATTAGAAAATGAATTAATGAAGTAATCAAATTTAGGGCTGAAGGTTGCCTCGTTTGTACCCGTTTGCGGAGTAAGGCGTGTTTTGTTTTTACCGTTGATACCGATGCGATATACATCGCGGTTAATAGAACCGTTTTCTACCGACTGATAAAAAATAGTTCCTGTTTTATCATCAAAGCCATAGTAATCCGTTACCTCCCAGTTACCTTTGGTAATTTGGTTTATCAGCTTACCCTTACTGTCATAATGGTAAATATGGTTGTAACCGTCTTTTTCGCTCGTCCAGATAAAACTGTTATCCTTAAGAAAAGTAAGATTATCCGTAATATCTATATAAGCTTTGTCTTTTTCGTTAAGTACACCTTTTGCATTTCCGCTATCGGCATCTACAAAAACAAGGTTAAGTTCATTTTGATGTCTGTTTATTAGCTGCACACTCAAAGTTTGCGCTTCGTTAGTCCATTTTATACGCGGAATGTAATAAGCATTAAAATCATTAAGATTTACTTTTTTAGTCGTATTTGCTTTTACATCATATACATGCAATGACACCTTCGAGTTGTTTTCTCCGGCTTTCGGGTATTTAAATGTATAAGGTGCCGGGTATAAGCCTTGATTGTAGTACTCCATCGTAAATTCAGGCACTTCGGTTTCATCAAATCGGATGAAAGCTATTTTATCGCCTGCCGCGTTCCAGTCATAAGCACGCACAAAGGCAAATTCCTCCTCATATACCCAATCAGTAATACCATTTATTATGGCGTTCTTTTTACCATCTTTAGTAATTTGGGTTACGGCTTTGGTTGCTACATCATACACATACAGGTTGTTTTGGTAACCATAGGCTATTTTAGAATTGTCTGCCGAAAAAGTAGGTTCTTGTATTTTACTATCGCCAACCTTTACCAGCGTTTTGGCAGCAATATCATACACAAAATAATCAGCAACAAACGAATGTCTGAATATCTGCTCAGAATTTGTGGCTATCAATATTTTTTGCTCATCAGGGCTAAAAGTATAACTGTCTATACCCTTCAATTCCGTATGATTTTTAGAGTCTATAAGGGTACTTACCTTCTCCAGCGTGGCAAAATCATATAAGTCAATTTGTGCAACACCCGTATTCCAATTAATATTCAATACAGTATATTGGTTGCTGTTTTTCATGGCATTCAGTTCATCCATGTGGTTTGTACGGAAAGCCCCTCCCCATATCTGTTCGAGGGTTATTTTTTGTTGCGCCGTTACAGGCAACGTTGCCAGTAAAAAGAAAAAAAGTACTTTTTGAATGTTATTCATTTTGCAGATGGTAAAAAACTCCCAATTTTAGTGAAAATTTATGAATTATTGGTTGTTTTTTTTGTTAAATACAATTTTGATGTTAAATCGCTATTGTAATATTTTAGCAAATGCAACTGCTATACTGTATCTTTGCAGCTATTACTATTTTAAGCAACTGAAAATGAGTAAAGCAATAGCGGGGTTCTCTAAACTGACGAAAAATGAAAAAATAGCATGGATTGCTAAAGAATACTTTTCTAACCCCGACGAAGCAACAGCTTTGATACAAAAATATTGGAATACTGACAGGGAACTCCAAAAACTGCATGACGAATTTATCGAAAACACCATTACCAACTTCTATTTACCGCTGGGTATAGCGCCAAATTTTAATATAAACGGTAAGGATTATACCATACCGATGGCTATAGAAGAAAGCTCGGTAGTGGCAGCAGCATCCAAATCAGCAAAGTTTTGGGCAACGCGCGGAGGTTTTAAAGCAACCGTTTTAAATACTGAGAAAATCGGACAGGTACACTTTATGTTTAAAGGTGATTCTGAAAAATTACAAACATTTTTCAACACTATAAAACCCAAACTATTTTCAGAAACCGAAAGTATAACGGTAAATATGCAGAAACGCGGTGGCGGTATTTTGGATATTGAGCTACGTGACAGGACTGACCTGCTACCCAATTATTACCAACTACATGCTACGTTTGAAACAGTTGATAGTATGGGGGCAAACTTTATAAACTCTTGCCTCGAACAATTTGCCAAAATACTAAGAAGCGAAGCTCAAGGATATATAAACTTTACCGAGAAGGAACAAAACCTACAGGTGGTAATGAGCATACTCTCGAATTATGTACCCAACTGCGTGGTGCGTGCCGAAGTATCCTGCCCGGTAGCCGACCTTAATGAAGATGCAACCATAAGCCCTGAAGAATTTGCTGAAAAATTTATCACAGCAGTACAAATAGCCGAAGTAGAGCCTTTTCGCGCCGTAACCCACAACAAAGGTATTATGAACGGTATTGATGCTGTTGTACTTGCCACGGGCAACGATTTCCGCGCCGTAGAAGCAGGCATACACGCCTATGCTTCTAAAAACGGGAAATATAGTAGCCTGTCGCACGCTACGGTTGAAAACGGGATTTTCAGGTTTTGGATAGATGTACCCCTTGCATTGGGCACTGTAGGCGGGCTTACATCGTTACATCCGTTGGTTAAACTGGCGCTGGAGATGCTTGGCAAGCCTTCTGCGAGAGAATTAATGCAAATAGTAGCCGTAGCCGGATTAGCGCAAAACTTTGCAGCCCTGCGCTCGCTAACCACAACCGGCATACAGCAGGGACACATGAAAATGCACCTGATGAATATTTTGAACCAACTGGAGGCTACCGAAACGGAAAAGCAAAAGGCTATAAAACATTTTGAAAAAAATACAGTGAGCCACTCCGCTGCGGGGGAGTTTATACGAGAATTGCGGAATGTAAATGTTTAGTATCTTGAAAAAGACTTTTTACAGTAACGGAAAATTATTGCTTACAGGGGAATATGCTGTTTTGGACGGGGCTAAAGCTTTAGCCCTGCCTACAAAATTCGGGCAGTCGCTGCACACTGAATTTTCAGGAAATGACAGGCTTTACTGGAAAAGTTTCGATGCCGATGGCAGTATTTGGTATGAGGATACCGTTCTTATAAACGAAATAAAAAATAACAGCTACAAAGGCGAAAACTTTATTACAAAACAGTTAACTGAAATATTGTATAGTGCCCACAATACCAATCCTAAAATATTAAATACAGGCTATAATGTTATAACTGAGCTTACATTTCCGCGCAAGTGGGGGTTGGGTACATCCTCTACATTAATAAATAACATCGCCCAATGGTTTGGCATTGATGCCTACCAATTATTATGGAAAAGTTTTGGGGGTAGTGGCTATGATATTGCCTGTGCACAAAATGATTCAGCTATACTATATCGTATAGAAAATGAATTACCTGTTGTAATTCCTGTGAATTTTAAACCTGAATATGCAGATAAACTTTACTTTGTGTACCTCAACCAAAAGCAGGACAGCCGTAAGGCAATAGTAACTTATCGTGAAAAGAAAGGTGATATTGCCGATGCTATTGGCAAAATAACCGTTATAACCGATGAAATATATCAGGCTAAAACCATTAATGATTTTTCTGTGCTACTGGAAGAACACGAAGCTGTAATGACCGAAATTTTGGGCATCCCTACAATAAAAAAATTGCTTTTCCCTGACTTTAAAGGCACACTTAAAAGCCTTGGGGCATGGGGCGGCGATTTTATTTTGGCTGTAGCCGAAGATAATCCTGCTGATTACTTTAAGAAAAAAGGATATGACACTGTTATTCCTTATAATGAAATGATACTATAAAACAAAAAATCCCGCCATGGCGGGATTTTTTATATACTGTCAGTACCTGAATTCATTAGTTAAACTCAGCTCTGTTATCTTCAATATCAGCTTTTTCTTTTAGTGCTGTAGTAAGTCGTGACTGTACTCCTGCTCTGCTTTGCGATTCTGTTCTGCTCATTATGGCATTATAGTTTGGCAGCTCAGCAGCTTTATTGATAGTTTTGGTTTTTACCATAAACACACCCATTTTACCCTCTATAAGTCCTGAAGTTTTATTATTGCCAAGAGCAAATGCTTTACCCACTACAGTAGGCTCAGAGCCTACACCTGTAATAAGCGGAGCAGCAAGCGAAACATCATTAGCCGTTGCAATACTGGAACCAACAGACTGTGCAACGCTTTCCAGCGTGTCACCTTTCATTTTCTCTTTTATCAGTACTGCTTTTTTCTCATTCATTAGTATTGCCGTTACAGTAGGCTTAGCTTCCTCTACAGGTTGTAATCCTTTTTCATTTCTGTTTTTAAGCTTTGCAACAACATGCCCTTGTGATACATCAAATTTCTTAACATCACCTTCTTTTGTATCGCTGTCAAATGCCCAACGAACAATTTCTCTCTGCGCTCCTAAACCTTGAATGTTTTCGTCATTAGCTCCCAGTTTGTTTGCCGGTTTAATTTCAGCACCTATTGCTTTAGCAAGGTCTTCAAATGGTTTTTCTTTTGCATCCATCTCCAGCTTAGTAGCTTTTGTAAACATGTCATCACTTGTTTTTTCAGAGGGTTGTATCTTTTTGGCAACTGTGGCAAGTTGTACAGCATCATATTTATCTAATACTTTTATAACGTGGTAACCAAATTCGGTTTCAACTACGCCTGTACTGCCTATACTGTTACCAAATAGAAACTTATCAAACTCAGGAACCATTTGCCCTTTAGATACATCATCATATATACCTCCGTTATTTTTAGATCCCGGATCATCACTGTTTTCTTTAGCTAAATCAGCAAAAGAACCCGGATTAGCTTTTACTTTGCCCAAAAGCTCATCAGCTTTGGCTTTGGCTTCTTCCTTCGTTCTTTTTATTTCTCCCGGAGATCTGCTGCCTTCATAAGCAATAAGTATATGGCTTACTTTTGCAGTACCTCCCGGTTTTCTATCGGTCATTTTACTAAGTTTGTAATACTCTCCGTCTTTATACGGACCGAAAACTTCTCCTTTTTGCAGGTTGAATAACTGCTCTGAATAGTCTGTAGGAAGATTCTTTTTAGCTACATAGGTAGTGTCATACGGAATATCAGAATTACTGTTTACATACTCCTGAATTTTAGCAATATCGCCTTTAAAACCGGGAATAGTATCGTTTGTTTTAGTCTGCTCGTTATATATTACTTTTGGTAAAAGCAGTGCGTTTATTTCTTCTCTTACATCAGCTTCGTCTTTTGCAGATGCGCTGTTTTCTATTAAAACATACTCAACATTAACAGTAGCTTCAGCTTTATATTTTTTTTCATTCTTCTTCATATAGGCTATAATTTCTTCATCCGAAACTTTTACCTCTTCATCATTAATGGTAGTATAAGGCACATATACATAATCAAAAGATGCTTTATCGTTCTCAAGACTGTATTTGGCTTTACCATCAAGTTTTGTAGTAACAAAACCTGCCTTTATCATGTTAATGTATAATTGCTTTTTGGCAGCATTTTCTGCCATTGGCGTACCTTTTTCAATGTTTGACCATCTTACAGGGTCGGTAACTTTTATATTTACCAGGTATTCATTGAATTTTGCTTTATCAAATTGACCAACAGCATTCTGGAACTGAGGGTTATTGGCAACAGAAGGGTCTTGAGACCACAGACTGTAAATGTGCTCACGACCTACACGTAAGCCTGCCGCTTCATAACGTGCCTCATAAAGTATGTTTTCTACTTCCTGATTCCAAACCATATTAGCAGCTTGTGTAGGGCTTATGCCTTGCTGCCTGCTTTGTGCATCACCTACTTTTTGCAAAAACTCCTGTACAGGAATATCTTTACCGTCAACGCTTCCTATATTTTTGGTAGTACCGAAACCTCCGTTACCTATCAAATCGGTGACGATGAAAGCAAGTAATGAAAAACCAATAACAAGTATAAGAAGTAGCGAACGCTGTCTAATTTTTGATAAAACTGCCATTTTATTGTTTATTAAATTTTATTTCAGTGGGCGAAAATACAATTATCTCTTTAATAATAAAAGTAGTGTACTTATATTTTCTAAACTTTTTTATTTCTCCTGCAATGGCTTCAATTTAATCAGTTCAATTTTTGTATGAGAAGCTGCTTCTATCACAATCTCAAAACTGTCTAACTTTATTTTTTCGCCCGTTTTAGGAATTTCTTTAGTATTATGCACTACAAAGCCTCCGAGTGTGGCATAAGAGTCGCCCTCAGGGAGTTCCAACCCATAGGTTTCGTTTATATATTCAACGTCAAGCCTTGCCGAAAACAGATATGCTCCGTTATCAAGTTTTTTTTCTATCAGTTCTTCCTCCGCATCGTGCTCGTCTTCTATTTCGCCAAAAAGCTGTTCTATTATATCCTCTACGGTTATAATACCCGAAGTACCGCCATACTCATCGAGCACTACAGCCATGCTTCGGTGCTTTCGGGTGAGTATATTAAGCAATTCTTTTATATAAATTGTTTCGGGTACATACTCAATAGGTATCATTACCTCTTTAATTGTTTTGGGTTTTTTAAACAACTCAAAAGAATGGATGTAGCCGATAATATTATCCAGTGTATCTTGATATACAATTACTTTTGAGTAGCCTGTTTCTACAAAAATTTCGCGCAATTCTTCTACCGTATCATTAAGCTCAACAGCCGAAATTTCGGTTCGGGGCGTCATTACCACGCGGGCTTTAAGGTCAGAAAACTCTAAAGCATTCTGAAACATTTGTATTTCGGAGTCCATCTCTTCCTGACTGTTCACTCCGTGCATTTGTTCGGTTATATAGTTACCAAGCTCTCCCCGTGTAAAATATGCCTGTTTGGTATCGCCTTTAGTGCGAAGGATTTTTAATAAAATAAAGTCGGAAATTTTTATAACAAAAAGTGATACCCAGTGAAAAAGAAAGCAAAAGACATAAGCAGGAAGCGCAAAAAACTTGATGAGTGTATTAGCATATATCTGAAAAAAAACTTTGGGTAAAAATTCAGCCGTCAGGAGTATAACAAACAGCGAAACTACTATTTGCAGCAATATGTTATAAAACACGTGTATGTGCCAGCCTGTAGCAGCAATCCAGCGCATTACTACATTGCCCATATTGTAGCCGTATATAACAAGTACTATACTGTTGCCTACCAGCATAGAGGTGATAAACTGTACAGGGTTTTCGGTAAGCTTGGTGAGTATTCTGGACATAAGGGTAGTTTGTTTTCGCTCTACCCCAAGATAAACTTTGTTGGAAGACACATAGGCTATCTCCATTCCCGAAAAAAATGCCGACAGGAAAAGACAGCTTATGATTACAATAACTTCCATAGTGTTTTAGTTTTCTTCTCTTTCCCTTCTGTCGCCAAATTTCTTTGCGTTACGCATCCTGAAGAAAAATAAAAATATTGATACAGCAGCAAAGAAAAACATTATAAAACTGTCTTCTCCCCTGTTTAGTGCCATAATGCCTTCATAAGTAAAAAAAGCGGCTACAGCCAGATATATATATGCTGTTATTTTAAGATAACCCATGATAAGTAATTTCTATTCCACATTATTAATTTCACCTGTATTACGCTGCATGTTAAAAACTTTAAAATCTTTACTAAAGTCTATGCCGGGTCCTTCCAGGTAACTTTCCTTCCCATCGGTAAATTTAAAGTTTTTTTCGGTATAAAACCATTCATTTTTTTGATCGTAGTATAACTGTGGGGCTTGAAGCTCTTTACCATCATAGGATGTTATCTTTACGTTGCCCTGCAAATCTATAATTTTAGTATCGTCATAACTTATGGCATAATCAGAAACTACATAGCTGCTCTTGCCTGCCTCATCAATAAGTGTAAGGTGTATTCCTTTCGGAAACTCGTTAAACTTGTATTTCATATTAGAATAATCGAGCATAAGCGGACTTACCAATATGGCTTTTACTTTACCGGAATCGGTATATTTCAAATTAATATTTTCAGATCGAGCGGCAGGCGCAAAAGATACTGTGTTTATACGCTGTACATCTTTTAAATTACTTTCGCAGCTTGAAAGGAAGCCCGAAAGGGTAATTATAACTAATGCCGCACCGCTCACAAATTGTTTCATCATTTACAATTTAGGGAGTTTAAGCGTTTCGTTTATCCAGCAGCCATAAACCACCTCATCGCCTTTACGGTAACCTGCATCCTTAGCTTCACTTTTAGTAGGCAAGCCTTTACTGTAACGCTCTGTTAAGGCAGCAACGGTAGGTTTATATTTAGGTTCGGCAACTTCTGCTTTTTTAACGGTTTCTATAGACAGAAAAAGTAATGCTTTGCGCTGAAAGTCGTTAAGACCGCACTCTCCCGTAACCGATGAATATAACTCGGCAAGCATAAGGTAGGGTTTTCCGAATTCAGGGTTAGCCTGTGTGGCTTTCAAGGCATACTCTTTGGTTGTAGCTTTATCTATATTTCTATATACAGAGGCTATTTCATAATATAAATTTGCTTTTTCCCTATTATCGGTTTCCATTGTTGCTGCCTTATCAAAATAGGCAATTGCTTCTTTTACATTCCCTCTACTCAACTCTATTTTGCCAAGCCTGTAGGTAGATTGTGTTGTAGGGTGTATTTTGTGCGCAGCGGCAGCTATAGTATAAAGCACATCACTGCTGTAGCATTTATTATTATACATTACATCGGCTACTGCTCCAAGCCATTCTGCATCTTCTTTATGGTCGTTGTAAACCTTACCATAGTATTCCGTGAGTATCTCGCACGAAAAATGCTTAGATGCCATGATATTTATATTATCTGCTACGGCATCCAAGGCATCTATAGCCGGTTCGGCATCGGCAAGAGCCTGTTTTTCTTCGTCAGTAAGTAACCCGGTTTCCTGTTTTTCCAGCAGAGCAGTTTTGTCGGCAGCAAATTTATTTTGTGCATAAGCCACTTGCGCTGCTATGGATGCGTATTTTTCTACAAACTCTTTTTGGGATATCCCTTTGTCTTCAGCTTCGTACTGCTCTAAGTATAGGGTAAAGTAAACCTGCAATGCATCATAATCGGTAAACTTTTTTTTGTGGGTTTTAAAAAAAGTATCCAGCATTTTATATACTTCGGCATCATCAGCCATTTCGTACTTTTTAAGCATCAGTGCTTTTCTTACTGTGCTGCCGTTACCGGGAAAGTTTTTTTCGTAATCGGCATAAAGCTCAAGGAGCACATCAATATTAGCCTGTTTGTCTTCGGGGTTGCGGGAAGCCTCTATTTTATAGTTATAAATTGCTTCGGCATAAGTATATAGTTTGGCATCATATTTCGGGCAGTCTTTTTTCAACACTTCCAAGAGGCTTTCGGCGTCGGCATAGTTGCGGGCTTTTACCTTCTCTTCATATATTTTAAATTGCTTTTCGCATTTATCTGTTTGGGCTACAGCAGTAACTGCAAACATATTTATGAGCATTGTTATTAAAAAGACAAGTTCCTTTTTCATAATCCAAAAATTTTAATTAGTCATACTTCCGCTTCACAAACCATCTGTCGTTTAGAGAAAGGCTGACATAGAAATTTACATAATTTTCCTGTATAAGGTTAGCATTCGTAGTACCCCTTTGCCCCCATTCAACACCTATATTCAGGCTGGATGCAGAGTAGTTTAACGGTAAACCCATACCCAATGAAAGACCATAATCGTTAATAGACTCATCATTAATTACAAGTCCTGTTTTTTCATACCTAAGTCCTGCTCTGTATGTTATTCTGCTGAAATAGCTGTTAAAAGAACGGTACTTTGGGGTATAATACCCACCTAAAGATATTTTATGAGCTGTTTCAAAACCGGCAGCCGTTATATCGTCAAAGCGGTTACCCAGTTCGTTACTTTCCTGAAATGTATATTCTAACCCTGCAAACCATTTGGTTTTTATGCCCAAGCCCGAACCTATTGTAAACTTGGAAGGAAGCTTTACATCGTTAGAAGAAACCAAAACATCTATTTCATCAACAATAAGCTCGTTTAGCCCGTTGCTAAAGGTAATGGTAGCTAACTGCCTCTCTGTTTCGCTGGACAATGTTGCCGAAGGCGCATAGGTAGCACTAGTGTACCAGTCATATTTTTCATTCAGTTTGGTTTGATATATCGCACCTATATTAAACGAAAAGCCTCTATAATCCGATTTATTTATTTCGCGTGTAGGGTACTGTATCGGTACACTTGGCAATGCAATTATCGATTTTGTTTCTATAGTACCAAAGTTGTACTGAATATCTGCCCCCAAACTCAGCTTTGGAGTAACTTTATAGGATGCTCCCGCAAAAACCCGGTTAAGCCCGCCTTCTCCGCTAAACTGAGTATATCGTTCAATATCATTATCTGTAACAGTATTCTCTACCCTGTATCCAACAGCCGAATAGGGCATTAACCCTACCGCAACACCAATTTTTTGGGAAACAGGAACTCCTATTGCAAGAAAATCAAGCGTGGTTCTGCTGGCATCACTCTCTTCTGAGTCTGTTTTTAAAGTTGTAGATGATGTACCGCCACCTATTGTAAAGGTAGTAAGAATAAGCGAACTGTATGAGGCCGGGTTTTGAAGATTAACATGCACACTATCAGGAATTATTCCTAAACCGCCCATAGACCGGTTCTCTGTAGTACCTTTAAACTTTACATCACCAATACCATAGTATGAATAGGGAGAGGAGTTATTTTGCTGCGAAAAAACCACTGCAGTACATAGTAGGCAGATGCTTACAATAAATCTTTTAATCATTTTCGATTTTTATAGTATATAAATATAATTTATTCAGACTTTCCAGCAGGAAATTTGAATTGGCAAATATGGTGTTTTTTAATCTTTTAGCCAAAAAATCAGTATCGCCCCCTGTCAATATTATCGACACGTTGCCATACTGCTCGATATACCGGCTGATAAACCCCTCAATTTCATAAAGTAAGCCGTTTACTGTTCCTGAATGCATAGCCTGTTTTGTGGTATTACCAATATAATCCGAAGGCATTTCCGGGTATAACAACGGAAGTTTTGCGGTAAAATTATGCATTGCCTCATACCTTAACCGCAGTCCGGGCGATATTGCCCCGCCAAGGTAGTGGTTATTGCTGTCAGTAAAATCATAAGTAACGCACGTTCCCGCATCAATAACGAGCCTGTTTGTATCAGGATATAACAGTACAGCTCCCGCCGAAAGCACCATTCTGTCTATACCCAGCGTTTCGGGGGTAGCATAACGGTTAACAAAAGGGAAATGCGAGGTGTGATTTATGAGGGTTAAACGGGTATGGTTTTTTAAAAGCGATAATAAACCGGCATCTTCTTTTGCTACTGATGATAGTATTGTTTGAGAAATACCGCTATGGGTTTCAAAAAGCTTTTTTATATTTTTTTCGGCATCGCTCCTGTCAAAAGTAAACCTGTCAATAAGGGCATGTTCCTCAAAAACAGCAGCTTTAATTTTTGTATTGCCAATATCTATAGCTAAAAGCATTTTCCCAGTATTAGTTGGGCAAAGATACAAATTGATTTTTTTTATATTTTGTTTTGGATAATATAAAAATGGTTCTATATTTGCACCCGCAATAACAGCAATACCAAACGGTACCTTAGCTCAGTTGGTAGAGCAATGGACTGAAAATCCATGTGTCCCTGGTTCGATTCCTGGAGGTACCACAAAAAACAAAATAAACCCTTGAATATCAAACGATTTTCAAGGGTTTTGTTTTGCATCACAAAAAACAACTTCTTGTAATTTGCACCTGCAAAATTTAATCTGTACAATTTACTGATTCAGATTTTTTTGAGTGCTGCATTTAACTAATTATATCTTTTGAGCTTTCCATAAAGTGTAAAACTTCTATTAAGGGTGCTGACTCCAACCCGCCGGCATCACGTTTTTCCTGAAAGGAAACAAATGAGCTTACACTTAACACTGCTTTTTGGATTTTTTCATCATTAAAATGTGACAAGTGTATAAATGTTTTCCTGTTTGAACTTCGATAAACATTATATTGGAAAAGAGAGGCATCTATACGCTTAAAATCGTTCATAAATGCTCTGATATTCTCTTGATTTTGAGATATAAAATCATCTGGCATGGTGTAGGTTACTTTATAAACTATCATAATTTTAAATTTTTTATTATACTGTATCTAAAACAATAAAGTATAATGAAACGTGACAAAAAAACTACCTAAAAGCAGGCATTGCATTAAGGCTTTTATTATATACTGTTTTGTTGTAATTAGTTTCTTAAATTTGAATACAAAACATACCTTTTACAAATGCATCTTAGGAAATATATATTCGCGCTGTTGTGCCTGCTGTTTGTTTGTAAACTTGGGGCACAGGAACTATTACCGTTTGTAAAAAACTTTTCAAAGTCTGAATATACGGGAGATAACCAAATATGGAGCATTACTCAGGCTGATGACAAGACCATGTATTTTGCCAATCACCATTATTTTTTGCGCTATAACGGGGTAAAGTGGGAAAAATATTCTTTACCGAATAAAACCATTATACGCTCGGTTTTTGCCGACGGTAACCGTATTTACTGCGGTTCTTATAAAGAGTTTGGCTATTGGGAGCGTGTAGGGGGCATTATGGTATATCAATCAATATCAAAAGATAAAGATCTTTTTACGGGCAATGCCGTGAACGAGGAAATATGGAAAATATTCAAACACAATAACACTATTTATTTTCAGTCTTTCAACCAAATATACCGTTACAACGGCAGCTCGGTAACTAAAATAGAGCTTCCTGCTCAAATTTCTTACTGCTATACGGTAGATGATGTAATTTATGCTGCCTCAGTAAGAAACGGGGTTTACAAAATGCACAACAGTACCTTTAGCTCAGTAGAAGAATGGGGCGAACTAAAGGATAATATTATACACGGCATTGTTAAGCACAATAATAAAATATATGTATTTACAAAAAGTAACGGCGTTTATGTAGGAGATAATAAAGGACTTAAACCTTGGAACAACCCTATAAATAAAATACTGAAAAACAATGTTATACTCTCTGTTAAGTTTGTAAACGACGGTATGCTGGCAGTAGGCACTTCGTTACAGGGGCTTTATCTTATAAATTTAAAAAACAATAGTTATAAAAATATAAACCGGCAAAATGCTTTAAGGAATAATGCGGTTTTATCTATAACATTAGACAGCGAGAAAAACCTATGGCTGGGGCTGGATAATGGGATCTCTCATGTGGAGGTTAACTCGCCAATATCCATATTTACAGACAATTCGGGGTTACTCGGCTCCGTCTATTCCTTAGCTGCCTTAAATAACAACAAAGGGTATGTATTAGGGTCTAACCATGGGGTTTTTACTTACAACGGACAACAACTGGAAGCCATACCCAACTCTCAGGGGCAGGTGTGGGATATATATCAGCATAAAAATGAATATATTATAGGTCATAACGACGGGACTTTTGTTTATCATGACAAGGGGCTAAATAAAATAAACAACATTAACGGTGGTTGGAATTTTTTAAACACGGGGTATGAAGATGCTTATTTTCAGGCAAATTATTCGGGCATTGTGGTTTATCCTGATATCAATAAACTGAGCCAATGGAAAATAATGGACAGTATTGCCAAGCCGATACGAAATATTGCGCAAAACAGAATAGGAGAATTATGGGCTGCCGATAGTTACAGGGGGCTTTACAGAATACTGTATGATGAAAACTTTGATGTTAAACAAGTAGATAACGTTTCTAAAAAAAATAATATAAACAATGACTACAGTGTAAAGTTGTTTAACTATAAAAATGAGATACTCTTTTTTATAGACAACATTTGGTACACGTATAACAAAATAGAGGATGATTTGGTAGAGAACAGTGTTTTTAATAAAGAGTTTAAAGACATTAACGATATTATACCTGTTAATAACGAGAGTTTTATAGTTATCAGAGAAGGATTTATATACTTAATAAATCAAACCGATAACAAGTTTTACTGGACATTACTTTCTGATAAATACTATCAAGGACGACTAATTGTTGAAAACACACAGGTATGTATAAAGGGCGACTGGTTATTAATAAATCTGGATGACGGCTTTTTAGCTTTTAACCCCAATAACAATACAAATAAAACTCCCGAAATAACTATAGAAGCGTTTTATAACGGGCAACTGATAACTGAAAGAACTCAGGTAAAATACAACCAGCCTATAGAAATAAATGTGATAAGCGGATATTATGGCTATAACCGACCGGATTTATTCTATAAATTGAATGACGGTAGTTTAGAACATATAATAGACGGAAAAACAATTCTTAACAACCTGAATAGCGGAACCCAACAACTTATATTGTATTACAACAAAGGCGGTAAGCAAATAGAAGCAGGCAGGTATGAGTTTAGTGTTGCTAAGCCCTGGTATTTTTCGACCCTTATGGTGATAGTATATATAGCCACAATAGCAGGTATTTTCTTTTTATACTACAGGTGGAATAAAATAAAATATTTACAAAAAATAAGACTTAATGAAGAAGAACTGAGACACCGGAGACAAATACTGGAGTTGGAGATGGAAGCCGAAAACAAACTGAGGGAACAGGAATATGAAAAGAAAAAACTTGAAGTCGAAATACAGACAAAAGCCTCTGAAGTAGCCGGAAAATCATTATCTATAGCAAAGCATAGTGAGATGATTGATAAGATACAGGAAGTTTTAAATAAAGAATCAGAAATAGACCAGCTTAAAACTAAAGTTAAAAAAGTTATCAGATCCAGCTCCATAAATAAAAATGAATGGCAAAGTTTTGAGAAAAACTTAATTAAAAGCCATGAAGATTTTGTAGGAAGACTTACCGAAAAATACCCGACTCTTACTCCTAAAGACATTAAGCTCTGCATTTACTTAAAGATGAATTTATCATCAAAAGAAATAGCTCCTTTAATGAATATTTCCTACAGAGGAGTTGAGCTTCACAGGTACAGACTTCGGAAAAAACTGAATATTTCGACAGATGAGAGTCTTTCCAAATTTATGATAATAATATAAAAATCTTTATTTTTTTATTAAAAAATCATTTATTTAGCTTATTCCTTTCCATTTTAAAATACATCATTACTACATCACAGCTATAATTTTTGATGTAATCATTTATCTTATAAAAAATTAAAAATCAACAATTTAAAAACTTTATTTTTTATTTTGATGTGGTTACGATAGGGTATATTATATGCTTCTATAACGTTTTAGTTGCTTACATTTGAAATACATTAATTTTATTTAAATACAATATGAGGAAAACATTACTCAATATTAGTTTTTGTTTAGTTGGCGCGGCAGCATTTGCCCAAGTGCCGCCAACACCTTTAGATTCCATTCCAAACGATTCTATCTTTTTTGAGAATCAAATGCAAGAAGTTATATTAATAGGATATGGTACAAAAAAAGCAGGAGCCATTACCGGTTCAGTAGCTCAGATAAAGGCTGATGATATTGTAAGAACTCCCGCACAATCGCCCATACAAGCAATACAGGGCAGAGCCGCAGGTGTAAATATTGTAACAAATGACGAACCCGGTGCAACTCCCACTATAAGGATAAGAGGCTTGGGCACACTTATAGGCGGTCGCGACCCGCTTTATGTGGTAGATGGTATAGAAACCTCAAACATTACAGGGTTAAACCCAAATGACATTGATAAAATAGATATTCTTAAAGACGCTTCTTCCTTAGCTATTTACGGACAAAAAGGGGCTAACGGTGTAGTGCTCATTACCACTAAAAAAGGTAAAAGAGGCGATGTAAAAATAAACTACTCCGGTTACTACGGTCAGAAATTTATACAAAGAGATGTAGAAATGGCCGATTCTTACCGATATGCCTATTATAACAATACCGCATTAGGGTCATCATCCTATTTTAGCTTCGACCAGCCCTATAATACGAACTGGCTGGACGAAATCACTGATACGGGAGAGGTTATGAACAATACCATTTCGATAGCCGGAGCAGGAGAAAACTCTTCCTATTACTTTAGTGCTTCGAATTATAAAGAAGAAGGTATTTTAAACGGATCAAAATATGAGCGAACCAACATCATCAGTAAAAATGAGTTCCGCATGCTGGATGATAAGTTAAAAATCTCCCCGTTCTTCAATCTTTCTTCAGCCAATACAACCCCAAAACCATTAAGTGCATTTACTAATGCCTACAAACAATCTCCCATTATGCCGGTAAGATATCCTAACGGCAGATGGGGCGCACCGTTAGTAAATGAAGACGGTGTTAACGACCTGACAGGCGACAGGTATAACAATGTGGCAAACCCTGCCGCTCAGTTATACTATTTTAACGAGAAAAATAAAAATGTAATGCTCATAGGATCGATAAAAGCCGAATTGGAGCTACTTGATTATTTGACAGTAACTTCAAATTTTGGGGCTACTTCCGAGTGGGCAAGAGGGTATAGCTTTACCCCTACCCGCGAGCTTTGGCTGGCTTCGAACCCAACAAGCACGGTTGAGGATTATATTGCCCAAAATCCTGAAAACCCGATTGTAAACACGCTGCAACAACGCAGAAGCACTAATTACAGATGGAACTGGGATAACTATATCACCTTTAGTAAATACTTTGGCGACCATAATGTAACAGCCGTGGCGGGTATGTCGCGAAGTACTTATAACATTTCAGAATATTTAAACGCCACAAGGTTTGACGTTCCTGAACAATCCAATTACTGGAATTTAAACCTTTCCAGTAATAATGTCGAAGTAGCACCCGGCTCTGTAGTGCAAAACAATTCAGGCACTCCTATTGTTTCTGTAGCCTACTTTGGTAGAGCGGAATATGAGTATAAAAGAAAATACCTGTTCTCCGCTTCGGTAAGAAGAGAAGGCATCAGTACTTTCCAGGGAGATAATAAATATGCCATTTTTCCTGCGGTTTCAGCAGGATGGGTTGTAACCGATGAAGATTTTATGAATAACGTAAAATTCTTAGACCATTTAAAAATAAGAGGTGGTTACGGAGAAGTTGGTAATGGTAACTCTTTAGCGCTAAATGCTATACTGTTCAATGTATCAAATTACCCGTTTGGTCCGGATCAGGTTATTAACCCCGGGCTTAATAATCCCGGACAAATAGACCGAAACCTGTCTTGGGAAACCATGAAAGAGTTTGATTTGGGTATTGATTTTGCCACATTACAAAACCGATTAACAGGAACAATAGATTTATACGATCGTAAAAATGAAGACATCATTCTGCCCATATCAGTACCTCCGGTACTGTCTCCTGAGCCCGTATTCCTTAATAGTGGTGTTGTTACCAATCAAGGTGTCGAGGTAAGCCTTAAATGGCAAGACCGCATAGGAGATAATATAAATTACTGGATAGGAGGAAACTTTTCATACAACAAAAACGAACTTAAAGAAGTATATAACCAAGAACTGTTTGGCGACTATATTGGTGGCGGACTGGGTAACGGACAGTACACAAAGCAAGTACTGGTAGGACAACCGCTGGGAAGTTTTTATGTATATGAAACCACAGGCTTTAACTCTGACGGTGCTTTTACCTATAGTGACCAGAGAGTTGTGGCAGGCTCTTATTTGCCTACTGCTACTTACGGTATCAACTTAGGGCTTACCTATAAAGGAATCGACTTTTCTGTTGATGCCTATGGTGTAGGAGGAAACAAGCTCTATAACGGTAAAAAAGCCCAACGCTTTGGGGGTGAAAATGTTGAATATGACATTTTAGACAGCTTCTATACGCCTTCAACCCCAAATGCCAGCAACCCAAAACCATCTAACGATGTACCTCGTGCCTCTACCTATTACGTAGAAAATGGTGATTACCTGAGAATCAACAACATTACTTTGGGCTATACAATACCATTAGACATTAAGGGTATAGACAGAGTAAGGCTATATGCAACAGCCATAAACCCGTTCCTGTTTACAAACTACAGCGGCTTCTCTCCCGAATTAAGCGGTAACAATAACGGAGACCCGCTGGGAACCGCAGGTATAGAGCTTGACGCCTACCCAACAAACAAGTCGTACTTGTTTGGGCTTAATATAGATTTCTAAAAAATTTTAAAAAGAAAAACAATTTGGTTATGAATAAAAAACTCAAATATGGAACAATAACAGGGATTCTTGCCCTGATGGCTTTCTTTATTACTTCATGTGACGATGATTTGAACGTTACCCCTCAGGATAACATAAGTGAAGAAGATTTGCTTAAAAACCCTGATAACGCAGTTCAGTTAGTAAATGGAGTGTACAGTAAAATGTTGAGTTTTAATATGTACTCATTCCCCTGGATAGGTATTACAAGCATTACATCAGATGATGCCGATAAAGGCTCAACACCCAGTGATACCGGTACCGATAAGCACAAAATGGATAACTTGACATTTGAAGCCTCCGATGTGTCTTTTAATGAAGTATGGAAAGGTCGTTATGACGGTATATACAGAGCCAACAATGCACTATACTACTTAGAGCAATTTCAGATAGATGAAAGCTTAAAAGCCAGACTTGTAGGAGAAGTGAAATTTTTAAGAGCCTTTTGGTATTTCGATTTGGTAAGATGTTTTGGCGGCGTGCCGCTTGTAGTGGGCAATATCGATTTAAACGATAATGAAACCATTAACAACCAAGTACTTACCAGAGCCACAAAAGAAGAAGTATATGCACAGATAGAAGCCGATTTGGATGAAGCTATAGCCATTCTGCCCTCAAAAACAGAATATTCACCGAACGATTTAGGTCGTGCTACACGAGGTGCTGCTCAGGCGCTTAAAGCAAAAGTACATTTATACCAGCAGGAATGGGACTTGGCATATAGCCTTGCAGGCGATGTAATGATGTCCGGGCAATATGACCTGATGGAAAATTATGCTGATGTGTGGCGCGAAGTAGGAGAAAACATGCAAGAATCGGTATTTGAAGTACAAGCCACACTTACCAATGGTTTAATACAATATACCGATGTACAGGGTCCTCGCGGAACACCCGACTTAGGGTGGGGCTTTAACACCCCTTCGCTTAACCTGACTAATTCTTATGAGGAAGGCGACCTTCGCAAAGAGGCTACAATCCTGTTCGTTCCCTCTACACTATGGGATGGTTTTGAAGCACCAACCACATGGAATAACCCTCGCTACAACTACAAAGCTTACCAAAGCAGTATAGCAGAGCCTTGGAATGGAAACAAAGCCGAAACAGCAAAAAACCTGAGACTTTTAAAATACAGCGATGTACTGCTTATAAGAGCCGAAGCAGCTTTTAAGATAGGAATGGTAAGCGAGGCAGAAGATATAATAAATCAACTAAGACTAAGAGCTGGGCTTGGCGAAATATCAGGAATAACATTACAGCAGATATATAATGAAAGACGCTGGGAAATGGCAATGGAACATGAAAGATGGTTTGACCTTGTAAGGACAGGACAAGCGCAGACAGCTATGGCAGCCGACGGAAAAACTTTTATACCGGGTACACACGAGGTATTCCCGATACCCGAACCGCAAATTACAGCCAGCGGAGGGAGATTAATTCAAAACAATGGATACTAATACTAACTTAAATTAAATTTTTTTACTATGAGAACAATCAAATTTGTTGCTTATTCCCTAATGATAACATCGGGAATATTATTAACTTCATGCGGAAGCGATGATGACGGAGGAAGCGAGCCACTACCACCAATAGGCGGTTATAACAGCGCTGACGAAGTGGGGGCTGATGATTTATTAGCTTACTTTCCTCTTAACGGAAACGGAGAAGAAGTAATTTCCGGCACAATGCCAAGTAATTCCTCAAATGTTAGCTATGTAGAGGCAATAAAAGGGGAGGGAGGAAGCTTTAATCAAGGATTTATAGCTTACCCATCAATTGCTGCTTTAAGTAATACCCTTAATGATTTTACTATTAGCACTTGGGCTAAAGTAACTAATAATGGAGAGTCTGGTTCTGTGTTTTTTACCTTATCAAGACCTAACGAATGGGCAGGTAATATCAACTTTTTAGCAGAAACAGGTTGGGGTCCTGCAACTTCAGATTCTATTACTGTAAAGGGTCAAATAGTTTCTAATAACGAACTTGCATGGCAGGATACAAGAAATACTATTAAATCTAGCCCGGAAGATATTGCAGATGGACACGTTCCTTTTCCTAACAAAGTTGGTGGGCAATGGATGCACGCTGTTTTAACATGGGAAGGGTCTACCAGAATGTTTAAAGTATATGTTAACGGTGTAAAAATCTCAAACCCTAAATGGGAAGAAAGAGGTACTGCTGAGTCACCTGCATTTATGTTTACAACACCAACTTTACCTGTAATAGGTGCTTTTGCCACTACAGCAAACGGTACAGCTACAGATGCTTGGGATAAAGGATTGACAGGGCAGCTTGATGAAATGAGAGTTTGGAAAAAAGCACTGAATGCAGCAGACATCAATGCATTATATGAACTGGAACTTGCCGGTAGGTAAATTTAAATTAATACAAGAGTGCTGTGATTACAGACAGCACTCTTCAATCTTATTCATTCAACAATTAATACATCCAATTTTATGAAATCTAAATTTTTAGTTTTTCTAGTTTTTTTTAATGTTTCTATAGTATTCTCACAATATCTTACATATAGCCCTACTAGTCAAACAGTTTCCGGAGAATCTGGACAGTTCATTACTGCTACAGTAGATATAGCTTGTCAAGGAGCATCAACACAATTTGCTTCCTATTTTTTAGGAGTATGTCAAGATGATGGGGGGTTTGATAGTATGAATTGGCAAAATGGCGATGTTTATGGAGGTACTTCTGTAACTGTAACATTCAAATTCAAAAAACCAGCGTCTACCACAGCATCCAGTTTTACATATAAATTTAAAAAAGATATTGGTTCAAATTGTAAAAGTGATTTAATATCAATTACAGTAAATTACCTTGCGGCAGAGTGTGCTTTACCATCACCAACCCTCTTAGCCCCGTCAACAACACCTACATCTTGTAGAGTTAATTGGATAAGAGACCCTAATGCAACATCATATGTTTTAAAATATAAGCCTAATAATACAGAAACTTGGTATACTATAAATGTCACTACAAATAATTCATTAGATCTTAATCAATATACGTTCTATAACTTACAACCATCTACTACTTATCTCTATACTTTAAAAGCAAAGTGCTCCAATGGAGTTGAAGGTCCATCTACAGGCTTACAATCGTTTAGAACTTCTGTATGTTCATCCAGCGCGCCAACAAATCTTAATGCTACTCCATGGAATTACAGTTATTATATATCATTTACTCCTGTTACTGGTACATCATCTTATATGCTCGAATGGGTAGATTTAGTTAACAATAACAACACTGGAACTACTACCATATATTATTCCTCTTCTCCTAACGAGGGCAATAATCTCGAATCTATACCCTCAGGGCACAGTTTTAAATTCAGATTACAAACACCTTGTTCCGGTGTTTGGTCTGATTGGAAAACTATTATAGTGGGTGATGTATGTACAGCATCTCCACCAACTACGATGAATTTGACAAATTATTGTAGTTATGGTACAGGAGGTCAATGTGGTTATGGAAAATTCACATGGAGTTCCGTTTCAGGAGCTGATAAATATGAAGTAGAGTATATTATATATACACTTACTCCCGGATATAACCCTATGACAGGAACATTTCAGGCAACAGGTACAACGTATGTTTATCCTACAGGTTATCCTCTTACAAGTGGAGGACAATGGTATGCTAAGTTTAGAATGAGATCTCGTTGTCCAAATGGTTCTTGGGGTAATTTTAGTGATTATACAACTCCTGTACCATGGTAAAATTATTTAAACATACAATTTTGGAATTAAAACAATAAACTGCACATATTTTAAATCCCGGCAGTTGATCCTGCCGGGATATTTTTCATTACATGATCATACCCCCCCTCTTTTAATACCGTCACACATATAAAATTTCGCATCAATCTAAAAAAACGTTTACAGTGAAAATATTACAATTACTTATCATTCTTACTTTTTGCATCTCGTGTTCTTCATGTGACTCGAAAGATGACAATGATAATATAATTACCGATGATAATCCGCCGATAACCGACCCTTTATCAGAAAATGAATTACTGGATCTTGTTCAAAAAGACGCTATAAAATATTTTTGGGATTACGCCGAAACTAATTCTAAACTGGCAAGAGAAAGATACCATACCGATGACCCGTCTAACGATGCCAACATTGTTACCACAGGAGGATCCGGATTTGGGCTTATGACGATACTTGCAGGGATAGACAGGGGCTTTATTCCCAGAGGAGAAGCAGTAGCAAGGCTACAAACAAACCTGAACTTTTTGGAAAATGCCGACCGTTTTCACGGCGCATGGCCACACTGGATGAATGGTACAAATGGCAATGTTATACCATTTGGCACTAAAGATAATGGCGGAGACCTCGTGGAAACCTCATTTATCTGTCAGGCACTCATCTGTATCAGAGAGTATTTTAAAGATGGTAATGACGAAGAACAGGCACTGGCACAACAAGCCGACGAGTTATGGAAAGGCGTAGAATGGGACTGGTACACAAAAGGTGGAGAACACGCTTTGTACTGGCACTGGTCGCCTGAATATGAGTGGGAAATGAACTTTAAACTCGAAGGTTATAACGAATGCCTTATTACCTATATAATGGCCGCGGCATCGCCAACCCACCCTGTAGGAGCAGAAGCTTACCACGAAGGATGGGCAAGAAACGGCAATATAGTAAATGGAGGACAACGCTATAACATTCCGGTTATATTCGATTATAACGGTGCAACGGGCAATGTAGGCCCTATGTTTTGGGCACATTACTCCTACTTAGGATTAGACCCCAGAGGGCTTACCGATATGTATGCCAATTATTGGGATTTAGTACATAACCATACCAAAATAATGTATGAATACTGTGTTGCCAACCCCTATCAGTACGAGGGTTATGGAGAGGACTGCTGGGGGCTAACCGCCAGCTATACCAGAAATAATGACGGAAGCACGGGCTATTCGGCACACCAGCCTAAAAATGACAGGGGCGTAATTTCGCCTACCGCAGCATTATCATCATACCCATATACACCGGAAGAATCGCTTAAGTTTTTAAGGTATTTATACGAACAAAATAAAGATAAACTGGTAGGCATAGCAGGTCCTTATGATGCCTTTTCGCCACACCATGACTGGGTAACACGCCGCTATTTAGCAATAGATCAGGGTACTATTGTTCCGATGATAGAAAATCACAGAACCGGGTTGCTTTGGAATTTGTTTATGCAAGCACCTGAAGTACAACAAGGATTATTAAATTTAGGCTTTAGTTCATCACAACATGGTTTTTAAATTTATGGAAAGAATTATTCTCACAGCAATTTTTTTGTTTTCATTACCGTCTTTCGCTCAAAAGGAGGAAGGCGGTTCTTTTGCTACCGAAATGACAGTCAAAAAACAACTGAACTACCTGCTTTATACCCCTGAAAGCACAAAGCAGCCAAAACCACTCATAATTTTCCTGCATGGTTCAGGAGAAAAGGGAGATGATTTGGAGAAGGTAAAGGCACACGGCCCTTTTAAATATTTAAAAAGCCATAAGCTCGATGCTTATGTATTAGCTCCACAATGCCCACAGGAGGAATATTGGGACGAAGAAGTACTGTACAGACTGATACAAAAGATAATTAAAGAAAATAAAATAGATACTGACAGAATATATCTTACAGGGCTAAGTATGGGAGCTTGGGGAGCCTGGAATTTGGCTTTTGCACATCCTGATACGTTTGCAGCATTAGTACCTATTGCAGGATTTGTGGACAGAGTACCTATGATAGAGAATTGTAAGATTAAAGACATTCCTACCCGTATTTTTCATGGACTGGTTGATGATGTGGTTGATGTGAGTTATTCCGTCAACATCTATAAAAAACTAAAAACATGCAGCGAGGATATTGAACTTACCATTTTTGATGATGCCAATCACGATAGTTGGACACGGGTATATGACGATCCTGCTATTTATGAATGGATGCTGCAACAAAAGAAGAAAAAATAAAAGAATTTCAGCTATTGCTGAAAAAACAAGCACAACAATAATTATAGAAATGAAGCATAATAAAGCACTGCTTTTACTGTTAGCCTGCTCTTTTAGCTTATATGCACAAAAAGGGAAGGACAAAAAAATAAAACCGCGTGATGAGTTTGTTCCCGAACTTATGGCAAAGATGACTATTGACGAAAAAATAGCACAATTGGTTCAATATACAGCCGATGGTACGGTAACAGGACCTAAAGCAGGAATTAATTACATAGAGGAGATAAAAAAAGGGAATGTAGGTTCGATACTTAACGCTACCTCAGTAAAATATACACAGGAACTACAGGAATTAAACCTGAAAAATTCAAGACTTAAAATTCCGTTGCTTTTTGGTTATGACGTAATTCACGGTTATAAAACCATTTTCCCGATAACACTGGGCGAAACGGCAAGCTGGGATTTAGAGGCTGCCGAACTTTCGGCACGCATAGCCGCAGAGGAAGCCTCAGCAAGCGGTGTGCACTGGACATTTGCCCCTATGGTTGATATCAGCCGTGACCCACGTTGGGGAAGGGTTTCCGAAGGTGCGGGAGAAGATACCTATTTAGGTTCTCAAATGGCAAAGGCAAGGGTAAAAGGATTTCAGGGAACAGACTTATCTTTAAACACTACCATTCTTGCCTGTACTAAGCATTTTGCGGCCTATGGCGCTGCCGAAGCCGGGCGCGACTATAATACCGTAGATATGAGCGAAAGAACGCTTAGAGAGGTTTATTTGCCCCCTTTTAAGGCTACTGTAGATGCAGGCGTAGGCACTTTCATGACATCGTTCAACGAAATTGCAGGTGTACCGGCAACAGGAAGTAAATTTTTACTTAGAGATATTTTAAAAAACGAATGGGGTTTTAATGGTTTTGTAGTTACCGATTATACGGCTATTAATGAACTTATACCACACGGTGTGGCTAAAGATTCTGCACAAGCAGGAGAACTTGCCATGCGCGCCGGAGTGGATATGGACATGGTGGGCGGTATCTATATGAAAAACCTTAAAAACCTGCTTAAAGAAGGTAAAGTAACCGAAGAACAGATAAACGATGCTTGTCGCAGAGTATTGGAAGCAAAGTATGACTTAGGGCTTTTCCATGACCCTTATCGATATAATGATAAAAAGAGGGAGAAAGAAGTGATCAATAAAAAAGAATACCTGGACGCTGCACTTGCTATCGCCAACAAATCGATGGTATTGCTGAAAAACGATAAAAATGTACTGCCGTTACGCAAAGAACAAAAAGTTGCTTTTGTAGGACCGTTAGTAAGTGACGAATGGAATATAATAGGCTCATGGGCTGCTTCGGGCGACCGATACGGTTATGCCGTAAGCGTTGAAGAAGGCATCAACAAAATAATATCCGATAAAAGTAAAGTAACTTTTGATAAAGGTGTTGAAATACTGAAGGATGACCGAAGCATGATGCAGGCAGCTATTAACAATGCCCGCAAAGCAGATGTTATTGTAGCCGTAATGGGAGAATTTGAAAATATGAGTGGCGAGGCTGCATCTCGTACTAATATTGACTTACCGGGAATACAAAAAGAGTTCTTAGCCGAACTTAAAAAACTGAACAAGCCTATTATACTGGTATTAATGAACGGAAGACCTTTAAACCTGACTTGGGAGAACGACAATATGGATGCTATTATTGAGGCTTGGTTCCCAGGGACTATGGGTGGCGATGCCATTGCACAAACCCTGTATGGTATGAATGTACCAAGCGGTAAACTGCCTATGACATTCCCGAGAAATGTAGGACAAGTGCCTATTTATTACAACCATAAAAACACAGGTCGTCCTTACTTAGGAGAAAAAGACCCAGAACAAAAATATAAGTCGCGTTACATAGATGTAGATAACAGTCCGTTATTTCCGTTTGGATATGGGTTGAGTTATACTACTTTCCAATATTCAAACCTGAAACTTTCTTCAAATACTATGAACATGAACGGCAGTATTAAGATAAGTGTCGATATAACCAATACAGGCAACTATGACGGAGAGGAAGTGGTACAGCTTTACGTTCAGGACAAAGTAGGCTCTGTTACACGCCCTGTTAAAGAGCTTAAAGGTTTTGAAAAAGTTATGATAAAGAAAGGGGAAAAGAAAACAGTAACGTTTACAATAACTCCCGAAAACCTTAAATTTTACAATATTGATATGATATTCACAGCAGAACCCGGCGATTTCGAAGTCACCGTTGGAAGCAATTCTGCCGATGGTTTACAAGATAAGTTTGTGTTAGTTAAGTGAGTTTTCATTTTTTGTGATCTTCGATCGAAAGACCCCGCCTATCGCGGGGTCTTTCATGTAAGCGAATTTAATTTCTTATTTTTACACTGTTCTCTGTATTCCTATCAATTAGAGCAACTTAACACCTGATAATGATGAAAAAATTTATACTGTTAGTTATAGCACTATCGCTTTTTACTGTGGCTTCGGCACAACAAAAAACGTACTGCAACCCCATTAATATTGATTACGGCTACTGCCCTATCCCTGACTTTGTAACCAAAGGAAAACACCGCACCACCGCCGACCCTGTAATTACTTACTTTAAAGACAAGTATTATTTATTCTCTACAAACCAATGGGGGTATTGGCATAGCGATGATATGCTTAACTGGAAGTTTATTTCGAGAAAATTTTTAAGACCTGAGCATAAGGTATATGATGAGCTTTGCGCCCCTTCCCTATCTTATGTAAATGATACGCTTTTGGTAATCGGTTCTACACACACTAAGGAATTCCCGATATGGATGAGTACCAACCCCGAAGTTGACAACTGGAAAGAACTCGTACACAAATCGGAAGCAGGGGCTTGGGACCCGCAGATATTTTGGGACGAAGATACCGATGAAGTTTACCTGTACTATGGTTCAAGTAATATGTACCCGCTATATGGCGTAAAACTGAACCGAAAAACATTTCAGCCGGAAGGCGAACCTATCCCCCTTTTAGCACTCAATGATTTTGAACACGGTTGGGAACGTTTTGGCGAGTATAATGACAATACCTTTTTACAACCCTTTCTTGAAGGGGCTTTTATGACAAAATACAAGGGTAAGTATTACCTGCAATATGCCGCGCCGGGCACAGAGTTTAGGGGATATGGCGATGGTGTGTATGTAAGCGAAAAACCTTTAGGCCCTTTCGAGTACCAGCCGTATAACCCGTTTTCGTATAAACCGGGTGGTTTTGCACGAGGTGCCGGGCATGGCGCTACCTATCAGGATGCTTATGGCAAGTATTGGCATGTATCAACTATAGGCATTTGCACTAAAAATAACTTTGAACGCCGTTTGGGTATATGGCCGGCAGGGTTTGATAAAGATGATGTATTGTATTCTAATACTGCCTATGGCGATTATCCTACCTATTTACCTTCTGAAAAGAAAAGCCACATGGATATGGGTTCTTTTACGGGGTGGATGTTGCTGAACTATAACAAATCTGTACAGGTTTCTTCGACATTAGGAGGGTTTCAGGCTAATTATGCGGTAGATGAGGATATAAAAACCTATTGGTCGGCTAAGACCGCTAATAAAGGTGAATATATTATTACCGACTTAGGAGAAAACAGTACCATAAATGCCATACAAATAAACTATGCCGACCAGGATGTGGAATTTATGGGCAAGCCGGAAACTACCACAGGGCACAAATACATCATATATACTTCGGATGATGGTAAAAAATGGCGTGTATTAATCGATAAAAGCAAAAATAGTAAAGATGTTCCTCACGATTATATAGAGCTTGATAAGCCTGCTAAAACACGTTATATTAAACTGGAAAACATACAAATGCCTACAGGCAAATTTGCCATAAGCGGATTGAGGATATTTGGTAAAGGCAGTGGTGAAAAGCCCGGAGCGGTTAACGATTTTGTTCCGTTACGCTCTGCTCCTAAAAAAGAAGGAGAAAGAAGAAATGTTTGGTTTAAATGGGCACAGGAAGCTAATGCCGATGGCTATGTTATCTATTTCGGCAAGTCGCCTGATAAACTATACGGTTCGATTATGGTGTATGGAAAAAGTGAATATTATTTTAACGGACTGGACAGAAGCGATGTGTACTACTTTCAGATAGAAGCATTTAACAATAACGGCATTGGTACTCGTTCAGAAATGAAAGAAGCTAAATAAAAGTTTATCATATAATTAAAATGGGCTGTCTCAAAAACGCTTAAACCGGCATTTTTGTCATTCTGACGTAGGAAGAATCTCTTGCTTATCTAATAAATTAGATTCTTCACTCCATTGCATTGCTTTCAGAATGACAATTTTGAGACAGCTCGTTTTTATTACCTATATTCAGGATTATCAAATCGCCATCGTTCGCCGTTATCCCAATCCTTTCGTGAGTTACCATAAGCAGGATAACCATTGTTGTTTTTCAGCATTTTGGCAAGATGTAGCAAGTTGTACGTCATAAAAGCAGTGTTACGATTGGTAAAATCGTTTTCCTTCGCATGCGATTCCTCGTCAAGATAGCTCGGTCCGGGTCCTGCCTCTCCTATCCAGCCGCAATCCGCCTGTGGCGGTATTGAGTAGCCAATATGCTGCAAAGCATATAGTATATCTCGGGCACAGTGTTTTATACCATCTTCATTACCTGTTATTACACAACCACCTACTCTGCCGTAATAGATGTACTGCCCTTTGTCATTCATCTCGCCACTAAGGCTGTACAAACGCTCTATCAGTTTTTGCGTGACTGACGATTTTTCGCCCAGCCATATTGGTGTACCTATTATAAGAATATCGGCGCCCAATACTTGTTTAGACAATGTTACCCAATCGTCTTTATCCCAACCTTTTTCGGTCATATCAGGATATACACCCGGCGGAACATCAAAATCTACAAAACGAATCATATCAACACTTACACCTTCCTTTTTCATTATATCCACAGAAAGTTGCATAAGCCCTTCGGTATGACTCAACTCCGGCGATTTTTTGAGTGTACAGTTTATATATAACGCTTTAAGTCCTTTAAAGTTGGTATCCATAAGGCGTATTACTTAGTAGACGGCAGGTTATCCAGTATTTCCTGAACCGAAGCACGCTCCCTGTAATTCGGGTTAAACTGTCGGTACACAATTTTACCGTCAGTATCTATGATATAAGTAGCCGGTACAGGCAGTACAGCCTCGCCCGAAGCATTGGTTTTGGCTACAGAGGCACTTAGTTTTTTCTCTATCATGTCCTGATAGTCGTTTCTTACTTTAAAATCCACATCAAAAGCATTCATGATTTTTCCGTCAGCATCAGATATTATGGTAAAATTAGCACCGGTGTCATCTTTTGTTTTAGCTACATTTTCATAGGTTTCCGGTGTTATGGCAACCAGTTTCACACCTTTATCTTCTATCTCCTTGGCTCTTTTTGCTAATTCCAATAGATGTTGGGTACATACCGGGCACCAGTATGCCCTGTAAAAAAGAACCACAACAGGTTGGTCTGAATACAAGTCTTTTAAATTCACTTCTTTGTTGTCGTCCGTCATCATTACCACATCCGGAACCTTATCTCCTACTTTCAGTCCTTGTGGCAAGTCGTCCTCTTCCATACCAAATCCTACATAATCAGGCTTTTCATCGGCAACTGCTACCTCTTCTTCCGCAACTATTGTCTCTTCTTCAGCCACTTTTTCTTTCTCCGATTTACAACTTGTAAATAATACTGCTGCGATGGCAAATACAAATATTGCTTTTTTCATGATATTAAGTTTTTATTAAAAAGTAAACTTAAAAAATAAATACCTCATCAATAGACCGATACCTTCTATTTTAACAAGAATTTAAAACAATATACATTATATACTGAAAATTAACCCAATAAAGAAGTTCTTTGTGCAAAGAAGATTAACAGGAATGTAACGGGTGTTACTATTGCCAACTTTATGCTTTTGAGTAACTTTACTTCTTTATAAAATTGATAAGATGAACGAGTTAAAACAGGAAACAAGCCCCTACCTGCTGCAACATGCCAATAACCCTATATACTGGAAGGCATGGAACGAAAACACACTGGCAACAGCCCGCCGTGAAAACAAACTTATGGTGCTTAGCGTGGGCTATTCTGCCTGCCACTGGTGCCACGTTATGGAGCACGAAAGTTTTGAAGATGAAGAAGTAGCACAGGTAATGAATGACCACTATATAGCCATAAAAGTAGATAGAGAAGAACGTCCCGATGTGGATGCCATATATATGAAAGCGGTACAGCTCATGACACGGCAGGGTGGCTGGCCCATGAATGTAGTTTTGCTGCCTGATGGCAGACCTGTATGGGGAGGCACTTATTTTAGAAAAGACGCATGGATATCAGCACTACAGCAACTACAACAATTATATACTACCGACCCGGCAAAAATGGAGGAGTATGCCGAGAAATTACATAGTGGTGTGGCAGCCATGAACCTAACGGCAGGGGAAAGTGAAGGCGCGCTGCCCGAACCCGGAAATATGAAGCCTATTGTAGAAAAATGGGCAACGAGTTTTGATGATGAATATGGGGGATATGCCCGCGCGCCGAAATTTATGATGCCGAATAACTATCTGTTTCTGCAACGATATGGCTATCAAACAAATAATACTGAATTACTGAATCATGTAGATTTAACATTAACACGCATGGCGTGGGGCGGGCTTTTTGATACTGTGGGCGGAGGTTTTTCGCGCTACTCGGTTGATATGAAATGGCACATACCGCATTTTGAGAAAATGCTGTACGACAACGGACAGCTTATGAGCCTGTATGCCGAAGCCTATAAGCGTACTAAAAATGTATTATATAAAGAAGTTATTGAAAAAACACATGCTTTTGTTGCCAAAGAACTCACTATGGATAACGGAGCTTTTTACAGCGCGCTGGATGCTGACAGCCTCGACGATAAAGGAAATCTGGAAGAAGGAGCTTTTTATGTATGGGAAAAAGAAGAGTTAAAATCGCTGTTGGGTAACGACTTAGAACTTTTTGCGGTGGTATATAACGTAAATGAGTTTGGATTTTGGGAAGATGGTAAATTTGTATTAATACAAAATAAGCCTCTGGAAGAACTGGCACATACAGCAGGTAGTACCCCCGAAGCATTACACCAAAAAAAACAGGAATGGGAGAGTCTGTTATATGAAGTAAGAGAGAAAAGAGAAAAACCCAGACTTGACGACAAAGTACTCACTTCATGGAATGCATTAATGCTTAAAGGTTATGTTGATGCCTATAAAGCACTCGGAGATAAAGTATATCTGGATGCTGCGCTAAAAAATGCTGAATTTATTACCAACACCATGTGGCATGAAAATGGGCACCTGTGGCGCACCTATAAAAACGGGGAAGCAAAAATTGCTGGCTTTCTGGAAGATTATGCGCTTACCGCCGATGCTTTTATTGCCCTTCACCAAGCTACTATGGATGAAAAGTGGCTACTGTATGCCAAACAACTTACGGATTACTGCCTTGATAATTTTTATGATGAAAAACAGCAGTTCTTCAGTTTTAATGCTGCCAACGGCGAACAGCTTATTGCACCCCATTTTGAAACAGAAGATAATGTAATACCCGCCTCCAACTCGGTAATGGGGAATGTGCTTTATACACTTAGCATACTATTCAATAATAATTACTATGAAGAAGTAGCATTACAAATGCTATATAACATTATACCAAGCCTTGATTATCCTTCGGCATTTTCTAATTGGCTTAACCTATGGTTAAGCTTATCTTCCGAAAACAGAGAACTTGCCGTATGTGGTATAAATGCAGAAAAAGCTGTTAAGGCTATAAACAGCGAGTACATGCCACACGTAATTATGGCGGGCTGTAAAGCGAAATCGGAGATACCTTTCCTCTCAAATCGTTTTGTTAAAGATGGTTTAATGTTTTATGTTTGTAGGAATAAGATTTGTAATTTGCCCACCTCTTCGGTAAATGAGGTACTTCATTCCCTCAAAATGTTTAATTCTTAAAAACCAATCATGAACGATTTTAATGACATTATTGACAAACTAAGCGATAGTCTGTTAAACTTTTTACCTAACGTAATAAAAGCTGTAGCTATTCTGGTTATAGGTCTCATTGCCATCAAATTTTTACGATGGCTGATGAAGCGTATTATGAACCGTAATCCCGATTCAGATCCTACTCTTATAAAGTTTGCCATGAATATTTTAACATGGGGGTTGCGTGTCATACTTATCGTAATGGTTGTTGGTGCATTAGGTATAGAAACATCCGCATTTGTAGCGGTGCTGGGTGCTGCAGGTTTGGCTATAGGGTTATCATTACAAGGCTCACTGTCTAATTTTGCGGGTGGTGTACTTATCATATTATTCAAGCCTTTCAGAGTTGGCGACTATATAGAAGCACAAGGCGAGGGTGGTACGGTAGTAGAGATACAAATTTTATATACCCAGTTAATAACACCTACCAACCAAGTTATCTATATACCGAACGGAGCCCTCTCTAACGGTAATATAACCAACTACTCTAAAGAGCCTATACGTAAAGCTGACCTTACCATAGGGGTAGCCTACGGCAGCGATATAAAACAAGTAAAAAATATACTTGCCCGTGTTATAGAAATGGATGAAAATATATTAAAAGAGCCTGCTCCGGTTATACGTGTAAGAGAGCTGGCTGATAGTGCTGTAAACTTCCAAATATTTGCGTGGGCAACTAATGAGACATATTGGCAAATGCTTTCTGACTTTAAAGAAAATGCTAAAATAGAACTTGATAAAGAGGGTATTGAGATACCATTCCCACAAAGAGATTTAAATGTTAAGTATCTTCCTGAAAAAAAATCATAGTACTTTACAATAATTTAACTGGCATACTGTTTGTTAAATAATAAAAGAAGTTAAATCATAAAAAATATTATTTATATTTTTGACCCTCTTAAAAAAACTATAAAATGAAATTTACAGGACTACTGGCATTTACTGCTTTATTAACAACAACATTTACAACTGCACAACAAACCTATGTAAATCAATCGGGACGTATGGATTTTGCATACACCAAAAAAGCTGCAAGCCAGCCGGCAGCAGGTACACAATATTTTATTGAATTGTTCAACCCTGCAAAAATAGATGACTCTAACGAGATTACGTTAGTGAGATATAATGCTTACTCTGACGAGATGGAGCTAAAAATACATGATGAAATTGTAGTGCTTGAGCCTAAAGAAGATATGATGATAAGGTTGGTTAACAAACAAGCTAATTATACTTTTACAAGATATACCAATAAAGAGGGAGTAGCCAGTCAAAACTACCTTGTCGTTATTAGTGATAACCCTAACCTAAAAATATTTAAGCGTGAGCGCATTTACTTACAGCCTGAGCAACAGCCGCAGGGTGGTTATGACAAATATAAAGCACCGCTATACAAAAAGCTAGACCCTGAGTATTATATTCAGATGAATGATGGTAGCATCGTGCCTATGTCTGACAGAAAAAAAGACATCATTGATCTTATAGCGGGTAAAGAAAAAGAAATTAAAAACTTTATAAAAGAGAATAGAATAAAAGTAAGTGATGATAAAGACTTACAATTATTAGGTAATTTTATGAGTACACTACTTTAAAAGTTAACTATCTGTTCATAACAAAATTTTTCAGATAAAAAGGTTCAAAATAAGCGACATCAACAGTGTCGCTTTTTTGATGCTTATCATAAGATAAAACAGCCATCTCTGCCGAAGAAGGAAAGGTAACATCACTATGATATACAAAATTACCCTCAGGCAATAATTCTCTGCATTTTTCAATACCATCGCCTGCCAAGTGGCATATACCGGTATATTCAGAAAAAGAATCTCCTGTGATAATCTCAGCCTTTGTATCCCTTACTTTGTTGTAATTGGCATCAAAAACAGCACTATATACCTCCATACGCCTTGCATCTATCATCGGGATAACAAAACCTTCGGTTATTTTTACCCTTCGGGCTAAAATCTCCAGCGTATCAATAGCCAATAACGGAATATGGAGTGCATAGCACAAACCCTTTGCTGCCGAAACTCCTATGCGAAGCCCTGTATAAGAACCGGGCCCCATACTAACGGCAACGGCATCGAGAGCCGAAAAAGTTGTTCCCGCCTCTTTAAGCACCTCTTCTATAAAAACGTGTAATTTTTCTGCATGACTATAGCCCTCGCCTGCAAATTCTTTTATTGCAACAACGTTCCCGGCTTGAGCCAACGAAACAGAGCAGTTTTTTGTTGCTGTTTCAATATTAAGAATAAATCCCATTAATGTTTACTTATCTCCTTTTCCTGTTACTCTTACTTTATCGTTTGCCGAAAGTTCTTTAGTAACGGTAGTATAAGGTCCTGTTATTACCTCTTCTCCCTTTTTAAGCCCCTTTATTACTTCAATATTAGTATCATCCTGTATTCCTGTAGTAATAGGTCGCAGTACGGCAACATCTCCTTTCTTCACAAAAACGCATTCAAATTTTTGATCGGCAGTACCCTCACCCTGCTGCTCTTTCTCTTGTTCTTCAAGCTCTTTTATAATATCTTTTTTAGTTGATGTGGTGTCTGATTTTACAACTACAGCACTAATAGGCACTGCTATGATATTTTCTTTTCTCTCAGTAATAATATCTACGGTAGCCGTCATTCCCGGTCTGAATGGCGAGTAGTTAGCAGGTTTACCCTCGGTCATATCTGCATATGAATCTTTGTTAATGCGTACTTTAACTTTAAAATTCGTTACCTGATCGGCTGTTAAATCGCTGCTTGCCGAATTGGATATACTGGTAACTTCTCCTTTAAACTTTCTTTTCAGGTAAGCATCCACCTCAATATCCGCTTGGTCGCCTATTTGGATTTTAACAATGTCGTTTTCATTTACCTCTACCTCTACTTCCATGTTGTTCAGGTTCGCTACCCTCAATATTTCGGTACCTGCCATTTGTTGTGTACCCACAACACGTTCGCCCAGTTCGGCATCAAGCTTAGAAATGGTGCCATCTACAGGTGAATATATAGTAGTCCGGTTCAGGTTATCCTGCGCCTCTGTAACATTTGCTCCCGCGCTTTGTACATTAAAGTATGCCGATTGTTTTGATGCTTGCGCCACTTCGTATGCAGAAACAATTTTATCCCACTCTGATTTTGATATTACGCCTTTTTCAAAAAGCGATTTATTACGGTTATAATTTGCTTTTGCTTCTTTAAGTTGTGCCTCTGCCTGGCTAAGTCCTGCTTTTGCTGTTGACAGCGACGCTGCTGTACGGCTAAGCCCCGATTCATAAAGATCTGGATTAATGCGTACTAAAAGTTGTCCCTTTTTAATAGCCTGTCCTTCTTTTATAGGCAACTCTATGATTTCGCCTGAAACTTCAGAAGATATTTTAACCTCTACTTCGGGTTGTATTTTTCCCGTAGCCGATACCGTTTCAGTAAGCGTTATGGTTTCTACCTTGGCTGTTTCTACCTCTTTGCCTTCCTCTTTATTTCCAATAGCTCCGCTTTTGGATAATACAACCAGTATTACGATTACTATTACTGCAATACCTATAATATAGTATAGTGTTTTCTTTGACATAACTGTTTTTGCTTATTGTTGTTGAATGATTGGAATACCGAAATAAAACTCAAGGATTTTAACCTTGAATATAAAGTCATATTTTGCTCTTATTACATCAGATTGTGCACTGACTGACAGTGCCTGTGCCTGATTAAAATCAAAGATATTAATGAGCCCTACATCATATCTTTCGCGGGCATATTCTAATGATTGTTCTCTGGCTTCTGCGGCAGCTACCGATGCGTCATATGCTTTTAATGAGCCCATTGCATCTGTATAAGCGGTATATATATTGCGCTCAAGATCAAGCTCCTGTTGTTCCAGAGTAAGTTTAGATCGCTCTACAGCTACTTTGGCACGTTCTACACTGTTTCTTACCGATAAACCGTTAAGTATGGGTATGGATAACTGGAAACCGAAGGAGTGCCCTTTGTTATCGGAAACCTGATTCCAAAAAGGAAGCGGTCCGGTAGTAACAATTACGGGTTGCTGTGTGTCAGGGTCTATTACCGGTTGCCCTGAATCATCAAATAAATAATTAGTATTATCGTTATGGCTTACTGAGCTATTAAGACTATAAAAACCTCGTAGTGAGGGCTGGTATGCGGAGCGGGCAACGGCAACATCCTGCATGGCAACTTCCAAATTGGCACGGGCAACTTTTATTACCGTTTGTTCCTCTTTGGCTTTGTTATAAATTGCTTCGGGGGTTTGGAGCAATACTTCACTTTCTTCCTTATTAAATTCTTCGTCTGCTATATCAAAATTCCTGAAATCTTCCAATTGCAGCAACTGTGCTAAACTCAATTTAGATATAAGCAACTGGTTCTCGGCTTCTATTATTCGTTGCTTGTCTGCAGCTACAGTTGCCTGTATGTCCAGCAGATCGCCACGCGGTATAAGCCCTCCTTCCAATAATTGTTCTGAACGCTCTTGCTGACTTTCGTCAGCCGCAAGTTGTTCTTTTTGTACTTTTAAGTTTTCGCGATTAAACAATATTTGCAAATAGGCTTCAGCAACATTTAACGCAATATCTTCCTGCATTTTTTTTATGTTGTACTGACTGGCAATGATATTTAGCTTGGCTCTGCGCATATTTTTTTGATTTCTGAGCCCGTTATAAATATCTATTCCCGAGCTTAGCCCTCCGTTGGTAAATTGCGAAGTAGTATTTTGTGCTGTATTGGTAATCGGGTTAACAACAAGACCTGTATTCCACGAATGGGTCGTACTAAAACTCACAGTAGGTAAAAAACTGCCAAAAGCATCTTTCTTGTCTATTTCAGACAATTTCATATCCAGTTCCGTTTGTCTTATCGATATATTATTTTCCAGTGCATACTCCACACACTCATTAAGTGTCCATTTTTTTACCTGAGCATTAGAAAGCGTAGTAAAAAGGGTAAAAGTAAATAAGAGTACTGCCGTTATTTTGCTTCTCATAATTGTAAGCTGATGGTTTTTACAAAGGTATTTAAATTATCTAAAGTAAGTAATTTATTATATATTCATTAGACCCTTGATGTTGTTTTTTGTTACAAATTAAATGCTAATTTTATCGCGATTTTTAATATCCCCACCTATGAAAAATAAATGCATACTATATGCAATAATCACCGTACTTCTTTTATCAGGATGCTCTACCACAAAAAGGATAGAGGCGCTGAAACCTGAACCGAGCAATGATGACCCTGTAGCTTTCGAAAATGCTACTTCGTTTATAAACCTCCCTGTTACTATTGGTATTGCCGATATTGAAACACAGGTAAACAAGCTGTTGAACGGTCTTATTTATGAAGATAAAGATATTAACGACGACAACATAACCATGAAGGTATGGAAAACAGCTCCTATAAAATTCAGCGAACAAAAAGGGAGGCTGCAAACCGTAGTACCTATTAAAATTACAGCTAAAGTGAGATACGGAGCATCTGCTTTGGGCGTAAGCCTGTATGATACCCGCGAGGTAAACATGAATGGTATTATAACTTTTAACAGTAAAATTGGACTTACCAATTGGAAAATGACTACCGTTACCAGTATAGAATCATTAGAATGGAAGGAAAACCCAAGTATAAATATTGGCGGGCAACAAATAAATGTAGGCTTTCTTATTAATCCTGCCGTAAAACTATTTAAATCTGAAATTGAGAGTGAGCTGGATAAAGCCATAAGCAAGACTACTGATTTTAAACCGCAGGTACTGGATGCTTTGGAAAAAATAAGCCAGCCTTTTCTTGCCAATGAGCAATATCAAACATGGTTTAAGCTAACCCCTATTGAACTATATGTAACCGATGCCCAGTTGTCTAAAAAACAAATAACAATGGAAATGGGACTAAAATGTACTATGCAAACGGTAGTGGGACAAAAGCCTGAAGGCATTTTTAAAAGGGAGGATGTTGTACTGAAACCCGTTAGCAAAATGCCTGATAAAATAAATGTTGTAGTCGCAGCAGTATCAACCTATGCAAGTGCTTCGGAAATAATTACAAAAAACTTTAAAGGACAGGAGTTTGGGAGCGGCAGTAAAAAAATAACCGTACAAAAAGTGGACTTGTGGAGCAAGGAAGGCAAAATGATTATAGCACTGGATATGACAGGCAGCATTAACGGTACTATATACCTATCGGGATACCCCAGTTATAATGCTGTAACTCATGAAATTTATTTTGACAAACTGGATTATGTTTTAAATACTAAAAGTGTACTGCTTAAAACCGCCAACTGGCTTGCCGAAGGTACTATACTGCGAAAAATACAGGAAAATTGCCGATACTCCATAAAAGAAAATCTTGATGAAGGCAAAAAGAACTTAATGCCCTATCTGGATAACTACTCCCCCATGCAGGGTATTTATGTAAACGGAACGCTGGATAGTTTTGAGTTTGACAAAATAACGCTTACTAATAAAGTTATTGTTGCCTTTATAAAAAGCTCAGGAAAAATGAACCTGAAAATAGATGGTATGAAATAATTACTCTGCTACCTCCGGCTCAGGTTTCTTTTTCCTCAATCGGTATATGGCATAACCTATCAAAGCCACAAGCAGGTACGGGAATATCATCAGGTAAACAATACCGTCATTAACCGCTTCGGGTTTTATACCGGTATCGCTACTCTCCAATGCCGCACGGCACATGGCACATTGTGCATTGGCAGCAACTACCGTAAAAAACACTATAAGTACATAAACAACATTTTTCATTATCACTTTATTTACAGCTTATTAATGCGCATAGTAAGGCGATATCATTAAATATACTATTACTCCTGTAACAGCTACATACAACCACAAGGGGTAAGTAATACGGGCTATCTTTTTATGTCTTTCAAATGAGTTTGTAATGGCTCGAACATAGGTTATCAATACAAATGGTATGATTACTACTGAAAGCATTATATGAGTAATAAGGATAAAATAGTATATATATTCTACTGCACCCTCTCCACCAAACTTTGTAGGGTCAGAAGTCATGTGATACGCTACATACATGGCAAGAAAAGCCACCGATAGCCCAATAGCAAACTTCATCAGGTTTTCGTGCAGCTTTCGCTTTCCGCTCTTTACTGCCCAAACAGCCGTTACCAGTACTATTGCCGTAAGCCCGTTTATGGTAGCATATATAGGGGGTAAAAAAGATAATGGTTCTACATCATACCCAAAGTCTTTTAGTTTAAAACCAAACAATAATGCTACAACCAACGGTATAGCTACAGATAGTATTACTATCCATTTGTTATATTTACTTTCGGCATTGCCGCTTTGTACTGTATTTTCCATTATTCTTCCAATAGTTTTTTAATATCTTCTTTTATTGCCTTGATACCTTCCTCTTCAAGCCCGTCATAATATAAAATAGGATTCCCGTATTTATCTTTCCTGCAACGGATTTTGCCGTCTTTATCAATTAATGCAAATAAGCCTGAATGCTCAAAACCGCCTGCTACATTTTTATTTTCACCGGCATACAGGTTAAAACCTTTTTGGGCAAGATTAAAAATATAATCTTTATCACCTGTAAGAAAATGCCAGTTATAATGCTTTACTCCCAAATGTTTGGCATGCGCTTTTAAAACTTGAGGTGTGTCATATTCAGGATTTATGGTAACGGATGCTATACCAAACTCAGGATTGCCATAAAACTCATCCTGAAGTTTTAACATATTTTGGTTCATGATAGGGCAAATGGTGGGACAGGTAGAAAAAAAGAACTCTACCACATATACCTTACCCAAGTAGTCTTTATCCGTAATTTTTTTCTCATTCTGATCCGTGAGTTCAAAAGACGGAACAGGTACTATTTCTACCAAATCAGATTTCTCAAATTTTGCAACGATTTTTGGCACTGCCCATATACCGAATATGAGTATAATAAAGGATATGCCTATGTAAGATTTGTTTTTCATTGAAATTTAAATTTGCCTTTTATTATTCTTTTTCAAGGCAAGGCGGTATTCGGCAAGGATTATTTTTACATCGTCTGACATTTCATTATGCAAATCAGCAGCCGATATCGTGTTATATCCTTCCTTATACTCCTCTTCTCCTTTTTTATTCTTGCCTTTCCTGCCACGCAGGTTTAAGTCCTTATCAATAATAAAAACATTCGGGGTACCATGTTTCTCATCCAGTTGCCCTACAAGTTGTAAGCCACCATAGTATTCCTGTATTTCCTGCGGCGATGCAAAAACAAAATGCCACCCGGACACATCTGTTATACGCCCCAGTTCTTCCAGCAATTCTTTTGCTTGGTTTTCTGTACCTATGGGAGCAACCATTACCATCTGGAAATCGGTAAACTCTTTATTTTTATTATAAATTTTCTGGTTCAGGTTAAAGGCATTGCCTTTATTGTATAAAACTCCCTCTCCCGGAAAACCGAGTATGGTTATTTTATCTTTCAATTTTATCTTCTCTCCCGAAAGCGATCTCCATTCCGGAAGTTCTTTAATCGTAGGAGTTACAATAGGCAGTTTAGCAAAAGTATTAATTCCTGAAGCAAAAAATAGGTAGGCTACAATGGGGAGGGCGAACAAAACAAAAAGTACAATCGTCTTTTTCATATCATGGTCTTTACAGTAGTGCAAAATTAAAAAAAGGCGGTTTAAAAAACCGCCTTTTTTATAATAATCTGTCTCTTAGAAAAGCCATTTATAATGAGAATCGTGAAATACTTCAAAAACGTAATTACCTTCCATAAGTAAAATGAATACTAAATAGATAATTAAGAATACCAATGGTGCTACAATAGACCATCTTAAGCTTCCTTTTTCTCCTTCAAGGTGCATAAAAGCCCACATAATATAGTATGCTTTTACTATTGTAAGTATAATGAACAGCCAGTTTAACAGGTTAAGTTTAAACAATTCTGTTCTGTATAATGCATCTGGTTTAAGAATACCGAATATAACCTCCACTATAGTTATTACCGACAGTATTCCGAAAACCACCCATATTCTTTTTGTATTGGATTCGTGTGAATGTGCCATGCTTTATATCGCTTTATTATTTTTATTAAACTAAGTAGAAGAATGTAAATACAAATACCCACACTAAATCTACAAAGTGCCAGTATAAACCAACTTTCTCAACCATTTCATAACTCTTTCTTTTCTCATAAGTACCTAAAAGTACATTGAAGAAAATAAGTATATTAATCATTACACCCGAGAATACGTGGAAACCGTGAAAGCCTGTAATAAAGAAAAAGAAGTTGGCAAATAACTTGTGCCCGTATTCATTTCTTATAAGGTTTGCACCTCTTACCACTATTGCAGCATCTTCAAGCCTTTTTATAGACTCTTCTCGAGATAATATCGTTTTTTGTTTGTCTTTATTTAAAACTTCTGTTCTTACCAAAAGATTTGGATTTGCTTTGAAGCCTTCTATTACTTCTTCTACAGAATATTCTCCAAGAGTGGCACCTTCTTCAAACCAAATACCGTTGCTTCTTGTTTTTTGTACCCTTTCGGTTGGCAGGGTAGCTGCAAACTCATCAAGGCTTACTCTTTTATGTTCCGGCGAAGCATCAACAAATTGCAGTATTGCACCACCTTTAGTTTCTACAGCGCCATATTCACCTTTTATAAAATTTTTCCATTCCCAAGCCTGTGACCCAAGGAATATAAAACCACCCACAATAGTAAGCAGCATATATATGGCTACCTTAGTTTTTTTCATCTGGTGCCCTGCATCAACTGCAAGTACCATTGTTACCGACGAAAATATAAGGATAAACGTCATTAATGCAACATAATACATAGGTGCATCCACACCATGCAAAAATGGAAAGTGGGTAAATACCTCATCGGCTATAGGCCATGTTTCAAGAAATTTAAATCGGGAAAAACCGTATGATGCAAGAAATCCTGAAAAGGTAAGAGCATCTGATACGATAAAGAACCACATCATCAATTTGCCATAACTCGCTCCCATAGGCTCGTTTCCTCCGCCCCAGGTCTTGCCTGTAGTAGCTGTTGTAGTAACTGTAGCTGCCATATAATGTTAAGTGTTAAAAAGTTCTCAAATTTACATTTTTTTTTATTAATAGAAATAGAAAAATAAAAACAAGTAAACCCACAAAATATCGAGAAAATGCCAAAACATTGCACCTAACTCTATTCCAAGGGTTTGAGAGGAACTGTATTTTTGTTTAAAATGATTATAAATTACAATAAGTAATACAATAATTCCTGCAAAAAGGTGTGCTAAGTGTACCACCGCAACTATATATAAAAACGATGTGGTTATGGTGCTCTCTGCACCTGTAAAATAAAACCCAGCTTCTATAACCTGAGAAAAACCATAAAACTGAGCTACTACAAACCCTATGCCCAAGGCAAGTGTAATTAACAATAATGATGTAGTAAGCGTTCTGTTATCTCTTTTCATGGCATTTTTAGCCATATGAAACGTTATACTGCTAAGTACAATAATAGCGGTACTTATCATAAAAGCATCGGGTAATACAAAATCATTAAGCCAGTCAGGACGTGAGGTACTTACCACATAGGCACTGGTAAGCCCTGCAAACATCATAAACATGCTTATCATACCAAACCATAAAAGCATCTTGTACGATTTGGCTTTTCTTTCATTATGCTCTTGTAGTGACATTCCCATTTCCATAACTTATCGGATAAATTTATCTAAAACATATATTACCTGCAACAATGAGATGTATGACACGCTTACAAGCATCAGCTTGCGTGCCGCTTTGGCATCCATTTGTTTATATAACTTTACGGCATATACCAACATCCATACCCCTAAGGCTAACACAATGCCGGCTGAAACGTAACTGAGTTGCAGCTTGCCTGTAAAACCGGTAACGGGCAGTAATGAGGCTATAATAAGCCATATTGTGTAAAGTATTGTTTGTAAAGCGGTTTTTTTATCTTTTTTACCCGTAGGCAACATAAAGAAACCTGCTTTTTTATAATCGTCGAACAAAAACCAGCCAATAGCCCAAAAATGGGGAAACTGCCAAAAGAATTGTATTAAAAACAGCGTTCCTGCCTCGATACCAAAATCATTGGTAGCTGCTACCCAACCCAACATAAAGGGTATAGCTCCGGGAAATGCTCCTACAAATACTGAAAGCGGAGTTATCCTTTTTAAAGGGGTGTATATACTGGTATATAAAAATATGGATATAGCGCCAAACATAGCCGTTTTGGGGTTAATGCCATATAATATAGCTATACCTGTAACGGTTAAACCCGAACCGAGCAAAAAGGCACTACGCACCGATATTTTACCCGAAGGTAACGGACGGTTTTTTGTCCTGTCCATAAGAGCATCGAGTTCTTTCTCTATAATCTGATTAAAAACATTGGATGCTCCCACCATACAATATCCACCAATGGTGAGCAGTATAAGTGTTGCCCAACTGAAAGGATAAAGCTCAGAAAAGCCTAAAAGGTATCCTGCAACAGATGAAAACACAACACTAACAGCAAGTCTGGCTTTAGTTATTGCAACAAAATCTGCAAAAATTGATTTTAGAGAAACCTTATTTTCTGTAGCGTTCAACGTAACTTTCATGGGTATTAAAAACTGGCGCAAAGATACTTTAAAAAAAACATTTCATCAACACGAATAATCTTAAAATGAACTCTTCTCAAAATATAATAAAAATATCTTCATCAACACGCAACCATTTTAAAAGCCATGCATCTTGTATATGTGACACTTTTTTTAAGTCGTTATAAAAAGAAAATTTGGGAAAATTGCTATGAAAGAGAGAACCTTCTTCGTTTTATGCGGGAAGGTTCTTTTGATTTTAATAGTATCAGTAATCATTTTTTCCGCTACCGCCTGTTACAATTGCTTTGGCTGATGACGTACCTATTCTTTTTACTCCGAGCATTATCATTTGTACAGCTTCGTCATACGTTCTTATACCTCCCGCAGCCTTTACCGGAAGCGGAAACGAATTTTCCAGCATTAATATAATAGCAGGAAGCGTTGCGCCATTAGACATCCCATCGTCAGTAACATAAAAGCCGGTAGATGATTTAACAAATACTTTTTGATAATTTTCTTCTTCAAAATTGGCAAGCACTACGTTTTTTATAAGAACACTCAATTGTACTATCTGCTGCTTGTTAAGTGCCGCAACCTCTATTATCCATTTTACAACTTTTTCGCTCTCCATACCCAACCGGGTACACTCCAGCACCTGTTGCTTCACTTCAGCAACTCTGCCTTCTTTAAATGCGGTATAATTCACAACAAAGTCAAGCTCATCAGCACCATCATTAATAGCGGTTTGGGCTTCCTGTAATTTTTCTTGGATTGTGCCCCTGCCTTCAGGAAAATCGATAACAGTACCTACTCCAACTTTTGAGCCGGCAGCTATTATCATCTCCTTTGCCATCGCTACCATTTCAGGTCGTATCATAACCAGTTTAAAATTTTCTTGTATGGCTTCGGCTACAACAGCCTTAACCTCCTCAAGGTTTTTAAGCTCTGTAAGTCCTGCCTGTACCGCAGTTTTTAAATAGGTAGAATCAAGATATTGTTTTAATTCCATAATAGTTTTAAAAAAAAATACCCCCCGCTATAAACGGAGGGGTAGTATATTATTTTTTGCTTTTTTGTATCAACCACATTCCTATTGCAGCGGTTATACTGCCAAGGGTATTAAACACAATGTCCATAACATCGGCTTCCCTGCCTTGTGTAAATAAGCCTTGAGATATTTCTACAAAAGTACCATATATAAAGGCTAAAGATATTGAAATAAGCCTTGCATGCTTAGCGCTGACAGTACTCCTGAAATTTAGGTAAGCATACCACAACAGGGTAAATATAAAATAGAATACAAAATGCCCGTATTTATCCTTATTCGGGAGTTCCACATCATTAACACCCCCTAATTTTTCTATGCTAACCAAGCATAAAACTGTTACAAACAGTGTCCATGCTATAGCAGCCCAGAAATAAATACTACGCACCAATAAGCTCTTTATATTGTTCGTCGCTCAGTAGCGCTGCTACTTCATCAGGGTTACTAATTTTTACTTTCACCATCCAACCATTACCATAAGGGTCGCTGTTTACATTTTCAGGTGTAGTTTCAAGTTCTTCGTTAAATTCGATAATTTCACCACTCAATGGCAAGAAAAGGTCAGACACTGTTTTTACAGCTTCAACTGTACCAAAAACCTCATCTTTATCAAGTGTTTGGTCCAGTGTTTCCACCTCTACATATACAATATCTCCAAGCTCTTTCTGTGCAAAGTCAGTAATACCAACTATTGCAACATCGCCATCAATTTTAACCCACTCGTGGTCTTTAGTGTACTTTAATTCTGCAGGTATATTCATGTTTTTGTTTGTTTTTAGCAAATGTATGTTTTAATACTATAATTTTAAAATGATTTTCTTCAAATTAATTTCCGAAATTATACCTCAATGTAAATCCTGTACGAATGTTGGTTAACGGATATGAAGTAGATATAACAGGCTTGGAGAATGAGTGATCATAATAGAATATAGCTGTGAGGTTTTTACTGAACGAATAATCTGCCGTAAACTTAATCGACCATATATTTTGCCCGCCGCCAAGCTGGTTATTATCATAATCCAGGTAGCGTACTATAGTTTCGTTTTTCCTTAAAGAAAAATCAGCTTTCAGGTTGATATCACTCTTAATTGTATTAGTAGGATTATCTGCCAAAGCCGAATTGATAGTAACATCTTTTATACGATAACCTAACCCTACTATATATTCATTGCCTTTTACCTCTGTAAGCAGGTTGTTATCAAAACTCATATTAAGCGTCCTGTCTTTTCTTACCTCTGCCAGTATCTTAATGGAGTTCTTCATTTCAAAATCTATCCTTATCAGCGGGTTAAACTGCTCGGTAAGGTTAATGTTCGATATAATATATTCAGAGTAATAATTTCCGGCACCATCATTATCCTGCCCCGAGGGATTTTGATCATACTCAAAATTAGATTGATAGGCGTTAATATTATATGTAGCTTGGTAACCATGTTGCAATGAGAATCTCCTGAATCTGTCTTTAAAGAACTTATAGCGCATAAGCCCTGTATATTTCACTATCCAGTTAGGCAGTGGTGTATCTCGAAACGGGCTTGTTGAAACCTTACCTGCATCCTGACCGGAATATGCCGCAAGGAAAGACGGTAAAAGTACACGCTGACTATTTTTACCAAAACCTACAGGATAGCCTGCATTAGCATCGGCAAAATCTCCTGTTGGCGTACCGGCACCCCCATCGCCATATCTGGCAAAATCAGTAGTGCCGTAAAAACTTTCGGCAAGCCTGTTGGCAATTACCAATCTGTTTTCCCTCATTTGGTCAAATGCTTCGGAGCCATTTACATCACTTGTGCTGAACGCTGTTTTTATAAGTATTGTTGATATCTGGAAATTACCATAATTATAGGGCGATCTTCCGTTATATATCCCGTCAGTAACATCATACTGCTCGGAATAATTATCCGATTGCATTTTATCGGCTTTAAGGTCTATTTTTAAATCTGGAAATAAATCTACAGAAGCAGTTATGTTAAGCAATTCGGTTTTAACCTGAGTAAAGTTTTGGTTATATTCAGGGTAGTTTGTAAGGTAGCCGTTTCTTGCGGCTTCATACCTCACATCGGCATCCTGACTACCTAAAATAAAACCTATTGAAGGTTTTGATGTTCCCAGGAAACCAATATTTGGCAAATAACCCGGCAGCACCGTCCCGTTCGTTTCGGTATAATTTACCTGAATGTTTTTTACACTTGTTACCACACCTATCAATCCATCTACAAATACATTGCCTCCCTGCGCAGCTGCCTGGTTTGATGTGATTTTTTCTCCCGGTTTCGGTGGTCCTTTCGGGGCAGCATTTTGAGCAGGCTTTTTCTTAACTCCAAGTCCTATATACTTGTAGAAAGTATCCATATTGAAAGTAGCATTCAGCTTATGCGAGTTTGAGTTTTGTATGGTGTTACCCAAATAATAACTTACATTATTTTCATCTACAACATATGCAAGCGCATCCGACGAGCGCTGCCAGTTGTATGTACCGGTATAGCTGTATGTCGATTTTATGAATTGAAGTGCCGGTATTTTGTTTATCGGCAAATCATAGTTAAATACATACTGCTGAGTATGTGTATTGGCTTCGCCTGTATCCCAGAAATCTTGCCATACATTATACTCATTTATAGGTACACCATCTTCATCAAGATAATTTCGCACTATATTGCTGGTTGATACGGTATAATTAAATTTAAGCGCTTTGGTAATATTATAATTAAGTCCGTACTGATAATTAAAGAAATAGTTTCGCCTGTATAACGGGTTTATAGGAATACCCTCTACATCTACATTTCTGTACTGTTGCTTGCTGTACTCCCTTACAATATTAGAGCTAAACGATATGTTTGACGGGAGATAGTTAAAGTTAAAATCGCGAAGCAGTTTCCAGTATTCGCTCTTTTTCATAAAGCCCGTGTTTTTAAGTGGCTCTATGGGTTTGTTAGTAAACGAATAGGTATAATCTGCACCAACCCTTACATTTTGCTGAAGCAAGTTTTCTATCTCATAATCATGGTGGTTTAATTGATTATAAGAGTAAGCCAATGTAACATTTTCAGGGTCATAAATATGTTTTTTCTGCTCGGGCGAACGCTCTTTTTTAACCCCTATAAAGTTAATACTCTTACGCTTGGTATAATCTATAGCTCTGGTACGCAGATTTTCTTTCTCATCTTCATCTTCCGTTTCATCTATAAGCTGATCGAGCCTCACATCCTGATAAAACGGATCGTACTCGGGCGTAATAATTTCTTCACCTACACTATAATTAAACGGAATATTAATAAGCCATTTGTTAGGGAGCAGTTTGCCAAGGTTAACATTGGTTACTACATCATACTGTTTGGAGTCTTCCCTGCTTCTTTCATTAGGGCTTTGCTCTACACTGCCAAAGCCTATAGTACTGATGCGCCCTGTTGCCGATATTGTTGCAAAATCTGCAAAGTTAGCATCCATATTACCCACAGCAGCCATACCGCCTTTATTATCCATATCCGAAAGGCGCAACTCGTTAAACCATACCTCTCCTCTAATGTTTTTTGCTCCGATTTCGCCCGGTTGATAACCGTTTTTAACTCCAAGCATTAATGTTCTTATATACCCAAAGTTAGGGTTACCCTTTATACCGATACGTATTCTGTTCTCTTCATCTGCTCCCGGACTGATATCATTAAGGTTTACATATACTATTCCAAACTCATCAGGTTCAGGAGCTACATTATTAAGTACATCTATTTTCAGGCTGGTAAGCGCATCAAGCGGCAGGAGTATATCATTTTCTTCAGGCCATACCTGTTCTGCCGTTCTTTCGTTTTGTCCTGTTACTTTCAGCCTGATCTCTACCTGATAAAAGTTATCTACAAAGTCATTACCAAATCGAAGAAAAGCTTTCATCTCATCATCTAACAGCGGACTGGTATCAGTAGGTAATGCTTCTGCATGCAAAAACATTCGCAGTTTTTTGTACTGACGCATATCCACATTTACATTTTTAAATACCGCACGCGAATCATCAGGTTCAAGCCCGCCGTCAGAAGCCCCGTCAGCCGAATATACTCGCAGAGATAATGACTGCTCATTTTGATTTATAATTGCGTTGTTGTTATACAATTGCTCTCTTTGTACGCCCGGTGGCGATACATAGGGAATGGGAGAACGGTCTCCGTTTTCCTGTATATTAAGTGCTACAACATCAAAACCGGTATTGTCAAGATCATTTTGGTCATTCGGCTCCTGAGGGTCTAATGTATTAGTATATCTTCTCCACTCTCCCCGAACAAGGTCTAAAGCACCAAAACGTAGTGTAATATCACGCTTAAAACCGGTAACAAACATTCTCATAAAACGAATGGAACGCACACTGCTTATACCTCCTACCTCTTCGCGAAGCGGACCATCAATAGGTACTTTGTACAATATCCATCTACCACTCGCGCTATCTCCGTTCGGCAGTTCCACATTGGTAAAAGGTCTTTCATCTACCACATAACCCTGACCAATAACGGCATTAGGCCCAATGGGTATTTGGTACCTGTAGTAGGCATCAATGGTATTCATGGTATTATCCCTGTTTATGTCTTCCGTATCAGGCAGGGTAGTATTACCCCTGTTGTTATCGCCTACATCTACAGGTGAGTTACCATCAACACCATTATAATTTTTATATCGGTTAAGTACGTCACCGTCAGCCCCCAAATAGAATTGATAGTTATCGGCAGAGGGGTCGGCAGGGTCAAAGCCCGGAAACTTAGCGGCTTCTTCCTCATCGGTAAGTCCGTCAAAACCCACATCCTGCACCGAACGGTTTCCTGTATTGGTGTCAAAAGCATATATTAACGATTGCGATACGGGCACATCTCCCCACACACTGCTAAACACAGGTTGGTTACCTGTGGCATCGGGCAAACCGTTTTCATACTGTTTTCTGTTATCTCTTAATATATCTTCTGAAATCTCACCAAGGTCAATTTCCAGCGTTCCCGTATTGTCTGGGTCTGCAGTACCCGGATTTCCGTCATAAGGATCTAATAGCCAAAATTGGATATACTCTACATTGGTTTGCTCAAAATTGGTAGAGTTTATAGAGCGCATTATACCTGCCCAGTTGGTTTCGGCTTCTGCCTCTGTAAAGGTATTGGTAGCCTGTGCCAGCGGGTTATAGTTATAAGGTCCGCGTTCCTGCGGATAGTATGTAAGGTCTAAAGTATTTACCACTGTGCTTTGCCCCACCACAACATCGGTATCAGGATAGAGTTCATCATAATAAACACGTCTTGTTCTGTTGGAAGAAAGGTCATTAGGACTAACTCCGTTCGGACGTTGATTACTGTAAAAAATAGGGTCTATACTATACCATGCAAGTTTTGCCCTTTTATAACCATACTCAAGGTCGTTAGTAGGCACAATATCATCTTGAAATAATGTAACAGGCGCACTGGAGAGTGTCCAGCCCTGAGAAGAACGCATATCGATATTGGTTTGAGAACCCTCAAAATCATCTACATAAGTAGTTGCTTCTCCGTTAAACTGGTCAGCCTTTGATGCTCCCGGTTTTAAAACGGCAACTTCTCCTCTGACAGATAGGTTAGATGGTACATCTGTATCTACATTGGGGAGTTTGTTTACTAATCGGGTAAAGAAGGGCACTTCTGTAGAATAGGCTGTATTTAACCCGAAAATGGTATTGTTTACGGATTCCTGCCCGTAATTCGTTTTTTGGGTAAATGGTCTTTCCGACATATTGATTAATGTACCACCCACTAAAAAATTCTCTGAAAATTTATGCTCGATATTAAATCCTGCAAAACGTCTTGTTTGTTGCCCGAAAGTTGAATTATTTTCTACCGAAACTTCTATAGGAGTGTTAGATGCCTGCAACGAAGGGTCAAGTATCTGCACCCTGCCCAACTGATAGTTTACGGTATAATCTACCCCTTCTACCAGTGTGCGTCCGCCGGCGGTTACCACAACAGAGCCCTGCGGAACGTTGAATGCGCCAAGCGATATACCATCGCCTCCTGTAGATTTAAAACGTCCTTTTAACTGAAATTTATTTTTTTGGCTATCTTGTAATGCATCAGCCTGTGTACTCTTGTACATGCTGCGATATACATATCGTTTTTGGTTTGCATTAAAGGTGTTTTCTTCTTCATCGTCTTGATAATCCTGTGAAGGGTCAGTAGTAAGTTTATCAAAAAGGTACTCACCGAAAGGCTCGGCAGTAGTAAATATTATTCGTCCGTATTGGGAGTCTACGGTAAGCCCCGGCACAAAATCAAAAAAACCATCGCCTCCTACCTGCGGATCATTAGTATAATTTAATCTATCTACATTAAACACGCGCAAAAGCGGTGTGTCGGCTACATCCTCCGGCAATGGCACGGCGGGGTTTCCAGGTGTAGCGGGTGCGGGTGTTATATAGTTTAACGGAGAGGGATCGGTATATAAGATATTAAATCTGAAATCTTCCTGCGATAGTTGATAGGCTCCGGGTATCTGATAAATGTTTTTCATCATAATATCCCAAACCGGCTCGTTTACATTAACCAAGTTACTTTTAAGCATTTTCAATATCAAACTTTGCGTTGCCACAGTTGCCTGTGTATCGGCATTTTCGCCTACTACAGTGGCATCAACCCCGTCTGTACCAAATTCACCCACTTGGTACACCTCGCTTCCTATGGTATATTGGTAAGCAACAGCTAATACTTCGTCGTTATTTAATCTTTGGTTAAGCGACACATATCCTAACTGCGGATGGTAGGTATATTCGCTTGGAGATAACTTTCGGGCGTTTTCCAGTTTGGAATAGTCTCTTCCTTCATTGGCATCAAGACCGTTGGTAAAACTTGCGTTGGATACTGTAACTATTTCCCTGATACTGGATGCAAGCCAACCGCCACCCGATGTTATTACTTCGGGGTTTAATTTGTTGTTTGCATTATCCGGAGGGCTATTGGGTTGTACATTAAAGAATCCTGAACCTGCAAAATTGGAAAAACCTACTGCTTCTTCGGTATAATCTTCTCCTGTATTACCATTAACAGTAAATTTTGTTAGCTGTGCTTCTCCTAAATCCTGAATGGCTATAATATTCCTTGAGTTATTTTCGGTGGCATTTATTCTGTTTTGCCTGTTAGTTACCCATACCTCAATACGCGTTATTTGCACCCTGCTGCTTATAAGGGGATAACTCCTCATAGCATAGTCATACTGGTTTCTGAAATATTGTGAAAGGAAAAAGTGCCTGTCGGCATCATAATCAAGGGCAAAAAGTTCAAAGTCCTGTATTGTACCGCCGCCTTCGGCAGTTACAGTTTTGGTTTGCGATTTTTGCTCGGAGAATATTCCCGTAAAGGTTGTCTTACCAAATTGAAGCTGCATCTTTACACCAAAAAGGCTCTGCGCACCTCTTATCAATGAGTTTGATAGCGGAAAGCTAACATTACCGACTTCTATTTTTTGAATAATATCATCCTCCGTAGGGGTATATTCCAGTTTAATTAAATTCTGGAAAGCAAAGGTAGATTCGGTATCATAATTGGCTGTTACGGCAAGTCTTGTACCTACTTTACCCTGAAGACTCATACTGATACGCTGGTCGAAATCAAATGTAAACGTTCGTCTGTTTCTTGGTGATAAGGAAGGATTATCCTGCTTAGTAAAACGCACGCCGAGATCCATTTCTACCGACCCTTGTGGTTTTATATCAATAGTATTACCTCCAAAGATTGTTTCAAAAAAGCTGGAATTAACGTAATAACGCGGTAAAAGGTTTTTCTTTTCTTCGTCGGTTCCTTTGCCGTCTATGGCATTGGATTTTTCCTGATAATATTCGCGCATTGCTTCTCTAAGCACCAACTCATCGTACTGCTCTGGAGTAAGTATAATGGGATAGGTTATATTAAAACCATCAAATGTACTGGTATATATATAACGATTGGTTACAGGATCGTAGGTATATGCATCTACAATACTTCTCGGATTATCAATTTCTACCTTACCGGTATTATAGCCTTTTATAGTATCTCGCGCCGCTTCTTCCTCTTCTTCAGTTATCTGTGCCTGCAATGTGACTCCAAAAAACATAAACATTGCATAAAGCGTAAATCTTAAGTTATTATAAAATTCTTTAGAGTATTCTGTTTTCAAGGATTATAAATTTTTTAATGCTTGTTTTATAATTGTCTCTACATTAGCATCAGGAGTTTCTTTAACAATCCTCTCCACCGCTTTCTCTGCTAATTTTTTGTTAAAGCCCAACACTTCTAAGGCAGATAACGCTTCATCTTTATTTGTATTGTAACCTGCAACAGAAACTTCCTCTAAATCGTATAGTTTTAACACTTTATCTTTTAAATCAAGTATTACACGCTGTGCTGTTTTTGTGCCTATACCTTTTATAGACTGAATAGTAACCACATCACCCGACCCGATAGCGTTTATAATTTGTTTTGGGTCTAACGAAGAAAGCATTGTTCTGGCTGTGCTTGCCCCTACGCCCGATACTGAAAGTAAAAGTTTAAAAAGCTCACGTTCCGCTTTTTCCACAAAACCAAAAAGTGTATGTGCATCTTCTTTAACCTGAAGAAAAGTAAACAGTTTTATATTTTCTGAATCAGGTAACATGGAAAATGTATGTAATGATATATTTACCTGATAACCTACCCCGTTACATTCTATTATCACTTCTGTAGGCAGTTTTTCTACCAGCCTTCCCTGAAGATGTGCTATCATATCTATTTTTTAAACTTTTCCAAAAATACTAAAATTCTTTAATCCTGTGCTATTATCTTGGTTTAGTTAATTTAAGGCGTTTTTCTTTTTCCTGAGCGTCCACAACCGCTACTGCCGCCATGTTTACCATCTCTTCAACACTCGCTCCTAATTGAAATATATGTACCGGTTTATCCATACCCAACATAATAGGTCCTATCGATACTACTTTGTCAAGTTCTTTCAACAGCTTGTATGTTATATTTGCTGCTTCAAGGTTAGGAAATATAAGTGTATTTACTTTTTTGCCTGCCAGTTTTGAGAATGGGAATTTATCTTTAAGCATTTCGGGGTTCAAAGCAAAATCTGCCTGTACCTCGCCATCCACAACCAAATCAGGATGATTTTTATGTAAAAATGCCACTGCTTCCCGCACCTTATTAGCACTTTTATCTGATGACGAACCAAAGTTGGAGAAAGACACCATTGCCAATACCGGCTCCATACCAAACATTCTTACGGTACGTGCTGTCATTAAGGCTATCTTGGCAAGGTCATCGGCAGTAGGTTCGGGGTTGATAGCGGTATCCGAAAGGAATATCGGACCACGTTTCGTCATCATCATATTGGTCGTAGCTATTCGTGTTACTCCCGGGGCTTTGCCTATAAGTTGCATAATTGGCTTTACTACCGACGGATAACTTCTTGAATATCCCGTAACCAAAGCATCGGCTTCGCCTTCGTTAACCATCATTGCTGCAAAATAGTTACGCTCACGCATCCACTTCTGAGCATCCAGCAGGGTTAATCCTCTGCGTTGTCTTGATCGCCAAAAGACATCGCTATAACGCTCACGCCTTTCTTTCTCATCATCTGTTTTGGGGTCTATAATAGTAATTCCGCAATCAGCAGCGTCAAAGTCAATTTCTTTCATCAACTCTTCTATAATCTCTTTGTTACCCAACAGTATAGGTTTACCTATTTGCTCTTCATATACTATTTGTGCTGCCTTAAGTACGTCCAGATGATCGGCTTCAGCAAAAACAATGCGCTTAGGGTCGGTCTTTGCCCTGTTGGTAAGCAAGCGTATCATTTTATTATCATTACCCAATCGCTCTAAAAGTTCCTCGATGTATTTATCCCAGTCGGTTATCGGGTTTTGTGCCACGCCACTATCCATGGCTGCCTTTGCTACAGCAGGCGGTACAACGGTAATAAGTCTCGGATCGAATGGTTTTGGTATGATATAATCTCTCCCAAAATTCAGTTTCGTTTCGCCATAGGCAATATTTACCTGCTCCGGCACATGGGCTTTGGCAAGTTCTGCAAGTGCTACCACAGCAGCCATTTTCATGGCTTCGTTAATTTTAGAAGCTCTTACATCGAGTGCTCCGCGAAATATATACGGAAATCCGAGTACATTATTTACCTGGTTAGGATGGTCAGACCTGCCCGTAGCCATAATAATATCATCGCGGGTAGCTATTGCAAGGTTATAATCTATTTCGGGAATAGGGTTTGCCATGGCAAACACTATAGGGTCGTTATTCATACTCAGGAGCATATCGGGAGTAAGTATATTACCTACTGAAAGACCGAGAAATACATCTGCGCCTTTTATCGCTTCTTCAAGCAATAGTGATTTGCTTTCTTTAGCATATTTTTGTTGTAATACAGAAAGGTCGGTACGGCTTTTTATCAGCATACCGTCTTTATCAAACATTACTATATTTTCGAGTTTTACACCCAATAGCAGGTATAAATTGGCACATGCCATTGCTGCCGATCCGGCACCGGAGACTACTACCTTTACTTCTTCTATTTTTTTATGGGCAAGTTCTACTGCGTTTAGCAATGCTGCCGAAGATATGATTGCTGTGCCGTGCTGGTCGTCATGCATTACAGGAATGTTAAGCTCTTCAACCAGTCTTCTTTCTATCTCAAAAGATTCGGGAGCTTTAATGTCCTCAAGGTTAATACCTCCAAATGTGGGTGCTATATTTTTTACGGTTTCTACAAACTTGTCAATGTCTTTGGTATCTACTTCTATATCAAAAACATCAATATCTGCAAATATTTTAAAAAGCAATCCTTTCCCTTCCATTACGGGTTTTGATGCTTCGGGACCAATATCGCCAAGCCCCAACACTGCTGTACCATTAGAGATTACTGCAACAAGGTTACCTTTTGCGGTATATTTATAAACGTTATTTACATCTTTGGCAATTTCCAAACAAGGTTCGGCAACACCCGGAGAGTAGGCAAGAGAGAGATCGCGCTGTGTAGCATATTTTTTGGTAGGTACTACCTGTATTTTCCCGGGTTGCGGTTTAGCATGATACAACAATGCTTCCCTGCGTTTACTATAGTGGTTCATGATTGTATTTTTTACTCGACTTACAAAGGTAACCTTATGAAGGAAATTTGGAAATTTTTAACGCTAATCTTTCAAAAAGTTTATATTGCGTTTTAATCCTTCAAATTTTGTTCTCTTTACAGCCGAATTTTTAAACACAGCCCGAAAAGTATCTTCGGTAATTTCTTCCCAGTCTTTCTTTGTCATCGCCAATAAATCGGGGTGCGGATTGAAGAGCGGTTCGTTATGCGATTTGGAAAAACGGTTCCAGGGGCATACATCCTGGCATACATCGCAGCCAAAAGCCCAGTCGTCAAACTTACCTTTCATTTCCTGCGGTAGGTTGTCTTTTAGCTCAATAGTAAAATAAGATATGCATTTACTGCCATCTACTACATAGGGTTCGACTATTGCCTGTGTGGGGCAGGCATCTATACAGGCGGTACAGGTACCGCAATGGTCGGTAGTAACAGTATCATACTCCAACTCAATATCCACAATTAATTCAGCAATAAAGAAGAAAGAGCCTACTTGTTTACTAAGCAGGTTACTGTGCTTACCCATCCAGCCCAGTCCGCTTTTGGCAGCCCAAGCCTTATCGAGCACGGGAGCAGAATCTACAAAAGCCCTGCCTCCTACTTCGCCAATGGTTTCCTGTATGGAGTATAGTAATTCTTTTAGTTTATGCTTTATTACAAAATGGTAGTCCTGCCCGTAGGCATATTTGGATATTTTATAGGTATTGTCAATCTGGGTTTGTTCGGGGTAATAATTAAGTAGCAGAGATATTACACTTTTAGCATCATCTACAAGCAGGGTTGGGTTAAGGCGTTTATCGAAATGGTTTTCCATATACTGCATCTGCCCGTGCTTGTTTTCATTAAGCCATTTTTCCAGTCGGGGAGCTTCTTCTTCCAGAAATCCGGCTTTGGATATTCCGCATGACAAAAAGCCGAGGCGTTTGGCTTCGGCTTTTATAAAGCTAGAATATTTTTTACTATATCCGACTTGCAATTTTTCGTAAATTTGAGTTAACTATTAATATTTTCTGCATTAGAAATCTTCAATATCAGCACCGAATTCCTGACAAATTGAATGTAGGTCATAACATATTTGAACAAATAATTCAGGAATAACCCATTCATCACATTCATTAATTGACACTTTGCCTTCCATCTCATCTAATCCTTGCATAATTCCATCTGTCATATCAGTAAATGAATCTAAAGCTATCATAAATATTTTTATTAAATCATAAATTGAAGGCTCAAAAGTAATTTGGTGGGCAAATTTATTCCTTACCTGATTTATTAATAGCAATGTTTCTTTCTGCCCTTCACTTATGTATTCCAGACCATAAACAAGATGAATTAGTTTAAAATGGTTTAATCCTTCTGCAAAATCTAGTAATTTTGGCTGAGCTAGTTCTATTATTTTTTTTAATAAAAATTCAACTGCTAAATGTCCTTTTACAAAGCTAGATAACAGAGTATTATCTCCTACTGTTTCTTCATAAAGGTCAGTAAAATTTTGGATTTTTGATTTATCTTTCATTAACTTCAAATTCTAGGTTTCTATTTAAATAAATATTATAAAAAATGTAAATACGAATGTAAGAATAGAAACTATTTCTAAAGTCAAATAGCTAATCAAAAAGACTTTGACCACCCGCTTTTATCTTACCTAAGTGTTTGTATGCTTTTTCGGTTACTTCTCTACCGCGTGGCGTACGCATTATAAAACCTTCCTGTATTAAAAAGGGTTCGTAAACTTCCTCTATTGTTTCACCACTTTCAGATACTGCTGTGGCAAGGGTTGAAAGCCCAACCGGCCCTCCCTTAAACTTATCTATAATGGTAGAGAGTATCTTGTTATCCATTTCATCAAGACCGTGCGCATCTACATGTAGTGCTTTTAGCGAATAGCGCGCTATTTCGATATCTATCTTGCCGTTGCCTTTTATTTGGGCAAAATCGCGCACTCGGCGTAACAGTGCATTAGCTATACGAGGCGTGCCCCTGCTGCGTCCTGCAATTTCTATGGCTGCCTCCATAGTAATGGGCATTTTTAATATTGCCGAGCTTCGCTGTACAATAGTAGTCAATAACTCGGTAGTATAATATTGTAACCTGCTGGAAATACCAAAACGCGCACGCATGGGTGCTGTTAGCAACCCTGATCGGGTGGTTGCCCCTACCAGCGTAAACGGGTTTAAATTTATTTGTACAGAACGTGCATTAGGTCCTGACTCTATCATAATGTCGATACGAAAATCCTCCATAGCCGAATACAGGTATTCTTCTACGATAGGACTAAGCCGATGAATTTCGTCTATAAACAAAATATCCCTGTCGTCAAGGTTGGTTAGCAATCCGGCAAGGTCACCGGGTTTGTCCAATACTGGTCCTGAGGTTATCTTGATACCCACACCAAGCTCATTGGCAAGAATATTTGCCAATGTGGTTTTACCCAAACCGGGAGGACCATGAAACAGCGTATGATCTAACGCTTCATCTCTTAAATTTGCCGCTTTTACAAATATCTGCAGGTTTTCGAGTACCTGATCTTGACCCGTAAAATCGTCAAACGAGAGCGGTCTGAGCTTTTTTTCAAGATCAAGTTCCTCCGCATTATAATTACTGTTAGTAGGATCTAAATTTTCGTTCATAGTGCAAATATACTTGAAAACGGGTAATTACATCTTGTAACCTTCGGTCAGTATGTCATACCATTCAGGATGGTTATTTATATACTTCCCCACATACGAACACAATGGTACTACGGCAAGGTTATTATCTTTAGCATACTGCATAGCCATCCCTACCAGCCTGGGTGCTGCACCTGTACCTCTCAATTCGTCAGGAGCTTCGGTATGGGTCATAAATATTTTATTGCCTTCCGTGTAATACTCTAAAAAAGCAATATGATCTCCTACTGCAAGTTCAAATTGATTTTGAGCTTCATTTACCGTAAAAACAGTTTCTGACTTATTATCCATATTTGTTTATCTTATCCTATAAAGATACTGTTTTGGTTGCAAATAAAAAGCCTCTCCGTTTTTGGAAAGGCTTTTTGATATTATGTAAAAGCGATTGTATTAATGATGTAATTGCTCTTCGCCATCTTTCATTGGTATATTTTGAGGTACAAAATCCTCATCATGTCCCGGTTTACTGTAGTCATAAGGCCATCTGTAAACTTCCGGTATTTCGCCCGGCCAGTTACCATGCATGTGTTCTACAGGAGCAGTCCACTCCAGTGTGTTAGACCTCCATGGGTTCATAGGAGCTTTTTTACCTCTAAAGATACTGTAGAAGAAATTCCACAGGAATACTAATTGGAATGCCGCACCTATAATGGCAAACATTGTAATCAGTACGTTTACGTCTTGTAAGTCATCAAACAGCGGGAATGCCGTGTTTGTATAATAACGCCTTGGTAAACCTGCCATACCTATAAAGTGCATCGGGAAGAAAACACCATAGGCACATACTGCTGTTACCCAGAAGTGAATATAACCAAGATTTTTATTCATCATTCTACCAAACATTCTTGGGAACCAGTGATAAATACCGGCAAACATACCGTATAATGCAGAGATACCCATTACTAAGTGGAAGTGAGCTACAACAAAGTAAGTATCGTGAACATTAATATCCAGCGTACTGTCGCCAAGTATAATACCTGTAAGACCTCCCGTTATGAATGTAGATACAAGACCTATAGAGAACAACATTGCAGGGTTAAGCTGCAGGTTACCCCTCCATAAGGTAGTGATATAGTTAAACGCTTTTACAGCCGACGGGATAGCAATTAATAATGTTGTAAAGGTAAATACTGAACCAAGGAACGGATTCATACCTGAGATAAACATGTGGTGACCCCAAACGATTGTAGAAAGGAATGCAATAGCTAATATGGAAGCAATCATGGCACGGTAACCAAAGATAGGCTTACGTGAATTGGTTGCAATAATTTCTGACGTGATACCCAATGCAGGAAGTAATACAATATATACTTCGGGGTGACCAAGGAACCAGAAAAGGTGTTCGAACAATACCGGCGAGCCTCCTTGATAATGCAATACCTCACCGGCAATGAATATATCTGAAAGGAAGAACGAGGTTCCGAAACTTCTGTCAAATATAAGCAGTAATGCTGCCGATAATAGTACAGGGAATGACAGGATACCTATTACCGCAGTAATAAAGAATGCCCATATTGTTAACGGTAGTCTTGTCATAGACATACCTTTTGTTCTCAGGTTAATAACTGTAACAACGTAGTTAAGAGAACCCATTAGTGACGAGGCAATGAATATTGCCATAGACACTAACCAAAGTGTCATACCCGCACCTGAACCTCCTATTGCCTGCGGCAATGCACTTAATGGCGGATAGATAGTCCATCCTGCAGATGCAGGACCTGCCTCAACAAAAAGCGATATTACCATTATTACTGATGATATGAAAAACAACCAGTAAGAAATCATATTCATAAAGCCGGATGCCATATCGCGTGCTCCAATTTGTAACGGAATAAGAAGGTTACTGAATGTACCGCTCAAACCTGCCGTTAGTACAAAGAATACCATTATGGTACCGTGTATGGTAACCAGCGCCAAATAAATATCATTACGCATAACCCCGTTAGGAGCAAAGTTATCACCCAAAAGAACCTTAAAAATTGTAAAAGATTCTTCGGGCCAAGCAAGTTGCATACGGAATAATATTGACATCATAATACCAATAATACCCATTATAATACCTGTAATAAGGTATTGCTTGGCAATCATCTTATGATCAATACTAAAGATATATTTTGTGATAAAAGTATCTTTATGGTGATGATCGTGAGCATCGTGATGATCGTGTTCTCCGTGTGTTTCGTGTCCTACTGCTGACATATTCTTTTAATTTGAAATATATTAAAAAAGATTATTTTCTTATCTGTTTTGTGCTACCGCTGTTGAATCTACGGTTGCTTTTATGGTGTCCTGATCTATATTATTTGCAGGATCAGCCATAGGTACTTCAACCTCGTGTGGCTCATCACCTGCTTGAGATTCTTTTACAGCAACACCAAGCGTTTTTTTCTCACTAAGCCACTTGTTAAAATCAGCTTCGTTATCTACAACTACTTTCATCTGCATATTGTAGTGCGATGCACCACATATTTTGTTGCATAACAGTAAATAATCAAAAGTATAAGGATCAAGTGCATTTCCTCCTTTTGCTATAAGATCGGCACTCTTTTTTGATCTGATATTGTTAATATTAGATACTTTATCCATAATAGCAGGATCTAATCGCATCTCGTCAGTTGTAATTGTAGGTGTAAAACCGAACTGTGTAACCATACCCGGCACAACATTCATTTGCGCTCTAAAGTGAGGGAAGTATGCAGAGTGCAATACATCCTGAGAGCGGAATTTAAATATAACTTTTTTGCCTTTTGGTAAGTGTAACTCAGTAGCAGTGATATCATCTTGTGCATTCGGGTCAGACATATCTACACCCATAGTATTAATACCCTCTATATACCTGATGTTAGCTTTACCAAGCACACCGTCTTCTCCGGCATAACGTACTTCCCAACCAAATTGCTTAGCATACACTTCAACATACAATGCTTCTTCTTTATCATCATCGATAAACATAATGTTAGTCCAAGCATATAATCCGTATAATATAAGACCCGCTAATACAACAACCGGTATAATAGTCCATATAAACTCAAGCTTATCATTATCTGCATAGTAATAGGCTGTATTGTCCTTTTTTCCTCTGTATTTGAAAGCAAAGTAATGTAACAGGAATTGTGTAATGGTTTGTACAATAAAAATAAGCCACATAGAGATAGCCATCAGGTTATCATATTGCGGACCATGTTCTGAAGCCGGAGTTCCTAAAACAAGGTGTCCCCACTTAACCATAGAATAAATTGTAAAAATATAGATGAAGCCCAAAAAGCCAAACATCAGATAACCATTAACATTATTATCTCTGTCATTAGCAACCTCTGTATTCTCTTCACGAACTGTAGCTCCTAACTGAGTAAGGTGGAATATTTTAGTTAATTGCCATATTGCAATGCCTAATAAAACTAAAACTGCAATTATCAATAAACTCGTCATTTGTTTATTTCTTTAAATATTAATAATGAAAATGCTTACTCTCTTCTATTAACGGATTACGTTTTGCTAAAAGAGGCGCTTTGGTTAAGGTTGTAAATACAACAAATATAAATAATCCTAAAAACAGCAATACAGATCCTATTTCGCCTGCACCAATAAACCATCTGTCACCCACCGTAGCCGGCATAATCATATTGAAGAAATCAATATAATGTCCGCACAGGATAACAATACCTGCCATAACTATAATCCAAGAAAGACGTTTAAAGTCAGTATTAATCAATATCAGTACAGGAAACAAAAAGTTCATGGCAAGCATCCCGAAAAACGGAAGATTATAATCCTCTATACGTGTTTTAAAATATACAACCTCTTCGGGTATATCAGCATACCACATAAGCATAAACTGAGAGAACCACAGGTACGTCCAGAAAATACTGATACCGAACATAAATTTTGCCAAATCGTGTATATGGCTTGTATTAACATACTCAAGGTAGCCTTTTCCTTTAAGGTAAACGGTTATTAAAGCAATAGCAGTAATACCGCTTACAAAGAAACTTGCAAATACATACCACCCGAATAGTGTACTGTACCAGTGCGGATCAACCGACATAATCCAGTCCCAAGACATAATGGATTCTGAAATAATAAAGAATACTAAGAATGTGGCAGATGCCTTAAAGTTTTTCTTATAGTGGGTATTATCATTGGCATCATCTTGCAATAATGAGTTTTTTCTTGAGTATTGACGATACCATATCCAGCCTCCCATAAAAATCGCTGCCCTTATAAGGAAGAAAGGTCCGTTTAAGTATCCCGATTTAGCTTGTATCAAATGATCGTGCGCTACAACATCTTCATCCATCCAGATGAATATGTGGTGCATATCCAAAACACCTAAAACCAACAATATAAATACTATAATTGCACCGGGCACTAAGTAACTGGAAATACTTTCCATAACCCTGAACAATACAGGAGACCATCCTGCCTGTGCAGCATTTTGTATTGCGTAGAACGTTAAAGCGCCAAGTGATATCAACATAAAGAACAAAGCTGCGATATATAGTGCTGACCAAGGCTTGTTTTGCAACTGATGCAACACATGCTCTAAATGCTCCTGGTGTTCATCATGAGCAGCATGAGCGTCATCTGCACCTGCATGATGGTCGGCTTCAGCGTGAGCATCATTACCGTGATTTGCATGAGAAGCTGCTGCTTCATCATGACTAACGGCATGATGACCATGCGCGTCTTCACCATGTGCATTACCGGCATCATGATGGGCTGCACCATGACCACCGTGTGCGTTTTCCGCCGCCAAAATTTTCTCTACGTCTTCAACGGTTTTTGGTGCAGTCAAAAAACTATAGCCTATACCAAGAATACCCAAGGCAATCAGGACAAAGGAAAAAGTTTTTAATCTACTTGAAAATGTGTACATATTATATGCTTTCAGTGTTCTACAATTATAATTCGCTCTTTAATTTCAGCACGTAGTGGGCAACTTGCCAACGCTCCTCTTGAGAAAGCTGATTAGCATGCGATCCCATTGAGTTTAAACCGTATGTTACTACATGATAAATACTACCTTCGGTAATTACCCTGTCTTTATAGTTAGGTACACCAAGAAACTTTTCTCTCTCTACAAGTTTTCCTTTACCGTCGCCTTTATCACCATGACAAATGGAACAGTATATCGTGTATAGCTCTGTAGCTCTTGGAAGATCTATAGATGCTGAATCAAGCGGCGATATCAGATTAGCCTTAGCAAGCTCATATCCCTCATTCGTATTTTCATATTCATAAGGCGTAAAACCTCTTGGTATAGAACCTTGCGCAGGAAACTGACCTTCTTTTCCATTTTGGAAAGCGGAAGACTCACCATACGTTTCATAAGATATTGGCTCATACATATCCGGGAAATACTGGTAATTAGGCTTCGACTTGTTAAAGCACGCGGTAAATACCGATGCTACAATTACCAATAATGCAATTTTATATAACGCTTTCATAATCTGTTAATGCTTTTCAATTACTTTTACTTCTACAGCTCCCGTATTCTCAAAGAATGAAATTAACTTATCTACATCTCCGTGAGCAGCAACTTCCATTAAGAAATGATCATCTGTGGTTCTTACATCAGGATTTTCGGCATCTTTAAATGGCCATAATTTACTTCTCAAATAAAAGGTAATAACCATTAAGTGAGCAGCAAAAAACACTGTCATCTCAAACATTACCGGTACAAAAGCCGGCATATTTTCTATATAACTAAAACTTGGTTTACCTCCAATATCCTGAGGCCAGTCTATAATCATCATGTAGCGCATCATTGTTGTTGCTACACTTAAACCAACCAAACCATATAAGAAAGAAGCAATAGCTATTCTTGTAGGTGCAAGCCCCATGGCTTTGTCCAATCCGTGTACAGGAAATGGGGTGTAAACCTCTTCAATGTGATGATGCGCAGCACGTGTTTGTTTTACTGCATCCATCAGGATATCATCATCATTGTATAAAACATGTATAACTTTATTACTCATGATCTCTTAATGATTATGTTCTGAATGTGAATGATTGTCGTTTCCGTGTTCTTGTTCTCTCTTCTTCTTATAGTTTTCGCTCGAAGTTTTCATTATCGACTTAACCTCTGCCTGTGCTATTACAGGGAAACTTCTTGAGTAAAGCAAGAACAACACAAAGAAGAAACCAATAGTACCAATAAAGAAACCGGCATCTACAAAAGTAGGCTGGAACATTGTCCATGATGATGGCAGGTAATCTCTGTGCAGCGAGGTAACGATAATTACAAAACGCTCAAACCACATACCTATGTTTACAACTATAGAGATAATAAACGAAGCCATAATACTGGTTCTGATTTTCTTAACCCACATTACCTGCGGAGAAACCACGTTACAAGTCATCATCAATAAATAGGACCACCAGTAAGGACCTGTTGCTCTGTTAAGGAAAGCATATTGTTCATACTCCACACCCGAATACCAAGCGATGAAAAGCTCTGTAATATAGGCACAGCCTACGATTGAACCTGTAATCATGATAATGATATTCATCAACTCTATATGTTGTACTGTAATGTAAGCCTCAAGGTGAGATACTTTTCTCATAATGATAAGCAGGGTGTTAACCATTGCAAATCCTGAGAAGATTGCTCCCGCAACAAAGTATGGCGGAAGAATTGTAGTGTGCCATCCCGGTATTACCGATGTGGCAAAGTCAAACGATACGATGGTATGTACAGAAAGTACCAGTGGCGTAGCTAAACCTGCAAGTACAAGAGATACCTCTTCAAAACGCTGCCAGTCTTTAGCTCTTCCGCTCCATCCGAAACTTAGTATAGAATAAACTCTTTTTGTAAAAGGAGTAATTGCTCTGTCGCGCAGCATTGCAAAGTCAGGAAGCAAACCTGTCCACCAAAACACTAACGATACCGAAAGATAGGTAGAGATTGCAAATACGTCCCAAAGCAGTGGTGAGTTGAAGTTTACCCAAAGCGAACCGAACTGGTTAGGTATTGGCATTACCCAGTAAGCTAACCAAGGACGCCCCATGTGGAATACAGGGAACATTGCTGCCTGTATTACCGAGAAAATTGTCATTGCTTCAGCGGAACGGTTAATTGCCATTCTCCATTTTTGGCGGAATAATAATAGTACGGCAGAGATTAGTGTACCTGCGTGACCGATACCTACCCACCAAACAAAGTTGGTAATATCCCATGCCCAACCTACAGTTTTATTAGATCCCCATGTTCCAATACCTGTTCCTACAGTATAGGCAACACAACCAACACCCCAAAGGAAAGCGGCAAGCGCAATAGAGAATGCAATCCACCATTGCCTGTTAGCCCTGCCTTCCACCGGTCTTGCAACATCAACTGTTACATCGTGATAATTTTTGTCACCTATAATTAAAGGTTTTCTAATGGGTGCTTCGTAATGAGACGACATATCCTTTATCTTGTTTCTTAATTAATATTAATTTTTAGGTATTCCTTACTTTAACTTGGTAGAATACATTTGGCTTAGTACCTATATGCTCCAGAAGGTGATACATTCTTTCATCTTCTTTAAGCTTAACGACTGTATCCTCTTCATTGTTAATATCTCCAAATACCATAGCTCCTGAGCCACATGCTTCGGTACAAGCTGTATAGAACTCGTCTTTTCTTACAGGACGACCCTCTCTCTTAGCGGTAAGTATAGTAGCCTGTGTCATTTGGATACATAGCGAACATTTCTCCATAACACCTCGTGAACGAACATTTACATCAGGGTTAAGCACCATACGTCCTAAATCATCGTTCATATGATAATCGAATTCCTCATTCTTGTTATATAAGAACCAGTTGAAACGACGCACTTTGTACGGACAGTTGTTAGCACAGTAACGAGTACCCACACAACGATTATAAGCCATATGGTTTTGTCCTTGACGGCTATGTGATGTTGCAGCTACCGGACAAACGGTTTCACATGGTGCATGGTTACAGTGCTGACAGAATACGGGCTGGAATGCTACCTGCGGATTCTCTGCCGGATCTTCCATTTGATCAAAAGTGCTGATTGAGTCTAAAAGACCCGAAGCGCTTTCTTTCAATTCAACATCTCCTGCAAAAGTATCCTCAGATGAGTAATACCTGTCAATACGCAACCAGTGCATATCACGGCTTCTTCTTACTTCTGATTTACCTACTACCGGTACATTATTCTCTGCATGACATGCTATAACACATGCCCCGCAACCTGTACAAGCGTTAAGGTCTATAGAAAGGTTAAAGTGATGCCCTGTAGTCCTGTCAAAAGATGTCCAAAGATCTACAGATGTAGCAGGAACTTCTTTATGATCTAAAGATACCACAGGCACTTCATTCCATACAGAAGCGTCTTTATCGTTAAATTCAGTAAGAGTAGTTTCTTTTATAATATCGCCTCTACCCATTAATGTTTTGTGTAGCTGTACACAGGCAAACTCATGATCGCCTGATGTTTTAGTAAGTTTTACTGACTGTAGCGAATTGAAGTTGTTGTATAATGTATATGCATTTACACCCACCTTCATTTCTTCTTTCATAGCAGCCGTACGACCGTATCCTAAAGAAAGTCCTACAGTACCTTTTGCCTGACCCGGCTGTACAATAACAGGAACATTCTCCAGTTTTTTACCATTTACTTCAAGTGTTACGATACTACCGTTCATACCACCATTAGCAACATTATAATTTTCAAGGTCAAGCCTTTCAGCATCCGCTTTAGAAACTGTCACATAGTTATCCCATGATACTCTTGTGATAGGATCCGGAAATTCTTGTAACCATGGGTTGTTAGCCTGCTGACCGTCACCCATACCAACTTTGGTATAAAGCACCAGTTCTAAATCGCCTGCTTTTTTAGCTCCTGCAAGTCTTGATGCCGCACCGCCAAAATCAGCAGGGGCAGCAGTAGCTACAGCGGTAGCAGCTTCATCACGGTGTACACCATCGTGCACCATCTGATTCCACGTTTTTCCTGTACCTTCAGAATTATGAGAGGCTTTAAGATAATCGTAATACGATTGTGGATTGCCAGACCATAGTAGTAATGAGTCTTGCAACTGTCTTGTTTTAAATAACGGACGTATAGTAGGCTGTGTAATACTATAATATCCTTTTGCCATGCTTACATCTCCCCAAGATTCTAAGTAATGGGGCGCAGCAGCAGCTATAGTAGTAAGGGAAGCCGTTTCATCTTCTTTCATAGAAAAGGCTACCGAGAATTTTACTTTTTTAAGTCCATCTACAAAATCAGCACTGTTTGGCAGTGTATATACCGGGTTAACACCACTCATTATAAGTGTATCAACCGTACCGGCTTTCATATCCTGTACCAGTTGCGCTACCGCTTTAGCATCACCCTTTCTTACAAGGCGTGCTCCGGCAGGATTAAATGCCTCTGATTGTAATGCATTGTTTATGGCTAATACTAATAATTGGGCATTTACATCATCAAGACCTGAAACTAAAACGCCTTTAGAACCGGCAGATTTTAATTGCTGTGCCGCTTTAGCAACTGCTTCTTTATTAGTAAATGCAGGTACACTTACCGACATACCCATTACAGCATTGTATAGCGTTACAAGCGCATATTTTTGTTCGGTTACTGTCATGGGGATACGCTTATCAGCGTTAGCACCACTTAGCGACATGTTAGATTCTATTTGTATATGCTTAGACATTTTACCGTTTTTTGGTATTCGTCCTTCTGCATATCCTGTATCGCAGCCACCGCCCTGCCAGTCGCCAAGAAAATCAGCTCCTACAGAAACGATAACATCCGCTTTAGAAAAATCATAATCAGCAAGTGCTCTTTCGCCATATACAGTTTCAAAAGCATCTAATGCTTCTGATGCAGAAACAGCATCATAAACTACATGCTTAAAGTTGCTGTAACGTGCTCCGAACTCAGCTATTATTTTATCTGTAGAGGGGCTAGCCATAGTGTTGGTTAACAATACTACCTGACCTCCCGAAGATGCAGCTTTAGCCAAGCCTGCTTTTACCTTAGCATCAACTTCTTCCCATGATGCAGGCTTACCCTGTACCATTGGCTCTTTTAAACGCATACTGTCATATAATGAAAGTACCGATGCATAAACCCTTGCATTAGGTTTTATTTTAGAACCGGGAAGGTTGTTATTCTCTACTTTAATAGGTCTTCCCTCGCGGGTTTTAACCAAAATATTTGCAAAATCGAAACCATCCGCTACAGTAGTTGCATAATAATCTGCAACTCCCGGAATAATTTCTTCCGGTTGAACTACATAAGGAATAGACTTAATAACCGGACCTTCGCAAGCTGCCAATGATGCAGCAGCAGTACTGAATCCAACATATTTTAAAAAGTCACGACGGCTTGTTGATGAAGACGACAAAGTTTCTTTATCACCAAGAAATTCATCAGTCGGAATCTCTTCAACAAACTCATTGTTTCTCAGCGTCTCAACAATAGAACTGTTTTCTTTCAGTTCCTCAACACTTTGCCAGTATTTTTTGTTTGATGCCATGTTATATATAGATATTAGCTTCTTAAAAATTTATTAATAGTGACATTTACCACACTCAGTACCGCCCATATTGGCAGCCGTAAGTTTAACTACGCCATACTTTTTAGCAAGCTCATCGTGGATTTTTTCGTAGTATTCGTTGCCCTCAACTTTAACATTGGTTTCGCGGTGACAGTTGATACACCAACCCATAGTTAAAGGAGCGTCTTGTTTCATAATTTCGAATGTTTCTACAGGACCGTGACATTTTTGACATTCGATACCTGCTACAGAAACGTGTTGCGAGTGATTGAAGTAAACAAAATCAGGAAGGTTGTGTATTCTTACCCATTTAACAGGTTTTTGTTTACCTGTATATGATTGGGTTGTTTTATCCCAACCTACTGCATCATATAGCTTTTGTATCTCGGCAGTATAGAATTCTTTAGAGTAATCTACATAGGTAGAGTCTTTAGAACCTTGGAATTCGGCAATGTTTTTATGACAGTTCATACATACATTAAGGGATGGAATACCCGAGTGTTTGCTTACTCTTGCAGAAGAGTGGCAGTATTTACAATCTACGCCGTTTTCGCCGGCATGTATTTTATGAGAGAAGTGTATTGGTTGTATTGGCTCATATCCTTTATCTACCCCTATCTGCATCAGATAGCCATATAAAAAGTATGAAGAAGACAATAATAACAATATTACTGTAACCAAAACCAAAAACTGATTTTTGGCATAAGCTTTCCATAAAGATACTGATGGCTCATTTTCAGCAACATCAATACCGTTTGCCTCAGCAACTTTTCTTAATGTTTTATTTACCAGAATAAGCATAACGATAAGCACCAGTAATACCAGTACAAGCGCACCAAGAACCAATGTATTGTTTACACCATTATCAGAACCCGCACCGGAAGCAGCAACATCACCTGATGGAGGTGGTGGCACATCTGCTTTTGGCTGTGAGGTATAAGCCAGAATATCATCAATATCTTTATCTGATAATTGCGGAAATGCTGTCATTACAGAATTGTTATACTCTGCAAATAATTTTACAGCATAAGGATCGCCTGATTTTATTACCTCGCTACTGTTTTTTATCCATTTGTACAGCCAGGCACGATCTTGCCTGTCTGCCACTCCTCTTAATGCAGGACCTGTAGCCCTTGCGTCAAGTTTGTGACATGCGGCACATAATGAGTTAAAAAGTTCTTTACCTTTTGCCGGATCACCCGCACCGGCATCGGGAGCCGCTACGTCAGCAGGAGCTGCAGCCGCAGTATCCTGCGCAAATGAAGTGAAGGAAAAAGACAGCGAGAACGCCAGGCAGAACAATAAAATTCTTGAAAACGAAGTATGGTTACCCACTTTTTTCATATTAAAAATGATTATCGACTATTTTTGGTATAGTTTTTAAAGTATCGCAATAAAACGTTATACTTTTTTAAAAACTCCCACAAAAATACGACTTATGAATTATTCTCAAACCTTAAATAAATGTTAAGAACCAATTTATAACAATTCTAAATAAATCTTAAAAGATAAGATAAAATAATATGTTGTATTTTTGTGCCAAACCCCGTTCATTATGAGAATTTTAAAGATGAAGCACATTTTATTTGTAGTACTTTTCCTTGCCCTTTCGACAGGTAAATCATTTGCACAAAATGAAAAAGTGAGTATTGAGCAAGATGAAAAATTTATGGAACTTTTAAATGAAAAACGAAGGATAAATTCTTCGATAGTTGTTAACGATCGTTATAAAATACAGATATTTTATGGCGAAAATGCCAAAGCGAGAAAAACTCTTGCTGAATTTAAAAAAGAATTTCCTGATTTAGACGGTACGATTGTATATGAAAGCCCTACGTATAAAGTATGGACAGGGAGCTTCGGGACACGTATTGATGCGGAGAGAATGCTGGAAAAAATAAGAGAAAAATATCCTTATGCATTATTGATAAAGCCCAATAAGTAGGCTTCTATATAGGTTTCGATTAAGATCCAAATTGTATAAAGCACAAAAAAAGCCCGTTTGTTATAACAAACGGGCTTTTTTATAGTGTATCAAACTTTTATTTAAGCTTCTTTTTAACTTCTACTTCCTGATACGCTTCAATTACATCAAGCTGTTGCAGGTCGTTATAGTTCTTAATCTGGATACCACAGTCATATCCTTTAGATACTTCTTTCACATCGTCTTTAAAACGTTTTAGGGCTGCAAGTTCTCCGGTATAAATTACTACACCTTCACGAATAAGTCTAATTTTAGACCCTCTGTATATTTTACCATCGGTAACCATACATCCGGCAATAGTACCCACTTTTGATATCTTAAACAGCTCTCTTACTTCGGCAGTACCGGTAATTTCTTCTTTTAACTCAGGAGATAACATACCCTCCATTGCATCTTTAAGGTCATCAATAGCATCGTATATAATAGAGTAGTTCCTGATATCAATTTCTTCTCGATCGGCAAGCTGTCTTGCCGAAGCCGACGGACGAACATTAAATCCTATAATAATAGCATCTGATGCCGAAGCAAGCAATACGTCAGATTCAGTAATTGCACCTACACCTTTATGTATAATGTTGATTTGAATTTCTTCGGTAGATAGTTTCGAGAACGAGTCGGATAATGCCTCAACAGATCCGTCCACATCACCTTTAAGAATGATATTAAGCTCTTTAAACTGACCAAGGGCAATTCTTCTGCCTATCTCATCAAGTGTAATATGGCGTTGTGTTCTTACCGATTGTTCGCGTATTAACTGTGTACGTTTTGCAGCAATTTGTTTTGCCTCTTTTTCATCTTCAAACACGGTAAATTTATCGCCGGCAGTTGGTGCACCATCAAGTCCCAATATGGATATTGGTGTAGATGGTCCTGCTATCTTAATATTATGACCGCGCTCGTCATGCATTGCCTTTACTTTACCATGGTGCTTACCGGCAAGTACATAATCGCCCAGCTTTAATGTACCGCCTTGTACTAATACTGTAGCAACATAACCACGACCTTTGTCCAGGAAAGCCTCTACTACAGTACCCATTGCATGTTTGTTAGGGTTGGCCTTCAAGTCTAATATCTCTGCTTCGAGTAATACTTTTTCCAAAAGGTCTTTTACACCCAAACCTGTTTTTGCAGAAATGTCGTGCGATTGTATTTTACCGCCCCAATCTTCTACCAAAAGGTTCATTCCTGCAAGCTTTTCTTTTATCTTCTCCGGATTTGCCGTTGGCTTATCCACTTTATTTATAGCAAATATAATAGGTACGCCCGCAGCTTGTGCGTGGTTGATAGCCTCTTTGGTTTGTGGCATGATGTCATCGTCTGCCGCTATTACAATAATAGCAATATCCGTTACTTGTGCACCACGCGCACGCATTGCGGTAAACGCCTCGTGACCCGGTGTATCTAAAAATGCTATTTTCTGACCGTTATCAAGCGTTACACCATAAGCACCTATGTGCTGTGTAATTCCTCCTGATTCTCCTGCAATTACATTTTCTTTACGGATATAATCCAGCAACGATGTTTTACCATGATCTACGTGTCCCATTACCGTAACAATGGGTGCTCTGAACATTAAATCTTCTTCTCTGTCTTCTACAACTTCCATCGATTCTTCGATATCAGTTGTTATAAATTCTACTTCATAGCCAAATTCGTCAGCAACTATACTAAGTGTTTCCGCATCCAGCCTTTGGTTCATGGTTACCATGATACCAAGCGACATACATGCCGATATAACTTTGGTAATCGGTACATCCATCATGGTAGCAATTTCACCTACGGTAACAAACTCGGTAACTTTAATAGTTTTACTGCCTTCAGTAAGCATACGCTGCTCATCGTCTGATTTTTGACGGTGGCTGTCTCGTTTATCTCTTCTGTATTTTGCCGCTTTGGATTTGCTTCCTTTACCTTGCAACTTCTCGAGCGTTTCACGGATTTGGTTTTTAACTTCTTCTTCTGTAGGCTCTACTTTAGCAACAATAGCGGGGCGCTTGCCTGGAGTTAGTTTACCTCCTCCTCCGGCAGGTCGGTTTCCTCCTTGTTGTTGCCCTCCGGGTCGGTTTCCTCCTTGTCCCTGTCCTTGAACTTTAGGAGTAATTCTTTTCCTTTTATTCTTGTTATTGTTGTTATTATTAGCGCCTTGATTGGGTCTTGCGGTATCGGCTTTTTTCGGTTCTTCTTTTTTCTTTTTCGGTTTTTGAAACTGAGAAAGATCTATAGTTTGACCTGTAAAAGTTGTTCCTGAAAGTTTTTGGTATTGTGTTTTTATTCTTTCATCCTGCTGCACCTGTTCTGGTGTAGGTTGCTGTTTAGGCTGTATTTTTGCATTAGGATTAGCAGCAGGGCGTATTAGTTTTGACTGTCTTGCTTCGGGCTGTACAGCATCCTTAGCGGTATTTTCATCTGCAGAGGCTGCTTTTGGCATTTCAGGTTTTTTATCCTCCGTTTCCGGTGCCTCTGCGGGTTTTGATTCCGGTGCCTTTGGTTCTTCCGCTTTTGGCGAAGCAGCTACTTTAGGCTCCTCGCTTTTTGGCTCTTCCGCTTTTGGGGCTTCTGTTTTTGTCTGTTCCGGTTTTTCAGGAGTATTATCTGATGAAGTCTCTTGAGCTTTTTTAGGATTAAGGTCTATTTTACCAACCGCTACCGGTCCTGACAGCGTAGTTTTGGCTTTGATAACTTCATGCCTTTGCTTTTCTTCCTCTTGCTTTCTTTTCTCCTCCATCTCGCGTTCTCTCACAATACGCAACGCTTCCTTCTCCTTCCTTTTCTCTTCACTCACCTCAAGAGATGCCTCTTTCTTACCTTTATCAGCAGAGAATTGATTGTAAAGGGCATTACGTTCATCGCCGGATATCTTGGCATTAGGGCTCGCATCTATAGTATAGCCCTTATCCTTAAGATATTCCACTGCTCTATCCAGCGAAATATTTAATTCCCTTAAAACTTTATTTATTCTTATCGCTCTTTCTTCAGACATACAATCTTTTTAATATTATCTTCTTTGTTGTGGTGTTTATATATTAAACTTATTCTTCAAATTCTTCTTTAAGTATTCTCATTACTTCAAGTACAGTTTCCTCTTCAAGATCGGTTCTTCTGACAAGATCCTGAACGTCCTGATTTAGTATACTTCTTGCTGTATCAAGTCCTATTTTTGCAAACTCCTCAATAATCCAGCTATCAATTTCATCCGAAAACTCTGTTAATTCAACATCCTCGTCTTCTACAGGGCTTCCTTCTCTGATAACGTCAAGCTCATAACCGGTTAAAAAACCTGCCAGTTTTATATTATGACCGCCCCTGCCTATGGCTTTGGAAACTTCTTCAAGTTTCAGGAATACTTCGGCTCTTTTGCTTTCTTCATCTATTTTAATCGATGATATTTTTGCAGGGCTTAAAGCTCTTGTTATATAGAGCTGTGTGTTTGATGTATAGTTGATAACATCTATATTTTCATTACCAAGCTCTCGTACTATACCATGAATACGCGATCCCTTCATACCAACACATGCTCCAACAGGATCTATCCTGTCATCATACGAATCTACAGCTACCTTTGCTTTTTCTCCGGGTATTCTTACTACTTTTTTAACGGTAATAAGACCATCAAACACCTCCGGTATTTCCTGTTCAAACAGTTTCTCAAGGAATAGTTCGGATGTTCTGGACATTATAATTTGTGGTTTATTACCCTTCAGTTCAACACTTTCTATAATACCTCGAACGTTATCGCCTTTCCTGAAAAAGTCTGACGGAATTTGCTTTTCTTTCGGCAATACAATTTCGTTGCCTTCATCATCCACCAAAATTACAGCTTTTGGGCGAACATGATGCACTTCAGCGGTATAAATATCGCCGATAATGTCTTTAAATTGCTTATAAAGGTTGGTGTTATCGTGCTCATGTATCTTAGATATAAGGTTTTGACGTAATGCTAATATAGCTCTTCGACCAAGTTGTATCAATTTTACTTCTTCCGATACATCTTCGCCTACTTCAAAATCGGGTTCTATCTTACGGGCTTCGGTTAAAGATATTTCCTGGTTAGGATCCTCAACTTCACCATCGGCAACTACTATCCTGTTTCTCCAAATCTCCATATCCCCTTTATCAGGGTTGATAATTATATCAAAATTATCGTCAGAGCCGTACTTCTTTTTTAAGGCATTCCTAAATACATCCTCAAGTATCGCCATAAGCGTAACACGATCTATTAGTTTATCATCCTTAAATTCCGAAAACGATTCGATTAATGCGATATTCTCCATACCAACTATCTTTTATTAAAATTTTATTACAACAACTGCTTCTTTTATATCATTATAAGGTATTTCGGCTCTTTTTTGCACTGTTTCCTTACCTTTTCCTATTTGTTTCGGCTCGCGGGCTTTCCACTCTAAAACAATAAACTCGTCATTTGTTTCGGTAAGCGTTGCTTCCAAATCCTGATTTTCGGTAACTATCTTTAGTGTTCTGCCAACATTTTTAGCATATTGCCTTTTGTTTGTAAGGGGCGTGGTAGCCCCTGCAGATGTTACTTCCAACGAGAAATCATGCTCCTCCCTGTCAAGATTGTGTTCTATAGCCCGACTTATGTCAATACAATCCTGCAGGTTCACTCCCTTATCGCCGTCCAGGGTTACCATGATTTTATTGGAATCTGTAATCTTCAGGTCAATAAGAAAGAGCGAAGGGCGTTCTTCCAGAGCCGCTTCAAGCAGGGTGCTTACTTTCTCTTTAAATGTCATATTCTTTATAAAAAGAGGGGACTATAGCCCCCTCATTATTTAGTTTTTCAATAAATAACCGCGCAAATATACTAATTATTTTTATATATTGAAAATCATTGGATAGTGTAAAATAAATTCTTACTTTTATAGTATTAAAACATTACACAAATTTGTCAATACTTTAAGATTTACTCCTAATTATTATGAAAAAAATCCTAGTCCCAACAGACTTTTCTGAACACGCCGAATATGCACTGAAAGTAGCTGCACAGATTGCCCGTAAAAATAACGGTGAAATTTTCTTACTGCACCTTCTTGAGCTTCCCAACCATGTAGCTGACGGTGTAGGCGAAAGCAACGCCGTAGGTGCAAGCGCAGGCATACCCGAGGTTATGTTCTTTATGAAAAAAGTACGTGAACGTTTCGAAGAGGTTGTAAATGCCCCATATTTACAAGGAATAAAAGTTGTTGAAGCAATACAATTTGAAAAAGCTTTTGACGGCATTATGAAACACAGCAAAGATCATGGCATAGACCTTATTGTAATGGGGTCGCACGGAGCGAGCGGTTTCAGAGAAATGTTTATAGGTTCTAATACTGAAAAAGTTGTAAGAACTTCTAATGTGCCTGTACTGGTTATCAAAAAAGATGAAGGAGAGTTTACACCGCAAAAATTTGTTTTTGCTTCTGATTTTTCTAAAGAAATAAAAGAGCCTTTTGCAAAAGTTGTTGAATTTGCAAACGCCTTCGATATGGAGTTGGATCTTGTTTATATTAACACTCCAAACGATTTTAAATCTACCCATGCAGCAGAGAAATTAATGCAGGAGTTTGTAGCCGGATTTAACATCAACAACCTTGATACTTACATTTATAATGATGTAAATGTAGAAAAAGGAATACTGCATTTTGCCAACAGCATTAATGCCGACATGATAGGCATGTGCACACACGGCAGACAGGGGCTTGCTCACTTTTTTAACGGAAGCATTAGCGAAGACCTTGTAAACCATGCGGTAAGACCGGTGGTTACCTTCAAAATATAAGCTACATATAGTGTAGAAACAAAAAAACCTCTCAAATTGAGAGGTTTTTTGTTGGCCTACTAGGACTCGAACCTAGAACGACTGAACCAAAATCAGCTGTGTTACCGATTACACCATAGGCCAATCTTCTTCATTGCGGGTGCAAATGTAGCATATAATTTTTTTATTGCAAATTTTTACATTAAAAAAAAGTAAAAAACTTATATATTACTGAGTATTAGGATGAAAAATCAGTATCGAATAACAGAACATTTAATGGCGTAAAACAAAAACACAATAAATACGTTAATGCCATAAACCATTACCATGTTTTTAACAAACAGGCATAAAAAACACACCGAACACCATTACCTTAAACAAAAAAATAGTTTCTTTGCAATACAAATAATCCGGTACAATTCATAATACATGATAACATTCAATTATAAGAAATGGAATACCCTGCTTGGCTGGTTCACTTTTGCCATAGCAATGATTGTCTATTCATTAACTGTTGAACCCACCCTTAGTTTTTGGGATTGTGGCGAGTATATTGCCACTGCTGCAAAGCTCGAAGTAGGTCACCCGCCGGGAGCGCCGCTTTTCCAGATGATGGGTGCTTTTTTTGCCATGTTTGCCATCAGTCCGGACAAAGTTGCCCTTATGGTCAATATGGTATCGGTAGTATCCAGTGCATTTACTATACTATTTCTGTTCTGGTCGGTTACCATTATTTTAAAAACCATGGTGTCCCGATTTTCAGAATTCAATAATAATAACGCTGTTGCCATACTGGGCAGTGCTTTTGTAGGTGCTTTGGCATTTACTTTTTCCGATAGTTTCTGGTTTAACGCCACCGAAGCCGAAGTATATGCTATGGCTTCACTCTTTATAGCGCTATTACTTTGGTTAGGATTACGCTGGGAGCAGGATATGCACACACCACGCGGCAACAAGTGGTTGCTTATCATATCACTTGTAGTAGGGTTATCCTTCGGGGTACACTTTATGGCATTGCTTGCCATACCTGCTATTGGATTTATCTATTTCTTTAAAAATTATGAAACCGTAACGGTTAAAAATTTCCTGATTGCCAATGTAGTTATTGTGGCGGTATTGCTTTTCATATTTAAACTGCTGTTACCCTATACCATGGCACTTTTCGGGAAAACCGAAATATTTATGGTGAATAGTTTGGGTATGCCTTTTAACTCCGGTACTATTTTTATAGCCTTACTTATTATAGCTTTCTTTTACTTCGGTCTTAAATATACCCACAAAAAGGGGCTTCCGCTATACAACACCATACTGCTTTGTACGCTATTTATCCTTATAGGTTTCTCTACATGGATGATGCTGCCCATACGCGCCAATGCCAATGTGGTAATTAATGAGAACCGCCCTTCGGATGCTGCCGAGGTGCTTGCCTATTATAACAGGGAGCAGTATGGAGAGCAAAAATTATTTTACGGCCCTATGTTCTCGGATACTTATGCAGGGCTTGATAAAAACAACCCGTATGAGGATGAAAAACCTAACTATCAAAGAGATTATAAAACAGGCAAATATGTAATTGTAAATAATTATAAAAATGCCAAGCAAAATACAGACGATAACCATAAAGGATTTATGCCGAGAATGTGGAGTACAGAGCATGCCGTTAACTATATGCGCTATACCAAACCTCTTGACTTCAGGCTCGACCCTGCTATTGATTATGAAAGAGAACTGCGTCAATATGGTATAGACCCCGAAATGATGAACGAGCAGGACTATGCAAACTATGTAAACGAAATAAGGGGCGAACTGGAAAATACTGTAAATAAATTTAAGGCAGATTATCGTTCAGGCAGAGCCGACCTGGAAGATTACAATAAATTCCTTAATTCATACGGGCAATATTTAATTATAGAAAAACCGTCGTTTTGGGATAATATGGATTACATGATAAACTACCAGTTTGGCTATATGTACGGCAGGTATTTTATGTGGAACTTTGCCGGAAGGCAAAATGATATACAAGGGCGTGGCGATAATATTGACGGTAACTGGATAAGCGGTATTAAACCGTTTGACGCCATGAGGCTTGGCTCCCAGGACAATATGACTTCTGACCAAAAAAATAACAAAGGGCGTAATATGTATTTCATGATTCCGCTTATATTAGGGTTTATTGGTGTAATCTATCATGCTTTTAAAGACCTGAAGAGTTTTTATGTACTGCTAATTTTATTCCTGTTTACAGGGCTTGCCTTAAAAGTATATCTTAACGAGCGTCCATTTGAACCACGCGAAAGGGATTATGCCCTTGTAGGTTCATTCTTTGTATTCTCTATGTGGATAGGATTTGGTGTATATGCTATATATGATAGTATTAAAAATTATCTGAAACCAAAAATTGCAGCACCACTGGTTATTGCAGTAACGTTGTTGGCAGCTCCTGTATTAATGGCATCGCAAAACTGGGACGACCACAACCGTTCAGGGCGTTACACCGCACTTGCCATGGCAAAAGCCTACCTGTCGTCCTGCGAGCCCAATGCTATATTGTTTACCATTGGAGATAACGATACCTTCCCGCTATGGTATGCACAGGAAGTAGAAGGTTTCCGTACCGATATCAGGATTGTGAATACCAGCTTGTTTATGACTGACTGGTATATTGACCAGATGAAAAGACAGGCATACGAATCGAAACCAATGCCTATTTCGTTTAAACACGAGCAGTATGTACAGGGAACAAGAGATTATATGCTGTACATACCTGAAACTGATGAACGATGGGATATTAAAACTTTCCTGACGTTTGTAGGCTCAGACGACCCCCGTGTTAAAAAGGAGCTTAATAACGGGCATATGGTAAACTATTACCGTACCAACAAAATAAGACTTACTATTGACAAGGAAAATATCATTAAAAACAAAGCGGTAAGCCCTGCACAATACGATTCTATTGTTCCTTATATAGATATCGACATTAAAGGTGACGCTTTGTACAAAAACCGTCTTATGATGCTGGATATACTGGCAAATAATAACTGGGAACGTCCTATATACTTTACCGGTGGCAGCTTTGGCGATGATGACTACCTGTGGATGAAGGACTACCTGCAACTGGATGGTATGGTATTTAAACTCGTACCCATACGCACCCCGATACCTGAAGATGGAAGCCCGTTGGATATGGGGTATATAGATGCCGATAAAATGTATGATATTGTAATGCAATGGGATTGGGGTAACAGCAACAGTCCTGATATATATCATGACCCTGAAACCCGTAAAAACAGTATTACTTTCCGTACTAACTTGGCAAGGTTGATGGAAAAACTGATTGAAGAGGGTAAAGAAGAAAAAGCGAAAAAGATAATAGACCTGGCAATGGAAAAAATGCCGTTAGAGTACTATGGCTATTACACCCTTTTAGAGCCTTTTGCTACCGGATATTACAAAACAGGCAATAAAGAAAAAGCGAGAGCAATGCTTGCTGAATTGATTAAGAAATATCAGGAAAACCTAACATTCTTTAAAGGACTCAAAATAAGCCAACAAGATGTTCATCATATTGATATTATTACAGATATTGAACGTTACAGAAGCCTACTGTGGATTATGAGAGAGCAAGGTGATACCGCACTTTACAATAAAGAAAAGCCTGCCTTTAATAAGTTTAACGAAATGTTTAAACGCTACGACAGGGATAACGAGTAATACTTTTAAAATAATATGTAATTTTGAGAGGCAGTATCATATAGATACTGCCTCTTTTACTTTACAAAAACACAGGGGCTATGAAAATGTATTGGGTAAAAACACGGTGGTTTATAAAGCGGATATTTTCGAGGTTTGTGTGGGATATTCCTAACTCAAACCAAACAATCTATCTTACTTTTGATGATGGCCCTACCCCCGAAATTACCGAATGGGTATTGGGCGTATTACGTCAACGCAATATTAAAGCTACCTTTTTTTGTATTGGTAATAATATAGAAAATCATCCGGACATCTTCAATACAATAGTTACCGAAGGGCATGCCATAGGCAACCATACCTACAACCATCTTAATGGCTGGCATACTAATGACAAGGTTTATATTGAAAATGCAGAGGCTGCGGAAACTTCTATCATTAAACGATATCCTGAATTTGAAAAGGTAAAATTGTTTCGTCCGCCTTATGGCAAAATGAGGCGAACACAAGCAAAACACGTGTGTAGTAAAGGCTACAGGATAATAATGTGGGATGTGCTGAGTGCTGATTTTGACAGGAATATAAGCCCTGAAAAATGCCTTAAAAATGTTATAGAAAACACACGCAACGGTAGTGTAATTATTTTTCACGACAGCATAAAAGCAGCTACCAATATGCAATATGCATTACCATTGGCAATAGACTACTTGACAGAAAAAGGATTCAGATTTGCAAAAATTAGCTCGCCTGTTCCTGTACCAATGCAATAATGGTATTAGCATCAAGCTCGCCTGATTGCCTCCATACCATTTGCCCGTCTTTATAAATCATAAGTGTAGGCAACCCTTTTATTCTAAGGGCATCGGCCAGTTCCTGATTTTTATCTACATCTATTTTTATAACCTTGGCTTTATCGCCCAATGCAGCCGCTACATCCCTCATTACAGGGTGCATGGATACTGATGGCTCATTCCATTCTGTATAAAAATCGATCAGTACTGGTACCGGGGAGTTAATAAGTTCTCCGAATTTTGACATAAATTAAAATTTAAACCGACCTAAAAGCTATTATAATTCCGCAAAAATTTACACAAATATAACAATTTTACTAATCTATGCTATCTTTTGACCCTTTTTTAGTTCCAAAACGGTAATTTCAGGCCATATCCCTACTCTGCCGGGATAGGCATGAAAACCAAAACCTCTGTTTACATAAACATAGCGACCCGCATTTTCATACAGCCCTGCCCATTGCTTATAGATATACTGTACAGGACTCCACTTTATAAAGCCCGGCACTTCTATCCCAAATTGCAGCCCGTGTGTATGCCCGCTCAGCGTAAGGTGGTAGTTATTATGATTGTCTTTCACCTCATATTCCCAGTGCGATGGGTCGTGGCTCATCAGTATTTTAAAATCTTCGGGAGTTAACCCTTCCGAAGCTTTAGGTAAATCGCCCGCTTTTTTAAAATTGTGTCCCCAGTTCTCTACTCCTACCAACGCTATTTGCTGTCCGTCCTTTTCAATTTTTACATTCGCGTTAAGTAATAGCTTGAAATCAATCTGACGGTGCAGGTCTTTTATTGCTTCAAAATTATCTTGTTTCTCCTTTTCAGTGTCCCAAGTAACATATTCGCCATAATCATGATTTCCTAACACCGAATATTTACCAAATGCGGGGGGAGCAATACGCTTAAAGGTCTCAACCCAGGGATGCATTTCAGTAGCGTGAGTATTTACAATATCGCCTGTAAAAAGTATAATGTCTGATTTTTGTTCATTAATAAGGTCAATAGCATGGCTTATTTCATCAGGATCGTCAAAACTACCGCTGTGCACATCAGATATTTGTGTGATGGTAAGCCCGTCAAAGTTATCCGGCAGGTCGGGAAAATAAATAGTTTTTTTTCTGACTTTAAAATTGTACTTCCCTTTAGTAACTCCGTACAGTAACGACAGAAACGGTATTGCTGCCAGCCCCAAGGCAACCTGACTCACAAACTTTCGCCTTTCGCTGAAAAAAGATTCGTTACTGTTGCCTAAAAATTCGCGCATCAATCCTGAAAAAATTCGGGTAACATCTTCCAAGAACATCATACTCGCTATAACTATTTTAGGAATAAATGTAATAAGCAGCAGCCCTATAGTAAACAGGCTTTGTTTATTTTGCCCCACACTCCTGTCAAACTGCGTAAATGAGTAGGCTATATATAATATGATAAAAAATGAAAGACCCTGATATGCCCACAACAACCAGCGGAGCTTGGTAACAGTGCGTAATGCCTGAAAGGCATAAATTTCTATCACTGCCACAAAAACGAATAATAATATCCAACGAAACATTTATATATAAATTTGATATACAAAGTAACGAATAATGAAGGTATTTGTTACAGAATAAATAACAGTTGCACAAATTAATCCTGATTAGCAGTAAGCCTCTTCCTATTCTGCATTGGTTTGTTTATTTTTACGGTCAAATCATTTTTTTATGTCACAGCAAAAACGACTTTTCCTGCTCGATGCCTACGCGCTCATCTTCCGTGGTTATTATGCCTTTATAAAAAATCCCCGAATCAACTCAAAAGGTATGGATACCTCTGCAATCATGGGGTTTATGAACTCATTACTGGATGTGATAAAGCGTGAAAAACCCGATCATCTTGCTGTAGCTTTTGATAAAGGCGGAAGCGTTGTGCGTACTGAAATGTTTACAGCATATAAAGCCAATCGTGATGAAACCCCCGAAGCCATAAAAATTGCCATCCCCTATATACACGATATACTAAAGGCAATGCACATACCCATAATAGAACTGGAAGGCTGCGAAGCCGACGACCTTATAGGTACTATAGCCAAGCAGGCGGAAAAAGAAAACTATCAGGTGTTTATGGTTACACCCGATAAAGATTTTGCACAATTAGTATCTGAAAATATATTTATCTACCGCCCTGCACGTATGGGCAACGGTATAGAGATATGGGGAGTGCCCGAAGTACTGGAACGTTTTGAAATAGAACGCCCCGAACAGATTGTTGATTTTTTAGGTATGATGGGCGATGCCATAGATAACATACCGGGACTGCCGGGTGTAGGCGAAAAAACAGCCAAAAAATTCCTGAAAGAATATGGTACTATGGAAAACCTGTTGGCGAATACCCATCAGCTAAAGGGAAAGATGAAAGAGAATATAGAGGCGAATAAGGAGAAAGGCATCATGTCGAAAATATTGGCTACTATCATGATCGACTGTGATGTAGTTTTTAATGAAACCGATTATGAGCTTTCCAAACCTGATACTGAAAAAGTAGAAGCACTATTTCAGGAATTGGAGTTCAGGAGGATGGCAGAGCAATTCCATAAAATATTTACGGAAGATGTGGATAGTACTGCACCTCCGCAAGGCATGCCCCCTTCAAAAAGTGTTGCAAAGCAAAAAGACGACTCACAGTTTTCGTTGTTTGGAGAACCGGCAGCAGGAGATGCCACAACTCCTCATACTGACTTTTATAAAAACCTTACTACTACCAACCACGTGTATCAAGCCATACAGGGCAGCATCGGTATAGGCCTGTTACTGCGCGATATGCTGCAACAAAGCACCGTATGCTTTGATACCGAAACCACAGGCATTGATGCCCTTACTGCCGAACTGGTAGGCATGTCTTTCTCTTGGGAAGCAGGAAAAGGCTTTTATGTGCCCGTACCCGAAAATCGTGAAGAAGCCCAGGAGTTAGTCAACAAGTTTGTTCCGTTTTTTGAAGATGAGAACATCGAAAAAGTAGGACAAAACTTAAAATATGATATAAAGGTGTTGGCTAATTACGGTATTACCGTAAAAGGAAAACTTTTTGATACCATGATTGCGCACTACCTCATTAACCCCGATATGCGACATGGTATGGATGTACTTGCCGAAACCTATCTGCAATACTCACCCATGCCTATAGAAAACCTCATCGGAAAGAAGGGTAAGAATCAGAAAAGTATGCGCACTGTGGAGCTCGACCTTATAAAGGAATATGCTACCGAGGATGCTGATATTACGCTACAACTAAAAGAAATTTTTGCACCGCAACTGGAAGCAACCGCTACCCGAAAATTATTTGACGAAATAGAAATACCCCTTATGCCTGTACTTGCCGCAATGGAGCGCGAAGGTATTAAGCTCGATACTGATTATTTAAAAAAATTATCAGAAGTACTGGCAAGCGACATAAAAGGTCTTGAACAAAAAATATACGAAACCGCAGGCGAATCGTTCAATCTTGCATCGCCAAAACAACTGGGCGATATATTGTTTGACAAACTAAAAATAGGTGGAGCAAAACAAAAGAAAACCAAAACAGGGCAGTATGCTACCGGTGAAGAGGTACTGTCGTACCTCGCAAAAGAACATCCCATAGTACAGGATATACTGGACTGGCGACAACTGGTAAAACTGCAAAATACCTATGTTGATGCGTTGCCGTTACAGGTATCTGAAAAAACAGGGCGTGTGCATACGGACTATATGCAAACGGTGGCTGCCACAGGACGCCTTAGCTCTAACAACCCTAACCTGCAAAACATACCGATACGTACCGAAAGAGGGCGACAGATACGTGCGGCATTTGTAGCGCGCGATGAAAATTACACCCTGCTTTCTGCTGACTACTCGCAGATAGAACTGCGCATTATTGCTGCACTAAGCGGTGACCCCGAAATGGTAAATGCCTTCAAAAACGGAGAGGATATTCACGCTTCTACCGCTGCCAAAGTGTTTAATGTGGCTCTGGAGAATGTAACCCGCGAACAGCGAAGCCATGCCAAAACGGTTAACTTTGGTATCATCTATGGTGTTTCGGCATTTGGGTTGAGTAACCAAACGTCGTTAAGCCGTTCGGAATCGAAAGAATTGATTGATGCCTATTACAAAACCTATCCTACACTAAAGCAATACATACAAGACCAAATAGAAATGGCGCGCGAACAGGGCTACGTACAAACCATACTGGGCAGAAGGCGTTACCTGAAAGACATTAACTCGCAAAACGCCGTAGTGCGTGGTGCTGCCGAGCGTAATGCCGTAAATGCCCCGATACAGGGCAGTGCTGCCGACATTATTAAAATTGCGATGATAAACATACAGCAAAAACTGGTTAGTGAAAACTGGAAAAGCAAAATGTTGCTGCAAGTGCATGATGAGCTTGTTTTTGACGTGCATAACAGCGAATTGGAAAAAATAAAGCCGATGATAAAACACGAAATGGAAAACGCCTTTAAGCTGGATATACCGTTAGATGTTGATATGGGTGCCGGTAAAAACTGGCTTGAAGCGCATTAATTGTAACAATTGTGTTTTATTACATACGTATTACTAAACCTAATTATTACTATGAAAAAATACTTTTTTATACTTCTTACACTAAGTGCTGCGCTAACTACTTATGCACAAAACGAACCTAAATTTCAAAAAATTGACAGTGTACTTAATTACTTTACTGCCAATGATAAGTTTATGGGATCGGTTACAATACGCGAAAAAGATATGGTTGTTTTTGAGAAAGCCTACGGGTATGCTGATGTTGAAAACAAGGTAAAAGCCAACGTTGACACTAAATATAAAATAGGCTCTATCACCAAGATGTTTACTTCGGCTATTATTTTTCAATTAATCGAAGAGAAAAAACTAACGCTTGATACTAAACTGGCAGAATATTTCCCACAAATAAAAAATGCCGACAGTATCAGCATAAAAAACCTTTTGAACCATAGCAGCGGTATCTACAATTTTACAAATGATAGCCTTTTTATGGATTATGCCGAGATACCGCAAACGCGTAAAGCCATGCTGCAACGCATTACCGATTATGGCTCGGTTTTTAACCCCAATGAAAAAGCAGATTACAGTAACAGTAATTACCTTTTATTAGGGTATATAATAGAGGACATTACTAAAAAACGTTATAAGGATGTGGTAGCGGAAAGAATTATAAAAAAAATCAATCTGAAAAATACCTACTATTATGGTAAAATAAACCCTAAGCGTAACGAGGCATACTCCTATTCATTTGACGGTACTGCCTGGGAGAAACAAGAAGAATGGCATGAGTCGGTTGCCTTTGCTGCGGGTGCGTTACAAAGTACTCCTACTGATTTAACTAAATTTATCAGGGCATTATTTGAAGGGGCTATTATAAAGAAAGAGTCACTTGAGGAAATGAAAATGATGGATTTCGGATACGGTAAAGGCATTTTTATATTCCCATTCGGCGAACGACGTTTTTACGGTCATGACGGCAGTATAGAAGGTTTTGCATCCATATTGGGTTATTACCCGAAAGATGAAATGAGTATTGCCATGACTATTAATGGCGAAAACTATGACTCTAACCAAATTTTAATTGGAGTATTAAGCAGTTACTACAAAGTGCCTTACCGCTTGCCAAATTTAAAAACAGCACAGGTAGCTACTGAAATACTTAAAAGTTATGAGGGTATTTATGCTTCGCCAACTATCCCGCTAAAAATAACTATTAAACTTGAAGATAATCAACTAATGGCACAAGCTACAGGGCAGGGTTCTTTCCCGTTAAACCCATTAAGCGATACTGAGTTTAACTTTGAACCGGCGGGTATTACCGTTAACTTTAAAGAAAATGGTTTTACCATACACCAGGGCGGTACTGTTAATGTGTTTACCAGAGAGTAATTTAATGTATATTCGTATTTTAAAACCATCCATTTATGAGAAAAAAATATGGTATAATTATATTTATGCTATTAAAATCATCTTAGCTCTATGTTTAAAATTACCCATTAATAGGTACTTTAATTTCTATTATTAATCATATATTCGCCATCGTTTTAGTCGACGAAAACAAATAAAAGTTTAATTTAAATTATTTAAAATCCAATGAAAAAATTTATTTTAGGTTCATTAGCCTTAGTTCTATTCAGCTCACAAATAAGTTGTGATTCTGACCAATCTAATCAGCAACTAGACGAAACAACTGTAAACTTTGGTGAGAATCACACTAAAAGTGCGTCAAACACACTAATGGATGCAGTATTAAAAGACCAAGAATTTAAAGACTTAATAGCAGATTATTATTCTTTTTTTAATCTGGAAAAAGATGTGGATAAACTTCATGTAATTTTAAACAAGTTTGAAACTAGTGATCCTAATTCAACAGCATCTCTTTCAGACAGAAATGATTTTGCTTTATCTTTAGGACTTAGCGATTTCAATGATTATGTTGAGTTTAATGATAAACAGCAAGAACGTATTAATTCACTTGACAGGCAATATGGCTTCAATAATTCTTTTACTGAAGGCGAAAAAATAGAACTTTTTATAATTGGTTTTGACCAGTTACTAGAGCCTACTGCCGATAACTGTAGAAGAAGACTTAGAAATTGCCGAAATACTGCTCATGCAGGAGCACTTGTAGCACATTTAGGATGCGGAACTCTCGATCTTACTGTTATTGCAGGACTTATCTGTCATGGTGCTGTTGCTGTAGGTCATTCTGCTGCGCTAGATGATTGCCAATTAGATTATGAAGAATGTATAAGTAAATAATAGCTTTATAATGAAATATAAAATTTAACATCTATTTAAATTTAGTCGGCTAATACGTATTAGTTGGCTAAATTTATTTAAAATAAGCACTAAAAATCCAATGAAAAAATTTATTTTAGGTTCATTAGCCTTAGTTCTATTCAGTTCACAAATAAGTTGTGATTCTGACCAATCTAATCAGCAATTAGACGAAACAACTGTAAACTTTGGTGAGAATCACACTAAAAGTGCGTCAAACACACTAATGGATGCAGTATTAAAAGACCAAGAATTTAAAGACTTAATAGCAGATTATTATTCTTTTTTTAATCTGGAAAAAGATGTGGATAAACTTCATGTAATTTTAAACAAGTTTGAAACTAGTGATCCTAATTCAACAGCATCTCTTTCAGACAGAAATGATTTTGCTTTATCTTTAGGACTTAGCGATTTCAATGATTATGTTGAGTTTAATGATAAACAGCAAGAACGTATTAATTCACTTGACAGGCAATATGGCTTCAATAATTCTTTTACTGAAGGCGAAAAAATAGAACTTTTTATAATTGGTTTTGACCAGTTACTAGAGCCTACTGCCGATAACTGTGAGGAAACCCTTAATGGCTGTTTAAATATAGCTAGTGCTACAGCTGTTATAGGAGGTTTAGGTTGTGGAATGGTAAGTAATGGCAATATTTCTGGTCTTAGTTGCTATAGCTTAGTAACGATTAATCATAATATCGCGATAAATTATTGCATTTCAGGATTTAATAGTTGTAAAGGGTAATAAATAATTTAATACTAAAATTGATGAAAAAAAATAAAAACAAATATGGTATAATGATACTCATACTTTTACTGGTATTTATATCATTTAGAAACAGGCTTATCGATTTAAGCACAAACGTTGTTTTGGTAATTACTATTAGTTTTGTTGCTCTAGTTTCTTTTATAGCTTATTTAAAGTTTAGAGAAGATAAAAAAGTTAGCACTGTAGATTATAGAAGAATAGCTATAGCCGGCATTTTTATAGCTTGGACTATAGGCTATGGTATATACAATTATGCAACATACCCATAATAATTGCCTTAAACACTATTAAGTAAAAATTAAAAACCGCTATATGCTTAAAAACATATAGCGGTTATTTTATTTATAGTTTTCTGGTCGATTCTCGTTGTCTCAACTCGGTTTTAATCACTTTAGTTACATATTCCGGTGCTTCCTCTTCTTTAGCTTCAAGACGATTAATAAGCATTTCGGCAGCAGCCTCGCCAATTTCAGGACCGTGCTGGCTCACTGTTGAAAGGCTTGGGGTGAGCCTCCTTGACCATACCCCATCGGCAAAGCCTATTATATTAAGCTCATCGGGTATTTTGATGCCTTTTTTTATAGCGTGTTTCATTGCCATTACTGAGGCATGCTCGTCAAGCGCGAAAATACCGTCTATATCATTCTCAAAAACAAATCCCAGCTTATTGTCAAATTCCTCTGTATTGTCGGTAAGGAGTATAATGTTTTCATCCACTTTATAATTGTTATCAGCAACCGCTTTCCTATACCCCTTAGCTCTTAACTTGCTCACACTTAGATTATCTATGGTAGAAAGTAACGCTATTCTTTTACAGTTTAGTTTTATCATGTGGTTTACAGCATGAACCGCCGAATCGAAATCATCTACAACAACTTTATCACAGCTTACTTCGTCGGATATCCTGTCGAACATCACAATCGGTATATCATCGGATATTGCTTCTTTAAAGTGCTTAAAATCCTGCTTAGTTTGCGTTTCTTCGGATATCGAGAGTATAAAACCATCTATAGTACCATTGCTCAGCATATCCATAGCATGAATTTCTTTTTGTAAAGATTCGTTAGAGATACAGGTTATTACATTATACCCTCTGTCGTTAGCGGCTTTCTCTATACCGCTGAATACTTTGGCAAAAAACGGGTTAAGTATATTAGGTATAATAACGCCTATAGTTTTGGTTCGTTTACTCTTTAGGTTTACAGCTATATTATTAGGCTTATAGTTTTTAAGCTTGGCAAACTCCTGAACTCTTATTTTGGTAGGTTCGCTAATTTCAGGACTGTTACTGAGCGCCTTGGACACTGTTGAAACGGAGACATTGAGTTCTTTGGCAATTTGCTTTAATGTAGCTTTCTGTTTCATATCCTGATAAATTTAAATTTAAGTAAAATAACGAAAAAAATACGAAAACTGTACACTCTACTTATTACTACTGCCAAAAAATATAAGAATTATCATGCTCAAAGTAACAATCAATACCTGCACAGCAGAGAAATAAGTATCCATACTGCTGTAATAAATTACTGTAAAAGTTAATGTTTTTACAAAATTTTAAACCAATAAGCAATGGGAATACAACCGTAAAATATCCTGTAATACTGCTTAAAGACTACAAGATACCTAAAAAAGATATGATTATATATTTTTCAAATTCTTATTAAACAAATCATAAAATTTAAAAATCTGTCAGATTGACTAAAAACCAACAGGAATAATACTGCGTAAATAAAGATACATCTGAAAAGCAGATTTGCCACACCTGTATATTATTAACCATAACGAATTAGTATTATGAACAAGAAAGTAGAAGTAAAAGAAGTAAGGAGCGGTCTTCATGACAGGCGAAGCTTCTTGAGGATTAGTGGTCTTGCAGTTGCAGGCACAGGTTTATTATTAGCCGGATGTAGTAGCGACGACGATGGCGGAACACCGCCGGTAGACAACCAGTTACCCGGTATAAGAAACGGCGTGTTCGACCTTGGTGGCGGCGATTTAGGGGTACTTACCTATGCGTATGCGCTTGAGCAACTTGAGGCTGATTTTTATACCAGAGTGGTAAACGGAAACGCTTTTGGATCAACTTTTAACAGCGAAGAACAACAAGTGCTTGAGGATCTGTACAATCACGAAGTGATACACAGAGAGTTTTTCAGAACAGCAATATCAGGGGCACTGGGCAATGATGCGCAGGACAGATTATTGCCGGATCTTCAGTTTGATTATGGTTCCCTGAACTTTAATAACCGAATGAGTGTACTTACTACTGCAAAAGCACTGGAAGATACCGGAGTATCGGCATATAACGGTGCGGGCAGGTACATTACTACGCCTGATTATCTTGTTATAGCAGGAAAAATCGTATCGGTTGAAGCCAGACATGCCGCTGCAATAAGGGATTTACTTAACCCGGGGTCTGCCGATTTTGCAGGCGATGATATTGTGGATGCCAATGGTTTGGACCCGGCACAGATGCCTTCACAAATATTGAGTGCGGTATCTAACCTCAACTTTATACAAACCAATTTTACGGCAATGTTCTTACCATAAATTAACCCTTTAAAAACGACATTATTATGAATATTATAAAATTTATAGAGTCATTTACAGATGATAATCTGTATAATGCTAAAGGCTCACGAAGAGAAAGTTTAAGCCAGTTTGGAAAAATAGGTGCTAACGCTGCAAAAGCGGCAATACCTTTCGGTTTAGCATCGGTATTGTTTTCACAAAAAGCCAATGCGGCAACTGCTGCCTCTATGGCGGCTGTGGCAGACACTCCAACATCGGCATTACAGTTAGCACTTACGCTAGAGTATCTTGAAGACGAGTTTTACGCTATGGCGCTTGATATGAACGGGCTAATTCCTGCTGAAGACAGAGCAATTTTTGAACAAATAGGACAGCATGAGTCGGCACACGTACAGTTCTTGATGTCAGCATTAGGAGATGCAGCTCCCGAAAAACCAAACTTTGATTTTACCGTAGGCGGTGCATTCAATACATTTGGCGACTACCCAACCTTTTTGGCACTATCACAAGCGTTTGAAGATACAGGAGTACGCGCCTACAAAGGTCAGGCAGGAAACCTTATTACCACCCCCGACTTGCTTACGGCTGCGTTACAAATACACTCTGTAGAAGCACGCCATGCATCGCAAGTAAGAAGATTAAGAGGATACAAAGGATGGATTGAAGGCAATAACCGCGATGGGCTTCCTGAAGCTGCACAACCGGTATATGACGGTGAAGAAAACATACTACAAGCAGGTTTTAATACCTCAACAGTAAATGGTATCCCATCGGGAGCAGGTTCTGAATCATTTGATGAAATACTGACAGGCGACCAGTCGGTAAGCATTGCAAGCCTGTTTATCGTATAAAAATATGATTGTCATGTTAAGTTAGGTTAGTCTTACTGCCCGCTGATAGTATCAGCGGGCAGTTTGTTTTTATATATACAGTACTATAAAAACAAATCCTTTTCACTATAATTTGGGTGACTTCGGGGTTCGAACCCTGTTTTCCTCATCCACAATGAGGTGTTTTACCACATAAACTAAAGCCACCATTTTAGAAGACCTGACAGGACTTGAACCTGTACTCCAAGAATCAAAATCTTGTATGCTAACCATTACATTACAGGTCTGTTTGTACTCCACCTCGGATTCGAACCAGGATTACACATGGTTTAAGCCTGATGCCTCTGCCTATTGAACCAGTGGAGCTTTTAGTACGGGAAGGGAGAGTCGAACTCCCAAAATCTTGGTTCTAAGCCAAGCGCGTCTGCCGGTTCCGCCATTCCCGCGTTTTAATTCATCCTGTAAACTAGTCTGGGAAGCAGGACTCGAACCTGCAACCTCCTGCATCCAAAGCAGGTAAACTTCCAATTGTTATATTCCCAGTTTTGCAGTACTGACGGGATTTGAACCCGCAACCTTCCGAGAGACAGTCGGGTGCACTAGCCGTTGTGCTACAGTACTCTATTTTAATATTGAGGCGAGGATGAGATTCGAACTCATGAATAACAGATTTGCAGTCTGCCGCCTTAACCATTCGGCCACCTCGTCTTTTTTGCGGAGAGCAAAGGAATTGAACCTTCATCACTTTGCAGTGAACTTGCTTAGCAGGCAAGCGTAACAAACCAATATTTACCTACTCTCCTTTTTCAATTTAAACCATAAAAAAAGCATCTCTTTGCGGGAGATGCTTATGAATACTATGGTATGCCTATACATTTAGGTCATTACATATATCATCTCCTTTTGGGTTGAAACAAGTTGCTCGTCACTACATAATAATGCCATGGGCTGCGGCAGACAGAGCTGCTGACTTATATATATACTATGTAGTATTTGATGTTTCATTTTTATAGTATTTGTTGTTGTTTTTACTGATGCAAATATTGAACGTTTTTTTGAATTACACAAGAAAAATTTTAATTTATTTTATTGACTATCAGGTATTTATGTTTAAATAAAGGCAATAAAATCCCTGTCCGTATTACACGGATATTTGTGATTTGCAACAATCGTCTGTCTCTCAATTGTTTTCTGTTCAATGCTTACTTTTTATGCTCTTGTTTACTCGGTTTCATATCGTTTAAAAAATTTCATAAAAAAAGCGCCCAATGTTACTTGGACGCTTAAATTGTATATAGATATTTTAGTTATTACCTCTAAAAATCATTTAAAATTACCACATAGCGTCCACCACGCTCAATATCTGAGCGAGAAATACAGAGACTTAGTCTCGGCTGTTGAATGCTATGTAATCTGTTTGAATTCATTTCGATTGCAAATATTATAATTTTTTTCAGTTATATTGCCTGATTATAAAATTTTTAAATCATTTTCTGTAAAAACTTTTATAAAGCTGTCTTTCTCTAAGTTATTTAAAGAAAAGTTATAATCAGCCTTGTCCTCTTCGGTAATTATTTCTCCACCTAATAATTCAATAATGTTATTAAACATTAAAGGGTTATGCCATTGCTGGTATAATGCCTGTGTGGCAAGTAAATACACTTCTGAATTACCGGAAACCCTCGCATTACCCGAACCAAAGTTCAACAATACAAAACTTTGTCGTTTACCTTCGGGTATTAGCATACCTAATACGGTTCCTCTTTCTACAGACTGGCATTTAACCTCTGCAAAAAGTTTATTAGGATCCATCATATAGTTATAGTTTACACTATCGCCCTTACCAACAACTATTTTATACTCACAATTACCGGAACCTGAAAACACATTACTCATAATAAGCGTTGGCATACTCAAGCCCTTATTAGCATACAGGTATTCTACCGCTCCATTAGGTGCACTGGTAATATCACCTGAATATAACAAATTGTTTGCTTGATTATAAGCTGAATTCCAGCCTACTTTTCCGCCAATATTTAAGCCTGATAAGTCTATATCATGAGCTCCCCATGCGTTTTCCCAATATACACCAACTGCCAGAGCATCGCCATAAAACTTAGTACCCGTAGGAATGTTTCCTATATACATTTTCTCAGAAGTTGGTAAAGCAAACTGTACATCATTTGGTATAAAAAATGTTTTACCTGCTATATCAAACCTTGTTTTTATATAATTTTCCAGGAATTGATAATTATTCCAAACGACATGCTTTGCGTCTCCTTTTTTAACGAAGGATTTACCATTTCTTATACGGTACAAAAATGCATCCTGACCATTCATCCTTGTATAACAGGCTGAAATAGCTTTGAACAATGCAAAAGGGGTGGCATTATCTAACCAATACATATCTGTTTTTGACAAGAGCATACTGGTAACATAGTTAAGCGGATTTACAACTAATGGTTTATGATGTGTTTTAGACAGCTTAGTTATTTTATTAATTGTTTTACCGCACTTAGGCTTAAACGCTAAAAACAAAGGTTTGAAACGGTTAAATATCTCTGCCATTTTTTCTAAACCAAACTGTTCTAACTGAACTGCCGGATTATAATTGGACGCTGCAATAGCTGTTATCGTTTCATCATTTTTAATCAATAATGATTCACCGGTAGCCCTGTAAATAATATAGCGGAAAAACTCCATCGTATCTGTAGGTAACACACCATACATATCGGCAAGTTTTATTACTGCCTCTTTATTTTTAATGTTCTCGTTACCTGTAAATTTAAAACCAAGTTCATCTACTAAAACAGATAAAATATCATTTACGGTTTCCTCTTTTAAAGCAATGCCCGACTGCAATAACGCTAAGCTTTTACTAGTCATTTCTGCTTTTGTGTAAGCTTTAACTACTTTAAAAGTAACTTTAAGTCCCGGTACGTTTAGTACCTCTTCCGGTATATAAATTTCACTTTGAAAGTTACTGCCGTAAGTAGAGACATAATGTGTTATTTGCTCCATTAACAAACTCTCACGAGAACTGAATAAAATTTTGCTCCAGGATTTATGAAATGTTTTGTTTAAGCCATAACCATCAAGCTTTTCATCCTTATAAAAGTTAATAATTTCTTTTTTAGCCCATAGCGCACTTGGTTCTATTATAAAACCTTGTTGAGATACAAACGGCTTTTGTGTTGATTCTTTAGCAACAACGGCATTGAATAATTTTAATGTTTTCATTTTTATAAAAAATAAGTGGGAAGTATGTCAAGTAAGAGTTGATAAATAGGAACTTCCTTTACCTATTTTAAAAAGACGAAGAGTAAAATCAACCACGACTCTTTCGAGCACTGGAGTCGAACCAGTATATAGGAACTCTTTCTGTCTTTTATTTATCAGCGGGAAGTAATCGTGGAAAATAAATAGGAACTTCCTTTGCCGATTTTTACTATGTTTTTTTAATTACACTTCAAAAGTATAGTTGTTGTGCGCGGTCATTTTGCGCAGTATAAAATTTTTTATTTATTTTTTCTTCTTTTTCTCTTCCAAGGAGCATTTTTTTCCCAGTCGCCTGCCATAATACAGCCGTAAGGCAATACCTCATCGATTACTTTCCCTAAACCGAATTCTTCCATTTGGTTTCTCACGGTTTCTGCATTTTTATACGCACTCGGTAATTCTGTAATATCAATCTCGTTTGAGAAGAATCGAACATCAAGCCCTTGTGTTTCCATTTCGAAAATTTCCTGAAATGTGCCTTCTTTACTCTTTCTATGCTGAGTACGGCTTATGTTTCTACCCGCACCATGAGGGGCAAAGCCAAGGTTACCTTCGGTTGTTTCACCTTCAACAATCAAAACGGGTTCAGACATATTTAAAGGAATCAATCGCGGTCCTGTAATATCGGGCATAAACTTCTTATCAAGCGGCGTAGCACCCTTAGCATGGTAAAACAAATCACCATCTTTAAACACAAAGTTATGCTCATTCCAAAACCTGTTTTGTTTATCGATACCTAATTTCTCCAGCGTAGCGTCATGAATGCACTCATGGTTCATCTTAGTCCATTTACGTACAATCTGCAATGCTTCCCAGTATTTCTCACCTTCTTCGGTATCAAAAGGAATCCATGCATTTTGCTTTAAAGTTTCAGGCGATAATTCTTTCCTAAAACGCTCTGCTACTTTCATACCCTTATCATATAAGTTAGCTCCGAAACCTCTGCTTCCGTGATGCGTAACCATCATAGTATTCCCTGTGTTTTTAGAGATTCCTATGAATAAGAAGTGATTTCCGTCACCCTGAGTTCCTAAATGTGACCTCGCTGCCGAGATACATTTCTGATCGTTTAAAAAGAAGTTAGCTTCAATCTCAGCAAGTAAATCCATCGGAAACCTGAATTGGTTTTCTCGTGAACGTCCGCCCGGACCGAAATGTGTAATACTATGTGCAGCATCTAAAACTGCTCTCGGGTCAGTTTTTCCAAAATCGGTTAACATTACAGAGCAGCAAATATCTGCACTGTGCATACCCGGATGGATTGCATTTTTTGCCACAGCTACCCCGCCCACAGGAATTGTACCTACAGAACCTGTAGGACAGGCATCGGGCATTATAGCTCCTTTTACTAATGTTGGAGTTCGCATCAAAGCATCCATAGTTTCAACCACACTATTTACATTAAATTCTTCCAATTCATTTTCAGGTTTAATATTAACCGAAAAAGGTATAGCTTCGCGGTGTAAATTTATTGGTGGAGGCGATTTAAACTGCTCTAAATAATTAGTTAATGCATCGTCTTCCAGTTGATTGGTATTAATATGTTCCAGAGCTTCTTTCATCCATTTTCCTGACCTGAAGCCCATCTCGATAAGTTCGTTTCCTGTAAGGTTTGTTTTGTTTTCCATTTTTTAATCCTTTTTGTGAAGCTCCGCCGACTCCCCGTTCGACGGAGCACTACTGTTTAATCTTTTGTATAGATTGTTTTGATTCCGATACAAATATTTTAACCCAACTGCGCATTCTTTTTGCGTAGTAAAAAATAATGTCTATTTTTCCTGAAATTTTATACTATGGCTCTTAATAAAAATGCTTTAATTCGCTATAAAACCATTGATAAATGCCTGCAAAACAATTACAGGGAATGGACTTTAGATGATTTGATTGAAGCCTGTTCCAATGCATTATACGAATATGAAGGCAGGGAGGTAAACGTGAGCAAACGTACCATTCAGCTAGACATACAAATGATGCGCAGTGACAAACTGGGCTATAATGCCCCTATTGTAGTGTATGATAAAAAATTTTACCAGTATGAAGACCCTGCTTATTCTATAACCGACATCCCCCTGAATGAAAATGACATGAGTGTGCTTACCGAAACGGTAGAAATGCTGAAACAGTTTAAAGATTTTTCGCTGTTTTCGGAATTGGGGGGTATCATTCAGCGACTGGAAGACAAAGTATATACCGAAAAAACAAAGCGGTCAGCAATAATACATCTCGACAAAAATGAAAATTTAAAAGGATTAGAACATCTTGATACGCTCTATCAGGCCATACTTAAAAAAATAGTATTACACATTACCTATAAATCATTTAAAGCGCGAAAGGCTTCAGAGGTGGTTTTTCATCCTTTTATTTTAAAAGAGTTTAATAACAGATGGTTTTTGGTGGGTAAAACTTCTGAAAAAAAACCAATTGCTACTTTTGCTTTAGACAGAATAGAGAAAGTAGATTATGATTTAAACATTCCCTACTTAGACATCGATTTTAATGGTGAAGAATACTATAAAAATACTATTGGAGTAACTGTATTAAACGAAGAACATGTACAGGAAATCCATTTAAAAGTAGATAAAAGCAATGCTCCTTATGTACTTACCAAACCTTTACACCACACTCAGGAAATTACAGAAAAGCTGAATGATGGAAGCATTATAATAAAACTGGATGTACATATAAATTTTGAACTGGAAAGAGTAATTTTAGGCTTTGGTGAATGTATCGAAGTTATCAAGCCCCGACTATTGCGAAAAAGAGTCAAAAAAAATCTGCAAAACGCTGTTAAGCTATACAAATAAAAAGGCCTCTGATTTTCAGAGGCTTTTTTTGTGCGGGTGATAGGACTCGAACCTACACACCGTGAGGCACCAGATCCTAAGTCTGGCGTGTCTACCAATTTCACCACACCCGCAGGTAATAACAAACTTGATATGTGTTTCATTATTGTGGGTGCAAATATACGCATAGTTTGATATAATGCAAGAAAAAAATTGAAAAAAATAATAAATATTTTTATGTAATTTTGACTGTAAACCTATATCATTAATTTTAAAATGGATAACATAAAAAGCTACGTAGCGGAGCATAAAGAGCGATTTATAAACGAGCTTATAGAATTATTAAAAATACCTTCGGTAAGTGCCGACAGCGCCTACTCTCAGGATGTAATAAATACTGCCGAAGCCGTAAAAGAAAGCCTTGAAAAAGCAGGCTGCGACTTAGTGGAGATTTGCGAAACTCCGGGCTACCCCATAGTATATGGCGAAAAAACAATAGATAAAAACCTGCCTACGGTTTTGGTTTACGGACACTATGATGTGCAACCTGCCGATCCGGTTGAGCTTTGGACATCGCCACCATTTGAGCCGGTTATTAAACCTACCGAGATTCATCCTGAAGGAGCTATTTTTGCGCGTGGTGCCTGTGACGATAAAGGACAAATGTATATGCACGTAAAGGCATTGGAATATATGGTTAAAAATAACACCCTGCCCTGTAATGTGAAATTTATGATTGAGGGTGAAGAAGAGGTAGGATCGCCAAGCCTTGGCTGGTTTGTAGAACGTAACCAGGAAAAACTTAAAAACGATGTGATATTAATTTCCGATACAGGAATGATATCTAACTCACAACCTTCTATCACCACAGGACTAAGAGGACTTAGCTATGTAGAAGTAGAGGTTACAGGTCCTAACCGCGACCTGCATTCAGGTTTATACGGAGGTGCAGTTGCCAATCCTATAAATATATTGGCAAAAATGATAGGGCAGCTTCATGACGAGAATAACCATATAACCATACCCGGATTTTATGATAAAGTAGAGGAGCTTTCGCGTGAAGAACGTGATGAAATGGCAAAAGCGCCTTTCTCGCTTGAAGCATATAAAAAAGCATTAAATATTGAGGACGTATATGGCGAAGCTACTTATACTACAAACGAGCGCAACTCTATCCGCCCAACGCTTGATGTAAACGGTATATGGGGCGGTTATATAGGCGAAGGAGCTAAAACTGTTATTGCCAGTAAGGCGTACGCCAAAATATCGATGCGTCTTGTTCCTGACCAGGACTGGAAAGAAGTTACTGAATTATTTACTAAACATTTTGAGAGTATTGCTCCTAAAGGCGTTAAAGTAAAAGTAACACCGCATCATGGTGGGCAGGCTTATGTTACCCCTATAGACAGCATTGGTTACCGGGCAGCAGCAAGTGCTTACGAAGAAAGCTTTGGTATTAAGCCAATACCGGTACGTTCAGGTGGTAGTATTCCTATTGTAGCATTGTTTGAAAAAGAACTCAAAAGCAAAACTATAATGATGGGCTTTGGGTTGGATAGCGATGCCATCCACTCCCCTAACGAGCATTTCGGGATATTCAATTACCTGAAAGGAATCGAAACCATCCCGTTATTCTATAAGTATTTTACTGAAATGATTAAATAAAAATATCGGCCTAAACCCTTTGTATTTGGGATTTTAAGATATAACATATTATAAAACAGTTAAATCCGCCTATAATAGGCGGATTTTTTTATTCCAAAAATTTGCACGTTTAAATTTTTATTCTACATTTGTAGAAACAAATCTATTTTTGTAGAAATGAAATTAACAAAAACCGAAGAACAGCTAATGCAATTACTGTGGAAACAGGAAAAAGCATTTATGAAAGATTTGCTCGAGTTATTCCCGGAGCCCAAGCCTGCCCCTTCTACCGTAGCTACATTACTGAAACGAATGGCAGACAAAGGCTTTGTAGGGTATAAAGAGTACGGCAATTCAAGGGAATACTACCCTTTGGTAGAAAAATCGGATTACTTCTCAAAAGAAGTAAACGGAATGATAAAAAGTTTCTTCAACAATTCGGCGGCACAGTTTGCTTCTTTCTTTACGCAGGAAACCAACATGACTGCAGCAGAACTGGAAGAACTGCGAAAAGTGATTGACAAAGAAATTCAAAAGAAAAAGCAATGATTGCATTTTTAATAAAATCAGCCATAAGTATGGGTGTACTACTGGGAGTATATCATCTTTTTTTGGAGCGCGAAAAAATGCACCGTTTCAACAGGTTCTATTTGTTGTTTAGTATTGCCTTCTCATTGGTGTTGCCCCTCATCATCATCCCGATATATGTAGAAGCGGAACCCATACAGGAAGTGATGTATAACACCATACCCGCTACGGGGGATACTGCTGCGCCTGTTGTACAGCCCATTAATTATTTACCTGCAATCCTCTGGTCATTATACGGACTTTTTACCGCTGCTTTTCTATTCAGATTTATAAGAAACTTATTGCTTTTTAAGCAGAAAATCAATTCCGGTAAAATAATTCGGTATGAGAATACCAATCTTGTATTGATAGCCGAAAAAACGTTACCCCACACTTTCCTGAACTATATTTTTATAAATGAACAGGATTACGAAGCAAAAAGTATAGAGAGTGAGCTTTTTACGCACGAACTTACTCACGTAAAACAAAAACATACACTTGATGTTTTATTTATAGAAACGCTTAAAACCATCTTTTGGTTTAACCCATTGTTGTACTTGTACGGGCAGTCCATCCGGCTTAACCACGAATTTTTGGCAGACGAAAAAGTAGTAGGCACAACACAAAATGTAATTTCCTATCAAACTATTTTACTACAAAAAACATCAGGGTTAATTCCCGCATTTGCCAGCAACCTGAATTTTTCTTTAACTAAAAAACGATTACTCATGATGACAAAAACCACCTCCCGAACCAAAGCATTGCTTTTGCAAATAGCAGTTACACCTGTTATGGCAATTCTATTAATGTTGCTTTGCACAGAAGAAATTATTGCACAGGAAACTAATTCCCTTAAAGACATCCCGGCGAATAACATTAGGGGTATAGAAATCAGAAAGGACATATCACAATTTCAAATCGACTCTTTAAAAAAAATTGACCCTGTAAAATACCGTAATTTAAACACAAAGGATTACTATATTATGAAAATAACCTATGTGGATGAAAATGGTAAAACTGCTGTAAAAAGAAGTTTTGAACCAAACCCTGCTCAGGCAGAACTGACAAAATTATCAGATTCGATTAAAGAGGCTAATACGATAGACCCGCTCAAAATAAGAAAAATAGAATATGTAACAATAGAAGGTGAAGAATTAGCCAAACTTAAACAAGATGTACCATTACTCTTTAAAGATCCTAATACTAAATATCGTAAAAAGATAATAACCTATGTTGCAGAAGACGGCTCTGTGAAAGTAAAAACAACTTTCGAAAATGTTAATGGCGAAACTACAACCCTGCCAATGAAACTGGGACCTCTACAGCCTCCCTTTGAAATAGAGCAAATCACAAATACAGAAGAGGATGTTGTTTACAATTCATCGAAATTAACAAAAATGTCGGAGTATAGCGAGGGAGGTATGAGTGGTTTTTATAACTACATCAATCAAAACTTTAAAATTCCTGAAACAAAAGAAGATATTACTGCCAGAATATATGTTTCCTTCATAGTTGAAAAAGATGGCTCTATGTCGAACATAAAAATACTGAGAGACCCCGGACATGGTTTGGGCGACGAAGCTCTGCGAGTGCTTAAAACAATGGATAAAAAATGGATTCCGGGAGAGATGGACGGTAAACCAGTACGTGCCAGCTATAACCTTCCTATAACCATAAATATTAAAAATTAAATTGCATAATTTGTTGTTTATAAAAGTCCGTCCCTTGTGGCGGACTTTTTCTATTAAAACCAGACGTATCAGCCATTTATAACATTGTAGCAAAAAACACGTTATCTTTGTAATCATCATCAATCAAATCAATCATCATGTTAAAACGTTTTTTCATTACCTGTTCAGGGGCAGACAAAGCCATCATCTACAGTTGCTCCAATGGTGAGCAAAACAAATATGCCGGCATCGGGGCTACTGTTTTCTTTACCGCCCTCCTGGCATGGATTGCTGCTTCATACGCACTTTATACCGTATTCGATACTATTTATGCCGCTGCCTTTTTCGGGCTGATATGGGGATTACTTATTTTTAACCTCGACCGTTTTATTGTATCTACCATCCGCAAGCGCGATCGTTTCAGTCAGGAATTATTACAGGCAACTCCGCGTATCGTTCTTGCCATTATAATTGCCATAGTAATATCAAAGCCTCTGGAAATTAAAATTTTTGAAAAGGAAATTGACACCGTACTGGTTAAAGAAAAAAATGAAATGGCGCTTGCCAATAAAAAACAGGTAGCCGACTATTATGCAGGCGACCTGAGCAAAAATAAGGCTTCGATAGACAGCTTAAAATCTGAAATTGCGCAGAAAGAAAAAGAAGTAAACGCCCTTTATGCCACTTACATTACCGAAGCCGAAGGGACAAGCGGTACACTAAAACTGGGCAAAGGCCCTGTATATAAAGAAAAGCGTGAAAAACACGATGCTGCACTGGCACAACTGGACACGCTGCGAAAAAACAATATGGCAAAAATTGCCGCGAAAGAGACAGCAGCAGCAGATTTACAAACAGATCTTGACAAAAAAATTGCCGATACCCAACCCGTAATTGACAACTTTGACGGACTTATGGCGCGCATCAACGCTTTGGGAAAATTACCTTTACTGCCATCGCTGTTCATCATGTTGCTGTTTTTGGCAATAGAAACCTCCCCCATTATAGCCAAATTGCTTTCGCCAAAAGGGGAATATGACTTTAAACTGGAGGAAGGCGAAATGGCGGTAAAAACCGGTCTTACCCAAAACAATTATCAGCGCGAACTGATGCGCACTACCGATGCAGCCATTTATGATGATGTATATGGCGAGATAAGACAAGATAAAGAACTGTACAATTACAAAAAGAAAAAAGCTATCGAACTGCTGGAAATGCAAGCCGACAGTTTCTCGAACAAACAGAAAAACGCTATGTAATTTCTGCCTGTATTTTCTTGGTAAGGCTTTTGAAAACCAATTCGTACGAATGGTCTATCAGCTCTTTTAAAAGCGATAGCGGTACATCGCTGTTTACTGATACGGTATTCCAATGCACTTTACTCATGTGATATCCGGGGGTTATGCCCTCATATTCCACGCGAAGTTCCATAGCTCTCTCCGGGTCGCATTTCAGGTTGATGGAAGGCTCGTTCTTTTCCCACTGCGAAAGCGAGGAAAGAGCAAACATTTTTCCGCCGACTTTAAATACCAGTGTGTCTTTCTAAATCAGGGGGTGTTGGTTCACCTTTGATTTTATTATTGATAGTATTAATATTATCCTTCTTCATTTTATGCTCCAAGCTAAAATCACTATTTTCATCTTCATTCAAACGATAATAAACAGCACCCTCGCTGCTGTGATGCTGAGCATAAATGTTACTTGGGATATCAATTGTATAATGTATCTCAATATAATACTCCTGCCAATGACTATCATACTCAACCATTATCTTCTTAATCATCTTAGTAATAATTGACCTCTTTTCCTCAAAAGATGTTTCCTCAGAAAACTTTTCAAACAAAGAAGTATATTGTTTTACCAAGTCAGTATTGCTTGTGATGAATGAGAGCATCTTTTCAGATTCATCCAAACTTTTCTTATACTTCTTAATCTTCCTGTCAATAGAAGCTAGCTGAACAGCAATATCATCTTCTGTTAATGTACCTTTAATTACAAGTGATATAGCCCTGCTTCTTTCTTTTTGAAGTGTTGCCAGTTCATCTTGCAATGTATCAACTTTGCATTCATATTTCTCAACTTCCTTTTGCTTATCCTCAAAAGCAAAGTGTTGTTCAATATTTTGTTTAAGACCATCATTTAAAAATAAATGTTCCCAAATAAAAGCATCAAGCTTACTAATATTGATTCCTTTATTATCACAGCCTTCTCCCTTATACCGTTTACTACTGCACAAATAACTATTCTCACTTTTTTTCTCATTACGCCTCCCATACATCCTACTAACCTTATTGCGTTGTACAGCACAACGATTACAATACAGCACATTTGAAAGCAGGAAACGATGTGATATTTTCTTACCGTCACTATTTGCATTGAGAGGTAAATGGTCATTAACCTGTTGCCAAACAATAGGGTCAATTATCGCAGGTACAACAAGTTTTTCACCGTTATAAATCCGCTCTCCTTTATAGAAAGTATTAACTATAAGATTTCTAATGCTGCTGGGTGACCATCTGTATTTATTATTAAGCCCCTTTTCTTTTGCTTTTCGGGAATAAACAGTTGGAATGTTATTTTCATTGAAGTAATGCGATATACCGTTGCATCCCATGCCATCATTGGATAACTGATAAGCCTTTTTTACATGGTGTGCTTCTTCTTCATTTATAATAATATACCCCTTATTATCCATCTTATAACCAAAAGGCAATGTACCCTTACCCTTACCCTCCTTGGCTCTCATGGTTAAAGCACTTTTCACCTTTATTTTGGTAGTGGTTACATGGTACTTATTTATAACAGAAAGCAAATCACCAAAGAACTCCTGCTGAGGGTCATGCAAATCAACCTGACCATCTAAATGCGTAAAGTATTTAATGTTATGCTTTTTAAATAGGTCTAATATCACAAATCTTATTTGCGGATTACGCTCAAAGCGTGATTGGTCATAAGCATACACATGGGTAAGTTTACCGATGCTCACATCAGCAATGAAACGTTGAAATTCTGGTCTGTCTTCAATCTTTTCACTTGCACCTGATAATCCCTCATCAATGTAAAGTTGATAGCTTAAACCCAAAGCTTTTGCTTTTGCCACCCCCTTTTGCTTTTGGTCTTCTATCGATAAATCGTTGCCATCTTTTATTCTGCTTATCCTGCAATATATACCAATCATAAATTCTATATTTTTTTACAAATATATAAATAATATTTAATAACAGTGTCTTTTTTTATGTGGGGGTAAATATTTTTATTTAATAATTTATTGATAGATTATAATACTATAAGTATATATACAATATTTTTATAACTATTTTCAATATTTATTTGCAATATAATTAAATAAGACATATATTTGCATCATCAAAATAATCAAATCTCTCATTATGACTTCATGCTTGGCAAAGGCATTGGAAGATGGTGAAGCTTTGATTATTTTTTTTATAAACATTTTAAAAGTATAAGTATATGAAGATTATTGATTTCAATTGGTTGTGTAACGGTGTAGATTACAAGTATTCTATAAGTATAGAAAATAGGGACACCCATTATAATTTAAATTTCCTAGCAGAGGATGAGAGTGTAATAGAAAGCTTCGAAGGTTCGGAACAGGAATGTACAGATAGTATTATGAAAATGCTAAGACATTTTCATGTACAACCTGAGAATTTGGTTATCACTGACATTGACCCAAAATTTATTGGATTTGAAAGTTTGATAGTAGCATTAGAAAATTGAAAATAAATTAGTCTTTTTTCATAGCTAGATATTTATATTAAACGCTGTTTCCGAAATGGGTAGCCTGGGATGGAATATTTCTAGGATGCCCCTAACAATTTTAAATTTTATACAAATGGAAACAAAAAAAATGATTGAGTTTTTTAAGAATAATAAAAATGCCATAAATACATATGAATGGGACTTTATTGGGTCACTAGTAGATTTCTTTGAAAAAAAGGGTTATCTAACTAGTAAACAAGAATATTACGCTCATTGTAATTTAACAAAAGTACAAGAAAGATTAGATTTTTTACTTGAAGAAAAGAATAAAACAAAAGAAGTAGATGGTTTTCTTCTTACAAATGATAATGTTACTTTCTTTGAAGATGAGGACGGTCTTACACCATGTTATACAACAAGGGTAAGGCATATAGCCACGGGTAAAGAGTACGTGTTCCAAACAAGAAAAATTTTCGATTTTGGTCATACTGTTAACCCAGCCTATTCTATTGCGGAGGGAATAGAAGGTGGTTTGTGCTATAAAAATAAAGACAATACATGGACATGGAAATCTTTCTCAGAAGATAATGGTTGGTATGAAGTAAGACCAATAAAAGATTTAGAGCTTGAATGTTATTTAATTGCTGAAAAACATTCCTTTAGTGATAAAGAAATGGTTATGTAATAATAAAAAAAGTATCCATAATGGATACTTTTTTGTTTTACAACATATTTATATATATGAACAATATAGAAACAATGTATTCCGATAGCGGAAAAGAAATATTTAAAATACTCTACAACAATAATCACCAAATAAAAAAGGTTTGGTTAAATGGTCAACTGGTTATGAGAATAGAATATAATGCCGATGGAAATATAATCAAATATGAAGATAGTAATGGTAATTGGTATGATGAGAAGTTTCTAGATTCCCCTTGCTACTACCCTATTGATATTATAATAGAAGGTTATAGACATGAAACTGATAAATTACTACGGAAAGAAACGGGAAGGAATGAACAATTAAATAGTTGGGGAATTGCTGAATAAATTACTATTCAGCTTTCACAGTAATAATTTCATTTATATTGGTGGTAAAGCGTTGACTTAAAAAATCCTGTTTCATCTTCCATTTTCTGCTCAAATCATTTCTACCAAACTTTATTTTTTCTCCCAGCATCTTTTTATTTACACTGTCAATTACATTCATCAATACCTTATGCTTGGGATTCTCATATTCAAACATACTAAGTTGTTTCGTTTCATCCTTGGTAATTCCCATCAGAATAACCCCAGCTTTCTTATAATGATACCCTTCTTTGAAAATCAATTTTAAGGCTTTCTGAGCGTGTTTGTTTAACTCAAATGTACTTGATGTAGGATAGGGTAATTTTATGCTGTAACCAGTATTATATTGAGCCAAATCGTGCCGATGTCTGTTGCTCCTAATAAACACATAAATCACCTCGCAATTGCTACCCTGCTTTCTCAACTTTGCTGCTACCGTAGTTGTAAATGTGCTTATACGTTCCTGCATTAATTCATACTCAGTAATCATATAATCGAATGAACGGGTGCAAGCAATATTTTGTTTGTCTTTTACTTCCTCTTGCTGTATTGTTGGTATTCCTCTAAGGTCATGCAATAGCCTTAAACCTACAACGCTAAAATATTTTCGGACATAATTATCATTGAGTTGGGTAAAATCATAAGCAGTATTAGCACCGATGCTCATCAGCTTCTTTGCATGCTGTCTGCCGATACCCCAAACATCTTCTATTTTAGTCCATTTAAGGGCTTTCACACGCTTATCTTCATTATCAATAATATAGTAGTTACCTGTATGTTCAGGGTACTTCTTAGCTATCCTATTAGCTATCTTTGAAAGTGCCTTTGTGGGTGCAAAACCAATACTTACGGGTACACCAACCCCTTTTAATAAATCTTGATGAATTTGTTTTCCTATATCATATAGTGAAAAATTATCGAACCCCTTAAAATACATAAATGCCTCATCGATACTGTAAACTTCAACATCGGGAGTATAATTTTCAAGCATAGTCATAAGCCTATTGCTCATATCAGCGTACAGCGTATAGTTGGAGGATAATACACGGATATTATGTTCTTTGATTTTATCTTTTATTAGGAAATAAGGTTCACCCATCTTTATACCCAAAGCTTTTGATTCATTGCTTCGGGCAATAACACAACCATCATTATTAGAGAGAACCACTACAGGAACATTTTGCAATTTAGGATTGAATACCCTTTCAAATGATGCGTAGCTATTATTACAGTCAACAAGAGCATACATTTTATCTTCTTTTTTTACGGTGATTCTTTAATGTATGTGTTACTATACCCCATATTTCAAAACCTTCATTATCATTAACCAAAATTGGTTTATAATTATCATTTTCAGGCATAAGTAAAACACAGTTTTTTTCAACTCTCAACCTTTTAAGAGTAAAATCATTATTAATAACAGCAACACATATATCACCATCTTGAGCTTTAAGTATTCTGTTGATGGCAATTATGTCACCATCTTCGATTCCTGCATTAATCATCGAATTTCCTGACACTTTCGCACAAAATATAGTGCTGGGTGAAGTCCCAAATACCTCCTCATCGAAACTAATTCTTGTTTCTTCAAAATCCTGTGCAGGTGAAGGGAAACCTGCACTAATAAAAACATCAAAAAATGGGGCTTTCGTAGTTGGATGGAGTTTTTCAAATTTAAAAAATTCCATACGTAAGATTATTTTCTACAAATATAGTAATATTTTCTAATATGAGGGAAAAAATATTATTACCGTTGGAATAGTTCATTCATATCAACATCCAAAGCTTCCGCTATTTTATATAGCTTATCAACACCCATAACGAAATCGCCATTCATGTATTTTCTAAGGGTACTTGGTTCAATATTCAATTCCCCAGCGATGATGCGAGTTTTTAAATCCTTCTCAGCGATAATACGTTTGATATTATTCCCAAGCAGTACAGCTATTTCATTCTTATTATCCATATAAGCAAAGGTAATTTCTGCATTATTGATAATCAACGATATATATTGCGCTCAAAATATTGCATTCAATATATATTTATTAGTATATTTGCACTATAACATATAAATACTTTACAATGAAAAAATTACTATTACTATTTATTGGAATGAGCTTATTATCATGCTCAAGCGATGATTCATCAACAGTTCAACCTCCAACTGAACAACAGTACATACCAGATAATATTTTATATTTCTATGCTGATGAAAATGCATTACATGGAAACTATAAAATGCAATTTAATGGAGCTGAAATTGATGGTTACTTAACCACAAGTACGACAGGCTTTTATAAAATAATCAATGCTGACCTCATTACTCATCTTGATATACAAGCGCACAATGATTCCCCGCTTTCAATGAAATTCAATCGTTCAAATATTAATGTTGAAGGAGGTATATATGCAGGTAAGCACTATCTAATAACATTTACAACAGACCAAGATGGTTATAAAATACTTGACCAAATAAACGAATTATAAAAAATGAATATGAGAAAAATAATACTATCACTTAGCTTGGCTCTAATGAGCCTATACGGTTGCTCAAATGATGATTCAGCAACATTAACAGAAAATAACAACATACCCAGTGAGGAAATAGTTGATACCGTACAACAGCCGATTGATTATAAAATGTGGTTGGATAGTAGCATAAATAGAGATGATTTGCTGGTAAGAAAAAAGACGGGTAATGAAAGCTGGATAGAAATAAACAGAAACCAATTAAGCCGTTATACTATTAAAAATAATGATAGCATTTGGATAACTGCCAATGTTACGGTACAAGGAAATAATTATGTTCGTGGTTATGTTCATAACAGGGCGCACTATTTACAAGGTGAACTTAATAACTATACATTTTATTATTCAGTTGGTAATAATAGGCTAGAATTCAAAAAGAAATTGGAATTTGAGGAAGTTGAAAATCCACCAAAATGGAATGAGGATGGCACACCCATCTTTGAATAAAGAAACAGGTTGGATGAAGTGAGTGAATTTTATTCACTCAAAATTAAGGATAGCTTTTATGCTATCCTTTTTTTATTTACATTAGCAGTCATTCAATTAATAACTAAAAAATTATGAACACAGTAACTACTATTACCTACGATGTATTAATTAAAGATACTCAAGAAGATAAAGAACAAACAATCCTAATCGAACTACCTTATCTTGGTAAGTATATTATTGAACTTAAATCTGAAAACTTAGACCGTATAGGAGTTAATTTAATTTTAGGAAGTGGAAATTATACCCAAACATTAAAGAGTATAAAAGAAGCCATCCAAAAAGATGGCTACGAAATAATAGAAATACGGGAAAGAGTTGACTCATACCCTTCTAAACATGACCCTGATTGGGTTAAAAAAATAAAAGAGCAAATCACCCCCCTAGAGAATGATTGAAATAACTCAACAAGATAGTTTATTGATGATAGTAAGAGTACATCAATACTATCGATGTAAGACTTCTTTTAACAACTTTGCAGAAGCAACAATACAACTTAATAGAAATCATAATACAGAATTACGTATAATTTGTTTTGAACATTATAGCAGTTTTTTATCTCATCTATATGAATACTATTTAAGCTTTATTGAGCAAAGTGACCAATTCAAAAGAAAAGGTAGGTATGTTGATTACCCAAGTGAAAAACCACATATCGTTTCAGATAGGATGTTTAATGAAGAAGTTAACAAGTTGTGTCGGAATCACAAAGCTTCCATTGAAAGAGGTGAAAAGTCTGCTCAGGGATATACAGCCGAATACTATGATTGTACAGTACCAGTAAATTTTGGTGAACATTTCAGAGCAATAAGAAATAGAACAAATCATACTAGTATAAAGAGAGTTTCCTCAACCGATATAAGTTTAAGCAAATTCTTTAAAGAGTATCATAAGTTCATACTAATATTATACTATCAAGCAGGTTATTTATGGAATGTTAATGTAGAGACATTCTGCTGGTTGGAAGTTAAAGATTTTGCTGATGAAGTAAATTCATATATAAATTCAAAAATCACTTAAACAATTTTATTACTCTAAGATTTTCTTTACCCTCTGTACGGTGCTAACTGAGACATCACAAAGCTTTGCAGTTTTCCTGATACTTGTACCACCCCTTAACTCCTTTACAACCGCCTTATGTTTGGATAAGAATTCATTATCTGACAATGTTGTACCCTTTGCCCTACCCTTAAACTTACCTTGTGCTTTAGCTATTTTAATGCCCTGCTCTTGAGATTCCCTTATACTATCCCTCTGCATTTCCGCTACATTTGCAAGTACTGCCGTAATCATTTTAAATGTGGGTGAGGGCTTTCCTCCTACTAAGCTTTCGATACCAAGATTATCAATCTTTAATATTACTCCCATCTTATTAAAGTACTCACAGGTCTCAATAATATTGAAACTATCACGTCCCAATCTATCCAGTTGCGAGGTGCTTATATAATCGATTTCCTTGGCTTCTACTGCATCAATTAATGCTTTGCCTTGCTCGCGTTCATTGAAGGGTACTGCACCGCTTACAACGTCTATAAATACCCTTTCATCGGGGTGTGCTTTTTCAAGCTGTCTAATGTTGTTTTGAGTTGCTGATGAAACTCTTATATACCTGGCTTTTTTCATAGTCTTAAAACGCTTTAAAATGAATATTATATTGATATAACCACCAGCACCAAAGCACTAGATTAGAACCGTTTGTTAATATTTAAAATTCGTAATTATCTAATTTCTCTATCTTATCATCAATGGCTTTTAAAAGCTGGTCAAAGTATAACCCTTTAATCTCATCTTTTATCTTTTCATCTTCAAATAAATACACATCGTAAAGGTCACTAAATGAAAGGCTAATCAATAGCCAGCCTGTATGCCTATGAGCATTGACTTTTAAAAGCAATCCCATATTCTTATAATTCAATTTCAATTCAACACCCCAACTCCAAAATATGGAAGGGGTTGGTTGATGAAGTAACATTAGTGTTTCCGCAACATCGAATGTTCGGCAACAAAGCGTATCCAAGTTTGGATAAATTTTTATTACATTTGTCATAACTAAATAGTATTAGAGGTTCGCTTCTAATGCTTTGGAAGGGATGTTGGTAGCATCCCTTTTTTTATTGGTGGTAATCTCAATATTTCAATGTACTTGTATTCCTTCTTTTGAACAAGACAAATATACAAAATAGTTTTAATGTATTCAAAATAAAGTATAGTTATTTTTGAATACAATTATAATTTTTTTCTTAACCTATTCATTGAGCTACAAGTGTATTCTTTAATGGGTGTCTAAAATGAATACATTAATCGGTACTGGTTTAATGTGAGGTTGTAAGATTGGTGGTTATCTTTGGGGTGAAATTGGGAGGTCTGTTTTGTTATAGTATTTATCTATAATAAATATTTTTATAATAAATAATATTGATTGTTTTTAGTGGGGATGTTTTTATGCGTGATTCATACTATTTGGACTATTTCGGATATTATTATGAAGATTATTTGGACTATTTCGAATATACTATTTGAAGATTATTTGATAATATTTATTGGATGAAATAAATAGTAATAATCTATATAAAAACATTAAACCATCAATATTATTGATGGTTTAATTATTAGGTAGTTACCCTGTTCATTTGGTATATTATCCTCTCTATTGTTTTTTCTGAAAGGTCAAATTCTTCACTCAATATAATATATTTTAGTTGGTTATTATTTACATCATCCAACTCATTATACCTTTCATATATACTTATATCTCTTATAGCTTGATAAGAGAGTATTCCGTTTTTTACGAATTGGAATATTATATCTTCATTGTTTTTTAGTAGTTGGTATCTATTCATTTCGCATTATTTATTCTTAGAGTAAATTCATCAACAGATAAATGTAAATAACTTATTAATTGGGATAATAAATTTGTTTGCCTTATAATAAACTTATCTTCGCTTACTCTTTGATAGTATTCATATTTATATACATTTTCATTCTTGTATAAAATATTATATTTATTATTTGTGAAGTATTTTTCGGTTAATAACACTTCATCTTTAAATTTATATTTCATTGTCTTTTTTCCCTCGGCTTTTGTTATTTTTTGATGAATGCCAGCATTATGGCTTATTAGCCAGCAATTTCTTTATTTTATTGAGAGCTTTATATTTCACTTGCCCTACCCTTTGTTTTGTTATCCCCAGCTTTTCAGCCAGTTCGAGCATTGTTAGCTTTTCCTTATCATCCAACTCATAAAAGTGTTCAATAATAGCCCTCTCATTCTTATTCAGATGTGGTAAGCATGCCTTTATCTTTTCCAATTGTTCTTCATCATAATTATAATCATCCTCATCGGCAGGATTGAAATATTCTGGAAATCTTTCTGTTGTTGTTTTATTAAAATAGTGTTGTACTTCATCCTCTGTAAATAGTCCCGATTCTACAACATCATCTTCACTTATTTCAGTCATCATTTCACCTTCCAACTGCTCTATAAGCTTGTGTATTTTGTAATCGCTTTGCATTTTATGAAACGGGCTTCTTATCAAGTTAACATTAGCTAGTATAAAGTCCATCAGGCTTCTTTTCATGGCGTGTGCTGCATAATATTTGAAAACTGTTCCCCTATCCTCATCATAGCTTTCAATTGCCTTTAGAAGCCCTGTATTAGCTGCTGATATAAGGTCATCCAGTTCAATCATTGGATGGTTCTGTAGGCTGTTGTAATACTTCCTAGCATAGTATCCAACAAGTGGCTGATAACTGATTACAAGGGTGTTTTTTGCCCTGTGTTTGCCCTGCTTATATTCATTTATAAGCAGGAGGGCTTGCTCGTTGGTAATCATTTAGATATGCGCCCATGTTTTTCTTCTTATTATGCTGCTGATGCTTGAAGCTGATACTTCAAACATTGCAGCTAATTTCTTTTGAGTACCAACATCATCCTTATGTTCTGCCAGTAAAGCCCTAATTAATTTGACCTTGGAATTTGATAGCTTTGATTTTGGATGAGCTTCACCCTTGTGTGAACGGTTCTCACTCTTTAAAACCCATCTAAGGTTATCGATAGTGTTATTTTTAGGGTCGTTATCGATATGGTCACACTCATATTCTGATGATGGTCTTTTACATTGGAATGTGAATAACACTAGGTGATGTACATATATCTTTACATCATTTATTATATAGAATAAATACTTTCTTTTACCTCCATTTGAGGATGGCTTAATTATTTTGGTATTACCATTTTTATAGGTATGTCTTAACCTTCCAAGGCTACTTATCTCATAGTTGTTATTCATCTTTACAGCTAGCCATATTTCATTTTTAAGTTGGTCTTCTGTAATGGCTAATTCTCTTTTTTCATTGTTTTTTGTTTTCATTTTTAATTTTCTTTTAACTACTCTTGTACTTTTCAGTACTTATTATTCTTCTTCCCCGCGCTTTCATCTTTTAGTGGCGGGTAATGTAATAGGCATTGTAGCCATGCGGGAAACGAGTTCTTTTTATTTAACTCCCTCAATGCTCGTTTCTTTAGTTGGTAACATTGGAAAAGGAAATCTGTTAGTTCCTCATCCAAATGTTCTTCTTTATTGTCTTTCATATTGTCCGTTTATTATAAATATCATCAAGTTTTGAAAAAGACCATTTTTATTGAAAAAAAATTGATATAAAATGAAAAACCCCAGCAATTGCTGGGGTTCTCATGTGAAAAAAAATAATATTAAAGTGATGCTCCTTCTACTATTCTGCTATTTGAAGCCTGAGCTGTAGTAATGTCATCTAATACAGTTATCGGTGCTGGCAGGTTGAGATTAGCTTTTCCAACGCTCTCTCCAATTTTTTCTGCTAATAAATCATAATCTATATTCCTATTCATATTATTGATGTTACTTATTGATGCTCCTACCAATCCACCGCCTGCGAAGCCTGGTACGCCAATGCTTCTAAAAAACCTGGCTCCACCTGCTCGTTGCTGTTGGTCTTTGTTAAGGATAACTTCACCCTGACCAACATACGCCAGCGTGTCGTCACCGTTTGAAAGCGGTATAGAAAGGTTAGCACCGTTGTTAATTATACCACTAGAAAGCCTTGGGATTTGCCCACCTTCTGCTGCTCGTGGAATAGATATACCAGTTATTTTTTTAACAGCACCAAGTCCACTTGCAATAACAACACCAGTATTCACACCCTTTGCAATAGTAGCAAATGGTTCGGGTAAAACACTTTCAGCAGCCCAAACTTGTGACACCCCTAGGAACGTATTTATCGTTGCTTGGGCAATCGCTGCTGCTTTTCCTGCTGCTGTGTTTTCACCAAGGAGTGTAGCTATATTTCCGAACATATTTGCATAAGCTGATAACTTAGCATTCAGATAAGCGTTTTCAATTTTCTCCTGATTCTTCTTATGTTTTTCTTCTATTAATGATAGGTCAGCCCCATTTTTTTCTGCTGCTTTTTTCTCAGCTTCATACCTATCATTTTCTCTTGACATCTGTAACTCAAAATCATTGGCAAACTTTTCCTCATCCAATATTTTTTTATTCTCAAGGTCAATTGCTTCCTGCTCTTTCTTTGCTTCATCCCTCCTTTTTTGGGCTTCCTCATTGGCTATCCTATTGGCATCATTCAGGGCATTTACAGCATCATTATACTGCTGTTGGTTGATAACTCCTTGCTCTTTTTGAAGTAGAGCAAAATCCAATTCCTTCTTTAAAAGAGCATCATTTTCAGCTACCTTATTATTTAGCTTTTCCTGAGTGAAAAATGAATCATCTGCTTTCTTTTGTTCAAGCGTTTTTTTATAATTTTCAAGTTCTGTTTCCGCAATGGCAACGGTGGCTTCTGCTTGTTTTTTTAAGTAAGTATTTGTTATATTATTTTTATCCGTTTCATATTCGGTGTTGCTCTTTTTCTTTTTTCTATATTCTAGTTCGTTAAGTGCCAACCTTTTTTCCATTATTTGTTTTTCAAAGGCAAGCTGGTCTTGGATACTTTTTTTCTTAAAATCTTGCTGGCTTATGAAAAGGTCAATTTCCTCTTGATGTTTTTTAATAAGGGCGTCAACAGCTTTAGCCTGTTTTTCCAGTGCTTTTTTTGTTTTCTCGGCAGCATTCGGGTCAACATCAGCTACAATATTTCTCTGCTCATTCGTTGTTGATGTATCAACATTTGTTGTTTTTGTACTGGCTTCAACCTCAACGCTTTTTGATTTAAGACTGTCAAGTGATTTATTAATGGCTTCGACATTACCACCAAAGAAATCAATCAATGGCGCAACATTTTCCAATACCGTTTTTATCCCGTCAATAATAGTATTCTTTATTTTCCCGAATACATCATTAACGATATTTAATAAGCCAACAAAACCGACTTTTAAAGCATCAATAGCACCTTGGAAGTCTCCCTCAAATATTTTTTTGAAGAAGTTAACAAATGTGCTGATAGTGTTTGTTATTATCTTAAACTGACCTGTGATAAATTGGAACACAACACCTATTGTTGTTTTGAGCTGAACCCAAGCATTTGCCAGCACAACGCCAACAAAATCAATTAGCGGTTCTAAATCTTCCTTAACCTCATTTATGTACTCAAGCATTGAAACTAATGCTTCGGTAGAAACGATTTTAATATTTGTCCATATATCTCCAAATTTCTCTACATCAAACAGTTCAGCTTGTGCTTTATTAAGTTTTTCTGTTGCTTCAACAAGTTCCAATTGTTTTTTGGCTGTATCATCCAACTGTTTATTACTTGCTTTATTAACAGCCTCAAAAATTTTCAAAGCCCCTCCAGCATCCTCACCAGCACCTTTAAATAAATCTGCCGTTAATTGCGCTTGTTGCTGCTGAGTAAGTTGGGCTTCTGTACTTTTTTGAGCTATTGCATTTAGGGCTTCACTCGTTGTTTTTTCTCCCGTTCTTACCTGTTTTAAAATTTCATTCGTGAATGTTGCACCGAAGGCATTTATAAGTGCATCCCTTGTTGCCTTCCCTTGTTCCTTTAATGCCAAATCAGCTTCTTTGATAGCATCGGGCAACTTATCTGAATATATACCAAGTTCATACCCCTGATTAACTATATTCACAAACTCTTGAGCCGAATATCCAGCATTGGCAAATAGCTGGTCATACTCTCCAATGCTGTCAAGGAACTCTTCATTTTGCGCCCCACCTGCTGCAAGACCCTCGGCTATTATCCTATTGGCTTCACTTATTGAAATTCCATAACTTTTTGATAGGGAATTTGCTTTATTAGCTATATCAGTGAACTCTTTATCAAATGTATCAGCCGTAGCTGTTATTTCACTTCTAACACCAGAAAGAGCCCTTTCGTTCAAAATAACCCGTTGTATCTTCTGCGGAAGCGGGATATATGGGTTCATCAAAGGCAAAACTAACAGGCTCTAATTGTATATTGCTTGTAAAGCGGGTTAGGCTTTTTACGGTTTTAAACTCGGCTGCCAATGCAGCCAGTTCGGCATCTTTTTCAATAAGTTCCTTTTGTAGTTGCTGTTCCGTTAGCTGTAAGGTTTTTATGCTTGCCGTTACCGTGCCTAGTTTGTTTTTATAATGTTTTACACTGTCGGCTAACGCTTCTTCGTTTTGCTTGGCAATGTTTCTATCATAGTTATTCTTTTCGCATTGTAAAAACAGAGCCACGATAAGGAATATAATAACTCCGTACGGTAAATATTTTTTTATAAAGAAACCCATTTGTAAGTTACACCATCTATTACTTCTTCAAAGGTTTCACCCTTGTTATACTTAGCTTGGAGTGTTCTCCACGTATGACCAAATGTCTTCTCAAAATGTGGTCTATCTTTAAAGCTAGTCCAATCACCTCCCCATGTCCATCCCTTTGACTTGAAATAGTTGGTTACTTCCATCCAATCGGCAGTACCGTCTTTATCAAAGTCAGCTTTAGTGTCCCATGATGCAGCCTCAAATATTCCATCACCGTTTTTGTCTAATAGTAGAACAATGTCAAGAGCAAGACCATAGTTGTGTATGGACTGACCACCCTTAGCATTGGTCACCTTACCAAGCCTTTTACCGTTATTATCAAATAGTTTGGTTCTACCTTGAGCATAAAGCTCATCTTGTTCTTTGGTAGTTCTAAGAGTATATGCGAATCTCAGCCTTACACCCTTGCCTAATAGTTTATTATTGGCATAGGTGTACATATCCAGTACTTCATCCCTTACTTTGGGATGAAGTAATTTGATTCTATCTAAAGTTATATTATCCATAAATAATATATACCGGTGACAGATAATAATGTAAAGGGGTATTTTAATTATTTTTATGTGCGGAATTTATAAATCTCTGTTAACCTCTGTATTTACTGGTGTTATAGAGTATTATTTTCATAAAACATACAGATATGACACCGTGAGGTTGATTTACCCAAGGCAAGCCTGTCATATCTGTATGTTTTCATTAATTTATCTCTGTAAAGCCTTGAATTTACTATGCTTTACAGATATTTATAAATTCCGCATTGTATAAAATATACAATTAGTTATTACATTAACCAGAAGGTTAGGTTCATTTTGCCCCTATGCTACTAAAATATATCAAATTGAAAACTTGCAACTAGCCAAAAAAATGTGTATTTTTACCTTATTACCACCCATCATAAAAAAAGTTGAAAATATTTTTCAAAAAAAGTTCACTTTTTGAATAATTAGACTATTTATAGATAACAAGGTCAGCATAGACCTTTAAAAAGCCTCGGTTTCCTTTAGGGTAGCTCCCTAAAGGTTTCTGTACCGAGTAAAAAAAACAGAAATAATTATCTCTATCGTGGGATAAAGGGCAAAAACAGAAATAATTGAAAAGCCTTAAAAATGAGAAAAGGTACATACCACAACCTTTAAAAGAATTACTACTAAATAGCCAATACAAGAGAAAAGATGACTTGTATTGCATTATTGACCTTATTTACAGAAAACAAGTTTACTTTAAAAATGACCTTCAAAAACAATATGGATATTGTGAGATTGCAAGAGCATCATTTTTAAAATTTATTCCCGACCCACATAACGTTAAAGCTGCCATTGATTACCTTGTAGAGCAAGGTTATATAATGCGTAATGACTTCTTTGTATATGGTGTGAAAGCGAAAGGTTATAAGGTATCTAAAGAATACCTTGGAACTAAGGTAGCGGTTGAAATAACAGACCCTAAAATGAATATTAGAATTAAAAAAGAAAAATTATCATTGCGAAAAAAGAGGGTTACGAATCTTGAATTTCAAAAAAGTAGATATTATAAAACATTCAAGATAAATGAAAATGAAGCCCTACAAGCTGCTAAAGATAAAGCGATGGGTCAAATCAAAACATTGCTTTTAAACATCAAATATAGGCTCTCAGATAGTCAAATAAGTGATGTTATTGATTGTAAAGGGAATCACATTAAAAGTAGAAATATGATTCTTCAATGTGAGGGTGGTAACCAACTTCATTCTATATTGCACCGCTTGATGATTCACCAACAACAAATATATGCTATTGCTGACGGTTGGTTATACTTCAAAAGGAACAGCACTAACGGACGTTTGGATAGCAATCTAACATCATTACCATCTTACTTGAGAAAGTTCATTATAAGCGATGAAACGCTTTATAACATTGATATAAAGAACTCTCAACCTTACTTTTTATACACTAGATTAAGGAATGAGCCAACAGTTGATAAAAACGAGGTTGAACATTACGGTGAACTTGCTGTAAGTGGTCAATTATATGAATATATAGCTGATAAATTTAAAGATATAACAGGTAAAACAAAGGATAGAGAGCAGACAAAAAGAATGCTATTTAAAATATTCTACTCAAAAATAACCAGCTTTCAATCCTATAAAAATGTTTTCAGAAATATATTCCCTTCAATAATGGAATATATTGATACCACCAATACTGATAAGCATAATACATTAGCCGTAGCTATGCAAACAATGGAAAGTCACGCTATATTGGATGTTGTTATGCCAGCCTGTAAAGCAGTTGGAATTACACCTCTGACAATTCATGATAGTTTTATAGTAGCAGAAAGTGAAGCATCAACGGTAAGGGATATTTTTGAAAATGAATTTAAAAAGATGTTTGGATTAGTTCCAGCATTGCATTATCAAAATATTTTTGAAACAGAAAACGATGATTGTGAAGACGATATTGATTTTGAGGATATTTTAAGTGATTTTGATGATAAACACGACAATAACGAGATAATTGAAACTATTTATTTAGATGATAGACAAAAGAGTGCATAAGCATTTAAAGAATAGTAAAAAAGCTCACACTCTTTATCTGGTAGCATTACAACACCCAATTACAAAAGAGATATTCTGCAAAGTGGGTATCACAGCGTATTCGATTCAAATGAGATTTATTGATTGTGACTATGAAATAAAATACAGTAAGGAATACCCCTTTTCTAATGGCATTGAGGCGAGAGGTTGGGAAAGCCTTTTACTTGAAAAGATTATACCTTATGATTGGCACTATTATCCAAAGCTTAAAAGCTTTGCAGGAAAAACAGAATGTTATGAGTTAACGAAAATAAGGCAAATTGAAAGCCTTATGGATGATGTCCTTATTCCAAAAAAGAGAGGTAGGAAAAGTAAAAAAAATAAAACTTCAATTGTTCTAAAAAGCATACCCAGCTATAAAAGTATGGTAATAGATTATGGAATTGCAATTGAGTATATTGATAATAATGATGAGTACGATTGTGTACCTGAATTAACTGAAAAACTCATCCTTTGGGGTGATGAATGGGAAATATGAAAGAAAAAATATCTAAAAATAAACTTACTACAGTTCACAAATGGGTGTACAATGAACGGAAAATGACAATTGAACAATATAAGCACGCGCCCGACTATATTACATTTTTTGGTGGTGTGTATGTTCCTGTTGAAAAAGCTGAATATTCCCTTACCAAAATTAGCCGATTGCAGAAACAACTGAGACAAATGTTGTATAATTATCTATGTGGAAATGGATTGGATAGTGATAATTATATACTTAAAATAGACGCTCCTGTGAAGCCAACTAAGGAAAAGGTGTACTTAGAGGTGGGGATGACATTTAAACCCCTTAAAACGGATGATTTGGCTTCATTTGAGGGGCTTTGCGAAATGTTTATGGGTGAAATAGAAGAAGGGGTGAATCAAATCACCCCTTCTTGATACTTCATAGTTCAGTATATGGAAAATATAATGCTCCTTTTAGCCTTATCGAAATATGTTGCCAGTACTTAGATTCAAAAGTCCACCCATTACTCCTTAAATATAGTGCTATTGAATGTAAAGAAGTTACTTTTTCAAATCCATCAGCGGGTTCTTCTAAAAATTGAATATATGGTTTATGTTTTTTATTTACAAGAACATAAAGAGGATGTTCCCTGAGATTCCAATAATCTTCAAATTCGATTCCTCCGAAAAGTTTTATATCGTAACTCTTTTTCTCCATCATAAAGTGTCTGTCATGTTATAATATTTAGAAATAAATGTATAAAAAATAACTACTAATAAGCTTAATTAGGTTCTAGCCACCTTTGGTTCTTTCTTTGGTAATCTCAGTTTCATTTTGAGGTCGAGATTCATTACCCCCGAATTGTAAAAGTTACCAGTGTGTCTTCATCAAAAGGAAAATGTTCGGTAACGCCTTTTTTGGCAAGGCAGTAATCATAAAAGTTTTGTATATCCATGATATATTAATTTCCCGATTGTTTATCCAAATTTCCTAAATGGGTAAATTTAAAGCCCTTTTCATATTTTAGTCCGTAGCCGGCAAGCCTATCCATTCGGGAATGAGAGAATAGTATTACCCCCGCTAACTGAACTATTTGATTATTTAAATAAACACCCGCTAAATATACCGCTATGGCAACACCGGTATGATGAAAAAAGTTATAACTCCACGCACCTGCTTTGTTACCCAGCGCATAACCCAACATACTAACATCAGGCGCAAGGATGAGCACTAAAAACCACCACCAGTCAAAACCGAGCAGGCTGAAAAGATATATTCCCAGCCCGAATAATGCTAACTCTTCAAGTTTTAATAATAGTTTCATTGTATTACATATAAAACAGGTTTACTTGGCGAAGCATCATTTACAAATGATGCTATTTGAAGGTTAAGCAAATACATACCATCAGTAACCGAATCAGGCACAAAAACCATTTCGGTTATAGTAGCATCATGTCGCGCATCTGTATTCAGGTTGTTTACATCTTTTACATTCCAAAATGCCTTGTGTGCTAACAGCTTGCCTTCGTCTTCTTCCTTATCCACGCTCGGCAAGTCTATCAGTAAGTGCTTAATACCGCATTCACGTATGTGCAATGCTGCTGCTGCTTCAAGATAAGGCGGATTGCTGTTACTATAGTTTTTGGATTGTTTTGCAGTATCATTAGGTAAGGTTCGAATTACTATTGCTTCGGGCGTTTTACCGTTTAAAGCATTTTCAATTTGCGATTGGGTTATAACCAAATCCTCTCCCTGCGCCTCCGGTATTACGGAAATTAGTTCGGCTATAAAAAAGAATTTTTTTAGCGCATCATTTATACTGTAAAAATCTTTTGTAATATGCCCCAAACATTCGGTGTGCGTACCGTGACCGTGCGGGTTAAAGCTGATATTGTTAAAGTTGGTAGATGAGCCTTTGCCTACCTTACCTACCCAGTCGCCCATCGTTACAGGTTCGATAACAGGTTTATCAATGTACCACGCAATCGGGTTGTTATCATCTGCCGAAAGCGGAATGGAAATATCTATAGGATTGGAAAAATCGGTGGTATAGGTAACGCCGTTGTGCGTTATAGTAGTTTTCATGTGTTGCTGCGTTATACCGCCAAAGCGGAATTGGTTGTTATTCCAAATTTATGAAAAACAAATCGCTGGCAATGCCATCGGCTAAAAATTTACCTTTTCGGGTAGTTTTTATAATACCCTGCTCAAAAGACAACAGTCCGTTATCTGTAAACACTGTCATTTCTTTAAGAAGATGGTTATAATACACCTCGCCAAACTCCTGCTGTACGCGCTCTGCCGAAACGCCCCAAATGGTGCGTAAACCTGTCATGATATACTCATTATATCGGTCGGTTATGGTAAGTTCTTCTCGTTCCAATGGCAATTCATTATTCCCAATAGCTTTTAAGTATAAAGCATTGTTAGCAATATTCCAGCTCCGGCTGATACCATTATAACTATGCGCCGAAGGACCTATGCCCAAGTATTTTTTACCCAGCCAATAGGCAGTATTATTTTGCGAAAAATAACCCGTTTTACCAAAATTAGAAAGTTCATAATGTACAAAACCATTGGCTTCGAGGGTATCAACTAACAATAAAAAATGTTGTTGGGCAACCTCATCATTAGGCTGAGCAATAATTCCTTTTTGTATAAAAGTGTGCAATGCTGTTTTGGGTTCTACCGTAAGGGCGTAACTGGAAATGTGCGGTACTCCGAATGCCAATGCTTTTTTTATATTTTGCTGCCAGCGCTCATTAGTCATTCCGGGAATACCGTATATCAAATCGATGGAAATATTATCGAAATGTTTAATGGCTTCAGCAATACACTCGGCTGCCTCTTGGGCATTGTGCGCACGATTCATCAGCTTTAAATCTTCTTCAAAAAAGGATTGTACCCCAATACTCAATCTGTTGATCGGGCTTTTGGATAATTCGATTATTCGGTTGCCTGATAAATCATCAGGATTAGCCTCTAAAGTAATTTCAGGATTGGGAGCAATAGTGAAGTTTGCATAAACGGCATCGATAATGCGCTGTATTTCAACATTTGATAGAACCGAAGGCGTGCCTCCGCCAAAATAGATGGTTTGTATAACCTCATCCCCCAATTCATTTTTACGGATGCTAATTTCATTGGCAATAGCCGCAATCATTTCATCTTTCTTTTTTAGTGAAGTAGAAAAATGAAAATCGCAATAATGGCATGCCTGTTTGCAAAAGGGTATGTGGATGTAGATACCTGCTCCTTTTTTGTTGAGCAAAAAGGATAAAGCATCATGAGCGGTATGTAAAGACTTAGCTGTCATTATTTTGAAACCCTGCCTTCATTTTGTTTTATAAAAGCATCCCAACCTGTATAGCTTTTGCCTACTGTTGTTTTATTGGAATTGAAAAAATGGCATACGGCTGCTGCCAATCCATCAGTACTATCGAGGTTTTTGGGTAATTCGCCAATATCTAATAGCTGTTGCAGCATTTTTGCCACTTGCTCTTTGCTGGCATTACCGTTACCGGTAATAGCCATTTTTATCTTTTTGGGTTCATACTCGGTAATGGGTATCTGGCGCGACAGTCCTGCTGCCATAGCCACACCCTGCGCCCTCCCCAGCTTGAGCATCGACTGTACGTTTTTACCAAAAAACGGGGCTTCTATAGCAATCTCATCAGGATGGTGGGTATCTATAAGCTCGATGGTGCGCTCAAAAATTATCTTGAGTTTAAGGTAGTGATCGTCATATTTTTTAAGTTGCAGCTCGTTGAGTTGTATAAACTCCATCTTTTTATTTACCACCTTTATAAGCCCAAAACCCATAATGGTAGTACCGGGGTCGATACCTAATATAATACGTTCGTTTGCCAATGTAATTTCTTTGTTTTACGCAATACGCAAAGCTAAACAATTCCGAACGGTTTTTGGGCAGATTGCTACTCTACATTAATAATAACAGGAAGTATAAATTTTGTGGTAACAGGTATTCCTTCTTTCTGTGCCGATTCGATTTCAGGAAAATCAACTAATCGGCTTTTCAATATACTGTCTATGGCAATACTTGCAGGGCTGAGGCTGTCCTGTTCAAATTGCGGCTTAAATTCCAGATGAGAATCGGCAAACACGGTAACCTCAACATTAATAGTATCTATTTGCGGGTATAGTATTGCTATGGTATCGGCATCCAGTTTTTCCTGTACCAGTCTTGCCATGGTTTCGAAAAAGCATTCTTTGCGCTGTTGCTTGTCAGTTATCGCCTCGCACCCTGCTATGGATGGATAGCTGGTTACTTCTTTCCAATCAATCTCTTCCAATCGTTTATCTACCAGCTCTTGTTTATCGGGTACTTGCCCGCCAAACCACCGGCAGGAGCTTATAAGAAACAACGAGAATATAATAATTACTTTTTTCATTACCGAAAGGCAGGCTATGCTATTGACTGCCAAAAGTAAGGAAAAAATAAATGACGGTAAGAATATGAAAAGGTTAAATCAAAACCTTAATAACCCTTTACTACTATGGGTTTTCTTTTATTTAAGGCTTTATGTAATTTTTGAATTCCTGTTAAAAAAAACTTACACACCTGATTTTAAGCATTTTTTGACCTAAAAAAAACATTCATATTGTTTTTTTCTTACATTTGCCGATAAATATTTATTTTTTAAATAAACCACCCTCAATATGCTTAAAAAATTACCTCAAATTACGCTTGCTATTATAGCGTTTTTACTGTTATCCAACAGCTCTGCTTACTGTCAGAGTCCCACAAATCCTGCCCTTGGGTTTAATGTTTTTGCCAAAAATAATTTAAAATTAGTAACCAACGAATCTGAAGGACCTGTTGCCTGTGGCGGAGACCTTACGATTGCAGGTAACTACCAGGCAGCTATAGGCGATGCGGGTACATTTACGGTAAACAATGTTAAAATAGGTCTTTTGGTAGGCGGAAAAGTAAATTACCAGTCCGGTAATGCTTTACAGATCAATCAAAATGCTTATGTAAAAATAGGAAACGGTAGCGGTTCCTACGTTTGGTATTATGACCAAAATAATGCTGCCTCACCTATCAGGATTACACCAAGTTCAGATTACAACTCATCGCCCAGAATTATGCTTCAGGCTAATGCTAACCAATTGGGTGTTGGTGTAAATAACAACCCTGTTATTCAGAGTAATTTAATTGATTTTGCAAGTGCATTTCAAACTATGGAAGCTTCTTCTTTAAGCATCTCGCAATGTACCGGTAATGCACAATTAACTAACGCAAATGGGCAAACTATACCAAATACCGGTTTGCCAAATCAGGTTAAAATCAACTTGCAGAATGGTATCAACTACCTGAATGTAACAGGAGCGGACATGAACAACGTACAGACGTTTACATACAACCAGCAGCCAAGCGCATCAAAAATTCTGGTAATTAATGTAGATGCTCCCGGTACTTTTGTTTGGAATGTTTGGAATCAGTCAGGGGTAGGTTTTAGCCAGTGCCCGTACATATTATATAATTTTTACAATACTACAGAGTTAAAAATTGAAGGAAGCTCAACTATTGAGGGAACTGTTTATGCTCCTTTTGCCGATATTATTAAAACTGTTAACCAATCGAACATTGAAGGTCAGGTTATCGGTAAGTCGTTTTATCAAAGTGGCGGAGAAGTGCACTATGCCATTTTCACGCCAAGTCTTACAGGTTGTGCTCCTGTGGCAGGTGTACCCCCTACAGCAGGGTTTAATATAAATGATATTGCCCAGTGTTTGGCTAATAACGAATTTGTTTTTGGCAATACATCAAACACAGGTAGCGCGGTACAGCCCGAAGCGCCGTTAAGCTACTCATGGGATTTTGGCGACAGTACAACCAGTACTGATATGAACCCTGTTAAAGTTTATACTGCGGCAGGAACGTATGATGTAACGCTTACTACTACAAACACCTACGGTTCGGACACCGAAACTATACAGGTTATGGTTTACCCTTCGGTTGATGCAATAGTTAATCAATCCACTCTAAGTTCAGGTTCAGGCTCCATTACCAAGCAATTTACATTGACTAACAGTGCTGATTTTACAAGTTACTCATGGGCTTTATCAGGAGGTGGTTCCGGTTTATTTGCAAATCAAAATACAGTAAACTTTGAGTTTACCCAAGCAGGTTATTATGAAGTTACCGTTACAACTGTTGATGCTAACGGATGCGAAAACACTATTGTTATTCCTGTAGTAATTGCTTCGGAAGATGTAAATACAGGTAACGACGGAGGCTTGGAAAGCGAGAGCTTAGGCGATGCGGTATCTAAAAGATATGTTCAGCGAAAAATGAAGAGCGTTCGTACAGCCTTTATTAAAACCGATGCCCTGCTGTATAACAAAACCGGTAACGAGTTTATGGCACGTTCTTCAAGCGGACAGACGCTTGCAGATATGTTCCCTGCCCAGTTAGTATCGGGTAATGTGGCTCACGTTACTTCTCCTACCGATATTTTAGATTATACCGTTGCAGAAGAAGTACTGAGTGTTGACTTTTCATTAGAGGAAAAAACTAAGGCGGTTGTATTAGGTGTCAGGACATCCAATAAAGTTTATAACCACACCAAAGCATCTTGCGACAGGCTTCGCGGTGCGGAAATACTGAATGTGAAAACAATTGAGATTAATGGCTACAACTTCCTGATACAGGCTATAAAACAACGAAACGGAGTGGTAGAATATGCTATATCTTTTGCTGTTGGTAAAAATAACAACGAACATAAATATTCGCTGCAAACCAACTGGTTCGTAAAAGAATATACTCCGGCAAACGATGTATATAACTTTCAGGTTTGGGCTACCACACCGGAAGATACTCAAAAACTGGTAAAAGATATTTTGAACAATCTTAACTCGTATGCTCCTTTGCAGCAAACAGAGGTACAGAAAATGCCAAAAACTTATGCTGCAAAAGTATGGAGAGAGGGCATTGATATGGTACTGAAACTGAGAAGCACTAAAGAGGCAAAAAGTATAGAGATTTCTATGGACGAGGTTTACAGCGAAACTAACGGTTTTGCCCTACGCTATAACCCATTTATTCCTGAGGCAGAACAAACCGTAAGGCTGGAAATAAAAGACGGCTATGAGTATGACGGAATAATCAGAGTAAATGGTGAAATTCAGGATGTTTTCTATCATGCTGATGGTAACTGGGGCTTGGATTATGATGCTGCCTATACAACCATAAACAAATATGTAGTTTCTAACAATTTTGACAGAGTTTATGAAGATGACGAGATGCCCGTTCACAGAAATGTGCAGTTGCAAGCGCATAGCGAATATGACTATTTAACGCTATATAAATCGTTATTACCGGGCAACCTGCCTGCCGATTATACCGAATACGGGTTCTTGTCCTTTAAAGCCAAAGGAAGCGGTTTACTGGAGTTGGGCTTGGTAAAATCATCCGTAGAAGAATGGAAACATCAATACAGAGCCATTATTAATGTAGGAGAAGAAGAACAAACCTACTACGTTCCTTTTGATTTCTTTACATCAACAGGCACAAATAAGAAAATTACTGCTGATGATTTGTCTATGATTACTTTTACTTTCTTGCCTGTAGAGGCAGGCACTAACGACTTGGATTTAACCATTGAGAATGTACGATTTACTAAATCTGCTCCCGAAGGTTATAAAGAGTTGTTAAACACTATGAAAAACGAGTTTATGGTATATCCTAATCCGTCTATTGGCAATGTAAACTGCCTGCTCTATAGTGATACCGCTACACCTGCTACGGTAACACTTTATGACATTACAGGAAAAGTAATTTACACTGCTCCTGTTAGCCTGGAAGAAGGCAGAAACGAATTGAATTTTAATTTTAATGTTCCTTCAGGGTTAATGTTCCTTAACGTTACAAGCCCTACAATGGATTTCGGAACTTCTAAAATTATTTTCCAATAAAACAAACACCATACTTTAGTTGTAAAGAGCTACCCATAGGTAGCTCTTTTTATTTCCATTAACCTCAGCTTTTTCATACAAACGTGAAGTAAGAACAAGTTTCAAATAAAGTATATAAATCAAAAAAGCCCTCCAAATAAATGGAAAGCTTTTCATTGGTCTAACTACTAAACCTACCGCTCTCGCGGCATAAACAACACAACTAATCTTAAATATTTTTCGGCGAAAAAAGCCTTTCGTTTTTTATCGAAAGGCTTCCTCAACTTTTAACTGGCGGTCTGGACGGGACTCGAACCCGCGACCCCATGCGTGACAGGCATGTATTCTAACCAACTGAACTACCAAACCAGTGCTTTATTGCGGTTGCAAATATACAACAGATTTTGATTTCACCAAATATTTCAACATGAAAAAATAAAAAAATTTTATACACATCACCCAAACTTTTGTTTCTCAACAAGGTAGGTTGTCAAAATTTTTTCAAATTTTTCATCAACCGAAACAGGCACATATTTAATTCTGTATTGCATACAGGTTTCGGCAACCTTTTTAAAATATAAATCTACCTGTTTCTCGTACTCTTCTTTTACATTTTCGGCAAAAAGGTTTACTTCCTCTCCTGTTTCCACATCTATAAATTTTCTCGGGGCATTATCAAAATCAAAGCTAAACTCTGTTTTTTTATCTGTTACATGAAAAAGTACTACTTTATGTTTATCATGTTTTAAATGTTGTAATGCATTAAACAATTCAGTAGTATCGCCTAATTGAAACATATCTGTAAACAGAATAATCATCGAACGGCGATGCATCTTTTGCGCTATTTGGTGTAAAAAGGTGGTGGTATCTGTTTGCTTTGCCGTTTTGGATGCCGTAAGAGTACCTTCCAGCTTATTTAAAAGCATTCTGTGATGCCTGCCACTGCCTTTTTCAGGCGCATAGAACTCATAACTGTCCGAATATATACTTAACCCTGCCGCATCGCGCTGTTTCTTTAATAGCTCCATTAATACTGCCGATGCAAGTACTGAAAAGCCTATTTTATTTTCATAAAACTGTTGCCCCTCTTTCAGCTTGGGGTAATGCATCGATGATGAGTTATCGAGTATTATATGGCAACGCATGTTTGTTTCTTCTTCAAATCGCTTTGTGTACAGCCTGTCTGTCTTTGCATACAGCTTCCAGTCTATATGCTTAGTACTTTCGCCCTGATTATATAGTCTGTGTTCGGCAAATTCAGCCGAAAATCCATGAAAAGGGCTTTTGTGCATACCTGATATAAAACCCTCTACTATTTGGTTAGCCAACAATTCTAAATGCGAAAACGCCGATATTTTTTCTAACTGATTCTCTATCTTCATACTTTCAAATGTAGGGAAAATGTAATTATAAATAAAAAGCCCTGACAATTATTGTCAGGGCTTTTTATTTATATAAGTATAAATTGTTGGTTATAGTAATGCATCAATAGCATCAGTATATGTTTTTTTCTGAGCAACACCTACTTGCCTACCCACAACTTCTCCATTTTGGAAAACTAATACTGTAGGTATATTTCTGATGCCATATTTTGAGGCAAATTCTTGGTTAGCATCTACATCTACCTTGCCCACTACAGCCTTGCCTTCATATTCATTACCTATTTCTTCAATGATAGGTCCTACCATACGACAAGGACCGCACCATGCTGCCCAAAAATCTACTAATACCGGTTTATCTGATTTTAATACTACTTCTTCAAAAGTAGCGTCTGTTATTTCCTGTGCCATAGTTATGTATTCTTTTAATTATGATAACAAATTTAGGTATTAAATTTTAATTGTACTCTTAAAGATATATTAGATTTAGTTATACATCTATAAAGAAATCTTATAGTAATGTTAATTCAGCTTGAAATTGAGTTGCAAACGCTCAAGTTCCTGGAGCAACTCGTTAGATATTTTTATTTTAAGTTTACGGCTCGGCATCGTTAGTTTTGTTACTACCTGTACATCTTCTACACTGGTTACTACAGTTTCCGCAATTTCCTGCTCTGTATCAGCATCTCCGTATGCCACAGTAGGTTCATTTACCATACCTGCACTTATTTCGACCTGCTTGGTTACTTTTTCTAACTCCATAACTTCAAACATAACTGCATGGTCACCTTTGTTACTACGGAATAAATGCTGTAACCCACCAATAACATTCTCTTTTAAGTCGCTTACGCTAAACTGAATAACTATTTTTTTAGCAAAGGTGGTAAGTACATCCTGCAAATATTGTATCGCTATAAACTGCAATCTGGGTTCTCCCCGCTTGCCTTCCTGGTTTACCCAACCTTCACGTACCGTTACCTTCATATAAGTAAAGTTATTAGCTATCAAAAAGTGCCTGAATTTTAAATATTCTTCTCCATATATCCTAAATTCATGGCTTTCATCATACCCTTCAAGCACGAAAGATGCCCATCCTTTACCATTTTTGGCAACTCTGTGCTGTACATCAGTTATAATGCCCCCAAAGGAGAGGTTTTTACCTACATGCTGTTCTAAGTTCTTAAGTGCATCAAGTTTTGAATTACAGAAATATTTCATTTCAAATTTATAATCATCCAGCGGATGCCCTGATATGTATATACCTACAACCTCTTTTTCTTTAGCCAGCTTTTCCATAGTGCTCCACTCTTCGCAAGGGGGTACTACGGGTTCGGGTATTTGTACTTCGCTGGCTTCTCCAAACAGGCTAACTTGTGATGAGTTTTCGTTTTCCTGAAACTTAGCACCGTAACGAATTGCTTTTTCTAAAAAAGTACTATTCTCCCCATCGTCATAAAAATATTGTGCCCTGTGGGTATCATTAAAACAATCGAACCCTCCTGCCAAAGCAAGGTTTTCAAATGCTTTTTTATTTGCAGCCCTAAGGTCTATGCGTTTGGCAAGGTCAAATATTGATTTATATCTTCCTGTTTTTCTTCCTTCTACAATGGTTTTTACTGCTCCTGAACCTACTCCTTTAACCGCTCCCATACCAAAACGTACCGCATTTTGGTCGTTAACTGTAAATTTATAGAACGACTCATTTACATCTGGCCCTAATACTTCCAATCCCATACGTTTACATTCTTCCATAAAGAAAGTTACCTGTTTAATATCGTTCATATTGTTCGATAGTACTGCCGCCATGTATTCGGCAGGATAGTGTGCTTTCAGATAGGCTGTTTGATAGGCTATCCATGCATAACAGGTAGAGTGCGATTTATTAAAAGCATAACTTGCAAAAGCCTCCCAGTCTTTCCATATTTTTTCTAAAACGGTAGCATCATGCCCTTTTTGGGCTGCTTGTTCTATAAATTTGGGTTTCATTTTGTCCAGTACATCCTTCTGCTTCTTACCCATTGCTTTTCGCAACACATCGGCTTCACCTTTAGTAAAGTCTGCCAGTTTTTGCGACAGTAGCATCACCTGCTCCTGATATACTGTAATACCGTAGGTTTCTTTCAGATATTCTTCACAGGCATCGAGGTCATATTTTATTTCTTCTTCACCGTTTTTCCTGCGAATAAAGCTTGGTATATACTCCAGTGGTCCGGGTCTATACAGCGCGTTCATAGCAATAAGGTCTGCAAATACAGTAGGCTTCAAGTCCTTCATGTATTTTTGCATACCGGGCGACTCGTATTGGAATATCCCTACCGTTTCACCTCGCTGGAAAAGCTCGTATGTTTTAATGTCATCTATCGGGAAATTGTCAGGATCCAGGTCAATACCTTTTTTATACTTTACAAGCTTTACCGTATCTTTTATCAAGGTAAGTGTTTTAAGCCCCAAAAAGTCCATTTTAAGCAATCCTGCGCTTTCTACTACCGAGTTATCAAATTGTGTAACATAGAGGTCAGAATCTTTTGCTACCGATACCGGTACAAAATTGGTAATATCATCAGGAGTAATAATAACCCCGCAGGCATGTATGCCTGTGTTCCGAAGAGAGCCTTCGAGCACTTTTGCCTGTTGAATGGTTTCCGACTCAAGGTTAGTACCTTCTGCAATTGATAGTAACTCCTGAACTTTTTCAAACTCTTCAGAGCGCAAAGCACCCCTGAGCGCATTGACATCCATATTGAATATTTTTGCCAATTTCATATTTGGGATAAGCTTAGCTATCTTGTCGGCTTCAAACAACGGCAAATCGAGCACTCTGGCGGTATCTCGTATAGATGATTTTGCCGCCATGGTACCATAGGTAATAATTTGCGCTACTTGGCTGGCTCCATACTTATTAATGACGTAATCCATAACACGTCCACGACCCTCATCATCAAAATCAATATCAATATCGGGCATAGACACACGATCGGGGTTTAGGAAGCGCTCAAAAAGTAAGTCATAAGCAATAGGGTCTATATTGGTAATTCCTAAGCAATATGCCACAGCAGAGCCTGCTGCGGAACCACGCCCCGGTCCTACCGAAACATCCAGATTTCTGGCCTCGGCAATAAAGTCTTGCACAATAAGAAAATAACCCGGATATCCTGTGTTTTCTATCGTTTTAAGTTCAAAATCGAGTCGTTCTTTAATGGCATCGGTTATTTCTCCATAACGTCGCTTAGCTCCTTCATAGGTAAGATGCCTCAGGTAGTTATTTTCACCTCGCTTGCCTCCGTCTTCATCATCTTCAGATACTAAAAACTCTTCGGGAATAGTAAACTTAGGAAGTAATACATTACGATACAGAGAATATATCTCTATTTTATCTACAATTTCTTGAATGTTTACAATAGCATCGGGGGTATCCTCAAAAAGAGATTTCATCTCATCTCCCGACTTAAAATAATATTCTTGATTGGGTAAACCGTATCGAAACCCACGTCCTCGACCTTTTGGGGTTGCTAATTTCTCACCATCTTTTACACACAATAAAATATCATGGGCATGAGCATTTTCCTTATGTATATAATATGTATTGTTTGTAGCTACCAGCTTTACCTGATGTTTCCTTGCCAGTGAGATTAGTGATTGATTTACCCTATCTTCATCTTCCTGCCCATGCCGCATTAATTCTATATAAAAATCTTCGCCAAAGGTTTCTTTCCACCACAATAGTGCTTCCTCTGCTTGGTTTTCTCCTATATTAAGTACTTTACTGGGTATTTCTCCATAAAGGTTGCCCGATAGTACTATAATATCATCTTTATATTGCTCTATTACTTTTCTGTCTATTCTTGGCACATAATAAAACCCTGCAGTATATGCTATAGAAGACATCTTGGCAAGGTTATGATATCCGTTTTTATTTTTAGCTAAAAGAACTATTTGATAACCGTTATCCTTTCGGGATTTATCTTTATGATTTTCACATACAAAAAACTCACAGCCAACAATAGGTTTTATAATAACCTCCTGCGGTTCTTCTCCGTTTTCAACAGCCTCTTTATTTTTAGCTTCGGCAGCCTTATTATGATTAAGAACATTACTCACAAAATGAAAAGCTCCCATCATATTGGCATGATCAGTCATGGCAACAGCAGGCATTTTGTATTGAGCGGCAGCCTTAACTAAGTCAGGAACAGAAATAGTAGATTGTAATACCGAAAACTGAGTATGATTATGCAGATGAACAAAATCAACTTCTTTAAGCTCCTCCTTTATCTTTTGCGAAGGTATTTCGGGTACATCGACTTGCTTTAACTTATCCAGGCGCTTACGTATGGCATCCGAAGCGGCTTTTAGATTTATGTGTTTAAGACCTATAAGCTGAATCGTCTGCGGGTTGCTTTCTCTAAAATTATGAAAGTAAGTTGGCGGTACGTCTAATTCTTCATGGGTATAAACTTCGCGCTTTACAAGCTCCAAAAAACAACGTGTTGTAGCCTCTACGTCTGCCGTTGCGTTATGAGCTTCTGCAAAAGGTTCTCCAAAAAGGTACTCATGCAACTCTGTAAGTGTAGGTAATTTAAATTTACCTCCTCGCCCCCCCGGCAACTGTAACATTTCGGCAGTAGTCTCTGTACAGGTATCCAGCACCCTCATTGATGCTAATGGGCTTTGAATACCGTAACGATGAAATTCGGATCCTATGATATTTATATCAAATCCTACATTTTGACCAACTATAAATTTGGATTTGGCGAGTGCTGTATTAAATTTTTCAAGTGCTTCTTGTATAGAAATACCTTCTTCAATGGCGAGTTCTGTAGATATACCATGAATACGCTCTGCATCATACGGAATATTAAATCCATCGGGGTTTATAATATAATCCTGATGCTCTATCAGCCTGCCCATCTCGTCATGAAGTTGCCATGCTATTTGTATGCATCGCGGCCAGTTATCAGTATCGGTTACAGGAGCATCCCACCGTTTGGGTAATCCGGTTGTTTCAGTGTCAAATATCAGGTACATAACAAGCTATGGATTTGGAAATTAAGGTTGCATGGCAACAAAAGTGTATTTACCAAAAATACAATATTTTTACTCTTTTACTAAAACCTTTTATTAACAAAAAAACCACCCGAAGGTGGTTTTATAAATTTTTCTGCCGATAGTATATCTTAGTATCCGCCACGGTTGTTACCTCCACGGTAACCACCTCCGCCACCACCTCTGTTATTGTCTCTGCTAAAATTACGATTGCCGCCTCCAGCACTTCTCCTGTCACCTTCCGGTTTCGGTTCAGATTTGTTAACAACTATTGTTCTTCCCATAACAGTGGCTCCATTTAGTTCATCGATAGCCTTTTGGGCTTCGCTGTCATTTGGCATCTCTACGAAACCAAAACCTTTACTTCTACCTGTAAACTTATCTGTAATAATTTTTACAGAATCAACTGGTCCATAAGCCTCAAAAGACTCTCTTAAATCTGCCTCCTCTATACTAAACGGAAGGCTTCCAACAAATATATTCATAAAAAAAGTTTGAATGCAATTGTAATTGCATTGATGTTACCGTACAAATGTAGTCTTATTTATCTACAAAAAACTGTTTTATTGATAATTAATGTAATAGTAATATTAAACAAACAAAAAAGCCCTGCTTTTACAGGGCTTATATATTTTGTAAGTAAATCTTTTTATGGGGCTATTTGAATAGGAACTTTATAGAAAAAACCATTTTGAAAGTTTACTACCTCGCCCGACTCATCTAATGCATTAAAGCGGAAAGTTCCTGAAATGAAACCTCTTGTTATATCTGTCTCGTCAGGATTATCACTAATCTCAATAAGCCCATCGCCTAAATCAGTGCCTGTTTGGTATTCGAATGATATACCGTCAGCATCCAATGAATAGGTAGCCTTATTACTTTCATTTTCTCCTAATTGGAAAGACATACCCGGTGTTGAGGATGCTGTTCTTAATACTACAGTCTCAAAACCATTGGTGGCCTCTATAATAAGAGAACCGCCGCCGCCCAATATAGCTTTATATTCTGTCGCTTTCCATAATTCATTATCTTTTAAACCTTGAACTGCCGGAGTGTTGAATTGTATATCTTCTTCACATGAGCTTAAACCCACCAACAACACTAAAAGTGATAAAAATTTTTTCATTATTATATAGTTAGAAAAAGGTAAACCAAATTTTTACAACGACAAAAATAGTTTTTTATGGAATATATCCTAATATAAATAATAGAAATCATAACAAAAATTAATAATCAGGCATATTCAAAACATAAAAAATATTAAATTCTTTCATTTAAAACGCAAGTATAATAAACTTTCTTATATTTGCAGCCTTAATTAACAGAGGTCGGGTACCTCAAAATTTAATCTAAAGATTATGCCTGTAAAAATCAGATTGCAAAGACACGGTAAAAAAGGTAAACCTTTTTACTGGGTAGTAGCGGCAGACAGCCGTTCTAAAAGAGATGGTAAATTCCTTGAAAAATTAGGAACTTACAACCCTAACACTAATCCTGCAACTATAGACTTAAACCTTGAAACTACTGTACAGTGGTTACACAATGGTGCACAGCCTACAGATACTGCAAGAGCTATCCTTTCTTACAAAGGCGCGCTACTAAAACATCACCTTGACGGCGGTGTACGTAAAGGCGCAATTACACAAGAACAGGCTGACGCTAAACTTACTGCATGGATGGAAGAGAAAGCAGCCAAGGTAAATGCTAAGAAAGAAGGTCTTACTAATGTACAGGCTGAAGAAAAAGCAAAAGCACTTGCTGCTGAGAAAAAAGTTAACGAAGAGCGTATTGCTGCTGCCAAACAAGCAGAAGCTGACGCTATTGCTGCCGAAGCACCAGCTGCTGAAGGAGAAGAAGAGGCTGCTGCTGAAGAACCAACAGCTACAGAAGAGAACAACGAGGAAACTCAAGCTTAATTTAAATTAGCGATATGCGTAAAGAAGATTGCTTCTATTTAGGTAAAATCGCTAAAAAATTCAGCTACAAGGGCGAAGTTCTGGCTTATTTAGACACAGACGAACCCGAATTGTATGAAAACATGGAATCAGTGTTTGTTGAAATAGACAAACACTTGGTTCCATTTTTTATTGTAAGCAGTTCTTTGCATAAAAATGACTTTTTACGAGTTCGTTTTGAAGATATCGATAACGAAGAGGAAGCCGACAAAATAATGGGATGTGAATTATATCTCCCTTTATCCCAATTACCCAAACTGGAAGGAAACCAGTTTTATTTTCACGAAATTATTGGTTTTATAGCCGAAGATGAGCGCTTAGGCAACATCGGTAATATTACAGGTATAAACGACAGTTCGGCACAACCGCTTTTCGAAATAAAAAAAGGCGATATCGAAATATTAGTACCCATGATAGACGATTTTATTGTAAAAATAGATCGCGAAAACAAAAAAGTACTCCTAAATACTCCCGAAGGACTTGTTGACCTTTATTTAAATGAATAGCTATTGAGTTTAGGGTTTTAACGTTTATGTAATCCTAAAATACAATCTTCCAAAAAATTTAATAATCTGAAATGTCTAATTTCCAATTCAAACAGTTCAGCATCCAACAAGATAAGTGCGCTATGAAGGTAGGGACAGATGGTGTATTGCTTGGCGCATGGGCAACTTTGGAAAATAATCCTGAAAGCATATTAGACATTGGGGCAGGCACAGGTATTATTGCCCTTATGCTGGCACAACGCAGTAATGCAGGGCAAATAGACGCATTAGAAATTGATGATGACGCTTATGAACAGGCGGTAGATAATTTTGAAAACAGTCCCTGGGGCGATAGACTTTTTTGCTATCATGCAGGACTGGATGAATTTGTTGAAGAAATGCAGGATGAGGAATATGATTTGATAGTGTCGAACCCTCCTTTTTACAGCGAAGATTATACTACCGGAAACAAGCAAAGAGACAAAGCTAGATTTATTGATGCGATGCCTTTTGAAGAGCTCGCAGAAGCCGCTTCATTACTATTGCATTCACATGGTATTTTTGCCGTAATACTACCTTATAAAGAGGAGCAAAATTTTATTACTATTGCTAATAAATTTTCGCTGTTTCCGTGCAGAATAACTCGTGTAAAAGGCATGCCTGAAACAGCAATTAAACGCAGCCTCATAGCTTTTAAAAAACAGGCTGCTGAAAAACCTGTTATAGATGAATTAATCATAGAAACCGCTCGCCATCAGTACACTCCCGAATATATTGCTTTAACAAAAGATTTTTACTTGAAGATGTAGTTTTATACCCGCCTCTTACACTATTGCTAAAAAATACAACAAATTTTTATTGATTTGTTAGTTTTCTTCTTTACTTTTGTTGCTACTAAAATCAAAAATAATATGAAACCCGACTTATTTCAGGCACCTGACTATTACCTTTTAGACGAGTTACTAACTGATGAGCACAAAATGGTGCGCGACGCTGCCCGCGAATGGGTTAAGCGTGAAGTTTCTCCCATTATAGAAGATTATGCCCAAAAGGCTGAATTTCCAACACAAATAATCAAAGGACTTGCCGATATTGGTGCATTTGGTCCATACATACCCGAAGAATATGGCGGAGCAGGTCTTGACCAAATTTCTTACGGACTTATTATGCAGGAAATAGAACGAGGCGACAGTGGCGTGCGTTCTACCGCATCGGTACAATCGTCATTAGTAATGTATCCTATTTGGAAATATGGTAATGAAGAGCAACGCATGAAATATTTACCAAAACTGGCTTCGGGCGAATTTATGGGCTGCTTTGGTCTTACCGAGCCTGATTATGGGTCAAATCCCGGTGGTATGGTTACCAACTTTAAAGACATGGGCGACCATTACCTGCTTAATGGTGCTAAAATGTGGATAAGCAATGCCCCATTTGCAGATATTGCCGTAGTATGGGCAAAAAATGAAGAAGGCAGAATATACGGGCTTATTGTAGAGCGTGGCATGGAAGGCTTTACAACACCTGAAACTCATAATAAATGGTCGTTAAGAGCTTCTGCTACAGGAGAGCTTATTTTTGATAATGTAAAAGTTCCTAAAGAAAATCTATTACCAAATAAATCAGGTCTCGGAGCACCGCTTGGTTGTCTGGACTCTGCCCGTTACGGTATTGCATGGGGAGCCATTGGTGCTGCTATGGATTGTTATGACACGGCACTGCGTTATGCACAAGAGCGCATACAGTTTGATAAGCCTATTGCCGCTACACAGTTACAGCAGAAAAAACTTGCCGAGATGATAACCGAAATTACCAAAGCACAATTACTTACCTGGAGGCTGGGTGTATTAAGGAATGAAGGTAAAGCTACAACGGCACAAATATCTATGGCGAAAAGAAACAATGTGGATATGGCTATAAATATAGCTCGCGAAGCACGCCAGATATTGGGTGGTATGGGTATTACGGGCGAATATTCTATAATGCGCCACATGATGAATTTAGAAAGTGTTATTACTTATGAAGGCACTCACGATATTCACTTGCTTATAACAGGTATGGATATCACCGGGCATGCCGCCTTTAAATAGTATCTTACTGTATAAACCACAATGTAAATCCCGACACACAACATGTCGGGATTTTTTTTGTAATAAAATTATAATATCGTAAACCAATAACAACATTTTTTACGTTTATTTACTATATAGCATAATTGATAAAGCAATTATACAGGAAACAACAGGCATTATTATTGTATAGATAAAAACAATATGAAAACAGCCTTTTAACAAGATAGCTTTTTTAATTTTGTAAAAAATAAATGCGATGAATACGGAAACTATTAACAAGAGCATTCTGCCACAAAAAGAAGACTTATTACAACACTCACTTTACGCAAAAGTGAAAACTGTGGATGACCTAAAGTGTTTTCTGCAAGGTCATGTATATGCCGTGTGGGATTTTATGTCGCTGCTAAAAGCGTTGCAAACGAAACTTACATGTACTACTACCCCATGGATGCCTACAGGAAATGCAGAAACAAGGTATTTAATTAACGAAATTGTACTTGGCGAAGAAACCGATATTGATGCCGAAGGTAAAAGAATGAGCCACTTTGAAATGTATATAGAGGCTATGGAAGCCTGTGGTGCTGACACATCGGAAATTAAAAATTTTTTGGATAATGTAGTAACCACACAAAATATTTTTGTATCCATAAAACAGAGCAACCTGCATGAGGATATTAAGGCTTTTCTTGACTTTACCTTCAGGATTATAGAGCAGGGCAAACCCCATGAAATAGCTGCTGCCTTCACCTTTGGTCGTGAGGATTTAATTCCGGAAATGTTTACCGAGATTATAAGGAATTTTCAGGAAAGTTTTCCCGGAATCAATCTTGACAAACTGATATACTACTTTGAAAGGCATATAGAGCTTGATGCTGATGAACATGGCCCTATGGCAATGAAAATGATTACCGAGCTTTGTGGTAATGATGAGGAAAAATGGACAGAGGTAGAAGAGGTTTCAAAAATGGCATTAGAGAAACGATTAGGTCTGTGGAATGCGATTGAAGAAAATATACTACACCTTGACATGGCTTCTATATAAATAAAGTCTGCAAAAATTTAACGCAAAAGCCCTTATAAATCAGGGCTTTTTTTATTTCTAATATCAAATAATTGATTACTTTCGGGGCATTAAAATTATTAATCACGACTAATGAAAAAAATTATAACTAAGGCTGCATTTTCATTTATTGCCCTAACTTTTGCATTTATCGGTAATGCACAGGAAAAGCAAGGCAAAAAAGCACGAATATTCGGTAAAGGTATAACCGAAGTTAAACGATGCGGTACAACGGAGTATGAAGCTCTTTTACAACAAAAGTATCCTAAACGCGCTACAACTGAAAAATTTGAGCAATGGCTTGCTCCAAAAGTAAATGCTATAAAAACACAACGCTTGGCTTCGTCGGGGGTAACACCGCCATCTACCAATGTTGTTGTAACCATACCTGTTGTAGTACACGTTATACACAACGGAGATCCTATTGGTACTGATGAAAACCTTGCAACAGCACAAATACTTTCGCAAATTACAGTATTAAATCAAGACTTCAGAAGAAAGATTAATACTCCCGGATACAATACTAACCCTGTAGGGGCAGACATGGAAATAGAGTTTTGCCTGGCGCAACGCGACCCTGACGGAATTGCAACAACCGGTATAGTGCGTTATAACCTTGGCGGAAATGACGGATGGGATATAGAAGATATCGAATCGACATTAAAGCCACAAACGCAATGGGATCCTGAACAATATTTAAATATCTGGATAGTAGATTACATGTACGTTTTTGGAGGCGAGCTTGCCGGCTATGCACAGTTTCCTACCAACTCCGGGCTTGAAGGTATTGACGGACTCGGTCAGGCTGATGCCGCAGAAACAGACGGTGTAGTAGTAGGTCACAGATACTTTGGGTCAAGCGATATTTACCCTGAAGGAACTTATGATAGCGAAGGCAGAGATAAAGGTCGTACTTCATCTCATGAAATAGGACACTTTTTCGGTCTAAGACATATTTGGGGCGATGGTGATTGTAGTGCGGACGATTTTTGTGCTGATACCCCTGTTGCAGCAGGACCTAATCAAGGTTGTCCTTCCGGCACGGACTCTTGCCCGTCATCTCCCGGTAATGATATGATTGAAAATTATATGGATTATACTGATGATGTATGTCAAAACATCTTTACTGTAAACCAGAAAGACAGAATGGCAGCAGTATTGCTTAATTCACCCAGAAGAGTGTCACTAATAACCTCTTTAGGTTGCGTTCCCGGTATGGTTTATGAGCTTGACGGTTCGCTTGACATGAACGGCATACAAAACACAGCCTGTAACAACATTATTACTCCTTCGGTAATATTAACCAATACGGGTAATGCCCCTATAACTTCGGCTACAATATCTTATAATATGGATAACGAAGAGACCGCTGAATATAACTGGGAAGGTAACCTTGCCAATAATGAGGATGTGACTATAGAGCTGCCTGCCTATACGCTTACTTCGGGACAGCATACATTTACCGCTACGTTAACAGCCGTAAATGAAACTACTGATGATATAAACACTAATAATACAGCTACGGGTAGTTTTGATATAGCCAACAGCTTTGATACTGAGCAAATAATAGTAACGGTAATGACTGATGGATTTGGTGATGAAACTGTATGGGCTTTACTGGATAGTAATGATGAACCTATTGTTAGTAACATTAATTTAAACGATCCTTTTAACTCCGAATTTTATGGCAATAATCAATTATATACACAAACTATAAATGTTGAAAATAATCAATGCTATTCTTTCGCGATATTGGATTTTGAAGGAGACGGAATATGCTGCGAGTATGGAAACGGTTATTATACCGTAACAACCCCAAATGGTGATATTATAGCACAAGGCGGCGATTTTACCGACAGTGAAACAACTCCTTTTGGTATTAATACAATTTTATCTGATAATACCCCTGTAAATAGTGCAAAAACAATAAAGCTATATCCTAACCCTGCTAACAGTGTAATTAATATTGCTGTATCTGAAAGTGCTTCTTTACCGGAAAGCTATTCGATATATAACAGTTTAGGACAACTTGTAGGCAATGGTATAATTACATCTGCCAACACGAATGTTAACATATCAAACTACGCTGATGGTATGTACTTTATAAAAGTTAATAAAGGCAGTACCGAAACAACTTTACGATTTATAAAATACTAAACAGGTAACTTCTTTATACAAAATAGTCCTTGCAAAATGTAAGGACTATTTTTTTTAGGATATAAACGATAGGACTACAGGGCTATGTGTTTCTAAAAGCGGGTTAATCTATAATTAAAAAAGCAGATAATTGCTTATATTTGATGCTGTGGAGCCTGTTACAAAAAATCAATCGCCATAACCATAATGATAAAAGCTGTTGCCATAGACGACGAACCCCTTGCTCTAAAAGTAATTGAACATTTTTGTGAGCAAACAGAAAATATTGTACTGGAAAAGGCTTTTACTAAAACCGAAGAAGGAATAAAATACTTAAGAAAGTTCCCTGTAGATCTTTTATTTCTGGACATACAAATGCCCGGTAAAAACGGTATTGATTTTTACAAGTCGCTTAGTACCGATGTAATGGTAATTTTTACTACTGCCTATAGCGAATATGCTGTAGAAGGTTTTAACCTTAATGCAACCGACTACTTGTTAAAACCAATATCATATGAGCGTTTCATAACGGCGGTAGAAAAAGTACAAAAAGAAAAATCGCTCAGAATTGCAGACCCCGAAAATAAATACCTCATGATTAGGGCAGATTATAAGTTGCATCGAATAGAATATGATAACATATTACTTATAGAAGGGCTTGACGACTATATACGAATACACCTGAAAGATAAAAACGCCATTGTTACCCGCCTGTCTATGAAAGGTATATTAGAAAAACTCCCTTCCACTGCCTTTATTCGTGTGCACCGCTCCTATATTGTGCCTGTTGGTAAAATAAAAACAGTTCAGAATAAGACAATCACTATCGAAGAGTTTGTTATTCCCGTAGGCGATGTTTTTAAAGAAGAACTCAACAAACACCTATAGAAATTCTGTTTACCGCAGTTATTCTGTTATTTACCTATATTTTTTTTATTAAAAATAACATGTTTATACTTTTATACTCACAGATTAGAAATCTGGAGTGTAAAAGAGCATACCACTAATGTTAATTTTAAAACTGTTTCACTAATAGCTATTTCTTAAATCGCCCCTAACTACTATGAAATATATAAATACAAAAACACTATTTTTCACTGCATCCTTACTTTTAGGAGTTATTGCGGTAAATGCACAACAATCACCAAAAGTATTTGGAAAAACTATCAGCGAAGCTGCAATAAACAGTGAAACAGGCACCATACGTTGTGTTACCACCGAGTATGAGGAATATTTGAAAGAAAAATTTCCGCAAAGAGCAACCAATAAAGAATTTGAAAACTGGATTGCACAAAAAATACTTAGTAATAAAACTAAAAGTAATGCTTCGGCACAAAACACAACCCAAGTAATAACGATACCCGTTGTAGTACACGTTATACATAACGGAGATTTTATAGGTAACAACGAGAATATAGCCGATGAACAGGTAGAGTCGCAAATTACAGTACTTAACCAAGATTACAGAAGAATGCTGGGCACTCCCGGCTATAACACAAATGATGTTGGTGCGGACGTTGAAATAGAATTTTGTTTAGCACAGACAGACCCCGACGGTTTGCCTACAAACGGCATTGACAGGGTTGATTTAGGACAGGCAAGCTGGGGCGAAAGTGATATTGAAAACACATTAAAACCTTCTACGATTTGGGATCCTGCACAGTATTTCAATATCTGGGTGTGCAACTTCGGGTCTGACCTTTCGGGTGTATTAGGGTATGCACAATTTCCGTCAGCATCAAGTCTTGACGGGCTAAATAACAACGAGGGCAGTGCCGATACCGATGGTGTTATTATTGGCTATGAATATTTCGGCTCTATTAACATATACCCGCAAGGAAACTACTCCTACCCCTACGATGAAGGAAGAACCACTACCCATGAAATAGGGCATGCATTGGGGTTATTGCACATTTGGGGCAACAGCTACAATAATAACTCTTGCAGCTATAGTGATTATTGTGATGATACACCGGCTTCAAACGGACCTAACTCTTCTTGCTCATCTCATTATAGCTGTACAAGCTATGATATGATTGAAAACTATATGGATTATACTAACGATGCTTGTATGAATATTTTTACGCAAGATCAAAAAGAAAGAATACTTGCCGTAATGGAAAACTCTCCTCGAAGAGCTTCTTTAAAAACATCGACTGTATGTCAAGTAACAGCCGGAAGAGAAGATTTTGAATTATTAAACGGCATTAACCTGTACCCTAACCCTGCACAGGAGGTACTGAATATAGCAACTACAAATAATGAGTTGCCCGATAGTTACATTATTTACAATAGTCTTGGGCAAACTATGGCTGCCACAAAAGTAAATACTGCGGCGAACCTTAGCATAAATATATCAGCCTACAGCAGTGGTATTTATTTTGTAAGTATCGAGAAAGGCAGCGAGTCCAAAGTGCTTAAATTCATTAAAAAGTAATTCCTTCCTTTTTTATAAATCATAAGAAATAAGCCCCCGCTTTCTTATGATCAACAAAGCCCGTAAATAATGCGGGCTTTGTTTTTTTATGATTCAGGAGCAAGCTCAATTTCAAGCCCGTCCAACGCTTCGGTTATAGGTATCTGGCATCCCAGCCTACTATTGGGTTTTACATGAAAAGCTTCAGAGAGCATCGCCTCTTCATCTGCCTCCATATCCGGCAAAGGCACATCATTCAGTACATAGCACTGGCAGGAAGCACACATAGCCATACCTCCGCAAATACCTATAGTGCCTTCGGGTGCTAATTCATAAGATCGGCAAAGCTCCATAATATTCATAGCCATATCAGTAGGCGCCTGCACCTCGTGCATTACCCCTTCCCTGTCGGTTATTTTTATGGTTATATCCTGTGCCATATTACTCTATTGCTTTTACTACCTGTTTTTCGGCTTCTTTGCGCGTACCGTCAAAACCATCTACACCGCTCACGGTAGTATATTTAAGCACATATTTTTTACCGGGATTAAGGCGGTTATATACACTTTGGCACATAAGGGTAGCTTCGTGAAAACCGCATAAAATCAATTTTAATTTCCCGGGATAGGTATTAACATCGCCAATGGCATATATACCCTCTATATTGGTTTGATAATCCAACGCATTATTAACCTTAATGGCATTTTTTTCTATCTCCAACCCCCAATCGGCAATAGGGCCAAGTTTTGGCGTAAGCCCGAAAAGCGGTATAAAATAATCTGTTTCTATAGTTCTGTGTCCGCCCTCTTGTTGTATATCCAGAGCTTCCACATGTTCAGCACCTCGAATACCTGTTACCTCAGCAGGAGTTATCAGGTTTATTTTGCCTAATTTCTTTAATTCCTGCACTTTCTCTACAGAATCCAGTGCACCTCTAAACTCATTTCTCCTGTGTACCAGTGTCACCTCTGAAGCAACATCAGAAAGGAAAATACTCCAGTCTAATGCCGAGTCGCCTCCTCCGGCAATTACAATTCTTTTATTTCTAAAAAGTTCAGGATCTTTCACAAAATACTCTATCCCTTTATCTTCATAAAAAGTAATTCCCTCTATCAACGGTTTACGGGGTTCAAAACTGCCCAGCCCTCCGGCTATTGCCACAGCTTTTGCGTGGTGTTTTGTTCCTTTATTGGTAGTAACTATAAATGTACCGTCTTCCAACTTGTCTATTGTTTCGGCTCTTTCGTTAAGGGTAAAACCCGGTTGGAACTGTTTTATCTGTTCCATAAGGTTATCCACGAGTTCACCTGCCATTACTGATGGAAAACCGGGTATGTCGAATATTGGTTTTTTAGGATATAATTCTGCAAGTTGCCCGCCTTGTTGTGGCAAGGCGTCTATAATATGGCATTTTAGTTTTAATAGTCCTGCTTCAAAAACGGCAAAAAGCCCTGTTGGGCCTGCGCCTATTATAAGTATATCTGTTGTAATCATTTTTCTCGTATGTTAAAAAACAGTTTCAGGGACAAAATTCCTTAAAACTGTTCTTTATTTCTATGATAATTGTCAGCAAATATATCCTGACAAAAATTATTCTGCTGTTGTAGCTGTTATGCTACATTTATTACTGTTTCTATTTGCGGAACGTATTTTTTAATCGTTGTTTCTACGCCGGCTTTCAAAGTCATCTGGTTTACACTGCAGCCCACACAAGCCCCTTCAAGACGCACTTTTACATGCTTATCTTCGTCTATAGCTATTAATGAAATATTCCCGCCGTCAGATTCAAGAAAAGGGCGAATCTCGTCGAGTGCCTTTTCTATGTTCAGTCTAATTTCTTCTGTTGTCATGTTATTTCTTTTTAACTGCTGAGCAGCCAGCCATTGTTGTTATTTTAATTGCCTCCGTAGGCGGTAAATTATCATTTCTGTTCACAGTTTCCTGTACTACAGAGCGTGCCAGCTCTTCAAAAGCAGCTTCCAGCGGGGTTGCTGTTTGCAATGCTGCCGGACGACCGTAATCGCCTGCCTCGCGTATGCTTTGTACTAATGGTACTTCGCCAAGAAAAGGTACATCTAAATCTTCTGCTAAGTTTCTTGCACCTTCTTTACCAAAGATATAGTATTTATTATCAGGTAGCTCTTCGGGTGTAAAATAAGCCATATTTTCTATAATACCCAATACCGGTACATTAATACTCTCCTGACGGAACATTGCTACACCTTTTTTGGCATCTGCCAGTGCAACAGCCTGTGGCGTGCTTACTACCACAGCTCCCGTTACGGGCAGCGACTGCATTATTGAAAGGTGAATATCTCCTGTTCCGGGAGGGAGATCTACCAACATAAAATCAAGCTCTCCCCAGTCGGCATCAAATATCATTTGGTTCAATGCTTTAGATGCCATCGGTCCTCTCCATATAACAGCCTGCTCCGGGGTGGTAAAAAAGCCTATGGATAGTATTTGGACGCCATAGCTTAATATCGGTTTCATTTTCGACTTGCCATCTACTTCTACCGATATGGGTCGTTCTCTTTCCACATCAAACATTATGGGCATAGAGGGTCCGTAAATATCGGCATCGAGTATGCCTACTTTAAAGCCCATTTTTGCCAATGCTACGGCAAGGTTTGCGGTAATGGTAGATTTACCCACGCCTCCTTTGCCTGATGATACGGCAATTACATTGCTTATGCCGGGTATTCCTTTACCTTTTATTTCAGGTTTTTCGGGAGTCTCCAGCTTAATATTTACTTTAACCTTAGCTTCGGGAGCTATAGTATCGTGTATGGTTTTTACAATATCGGCTTCCGCGCGTTTACGAATGTGCATTGCCGGATTGTGCATTACCAGCTCTACAACAACTTCGTCGCCAAAGGTAAGCACATTGCGTACTGCTCCGCTATCTACCATGTTTTTGCCTTCTCCGGCTAATGTTATGGTTTCAAGAGCTTTCAGTATTTCTTTTCTATCGAGTTTCATAGGTATTATTACTTTGTTTTTCAGCCTTTTAAATAAGGTTGCTTTTAAATTACAAAGATAGTGTGAAAAGCTGATATCTAAAAGTTTTGATTTGCTTAAAAGCTCTCTTGATTTTTTTATAAATCTAACTCTTTTGCAGGATCCCAAAGGTGTTTTTCAAAATCTATTATTTTGTTTTCTTTTACTTTTATACCCTCGCTTTCAAGAAGCTGCTGCATGAGGCTTGTGCCTTCAAAGTGGTGCTTGCCTGTTAGCAGCCCAACGCGGTTTACTACTCTGTGTGCCGGTACATCGTCAATACCATGGCTGGCATTCATAGCCCAGCCTACCATTCGGGCAGACCGCCCTGCTCCTATAAACTTTGCAACAGCACCATAGGTTGTTACCCTGCCGTAGGGCACCTGCCTTACTACCTGATATACCCGCTCAAAAAAACTATCGTTGTTTGCCATGACAGAAGTTTTTTTAGTTCCTCATCATTTTTATAATGGTAATGATACACACCACTCCTGTTATACCTCCCATAAAGTAATTAATGTTACAAAGAAAAAAAGCTGCTTTATGCTCAAATTTTTTAAACGATATGATGTACAGATAAAAAACAGAAAATGAGCCTATAACTGCCCCCATAACAAACAGGAATATAAATAAGGGATTAAAATAAAAGTATTCATGCTTAGAGAGTGTAACGCTCATAAACACATAATAGGGCACCGGAAAAAAGTTTAATGCGGAAAGCAAGACCCCGAGAAAAAATTTACTTTTTCGGCTTTTAAGACTGGTTACCGCAACCCCGTTTTTCGGTTTTGGCTTTTTGGCAAAAAACAGGAAATAAATGGTAAGCACAGCAAATATTCCCAAGCCCATTTCTTCGAGCAGGTATATTATATCCGGTCTGCTGTTTATAAATTTTGCAAAAGAAACGGCAATATAGGTTTGCACAAAAATGATGCTTGTAGCTCCAAGTGCAAAAATTACTGCCCTTTGCCTGCCCTCGTTAAGACTGATTTTTGCAGCGGTAATGTTTAAAAGACCGGGCAGTGATATACCTGCCGCAGCTAAAACAATACCTAATACAACGGGCAGGACTAACTCCATATTATTTTATTTTAAACTGTATATAGGTAATAGGTTTTTCTTTTTCCAAATATTGCTGTTCATAAAATGTTTGTATAGCCGTAACAATTTCCGGAGAACCGGCATTATGATATACATTATGGTTAGCATATATAACCTCGTGTCCTTCGCCATGCAGCAACCCCAGCGTATAGCCATGCATAAACTCACTATCCGTTTTTAGGTTTACCACACCATCGGGCGCAAGTATTTTTTTATAACGTTGCAAAAACTCCGAATTGGTTAAACGATGTTTTGTGCGTTTATACTTTATTTGCGGATCCGGAAACGTTATCCATATCTCGGCGACTTCGCCGGGAGCAAAAAAATATTCAATAAGTTCTATCTGCGTTCGTAAAAAAGCCACATTATCAATATTATTTTCTATTGCTGTTTTTGCACCACGCCAAAAACGCGCTCCTTTAATATCAATGCCTATAAAGTTTTTATCCGGATAGCGTTGTGCCATACCTATACTGTACTCGCCTTTACCGCATCCAAGCTCCAGTATGATAGGGTTTTGATTTTTAAAAAAAGTACTCCCCCAGTTTCCTTTTAACGAAAAATTGTCCGATACTGCGTCTTCTCTTTCGGGCTGTATAACGTTTATAAAGGTTTCGTTTTCCTTAAATCGTTTTAATTTATTTTTGCTTCCCACGACTAAACTTAAAATTTTGGTAAAATTAGGGAAATATACGAAACCTGAAATAGTTTTAGATTGCACTTATTAAATAGTTATCAAAAAACCACGTTTTGCAAAACAGGAAAAGAATTTTGGTGGCTCCTTTAAACTGGGGCCTGGGTCATGCTACACGCTGCATACCCATTATTGAGGCATTGGAAAATCATGGTTTTGAACCTGTAATTGCATCAGACGGCATTGCGCTTGCATTATTAAAAAAAGAGTTTCCTGCCCTTACTGCTATAGAACTTCCGCCATACCAAATAGAGTATGCAAAAAATGGTGCATTTTTCAAACTAAAGCTCATTACACAGATTCCTAACATGATCAAGGCCGTAAGGCGTGAAAACAGTATGGTTCAGGAGCTTATTGAAAAACACAACATCCAAGGCATTATATCAGACAATCGATTGGGGGTTTATTCTAAGAAGCTGCCTTGTGTGTTTGTTACCCATCAGCTTAATGTGCTTACCGGCAACACCACCTGGTTTACCTCCAAGATACACCAGATGTTTATCAGAAAGTATAATGAATGTTGGGTTCCTGATGTACAAACCACGCCTAACTTATCGGGCAAACTGGGACATATTGACGGCAACAGCCTTAAGGTGAAATATATTGGCCCTTTAAGCCGACTACACAGGAAACCTATGGAAAAGAAGTATGACTTAATGGCAATACTATCCGGACCCGAACCGCAGCGCACCATGCTGGAAGAAAAGCTAAGCGACGAGCTTAAACGTTATAAAGGCAAAGTAATTTTTGTAAAAGGAGTGGTAGAGCCGGAAGAAAAAATAACCGTAAAGGATAACATTACTTATTACAATTTTATGAATACTGCGGCATTGGAACAGGCTTTTAACGAAAGTGATAAAGTATTGTGCCGCTCAGGATATACTACAATAATGGATTTGGCTCAGTTAGGCAAAAAAGCCTTTTTTATACCTACTCCGGGACAATATGAGCAGGAATATTTGGCTCATAAATTAAAGAAAACGGGGCTGGTGCCTTATGCACGCCAACACAGTTTTAAAGTGGAAGATTTAGAAAAAATATCTTTGTATAAGGGGCTTAAAAACTTGGGTAGCGATATGCGGTGGAAAGATTTATTTAGTCTTTTCAAGGGTGAATGAAAATTCTGAACCTTCGCCAAACTTGCTTTCTACATATATTTTTTCGTCATGCCCTTCTATGATGTGTTTCACGATAGCAAGCCCCAGTCCTGAACCGCCTTCGGAGCGGGCACCGCTTTTATCTACTCTGTAAAAACGCTCAAAAAGGCGTGGTATGTGCTTTTGCTCTATACCCTCGCCGTTATCTTTTACTCTTACAATAATTTTATTGTTAACAAGATCTTCTATGCTCACTTCGGTAGTACCGTCTTCTTTGCCATACTTTATGGAGTTAACAACAAGATTGGTTACTACTTGCTGAATTTTATCCCTGTCAGCATAAACCATTATAGGCTTCAGGTATTTCATCTCAAACATGAGTATGATGCCTTTTTTATCTGCCCTCATCTCCAGCATATCAAAAACATTCTGTACCACTTCAATTATATTAAACTTGGTATAGTTAAGGTTAAGGTCGCCCAGTTCAAATTTAGAAATCATGTCTAAATCCTGTACGATATAAATAAGGCGTTCAACTCCTTTTTCGGCACGTTGCAAGTATTTTTTACGCAATGTTTTATCATTCATTGCACCATCAAGCAGCGTTAGTAAATAACCTTGTACTGTAAATAAGGGTGTTTTTAGCTCATGAGATACATTACCCATAAACTCACGTCGATATTCTTCACGAACTTTAAGGGTTTCAATCTCTATTTTTTTATCACGGGCAAATTTTTGCACTTCGCGGGTAAGGGTTGCCATATCAGTAGTGATGGGCTTGTTTCTGAGGGATGCTGATTCGAGCAGCGAAACATCGTCATAGATCTTTTTTACACGCCTGTATATAAAGTGTTCTACCCTGTATTGCAGTACAAAAAAGGAAAAAACAAAAAAGGATGTAGAGAATATAAAAATAAACAGGAGGTTTATTTCAGCAAAATAATATAGCAGCACCGTTATTAAAATAGCGGAGAAAACAGTGATGTATGAAGCTGATTTTACAGCAAACCGATATGATTTCTTAAAATTTATTGCCACTAAATTTCGAGCTTATAGCCTACTCCCTTTATAGTTTTAAAAAGTTCGTCACCTATTTTTTCGCGTAGTTTTCTTATATGAACATCTATTGTTCTGCCGCCTACTACTACTTCGTTACCCCAAACTTTATCAAGTATTTCTTCTCTCTTAAACACTTTTCCTGGTTTGGAAGCTAACAAATAAAAGAGTTCAAACTCTTTTCTTGGCAGCACTATCTCGCGATCTTCAAGTACAATTTTATACTCTTCGCGGTTAATTTCTATATTACCTACTCTAAGTACATCACCTTTTGCCTCATCATCCTTAAGCCTTCTAAGCAATGCTTTTACTTTGCTTACAAGTAGTTTCGGCTTAATAGGTTTTGCAATATAATCATCAGCCCCTGCGTCAAAACCTGCAACTTGAGAATAGTCTTCATTGCGGGCTGTAAGGAATGTGATTATTACATTGCTTAGCTCCGGGAGTTTTCTGATGTTTTCACAAGCTTCCATACCATCCATTTCAGGCATCATTACATCCATAATAATAAGGTGCGGAAGTTCTTTTTTAGCTTTAGCTATGGCGTCTCTTCCATTGCTTGCAGTAATGACATGATAGCCCTCCTGGCTTAGGTTGTAACCTACGATTTCCAGAATATCCTGTTCATCATCAACCAGTAAAATCTTAATGTCTTTTTTTTTCATAATGACAGCTCACATGTTGTTTAACGGTTGTAAAGGTAAAGATAATACAAAACCCGTAAACACATTAACTGTAATTTAATCTATTAACAATTTTGTAACATAAACCAAATACAAAAGTAACGTTTTGATAACATGGCTTTTGAAAGGTTGAGGTTTCTTTGCATGAAAAATAAACAACACACAAACAACACACAATGAGAATTAAATTTCTACTTATCTCTCTGTTTATCTTTACGTTAGGTTTTTCGCAAAATACTGCAACCATAACCGGAACTGTAACTGATAAAGACATGAACAATGAAACACTGCCATTTGCCAGTGTAGCCATTAAAGGAACAAATATTGGTACAAATACCGATGAGAACGGTAAATACACCCTAAAAGTTCCTGCCGGAAGTCACACTTTAGTATTCGGGTTTTTAGGATATGAAAATATCGAAGTTCCTGTTACTATAGCTGCGGGTGAGACTAAAACTATAAACAAAGCAATGTCATCTACAAGTGTGCAACTTCAGGATGTAGTTATAGAACAGCAAATAAATCGTGAAAAAGAGTCGGCATTACTTGTTGAACAGAAGAAAGCTGTAGAAATTAAGCAAAGTATAGGTGCTCAGGAACTAAGCAGAAAAGCAACTACTACTGTAGAGCAGGGGTTAACGAAGATATCGGGTATTACTAATGTAAAAGATCGTGGTATATTTGTGAGAGGACTGGATGACAGATATAACTATCTGCTCATTAATGGTCTTCCTGTAGCCTCTCCTGATCCGGATAAAAAAATTATTCCACTTAACTATATATCAACCAGTATAGTTGAGTCTATAGATGTTTTCAAGACCTTCAACAGTAACCTTTACCAAGACTTTGCAGGAGCTACTTTTCAAATAAATACCAGAAAAACGCCTTCAAAATCTACAACAGTTCTTAGTTATGGTGTTGGATACAATACCAATACTACGTTTAATGATTTTTATACTGACGATGCAGGATCCGGATTTCAGAATTTTGCAGGATATACAGGGAATAGCAGGGAAATACCTAATGTATATTCTAAAGATAATCGCTTAGCTTACAGTGCAACACCTGAAGAATCAGCAAATTTATTTGAAACTTCTTGGACTCCTAAAAAAACCAATGCACCACTTAACACTAAGTTTGGCATAAGCCACGGTCAAAGAATAAAAGAATGGGACAAAGGAAACTTAGGTGTGTTTTTGAGTTTGAATTACAACAATTCATACCTTTTCCAGTCAGGACAAGAAAGAAGGCTTAGCTCAGAAGGAAATGCGCAGCAAGACTTTGAATCGAAACAATATGATTTTTCAACACAAAAATCCGGTTTATTTGCCCTTAACTACAAAATATATGACAAGTTAGATTTAACTTTTAATACTATATACCTACAAAACAGTAGTAACACTATTGCTGAAGGTTTGGGGCTTAATAATTCATATACCCAACTTAATGAGACTCCGTTTTTTATAAGAGATACTAAATATACTGAAAACAGGGTAGCAGTTTTTCAAGTTTTAGGCGATTATGAATGGATGAACAAGAAACACGTGCTACATTTCGGGACATCTTATTCTGATGGTAAAAATAATGTGCCCGACAGGAGAGTTTTAGTTACTGCAGACAGCGGAGAGAATGCAGAATATATTACTACAAACGGGATAAACCCATTTAAGTTCTATCAGGAACTGGATAATTCAAATATTAACGCTCTTGTAGAATACAAATTAGGTTTTGACCATAATGAAGAGAATGACCGATATCAGTCAAATATAAGAATTGGCTATAATGCAGATTTGATTGATTATGAATTTTTTAACAGAACAATATCTGCCAGTTTTGACGGTACACCCGATCAAACTATTATAAATACCAATGATCCTGAAGCATTTTTCCAAAATGGTTTTGCAAACGGATTTTTAAGATATAGAAATACACCTGACCCAACAATGGACAGTTATATAAACCAGCTTATTAATGCATCCTATATTAATTATACTAAGCAATGGGAAAAGCTTTTAATAGAGGCAGGCATCAGGGCTGAATATGCCGTAAGAGAAATAGAATATCGATTACAAACTGATAATATATTTTCTCCTCATCGTGTAGAGAAATATGACCCTTTCGACCTTAGCCCGGCATTAAATATAAAATACAACCTAAACGATGATACAAACCTGCGTTTTGCAGCGTCAAAAACTACAACCAGACCAAGACTAAGGGAAATTCTTCCAACAGTATATCAAGGCGGAGATGGTAACCAAACTGTGGGTAACCGATTGTTGGAAAACTCAACTAATTATAATGTTGACTTAAAGTACGAAGTGTTCCCCAGCAATTCAGAAGTACTGGCAATAGCTGCATTTGGTAAATTAATACAAAATCCGATAGAGAGAATTTTCCGCAGTACATCGGTAGGTTATCTTGAAAGTTTCGGTAATTTCGATGAGGCGTATTTATATGGTATAGAATTGGAAGGAAAGCTGAATATAGGCAGTGTTTTTAAAGCTGATGCTCTTAACGATTTTTCCTTAGGATTTAACGGTATCCTTATGCAGTCAGAATCTAAAACAGATAATGAAAGCGGTGAATTTGGACAAGTTACCAATAAGAACAGGGATCTTCAGGGAGCCTCAAATTGGGGTATAAATGCAGATATATCTTATCAACTTAAAAGAGGTGAAAACTTTAATTCAACTTTCACGCTAATATTTAATACCTACGGAAAAAGAATTTATGCCGTGGGTGTTGAAGGTGCTGATGACATATATGAAAAACCAATCAATCAGTTAGACTTAGTATGGAATACAGAATTTAATGACCACTGGGGCTTAAGGTTTACCATACAAAACATATTAGACGAAGAAACACTGTTTACACAGGATGCTACCAGAGAAATTCAGTTTCCTGACAGGTATAGCAACATTTATGAAAGCTATAATTTAGGCGTAAACTTTGGACTAACCCTTACTTACAAGCTTTAACTCAGTTAATATTTAGACAACATTGAAGGTGTTTTTGATTAATATATTTAACAATCCCTTAATGTTGAAATAAGCGCCGATTAATTAAATACAAATATTTTTGCCACAGAAATTTATATATACTTAACTTAAAAACACAACAAATGAAAAAATTGCTTTTATCTATGCTGGCAATATCAGCATTGGCAGTTACATCATGCAGCAGCGATGATGACTCAAACAACAACAATAACAATGGTAATGTTATTGAGGGTACTGTAATTACAGGTACTATAACAGAAGATCTATTTGTTCCTAAAGGCGATTACACGCTAAGAGGTACTGTTTTAGTTGAAGATGGCGCTACGCTAACTATCGAAAAAGGTTCAACAATTACTGTTACTTCAGCAGATGAGTCGACAGGCATAAACGTTTTAATGGTAAAACAAGGCGGTAAACTTGTGGCGGAAGGTACAGCTCAAGAGCCGATTATCTTTACTTCTGAAGGTCAAGGTGCTGGAGAAGGTGGAGATTGGGGCGGTATAGTACTACATGGTAGAGCTACTATTAATGGTACTGATACTAACCCACTTTCAGAAGCTGGTCAGCTTCCATACAGCGGAACTAACGATGCTGATAGTTCAGGTTCTCTTAAATATGTTCGTGTTGAATATGCAGGTGTTCCATCTTCTGATGGTCAATTCGAATATAATGCATTCTCTTTCTTTGCTTGTGGTTCTGGTACAATAGTTCAAAACTGTGAAGCTTATAAAGGTGCTGATGACGGATTCGAATTTTACGGTGGTACTGTAAGTGCTACAAACCTTATCGCTATAGATATGGAAGACGATTCTATTGACTGGGATCAAGGATACAGAGGTACATTAACAAACATTGCTGTTTATCAGTCTAATAACATTGGTGATTTTGCTTTTGAACTTTCAAGCCGTAAAACAGAATGGAATCTTGAGCCAAGATCTAACCCGACTGTAAAAAATGTAACGATAAGAGGAAACATGAAAGCTGGTAAATCTGCTTTTGACCTTAAAGAAGGTACTGCAGGTGACTTTGATAATGTAAAAGTTTACAATGTTGAGTATGTAGCTTTCGTAAACAACCAAGTTACTCAAGTTGAGGATGGTTCATTAAAAATGACAAATGCTAATTTGGTAGCTTCAATTGGTCTTGTTAAAAACAACGTACCGGATAATACTACTGATTTAACTGACATGTTGTTTGTACAAAACTCGAATGCAGTTGGTGCTAACTTATCTGCTTTTGACACTTGGTCTCACAATTCTGAACTTACTTGGTAATCAAAAAATAAGTTTATTAAATAAGCAAACAACCCCTCAAAATAATTTTGAGGGGTTGTTTTTTTGGTACACTATTTGAAATATATTTTATATATTTACCAAATCAATCATCACCATGGCAAAAAAATATTTTTATATCATATTGTTTTTCTTCTCTTTATTAAGCCTTGGCGCATATGCCCAGGAAAATAAGGATCTATCTGCATTTGGCACTAATCAAGCCATAGAAGGACTTAATATATACCCTAACCCTGTAAGCGCAGACAGGATATATATTACTTCTAAAAACATGCAGAGTAAAGAAATTCAGATATATGACGTGCTTGGCAAAAAGATATTACAAACTGTAATAAGCGGTAAAGAACTTGTCATCTCTGCACTTACTCCGGGTGTATATATCATCAAAATTAAAGAGGGCGAGGCTACTTCTACCAGAAAACTTATTGTTAAATAGGTACTACAATAAGGACTTCACCTTAAAACTATCTTAATTTTATTGTATTTTTTTATTATATATAGTATTTGTTAGTATATTTGTTATACAAAATAACTAAATTACTACGAATATGAAAAAACTTTACACATTATCATTATTAATGATTGCAGGCTTGTCTTTCGGACAAACGCCAATAATTACAGGTATCCTTGATGGAGATTGTAGCGGAGGAAACCCGAAAGCCATAGAAATTTATGCAAACGGTACTGTTGACTTTGCAAACTATTCTTTAGAAAATCAAACTAATGATAGTAGTTCTTGGGGCAACACCTTAAGCCTTGCTACTTTTGGCACAATAACAAATGATTTTATTTATGTTGTAAATGGTGACGCAAATTCATCATTTTCAAGTGAATTTGAGGGAATACCATCATCCAACGTTTTATACACAAGTACAGAAAATGATGGAACCCCTAAACCACTTAATATTAATGGTAATGACAGGGTAAGAATTATTGATGGTTCGATGACTGTTATAGACCAATACGGTTTGGACGGTGTAAATCCTGAAGGCGATTTTCCTTTAACAGAAGAAAACCCAGGTTTGGTATGGTGGCATATAGACTCTTGGGCAAGAAGAGCAGATAATACCGGACCGGATGGCGCAGCATTTAATGTTGATAATTGGATTTTTGGAGGCCCTACCGCATTAGAAGGACTTGGCGAATGCCAAGGAGGTAATCCTTTCTCTACAGTTGTTCCATTTGGAGAATATAATGCTACTGCAAGTATTAAACAAAATAATATTTCGACATTAAAAATATTCCCGAACCCACTTTCAGGAAATATCCTTAACATAACATCTGATGCTAATGCTGCTAAAACAGTTGCTATCTATGATGTATTGGGCAAACAGGTAATAAATACCGTAACTACAACCGGAACAGTAAATGTTTCAAATTTAACTTCGGGCATATATATTGTTAAAATTACTGAAGAAGGTAAAACAGCCACAAGAAAACTTGTTGTTAAATAGTTTGCATATAAAACATACAGTAAAAAGCACCTAAAATAGGTGCTTTTTTTTGTTAAATAACAATTTAGAAACATAAGGTAGCTAACCGTTCAATACATTTGTGCCGAATTATAAAAAACATGAATAATAAAAACATTTTGAAAATGAAAAAATTTTACTTTTTATCACTAGTACTTTTCTCTGCTGTTACTTTCGGTCAGAGCGTTGTAATAACAAGAGTAATAGATGGTACGCTACCACATGATGGATGTGATGGTTCTGAAGGCACATTTAGTCCTAAAATTATTGAAATGTATGTTTCAGGAACAATCGATTTCGGGGCAGACGATTACAGACTGCAAGCAGAATCAAACGGTGCTGCAAACGAAGGTGATATATACTGGGGTGGTATTGGTTTATACTTGAGCGACCTTGGTGAAGTGACTGACTCTTTTGTTTATACAGTTAATATCCCAACAGATAATGGAACACCTGCACAACCATTATACGATAATACACTACCTATTTTCACTGATATGTATGAAGAAATTCCTGCTAACAAAGTAATCTTTAGCAGATACGCTCCTAATATGAATGGTAATGATGCTATAAGAGTTGCTATTTATGATGGAGATAACTTAGTAGAAGTTATAGACCAATTTGGAAACCCACTTGATGTAGTTGACGGTGATGACTACACTGCTACTTGGGCTTATCAGGATAGTTATGCAACAAGAAATTATGCTGTAGCTCCTAACGGAGGTAATTTCGACAATACTACCTTTACTTATGCAGGTAATAACGCTTTAGACGGTGTTACTTGTACTCAATTTGTTGATGCAATTGGTTTAGGAGTTTTATCAACTAAAAACTTTGATGCTATTTCAGGTCTTACAATGTATCCTAACCCACTTTCAGGAAACATCCTTAACATAACATCTGATGCTAATGCTGCTAAAACAGTTGCTATCTATGATGTATTAGGTAAGCAAGTAGTAAATACTGTAACTACAAACGGAACTGTAAACGTTTCAGGTTTAACTTCAGGCGTGTATATCGTAAAAATTACTGAGGAAGGTAAAACAGCTACAAGAAAACTTGTTGTTAGATAATTACTTTTTTAAAAAAATAATAGTGAAAGCACTGCCTAAGGCAGTGCTTTTTTAGTTAACAGTTTCTTAAAGTGTGTTGTGTTTATAATTAATTATATTTGATTTCATCTAACATTAAAAAAATTATTAAAATGAACACAAAAATCTTTTTTGCAAGTGTACTACTTGCAGGTTTCTCTTTTACAGTAAAAGCACAAATTATGACAGGCTCTATAACAAGTTACGGGCTTGATGCAGGGGCTTCAGGCACAGAAAACACATTTTATGGCTATAGAGCTGGTCAAGGAGTTCCTCAATATGGTTCTGCTAGATATGGCACCTATATTGGTCATCTAGCTGGACCTGGTAATGTAGGGTTTAGCAATACTTTCTTAGGGCATAAAACAGGTAGATTGAATTTTGACGGGAATGAAAATGTATTTATAGGCAGTTTGGCAGGAGAAGAAAGTTCAGATAATTCAAAAAATGTATTTATAGGCTTTAGTGCAGCAAGGTACAACAATGGAGTAAACAATACTATAATCGGATATAAAGCAGGATTTTATAATAATAATGGAAATAATATATTTTTGGGATATAATGCAGGCTACAATGAAACTGGAGGAAATAAATTATATATAGCAAATAGTGACACGCCTACCCCACTCATATGGGGTGACTTTTTAAGTCAATTATTAAAGTTTAATGGCAAAGTAGGTATTGGTATGGGTACTATGGCTTTCCCCACAACGGCGTCAAGTTACAATGTTTCGTCTTATAAGTTAATTGTAAATGGCGGTATTTTAGCTAAAGAAGTAAGAGTATCGACAAATTGGGCAGATTATGTTTTTGAAGATGATTACAAATTACCTTCGCTTGAAGAAATAGAATGCTACATTGAAGAAAACGGTCACTTGCCGAATGTTCCATCTGCAAAAGAAGTTGAAGAGCAAGGCATAGAAGTAGGAGAAATGGCAAAAATACAGCAGGAAAAAATTGAAGAATTAACGCTGTATATTATAGGACAAAACAAGCAACTTGAAAAACAAGGAGAAGAAATTAAGGAACTAAAAGCGGCAGTACAGCTTTTATTAGAAAGACAGTAATATAAGTTCAACTTAAAATTTATAAATTATGAAGAACTTATATAAATTTATTTTGTGTTTCACAATAAGTACTTGTTGTGCACAAAATGCAGTTTGGTATTTTGGTAAATCGGCAGGTTTACGCTTTAATAACATCTTCAATACCACTACAGAGGTTACTGACATGCCTCTAAATAATGGCTTTAATGATGGTGGCACACTGGAAGGAGTAGCGACAGTATCATCATTAGAAGGGCTTTTATTATTTTACACCAATGGAACTGAAGTATTTTCACATAACCATCAAATCATGGATAATGGGGCGGGATTATATGGACATTATTCCAGTAGGCAGAATGCTGTTATTATACCTCGACCTGAACACGAAAATGAATTCTATGTTATTACCACAGATGTAATGGAGCAAGGCAAAGGATTACATTATTCAATAGTGGATATGAGTTATAATGGTGGTTTAGGGAAAGTAATAACTAAGAATACTGTTTTAAAAGATCATTTGGGGGTCGCCATAAATCAAACTTATAATTATGGTAGCTATCCAAGAACTGAAAGGATAACTACAACTTTTAACAGTGATGGCATAAACTATTGGGTAGTTACAAAGATCAAGAATTATATATATTCATATAGTGTAACAGCTAGTGGGATATCATCATTACCAGCATATTATTATTCTCTACCCGCAGAGAATTCCATCTACGCCTCTGCCAGTCAATTTATAAAGATATCTCCATATGGTAATAAAATTGTTATTACCCACAGTGATAATACTCTAGGTATAGCTTATAAACTAGGAGATTTTAACCCTGCAACAGGACAAATATCAAATGTTAATGTTAATATTACAAAGAATAGTTCTGATGAATTCTCAATGGGAATCGAATTTTCCGGTAATAATCAAAACTTATATTTCTTATTGAATAACAGTTTCGATTATAGCTCTAATTTATACAAGTATAATATTCAAACATCAGAAAAAACCTTAATATCTACAACAACTTCGAACCAAGTTTATATGCAACGTGCGGCAAATGGTAAAATTTATATACCAAGCGGAGGCAGTACTAAAATTTCAGAAATTTCTACTCCTGATAATTTTAGTAATCCTAATTATAGCTTTCAAAACATCACATTATCACGCAATGTTAATTCAGGACTACCCCAATGGGTCTACTGGCATAATAGCGGTGGATTTTGCCAGCCTTTATATCTTACATCAGAACCAAATTTTTCATATAATTATTCCTTTAATAAAAGTATAACAACATATGCGGGGTATACAATTAATAGCGGACAAACAATTACCATGTCAGCAACAGACTTCATTAGTTTAGAACCCGACACCTACATAGGAGAAGGTTCTGAGTATTGGGCTATACTAGGTTCTTGTTTAACTCCACGTCCTAAAAATAATGATGAAATACCTTTTGATTTAACTGAAACAAAAAATACTGAAATAGAAGAATTTATACTTTTCCCCAACCCCTCTAATGATATCGTGAATCTGTACCATCAACAAGGTATTAAAATCCTAACAGTTGTATCAATAGACGGAAAAGTTATTTATAGTACGACTATAAATGGAGATAAAGAATATATACTTGACGTTAAAAGTTTTAGCAAAGGAATATACTTAATTAATATACAAGGTACTGATGGTAAAATTTTTACAGAAAAACTTATTGTAGAATAAAGCTTTCAGCCAAATTATATTATACTAAGCACCGCTATAAGCGGTGCTTTTTTATTTTATACCTTTGCGATATAAAATAATTGCTTTGATTACCGCATCAGATATATTTAATATCGCTTCAAAAAAAGAATTTGAAAAAATCACGCTAAAGGTATTTCGCCAACAGTATGATAATAATTTGGTATATCAGGCATTTTGCAGCTTATTGAAAAAGGACAAACAGAATGTTAAGGCTATTAAAGATATTCCTTTCCTGCCCATCCAATTTTTTAAAACGCATACGGTAATAAGCAATACACAACCCATACAGGTAACCTTTACCAGTAGTGGTACTACTGGGATGACAACCAGCAGCCACCATATTATTGATTTAAACCTTTATGAGCAAAGTTTCCGGCAGGCATTCTCGCAGTTTTATGGGAATATAGAAGACTATACTGTACTGGCACTCCTGCCCTCCTATCTGGAGCGCGAAGGTTCATCGCTTATCTATATGGTACAAGACCTGATTGAAGGCTCTAACAACCCTGATAGTGGCTTTTACCTGCATAATTATAATGATCTTATTGATAAACTTGTACAGCTTGATAAATCAGGAAAGAATATATTGTTAATAGGCGTTACCTATGCCCTGCTCGACCTGATTGAGATGCAGCAGTTTCAGCTAAAAAACACCATTGTTATGGAAACGGGCGGTATGAAAGGCAAACGCCGGGAAATGATACGCGAGGAGCTACATGATATATTATGCAAAGGTTTTGGTGTAAGTAAAATCCATTCGGAGTATGGTATGACCGAGCTGTTATCGCAAGCCTACTCTTTGGGCAATGGTATTTTTGAATGTCCGCCTTGGATGGACATACTTATCCGAGATACCGAAGATGCCCTGAGTTATGTAGATTATGGCAAAACAGGCGGTATTAATGTAATAGACCTTGCCAACATCAATTCCTGCTCGTTTATAGCTACGCAGGATTTAGGCAAAAAATACTCCAATCAATCCTTTGAAGTATTGGGGCGTTTTGATAATTCTGACATTCGCGGATGTAACCTTATGGTTTTATAACATTCTGAAAATAAGGAAGAAGATATCTCAAAAGTGTCATTCTGAACGCAATGCAATGAAGTGAAGAATCTCAATCATTTAATAAACAAGAGATTCTTCCTTCGTCAGAATCACAAAAATGCTTGGTTAAACACTTTTGAGACAGCCGCTTCTCATTATTTTACTCGTAGTATGTAGTAATTTTTCTTACCCTTCTGTAATAACACAAACTGGTTATTAATCAAATCTTCTTTAGTAATAGTATAATCTTCCTTAACCTTCTCCCTGTTTACAGATATCGCATTTTCTTTCAGTGCACGCCTCGCCTCACTGTTGGATGCCAAAAACCCTGTGCTTCCGGCTAATGCATCAACAATACCTATGCCTGCCTCTATATCAGCCATTGCTACTGCTGCCTGCGGTACGCCTTCAAAAACGTCTAAAAAAGTTGTTTCGTCAAGCTGTTTTAAATCATCTGCGGTAGCATTACCAAACAATACCTCTGATGCTTTTACTGCTTTTTCCAGTTCTTCCTGCGAGTGTACAAATACAGTCACCCCTTCAGCAAGTTTTTTTTGCAATAACCTCATGTGCGGTGCTTGCCTGTGTTCTTCTATCAGTTGCTCTATTGCGTCTTTTGATAAAAAAGTAAATATCTTGATATACTTTTCGGCATCTGCATCAGTAGTATTAAGCCAAAACTGGTAAAACTTATATACCGATGTTTTGTCGGCATCCAGCCACACATTACCGCCTTCTGACTTACCGAATTTAGAACCATCAGCCTTGGTAATAAGTGGGCAGGTCATGGCGTAAGCCTTTGCCCCTTCATCGTTCATACGGCGCACCAGCTCTGTACCTGTAGTAATATTACCCCACTGGTCGCTACCGCCAAGCTGTAGCATACAGTTATAATGCTTATGTAAATGGTAAAAATCATACCCTTGTATCAACTGGTAGGTAAACTCCGTAAACGACATTCCTGACCCGGCTTCGCCTGTAAGACGTTTTTTAACCGAATCTTTAGCCATCATATAATTCACCGTTATACGCTTCCCCACATCGCGTACAAACCCGATAAAAGAAAACTCTTTCATCCAGTCATAATTATTTACCAATACAGGTGCATTGGCATCTGTAGCATTAAAATCGAGAAAACGTGACAATACACGTTTTATACCTGCTACATTTTTCTCTAAAGCTGCTTCATCCAGCAAATTTCTCTCATCCGATTTACCCGAAGGGTCGCCTATCATACCCGTAGCCCCACCTACAAGAGCAATGGGTTTATGACCGCATTTTTGTAAATGAACCAAAATGATAATAGGCACAAGGCTACCGATATGTAACGAATCAGAAGTGGGGTCGAAGCCTATATAGGCAGTCGTCATTTCTTTATTCAGTTGTTCTTCAGTTCCCGGCATAATGTCGTGCACCATACCTCTCCATTGTAATTCTTCTACAAAATTTTTCATGCTTATTGTTTATTGAGTTGCAAAAATACAAACTTGTATTAACATGAGTCAAAAAAAGCAAACATCTGCCCTATATTTATGCTGTAAAAAGTATTTTTGTACTATGATATTAGTAACCGGCGGAACAGGTTTGGTAGGTGCACACCTGCTGCTACAATTAGCAGAGGGCAAAAAAGCCATACGCGCCCTGTATCGAACAGAAACGGGTAAAATAAAAGCTAAAAAGCTTTTTGAGCATTATAACAAAGCAAACTTGTTTGATACTATTGAATGGGCAGAGGGTGATATTACCGATATTCCGTCACTTGAAGCTGCTTTTGCAAACGTTACTCACGTTTACCACTGTGCCGGGTATATTTCTTTTGATCCGGGTGATGAGGAATTATTACGAAAAGTAAATATAGAGGGTACTGCCAATGTGGTAAATTGTGCATTGGCTTACGGGGTGCGCAAGTTATGCCATGTAAGCTCTGTTGCTGCACTGGGCGACCCAAGAGAAGATGAGAGCGTTATTACCGAAGAAACGGAATGGAATCCTGAAATAACACACAGCGATTATGCCATAAGCAAACACGGAGCAGAAATGGAAGTGTGGCGCGCCCGGCAGGAAGGGCTTGATGTGGTAATTGTAAACCCCGGAATTATATTTGGCTATGGATTTTGGGCACAGGGCAGCGGAAGAATGTTTAAAGCTGTAAACAACGGGCAATACTTTTATACCAAAGGCAGTTGTGGGGTTATAAGTGTAGAGGATGTTACAACTATTATGACAGAGCTTATGAACAGTGATATATCGGGTGAAAGATATATACTTGTAGCAGGGCAATTGTCTTATGACGAAATGCTGTTTGCTATTGCCGATGGTTTGGGCAAAAAACGCCCTGCTATATATGCCTCTCGTTTCTTAACATCGGTTGCCTGGCGTTTGGATTGGTTACTGTCAAAGTTAGTAAGACGAAAACGATTAATGACTCGTGCTATGGCAGCGGCTTCGCATAATCATGAAAATTATGATAACAGTAAAATTAAAGGGGTACTTAATTTTAAGTTTAGAGATGTAAAGCAATACTTGAAAATGTTGGCAGAAACGCTACTATCATCGGGGCATTTGCAATAAAAGCTTACTTATCTTTATTTTCCTTCCGGTCATTAAGTTTTTTTAAGGCATTCTTACCTAACATTTTCTTTTTATCTTCTTTAAGAGAATCTTTTTCTGTTTTAGGCTGTTCGGGGTCAAAAGGTTCCTTTTCCTTTTTTACCCTATCGGTTACCCTGTTATGGATTTGCTCATATACATCTAACTGGGCAGCATAATAGGCATGATTTTGCGCAAAAACGGTACTGTCTATATTATACTTATTATAAACATAGTCCGGAAGGTCTATTTTATTTTCTCTTAACACCTTTGGGTTAAACGACTTTACAGACTGTAATATGGTAATATCATACAACACATCAACCATCTCATCTTCAGTAAGCAGTTTTTCGGGTTTTTGCGGAGTATCGTCATTACATGCCAAAACTAAAAATGCCAGTAGTATAAGTGCTGCTTTTCTCATAATTATTACCTGTCAAAAAGTAAACGTTCGCCACAGCGAATATCTTTTACTTTAAAGTTATTATAAACCAGTTGACCGTTTACAAAGGTATGGGTTATTCTCGATTTGAAGTTAGTTCCTTCAAAAGGTGACCATCCGCATTTGTATAAAATATTTTCCTTCTTCACATTCCAAGGCAGCCCGGGGTTTACCAATACTAAGTCGGCATAGAAACCTTCTTTGATAAAGCCTCGTTTTTCTATCTTAAATATTTTGGCTGGGTTATGCGCCATTTTCTCTACAATACGCTCTACCGATATTTTCTTTTGATGATAGGCTTCAAACAAAGCCACTACAGCGTGTTGTACCAATGGTCCGCCCGAAGGCGCGCTTGTATAAGGGTTTTTCTTCTCATCCAGCGTGTGGGGCGCATGGTCGGTAGCAATAACGTCTATCCTGTCGTCCAGCAGCGCTTTCCAGAGTCCTTCCCTGTCAGCTTCGGTTTTAACCGCAGGATTCCATTTTATTAACGAGCCTTTTTTCTCATAATCAGCATCGGTAAACCAAAGGTGATGTATGCATACTTCGGCAGTAATTTTCTTTTCTTCCAACGGAATTTTGTTGGTAAACAGCTCTGTTTCTTTAGCTGTAGATATATGAAATACGTGTAGCCTTGCACCTGTTTTTTTAGCCAGTGCAACAGCTTTTGATGACGATATATAACATGCCTCGGCACTACGTATTAAGGGGTGATATTTTACAGGAATATCATCGCCATATTCTTCCTTATACTTTTCAAGATTATGCTTTATGGTAGCTTCGTCTTCACAATGGACTGCTATAAGCATTGATGTGCTCGAAAATATCTTTTCAAGTACTTCCTCATCATCTACCAGCATATTACCTGTTGAAGAGCCTAAAAACAGCTTAATTCCCGCTACGTTTCGGGGGTTGGTTTTTAGTACCTCTTCCAGGTTATCGTTTGTACCTCCCATCATAAACGAGTAGTTGGCATACGATACTTCTGCCGCCCTTTGATACTTTTCTTCAAGCAGCTCCTGCGTTACGGCATTGGGCACTGTATTGGGCTGCTCTATAAACGAGGTTATGCCTCCGGCTACAGCAGCACGCGATTCGGTTTCTATACTACCCTTATGGGTAAGTCCGGGCTCTCGAAAATGTACTTGGTCATCTATCATGCCGGGTATGAGGTAGCTGCCTTCGGCATCAATAATTTTTATGTCGGATGTTTTCGGGCTTATGCTTTCGCCAATTTCTTTTATATACTTGTCTTCAATTAAAAGATCGCCTTCAAAAACGTTTCCTTCATTTACAATTTTGGCATTCTTTATTAAAATCCTGTTCATGTTATATTTATAGCCTGTTTAGCATTTTTTTTATCCTGAGTGCTACAACCCCTAATATAGCTTCTTTTATAATAGCATTACTCATTTTTGATTCCCCTTTTGTACGATCGGTAAATATTATGGGTACTTCTACAATTATAAAACCATTGGCAAAGGCGCGGTATTTCATTTCTATTTGAAAAGCATAACCTACGAATTTTATTTTATCAAGGTTTATTATTTCCAATACTTTTCGTTTGTAGCAAATAAATCCTGCTGTCGCATCGTGTATTTGCATACCGGTTATTATTTTTACATATACTGATGCGTAATAAGACAGTAACACCCGGCTCAACGGCCAGTTTACTACGTTTACTCCTGTACTGTAGCGCGACCCTATGGCAACATCCGCACCGTTAATGCAGGCTTTGTATAAACGTTCCAGATCTTGGGGATTGTGCGAAAAATCGGCATCCATCTCAAAAACATATTCATACTTCCTGCTTATTGCCCATTTAAAACCATGCACATAGGCTGTACCTAAGCCTGATTTGCCCGCTCTGACCTCGAGATGAAGCCTGTCTGCAAATTCATCCTGTAATGCTCTTACCTTTCCTGCTGTACCATCGGGCGAATTGTCATCTACTACCAACACGTCAAATTGAGTATCCAGCGCAAACACCGCCCTGAGTATGGTTTCAATATTTTCAATTTCGTTATACGTAGGAATTATAACAATGCCGTCATTCATTTAGTACTTGTTAATTTTGATGCAAAAATAATGCAATTCTAACGTCAGTTTCATAATTAAATTATAATAAATTTTTGACTATAAAAATTAGTAATTTTACACCCTATGGTTGATTTGATATTTAACGAACGGGGTACAGACGGTAAAGATTGGGCAACAATTCTTTTTGTCCTGTGCCTTGCATTGATAGCCGTAAATAAAACGGTATCGGGAAATCGTTTTAATGAATTTATCAAGCTTGGATATTCTGACAAATATATGAAGATATATAAAGACAGCAGCAATATACTGAGCGGGTTTACTATTTCTTTCTTTTTTATACAGCTTATATCCTTTACTTTCCTGGTGCAGTTCCTGCTGAGCTACTACGGTCTTGCCGAGAAAACAAGCTGGATTACCTTTATTCAGATACTTACTTTTATTGCTGTTTTTATACTTTCTAAATATCTTATTGAAAAGATAATAGCAACTTCATTCAATATTGAAGAGTTTAGCGAAACGTTTAATCTGCACAAGGTTAGTTACAGGGCTTATATAGGGCTTATATTGCTGCCTGTTAATATTACGCTTTTTTACAATAATGATCCTCAACCTTTTGTGATATATATCATTTTAGCCCTTATATTCATTACAAGTATTATTTCTTATTCCGTATCGTTAAGGTTACATCAAAATTTGATACTTGGCAAATTGTTCTATTTTATTTTATATCTTTGCACTCTTGAAATAGCACCCTATTATTTCATGTATTATTGGTTTACAAATAGTAAGTAAAAGAACACATTAAAATATGAAAGTGAAAACAATTTTGGTTTCACAACCGGAACCTAAAGTAGAAAATTCACCGTACTTTGAATTACAGCAAAAGCTGAAAGTGAAAGTAGATTTTAGGCCGTTTATTCATGTAGAGGGTGTAAGCGCAAAAGATGTGAGGCAACAAAAAATTGACCTTAATAAATATACCGCAATCATTCTTACAAGTAAAAACTCTATCGATCATTTTTTCCGTGTAGCAGAAGAAATGCGCTACAAAGTACCGGAAACCATGAAGTACTTTTGCCAGAGCGAAGCTGTAGCTTTTTACCTGCAAAAATATGTAGTGTACCGAAAAAGGAAAATTTATGTGGGTCAAAAAGACTTTGCCGATATGGCTCCGCTTATCAAAAAGTACAAAGACGAGAAGTTTTTACTCCCTGCATCCGACCAGATGAATGATGATATACCTCATACATTGGAAACTTTGAAAGTGAGCTGGACTCCCGGTATATTTTACCGCACTGTGATGAGCGACCTTAGCGACCTGAAAGATGTATATTATGATGTGTTGGCTTTCTTTAGCCCTACAGGTATTAAGTCGTTATTTAAAAACTTTCCTGACTTTCAACAAAACGATACCCGTATAGCCGTATTTGGCAGTACTACCCAAAAAGAGGCGCTTGACCATAACCTGCGTATTGATATTATGGCTCCCACACCGGACACGCCGTCTATGACAATGGCATTAGAAAAATATATTATAGAAGCTAATAAAGCAAAATAATTGCCTTATGATACAATATAAAAAGAGCTGCCTCTGTTGAGGCAGCTCTTTTTATTTTTGGGAAGTTCTGTACAATAAAAAACCGCCCCATCACAGGCGGTTTTTCGCATCTATTCTAAAATCACACTTATGCCAGTGGGGCACCTGCCAGAATTTCTTCATTGGCAAATTCCTCAAACTTGGCAAAATTTTTCCTGAATGCCTCAGCCAGTTCTTTCGCTTTAGCATCATAGGCATCTTTATCTTCCCATGTATTACGCGGATTAAGTATCTCTGATGGTACATTAGGGCAGCTTTGCGGTTTTGAAAGCCCAAATACTTTATGAATTTCAAAACCTACATTATCAAGCTCGCCGTTTAGGGCTGCTGTAATCATGGCTCTTGTATATTTTAATTTCATTCTGCTTCCGGTGCCATATGCGCCACCTGTCCAGCCTGTATTTACAAGCCATACATTAACGCCCGATTCTTTCATTTTAGCACTAAGCATCTCTGCATATTTTGTAGGGTGCAATGGCATAAACGGTGCCCCGAAACATGCTGAGAAGTTAGGTTGTGGCTCGTTTACACCCGCCTCTGTACCGGCAACCTTAGCAGTGTAGCCTGATATAAAATGGTAGGCAGCCTGACCCGGAGTAAGTTTAGATATCGGGGGCAGTACACCAAAAGCATCAGCAGTAAGGAAGAATATATTTTTAGGATTCTTACCTATAGAGTCCGGCTGTATATTATCAATATGATATATTGGGTAACTAACCCTTGTGTTTGGTGTTATAGAAACATCTTCGAAATCTACCTCGTTAGTACCTTCTTTAAAAATAACATTCTCTAATATTGCACCTCTTTTTATAGCTCTGAAAATGTCCGGCTCGTTCTCCTCCGTAAGATTAATTACTTTGGCATAACAACCGCCTTCAAAGTTAAACACAGTATTTTCATTCGTCCAGCCATGCTCATCATCACCAATCAGTTTACGCTCAGGATCAGCAGAGAGCGTTGTTTTACCCGTACCTGAAAGTCCGAAGAATATCGCGGTATCGCCATTCTCGCCCACATTAGCACTACAGTGCATTGGCAATGTATTTTTATCTACCGGCAAAATAAAGTTTAAGGCTGAGAATATACCTTTTTTCATCTCTCCTGTATAGCCCGTACCGCCTATAAGCGCTATTTTACGTGTAAAATCGAGTATTGCAAAGTTGTGTTGGCGTGTACCGTCTGTGGCAGGATCTGCCATAAAGCCGGGAGCACATACCACATGCCAGTCAGCAGTAAAATTTTCAAGTTCCGATTCGTCAGGACGAAGAAACATATTATAACAAAACAGGTTTGACCAAGGGTATTCAGTAACTACCCTTACATTAAGCCTGTAGTTAGGGTCGGCACACACATAGCTGTCGCGCACAAAAACCTCTTTATGAGACAGGTAGTCAGTTACTTTATTATAAAGAGCATCAAACTTATCACTGTCAAACGGGATATTCACATTTCCCCACCATACTTTATCTTCAGTAATACTGTCTTTAACAATAAATCTGTCCTGAGGCGACCTTCCGGTAAACTCTCCCGTATTAACTGCAAGAGCACCGGTAGAACTTTCTACCCCTTGTCCTTTTTCAATCGATATATCATGTAACTCATCGGGAGTTAACTGATACTTAACATTCGCGTTCTTAATTCCCATGCTTTCTAACGAAATCGTTTTCGTGAAAAGACCGTAATTCTCCATAACTTTAAGATTAAGTTGCATTGTTTCAAAGGGCAAATGTAAAAAATAATTTTATAGAATGTGTAGAATTACAATTAATTTATCCTTTTCGTTTAATTAAGTTTAATAATAATACTCCCCAAGCGGCAATTAATAATAATCCTCCAACAGGAGTAATAATACCTATTTTCCTGAAATCGAAAGAAAAAAGGGTGTTACAGGCTAAAAAATAAATAGATACCGAAAAGAATAATACTCCTGTTAACGTTAATATAAAAACGATTTTCTTTGTTTTTTCTGAAACCAGCGGGGTAGTACCTACAAACAATAAAAAAAGTGCATGATACATTTGGTATCGCACACCGGTTTCAAAAGTTATAAGCATCTCAGGTTCAATCAGTTTTTTTAAACCATGAGCACCAAAAGCGCCCAATGCTATTGCAATTATGCCTAACACTGCGGCTGCGACTAAAATTTTTCTGTTCATTTTCTTAGTAATTATACAGTAAAATTAAAAAGTTTACAGAAATTTACCCCATAAATATTTATATAAATATAACAAATTATTACTTTCGTGTTATAAATAGAAAGCTATGAGGAATATCTTAATTATTGGCGCAGGACGTTCGGCTACGTCATTAATAGAATATTTGTTGCAAAAATCGGAGTCCGAAAACTTGCATATCACCATTGCCGACCTTTCGGTAGAACTGGCACAAAAGAAAACTAAAGATCATCCGAGAGCTACTCCTGTTGCCTTTGATATTTTTAATGAGGCACAGCGCAATACTTATATAGGCAATGCCGACATTGTAATATCAATGCTGCCGGCGCACCTGCACTATGAGGTAGCAAAAGACTGCATTAAGCACAAAAAAAACATGGTTACGGCATCATACATCAGCCCTGCCATGAAAGAGCTTGATGCACAGGTGAGGGAAAATAACCTTATTTTTATGAATGAGATAGGTTTAGATCCCGGTATAGATCACATGAGTGCCATGAAGGTATTAGACGAAATAAGAGCTAAAGGTGGAAAAGTACTACTGTTTGAATCGTTTTGCGGCGGGCTTGTAGCACCGGAATCGGATAACAACTTGTGGAATTATAAATTTACATGGAATCCGCGCAACGTAGTATTGGCAGGGCAAGGTGGTGCTGCCAAATTTATTCAGGAAGGCAACTATAAATATATACCTTATAACAAACTGTTTCGCCGAACAGAGTTTATGGAAATAGAGGGTTTTGGTCGTTTTGAAGGCTATGCCAATCGCGACTCGCTAAAATACCGCAGCTTATACGGGCTTGACGATGTGCTTACACTCTACAGGGGCACAATGCGAAGAGTAGGCTACTCTAAAGCATGGAATATGTTTATACAACTGGGCATGACGGATGATACATATATAATGGAAGACTCTGAGAATATGAGTTATCGGGAATTTACCAACTCGTTCCTGCCCTACCACCCTACAGACTCTGTAGAGCTGAAATTAAGGCATATTTTAAAAATAGATCAGGATGATATCCAGTGGGAAAAGCTAATGGAACTCGATATTTTTAACCCTGATAAAAAAGTAGGGCTTCGGGATGCCACTCCGGCACAAATACTTGAAAAAATACTTTCGGACAAATGGACATTAAGCCCGGAGGATAAAGATATGATAGTAATGTATCATAAAATTGGTTATGAACATAACGGGATAAAAAAACAAATAGATGCCACTATGGTATGCATAGGCGAAGACCAAATTCATACCGCTATGGCAAAAACCGTAGGACTGCCCGTAGCCATGGCTGCACTGCAAATACTAAATGGCAATATTACTCTGAAAGGGGTACAACTCCCTATATATAAAGAAGTGTACGAGCCTATATTGAAAGAACTTGAAGAATTTGGAGTTATTTTCCATGAAAAAGAAGTTCCCTACATGGGGTATAACCCCAATAATGTAGCGAGCTGACTCTGATAACTAACCCGGCTTTTTTTAAACCTCCCAGTATAAATACTCGGGAGGTTTTTTTATAGAATTGAATGTATTTACGTGATTAAAAATACGGTATTTACACCTGATTATTTTCAATAATTTCGTCCTACCTTGCTGTTATCAATATATTGATTTTCAAAACAGTGGAAACAGAAACCACTTAAAAAAACGGGCGGTATCCGAAAAGCCACATGAGTAGGAAAAATTTAATTCAACAAAAAATTATGTCAACTAAAGAAGCAACAGAAACCCATGTTCTTGGAGGATGGTCTGCGTACCACAAATTAACTCCGGAAGACCGAAAAGTATTTGATGAAGCAATGCATGGCTTTGTAGGAGTAAAATACAATCCAATAGCTGTTTCAACACAAGTTGTAGCAGGAATGAACTATCGTTTTAAATGTGAAGCGTCTATGCCTCCTTCAGATGTGATTTGGGAAGCTATTGTAGAAATTTTCAAGCCTTTAAACGGTGCGCCATACGTTACCGGTATTGTAAGGCTATAATTAGTATCCATACATCCTTTATCGTTAACCGCCCTTTTGGGCGGTTTTTTTATAATTATCTCCCAAACACACATTACACTTTATATTATGTAAGTAAAAAATGTATTTTTACATAAAAACAGTAAGAGTATGAAAATAAATTCGCTGCAAATTGAAATAGATGGCATCGATAAAGAGATATTACGTAACCTGATGGAAGATGCCCGCAAGCCCATACTGCAAATAGCGGGAAAAATAGGAATATCTGGTGCAGCGATACATCAGCGATTACGAAAACTGGAACAGGCAGGAGTAATTTCCGGCTCTAAATTTATTGTAAACAATAAAGTGTTAGGTTACAGCACTATGGCGTTTGTAGGTATTTATCTGGATAAAGCCTCCAGCAACCCCGAAGCGGTTAAAGAACTCCGCAAAATACCCGAAGTACTGGAATGCCACTATACTACGGGCAACTGGTCGATACTCATAAAAATAATATGCCGCGATAACGAACACCTGATGCACCTGCTGAACACTAAAATTCAGCCTATTGATGGCGTATCGCGTACAGAAACCTTTATATCACTCGACCAACAGATAGAACGGCAGATACAACTGTAAGCCCCCTAAATCCGCAAAGGGGATTTTTCCCCTCCTCTGGAGGGGTTAGGGGTGGCCTAATCCCTCCTTCCGCCAAATACTAAAAACGCCCAGTATAACAGCGAGGCAAGTGCGCCAATTGCAGCCACTACATAGGTGCGTGCCGCCCATTTAAGCGAATCTTCCGCGCCGGAATATTCCTGCTGCGTAACCATATTATTGGTTTTTAACCATTTTAATGCTCTGTTACTGGCATCATACTCTACCGGAAGAGTTATAAAACTAAACAATGTGGCAAGCCCCATAAGTACCAATCCTGCAATGGCAATATAATAGCCAAAGCCCAGTTGCGAGCCTGCTCCCAGTATCAGCCCCACTATAATAAGCGGTCCTGCTAACTGTGATGACACACTTACCAGAGGCACAAGATTGGAACGAAACTGTAACATACCATATGCCGTAGCGTGTTGCACGGCATGCCCTACCTCGTGGGCAGCAACGGCAGCCGCAGCCGCATTGCGCTGGTTATAGACTGCTTCACTAAGGTTTACCGTTTTATTGGCAGGGTTATAATGGTCGGTAAGCCTGCCGGAGGTAGAAATTACCTTTACATCATAAATACCGTTGTCATGCAACATTTGTTGTGCAATCTCCGCTCCGCTCATTCCGTTGCGCAAGTGTACTTTGGAGTAATGTTCAAATTTTGATTTAAGCCTCGAGCTTACCGCAAAACTTACAAGGGCAATAAGCCCGAGCATTATATAATATCCTATCATTTTTAATTATTGTTTTTACAGGATATATATCAAATTTAAAGCCAATCTGTACAGATTGGCTTTAAATGAATTTTTGTCATAATTACCTATTGTTATAGTAAAAATGTAAGCTTGGCATAAAAACGCCCCTGCCCGTTTTCCTTAACAGTGTTTGTCACATCAGCTACTTCGCTGTCCCAGCTACCGCTTACTACCGCCCATTGATACCCTACATTCAGTTTTAAAGGGAATTCTGAGTTTTGAAAAGCTGCTACAGATACAGATGGACCCATAAACAATTGCTGGTTACTCAGGCTTATATGCCCTGAATGGAAAGCAGGATCAAGGTTATTAAGGTCTATTTCGTTGCCACGCGTGTAAAGGTCGAAAGTATTGGTGGTGTAAGAAATGTCAGCACCGGTACCTATGTAAAACCCGTTACTCCTAAAAGGTATGTACTGTGGTCTTAACGTTACACCTGCTACAACACCTCTTACCCTGTCGGTACTGGTTTTCTTATCAAAGTAATCCGTATGAAATTCCGTATCAAGCAATATTTTTTCCCAAGTCAGGTTATAACCGATACCGACCTCAAACATAGCATCCGGCAACTGTGGCATGCCTGAAGCCACAAGCTTATCGTTAATGTTGTAGTCATTCATGGTTCCTACACCAAACGAAATATAAAACCCTTTTCTGATAGGTTCTCCCGATTCTGTTGTTACTGCGTCTGTTTCCTGTGCGAATGCCGAGAAGGATGCAAGGCATATTGCTGTAAGTAAGATTTTTTTCATGTTGATTTTGTTTTAACTGTTATTTTTTGATTAATGATTTGATTCCCCATAACCAAACCCCGTGCCAAAAAATTCGTGTTAAATGTGTTAATTTAAAAAATAAAAAACGGCATGTTGATTTTCAACAACATACCGTTTTAAAATAATTTTTAAGGTGTACTATTACATCACAATATTAATAATCTTGCCGGGAACAACAATTACTTTTTTAGGCTGCTCTCCGTTTAGCTGCTGCGCTGTACGCTCATCGGCAAGGATTGTTTTCTCAATTTCATCCTTCGGCATATCCATAGGCAACTCTATCTTAAAGCGGGTTTTACCGTTAAACGATACCGGATATTCCTTACTGCTTTCTACCAGATATTGCGGGTTAAACTCAGGGAATGGTACTCTGGCAATACTGCCCTCATTACCTAACTGACTCCAAAGCTCCTCAGCAATATGGGGCGCATAAGGCGATATGATAATTGCCAATGGCTCCAGTATAGCGCGCTCGTGGCAGTTGGCAGCCGTAAGCTCGTTAACAGCTATCATGAATGAACTTACCGAAGTATTAAAAGAGAAATTCTCAATATCGTCCTGTACTTTTTTGATGGTGCGGTGCAATATTTTGTAGGCTTCTTTGCTTGGTTCGTTATCGGTAACAATAAGCCCGTTATCATCAAAGTATAACTTCCATAGTTTTTTGAGGAAACCGCTAACACCCGTTATACCTGCGGTATTCCAGGGTTTTGCCTGCTCTAACGGTCCTAAAAACATTTCGTACAAACGTAACGTGTCTGCACCATACTGCTCGCAAATATCATCCGGGTTTACTACATTATATTTCGATTTCGACATTTTTTCGACTTCGCGACCTACAATATATTTGCCGTTATCTTCAGTAATAAATTCGGCATCTTTAAACTGAGGCATCCAATTTCTAAGCTTTTCTAAATCAATTTCATCTGAAGCATTTACAATATTTACATCAACATGAATTGGATTAAAAATTATTTTACCTATTTCTATATTTCGCTCATACTTGAAAGTTGAATTCTCAAAAGGAGACAATGAAACTACTTTATCAAGAGTTTCTATAATTTCATTCTTTATTCTGCTTTGTAAATTACTAAAATCAATATCTATTATATTAAATGAACCATTTGTTAATTCGATCATTTTATTCTTTGAAAAGTAATATTTTGTCCCTAACGTCCCTTCTTGATAAGCCTTTAAAGGTGCTACTAAATTATCTTTAACTGCTAATTGGCGAGATTCTTCTGTAATATTATATTCTGCAACATACTCAACTGCTAACCTATAAACAAAAGCACTTTGCCCCAATATCATCCCTTGGTTAATCAGCTTTTTAAAAGGTTCATCTTGGTGTATAAAACCCCTGTCTTTTAAAAACTTATTCCAAAAACGGCTGTATAGTAAGTGCCCTGTAGCATGCTCGCTACCGCCTATGTATAAATCTACGTTTTGCCAGTATTGCTCTGCCTCCGCCGATACAAATGCCTCATTATTATGGGCATCCATATAGCGCAGCCAATACCACGAGCTGCCTGCCCATCCCGGCATAGTGTTTAACTCTAATGGGAAAACGGTTTCAGCATCCCCCGTGCCCTCCTGCGGAGGGGCTACTACGGTGTTGGTTTTGGTGTCCCAATACCATTCTTTGGCGTTGCCTAATGGCGGTTGCCCGTCTTCGGTTGGCAAATATTTTTCTACCTCCGGTAAGCGTATGGGTAAATGTTCGGCAGCTATCATTTGCGGTAAGCCGTTTACATAATATACCGGAAACGGCTCTCCCCAATAACGCTGACGGCTGAATACGGCATCGCGCAGGCGGTAGTTGGTTTTACCCTTGCCCTGCCCTATGGCTTCCAGCTTTTCAATAACCTTTTTAGTCGCTGTTTTATAGTCTAACCCATCCAAAAAATCAGAGTTCTTTAGTGTAAAGCCTCCTTTTTCGGTAAAAGCACCATCCTCAAGCGAGTAGGGCTTTTCCTCCCCCTTCTGGGGTTGGGGGGCAAATATATCTTTTATTTCAATATCAAAATGTTTCGCAAAGTCATAATCGCGTTGGTCGCCCGCAGGTACCGCCATAACTGCTCCTGTTCCGTAGCCTGCCAGTACATAATCGCCTATCCAAATCGGCACAGGCGCTTTGGTAAACGGATGCTCGGCATACGCCCCTGTAAATACCCCTGATATGGTTTTTACATCTGCCATACGCTCGCGCTCGCTACGCTTTGCCGTTGCTTCTATATATTGCGTTACTGCTGCTGCCTGTTCGGATGTGGTTATTTCGGCAACCAGTTCGTGCTCTGGTGCAAGTGTCATAAAACTTACGCCAAAAATGGTATCAGGGCGGGTGGTAAACACCTCTATTTGCCTCACCCCCAGCCCCTCTCCGGCGGAGAGGGGAGCCGGACTGTCTTTATACGATTTTCTTTCGCTTAATACTTCTTTAATTTTTGAGGTTACCGCATCTATATCATTCAGTACCTCATCATTAGTAAACCGAATTACTTTGAAGTTGTACTTTTGTTCCAGTTCCAACGTGCGGGTTTCATCCAGTTCAGCTTGTTCGTCAGTACTATGATAAACGCCATCAACTTCAATTATCAGTCGCTTTTCAAGGCAAACAAAATCGGCTATATAACTCCCAATAGGATGTTGCCTCCTGATTTTATAATCTAATTTCCTGTTACGCACAGCTTCCCAAAGTAATGCCTCGGCAGGTGTAGCCTCTTTTCGGTTATTACGCGCATTGGCTACAAGTTGTTTTGCCATGCTGCCATCGGCAGTCATATATCCGGGTGTCTTTTGGACAGATGGGTTGCTCGTTCCCCTCTCCGTTGGAGAGGGGTTAGGGGTGAGGATGTTAAATGTAACCGATGCTCCTACCGATTTTCCTATCCAGTTACGCTGACTTTCTTTAAGCGATTCTGTCCAGTCGATAGTATCTAACCCCTGCAACAACCTTTCGGCATACGCTGATATGCGCATGCTCCATTGTGTCATCTTTTTACGGATAACAGGATACCCTCCCCTTTCGGATACTCCGTTTACTATCTCGTCATTGGCTAAAACCGTTCCCAGTGCAGGGCACCAGTTTACTTCGGTTTCGGCAAGGTAGGTAAGCCTGTATTGTAGTAGTATTTTTTCTTGTTGCTCCTTGCTGTAACCGTTCCATTCGTCGGCTGTAAAAGCAGTAATGTTATCATCGCATACGGCATTGATGCCTGCATTACCATTTACCTCCAACTTGGCAATCAGCGTACAAATACTTTCAGCTTTATCGGTATCGTTATTATACCATGAGTTGAACAACTGGATAAATATCCATTGTGTCCATTTATAATATTCAGGGTCAGAAGTACGTACCTCTCTGTCCCAATCGAATGAGAAACCAATCTTGTCTAACTGCTCGCGGTAACGGGCAATATTGGTAGCGGTGGTAACCGCCGGATGCTGCCCCGTTTGTATGGCATACTGCTCGGCAGGAAGCCCGAAACTGTCATACCCCTGCGGATGCAACACATTAAAACCCTGATGGCGTTTGTAACGCGCATAAATATCCGATGCGATATACCCCAGCGGATGCCCTACGTGCAGCCCCGCCCCTGATGGGTAAGGAAACATATCGAGCACATAATATTTCGGTTTATCCGTGTTGTCCTCTGCTTTAAAGGTCTTGTTGTCTGCCCAGTATTTTTGCCACTTGGCTTCTATCTCGTTGGGATTGTATCGCATATTGAGTTGTAAAGTTGAAAGTCATAAAGTTTTAAAAGCTGCCTGACAGCTTAAAAAAAAGCAAATTTACGTTTATTGTACGAAAGTCAAAACTTTGCCCGTTATAAACTATGTTTAACAAATTTCTTTATTATTTTTACCGCTAAATTATAAACTATGGCATCATCTTTTGAAAAATTCCAAAAAAGACGGCTTATTTCTTCTTATTTTTCTGTGGTACTCAGTATTTTCATTGTGCTTACGCTCCTGGGAGCTTTAGGGCTTTTTGTTATTAATACCGAAAAGATATCCAGCTATGTAAAGGAAAACATCCCGATGACGGTATTTTTTAAAAAAGAAGCTAACGACAGCATCATGCAATCGTTTGGCGAAGAGCTTAAAAATGCTCCTTACATTAAGGATTATGTTTATGTTTCTAAAGAGGAGGCTGCACAGAACAATAAGGATATTATGGGCGACTATGAAAACCTGCTGGACAGCAACCCGTTACTCAACTCTTACGACATTCACCTGAAAGGTGGTTATGTACAAACCGACAGTATTAAAAATATTGAAGTAGCCCTGAGAACTAACCCTATGGTAGCCGATATTACCTATGATCTTGTACTGGTAGAAATGGCTAACGATAATATAAAAGTTATTACCTTCTGGATATTGGTTATAAGCGGCATCCTTGCCTTTATAGCCATGCTGCTCATCAACAGTGCATTAAGGCTATCCATATACAACCATCGCTTTACAATAAAAACTATGCAAATGGTAGGTGCTACCAAATCATTCATTCGCAGACCGTTTGTATGGCGAGGCATTAAGCTGGGGCTTATAGGCTCTTTACTTGCTATTGGCGTGCTTATGTGGCTTGTGTATTATGTTGATGCGGCACTGCCGGTGCTCAACATTTGGGAAGACTGGATGCCTACAGCTATTGTATTTGGCGGAGTGCTTGCCTTTGGTATTATCATTACCGCAATAAGTACTTTTTTTGCCACCCAGCGTTTCCTGAATTTAAGAACAGATGACCTTTATTAAGGCAATAGCCATAAGCAAAAAGGCAATAGTAAAAATCTAAAAACGAAACTGATGAAAAACAACAACGAGATAAAAACCCATTTCCTTTTTGAGAAGGTTAATTATAAAATATTACTGATAGGTTTAGGCGTAATTGCACTTGGTTTTATACTTATGGCAGGCGGGGGCAGCGACGACCCAAAAGTTTTCAGCGATGCTATCTTTAATTTCAGGAGAATACGCCTTGCGCCTACAGTAGTAATTATAGGCTTTGGTATTACTATTTATGCGATACTTAAAAATCCGTACGGGAAAAACGTTCCTGAAACAGAAGTAGCCGAAACTTTCCCCGAAGATAAAGCCATTAAGAACTTTAAAAATAAGAAAAAATAAATGGAGTTTTATCAGGCTATTATCATTGCAATTATTGAAGGACTTACGGAGTACTTACCTGTTTCATCTACCGCACACATGATTTTTGCCAGTTCGTACTACGGCATACAGGAAGACGATTACGTAAAACTGTTTCAGGTATCTATACAATTTGGCGCCATACTCGCAGTAGTGGTTTTATACTGGAAAAAGTTTTTCGATTTTACCAAATTCAACTTTTACATAAAACTGGCTCTGGCAGTAGTACCCGCTCTTGTATTGGGACTTTTGTTTGACGACCTTATAGAAGAAGCTTTGGGCGACCCTATACCCATTGCCATAGTACTTATTGTGGGTGGTGTGATACTCCTGTTTATCGAAAATTTCTTTATCAACCAACCCATACAAAAGGAAGAAGATATAACCCGAAAGAAAGCCATAACCATAGGTTTTTGGCAGTGCCTTGCCATGATGCCCGGCACGAGTCGTTCGGCTGCCTCTATTATCGGCGGTATGCAACAGGGGCTTACCCGCGAAACCGCAGCAGAGTTTTCCTTTTTTCTTGCAGTACCTACTATGGCTGCTGTTACTATCTATTCCGTTTTCCTGAAAACGTATGAGCAAAGTCAGCTAAAGGGTTATGAATTACTAATGGAGTCGCCGGATAATCTTAAAATGTTCCTTGTAGGTAATGTAATTGCTTTTATTGTGGCTATTATTGCTATAAAAGGCTTTATAGGCTTTATCAAAAAATATGGCTTTAAACCTTGGGGCTGGTACAGGATAATAGCAGGCGCACTGCTGCTTGCCTACTTTACAACATACAAATAATCCCGAATTGACGACACCCGAAGCATTTACCGAAGGAAAAATACTGCTTATAGACAAACCGCTAAAGTGGAGTTCTTTTCAGGCGGTTAATAAAATAAAATGGAGCTTAAAAAAACATTTGGGCTTAAAAAAAATAAAGGTAGGACACGCGGGTACGCTCGACCCTCTGGCAACGGGGCTACTGATAGTTTGCACCGGTAAATTTACCAAACGCATTACCGAGTTGCAGGGCATGGAAAAGGAATATACAGGTACTTTTTACATGGGTGCAACAACTCCGTCTTATGATTTGGAAACCGAAATAGATGCTACTTTTCCTACTGAACATATTGATGAGAACCTCATCAACGAAACAGTAAAACAATTTTTAGGAGAAATAGATCAAAAGCCTCCTATTTTCTCCGCTATAAAAAAAGATGGTAAGCGACTGTATGAACACGCCCGTAAAGGTGAAGAAGTGGAAATTGCCTCGAGAAAAACTACCATACACGAGTTTGAAATTACCCGTATAGCATTACCCGAAGTAGATTTTAGAGTAGTTTGCAGCAAAGGTACTTATATTCGCTCGCTGGCACATGATTTTGGTATAGCCTTACAATCGGGTGCACACCTTACAGCGCTAAGACGTACTAAAATTGGCGAATTTTCGGTTACAGATGCAATAGATCCTGAAACGTTTGAAGATGAAGTTAAAAGCTAAAATAGTATCACTTTTTTTGATTGCGGTTGCTTTTTCTGCTTTTTCACAAAAAGTGGATTTGCAGGATGGCGATCTTCTTTTTCAGGATATGGATTGCGGTCCGCTATGTGATGCTATAGAAGCAGTAACCGAAGGTTATAACGGGAATGATTTTAGCCACATGGGCATGATATATCATAAAAATGATATGCTGTATGTTATAGAAGCAGCAGGCAGCGCAGTACGGCTTACTACACTCGAAAAATTTTCAGAGAACACCGCAAAACCCATGTATGTAGGCAGGCTGAAAAAACAATATAATAACCTGATACCTTTAGCTATTTCATTTTCATTACAGCAAATGGGTGTACCCTATGATGATGAGTATGTATATGATAATGGTAGCTATTATTGTTCCGAGCTTATATATGATGCATTTTTGTTTGCCAATTCAGGCAAGCCGTTTTTCAGGCTCTACCCCATGACGTATAAACAACCTGATACCAACGAGTTTTTTCCTGCGTGGGTAGAGTATTATAAAAGCATCGGTGCGGCAATACCCGAAGGCTTACCGGGATGTAACCCCGGTGGTATATCGGTTTCTGATAAAATTGAGATTATCGGTACAATACCAACAGGTAATAATTAATTCTTTTCTGCTTCTTCCAGCAACTCTATTATTTCCTGCATGGTACTTATACCTTTATCATGCAAATACCATTTTTGCAACTCAGTTTTAGCCTCTTGGTTAATTACACCATGCTTTGCCTTATAATCTTTTATCAGTTGCGTGGCTCCTGCCGGGCGTGGTCCCCAATTGCCCAAAACAGTATTATTTTCAGGATCTACCAGTATTAATTTTGGTATAGACCTGCTGCCGTTAGTAAGAAAACCATCCATCAATTCGCTATTCTCATCTCTAAGCACAATACGCAAATCTATCAAATCATTTTCCTGCGCCATCTTTTCCATAATAGGCAATATTTGGGCAGCGTCGCCACACCAGCCTTCGGAGAGCACCAAAAAAATGTAATTCTTTTTAATTGCTTTTAACTTCTCTGTTATTTCAGGCGTTATTTTCAGGGTTTTCTCCAGTCGGTTCATACGGACTTCATTCAGAGTACTGTAATGGGTAAGGTCTTCAGATTGTGTATTGCCCGTAGATAAACCTTCTAATAGTAACTGTGCAATATGATTTCTATATTCAGAATAAGAGTAACTTTTCTCTAAGCTGTTAGTAATAAGCGGGGTTTGCATGGTGTTATCTTTTAACTACAAAGCTACAACCAAGTTTTAACAGAAACAAAAAAACACAATTAAGAAAAAAATGTATTTTAGTAGGATAAATTGTAACAATGAAATTTGACGGCAACACTATTGGGCTTACACTTTCCGGCGGAGGCACTAAAGGCATTGCCCATGCAGGAATACTTAAATTTTTTGAAGAAGAAAACATAAAACCTTCGCATATTGCAGGCACCAGCTCCGGGGCTATTGTGGCAGCACTATATGCCTGGGGTAAAAAACCTCATGAAATATTGGAGTTTTTCAAATCTATTTATTTTTTCCACTGGAAACATTTTACCTTCCGCAAAGCGGGGTTTATTGACTCCGGTGCTTTTAAAAACTACTTCGAAGCTATTTTTAAAGATGCCCTGATAGGCGACCTCCCTTACAAAGTGCATATTACCGCTACCAATATCGTATCGGGCAAACTGCATATATTTGGACCTGAGGTAAAAATTATCGATGCCATACTTGCTTCGGCTGCTTTTCCCGGCATTATCAGCCCGTATGAGATAGACGGCAAGCTGTATAGCGATGGCGGCATACTAAACCACTTCCCCTCTGATGTGTTGCAAGGCAGGTGCGAAGTGCTGATAGGGGTATATTTAAGCCCTATACAAAAAATTAAAGCGAGCGACATGAGGAGTATAAAGGCCGTTACCACCAGGGCTTATGACTTGCTTACGGCTAACACGAATATGCAAAAATTCAGCCTTTGCGACTGGGTAATCAGCCCTGACGAATTAGCTCCCTATAATACGTTTGAAACGAACAAAATTAAAATGGGTGAAATTTTCGACATAGGCTATAATGCTGCCAAAAAATCGTATGATGAACTTATAGTATAGGGTTGGTATTACAAAACTCTTTTTCGGAAAACATTTATTACTATATTTGCATCATTCAAGAAAATCCCTATGAAATATAAAAGAATTCTGCTAAAGCTAAGTGGTGAAGCCTTAATGGGCGACAGGCAATATGGTATAGACCCTAAACGACTTGCCGAATATGCTTTGGAAATTAAAGAAATACATGACAAAGGTGTAGAAATTGCCATTGTTATAGGCGGTGGTAACATTTTTAGAGGAGTTGCCGGAGCCAGTAATGGTATGGACAGGGTTCAGGGAGATTATATGGGTATGCTCGCTACCGTAATAAACGGTATGGCGCTGCAAGGAGCACTTGAAGACGCCGGTATGCAAACCCGTTTGCAAACAGCCTTAAAAATCGAAGCTATTGCAGAGCCTTATATAAAAAGAAGAGCAGTACGCCATTTAGAAAAAAGGCGTATCGTAATTTTTGGTGCCGGTACCGGTAACCCCTATTTTACTACAGATACCGCTGCCGTACTGAGAGGTGTAGAAGTAAATGCCGATGTGATACTGAAAGGCACACGTGTAGATGGTATTTATACTGCCGATCCTGAAAAGGATCCCAATGCGGTAAAATATGATACGCTCACTTTTGAAGATGTATTGAGCAAAGGGCTTAATGTAATGGACACCACTGCATTTACATTAAGTCAGGAAAATGAATTGCCTATTATAGTTTTTGATATGAACAAAAAAGGTAATCTTATAAAAGTTTGCGAAGGCGAACCGGTGGGAACTACAGTAAACGTTTAATTTTTTAAAAGTATAATATTTATACTATGGAAGAGATTGATTTTATCTTAGATAGTACAAAGGAGTCGATGAACGGTTCTATAGCGCATCTTGAAAAAGAATTTTTAAATATTCGTGCAGGAAAAGCCAGCCCTGCTATGTTGGGTGGTGTAATGGTAGATTATTACGGTTCACAAACACCGCTTTCGCAGGTAGCGAATATCAACACTCCTGATGCCCGAACTATAACCGTGCAGCCTTGGGAAAAGAACATGCTGCATCCTATTGAAAAAGCCATTATGGTTGCCAACCTTGGTTTTAACCCTATGAATAATGGCGATAACATTATCATCAGCGTACCGCCACTAACGGAGGAACGCAGGAGAGACCTTGTAAAACAAGCCAAAGCTGAAGCTGAAGATGCTAAAATAGGTATAAGAAATGCACGTAAAGATGCTAATACCGAAATAAAAAAACTGGAAAAAGACGGTATGTCTGAAGATGTTTGCAAGAGTGCCGAAGATGAGGTGCAGGAGCTAACCAACAGTTACATAAAAAAAATTGACGAGCTATTATCGCACAAAGAAGCCGAGATAATGAAAGTATAATTTAAAGTCCGCCGTTAAGGCGGATTTTTTATTTATATACTATCTTTGCCGAAACAAATTACCGTTTCTTTCGTTTAGCATAAAAAGGTACATGAAAACCCTTACATTGTTGCTTTTCTTTTTTGGCTTGTCCTGCCAGGCACAATTTACCGTTACAGGCGTTGTAAGGGAAAGTGAGCATAATAACCCCCTGCCCTTTGCCACTATTACTACTGATAAAGGAAAAACACTGGTTGCCGATGTTGACGGTAAATTCAGTACTGATGCTACCGAATGGTTTACCGTAGGCTATATTGGCTATACAGAACAAAAAAGAGCAGTAATACCCGGCAAAAAAAGCTACACTATACTCCTGGCGCAAAGTAATGAGGAGCTTAAAGAAGTAGTCATAGAGCAACACAATAAGGTTAATGCTTTAATAAGAAAAGTAATTTATAAAAAACCAGACAACAACCCCAGAGAAAGACTGGAAAGTTTTCAGTATAAAACTTACAATAAACTACTGGTTACCGCTAACCCGGATTCGATAGTGGGAAAAATTGACTCAATTTATACTTACGAACGATTAGGCAAACGCTTTGATAAATTAGACTCTACCGACTTTAAATTTAAAAAGTTGATAGAGCAAAGACATCTTTATCAAACAGAAAAAGTTTCAGAATTTAAATTCAACAAAAAACAAGGATTAAAAGAAAATGTGCTTGCCACACGCATGGCAGGTTTTAAACAGCCGCTGTATGAAGTAATAGGGCTAACCCTCCAGTCATACTCCGTATACGGCAATAATATAGAACTTGTTGAAACCAAATATGCGGGGCCGTTAGCCGATGATGCCCTTTTCAATTATCAATATAAAATACTCGATACCGTAGCTATAGACGGGCGAAATGTGTATGTAGTATATTTTACCCCGAAAAGAGAAAAGAAAAAGCGAAAACTGGAGGGGCTACTGTATATAGACAGTGAGAATTACGGCATTGCAAAAGCTATTTTCAGAGTAAAAAATGTGCTTGATATTACTTCTACTCACGTATTTAAGCACAACAAAGAATTAAACTTATGGTTTCCTGATGAGAAAAAACTGAAAATTGTAAAAGGAAACAACAAAAATGATATTAAAATACTGGGAGAAACGATAAAGTTTGACGGAACAGATAACAGTAAAAAAACTAATCGTGAAAAAGATGCTTCAGATTATTTATACCTCATTTCAGAGTCCGTTAACTTCGAACAGGAATATAACATTCCTGTAAAAATAAACCATCCCGATGTAGCCATAGAAATAAAAGAAGAAGCCATAAACAGACCGGAAAGCTACTGGAATCGTTACCGTATAGATACTATGGACAACCGGAGCATAGAAACCTATATTGCTCTGGACAGCCTTGTAGCCAAAGAAAACTGGGAGAAAAAAATATTTTTGGGTAAAAAAATAATCAACGGTTATGTACCCTTAGGGATATTTGACCTCGACCTCAGAGACATTATCCGGTATAACAACTACGAAGGGTTCAGGCTGGGCTTGGGCGGTACTACCAACAATAAACTTTCTGAATATTTCAAGGTTAACGGTTATGGTGTGTATGGTACTAAAGATGGGGCTTTTAAATATAGCTTGGGCACGGCGGTGCGAATAGGCAAGTTTTCAAACTCATGGATAGGAGGCTCTTATACAGAGGATGTTCGGGAAATTGCAAGTACATCATTTGCTACTGACAAAAAAACGTTTAAGATATACGACCCTCGCCCTATAAACATCTCTACTTTTTATGGGCACAAAACATGGCAAGCCTACTTAGAGTCTAAATTATTGCCAAAAACCGAGAGCCATTGGCAAATTTCCCACAGTAGCATTGATCCAAAATTCAATTATGTATTCAGCCCCGACGGAAAGACCTACAACCAGTTTAATCTTGCTACGGCTACGGCAGCTATACAATGGAATCCGTTTAGCGATTTTATGCAAACGCCCGCCGGGCGTATAGAGGTAGATAAACGCTTTCCTAAATTTACATTCCAATACACACAGGCTATTGCAGGCATTCTGGATAGCGACCTTACTTTCGGGAAACTCGACTTTAGGGTAGAGATGGAAAAAAATTATCTTAACGGGCAAAAAACATCAGCACTTATACAAACAGGAATTGCCATAGGCGATACGCCCCTTACCCATCTTTACAGTACTTCGCCCAATAACCTTGATAAGGACGGAGTTTTGGAACGGATTACTTTTGCCGGAAAAAACAGTTTTGAAACCATGTATTTTAATGAGTTTTTCTCAAGCCAGTATGCAATAGTACAACTAAAGCATGGCATGAGCCGTTTTACCGTTTTTAATGCCATAAAACTGTCTCCCATGTTCGTTACCCGCTTTGCGTGGGGTAATATGGAAAACAAGGACGAACATGGAGGCATTGAATATAACACCCTTGAAAAAGGATATTATGAAAGCGGTATAGAGTTTAATGAAATTTATAAAGGGCTTGGTTTTACTGCCTTTTACAGATATGGTCCTTATCATTTGCCGCAGCCGGACAGAAATATCTCAATTAAGGTATCTTTTGTATTGAATTTATTTTAATCGGACACAAGCTTTAACCCAATTAAAGAAGCGATTAGCGTAGTGAGGAAAAACAACCGCCAAAAATGCGAAGGCTCCTTAAAAATAAAAATTCCAATCAGTACGGTGCCCACAGCCCCTACGCCCGTCCATACCGCATAAGCGGTGCCTATGGGTAGTGTTTGTGTGGCTTTATATAACAAAAACATACTTATGGCAAGACAGGCAAAAAAGCCTCCCATCCAGTAGGTTGACGTTATCCCTGTTGTTTCTTTAGCTTTCCCGAGGCATGAGGCAAAGCCTACTTCAAACAATCCTGCTATAATGAGTAATAACCAGTTCATTACGCAAATGTAAAGTTTTCCAAATATTACGACTTAATATTTAACTTTTTTGTTGTTTTTAGTACATTTGCAGGCATTTACTACCTCACTACGTTATTATACAAGGCAGGTAGCTGTAATAAAATGATTTAAATTATTTACAATGAAAAACACCAAAGTTAAAGACCTGTTAAACAGCACAAAGCCTATTGACGGCATATTAGTAAAGGGATGGGTTAGAACTTTTAGAAATAACCAGTTTTTGGCTCTCAATGATGGCTCCGTTATACATAATATACAGTGTGTGGTAGATTTTGAAAACACACCTGCCGAAACGCTGAAAAGAATTACCACCGGAGCTGCGGTTTCCATAAACGGTAACCTTGTAGAAAGCAAAGGCTCCGGGCAGCAGTTTGAAATACAGGTAACACAACTTGAAATACTGGGCGACAGCGACCCGGAAAAATATCCTATGCAGCCTAAAAAACACTCTCTTGAGTTTTTAAGAGAAAATGCGCATCTAAGGGTACGCACTAATGTGTTTGGCGCCATTATGAGGGTACGCTCGGTACTGTCATTTGCCGTACATCATTATTTTCAGGACAGAGGGTTTGTATATGTAAACACACCTGTAATTACAGGAAGCGATGCCGAAGGCGCAGGCGAAATGTTTCAGGTTACATCATTACCGCTGGGCAACCCGCCAATGACTGAAGATGGAAAAATAGATTATAAACAAGACTTTTTCGGGAAAGAAACTAACCTTACCGTATCAGGACAGCTTGAGGCAGAAACATTTGCTATGGCGCTGGGGCAGGTATATACCTTTGGCCCTACCTTTCGTGCAGAGAACAGCAATACCTCACGCCACCTTGCCGAGTTTTGGATGATAGAGCCCGAGGTTGCTTTTAACGATCTTGATGCCAACATGGACTTGGCAGAAGATTTTATAAAATACGTTATCCGTTACGCATTAGAGAAATGTCCTGAAGATTTGACTTTCCTTGACCAAAGGCTTAAAGATGAAGAAAAGAACAAACCGGAGGCAGAGCGCAGCGAAATGAGCCTTTTGGAAAAATTACGATTTGTTCTGGAAAACAACTTTAAGCGTGTAAGCTATACCGAAGCTATTGACATACTGAGAAACTCTAAGCCAAACAAAAAGAAGAAATTCAACTATATTATTGAAGAATGGGGTGCTGACTTACAGAGTGAGCATGAGCGCTACCTTGTGGAAAAACACTTTAAATCGCCCGTAATATTATTTGATTATCCTGCCAAAATTAAAGCTTTTTACATGAGGCTTAATGATGATGAGAAAACGGTACGCGCTATGGATATTCTTTTCCCGGGTATCGGCGAAATTGTAGGCGGTTCGCAAAGAGAAGAACGTCTTGATGTACTGCAACAAAAAATAGCCGAGCTTGGTATTGACGAAGAGGAGCTATGGTGGTATTTAGATACGCGCCGTTTTGGTAGTGCAGTACACAGCGGTTTCGGGCTTGGTTTCGAACGCCTTGTATTGTTTGTAACGGGTATGGGTAACATTCGTGATGTGATACCTTTTCCAAGAACACCGCAAAACGCAGAATTTTAAAAAAATAAAAAAAGGGCTTTATTGTATAAAAGCCCTTTTTTGCATCTGCCGGGATATAAAAACTAAAACTATTTCCTGAATATCCTAAACAGGGCTATTCCACCATCGTCAAAGGTTGCTTTTACAAAATAATTCCCCGGCTGTAAAGCTGTAAAATCTATAAAGCTATTAGTATCCGTATTTTTTTCCAGCACTGTCTGACCTAATACATTGATCACTTTCAGAGTTACAATATTTTTTTCCGAACGGATATTCAATATGTCATTCACAGGGTTTGGGTAATATACTAATTGATCTTTGACTGCTGTCTCTACACTCATAGTTAAAGACCCAAATTGGAGGTCGCCAATTAATTCACCTGAATCATTCACGTTTTTTACTTCAACCCACCCAATCGGTTCCGTGCTTATTACACCATAAAAAGCACTGTAAGAAACCGTTTGATCATAAATCAGATTACTGTTCTTATCGTACACCTTATAATTAAAATCGTCATTATTATCAATGTGTAATGAATGACCTACTGCATATACATCTTCTTCACCGGTAAAAGTGATAATTGTAACCTCAGCTCCGCTATTTGCTCCAAGTCTCGGAGTTGTATTTGCAGAAGGAAGGAAATCAGCAGGAAGAAAAACAATCGGACTGTCGTTTGATGCCGAAAGTTCAAATCCGGGTATTACTTGTCCTGCCGTAAAGCAATCATCTCCCCCATTACTAACCACCATTCCGCAAATAGCCGGTTCATTAGGTCCTGTTAAAAAAGCTTCTGTTTCAAGCTCCCCTTCAAAATCACTTTGAAAGGAATCAAGGTTAGTGTAAGGAGTAACTTGCGCGAATAATTTTAAAGAAAGGATAAAAGAAGTAAAGATTAAAGTAATTTTTTTCATACTGATCTTTTTTATTTGGTTAATAATAGTCAGGATAAAAGTAAGTGCATTTGTATGGCAAAAAAAATGTATTACTTTTAAAATCCCTGATTTTTTAAGTCTAAAAACCCGTTAAAACAGATAAAAATCAAAACATTACACACAACCCTCATAATTTCTTACCCCTGGTTATTGCAGCCTGTTTTAAAAAGGCGGAAGGCGATATTCCGGTTATACTTTTGAAAACAGTAGCAAAAGCGCTATGCGAACTAAAGCCGCACGTTTCGGCAAGATAGCTGATCTTATAATTAAGATATTCGGGATTGGAATGAATCAGGCTACAGATATAATTAATGCGAAGCCCATTTATATATGCGTTAAAATTTTTGCCTTTCTCCCTATTTATAATTTCTGAGAGGTAGCTCGTGTTGGTTTTAAATTGTACTGCAAGTGTAGCAATAGTGAGTTTTGCGTTTGTGAATCTTGTGGAGTTTTCAAATTGCTTGAGCTTATTTAAAATATCCTGTTCAACAGAAGGCATAATTGAAAGATGGGATTCAGGAACTGTTTCAGGCTCAACAACATTAGTCAGAGGTATTATAAGCCTGCTCTCCAAATTATCTATTATCGATTTGTAAATGGACTGCTCCTTCTTTTTCTTCCTGTATAGTATAAAAATATAAATACCGCTTGCCACTATAGCCAAAAGAGCACCTCCAATAAACAAATAGCTTTCCTTCCTCGATTCTGAAATAATTTCATATTGCTCAGCATTGAAAACGGTGTTGATGGCATTCAGGTCTTCACTTTTCACTAAGGGAGTTAAGGTCAGGTATTTTTCATTATAAAGTGCATAATTCGACATATCGCCAATAGCCTTATAATTACTTGAAAGCTTCAAATATACTGATGACTGTAATTCAGGGATATTGAAATTTTTGTCTTTCAGCATTACTTGTAAGGTGTCAATAGCACGGCGATAACTGCCTTTTGCTGTATAGGCTTCAGAAAGGTCGTTATAAATAAGGTATTTTAAATTCGGGTACAGCGTATCATTAACAATCAGGGCTTTATTAAGGTATATTTCTGCAGAATCAGGCTCATTAAAGTGTAAAAATGACTTGCCGTAATTGTGCAGCAACGATTTATAATAAAAAGGAGTATTTGCTGCCTGTGATTTTAAAGTTTTACGAAACTCCTCTATAGATAGTTTATAATTATCATTTGCCTGTTTATACTCTTTATTGTTAAAGTAAAAATTGCCCTGCTCATTATATAAAAAAGCTGTGATACTGCTTCTTTTTTCACCAATGGGCAATTTTTCTGTTTCTTTCCACGCATCCTGAAGGTACATCATTGCTTTTTCGTTCAGATTGAGTGATGTATAAAGGCTGGCGATAGTAACATATACTTTTGTTATAAGTTCAGCATCACCTATATCTTTTGCAATCTTTTTGGCGCGGAATAAGTACTTAATTGATTTTTCTTTATCGCCTTTTGTTGCATAGGAAGAGATAATAATCCCTAAAAAATAGTATTTCTTTTCATCAGAATCAGTATGAGCTATAAGATACTCGCCCAGTTTTACAATCTCATCCGTATCATTTCTATTCATCCTTACCAAAACCTGTTCAAGACTATCAATCTTTCTTTGAGGCACAGCTTGGGAATATGCCGAAACAGCAATTAACAGGAAAATAAATTGAGCAATCAGAATTTTCAATGGCAGGGGTATTAAGCAGATTATATCTTGCTAAAATAATCATTTAACGCAATAAATTAAGGAACAGCATCCAATAAAGCCATTACAGCGCATTTTTATAATTTTATCCAAAAACGCATCAATTATTATGCCTGTTTTTGTATTTTTATACTGGAAAACCACCCAATTATATATGCTTAAACAGAACTTACAATTAAAGCTATCTCAAAAGTTATCTCCACAGCAAATCCAACTGATGAAGTTGATACAATTGCCTACGCAGGCATTTGAGCAACGCCTGAAAGAAGAAATGGTGGAGAACCCCGCTTTGGAAAGCGGGAAGGAAGACGAGTATGAAACGGATGAATTTACCGCAGACGAGTTTGACGACTATGATGATTATGATAACGAAAGGATTGATGCTGATGAGATAAATATTGACGAATATCTTAGCGACGACGAAATACCTAACTATAAAACCCAAGCCAATAACTATAGTGATGATGACGAAGACAGGACTATGCCTTTTGCGGCACAGGTTAGTTTTCATCAAAGCCTTACAGAGCAGCTAAATACTTTTATACTTAGTGAAAACGAAAGGGATATAGCCGAGTTTCTTGTGGGAAGTATTGACGATATGGGTTATATTCGTCGCAGTATCCCCGAAATTGTAGATGATATGGCGTTTACTCAGGGTATTTATACCGATGAGAAAACGGTAGAAAACATACTGCACGTTATCCATCAGTTAGAGCCGGCAGGTGTAGGCGCACGCGACTTGCAGGAATGCCTGCTGCTGCAACTGAAACATAAAACTCCTACTGAACCGATAGACCTTGCTATAAACATACTGGAAAATCAGTTTGATGCTTTTACCAAAAAGCATTATGACAAGCTGATGCAAAAGTTTGACATAAGCGAAGACCAGTTGCGCAAGGCTATTGATGAGATTGAGAGGCTAAACCCGAAACCCGGCGGATCTTATGATAATAACAGTAAAACTGTAGAACACGTAGTACCCGATTTTGCCATTAAAATAAGGGATGGCGAACTGGAGCTTACACTTAATGGCAGGAATGCACCGGAGCTTCATGTATCTAAAGATTATCAGGAAATGCTTCAAAGCTATAAACATTCCAGAGAGAAATCGAATGCGCAAAAAGATGCGGTACAATTTATAAAACAAAAACTCGACTCTGCCAAGTGGTTTATAGATGCCATCAAGCAACGACAGGAAACCTTGTATGTAACCATGAATGCCATAATGCACTATCAGGAAGAATATTTTTTGGATGGCGATGAGGCGAAGCTAAAGCCCATGATACTTAAAGATATTGCCGACCTTGTTGGGTTGGATATTTCTACAGTATCGCGTGTGGCAAACAGTAAGTATGTAGATACTCCTTATGGTACTAAACTGATAAAAGAATTTTTCTCGGAAGCCATGAAAAATGATCAGGGTGAGGATGTATCGACTATAGAAATTAAAAAAATACTACAAAACGTTATTGAAGAGGAAGACAAAAGAAAACCGCTTCCTGACGACAAGCTTGCCGAAATACTGAAAGACAAGGGCTACCCGATAGCCCGGAGAACTATCGCAAAATACAGGGAACAACTGGATATACCTGTAGCAAGGATGCGAAAGAAAATATAGAGCATGAAAAAACTCCTTCTTTTCTTTTCGTATGCTTTTAACCCGCTGCTTATTCCACTATATGCTACCTTGTTTTATTTCCTGGTAACGCAAAATTATTTTTATAAGCACGAAATTTATCTTGTATTTATACAAGTGCTTATATTAACCATGCTGTTGCCCATATCATTATTTTATCTTTTACGTTCGTTGGGGCTTATACGTACCAAAATGCTGATTGATAAAAAAGAGCGCAAACTTCCGTTAGCGTTTTATGCTGTGCTGCTGCTGGTATTAATAAAACACAGTTTTTCCGTATTGGTTATACATGAACTGTATTATTATTTTTTGGGCAGCCTTATCAGTATAATGATTGCTTTAACCCTGATACTTTTTAAACAGAAAATAAGCCTTCATGTAATGGGGATATCCTCATTAACGGTATTTGTAATAAGCATATCGGCATATTACCATATCTCTTTTCTCTACCTCATCGCTTTTTTAATACTGTCTTCGGGGCTTGTCGCTTCTTCACGATTACAGGAAAAAGAGCATTCGCTGAGCGGCATTTTTTTGGGCAGCATTGCAGGTATATTACCTCAGGTATTATTATGGTTTGTATGGCTGCTTTAGGTATAATTAAAACACACTAAGGGGCTGCCTCAAAAGTACTTAAATAAGCATTTTTGAGGCAGCCTCTTTTGTATCATCACTAAGCTTTAATGAGCTGTTAAGCCTCTAATATTGCAATCATCTTTTCTGCAACACCTTTTGCCGAAGCAGGATTTTGTCCGGTTACTATATTACCATCAGCGATACTGTTTGCAGACCATGGTGCTGCCGCATGAAATATAGCTCCCTGACGGGTAAGAGCCGTTTGCAAATCAAATGGCACATCTGCTTTGGCATACTTATCTTCTTCTTCCGAAGTAAACGAAGCTATGTTTTTACCGTTTACAAGATAGGTGCCATCGCTAAGCTTTACATTAAGCAACGATACGGGACCGTGACACACAGCGCCCACTACTGCATTGCGCTCATAAGTTTCTTTAATTACTTGTTTAAGTTGTGGGTTTTCGGGCATATCAACCATTGGGGCAAGACCGCCGGGAATAAAAATAGCATCATAAGCGCTTACATCTATATCCGACAGTTTTACTGCTTTTTGCATGCTTTCCCATCCCTTACCTGTTAAAAAAGCAAGGTTATCCGGGTCATCAGCAAGGTTAAGGGCATCAAGATACGGAGTATCTCCGGTAAGGCTGGCAAAGTCTATTTGATAGTTTGCTTTGTCAAATTCGGCATAAGGGTGTGCCACTTCAGGTAAAAAAGTACCTGTTCTTCTGTTGTTTGGTCCAATTCCATTGGCATTCGAAACAATAATTAAAACGTTTTTCATGATATAAAAATTTACAGATTAATAATAAGTTGCTGTTTAATAGATTTGTTTTACGATAGTCAGCTCACGGGTTTCGAGGTGAGGTATTATTTTTTTAAACACGATGTTCTGATAATGCTCAGAAAGCTTGTGTGCGTTTAAAGCCTCTTCATCCGCATAGCGTTCATGCAGTATTAGCTCGTTCGGGTTGTTTTCTGACCGGTAAATGTTGTACAGGATATTTCCTTCTTCGTTTCGGGTTTTTTCAACCAGTTCAGGCAACAGGCTCAAAATTTCGTCTCTTTCACTCTCCCTGATGTTCCATTTTACTAAAAGTTCTTTTTCCATGATTTTGTATCTTTATCGGGTTACTATTTCCTTTTATTTTATACTCCAAAGTTCCGTTGTTATCCCTACTTAAAAATTGATGTATGATAATAAATGAGATAACTTAAAAGAGGGCTAAGCAATAAAAAAGGATGGTAAATACCATCCTTTTTTATAAATGCTTTTTATTTCGATAAATTTATTTCTTAGCCAATTCCTTCCTCACCCTGCTAAGGCTTTCGGTAGTAATACCCAGATAGGAAGCAAGATGATAGTTTTTTATATGCTGCTCAATGTTGGGATAGGCTTTTAAAAACCTAAGGTATTTCTCTTCGGCAGTGAGAGCCAAATCGCTCAATATTCTTTTTTGGAAACTGGCAAAAAAGCGTTCCATTTTTATCCTGAAAAAACTTTCAACCTGAGGTACTTGCTTATACAACAGCTCCATATCCTCTTTTGAAATTTTATAGATAATCGAGTCTTTAACGCAATCTATATAAAACATAGAAAGCCCTCCCGTAAAAAAAGCAGTATAATCGCTAATCCACCAATCGTTAACGGCAAATTGCATGGTGTATTCTTTACCGATTTCCGAAATGAAATAGGTGCGCAAACAACCGTCACAAACAAAATACTGATACGGTACAGGTTGCCCCGGCAATAACAGTATCTCGCCTTTTTTAGGATAAATTTCCTCAAATTTTTCTTCTACAATTGCAAGTTCGCTTTCAGAAAAATTAATCTCTTTAAAAATATCCTTAACAGTACATTTTTGCATCGTAATGTGATTTAACTTACATAAATCAGGAGAGTTACAGTATATAAAAAATAAGTCCTAAACTTACCGTGTTGAGGTTTATTTTCTGCCCATCATCATTCAGCCTTGCTTCTTGTTTGTATAAAGGTGTTATACCATAATAGGCATATAAGTTCCAAGTATTCCAGCCTGCAGAAATATAGGCACCGTAAACAATACTATTAAGGTCGCCATTGCTTTTTACTTTTGTACTTCCTCCTGAAAGTGGGTAGTATTGGGCTTTATCAGCAAAAAGATAACTTATCTTAAAACCTGTATAAACACGCCAAAATTTATGGCTGACGTCATCAGAGTTACGCCAGCGTAATTCTATAGGCAATTCGAGGTAATGGAGTACTTGCTTATTTTTGTCAAAATCGGCAGCATCTTCCTGTTCATAAAATACCGCCCCGGCACTTTCGGTTACTTTAAGGTCATGTTTTATGTTATAATAAGCATACCCCAGTCCCACAGCTATAGCATACGTTCTTTTTTCGTTAATTGGCATATCTCGTAAAAAACCCATAGTCAATCCGGTAGAAACAGAGTTTTGGTCGTAACCGTCAGGCTTATTTTGCATAAGCACATAGGATATCGAAGCATAAAACTGGTCTTCTCTATACAAGGGGTCAGGCTTAACAGTAATGCTATCGGTTTTTTCCTCAGCTACTTCGTCAATGTTTTGAGCAAATGAAGTACTGATAACAAAACCGAGCATAAATATAAATAGTGACCGCATAGTAGTATATAACCGTTAGTAGTACAAAGATGCAAAAGTTTACCTATACTTTATTACTGACTGCCTATCTTTTTCGCCGGCAACAACCATTATGCCTTTATGCATCACTCAATGGCAGCATCCTTCGGATTAGCTGTATTAGGTTCTGCTAACGATACCCTTGTTCTGGGTAAACTCTCAGGATAATTTTTTTGCAGGTACTCTATAAGCTTTTCTCTTACATATACACGCAAGTCCCACGATATTGAGGAGTCGGCAGAGCTCATCAGGGCACGTATCTCCATAACATCTGCCTTAGCATCGGTAACCTGCAATACGTTTACTTTACCATCCCACAAGTCAGAGCCTTCCAAAAGACGAGTAAGCTCTTCGCGCAGCTTATCTATAGGAACACGAAAATCGGTATAAATAAAAACTGTTCCCAAAATTTCGGCAGTACTCCTTGTCCAGTTCTGGAAAGGTTTTTCTATAAAATAGGTAGTTGGCACTACCAGCCTGCGTTTATCCCAAATACTTATTACTACATAGGTAAGCGTAATTTCTTCTACACGCCCCCACTCGCCTTCTACAATCAGTACATCATCTAACCGTATGGGTTGTGTTATCGCTATTTGTATTCCTGCCAGCAGTGTACCCAATGCTTTTTGTGCCGAAAAACCAATAATGATACCGGCAATACCTGCCGATGCCAAAACACTTGCGCCTACGGCACGGATGCTCTCAAAACTCATAAGGGCAATACCTATGGCAAGCACAATAATAATAAATACCGCTACCCGCTCCAGTATGTTAAACTGGGTATATACCCGCCTTGCATTTAAGTTGTCCGAAGCGGTAATATCATACTTTCGTATAAGCCTTGTTTTTGTAACCCGGAGTACAATAATTAAAAACCATGTTATGCTTATTATAAACAGCAATGTACCTATGTGCCCGATAATGCTTAATTGAGGCTCTGCAAAAATATTGCTCGACACGCCTATACGTAATACTAAGGCAATTATAAACAGAATAAGCGGAACTTTAATGCGGTGTGCAAAGTTGACGGGTAGTATATTTTTAGGATTTTTGCCTATTTTATTTAAAACAAAAAATACTACTGCAAATGTAATTATGAGCCCCAATGCTCCAAAAATGATGTATCTGATAAGACCGGGGGCTATAGCTATAAAATTCATAGTAAGGTATTTATGGTTTTAACCCTAAAGTTATAAAATCAAATCGGTGTATTACTGCAATTAAAGATTACATTAACTTATATCGTTATAATAGAAAGTAACGAATAGTATAAATACTTAATGTTACGTTAACTATGACTAATATCATAACAAAAGTGCGGTTTTGTTGTTATATTTGTGTTATAACTAAATTGATATATATCATGCTAATACAAATTAATACCGATAATAATATTGAAGGTCATCACAGACTGGAAGAATACTTTACTACACAATTGCAAAACTCATTAAAAAAATATGAGGAAAAAATAACTCGCCTTGAAGTATATCTTGGGGACGAGAATAGCGCTAAAGGTGGGGAGAACGACAAACGTTGCAGTATAGAGGCACGCATTGCAGGACTAAAGCCAATAGGTGTAGTAAATCATGCTGATACGATTGAAAAAGCCGTATCAGGCGCAACTGATAAAATAAAAAGTGCCTTAGAACATACTTTTGGCAAATTGAACGCCCACTAAACCGGAGCAACTCAACAAAAAACTCCCGATGCAAAACATCGGGAGTTTTTTTATATCGTTTTCACTGATTATAATGGCTTACAGCGTACCCAATATGGTATCTAAAACCCATGAGGTATGAGCTCCTGTATTTCCTGTTGACGGGTGCCGGGCATTACCCATAAGATGCTCTCTCATATTTTGCACATGGTATAACTGGATATTCTCAGGATTTTCTATAAACAATTCTTTACGCCCCGCTGCATTGGTAAGTATAACCGGTTCTTCCTCAAAAACAGAAAAATCAATTTTACCTTCGCTGCCATGTATGGTAACACTATCTTCTCTGGTACTGCTGCCAAAATTCCATGTAGCCGAACCTGTTACACCTGTATTGTGCAACCAGCAGGCAGCAACGGCATCTTTGGCGGTATAAAGCCCTTGCTGGTTGGTTGTTATGCCCTGTACCATAGTTATGTTACCCAGCATTTGTATAAATAAATCGAGCCCGTGACTGGCAAGGTCGTCAAAATACCCGCCTACGGCAATTTTGGCATCTGTTCGCCAGTTATATTCACCTGACTTATCTATGGGCGATGGTGTTTTGGTAAGCAGCCAGTTGATGTGGCGTGGCTCGCCAATAGCACCCGCGTCAATCCATTCTCTTACTTGCTTAAAGCGAGGTAAGGAGCGACGGTAGTATGCTACAAACAACGGAAGGTTTTTATCTTCAAAAGCCCTGCAAATCGTTACACACTCAGCATAGTTTGGTGCCATGGGTTTTTCTATACAACAGGGTTTACCCGCATCGGCAACTTTCAGGGCATAATACATGTGGGTATCAGGAGGGGTTGCTATATATACCGCATCTACTTCGGGGTCGTTTATCAGTGCATCTGCATCATTATAATAAGCAGGAACGCCGTGCCTATGGGCATAATCTGCAGCTTTTTCCATATCTCGGCGCATTACCGCCTGTAGTTTAAATCCCTCTGTTTTGGTATATGCCGGACCACTTTTGCGCTCTGTTACATTACCGCAGCCAATAATTCCCCATTTTATAACTGAATCCATTTGTACTTACTTTTAAAGGATAAAAATATTTATTTTTATTGAATAAGTTATACTCATTAATGCAAAGAAAAAGTAAAGCCCTCACAATAAGTGCAAGGGCTTTGATATATTTGGTGAATGGTTAGTTCCTTTAAAATGCTGTGCTTAAAGATACTGTAAAGCCTGTACTTTCGGGCACAAAACGACATACACCTCCCACACACACAAGTCCGCCACGCTGCCTGCCATAGTTTAGTGCCATTCGCGTAGCTCCGTAACGATAAGCACCGCCCACATTATAATAGTGGGTTTGCTGGTCGCTATCATCATTGCCATAGTTATAAATATCCCATACGTACAATGAATATTTATCATTAAGGTTAAGTTCTACAGTAGCGCCTGCCCAGTTTTTTCTGTCGGCATCAGCCCACATGTGCTCACCTTCAAAACGTATTGACTTGGTTGTATCAAAGTTATATACTGCTTCTCCTGTTACAATGTTTGTATTTACTTCTTCGCCGCCTTGCAGCCACAGGGTGTTATAATACTGGCGAACGTAATAAAAATTAGTAAGCCATGTTTCTGAAAATCTCTTTTTTATCTCAAGGTTGTAATCAGAAAAATATTTCTCGCCTACGCCAAAAAGATCTGTTTCATACTCCGCAGGGGCAAACCTGTACTTACCGGGCAGGTTATACCAGCTGGAAGCATTAAGTCCTACTTTTGTACCATACTTACCACCAATGGCTGTTTCTTTGGCAAACTCATAAAAAATATCTATCTGCCCGCCTGTTTCTCCCGCTTTCATTATGGATTGGTCTATAAAATCGACTTTTCCCTGTGCCTGAAAAACATAAATGTTAGCCAGGTTAGAGTGATGCTGTTTGGTTAAAGCCGGTACAAAGTTGAGTACTTTATCATTATAGTTAAGACTCGAAGAGGTGGCATCTACAAAAGAGGGTTCTCTTTCGGAGAGGAAACTCATGTTTTCCATCCTTCTTACAGTGGCATCTATACCAAGCCCTGTACCTGTATATCCGAAATTGAGAAGAATAGCATTTCCGGGTTTTATAAAATCATTGTTAATACGGTTTTGTACATCCAGTACTGCATCTTTTTGTTTATAATCGTATTCGCCGGAAATGTAAAATGAGTTGTGTATAAAATTAATTCTTCCCGCAAAAGCATTGGTAAGTTCATCAAAAGCCGGATTGGGAATGGTTACTTTTTCATACCTGCCTACATAGCTTGCTCCAAAAGAAAGATCGGACTCTTCAAATTTAAACAGGTTGCTTAGGTTAATATCCGAATCAAAACCGTATATCCTTCCGTCAGATACATCAAAACCGGTACGCTGCTGCCCGAAAAGGGCTGTTAGCCTAACGCTGTTGCTGGGTCTGAAAAGTACGCGCCCGCCTCGCAGGGCTGTATTGATACCCAGGGCGCGGTCTTCCCATGCGCGAAGTAACAAACCGCTGCCAAACTGCTCGTAAAAATATCCGGCAGTAAGTTCTATTTTTTCAGTTTTATAGTTCAGGTAATAGGTGCCTACACCTCCTCCTTTAAATTTAGGGTTGTAGTTAAGCAGTGCATTATCTTCGTAGGCTTCTATCTGAAAACCGGCTGTAAACCTGCCGTACTGATAGTTTGTTAAAAAATAATTATTGGATCGTAAAGGGGTTTCGGGATGTTCTATTCCTCTCCCTTTATCATTTAAGTACCACTGTATGTTCGATTCAAATCCGCCATATACCCTTACTTCCTGTTTTTCTTCAGTTTCCGTTTCGGTATCCTGAGCATATAATGATCCTGCTGCCAAAGGCAGTAACATAAAAAGTAATTTTCTTTTCATTGGTTACAGTTCCTTCAGTTTATTGTACAGTTCTATTTCGGCTCCCTGACTGTACCCATTGTGTACATACACCACTTTTTTGTTTTTTACTACTACAGTGTATGGAGGATTTGCAATGGCAAGTGCCCTTTTAAGATCCTGATTGGTATCTAAAAGAACGGTGTAATCCCAATTTTTACCATTAAGTAATGGCTTTACTCTTTTTTGGGTGCGTGTATCATCTATAGAAACAGCAATAACCTCCATATTAAGCTCCTTAGACCACTGTGCATAATGCTCTTTTATAGCATCAAGCTCATTGATACATGGTGCACACCATGTAGCCCAAAATGTAAATACGTATAGCTTGTCCTTTTCGCTAAAATCGTTTTTTACATTATATGTTTTATTATTTACCGATTTTAAGGTTACGCTGGGCATTGCTTTTTGCGCATTGGCAGAAAAAGTAATTAGTAATAACAGTACAAGTAAATTTTTCATGTTATAAAATTATAGGTAATATTTATTATGTTGTTTGAGTGGCAATATTAAAAAAATTTTGACAGTATCCCGCATTTTTTTTAAATAGAATAAAAAAGACTCAATTTAAGAGTAAAATACTTATTATATATAACGTATAAGTAATCTTTAATTACGAAAATGAGAATAGAATAAGAAAAATTTTGAAATATATTTTGGGGGTATCATTTTTTTATATATTTTCGGGTAAAATTTACTTTTCCTTTTTATATCTGTTAAAAGTCAAACAATTTAAAAGAAAAACGTTACATATAAAACAAAACTAACTTTTCAAAAAGAAAAAACATGAAAAAAACATTACTATTAGGCTTATTCCTGTTTGGAGGAATTATTGCCAATGCACAGATTGCTGACGGATCTGATGCTCCCGACTTTAGCGGGACAGATGTAGTAACGGGAGAAACCGTTTCATTACAAGACTACCTTGACCAGGGAAAAACTGTAGTAGCATATATGTCTGCTGCATGGTGTGGTCCTTGCTGGAGTTTTCACAACACACATTACCTTTCTGACATCCATTATGCTTATGGAGAAGACGGTAGTAATGAGGTAGTGGTTATTTACATCGAGTCTGACCCAAGAACTATGGAAGGAGAAATTTTCGGAGAAGATTTACCGCCGGCTCCGGGATATCAGGCTGCACCGTCTCCGCTTGGCGACTGGACTCTAGACACTCCATACCACATTATTAATAATGACATTGTTAGCTCGAGTTATGATATTCCCGGATATCCTACTATGTTTGCCATTTGCCCGCAAGGTGCAGGACAGCCGGGTATTGTACATGAAATTGACAGAGGGACTCCGGAGCAACTTACACAGTATATTGGTACATCTTGTACTGCTGTTGAAGGTATTGCCAATTTGGGTAAACCTCTTGCTGAAAACCTAAGATTTTGCGAAGGTGAAGGAAGTATTTCCGGAAGTTTTAAAAGCTATGGCAGCAACACTATTACCAGTGCTACCGCTCAACTTAAAAAAGACGGAACAGTTATCGCTACAAAAACTTTTGAAGGTTTAAGTATAGCGCAATTCCAAACAACCGAGTTGGCATTTGACAGTATGGAACTTGACGGACAGGCTACTTATCAAATTGAGTTAACACAGTTAAATGGCGCTACTCCTGCAAATACATCACCTGAATTTATAAATTCAAAATCGTTTACTATTGTTCCGAATGCTGCAACAGAGTCATCTCAAAACATTAAAGTAACACTTTACACAGATGAATTCCCTGCCGAGATGAAAGCATATATTCTTGATAGTAACGACAATACTGTATGGAGCAGTCCTGATTATACTGCCGGTAATGCCGAGCAAATGTTCCATTATGAAATTACATTAGATTTAACGGATTGCTATACTGTAGCTCTTACTGATGCTTATGGCGATGGATGGACATGGAATCAAGCCGGCGCAGAAGTTCCTCACGGTATATTAATAGAGTCAGCAGACAATACTGTGTTATTCTATAACAATGGAGATTTTGGTCAACTATTCTATCAAAATGCAACATTTACAACTAACGGTACTCTTGCAGGAGAAAAATTCAATGATGCAGGTTTTGGAATATATCCTAACCCATCAACCGGAATATTTTATTTAAGCTCGCAAGATGCAGTTGATGTTACTGTACTTGACCTTACCGGTAAAATAATACATACACAAAACGGTGTTACTAACGGAGATGCTATCGACTTAAACAAAATTCAATCAGGTATATACATTGCTAAGGTTGTAAGTGAAAATAACACTGAAAAAGTTGTAAAACTTGTAATCGAGTAATAAGAAACATAATAAACAAAATAATATTTTTAAAGCTATCGGAGATAAGTAATTTATTTCCGATAGCCTTTTTACTTAAAATACAATTATAATAATACTATCATGAAAAATTTTATAATCGCTGCCATAACACTATTCGCTATTACATCACAAGCACAGGATATTACCGTAACCGGAAAAGACGGTGTAGTAATTACAGACGGATATACTTACTCTACCAACTCTCTTGACACTGAGAGCGGAGAGGGCGGATATATGCCAATACAAGTAACTAACAATACTGCTGAGGATATATATGTGAAGCTAAAAATGGACTCTTTTGAAAATGCCAGCGGAAACGAAAACTTTATATTCTTTTGTTTTGGGGAGCAATGTTATTTCTCTGTAAGTGAAGGAAGTACAGTTCCTGAAGACATTAATGCAGCCAAAATTGGCGCTGGAAGCCACAACCCTAACGCAGATCATTTTGCCAATGCTTATGGAGGTGATGTAGCGGAACAGGATGTTATTTACAATATGTCATTAGTACAATATAACCCTGATGGTACGGAAGGCGATGTAATCATGAGTTTTTCTTTCCGTTACACTACAGCAGCAGGTATTGAAGATGTTACCGGTCTTAAAAATATTGGTATAACTCTTAACAGTACTATTGTTACTGACAATCTTGATGTTGATGCAAAAAATAATGGTAAACTGGAGATATACGACCTTAATGGCAAGCTGGTAAAAAATACCACTATTAAAAGTGGCACACAGTCTATAGATTTTTCAAACTTATCATCATCTATATACATAGCTCGATTTACAAATTCAGAAAATAAAGTATCTCAAGTTAAGCTTGTAAAAAAATAATTTGACGCATTCTATATATTTAGATTCAATTACTAAAAATGAAAAAGAACCTTATACTGATATTTATTGCCTGCATAACCCTTATGGGGTGTAACAGTAATTATGAAATATTACAATCCCAAGGCTCTGTTATCCTTACTGCAGATAGCTCCATAAAAGTTGTAGGCGAAACAATAACTTTTACCGTAAAGGATAATGAAGGTAATGACCTGACTGAAGAGGCTGTATTTTATGTTGACGGTGAGATGATGGGAGATAATACATTTACATCGGATGTTGTAGGAAATTTTGAAGTAAAGGCTTCCTATCTCAATATAGAATCAGAACCCCTAATCGTTAATTTTAATGACGGGTCAGGAATCAACTTCAGAAAAAGAGTACTTATAGAAGATTATACAGGCACATGGTGTGGCTGGTGCCCCAGGGTTGCCTATGGTATTGAGTTGGTACATCAACAAACTAATGATGCCGTAGCCGTAGCAATACACAGACCAAGCTCTAACCCATCAAGTCCGGTTTATGATCCTTATAATTATGACACGAGCGAATTAGAAAATTCACTTGGCGGATCCGGAGGGTATCCTAAAAGTTACCTGAACCGCATGACACAATGGGAGTATCCTGAGCCAAACAATCTTAACCAAGTAATTGCACTTACGCAAGGCGAAAACCCAAAGTTAGGTCTTGCCATGAAATCATCACAAGATGGTAACAATCTTACTATAGATATAAACGTAATGTTTGGTAAGGATTTCGGAAATAACATGAAATTAGTAGTTTATATATTGGAAAACGGTTTGATATACAAACAACATAATTACACCACTTACTATGATGGTATCGATATCCTTGAAAATTTTGAGCACAATCATGTGCTGAGAAGTTGTATTACTCCTCTTATGGGAGAGGATATACCAAGCAGTCAAACTACAATATTTAATACCTATACAAAAACATTTAATGTTACAATACCTTCATCTGTTGAAAACACAAACAATATAGAATTTGTTGCGTTTGTAATTGATGAAGCAGGTAATGCAATCAATGTGAGAAGCTCACATCCAGGCGAAGAGCAGGAATTTGAAATGTTGTAAAAATATTTTTTCTTCAAAATAAAAGCTCCTTAAAAATTTAAGGAGCTTTTATTTTTTAGCAGAGAGGAAGGGATTCGAACCCTCGATGCCCTTTTGGAGCATACACACTTTCCAGGCGTGCGCCTTCGACCACTCGGCCACCTCTCTATAGTTTATTGCGGGTGCAAAAATAGAATATTAAAACGGATTTATGAAAATTTATGGAGATAATTCACCACATAGTGATGTTTCAAAAAGAGCTTTAAATTCATGGGTAGATACACGTTGCCCCAACAAGTACATTAGTTTTGTTATTGCTGCCTCTGTAGTAATATCTTTACCCGATATTATCCCTATTTCTTTTAGCAAAGTACTGGTTTCATAATGCCCCATATTAACACTCCCTCCCGAACATTGGGTTACATTTACTATATGCAATCCCTGCTCTATAGCTTTTTGCAATATTGATATAAAATAAATATCAGTGGGCGCATTTCCCGAGCCATACGTTTCTAAAACTACACCTTTAAGTCCGGGAATACTGAGTATGGAACTTAATACCTGATGGCTTATTCCAGGAAACATTTTTATAATAACTACATTATCATCAAAGTCCTTTACTACCGTAAAACTCTTGTTTTCCTGCTTTTGCAGTAAGACATCCTTATTTATACGAAGATGCACGCCAGACTCTGCCAAGGCAGGATAATTGGGCGATGCAAAGGCGTTAAAGTGTTCGGCACTTATTTTTACGGCACGATTGCCTCTATATAGTTTATACTCGAAATAAAGGCATACTTCCTGTATTACTGATTGTCCTTTATATTTTAACGAAGCTATTTGTATAGCAGTAATAAGATTTTCTTTAGCATCGGTACGCAAATCGCCTATAGGGAGTTGAGAGCCGGTAAAAACCACAGGCTTATCAAGATTTTGCAGCATAAAACTTAATGCTGATGCAGAATATGACATGGTATCAGAGCCATGTAAGATTACAAACCCGTCAAAGCTGTTATAATTCTCTTCTATTACCGATGCTATTTTACCCCATTGCGGAGGTGTCATATTTGATGAATCGATAGGCGTTTCAAACGAAACTGTTTTTATAGTACAATCCAGGTGCTTCAACTCCGGGATACTTTGCAGCAGTTTACTAAAATTAAACACCTTTAACGCTCCGGACCCAAAGTCTTTAACCATACCAATAGTACCGCCGGTATATAAAAGTAAAATGTTGGGTTTAGACTGCATTTTGGTACTTCATTTTGTTTACCACAGGGTTAGCATACATTGCCAGAAACCCATCGCGTAAAACTTTATTTTCTATATCTATCCGCATTTCCAGCCTGCGTTCAAAAAGCTGTTTTTCCTTTTCGGTATATTTTGCATTAAAACGATCTGTTTCATTCAGCAAGTCATAAGCAATATAGTTGGTAGGCCAAAGTTTATAAGTACTCAGTATAGCATCGTCCAGCACTTGTGCCAATGCTTGTATCTGTTTGTTTTGATTATCAAAATCAGCAGCTATTTTATCCAGTTCACTGTCCAGCACATCACATACATGAATATGTATATGCTTTTTTTGCCCCATTATACCACTTAGTAATGTATTAAAATCTTCGTTTTTCTCTTTAATATATACCTCATCATTGGCCTGTGCCATAAGCATTGGCATTTTTAATGCATCCGTAGGGTCGTACTCATACGATATAGAAACTGGTACAATTTTAACAGCTTTAAAATATTCCATCAGGCTGTCGCCCTCCGCACCCATAGCCAGCATTTTTAACACACCCTGATGGGTGGCATCATTCCCGTCTTTAGTACGCCCTTCACGTTGTGCTATCCATACCGAACGATTTTCGCGCAGTAATAACTGGCAAACGTATTCGGACATAAGGCGCGAACTTTGCAACAATTCTCTTGGCGGAAGCGCTCTTTGTACTAAAAAATTACGGTTAAGCCTTGAAAGGGTGTGCAAAAAAGGTTTCTGAACCAGGTTATCACCTATTGCCGAGGCAGTCATTATTTGCCCATGATCATAGAGCGAAACATTAAGCAATGAGGTGTCGAGTATAATATCCCTATGGTTCGAGATAAAAAGATAGGGCGTATGCTTGTCAAGCTTCTCAAACCCTGATGTAGTAAGCCCTTCTGAGCTTTTTTGGAGCACTTTTTGTACGGCAGGATATATAAAGTTAACCTGAAAATCGCGTTTGGAATGTGTTTTTTGCAGTTGCTTTTCCCACACCTTTTGGTCAACATCAGGAAATGCAAAACTCATAAGCGCCTTCATCATCGGATGATGTAAAACACCACATATAGCCTCATTTACCTCACTGTCATAAAAAGGCCGGATATGATCAAATTTTGACATGCACTTCTTAATGTTAAAAACAATGCCACAAATGAACAAAATTTTTGTGAATTTAACGGGGATTCTTTGTTAAAAACCAAAAATTGATTTAGAATTTTCGGTAGTTATGGCAGCAATATCCTCTATACTCATGTTATATATCTCAGAAAGCTTTTCAGCAACCAGTAAAGTATAACTGCTTTCGTTGCGCTTACCCCTATGTGGTGCAGGAGCAAGATAGGGCGAATCGGTTTCCAGAACAATATGGCTAATATCTATCTCCTTTAAAAACTGATCTATTTTACCATTTTTAAAAGTAGTTACCCCACCAATGCCCAGTTTCATACCGTAGTGAATTGTTTTTTGGGCTTGCTCAAAATCGCCTGTAAAACAGTGGAAAATACCATATAACCCATCCCCTTTTTCAGATTCCAGCACTTCAAAAACCTCATCAAAAGCATCTCGGCAATGAATATTGATGGGCAAGCTGTATTTTTTAGCTAATTGTATTTGATACTTAAAAGCGTGCTGTTGTTCTTTCAGGTGGGTTTTATCCCAATACAGGTCGATACCTATTTCGCCTACGGCGGCAAACTTGCGTTTGGCAAGCGCTGCTTCTACATGGGCAAGCTCTACCTCATAGTTATCCTTTACATGGGTAGGGTGCAATCCCATCATCAAAAATACATTTTCAGGGTATTGTGCTTCCAATTCATACATCTGCTGTGTGTAGGCAGAATCTATAGAGGGTACAAACATGCGGGTTACACCCGCATCTATAGCGCGCTGTATCATACTTTCTCTGTCTTCTTCAAATGCTTCGCTGTATAAATGGGTATGTGTATCTGTCAATGTCATGTTTTAGTTCTTTTTTTTGCCCGGTAAAATTACAAAGTTGCAAATGTTTTTACCTCCTTTATCGAATATTTTAAAGTATTTTTGGGTAGCAATTAACATTTAATAATGGAAAATCTGTATAATAGCCTGAAAGAAAAAGGTTATAAACGCATCAAATTTAAAATATCAAAAACGCAGCATTTGCTTATTAAAGCAAAAATAAATGACATTCAGGGCAACTTTATACTCGATACAGGAGCATCTAACAGTTGTGTGGGTTTTGACAGTATAGAGTATTTTGAGCTTTTAGCTGCGGATTCGGATACTAAAGCTGCCGGAGCGGGCGGTACAGGTATGAATACACAAACCTCTCTGAAAAACAAACTAAAAATTGGACGATGGACCAGCAAAAATTTCGGATTGATAATTTTTGATATGTCGCACGTAAATGAGGCTTTGCGGCAATATAAAGCAAAACCCGTACACGGTATTATAGGCGCTGATATACTAATGCAGGGTAAAGCAATAATAGATTATTACAATAACTGCTTTTATTTAAAATAGTTAGAGTAAAAAACAGCACTCTTATGGGAATTATTTTTGATACTTTAGTAGCTTTAAAACCACCAACCTTATTTTTTATTTAAAATACTCATACCCCAATACCGTCAGACAAAAACTTTAAAAAACCTAAAAATTTGCTGAATTTTTTATGTTAAAATATACTTTATCTACATTTTAACATAAAAAATTTACTTCTCATCGAAAAAACACCCAAAAAAGCATCAACATATACCAGTTTAGTAACTTTAGTAAAATCGAAAGGGTAAATATGCTAGCTACTACTTATTTCGATTTACATATTAACTTAATCCAATTAATTTATTATTATGAAAAACAAATTATTATTTACAAGTGCTTTTTTAGCACTGATTTTCGCTGCATGCAGCAGTGAAGATAACACGGTAACAGACAATAAGAGTGCTCAACTGAAATCTTCAGAAAATCAGGAGGGCGGACTGTATGCTTTAGAGCAAAACAATAGAGAAAGCTTAAAGCAATTTTTCAAATTTGAAACAGGAAGAAAAGAGGTTAAATTCAAATCGGAAATGGGTGTTGAGGTGAGTTTTACTCCCAGCAATTTAACGGTGAACGGAAATCCGTATAACGGAACTGTTACTGTAGAATTTATAGAGATATTCGGGATAGGCAATATGGTAGCCACGGGCATGCCAACTATGGGAGTTCCTGAAGGTGAAGCAAACGAAGAGTCTGTTTTGGCACCACTTATTACCGGAGGTGAGTTTTATGTAAATATGACTACCGAAGAAGGTGAGGATATAGACGACGGTGTGCCTTATACACTATCTGTCCCAACAGAACTGTCGGGAAGTGAAGGAGAAGACGCTGAGAACATGATTGTATGGACCGGCGAAGAAGATGAAGACGGAGATGTAGTATGGGAAAAAGACACCGATGACGAAGGGAATGAAAGAGAAGTAACCGAAGAAGGCGGAAGATTTATTATGGAAATGCTAAGCTTCGGGTGGTGTAATATCGATAAACTGGACGCGCTCGGTTTTGATGAATATACCGGAATTTGGGTTGATGCTCCTGACGGATTTGACGACACCAACTCAATGGTATATATGTCTTATCAAGGGCAAATGAACATGCTTACAGGGTTTAACAATTTTGATTACGGAGCACAATTATTTGATGACCCGTATGACAACATTCCTGTTGGAGCACAATTTAATGTAATATTTGTTTCCTCACAAGGAGGACAATGGTTAGTAGGTGTACAACAAGTAACTATAGTGGGTAATGACGTTATTGTTTTCACACAGTCAGACCTTGCTATAGCAACAGACCCCGCACTTATTAACATGTTAAACAGCCTTCCTTAAGTAAAAAGTCTATATAAAAACAAAAGTGCCCGCCGGTTAGCGGGCACTTTTTTATATGCCGGTTTCTCTATAAGCCCTACTATTTTTTTTAGGATTTCCTGTGCTACTTTTACAAATACAATAAAAACCGCTTTACCGGAGTTATTAAACCTGATAAAAAAACAGGTATGAAAGTCCGGAAATTTAAGAATGACCCAAAAGAAAAAGAATTTTACAAAACGCTGCGGTCTAAAGCTTTTGAAGAGTTGGGAGAAAACATTGCTAAACATGGCAATACCAACTTTTGGGCTAAAGGTATTTTTTGGGCTGCTATCTGCTACGCCTCCTACTATTTACTTTTAAACTCAGGCAATACCCTTGTTTTTTGGTTTTTATACCTTGCTTTTCAAATTTCCGGTCTGCTCATGGGCTTCTGCCTGGGGCATGATGCCTCTCATAACACCGCTTTTAAAAACAAATCTGCTAATCAGGTGCTGCACTTCTTCAGTTTTTTAACGGTTGGTATCGACCCTCTTTTGTGGGGTTTGCGGCATATTCGCTCCCACCATCTGTATGCTAATGTTGAGGGAAGCGATATTGATATTGATAAAAATCCTTTCCTTAGGCTGGCTCCCTCACATCCATGGTCAGCAAAACATAAGTATCAACATCTTTATGCCCCGTTTGTATATATGCTTGCATTACTGCATTCTGTGTTTATGGGTGACTGGATATACCTGTTTTCAAAAGAGTATAGCTGGATGAGAAAAGGGGTGGCTAAGCCGGAGTTATATCTTAGGTTTTTCCTGTTTAAAATTTTTTATTTTTTCTTGGTACTTTACATACCCATACAGCTAACCGATTTTTCAGTGGGGTTTATTTTTCTTACTTATGTATCTGCCTCAGCCTTTACCTCTTTGCTTTTTGTAATTATGTTAGTGGGGACTCACTTTTTTGAAGAAGCCGATTATTTTGAACCGCAAGACAATACCCTCGATTACTCATGGGCGGTGCACCAGCTCAGAACAAGCTGTGATTGGAATCCTGAAAGTAGAATTGCCCGGGTGCTTAGCGGAGGTGCCAACTGCCATGCAGCCCATCATTTATTCCCCAATATATGCCATACCAATTATGACCTTATTAATACTGTTATAGAACAAGTTACCGCAGAGTATGATTTCCCCTACCATAAAATGTCGCTATGGCAAATGATGAGATCCCATTTCAGGCATTTAAAGAAAATGGGCATACCCGGCTAAAATCATATCCCTTTAAAATAAAAACACATGCTCTCTATTACTATACCTCATGTTTGAAAGGTTTTATTATAAAAATTTTAGGACAATGTAAAATTTTTATATCATTGCACTTAATTAATTTCTAACTTAAACAAATTACAAAATGAAACAATTATTTTTATTATTATCGCTTTCAATATTAACACTATCAATCAGTTCTTGTTCTGACGACGATTCAAACTCAACCGACGACAACACTACTTCTTTCGTAAAATTTAAAGTTGATGGTGTACAGAAAACATTTAACCATGTTATAATCAACACAGGAACACCAGAAGACGGAACTGTATTATTAACAATAATAGCATCTGAATCAGAAAACTCAGAAGAATCAATTTCTTTTGAAATATATCAAGGAGAAACAGGAGGTGAAGAGGTAGATGTTAAATGGCTGTATGAATTAGGAAATAAAGTTTATGATGAAGGTGGCTATAATGATGAAGAACTAATACAGATAGATCACATTGTACAAAAAAATAATATCGAAAAGCTGTCCGGTACTTTTTCGGGAGAATTGTCAAGATATGATATTCAACAAGGTTTATATTTACTTGAAATAACTGAGGGTACATTTAATATTAAACGTTAACAACCAAAACTACATTTCTAAAACAAAAAACGCCCGCTCAATGATGAGCGGGCGTTTTATATATAATTGCTTTATCCTAAAGTTCAAATGCTTTTTTAGGATTGTTGTCCATAAGCAGCTCTACAGGGTTTTCAAGCCCTTCTTTTACTGCTACAAGGAAACCTACTGACTCACGACCGTCGATAATCCTGTGGTCATAAGAAAGTGCTACATACATCATAGGGTGTATTTCCACTTTGCCATCTACGGCAATAGGACGCTCGATAATGTTGTGCATACCCAGGATACCTGATTGCGGAGGGTTAATAATTGGGGTAGATAGCATACTGCCAAATACACCGCCGTTAGAAATGGTAAATGTACCGCCTGTCATATCATCTACAGTTATCTGACCATCGCGTGCGCGAATAGCAAGACGTTTTATTTCCGACTCAATGCCTCTGAATGATAGTGTTTCTGCATTACGTACTACAGGAACCATCAATCCTTTTGGTCCTGATACTGCTACTGAGATATCGCAGAAATCGTAAGTAATTTTATAATCGCCATCTATCATAGAGTTAACATCAGGATATAATTGTAAGGCTCTTACAACTGCTTTGGTAAAGAACGACATATAGCCAAGGCTCACACCACCGTGTTTTGCCTTAAACTCTTCTTTATATTCGTTTCTTACTTTGTTTATGGGCGTCATGTTTACTTCGTTAAAAGTTGTAAGCATCGCTGTTTCGTTCTTAGCCGAAACCAAACGCTCTGCCACTTTTCTGCGAAGCATTGATAATTTGTTACGCTCAGAACCGCGGTTACCGCCTGTTGGCGTGCCCATAGATGGTTTTGCATTAACAGCGTCATCTTTCGTTATTCTGCCGTCTTTGCCTGTACCGTTTACAGTAGTGGGATCTATATTTTTTTCGTCAAGTATTTTGCGTGCCGCAGGCGATGGAGTGCCTGTAGCATACGTTTTTTCTTCTTTTTTAGGCTCCTCTTTAGACTCCTCTTTTTTAGGTTCTTCTTTCTTCTCTTCGGCTTTGGGCGCTTCTTCTTTTGCAGGAGCGGCACCATCAGGCTTAGCGGCATCGGTATCTATAAGGCATACTACCTGACCCACGGCTACAGCGTCACCTTCTTCTGCTTTTAGGGTAATAATACCCGCAGCTTCGGCAGGAAGCTCAAGGGTTGCTTTATCTGAATCCACTTCGGCAATAGCCTGGTCTTTTTCTACATAGTCGCCGTCTTTTACCAGCCATGTTGCAATTTCTACTTCGGTAATCGATTCCCCGGGAGAAGGAACTTTCATTTCTAAAATCATCTCAGTATAATTTTATTTGGTGTTGTTAACTCTATTGTTAAATCAAAAATACGATATTAATTGATTAAATCTTTATCAAAAACCATGGCTATGGCAGCAGCATGACGTTTTTTGGAACGTGTATAGCTTCCTGAAGCAGGTGCACTCGAGGCTTCGGGTGAAGCCAATCTTAGTTTCACTTCATTAAAGTTCATAAGCATATAGCTGTAAGCACCCATATTTTTAGGTTCTTCCTGTGCCCATACATAGTCATCAACATTTTTATATTTAGCTATCACTTCTTTAAGCTGCTCTACAGGCAACGGGAAAAGTTGTTCCAGTCTTACAAATGCTATATCATTTCTTTCGATATTTTTCCTTTCCGCCACAAGATCATAGTAAAACTTACCGGTACAGAAAACGAGTGATTTTACCTTGTCAGCATTTACTGCAGAATCGTCAATTACCTCTTGGAAAGTTCCGGTTGCCAGTTCTTCAACGGTAGATACCGCATCAGGATGGCGCAATAAACTTTTTGGTGTAAATACAATAAGTGGTTTACGGAAATTGGTTTTCATCTGCCTTCTTAACAAGTGGAAGAAGTTTGCCGGTGTAGTACAATCGGCAATATACATATTATTGTTGGCACAAAGTTGCAGGTAACGCTCCATGCGTGCGCTGGAGTGCTCTGCCCCCTGCCCTTCATAACCGTGTGGCAACAACATCACTAAACCGTTTTGGTTGTTCCATTTATCTTCGGCTGACGAAATATATTGGTCTATCATTATCTGTGCACCATTAGAGAAATCTCCAAACTGTGCTTCCCAAATAGTAAGTGTTTTTGGGCTTGCAAGGGCATAACCATAATCAAAACCAACTACTCCGTATTCTGAAAGTAAGGAGTTATATATATTAAATTTCCCTTTCTGGTCGTTAAGCCTGTTTAGCAGTACCACTTCTTCTTCAGAGTCTTCTACTTTAATAACAGCGTGACGGTGTGAGAAAGTTCCTCTTTCCACATCCTGCCCGGATATACGTACATCAAACCCTTCGGTAAGCAATGTGCCATAGGCAAGTAATTCGCCCATAGCCCAATCCAGTTTGTTGGTTTCATACATATTTTTCCTGTCATCAATAAGCTTCTGTATTTTCTTGATGAATTTTTTATCCGAAGGCAATTGGGTAATAACCGATGCAATATCGTCAAGCATTTCTTTAGAGAAGGTAGTATTTACCTTTTTCAGCATTTCTTGCTCGCACACCTTTTCATAACCCTCCCATTCATTTTGCATAAAAGGAGTGATGATGGTTAAATCTTTTTTACGCGAAGCTTCAAGGTTTTGCTCAAGCATAGCCTTATACTCTTTTTCAAGTCCGTTCACATATTTATCATCTATTACGCCCGAAGCAATAAGATTTTCGGCATATATATCTCTCGTATTTTTATGTTTAGCTATTAGCTTATACAAGTTAGGTTGTGTAAAGCGTGGCTCATCACCTTCGTTATGGCCATATTTCCTGTATCCTAAAAGGTCGATAAACACATCGCTGCCAAACTCCATTCTAAAGTCTAATGCAAAAAGCATAGCATGTACAACTGCCTCAACATCATCAGCATTTACGTGCAATACCGGCGAAAGGGTTACTTTGGCAACATCAGTACAATAGGTAGAGGAACGTGCATCCAGATAATTGGTTGTAAAGCCTATTTGGTTGTTAACCACTACGTGTATAGTACCGCCTGTTTTATAACCGTCCAGTTTTGCCATCTGTACAATTTCGTACACAATGCCTTGCCCTGCAATAGCAGCATCGCCATGCAGTGCTATGGGCAATACTTTCGAATAGTCTTCGGGGAAATGTCTGTCCTGTTTTGCCCTGGCAATACCTTCTATAACCGCTCCTACCGTTTCTAAATGTGACGGATTAGGCGCAAGATTAATGTTTATGCTCTTACCATTTTTGGTAAGCTTATCTGATGTAAGACCAAGGTGATATTTCACATCTCCGTCAAACATACCATCGTCGTCATAATCTTTACCGTCAAACTCGCTGAAGATATCGGAAGTCGATTTTCCGAACACATTGGCAAGCACGCTAAGGCGACCTCTGTGTGCCATACCCATCACAAACTGTTCTACACCTTTATCGGCGGCTGCCTCAATAAGTGCATCCAAAGCAGGTATGAGCGATTCGCCACCTTCGAGCGAGAAACGTTTTTGTCCAACATATTTGGTATGCAAAAAGTTCTCGAAAGAAACGGCTTCATTAAGTTTTGCTAATATATTTTTTTTCTGTTCGGCTGAAAATTTTGGTTGATTTTCGCCGTCCGAAAGTCTATTTTGTATCCATTTCCTCACCTCCGGGTTACGGATGTACATATATTCGATACCAATATGGTCGCAATATACTTTTTTAAGATGATCTACTATTTGCTGTAGGGTAGCTTGGTGAAGCCCCACTTCTTTACCGGCATCAAAAACGGTATTGAGATCAGCATTTGATAACCCGAAATTTTCCAACTCAATAGTCGGGGTATAATTCCTGCGCTCGCGCACCGGGTTAGTTTTGGTAAATAAATGCCCGCGTGTTCTGTAGCCTTCAATAAGGTTTAGCACGCTAAACTCTTTTTGTAGTTTTTCAGGAAGTCCGGAATAATCAGATACCGACTGTACTGTGGCACCTTGTGGTGATGTGGCAGTTTCAGTAAGTTCGTCTCCGTAACCGGAATTGGCGAAATCAAATCCTTGAAAAAAGCTTCTCCAGCTTGGTTCTACACTATCAGGATTTTCTATATATTGATCGTATAAATCTGCAAAAAAAGCAGTATGTGCTGCGTTTAAAAAGGAAAACCTGTCCATACTTATGTCTTTATGACCTTTTGGTTTAAAAAATTTTATGCAAAAGTACAATATTTGTAATAATCTTTCAGTGTTTTTTATATATTTATACTTAGTAATTATGTATTAATTAACAGTTAGTAAAATGCCCCTTTTCAATTTTTTAACAAAATGCGTGGCAATTATAGCACTAATAACCTGCTACTGCTCTGCCAATGCGCAAAACAGCAATAGCTTTTGGGATAATGTAAGATTTGGCGGTACGGCAGGGGCAGCTTTTGGCAATAATTATACTGATGTTACCCTCGCCCCGGGGGCATTATATGAGGTTAATGAATATGTAGGTGTTGGTGTAGGCTTGCAGGGCACTTATATAAAATATCGCGATTTTTATGAGTCTTATATTTATGGTGCATCAATTATAGGGGTGTTTAACCCTATACCCGAAGTGCAACTCTCTGCCGAGTTGGAACAACTGCGTGTTAACCTTACTTATGATGAGGATTATTTTGGTCAACCCTCTTATATTAATGACTCTGACAGGAAACGGAATTTCTGGAACACCGCCTTATTTTTAGGAGCAGGCTACCGTATGGAGAACGTAACCGTAGGTGTGCGTTATAATGTACTGTTCCGCGAAAGTGACAGGGTTTACAGCGATGCTTTTATGCCTTTTATAAGGGTTTATTTTTAAGAAAAATTGACAATAAAAAAAGCTCCTCAAAATTAAGGAGCCATTATATATATTTTAAAGTGGATAAGCTAAGCAGTTCTTTGTTTTTTTATTATTTGTATTATAATTCTCACTAATATTTGTTTTATCCATAACTACCTCCTCATTTTTTTTATATTGATTATTGATATTTTCCCCTTCACAAGAGACTTCAGATTGTACAAAAAGACGCACAAGTAAACTATTCCAATTCTTATAATTGTGAATTCCATGCACTATTAAAGAAATAGTAATTATTATTAAAACAAAGAACTTACTAATGTTAGCCATCACATTCTTGATGTCAAACTTTATATGCACAAATATACACAAAATATCAACACATTGCAAGGTATTTAAGAAAATCAATACCTATTCCTAAACCAAACCTTTTGCCATTCTCTTTTTAGTATCAGGAACGCAACCTGCTCGCTAAGTTCAGTTATGTCGTCACCATTCAGCGCTTTTATTTCTTTTTCTGATACATCTATTATATACAAAAGGTTGAGATATTCGGCAAAGCGGTGTTGTATGAGGGTATAAATTTTTTCGCGCAGCCCCAGTTTTAAATCAATCGGGGTAATATCCACAGCAAAATCCAGCAACTCATTTGCAAGCGTAAAATCTTTATTCAACTGCTCTACCAGTTTTATATAAAGTTGTTCTTTTTGTGCTTCACTCAGCAGCAGGTCGGTATTTATGGGTGCTATATACATTATACTTTTCGTTGCATCAGGTATTGCCCAAATTGTTCCAATATTTGCTTTTTATCTGTAGCTATATCCAGTTTTTTTAGCGTTTCAAAGGCTTTTTGGGTATAGGCTTCAATAGCTTCTTTGGTAGCAGTATCAGCTCCTGTATCCTGAAACAGTTGTTTTACATCGGCTACTTTTGTAACAGCATCCTCCGGGTGTGAGGTAAACCATTGTAAAAGGGATTCTTTTTGGTATGGTGTGCACTGCTGTAATGCTTTCAGGTATAAATACGTTTTTTTATTCTCTATAATATCGCCCCCTACTTGCTTACCAAAAGTTTCGGGGTCGCCAAAAGCGTCAAGGTAATCATCCTGCAACTGAAAAGCAATACCAAGATTTAGCCCGAAATTATATATCAGGTCACAATTTTCTTTGGTTGTTTTGGCTACAATACCGCCCATTTTCATGGCTGCTCCTACCAATACCGCCGTTTTATATTCTATCATTTTCAGATATTCAGGTATGGTAACGTCATTACGCTGTTCAAAATCGACATCCCATTGTTGCCCTTCGCAAACTTCGAGAGCCGTTTTACTGAATAGCTTTGCCAGCTCCCTGAATATTTCAGGTTCATAATTCTCAAAATATTGGTATGCCAGTATCAGCATGGCATCGCCGGAGAGTATGCCGGTGTTTATATCCCATTTTTCATGCACGGTTTCGTTACCGCGACGCAGGGGTGCATCGTCCATAATATCATCATGTACTAACGAGAAGTTATGAAACATCTCTACCGCTATTGCCGCAGGCAATGCCTCTTTACAATCGGCATCAAAAACATCGGCTGCCATAAGGGTAAGCACCGGGCGCATGCGCTTACCGCCAAGTAATACTATGTACTGTATGGGGCGATACAGGTTTAGGGGTTCTTTCTCTAAAGATACATTGGTAAAATACTCCTTAATTATTTGCTGATAGTGCGCTATGGCGTGCATCGGTTGTTTTTTTTGCTAAAGTAAACTTTTCGCTTTTTATAAGCAACATGAAAAATAATTTAAAAACTAAGGAAACTTTTTTGGTGTTAAAAGTTTCCTCTCTATATTTGCATCGAAATATCAGGGATTTTTAATATGAGAGAGACTATTGTGAAGAAAGCTACCGAAATGTTTATGTCATTTGGGTTTAAAAGTGTAACAATGGATGATATTGCCAATGAACTTGGTATTTCTAAAAAGACGATATACCAGCATTTTTGTAACAAACATGATTTGGTAGAGGCAAGTACTCTGAGCGTTTTTGAAACTGTTTCGTGCGGTATAGACGGTATAAGGGAAATGGGCAAGAACTCTATTGAAGAAATTTTCATTATACGCAGTTTTATGATGCAGCATTTAAATAACGAATCGGCATCGCCTTTTTATCAACTGCAAAAGTTTTTCCCAAAAATATTTTCGTGTTTGCGCGCAAAACAATTTGAGAAAATGAATGGCTGTATGAAAGAAAACCTGCAAAAGGGTATTGACAATGGCTTATATCGCGATACTATTAATGTTGATTTTATATCGCGCATCTACTTTACAGGGCTTACCGGAATTAAAGATCAGGATATATTTCCTGCCACAATGTTTAATGTTACTGATCTTACCAAGCAGTTTTTGGAATATCACCTACGTGGCATAGTAACCGCAAAGGGGCAGGCTATATTGGAAAAATTACTGGAAACTGACAAGATAAAATTAACATAAATTTATTTTGTATGATTGGAGAAAAAGCATTTAAATTTGCATTGACAAAAATGTCAAACAAATAAGTTAAACAAAAATGTCAGATAAAAAAGATATTGATACGGAGCAATTGATAAAAGATACTGCCAAAAAGATTTTTTTTGGCGAAGGTCGTTTTAATGCTACCACACAGGAAATTGCCGATGCCGCAGGAGTGAACCGAACATTGATAAACTATTATTTCCGATCCAGAGATAACCTCTTCAATATTGTTTTTGAAGATGCACAACAACAGGAGCATGACCGTACGGAATCGATTGTTTTTTCTGACCTGCCTTTGAGAGAAAAAATAGAGCAGCATTTGGATATGTTTTTTGAGGAATCTAAAAAATATCCCTACCTGGAAATTTATATGGTTACCCAAATGAATCAGGGAAATTGTCATAAGGATATCGAGGCGATGAACAGGCTGTTGGATAAATTTTATCTGGAAATAGGCATTGAAATGGAAAAAGGCAACGTGCCGAAAATGCGTCCGGAGCAATTTGTACTCAATTTTATTTCGCTCATGTCATTTCCTGTATCCATGCGCCCGTTACTGCAGGAAACAATGGGGTTTAGCCAGGAAAGTTATGACCGCCTGCTCGAAGAACGCAAACAAATTATTTTAAATATTTTATTCAATCAATAAATCATCAATCAATTAACAATAGTTCTATGAAGAAAAACCAAAATCAACTTACAGGCAACCTTTTTACGGTGCTCGGTTTACTATTGGTTTATCTTTTTGCACCGCAGCTAAGGGCGCAGGAAGACACCAACAGTTATCGTTACAGCCTGGAAGAAGCCGTACAGCACGCCATGCAGTATAACTACTCGATTATTAACTCGGGGCGGGATATACAGGCATCTGTTAAAAAGAAATGGGAAACCATTGCAAGCGGGCTACCGCAAATAAGTGCACAGAGTAATTATCAAAACAATTTTTCCATACAGCAGTCCATCATTCCCGCAGAGCTGTTTGGCGGTACTCCCGGAGAGTTTATGGCAGTAGCCTTTTCTACCAGGCACAGTGCCACCGCAAGCGCCACTTTAGAGCAGCTTATTTTTGACGGTAGCTATATAGTGGGCGTTAAAGCAGCAAAAACCTATCTTGATTTCTATGAAACATCGAAAAAGAAAACGGATATAGAAATAAAAGAACAGGTTATTAATGCTTATGGTAATGTGTTGCTGACTCAGGAAAATATTGCTATTCTGGAAAGAAATAAAGCTACGCTGGAAAAAAACAAATTTGAAATTAGCGAAAACTTTAAAAGCGGATTTACTGAAGAAGAAGATGTAGAGCAGATATCGATAACGCTCGCTTCTGTAAACAGCTCTTTAAACAATGCAAGACGCCTTGAGCAAATTACCATTAATATGCTAAAGCTGGTGTTGGGTATCGATCTGGAAGACAAGCTGGAGGTCACTGACAAACTGGAAGACCTTACTATGGCAAACCTTGATGCTGCCATTACAGGAAGTGAATTTAACGTACAATCGAACATTGATTATAAACTGGGCGTTAATAACCAAGAACAAAAAAGATTGTTATTACAACAGGAAAAAAGCAAGGCTTTACCCACACTTTCTACAAGCCTTTCGTTTGGTTACAATGGGTTTAACGACGAGTTTAAGTTTACAAGCAGAGATCAAATGTGGTTAGACTACTCCTACCTGTCGGTAAACCTCAATGTTCCTATTTTCAGCAGCCTTGCGCGCAGTGCCAGAACACAACAAGCTAAAATAGCGCTGGAACAGGCTAAAACTGAGCTTACAGAACTGGAGCAAAACTTAAAGCTGCAATTTCAGCAAGCCAAAAGCGAGTATGAATATAGTGTAGAAGAGTACACAACCTCTAAAAACAATATGATACTTGCAGGGCGCATTGAGAACAAACAGCAGATAAAATTTCGCGAAGGACTTTCATCAAGTTTCGAACTTTCAGAAGCACAAAGGCAGCTATATGCTGCACAACAAAGTTATCTTCAGGCTATGCTGAATGTAATAAACACAAAAGCTGCCTTACAAAAACTAACCGCTCAATAATTATTAAAGAAAAAAGAAATGAAAAAAGTATTATATATATCAGCCCTTTCGCTTGTTTTATTTTCATGTGGCGAAAAAGAAGGAAAAGTGAATGTTGATGAGGTTATAGAATCTAAAGACCTTACCAAAATTAAAGAATCGCGCAATGTAATACACAGCGAATATGAGAAACTGGCTGCCGACCTTGCGCGTCTTGATGCTGCTATAGACTCGCTTGACCCTAATAAAAAGTTGCCTTTAGTACAATCTTTAATTATAAAAGATACTGCCTTTACCCACTATATCGAAATACAGGGTAATGTAGATACTAAGCAGAATATTATAATATACCCTGAAATGTCCGGAGTATTACAACAACTTAATGTAAAAGCAGGTCAGAAAGTAGCAAAAGGACAAGTTCTGGCTATTATAGATGATGGCGGAATCGGGTCGCAAGTAGCACAGGCAAAAGCACAACTTTCATTAGCGCAAACTACTTTTGACAGGCAAAAAAGACTTTGGGATCAAAAAATAGGTTCGGAAATGCAGTTCCTGGAAGCACAAACCAATTTAAAAAGTCAGCAAAAAGTTGTAGCGCAACTACAGTCGCAACAGGAAAAAACAATTATAAAAGCACCTTTTAGCGGAACTATAGATGAAGTAATGACTGAAAGAGGCAAAGTAGTAAGCCCGGGGCAAGACCTCTTCCGTATAGTAAGCCTTAAAGATATGTATGTTAGCGCCACAGTTCCGGAAACTTATCTTGAGCAGGTAAAACTTGGTGCTGATGTAAATGTATATATCCAGTCAATAGGAAAAACATATAAAGGAAAAGTACGCCAGGTAGGTAATTTCATCAACCCAAACAACAGAAGTTTCGGTATAGAGGTAGCATTACCAAACCCTGAAAACCTGCTTCGTCCTAACCAGGTAGCTACACTAAAAATAGAAGACTATACAAACAAAAAATCATTACTGGTGCCCGAAAATATTGTTCAGCAAAAAGGCAACGGAAGACTTGTAGTATATACCGTTGGAAAGCAAGAAGGTAAAAAAGAACTTGTAGCGGTAGAGAATGAAATAAAAACAGGCTACACATCAGGAGCTTATGTAGAAATAAAATCAGGACTGAAAGAGGGTGACGAGGTTATAACCGAAGGTGCAAAGGCTGTAGAAAACGGTACTGAGATAAAAGTTATCAAATAAAAAAACAACTCATAAAACCAATATATAATGAGTAACAAAATAGAAAAAAGTTTCGGTATATCTACCTGGGCAATAAACAATAAAATGACGGTATATGTTATTACCGCCATACTGCTCTTTGGGGGACTTATTACCTACTACTCGATGCCTCGGGAGAGTTTTCCCGAAATTATCGAGACTAAAATATATGTGAGCTCTATAAACCCCGGTAACTCGGCGGTAGATGTAGAAAAGCTGATTACAAAACCACTCGAAGAAGAGTTTAATAATATATCGGGAGTTACTGAAATAACATCGAATACACTGGAAGACTATTCGATGATATTAGTAGAATTTGACGAAGATATAAGCGTTCAGGATGCCAAGCAAAAGGTAAAAGACGAAGTAGATAAAGTAAAGGCAGATACTGAATGGCCTACTACAGATGGCGGAGCAAAAGTAGAACCTAATATTTTTGACCTTAACATTGCTGAGGAAACGCCTATACTTAATATTAACCTTACAGGCGATTTTACTTCTGAAAAACTGAAAGAGTATGCAGAGTATCTTGAAGATCGTATAGAGCGCCTGCCTCAAATTAAAGAAGCTGCCATTCGTGGTGCCGAAGAAAAAGAGGTAGAAATAGCTGTAGATATGTATAAAATGGCTGCTGCCATGGTAAGCTTTGACGATATTATAAACGCGATAAAGTTTGAAAACAAAACAGTATCGGGTGGTAATGTAACACGAAACGGTATTAATAAAAACATAAGAGTAATAGGTGAAATTGATGAACCATCGCAACTGGAAAACATCATTGTAAAAAAACAAGACGGTAATGTATATCTTAAAGACATTGCCACAATTACCTTTAAAGAAAAAGAAAGAACCACGTATGCCAGAGAGTACGGAGAGCCTGTAGTAATGCTCGACATTAAAAAACGTAGTGGTAAAAACATGGTTGAGGCAGTAGATGGCGTTAGAGCGATTATTGCAAAAGCACAGGACGATTATTTCCCGAAAGGGCTTAAAATTACGTATGCCAACGACCAGTCTTCACGTACTATTGCACAGGTTGACGACCTTGTAAACAACATCATCTTCGGGGTACTGCTTGTGGTTATTGTATTAATGTTTTTCCTTGGTTTAAGAAATGCGCTGTTTGTGGGTATTGCCATACCGCTATCCATGTTCATGTCATATATGATACTGGGAGCAATGGGCATTACATTAAATACTATGGTACTTTTCGCCTTAGTAATGGGGCTTGGTATGCTGGTAGATAATGGTATTGTGGTAGTAGAAAACGTGTACTCGCTCATGAGTCAGGGCATGTCGCGCAAGCAGGCAGCCATAGAAGGTATTGGCGAAATTGCATGGCCCATTATAGCCTCTACCGCTACTACACTAGCCGCATTTTTCCCGTTAGGGCTATGGCCGGGCACTATGGGTAAATTCATGATATACTTCCCCATGACGCTCTCTATAGTATTAGGCTCTTCACTATTTGTGGCATTGGTTATTAACGCCATGCTTACTGCTGACTTTATGAAGCTGAAAGAAAATGAAATGTCCCGCAAAAAAATGGTGCGATTAAGCCTTATCATTGGCGGTATCGGTTTAATAGCCCTTATCGGAGGAATAAGTACCGGCTCCGGAGCATTAAAAGGAATGGGCAACCTGATGCTTTTCTTTGTAATAATGCTTTGGGTATATAAATTTTTCCTTGTTAAAAGAATGGAGCGTTTTCAAAATAACGGGCTTGTTTGGCTGGAAAACAAGTATAGAGATTTTCTTCAATATGCTTTAGGAGGAATAAAACCGAGACTTTTCTTTATCGGTACTTTTGCTCTGCTTATACTTTCATTTTTCGCCGTAGGAATGCGTGAGCCAAAAACACTGTTTTTCCCTGAAAATGAACCTAACCAAATTATGGTTTATATCGAATTTCCCGAAGGGACTGACATTGACAAAACCAATGCATTTACAAAAATAATAGAAGAAAAAGTATATGCTGTTGCCCATAAATACATTGAAGATGGCGAAAACTACATGATAGAAAGTGCCATAGCTCAGGTAGGGCAAGGAGCAGGTAACCCGCAAACGGACAGTGGCTCTGAGAGTGAAATGCCACATCGCGGAAAGGTAACCCTAACAATGCGCGAGTTTAAATATCGTAAAGGTGTAAAGAGTACCTCTGTTATGGAAGAAATCCGCAAAGCAGTACAGGGTTACGCAGGCGTATCGGTAGTTGTAGAGAAAGATGCGGCGGGACCTCCGGCAGGATATCCTGTAAACATTGAAATTAAAGGAGAGGATTATGACGAAATGCTTGCTCAGGCGTATAAACTGCGCGACTTTATAAACGAGAAAAATATTCCCGGTATTGAGGAGCTTAAAATAGATGTAAACAAGCAAAAACCGGGTGTAGATGTTACTGTAGATATCAACAAGGCGGGAGAACTGGGCATTACATCGGGCAAGGTAGGAGAAACTTTGCGCAGAGCTATATATGGCGAAAAAGCATCTACCTACAAAGAAGGTAAGGATGATTATGAAATTAATGTAAGGCTCGAAGAAGAGCAGCGAAATAATAATAGTATATTGTATAATCAGCCTGTTACTTTCAGAGATCAGGCAACAGGTCAACTGGTACAAGTCCCTATTTCTGCCATAACCACTTCCGAAAACACCGTTACTTTTAACATGATTAAAAGAAAAAACCTTAAAAGGGTTATCACAGTATATTCTAACGTAGTAAGTGGTTATAACGGTAATGAGATTGTAGAGAAAATAAAGAGCGAACTTACCAATTACAAAATGCCCGGCGAGATAAACTATGCCTTTACAGGAGAGCAGGAAGAACAATCTAAAAATATGGGGTTCCTGGTAAAAGCCCTGCTTATAGCACTGGGAGGTATTGTATTGATACTTGTGGCACAATTTAACTCAGTATCTAAACCTGTAATTATTATGGTTTCGGTACTGTTGAGTTTTGGAGGTGTATTTTGGGGAATGGCTATATCGGGTGACGATTTTGTAATTATCATGACCATGATGGGTATTATATCGCTCGCGGGTATTGTAGTAAATAATGCCATTGTGCTTATTGACTATACGCAGTTGCTTATAGATCGTAAACTTGCCGAAAAAGGGCTTGAAGATAAAGCATTACTTACAAAAGAAGAATATCGTGAACTTATTGTAGAAGGAGGACGCTCACGCTTAAGACCGGTATTGCTTACCGCAATTACTACAATACTGGGACTTATACCGCTGGCAATAGGGCTTAATATTGACTTCTTTAGTCTGTTTATTGAATATAACCCTAAAATTTATTTAGGCGGAGATAACGTAATCTTTTGGGGGCCGCTGGCTAAAACAGTAATTTACGGACTTATTTTTGCCACTTTCTTAACACTGGTAATTGTACCGGTAATGTTCTTTATGCTTCAAAAGATAAAGATCCGATTAAAGAAGAATCCTGATAATGTTACCACATAACAAATATTATCATTAAAAATTAAGCAGGTTATTATTAATATAAAAACTCCCGGTCGCTTTTGCAATCGGGAGTTTTTTATGACATTTATCAATCGGAATTTCCTGTTTAACGACAAAATAAACCGATATAAACCATCTGAAAACCCTTATGGATACCAATTATCATACATCATTACAAAAACAATATTAACCATTGAAAAACAGCATCTTAACATCAAAAATAAATCATACTATTCTGAAAAAATATATAGACAAAGTATAGACAAGGGTATTTTATAGCAATTTACTATGTAATGATTTTATAAATTGCACTCGGTAATGCCCCCCTTTACCATCTTTATATCGCCCCCAAATTAACCTAAAAAAATATGTCTGCCTTACTGGATCGTATTTTATTTCGTATCGGTATTTTAAAACGATTTCTTTTAATTTTATTCAAGCGTAAAAAAGAAATTAAGCTGGTACATTTTAATTATGCATGTGACAGAGATAGCAACGATACCGTTATTATCCGCTACAACTTTGAAAATGTTTTATGGTATGAGTTTAATGACCAAAAAACATTTGAGAAAAGACAAGTAATATGTCGCCCGGATAATGGCGAGAAAGAATTACAGCTAACAGTGCGGGGATTGTATAATAAAAACAATTATACCGTAGTATTACAACCCAATAAAGTGAGCATTTTGGGCATGGTTAATTGTAAAAACCGAAACAGGATAATTTACGACCATGCAAAAATAAAGTCTTAATTTTAGCCTGGAAACTCTCTAAAATCGAAACCTCAATCAATCTTTAATTTTTTGTGCATTTGTATATCAATACCTTACAAAATATTATTACAGGCATAAAAAATATATTCAAAAATCACTTGCACTAACCAAAAATTAGTAGTAATATTGCAACCTCAAAAGCGGTCCTATAGCTCAGTTGGTTAGAGCACCTGACTCATAATCAGGTGGTCCCTGGTTCGAGCCCAGGTGGGACCACAACTAAATGTAAAAGCTTTGAAAGATAAAACTTTCAAAGCTTTTTTTATTTATACTCAAAATCTATTTAATTAGCCTAAAACTCTTTAAGCCTAAAATAGTACAATTAAATTGTATTTACTACGGCTTTGTTTAAAGCAGAAATGATTTACCTCTGTTCTAAAACCAAAATCAATTTTATAATATTATCCTACACCAAACTAAAAAAGGCTGTAAAAAAATTACAGCCTTTCAAATAACAAGAAAATTCTATTATTTATTAACTACTACAGCCTCTCTGGACCACCTTTTAATATCGGCAATCCTGCTGTCAGTGTAATCTACTTCACTAAGTGTCGCATCACTCCAAAAGAACCACTTTCCGGTTTTTACACCATTAGCATATTCTCCTATAGATTGTTTTGTACCATTTTCGTTAAAAGCCACCCATTTTCCGTGCAGCTTACCATCTTTATAAAAGCCTTGTTGTTTTATATTACCATTGTCGTAATAATATGTTGCTTTTACCATTTGGCTTTCTATCTCATATTTTGGCTTTATTTCCTGTGCTGATAGCATACCAGCCGACAGCATTAATGCTGCAATAATTATCTTTTTCATATCCATTCGTGTTTAGTTTTTTAATAACCTATTACAAAGATATGAAATTAATTTACATTAAAAATACAATTTAGTAACAATTTAGTAACATTAAAATTTATTTGGTTATTATGAAATAACTCAAAACAAAGATGTCGGGCTAATCAGCTTTATTTCAGCAAATTATCCAGAAGCTCCGTAATAGCAGGCTCAGAAGGTCTTGGCGCATTAGCTTTTACTACATTGCCTTTAGGGTCTATCAATATAAATCTTGGTATTGATATTACATCATAAGCCTGAATAAAATCCGACTCCCAATCCTTATCCGCAATAAGCTGTATTCCGCCCAACGAATTCTCCTTTACCATTTGTTCCCATTTTTCGTGATCCTTTTGCTTATCTATCGATATACTTACAAAAGCAATATTTTTGTCTTTATACTTTTCTTCCAATTCCTGTAAATGCGGTATTTCCTTACGGCACGGGGCGCACCATGTAGCCCAAACATCTATATACACATATTTACCTTTCAGGTCGCTAAGAGCGGTAGTGCCTCCGTTATGATTCTCATAGGTAAACTGAGGCGAAGGCTTGTCTTCGAGCTTATTGGCATTGGATTGTTTACGGATTTCTATGGGCAGCATTTGCTTTTCAGAATATTTTAAAATAGAACCTATAGTGTTCTTAAACATAAAGTTATACTCACTCCTCTTGAGTCTTTCTTCAAAATCTGCAATAAGCTTATCTATATCTTTACTTATAGCTTCTTTTTCGCCACTATCCTCATATTTCTTCATTAAGGTTTGCCTCCCCCTTGCATAATCTGCCAAAAAATTATTTTCATCAGCGCCCTTACCGGTATATTTAATTGTTTCAATAAAATTATCACCATTCGCAGTAATGGTAATGTCTGAATCGTTACCCAAATACATATTGATTTCCTTATCACCATAATGCAGCGTAAACATACCCAAACCTTGTTGCAGCTTGCCCGAAAACTCTCCTCCCTTGTTCAAAACATAGGATTTGTTCCAACTTCCCGGTTGCTTTTTAACCACTATAGAGTCAGCCATGCTGTTTTTAATTACTCCTTTAAAGTTCTGAATTTCCGATTGCGCATATACACCCGTACAAGCCAGCAATAACCATAGTGCTTTTTTCATTTGAATTAAATAGTATAAAAATCGTTTATTTTAAAAGTTTGTCAAGTAATTCCTGTAATGCAGGGTCAGAGGGGCGGGCAGCATCAGAGTGCACTACATTACCCTTAGGATCTATCAGTAAAAAACGCGGTATGGAGTGAATTTCATAAGCAGCAATAAAGTCCGACTTCCAGTCTTTATCGGCAATAAGCTGTACACCGCCCAATGCTTCTTTTTCTACAAATTTCTTCCATTTATCATGGTCTTTTTCTTTATCTACAGAGATGCTTACAAACACTATGTCCTTATCATGGTATTTTTTTTCTATTTCCTGCAAATGAGGTATCTCTTTACGGCAAGGGCCACACCATGTTGCCCAAACATCTATATACACATATTTACCCCTCAGGTCCTTAAGGTTGGTAATACCTCCATTATAATTTTCGTAAGCAAAAAGTGGCGATGGCTTACCTTTCATTTTCTGAGCATCTTGTGCCCGCTTTGCTATAGCTTCCAGTTGCTTCTGCTCTTGGGTAAGCACATTTATCATAAGGTTTTTAAACGTCTCGTTTATTGCAGGATTCTCCAGTGCCGAGCGTAACTCTTTTGTCCGCTCTCCCACTATTTTCTGGGCTGCTCCCGGTTCGTTAGGCAAATCATCAAGGCTTTTCCGGAACTCTTTATCGGCAAGCAGTTTTTTAGTCAGAAAATTGTTTTCGGCTGCCCCCTCACCTGTAAACTGTAAGGTTTCAAGGAATTTGCCCCCGGTTACTGTCATGGCAAGATTATAGCTGTTATCCAGGTACAGCACGCTATATTCTTTTCCATCATATATTTGATATAAACCGGCATTTATGGGAAAAGCTTCTTTAAAGTGCCCCTGTTTATGAGCTTTAATAACTTTCTGCATTGATTTGGAGCGTATAACCAGCGAATCGCTGTTGGGGTTTTGTATTACGGCAGAGAACGTAAACTCGTCCGTTTGGGCATAAATACTGCCAACTGCAAGCAATAATATGATAAGTAAATTTTTCATATCGCAAATTTAATAACTGTAAAAATAGAGTTTTTAAACTTTTTAACTTACTTGCAACCGTTAAAAAAGACTATAACTAACCAAAACCCTTTTTTAGATTATACAATGAAGAAAAACATTTTAATAACCTTACTTGGTGCACTGGCACTGCTATCTTGCGGGCAAGGTAAAGAAAAAACCCAAACCGTAAGAGTAAAACAATTATATACCATAGAAATCCCTGATTTCCTTAGCGAAGCAAAGTACCTTGACAAAGAAGCTTCGTTACAATACCAAAACTTAGTAAAAGAGGTATATATAGTAGTGCTTGACGAACCTAAAGAAGTACTGGAAAAAACAATTGCGGATAATGGACTTGAGGATTATTATACCCTTGACATAAACGGGTATGCCAGCCTACTGACAGACAGTATGGAAGAGTCAGTAGCTTTTGACAGCATCCCTGTGTTACAACCCGAAAAAATAAATGGACTTAATTCGCAAATCTTAAATTTTACAGGTAAAATAGAGGGTGTTCATATCTACTGGAAACTTGCCTATATAGAAGGCAGAAACAACTACTATCAGGTAATGACATGGACGCTTGCCAGCAGGAAAGAAGAATATCAGAATATAATGGATGCTATGGTAAATTCATTTAAAGAGATTGACAAACATAAAAAATAAGCCCGCACAAATATTTAAATGCATAAGTAAGCATAATACGTAATAGTTGCTAAATTTGCACTCTAAAATTGAACACAATGTACAGAAGCCATAATTGCGGCGAACTAACCGCCGACAATATTAACCAGGAAGTAACTTTAGCCGGATGGGTACAAAAAACACGTAACAAAGGTTTTCTTATATGGGCAGACCTTAGGGATCGTTACGGTGTTACCCAACTTATATTTGACGAAGAGCGTACCAACAAAGATGTATTTAAGCTTGCCGAAACACTGGGCAGAGAGTTTGTAATACAAGTAAAAGGAACTGTTATAGAGCGCGAGTCGAAAAACCCGAATATGCCTACCGGCGATATAGAAATACTGGTAACAGCACTTACTATACTTAATGCTTCAATTACTCCGCCGTTTACTATTGAGGATGAAACCGATGGCGGTGAAGACATCCGTATGAAATACCGTTACCTCGACATCCGTCGTAATCCGGTAAAAAACAGCCTGCTGTTTCGCCATAAAGTAGCAATGGAAGTACGCAACTACCTGTCTCAACAAGGCTTTATAGAGGTAGAAACCCCTGTATTGATAAAAAGTACTCCCGAAGGTGCGCGCGATTTTGTAGTGCCAAGCCGTATGAACGAAGGACAGTTTTATGCCCTGCCACAATCACCCCAAACCTTTAAACAGTTGCTAATGGTGGGCGGTATGGATAAATATTTCCAGATTGTAAAATGTTTCCGTGATGAAGATTTACGTGCTGACCGCCAACCGGAGTTTACACAAATAGACTGCGAAATGGCTTTTGTAGAGCAGGAAGATATTATACAAACTTTTGAAGGGCTTGCCAGCCATTTACTAAAAGAGCTTAAAGGCATAGAAACTGGAACATTCCCAAGAATGACCTATGACGAAGCCATGAAAAAATATGGTAACGACAAACCGGATATACGTTTCGGGATGGAGTTTGGCGAACTGAACGAAGTAGCACAGCATAAAGATTTTGGGGTATTCAACAACTCCGAATTGGTTGTGGGTATTGCTGCCCCGGGATGCGCCTCCTACACACGCAAAGAAATAGATGCGCTTATCGACTGGGTAAAACGCCCGCAAGTAGGCGCAAGCGGTATGGTATATGTAAAATGCGAAGCCGATGGTAGTTTTAAATCATCAGTAGATAAATTTTATGATCAGGAAGATCTCAAAAAATGGGCAGAAGCTACAGGTGCAAAACCGAGCGACCTTATACTGGTACTAAGCGGTGATGCGCACAAAACCCGTACCCGCCTTAGCGCACTGCGTATGGAACTTGCCACACGATTAGGACTTAGAAATCCTGAAGTATTTGCACCGCTTTGGGTTATGGACTTCCCATTATTAGAGTGGGATGAGGAAACCGAAAGATTCCACGCCATGCACCACCCGTTTACCTCGCCAAAACCCGAAGATATGCCACTACTGGAAACAGACCCTGCAAAAGTAAGAGCCAATGCGTATGACCTTGTGCTGAACGGTAACGAGATAGGCGGTGGTTCGATAAGAATACATGATAAAGCTACACAGCAACTTATGTTTAAATACTTAGGTTTTAGCGAAGAACAAGCCAAAGCACAATTTGGTTTCCTTATGGATGCATTTCAGTATGGCGCACCGCCACACGGCGGGCTTGCTTTTGGTTTCGACAGGCTTGTAGCTATCTTAGGAGGTCAGGAAACCATAAGAGATTTTATTGCTTTCCCTAAAAACAACTCGGGTCGCGATGTGATGATTGATGCCCCTTCTGCTATAGATGATGCGCAGCTTAACGAACTGAACATAAAACTGAATTTATAATTTTAATTTTTTTTGAGTTTAGAAATTTTATTTAGAAAAAATTCAAATACCTGTAAATCAATTTATATTTATGTAAATTTTTTAATAATTTCTTTGCAGTGTCATAATAAAGTTTACCTTTGACAATTATTAATTATTTTTTTATTACAGAATGCGAACAGGCAAAGTTAAATTTTTCAATGAGTCCAAAGGTTATGGATTTATTACAGACGATGAAACAGGTAAAGACATCTTTGTACACGCTACAGGAATCAAAACGGAGGATCTTCGTGAAGGTGACAAAGTAAGCTACGAAGAAGAAGAAGGAAGAAAAGGTAAAGTAGCTGCTCAGGTAGTAGCTATTTAAGACAATATATAAATATTATCGCTTACCTCTTGAAGATTTGAAAGCCGCCCTTTTGGGCGGCTTTTTGTTTTAAGAAAATATAGCGATTATTCATAATTAATCACAACGATTATTAACAAATACTTAACAAAACAAACCTCTTAATAATAATTTAATAAATATATAAAAACGATTTGTTTTTATTTTTATTCGTTCTAAATAAAAATTAAAACAAATAATTCAATACTAAATGCAAACCTTGATTTAGTTTAAAAATTGACGTGTATATTTGTGAATTATTATTAAAATTTAAGGTGTTATGCAAACTACTCAGGTAGATTACTTCCCGATAATTATGCAGCTTTTACTTGCTGTTGGCTTTGTAGCCGGTACTATTGCAGTTTCAAACTTTTTAGGCCCAAAAAGACATTCTGTAAATAAAGATAAAAACTTTGAATGCGGTATCGAATCTATTGGTAATGCACGTATTCCCTTCTCTGTAAAATACTTTCTTGTTGCCATATTATTTGTACTGTTCGACGTAGAGGTAATATTCATGTACCCCTGGGCGGTAAACTTTAGAGCTATGGGCTTTGAAGGCTTAGCAAAGATGGGTATCTTTATGCTCTTGCTTGTAGTAGGGTTCTTTTATGTAATGAAGAAAAAAGGACTGGAGTGGGAATAATAAAATAATATCAGTATTTAGGTATGCTTTTTGCACCTAACTATTTGATAATCAAAATTAATAAGAATAATGAGCAAAACATCAGACATACAAATAGTTAATACGCCTGAAGGAATAGAAGGAAACGGATTTTTTGCCACCAAGCTGGACGCCGTGGTAGGACTTGCACGTGCCAACTCATTATGGCCGTTACCATTTGCCACCTCATGCTGCGGTATTGAGTTTATGGCAACCATGGGTTCGCATTATGATGTAGCACGCTTTGGTTCAGAGCGAATGAGTTTCTCACCCCGCCAGGCCGATATGCTGCTGGTAATGGGTACAATAGCCAAAAAAATGGCACCCATATTACGTCAGGTTTACGAGCAAATGAGCGAGCCGCGTTGGGTAATAGCCGTTGGAGCTTGTGCTTCATCAGGAGGTGTATTCGATACATACTCTGTACTTCAAGGAATAGATAAAGTAATACCCGTAGATGTTTATGTGCCCGGTTGTCCGCCAAGACCGGAACAAATACTGGATGGCATTATGCAACTGCAGGAACTGGTAAAATCAGAATCGGTACGCCGTAGAAGCTCACCGGAATACAAAGAATTATTAGCATCTTATAATATTTCATAAAGACAATATGGCTTTAGAAACACCTGTTATACAAGACAAGCTTACAAATAAATTTGGCGACAACGTTACCCAGTTTAACCAAATAAAAGATATTTTTACATTTGAAGTTGCACCCGAGAGCATGAACGATGTGATGCGTTTTCTGAAAGAAGACGCTGAGTTGCGCTTTAACTTCCTTACTGACCTTTGCGGAGTACATTATCCCGATAATGAAAAAGACAGGCAGTTTGCCGTAGTCTATCACATGCACAACTGGGTAGATAATGTTCGCATCAGGTTTAAAAGTTTCCTTAGCGGAGATAATCCTGAAATTGATACCGTTACCAACCTGTTTTTGAGTGCCAACTGGCAAGAGCGCGAAACGTATGATTTTTACGGAATCATATTTAAAGGGCATCCGCAGTTAAAGCGTATCCTGAATATGGATGAAATGGTATCCTTTCCGATGCGAAAAGAGTTTCCTATGGAAGATGGCGGAAGAACCGATAAGGATGATCGCTTTTTTGGAAGGACAACCGATAATTTCTAATAATGAACCTGAAATAATTGTAATATAAATGTCAGACCTGTTATTACCCCCGGAGCAACGCTATGCCGAAATGATTGCCAAAAGGCAAAATGAAGACGGCAGTGAGCTTTCTATACTCAACTTAGGCCCCACCCACCCCGCTACACACGGTATATTTCAAAATATATTGCTAATGGATGGCGAAAGGGTACTGGATGGCGAAGGTACAGTAGGGTACATTCACCGTGCATTTGAAAAAATCGCCGAAAACAGACCTTTTTACCAAATAACACCGCTTACTGACAGGATGAACTATTGCTCCTCCCCCATCAACAACATGGGATGGTGGATGACTTTAGAGAAAACATTGGATATAGAAGTACCAAAAAGAGTACAATATTTAAGGGTAATTATTATGGAGTTGGCACGTATAGCCGACCATATAATATGCAACTCGGTACTGGGTGTTGATACCGGTGCGCTTACAGGATTTTTATACGTATTTCAATACAGAGAAAAAATATACGAAATATACGAAGGAATTTGTGGTGCACGACTTACCACAAACATGGGGCGTATAGGCGGTTTTGAGAGAGACTGGAGTCCGGAAGTATTCAAAAAAATAGATGAGTTTTTAGAAGAATTTCCTGCCATATGGCAGCAGTTTGAAAACCTGCTTAGCCGTAACCGTATTTTTATGGACAGAACCATAGGTGTAGGACCAATATCTGCCGAAAAAGCTATGAGCTATGGTTTTACAGGACCAAACCTCCGGGCAGCAGGTATCGATTATGATGTGCGTGTGGCAAAACCCTACAGCTCCTACGAAGACTTCGAGTTTGATGTTCCCGTAGGACAATCAGGTGATACGTATGACAGGTTCTGTGTGCGTAATGCCGAAGTTTGGGAAAGTTTAAAAATAATCCGTCAAGCATTGGATAAATTACCAGAAGGTCCTTTCCATGCGGATGTGCCCGATTACTACCTACCGCCAAAAGAAGACGTTTACAATAACATGGAAGCACTCATCTATCACTTTAAAATAGTGATGGGCGAAGTGCCGGTACCAGTAACAGAAGTATATCATGCAGTAGAGGGCGGTAACGGCGAACTTGGTTTTTATCTAATTACCGACGGAAGCCGAACACCATACAGGCTGCACTTCCGCAGACCATGCTTTATATATTACCAAGCCTTTAACGAAATGATAAAAGGTCAAATGCTTTCGGATGCGATTGCAACATTATCAAGCCTCAATGTTATTGCAGGCGAACTGGATGCTTAAAAAGAATTATGAATGATAAATTTTAAATTTTAAATTTCCACAACGTGAATATTTATAATTTATAATTCAAAATTTAAAATAGAACAATGCAAATAGCGCATATAAAACAGGAAATAAACATTACCGATGCCTTAATGGCTCGGATAAATGAATTGCTTAGCCACTACCCTGCCGATAAGAAAAAGTCGGCATTGCTGCCCGTACTTCACGAAGTGCAGGATGCGCACGATAACTGGCTGAGTATTGAACTACAGGATAAGGTAGCCGAAATACTGGAAATTAAACCTGTAGAGGTTTATGAGGTGGTTACTTTTTATACCATGTTCAACCAAAAGCCAATAGGCAAATATATGTTCGAATTTTGCAGAACATCATGTTGCGCCATACGTGGTGCGGAAGACCTGATGGATTATACCTGCCAAAAGCTGGGCATTAAGGAAGGCGAAACCACCCCTGACGGCATGTTTACCGTAGTAGGTGTAGAGTGCCTTGGTGCCTGCGGTTATGCGCCAATGCTACAAATAGGCGACTATTATAAAGAGCACCTTACCAAAGAAAAAATGGATGCGCTTATTGAAGAATGCAAAGCAGGTAAAATAGATTTACACAAACAAGACCATTATACTGAGTAACAATGGGAAGAAAGATATTATTAGAACACGCAAATGTGCCGGGGATAAAAACCTATGAAGTGTATCGCAAAATGGGCGGTTATACTTCTGTGGAAAAGGCTATAAAAAGCATGACCCCCGATGAAGTGGTGGAAGAAGTGAAAACCTCAGGACTAAGAGGTCGTGGAGGGGCAGGTTTCCCTACTGGATTAAAATGGAGTTTCATCGATAAAAAATCAGGCAACCCAAGACACTTGGTTTGTAATGCCGATGAGTCGGAACCGGGTACGTTTAAAGACCGCTACCTTATGGAGTACATTCCCCACCTTTTAATTGAGGGAATGATAACATCGAGCTATGCTTTAGGTGCAAATCTATCCTACATATACATTCGTGGCGAATATATGTGGGTGTACCGCATACTGGAAAACGCTATTAAAGAAGCCTACGCAGCCGGGTGGCTGGGTAAAAATATATTAGGTTCAGGGTTTGATCTTGACCTTTACGTACACTGTGGTGCAGGAGCTTACATTTGTGGTGAGGAAACTGCACTTATAGAATCTCTAGAAGGTAAAAGAGGTAACCCAAGAATAAAACCACCTTTCCCTGCGGTTAAAGGTTTATGGCAAGAGCCTACTGTGGTAAACAATGTAGAATCTATCGCAGCAGTGCCATGGATTGTGAACAATAGTGGCGAAGAATATGCCAAAATAGGTGTTGGTCGCTCTACAGGAACAAAATTAATATCAGCTTCCGGACATATCAAAAACCCCGGAGTGTACGAAATAGATTTAGGCTTAAGTGTGGATGAGTTTATGAACTCTGACGAATACTTAGGCGGAATGATGGATGACAGACCTTTGAAGGCTTTAGTGCCGGGAGGTTCATCGGTGCCCATATTACCGGCACACCTCATTTACAAAAATGCTGAAGGGGGTGACAGGCTAATGACCTATGAATCGCTTAGTGAAGGTGGCTTTGCCACAGGATCTATGTTAGGTTCAGGAGGTTTCATAGTATATAATGATACCGCTTGTATTGTTAGAAACACATGGAATTTCAGCCGTTTTTACCACCATGAAAGCTGCGGACAGTGCTCGCCATGTCGCGAGGGTACGGGTTGGCTGGAAGGTGTACTGCACCGTATAGAAACAGGACACGGACGCGAAGAAGATATTGACCTGCTGTGGGATATACAAAGTAAAATAGAGGGTAACACCATATGCCCGCTTGGCGATGCGGCAGCATGGCCGGTGGCAGCAGCAATTCGTCATTTCCGTGATGAGTTTGAATATCACATTCGTTTCCCTGAGAGAATTAAAAATCGCGACCACTTTGTAGCCGAACCTTTTGAGAAGGTTAAGCATTTAGTAGCGAAACAAGAGATTTAAGTCAAAAGTTTAAAGTCGAAAGTCTTAAAGCCCCGAGCTTTTCCACTTTCAAACAGATAAAGAAATGAAAGTAACAATAGACGGTCAGAGTATAGAAGTAGAACCGGGGACAACCATCCTGCAGGCAGCTCGTATGATAGGCGGCGAATCTGTTCCGCCCGCAATGTGCTATTATTCGAAACTGAAAGGAAGCGGGGGCAAATGCCGTTGCTGCCTTGTAGAGGTTTCTAAAGGTAGTGAAGCTGACCCGCGACCGATGCCTAAACTTATGGCATCATGCGTAACAGGGGTTATGGACGGTATGGAGGTGAACAGTATCTCTTCGCAAAGGGTATTGGATGCAAGAAAATCGGTTACCGAGTTTTTGCTTATCAACCACCCGTTAGATTGCCCTGTGTGTGACCAAGCCGGTGAGTGCGACCTGCAAAACCTTAGCTTTAAGCATGGTACAGGCAAAACACGTTTTATTGAAGAAAAAAGAACTTTTGAGCCTGAAAATATAGGTGACAAGATACAATTGCACATGAACCGTTGCATACTGTGTTACCGTTGTGTAATGGTTGCCGACCAACTTACAGACAACAGGGTACATGGTGTGATGAACCGAGGCGACCACTCGCAAATATCTACTTGCATTTCTAAAGCTATTGATAATGAGTTTTCAGGAAACATGATTGATGTATGCCCTGTGGGTGCGCTTACGGATAAAACATTCCGCTTTAAGCAAAGAGTTTGGTTTAACAAACCGTTTAATGCACACAGAGATTGCGATAAATGTTGCGGAAAAACCACACTATGGATGTTTGGCGATGAAATACAAAGAGTTACTGCCCGTAAAGATGAATACCATGAAGTAGAGGATTTCATTTGTAACGAATGCCGTTTTGAACATAAAAATCCTGCTGACTGGGTAATTGAAGGACCGCGTAAGTTTGAAAAAGATTCGGTTATCAACCAAAATAATTATACCCGAAAACTGGAGAAAGTGACTATTAAAACTGAAAAGAATATTCTTTTAGGCAGGGATCAGGACAGAAATAAAATAAGTATGCCTGATGTACCACTTACGGAACAAGGAAAGAAAAAACTTAAAGAAGGTAACGTATAGATTATGAACGAAGCTATCATCATAGAGAAGAGCGTTATTATTATTGCAGTATTTGCCCTTACCATGCTAATGGCGATGTACTCTACGCTTGCCGAGAGAAAAATTGCAGCCTGGCTGCAAGACCGTATAGGTCCTAACCGTGCGGGTAAAGGCGGTATATTTCAACCGCTTGCCGATGGTTTAAAACTTTTCGCTAAAGAGGAATTTGTGCCGAATACCGAAAATAAATTCTTATTTTTTGTAGGACCTGCCGTATCAATGAGTGCCGCCTTAATGACGAGTGCTGTTATCCCGTGGGGTGACAAACTACACCTTTTTGGTCGCGATATTATACTACAGGCTACTGATATTGATGTAGCAATACTTTATGTATTCGGAGTACTGTCGGTAGGTGTATATGGTATCATGATAGGCGGATGGGCTTCTAATAATAAATTTTCCTTGATGAGTGCCATGCGTGCAGCATCACAAATGATATCGTATGAAGTGGCAATGGGTCTTTCTATCATTGCGCTTATCATGATGACGGGAACACTTAGCCTTCGCGAAATTGCTGCCGGACAGGAAGGGATGAACTGGAATGTGTTTTACCAACCTGTAGGTTTCCTTATTTTCCTGGTATGTTCCTTTGCTGAAACGAATCGTACACCGTTTGACCTTGCGGAATGTGAGGCAGAGCTTATTGGTGGTTACCATACCGAATATTCTTCTATGAAAATGGGCTTTTACCTGTTTGCAGAATATGCGAGTATGTTCATATCGTCAACCATCCTTGCGGTGCTTTATTTTGGCGCATACAATTATCCGGGTATGAACTGGATGGAAGAAAATGTAGGCGTTAACATTGCCAATGTAATAGGTATGCTTGCCTTGTTTGCAAAACTGTGTTTCTTCATATTCTTTTATATGTGGGTACGATGGACGGTGCCAAGATTCCGCTATGACCAGTTGATGCGCTTAGGATGGAAAGTATTGATACCCTTATCTATAGCAAACATCATCATTACAGGTGTTATTATATTACTAACGGAATAGCCTGAAGATAAAACTGAATTACAACTACCTGTGTAATAAACAGGTTAATAAAAATAAAAATGTCAATAGAAACCATATCATTATCGGGAAGAAAAAAGGAGGTTTCCAATAAAAAGATGACTTTTATGGAAAGCCTTTACCTTGTGGCGATATTTAAAGGATTGATGATCACCATAAAGCACTTGTTTACCAGAAAGGTAACAATTAAATACCCGGAGCAAACCAGAGAGCTTAGCCCCGTGTACAGAGGGCAGCACATGCTGATGCGTGATGATCAGGGCAGGGAGCGTTGCACGGCTTGCGGGCTTTGTGCATTATCATGCCCTGCGGAAGCTATCACTATGAAAGCCGAAGAAAGAAAACCGGAAGAAAAGCACTTGTACAGAGAAGAAAAATATGCGTCGATATATGAAATAAATATGCTTCGTTGTATTTTTTGCGGACTTTGTGAAGAAGCTTGCCCTAAAGAAGCTATTTACCTTACCAAATCGAGGGTTATGGTAAAATCAGCTACAAACAGGGAAGATTTCATTTACGGAAAAGACAAACTGGTTATGCCTCTTGAAATGGCTATTAAGAACACACCTACTAACGCGGCAAACTAATATGATAACAACATTATTTTATATCTTATCGGCAATTACTTTAGCCACTGCGTTTTTAACCATTTTTAGTAAAAATCCTATACACAGTGCTATATATCTTGTGCTTTGTTTCTTCTCTATTGCAGGGCATTACCTCATGTTCAATGCGCAATTCCTAGCAATAGTACACATCATAGTATATTCAGGAGCTATCATGATATTGATGCTCTTTACCATAATGCTCATGAACCTCAATAAGGAGGATGAACAACACAAATCAATACTCACCCGTATTGCCGCAACCATTTCTTTTTGCCTTATCGCTTTTGTATTACTGGCTGCCTTTATAAAAGCACAGCCTGCAATAATAGAATATAGAAATTCGGGTGAAGATTACCAATCTATTGAAGTATTAGGACAAGTATTGCTTAACGATTACATGGTTCCGTTTGAGTTTGCTTCCGTACTGCTTTTGGTATCGATGATAGGTGCGGTATTATTATCTAAAAAAGAACACATTAACGACTAATATGGAAAATATTTTACAACAGATAGGTATCGAAAACTACATTTATCTTTCCACATTGCTTTTTTGTGTAGGGGTATTCGGGGTACTGTACAGAAGGAATGCCATTGTAATGTTCATGTCAATCGAGATTATGCTTAATGCTGTAAACCTGCTTTTGGTAGCTTTTTCTACCTACCATCAGGATGCCGCAGGACAGGTATTTGTATTCTTCTCTATGGCAGTAGCCGCAGCAGAAGTAGCCGTTGGGCTTGCCATACTGGTAGCCGTGTACAGGAACATCAAGAATATTGATATTGATAATTTAAAGAATTTAAAAGGATAACGCCTAATGGAGACTAATTTGGCTTTACTATTACTATTAGCCCCCTTAGCAGGGTTTTTACTTAACATTTTTGCAGGGAAAAAACTGAGCAGAAACTTATCAGGCACATTAGGCACTATAGCTGTAGCGGTATCTTTTGCTGTTACGCTGTTTTTCTTTATGCAGGTAAGCAGTACCAAAGAACCTGTAATGGTTAACCTGTTTAAATGGATGACGCTGGCTAACTTTGATGTTAACTTTGCTTTTCAGCTTGACCAATTATCCTTACTGTGGTTAATGTTTGTTACCGGTATTGGTACACTTATTCACGTATATTCTATCAGCTATATGCATGATGATGAGAATATCCATAAATTCTTTGCTTACCTAAACCTGTTTATCTTCTTTATGATTACGCTGGTAATGGGTAGTAACCTGCTCATTATGTTCATCGGATGGGAAGGCGTTGGGCTTTGCTCTTACCTGCTTATTGGGTTTTGGTATAAAAATCAGGACTTTAACGATGCTGCTAAAAAGGCTTTCATCATGAACCGTATTGGTGACCTTGGTTTCCTTATCGGGATTTTCATCATAGGATATCTTTTCCATAGCGTAGATTATATCGATATTCAGAATGCAATAGTTTCAGGAAGTTTTGATGTAAACGACATAAACAATATGACTTGGCTTGGCGTTGCTACACTATGCCTTTTTATAGGTGCGTGTGGTAAAAGTGCACAAATACCGCTATACACATGGTTACCGGATGCAATGGCAGGACCAACACCGGTTTCGGCATTAATACACGCTGCCACGATGGTTACCGCAGGTATTTTTATGATTACCCGAATGAATTTTGTTTTTGATCTTACACCGGATGTTCAAAATATAATTGCCATAGTAGGTGCTGTTACTTCATTAATTGCTGCCTCTATCGGGCTGATGCAAAATGATATTAAAAAAGTACTTGCCTACTCTACCGTATCGCAATTGGGGCTTATGTTCCTTGCGCTTGGTTTGGGTGCCTATGAAATAGCTGTTTTCCACGTAATAACGCACGCTTTCTTTAAAGCCTGTCTGTTCTTAGGTTCAGGTTCGGTTATTCACGCTATGAGTGGCGAGCAGGATATGCGTAATATGGGTGGTCTTCGCAAAGTAATGAAGGTTACGTTTATTACATTCCTTATTGCTACACTTGCCATATCAGGTTTACCGCCATTCTCAGGTTTCTTCTCTAAAGACGAAATATTAATGACGGCTTTCCACCATAACAAACCCTTATGGGTTATTGGGTCGGTTGCCTCTATAATGACAGCATTTTATATGTTCCGCTTATTGTACCTTACTTTCTTTAAAGGTTTCAGAGGAACAGAAGAACAGAAACACCACCTGCACGAATCGCCTTCGCTTATCACTTTCCCGCTTGTAGTACTTGCTGTACTTGCTTTAGTAGGTGGTGCTATAAGCCTGCCGGGCAGTAGCTGGCTAAACGAGTATCTTGCGCCAATCATCAGCCATCCGGCAGAACACCATGCATTAGGTACTACCGAGTATATGCTGATGGGCGTTGCAGTAGTAGGTGCACTTGTAGGTATTGGGTTGGCGTATGCCAAATACATAAAACAAGGATTTGTACCGGTGCCGGATAACGAAATAACAGGTTTTGCCAAAGTAGTATATAATAAATTCTATGTAGATGAAATTTATACCGCAATTGTTGTAAAACCCATATATGCACTGGGTGCTTTCTTTAAAAATGTTACTGAAGTGGCACTTTCAGGCTTTATATTCGGGCTTGGTAAAGTTGCCAACGCAATAGGTGCACAAGGAAGAACCGTACAAAACGGAAGCATCGGTTTATATCTGTTTGTATTTGTATTGAGCGTATGCTCTATAATAGCTTATATCTTTTTAAAATAATTCATACCTGATGGACGTATCATTTATACTCATTATTCTATTATTCGGAGCAGTTGCTACTTACTTTGTGGGCGATAAATGGGCTTCTAAAGCCGCCTTACTATTCAGCACCGCAGCGTTTGCAGCTACTCTTTATGTGATATATCGTTATAATATAGGCGAAAAAGTAAGCTATTTTCATACCTGGATAAGCAAACCTCGTATTCTGTTGCACTTTCAAGCCGATAGCCTGTCGCTGGCTATGACAGCGCTTACCACAGTGCTTACACCAATAATTGTATTGACATCTTTTGGGAATATGTTCCCCAAAACAAAATCGTTCTATGCACTTATACTATTTATGGCGTTTGCCATGGTAGGGACTTTTTTAAGCACAGACGGTTTAGTATATTATATCTTCTGGGAATTATCATTAATACCAATATACTTTATAGCCCTTATATGGGGTAGCGGTGATGCCGAAAGCAGAAAAAAAGCAGTAGTAAAATTCTTTATCTACACGTTTGCCGGCTCGCTGTTTATGTTGGTTTCGTTTATATATTTATATACCAAAACAGGAAGTTTCCTTAACACACATTTATATAATGCACATCTTACGGAAAAAGAGCAGTTTTGGATATTCCTTGGATTCTTTTTAGCCTATGCTATCAAAATTCCTATTATACCCTTCCACACATGGCAGGCTAACGTATATCAAAAAGCTCCTGCCGTAGGTACTATGTTATTATCGGGTATTATGCTGAAAATGGCATTATACAGCATCGTGAGATGGCAACTGCCCATAGCACCACAGGCAGCAGCACAATACAAGTACATCTTTATAGCCCTGTGTATTGCAGGCGTTATATACGGTTCTATACTTGCGTTAAAACAAACTGACCTTAAAAAACTATTAGCCTACTCATCATTAGCACACGTTGGGCTTATTGCTGCAGGGGCATATACACTTACTATTGACGGATTTCGCGGTGCTTTCCTGCAAATGATAGCACACGGATTTGTAGTAGTTGGTTTATTCTACGCTGCCGAAATTATCTCACGCAGATACAACACAGGAGAAATTGCAGATATGGGCGGTATCAGAATACAGTCGCCAAAATTTGCATCCATGTTTATGATATTGGTTATGGCATCCGTTGCACTACCGTTAACCTTTAACTTTATAGGAGAATTTGAAGTACTGTACAGTTTGGCGCAAACCAATATCTGGTTTGGTGTTCTTGGCGGTACTACCATTATACTCGGTGCATTTTATATGCTGAGAATGTTCCAGCAGGTAATGCTTGGCGATAAAGGTGCAAAAGTATTTGCCGATGTTACATTTGGCGAAGGCTTTGTATTTGCACTTATCATTGGGGTATTGCTGTTTTTCGGAGTATATCCGAGCCCGATTGCTGATTTTATCACACCAGACCTACAAAAGGTATTATTACACATTAACCAGATTAATTAAGCCCATAAAAAATGAATACATTAATAGCTATTGCAGGATTAGGGATTTTATGCCTTATAGCTGAAATTTTCAATTTAAGGAAAGCCATTGTTCCGGTAACCATCATCGGGCTATTGGCAATACTGGGGCTTAACGTATCTGAATATATGGATCTTGGTCTGAATACCGCCATAATGGAGCGCAACGAAGGTTTTTACAACAACATGATTGTAAACAACAGTTTCGGTATGGCATTTACAGGGCTGTTTATAGTACTAACCATATTCCTCGTGGCAATGACACCCGAATTTCACAAAGGACACAAAGCTAAACTATCTGATTTTGTCGCAATAAAATTATTCCTGCTCACAGGAGCTATTGCTATGGTATCGTTTGGTAATCTTGCCATGTTCTTTTTAGGTATCGAAGTTTTATCGATATCACTGTATATACTTGCTGCAAGCGAACCGAAAAACCTGAAAAGCAACGAGGCAGGTATGAAATACTTCCTTATGGGAGCTTTTGCATCGGGTATTATCCTGTTTGGTATAGCCCTAATTTATGGTGCAACAGGCTCGTTTGACAATGCTGTTATTTATAGTGCCATATTGAGTGGCGACCTGCCCGGTTGGTTCTTTATCGGTATTGTAATGCTTACTATAGGATTACTCTTTAAAATAGCTGCTGCACCATTCCACATGTGGGCACCCGATGTGTACGAAGGTTCGCCTGCGTTAAACACTGCTACCATGAGTACACTGGCTAAAGTAGCTTCTATGGCAGCCTTTTTTAAACTAATGCGCAGCCTTAACCACGAAGTATCGGCAAGTTATGTAGCCATCATTATAACCGTATCAATACTCTCTATGACGGTGGGTAACTTTATGGCATTAAAACAAAACAACGTTAAGCGTATGCTTGCTTTTTCGGGTATATCGCATGCCGGTTTTATGCTTATGGTACTGCTAAACCCTCCGGCAATGTCGGGCGTACTCTTCTACTACGCAGCAGCCTATGCCCTTGCGGGTATTGCAGCCTTTGCCGTAATACTATATGTTACCGCCAATAAAGAAAACGAAGATATATACCAGTTTAACGGATTGGGTAAAACCAGCCCGCTCATGGCAGCTACACTAACCTTAGCATTACTCTCTATGGCAGGTATCCCAATACTGTCAGGATTCTTTGCCAAGTTCTTCCTGTTTAGCGAAGTGCTGAAAACAGGCAACGTACTCATTGTAATAGTAGCCGTAGCCAACTCTATAGTAAGTGTGGGCTACTACTTTAAGCTGATACTTGCCATGTACACTAAAGACGCTGCCGAAAACACACAAAAAGTACCTGCGGCATACGGCATAGTAGCAGTACTGTCCATATTACTCACTATTGCTATAGGGCTTTATCCTGATGCTTTACTGGGATTATTAAAGTAATATTATCTTTCACGATACACAGGCGCAAACCTGAAAAATATACGCTATCTTTGCGCCTTCTAAGCCAAACCGCCTATGAAAATGGGCGGTTTTATATTTTGCAATACCATGAACATGAAAAAAATTGTGGAGTACAGAAAGTTACTCGACGTTACCAAAGCAGCCACCCTAAAGGAGCTAAAGACTATTTACAGGAACAGCATGAAAGAATGCCACCCCGATACCTGTACCACTGAAGAAGAAACACTGGCTGCCGAAGAAAAAAGCAAGGCTATTATAGAAGCCTACCATTTTTTGGTGAGTGTTGCGCCTGAAACTGCCGAGAAAAACCAAGCGGAATATACCAAGACTACAACTACAGCGGGGATATTGGATTTCTATATGGAAAACCAAGCCCTGTACATTAATTTTACAGATGGCAGTTGCTACGAATATTTTGGCGTACCCAAAAACATATACATCAAGATGGTAAATGCAGAGTCGCCGGCACGTTTTGCCCGTAGGCACATATATGGCACCTACCTGTACCGTAGCGCGGTTAAAATAGTAGCGGGAGAGTAATATCGCATCGATATAATACAGAAAAGGCACTGTTACAAAAGTGTAATGCTGAACGAAATGTAATGGCGTGAAGCATCTCATCATTTAGATAAGTCATAGATTCTTCCTTCGTCAGAATGACAAAAATGCTTCGTCAGAATGACAAAAGCCTCCTGATGGGAGGCTTTTGTTATTTTAGGACACTTACTATAAATACTTTTTAAGTACGGCTTCTTTTTGTTGTGGCAGTGTTGCAAGCTCTTGCTCTAGCATTTGTATTTGCTGCTCTATTGCTTCTATCTCGGCAACGATTTTTTGTTGTTCGGAAATAGGTGGTAACGGAATTTTAAAGTCTTCTAATTGCGTTTTAGTTATTGCTTCTCTTGTTGAACTATTATCTGCTAAAACAAGTAATTCACTTTTATATTTAGAACTTACTAATATTTGTTGAACATATTTAGAGAGTACATTCTCATTTGTCCTTATAATTGCTACATGCTGATTAACGCGTGCAGGCAGATAAGACTTATCAACGATACAACATCTTGCGACAGATGCTCCTGTAATATTAAATAATATGTCATTTTCTTTTACAGTAACACCATCTAATTTTTTTGCCTGTTCATTGTCTATAAAAACTAAGCCTTTTTTGACAAATTGATTATCATGAACATTTTGGCTTCGAATCAAACTTATCCCTTGTGATATATAAGAAGACTCCCCTCCGCGAGGGGTTGAGCCACTCCCTATTTTTAAAGTTACTTCTTTCAATCTTGTAATTAATCCAGATGTTAAATCAATAACTTTATCCTTACTATTATTTAACTTATCTATCTGTTCCTTTATCTCCTCCTCTCTCTTCTCTACAACCGCTATCTCGGCTACAATTTTTTCCTGTATTTCTTTGGGTGGGAGGGGGATTTTAACCCCTGCTAAATCATCTCCATATACGTGTGGCTGTGCCTGCCCTCTTTGTAAACCGTATAACTCTTTTTGAATAGCATTCAGAAAAAGATATATCAACTTAGTTTCTATTTTAGTTTCATCTTTACTAATAATAGTATTACAATCTGACGCAAATATTGGCGTTTCAAAATAATTAACATATCCTGAATAAGCCCCTGATGCACTCACTGTAATAACATTGCCCTCTCTGTTGGCTTCGTTATGAAAGTAGGCTGGTTCTTGTCCTCCTGCAACTACCGGAATAGTCCCCGATTGGGTTTTCTCTTTGGTAATAGAAGTTCCTTTCTTAATATCAGCAATATCGGAAAGAACAATTAATTTATCTGTTCCCCATATCTCATCATATCTCACTTTTTTTTTAACCGAAAGTGAAATGTTTTTTTCAAACTCCACACGGTCAAAAGTCAGCATATCTACCAGCCTGTGGCGGGTAATGTTGTTTTGCAGTGTTTCGTGTATGGGGTAGTTAAAATCGCCCTCAAAAGCTTTATGCACATAGGTACTGGCTTTTTCGGGGTTGTCAAAAATATCGGGGTCAAACATTTGGGTGCATTCTTCTATGCTCTTACCGCGCTGTATGGGGTGTATGCCCTCGCTGCCCCTTCGGTTGCTAAACTCGTAGCCCAAAAAGCGTTTTTCGGCATCTTTACTGCCGCTTTTTATCAGTACTGTTTTTTGGTTGTAGGTAAGTATAAAGTAAAATAGTTTTTCTTTCTCCTTTTCCAGTACGGCATCCCAAAAAGCGGTGTCGTTGGTGGCTTTTATTTTCTTTTTATAATCGGTGTACAGTTCGTGTGCCTGCACCACCTCGTTAGGAGTTTTGTTTACCAATGTTTGGTAATCGGCAAGGGTTAGCCCCTCCCACACATAGGCAGCATATTTTGCCATGGGTTGCTCTATACCGTTTATGGTAACATCTTTACCCGCTGCAAAAGTAGTATCGGTAAGCACGTGTATGCGTTCGGCAAGTTCGTTACTGCGCCTTCTCAGGAACAGCGTTACGGTATTGGTACCTGTTGCCATAAAGGTATTGGAGCCCAACTCGGTAATGGCTACAATATCAAAATATTTCAAAATTATTTCTCTTGCCTTAGTATAAATACCCGTGTTGCTCAAAATACTGCTGGGCAGGATAATGCCGGCTATACCGTCATTTTTCAGGAGTTGCTTGGTTCTTTCTATAAACAGGCATTCTATCTGGCTGCTTTGGTCAGTAAGCAGGTCATACAACTCAAAATCTTTTTCTACCTCCCTGAGTGTACCTTTAAATGCCGATACCGAATAGGGCGGGTTAGAAATTACAACATCAAACTGCTTGTTTTCCTGCGGATAAAATTTATCGCGGTGCTGTAACCTGCCTTTATATTCGGGGGCTGTAAAGCGTGCCAGTCCGTCGCCGTGTATTACCTGCGCCAGTCCGTCGCCATGCAGGTAGCAACCCACCTTGCCCACTTTTACCAGGCGGTAGTCTTTTTCTATACCATATACATAGTGAAAAGCCCAATCAAAATGCGCCGAGTGCCATTTTTTTAATTCGCGTGCTGTTTTATCAATATAATCATCGGGGCTAATTGTGTTAATAATGCCCTGTATTTCGTGCATACTCTCGGTTAAAAAATGTCCGCTGCCCGCTGCATAATCCATTATGGTTGGCAACAGGTCGTTGGCATCGCCGCGTTTCAGTTTTTCGTGTACCAGTTTTTGTAACGGTATGCTTTTTATAATAAACTGCGCTACGGGAACAGGTGTAAAAAACTGTCCACTCTCCTGCTTTAACCCTGTGGTAAGCAGCATCTCAAAAAAATCGGAAAGGTACTGGTGCCTTTTGGTATAGCGTATTTTGTAGCCCTGCAACAGTTCTACAATCTTTTTTACTACAATGGCATTATCCTGAAAAGAATCATCATCAAATACCTCTTTTATGGCAAACTCATTGTTTTTCTTTAAGCGCAGTTCGGTAAGCTGGTCTAATATTTTTTGCTTTGCGCCTTGGTCATGAATAAGATACCCAAATTTATCTTCAAAATCTTCATCGGACATATCGCTTACTTCTTTCTCCAAAAATTCGCGCATCCCCTTTCGGTATAAATCGGTAAGCCTTTTTTGGAAAGGAATATGATCATCCTTTCCTTCCAGCCACTGAAATTTTAGCTCTTCATTGAGGTTTGTCGATTTTTCGTCATAAATTTTACAGAGAAACAGCGTGAATATTTTATTAAACGCATTGGGTTTATCCGAGACTACATTGTGCCGTAATATTTCTAAAAACTGGTTGAATATAAAACTGCTGTCTTCCTGTTTTATTTCTTTTAATGCCTTTGGCGTTAATGCCTTGCTCTGAAACCCGTAAGGCGAAACCCAATTATCAAACACCCCGTTATTCTTAGGAATTTTGCTCCAGCGGTCATAAAAATCCTTAACATTGGTGGTTTGCCTGTAATCGTCTTCTATCTTAACTATTTCATTACGATAATGTACGGCACCTTTGGTGTCCGTTTCAGAGGCATACAGCATTAGCACATCGGCACTTCTGTCCTGCTGAAAATAAGTAAAAAGCTGTCCTCCGTCTTTATATATGCGTTTTAGTTCTTTTTCAAATTCGGCACCCCAGGTTTTGCACTCAATCATCATATAGGCAGAGCCATCGGTACGTGTTACAAGAATATCAAGCCTTCCGCTTGTGCCATGACCTGTAGCCCATGTTTTTTCAAGTACTATATTTTGAGGCTGATACCCTTTCTCTAAAAGTCGGTTTACACATTCCAGCACGACCCAATTTTCTTTTTGCGAAAAATTCAGCGTGGTTTTACTGTCCGAAATAATTAAATCGCCATAATTAAACCTTTCGTTTTCAAAATCAATTTCAATACAATAGTCATCACAGGAAGCATATTTTTTATGATATATTCCTGAAGTATTGTCTTTTGGAGAAAATCCGAGTTTATATAAAAGCGTTTTAAAAGGCATATTATTTTCTAATTGTAAACAAATATAAGGTATATATGAAATTATTTTCAATTACACAACAAAGTTTTTATCATACTTTTTAACACTCATCTGATATACAACTATTTAATTTAGATTATTTTCTTACAATCTACTTGATTAATGGTTACTCAATTCTCCTCTCCTCACACCCCGAAAACGTTTTCTTTTATTTATATTTACAGCACCAAAAAAACCATTTAGCCCATGAGTAACGCTTACAAACTTACGGTAAACGGCACTACTACTTTTGATGTTACCCACGAAGAGCTTTCACAGCTCGACGCCATCAGTACAGCACCGGATAATTACCATATTTTAAAAGACAACAAACCCTTTAAGGCAGCTATTACCCAAACCAACTTTCTCGCAAAACAATATACGGTAACCGTAAACAACAATACCTATACCGTACACATTGCCAATGCCCTCGACCAGCTTATTACAGCTATGGGCTTCGAGATAGGTGCAGCAAAACAGGTAAACGAGATAAAAGCACCCATACCAGGACTTATACTCGAAATAAACGTTACCGTAGGGCAGGAAGTACAGGAAAACGACACCTTGCTGGTACTGGAGGCTATGAAAATGGAAAACACCTTCCACTCACCCAGAGCAGGCGTTATAAAGTCGATTGCCGTGAGCAAAGGCGACGCTGTAGATAAAGGTCAGTTACTAATCGAATTTGAATAGCATGAAAAAGATACTTGTAGCCAACAGGGGCGAAATTGCCATAAGGGTAATGGAAACCGCCAAGAAAATGGGCATCAAAACCGTTGCCGTTTTTTCGACAGCCGACAGAAATGCACCGCATGTAAAATTTGCCGACGAAGCCGTTTGCATAGGCGAAGCTCCATCCAGCCAATCGTACCTTTTGGGCGATAAAATTATAGCAGTTGCCAAAGAGTTGGGAGTGGATGGCATACATCCCGGATATGGATTTTTGAGCGAGAACGCCACCTTTGCCGAAGCGGTAGAAAGCAGCGGTATTACCTTTATAGGGCCACGCAGCAAAGCCATCCGTATTATGGGTAGTAAGCTCGCAGCCAAAGACGCCGTAAAAGGCTACGACATCCCTATGGTTCCCGGTATAGACGAAGCCATTACCGATGTAGCAAAAGCACAGGAAGCAGCCGTAAACATTGGTTTCCCTATCCTGATAAAAGCCTCGGCAGGAGGCGGTGGTAAGGGTATGCGTATTGTGGAGAAAGAAGCCGATTTTGTTCCGCAAATGGAACGCGCTATCAGTGAGGCAACCTCAGCCTTTGGCGATGGCTCTGTTTTTATCGAAAAATATGTAGGCTCGCCACGCCATATCGAAATACAGGTAATGGCAGACAGCCACGGTAATATACTCTACCTTTTTGAAAGAGAATGCAGCGTACAACGCCGTCACCAAAAAGTGGTGGAAGAAGCACCAAGTGCGGTACTTACACCAGAAATCAGAAAAGCAATGGGCGAAGCTGCCGTTAAAGTAGCTAAAGCCTGCGATTACCTTGGTGCGGGTACCGTAGAATTTTTATTAGACGAAAATAAAAATTTCTATTTCCTGGAAATGAATACCCGCCTGCAAGTAGAGCACCCTGTTACCGAAATGATTACAGGACTTGACCTTGTAGAGCTACAAATAAAAGTAGCACGTGGCGAAGCACTCGATATTAAACAAGAAGATTTACAGATAAACGGTCATGCATTGGAACTTCGTGTATATGCCGAAGACGCTTTAAATGACTTTGCGCCAAGCGTAGGACATTTGGATGTATATCAAATTCCTGTAGGGAAAGGCATACGTGTAGATAATGGTTTTGAGCAAGGTATGGATGTGCCTATTTATTATGACCCTATGCTTGCGAAACTGATTACTTACGGCAAAACGCGTGAAGAAGCTATAGAATTAATGATAGAGGCTATTGCCGATTATAAAGTAGAAGGCATTAGCACTACCCTACCTTTCGGTACGTTTGTATGCGAACACGAAGCATTCCGTTCAGGAGATTTCGACACACATTTCGTTAAGAAATACTACGATGCCGAAAAACTAAAATCGCAGATGGATAACGAGGCGGAAATTGCTGCCTATGTTGCCCTGAAACAATATTTGGAAGACCAGAAAATTTTACGACTGCCAATACAGTAAACTCATGGAAGACAAAATAAAAGTATTAAACGATAAAATCGCTCAGGCACATTTAGGCGGAGGCGAGAAACGAATAGCAAAACAGCACGAAAAGAAAAAACTTACCGCCCGTGAACGTGTGGAATACCTGATGGACGAAGGTTCTTTTGAAGAAATTGGTATGCTGGTTACCCACCGTACTACCGATTTTGGCATGGAAAAAGAGCAGTACTATGGCGATGGTGTTATTACAGGTTATGGTACTATAAATGGACGTTTGGTATATGTTTTCGCGCAGGATTTTACCGTATTTGGCGGTGCATTATCTGAAACGCATGCCGAAAAAATATGCAAAGTAATGGATATGGCTGTAAAAAACGGCGCGCCTATGATAGGGCTTAACGACTCCGGTGGGGCGCGTATTCAGGAAGGTGTACGCTCCTTAGGCGGTTATGCCGATATTTTTTACCGCAATGTGCAAAGCAGCGGGGTAATTCCGCAAATATCAGCTATAATGGGTCCTTGTGCGGGTGGCGCAGTGTACTCCCCTGCCATGACTGATTTTACTATGATGGTAGAGAACACCAGTTATATGTTTGTTACCGGTCCTAACGTAGTAAAAACCGTAACTAACGAAAATGTAACCAGCGAAGAACTGGGCGGTGCCAGCACACACAGTACAAAATCGGGGGTGGCGCACATTACATCATCTAACGATGTGGAATGTTTGGAAGACATCAAAAAACTGTTGAGTTATTTACCTCAAAATAACAGAGAAACTACGCCTAAAATAGATTTTGATTTAAATGATGAAGTACGTGACGTACTTTCAGGTATTATACCCGATAGTGCCAATAAGCCTTATGATATGCATAATGTTATTAAAGGCATCATTGACGAAGATTCATTCTACGAAGTACATAAAAACTACGCCGAGAACATTCTTGTAGGTTTTGCCCGCATTGGCGGCAGAAGCATTGGTATTGTGGCAAATCAGCCTATGTATTTAGCAGGTGTACTGGATGTAAACAGCTCTACCAAAGCAGCACGTTTTACCCGTTTTTGCGACTGCTTTAATATTCCGCTATTAGTGTTGGTCGATGTACCGGGCTTCCTGCCGGGTACTAACCAAGAGTGGAACGGTATTATAGTACACGGCGCAAAACTGCTGTATGCACTTAGCGAGGCAACCGTGCCGAGAGTAACGGTTATTACCCGTAAGGCTTATGGCGGTGCGTATGACGTAATGAACTCGAAACACATTGGTGCCGATATGAACTTTGCATGGCCAACGGCAGAAATTGCGGTTATGGGGGCTAAGGGCGCGAGTGAAATTATCTTTAAGCGCGAAATATCGGAAGCGGAAGACCCTGCTGCAAAACTATTGGAGAAAGAAGCTGAGTATGCCGAGAAGTTTGCCAACCCCTACAGGGCGGCACAACGTGGTTTTATAGACGAGGTTATCCTGCCGAAAGATACCCGCAGAAAGCTGATAAAAGCATTTAGCATGCTGGAGAATAAAAAGGTAGAAACTCCTAACCGTAAACACGGTAATATCCCATTGTAATTTTTTACATAAATATAAAATACAAAACCCTCCAAAATCAATGACTTTGGAGGGTTTCTCAAAATTAACCAAACTTAACAATCAAACATTTAATTCCATCCGCCTCCTAAGGCACGGTATATAGTAACCATTGCACTCATTTGCTGCATTTTGGTTTCTATCAATTCAAATCTCGATTCGAGCGCGTCACGTTGCGTAAGCAATACTTCCATATAATCGGCTCTTGCCGAGCTGAACAAATCATTCGAAATAGCAATCGATTCGGTAAGTGCTTTTACTTCCTGCGATTTTAAATCATAGGCTTTCCCCATATTATCAATCTTAGCTAACTGATTGGCAACTTCTATATATGCATTCAAAATAGTACGCTCGTAGTTATAAATTGCCTGTATCTGCTTGGCATTGGCGCTGCTGTATGCTGCTTTTATAGCATTTCTGTTTATCAACGGTGCTGCCAAATCGCCTGCTATAGAATACAGTAACGACTCCGGTTTTACCAAATAACTTGGGTCAAAAGCACGGTAACCTATTCCTGCCGAGATACCCAATGACGGATAAAATCGTGCTTTAGCTGATTTCACATCCAGTTTTGCAGCAGCCAGTTCCAGTTCGGCTTGCTTTACATCTGGTCGGTTTTCCAATAGGTGTGAAGGAATACCTGCCTGAATAACATTGGGTACTATATCATTAAACTTCTGAGAACTTCTTGCTACAGGCTGCGGAAATCGTCCTACCAGGAAGTTAATCCTGTTTTCGGTTTCTGTAATCTTCTGCTGAATAGCATACTGAAGGCTTCGGGTATTTAGCACCTGCGCTTCAAACCTGCGTACGGCAAGCTCTGTAACCCTTGCCGATTGTTTTTGCAGCTTTACTATTTCCAACGCATTACCTTGTATCTCGATATTCTGCTTTAGGATAGCCAACTGATTATCGAGCGCCAGCAATTCATAATAAGTATTGGCAATTTCGGCAACCAAATTGGTCACCATAAAGTTCCTGCCCTCAACAGTAGAAAGGTATCGGCTCACTGCTGCTTTTTTGGCATTGTGCAGTTTGCCCCACACATCCACTTCCCAAGTGGCATAAGCTCCCACCATATAATCCTGCAACGGCTCGGGCATTTCTTTACCGGGTTTAATTTCGGTAGTGGCTTCGCTCGCTCCCCTACTGGTAAAACGTGCTACTTTATCAACTCCTGCACCTCCGTTTAAACCTACAAAGGGTAAGTATTCTCCTTTTTTGGTTTTTACCTCATTTTGAGAAATTTGAATTTCCTGTAACATAATGTTCAACTCCTGATTGTTGCTCAGTGCTGTTTCAATAAGGGTATCAAGATACGGGTCGGTAAAATAATCCCTCCATTTTACCTGAGCCGTATTAACGGTATCCTGAGAAGTGTTATACATCGCAGGAACATTAGTATTTGCTGCCCTTTGCGCTGCATCCGGAAGTTTACATCCTGTAAAGGCTAACATTACGAAGGCTATGCCTGCATATATGCCTATTCTCTTATTCAATATCTTCATCGCTTTTTTCTTTATTTTGGAAATTATCAATCATGTGTACAAATTCTTCTGATAAAGAACCGTCGTCTTCAAACTGTATTAGTTGCCTTCCGTGTGCGAGTGAGCCAAAAATAAAGTACAGTCCGGGTACGATAATTACCCCGAAAATTGTTCCGAAAAGCATCCCTCCAAGCGCAGCAGAGCCGAGTGTTTTGTTACCAATAGCCCCTGCACCCGTAGCAAGCATTAACGGAATCAATCCGGCAATAAAGGCAAATGATGTCATCAAAATAGGTCGGAAACGTACTTTAGCGCCTTCTATGGCTGCTTCAAATATGGTAGCCCCTTCATGGTGTTTTTGTACGGCAAACTCTACTATCAGTACCGCATTCTTACCGAGCAGCCCGACGAGCATGATGAGCCCTATCTGGGCATAAATATCATTTTGAAGCCCCATTACTTCAAGCAACAGGAACGAACCGAAAACTCCCACAGGAAGCGAGAACACAACTGCAAGCGGAATAATGAAACTTTCATACTGTGCCGCTAACACAAAGTAAACGAACACCAATACTATCAAAAAGATGTAAATGGATTCGTTACCTCTGTTTGCCTCATCATAAGAAAGTCCTTCCCATGCAATGTCATATCCTTTTGGTAAGGTTTCTTTCGCAACTTCACGAACTGCCTCAATGGCATCGGCAGTAGTATAGCCTTTTGCAGGAAGTCCCTGAATGGCTGCCGAGTTGTACATATTGTAACGGGTAATTTCGTTTGGCCCCTGTCGCTTTTCGAGCCTCATGAATGCCGAATACGGAACCATCTCACCATGATCGTTTTTCACAAAAAGATTCAGTACATCCGAAGGAAGCCTTCTGAATTTGGGGTCGGACTGTACATATACTTTAAAGAAACGATCAAACTTAATAAAGCCCTGCTCATAGGTACTGCCTATCAAAATATCAAGGTTTTCCATTGCCTTACCTATAGATACTCCTTTTTGCATGGCAAGGTCGTTGTCTATTTTCAGTTCATACTGCGGGTAGTTGGCTGCAAAGAAGGTAAACAGCCCTGACAGTTCTTTACGCTTACCTAAATCATCCATGAATTTTTTATTTATTTTATCAAAATCCTGATAATCGGTAGTCGTATTTTTATCTAACAGACGTAGTGAGAAACCTCCTGACGAACCGAATCCGGGGATGGCGGGCGGTTCAAAAAATTCTATTTTTGCTCCAAGTCCTTTAGATTTTTCTTCCAATTCTTCCATTATCTCGGTTACTTTGTGTTCTCTCTCATCCCAAGGTTTAAGATTGATAAGACACGTACCCGCGTTAGACCCCCTGCCCTCGGTCATAATCTCATAACCGGCAAGCGATGATACTGATTCTACTCCTTCTATTTCTTCACATATTTTTTGAAGTCTTTGCGATACCTGGTTGGTAGTTTCCAGTGTAGAGCCGGGAGGCGTTTGGATAATGGCGTAAATTGTACCTTGGTCTTCACTTGGTATAAATCCTGAGGGAAGTATTTTATTTACAAAGAAGGTGCCTGCACAAAATGCAATTAATATGGCAAATGTAACTACCCTCCTGTTCACTATGCGCCTTAACAGTTTTTCATACTTTCCTGTAAGTTTATCGAAGCTGCTGTTAAACTTGTCCAGGCCTTTAGACAGGAAGTTCTTTTTCTTTTCTTTACCGTGATTGTTTTTTAACAGCATGGCACACAGTACCGGTGTGAGCGTAAGCGCTATAATTGCCGAAATAACAATGGCGCTTGCCATAGTAATGGAGAACTGGCGGTAGAATGTTCCTACAGGACCGGACATAAACGATATGGGTAAAAATACCGATACCATAACCGCTGTAATGGCTATAATAGCCCCGCTGATTTCGCCCAATACTTTTTTCACAGCCATGTATGGCGTTATGTGCGGAAACTCTTCAAATTTGGCGTGCACCGCCTCAACGACGACGATAGCGTCATCTACCACAATACCTATTGCCAAGACCAAAGCAAACATGGTAACCATGTTGATGGAGATTCCGAAAAACTGGATGACAAAGAAGGCTCCTATCAACGATACCGGAACGGCTAATATAGGAATCAGCGTAGAACGCCAGTCGCCCAAAAATATAAATACTACTAAGGCTACCAGTATAAAGGCATCTCGTAAAGTATCGATAACCTGATCTATAGAGGCATCCAAGAACTTAGAAACGTCATAACTGATTTTATAATCCATGCCGGGAGGAAAGGTTTCTTTCATTTCCTCAAGCTTCGCTTTTACCTCCTCAATTACATCGCTGGCATTACTGCCGTAATTTTGTTTTAATACAATAGATGCCGAAGGGTGCCCGTCCAGATTAGAGTAGATGTCAAAAAACTCGCTACCCAGTTCAGCACGACCGATATCTTTCAGGCGAATTGCCTCACCTTCCGCATTCGCACGAATGATGATGTTTTCGTACTCTTCCGGTTCACTAAACCTTCCTTTATAGGTTAACACATATTCTAAGGATTGGGCATCAATACCGGAGCTTTGCCCTATACGCCCCGGACGCCCCACAATACTTTGCTCGCCCAAGGCTTCCATAACTTCATCTACAGAAACCTGGTAGGCTCTCATTCGGTCAGGGTTCAGCCAAATACGCATGGCATAGGTTCGGCTGCCTAATATTTGCGACCTTGCCACCCCTTTTATCCTGTTGATTTCGGGAATCATTTTTACGTTGGCATAGTTGTACAGGAATTTTTCATCCATGTTTTTGCCTGTTGCATACAGGTTAACATACATCAACATACTGGGCTGGATGGGGGTAATAACGACTCCTTCGCGCTGTACAAGTTCGGGTAAAAGGGGCATAACCTGATCGACCCTTGTTTTGACCCTTATAACTGCTTGATTAGGGTCGGTACCCGGTTCGAAAATTATTCTTAATGTGGCTTCTCCCGCACTGGTGGCATCTGTTGCCATATAGCGCATACCCTGAACACCGTTTATTGAGTTCTCTAATGTAATCAGTGTCGATTTTACTAATACATCGGCACTGGAACCGGGATAAGCAATAAAAATATTTACTGTTGTTGGCGCAATTTCGGGAAACTGCGAGGTTGGCAATTGCTTGATTGCCAGCGTACCCATAAAAACAATCATAATCGAAATTACTATCGCAAATACAGGTCGGTGTATGAATTTACTAAACATTTGTTGTCTTTTTAAGTTATTCGATTATTCTGCATATAGCTCCAAATGCGATATAACATATTCCGGCTTCTCCAGCTTATATTCTATTTTCTCATTTTCTTTTACTAAGCGTAAGCCTTCCAGAAGAATCTTATCATTTAAAGATAGCCCTTCACTAATAATGAAGATATGAGGCAGTTCTGCCGCAATTTTAATCTCTCTGGATTGTATTTTATTATCTTTTGTTATTACATAAACATATTTTTTGTCAAGCACTTCAAACGTGGCTTTTTGAGGAATGATGAGGGCATTTTTCAAAGGTGTTGTCAGGTGTATATTACCTGTTTCGCCATGCCTCAACAACCCATCCGGATTAGGAAATGTTGCCCTGAAAGGTATGTTTCCCGTTTCGTTATTAAAGTCGGCTTCAATTGTTTCTATCACTCCGGGATATTTAAACATTTTATTATTAGCCATCAGCAGGTTTACTTTTTGCTTGTCATGATTTTCCGCTTTGGTTTTATAATCCAGATATTCCGCTTCGGGTACGTTAAAGTAAACCCACATTTTGCTGTTGTCTGAAAAGTTGGTAAGCAATTCGCCTTCTTCTATAAGGCTGCCTAACCGTACGTGGAAACGGTCGATAATGCCGTCAAAAGGCGCTCGTATCTCCGTAAAATCCAAATGAACCTGAGTTAGCGAGAGTTCTGCTTTGGCTTTATCAAATTTGGCTTTTGCCATAGCCAGCTCGTTTGGAGCTACTACATTACTGTCGGCAAGCCTTTTTGTATTCTGGTATTCAATTTCGGCAAAGTTGGCTTCTGCCTTGGCTCTTTGCATTTCTGCTTCGTATAGCCTGGGCATAATTTTAAACAGTAGTTGTCCTTTTTTTACAAAGTCGCCTTCATCCACATAAATTTTTTCTAAGTAGCCTCTTTCCTGTGCCCTTAGTTCGATGTGTTGTATCGATCGAACCTGACAAACATAATCTTGTGTCATTGTGGTATCCATCTTTACCGGATTGGTAACCAGAAATTCCGTTTTTTCTTCTTTACCTTCTTTTTCAGTTTTGCAGCTTGTAATGCACAACAAAGCGCACAAACCCATGATCATGAAAATTCGCTTCATAATAATTTTACTTTTTTAAAAACAGTATGATTTTTTTGAGATTTGTGTGTAACTAACACACGCTTTCAGCACCCTGTAGGCTATATGCTACGGAGAATACTGAACAGTTAAAATGACAGAGAGATGGGGGGCAATATAATTGCCCTACCGGGTTTTTAAATCATAGCCTGATTACCCGAAATGTAATATATCTGCTTGAGGATATAAAATAGAAGAATTGCTTATGCAGGGATAAGCGTTTTTTTATGTGGTAAGAAAAATATTGTGAAGCCTGGGTGCAAAAAGAGGAAGTAAAGTAGTTATTGATTGCTAAACACTTCCTGAAAGAAGTCAATTTTTCCTCTTCGGTCTCGCTGTCGTCTATTGCCAGCCATTCAAAGTCTTCCTGCTCTATATCAGAGAGTACGTACTTGATAATGAAATCCTGACCTTCATAATCCGGATTAACAGTTTCGGAACTTTCAATTTTTTTTACTGAATGGTCATTACTATAACCCGTGTACACATTTGCATATAATGCACTCTTTCCTCCTAAAAGGAAGATTGTAAGTAACAGGAAAAATCTAACCAACAGTTTTTTCATATCGATGGCAAAATTAGTTAAAGTTGCTTATACCGCCAAAGAATGTGCTATTAAATAAAATATAATATCAGGAGGTAATTTTTTGTGGTTATTTTCTTGATATCAAGCAGATAATGGGTTTGCAGAATAAATATAAATACGGGTATTGAGCTAACTTTTATGCATAAAAAAGTAGGGCTGTAAATTTTTACTCGGCACTATTCTCCATTTCGCTTTTGCACCTATATTTAAACAGCTACTTCTTAAACATATGTAATGTGTAATATCCCGTTTCTTTCCATAAAAATACCCCCAAATAGTATTTAACTTTTTGGGGGCAGTTCACATTGAAGTTTTTTTCAGTACCTGGAGTGGGAATCGAACCCACACACCTAAGTACACGAGTTTGAGTCGTGCGCGTCTACCAATTCCGCCATCCAGGCATTTAGTTTATTTGTGGGTGCAAATGTAAAAATTTTTATTTAATTCAAGGAAAAATACATGATAAATTACTTCCGTACTTAAATTAAATTCCTAAATTTGCACCTCATTATAAAAAGCAACTCTAACTAACTACGAAACAACTGTTTAAAAAATGTCATACCACGAGCCCGAAGCGAAAATATTTGCATGCTCTAAAAGTGTGTACTTAGCCGAAAAAATAGCCGAAAGCTATGGAGTACCGCTGGGCAAAATTACGTTCTCTAAATATAGCGACGGCGAATTTCAGCCTTCATTTGAAGAATCTATCAGAGGGTTAAGGGTATTTCTTGTATGTTCCACATTCCCGAATTCGGATAACCTAATGGAGCTTTTACTGATGATAGATGCTGCCAAAAGGGCTTCGGCAAGACATATAACCGCTGTTATTCCCTACTTTGGCTGGGCAAGACAAGACCGGAAAGATAAGCCGAGAGTGCCGATAGGGGCAAAACTGGTAGCTAAATTGCTTGAAGCAGCAGGTGCAACAAGAATTATGACGATGGATTTGCATGCTGACCAGATACAGGGCTTTTTTGAAAAACCGGTAGATCACTTATTTGCATCAACCATATTCTTACCGCATGTTAAGGGTTTGAATCTGGAAAATCTGACAATTGCTTCTCCTGATATGGGTGGCTCTAAAAGAGCCTATGCTTACTCTAAATTCCTGCAAAGCGATGTAGTAATATGCTACAAACACCGCAAAGCTGCCAATGTGGTAGAAGCTATGGAACTTATAGGGGAAGTGAAAGGACGTAATGTGATACTGGTAGATGATATGATAGACACAGGCGGAACGCTGGCAAAAGCTGCCGACCTGATGATAGATAAAGGAGCATTGAGTGTGAGAGCAATATGTACACACGCTATACTATCAGGCGATGCTTACGAAAAAATAGAAAATTCCAAACTGTCAGAACTTATTGTGACCGACAGCATACCGCTGCAAAAACAAAGCAGCAAAATAAAAGTAATAACCTGTGCCGACTTGTTTGCAGATGTAATGCACAAAGTACACCTGAACAACTCGATAAGCGGGAAATTTTTAATGTAATTTATTATTTATTAACTATATTTTATTTCAATGAAATCAATTACGATCAACGGATCTGAAAGAGAAAGCGTGGGTAAAGCGGCAACGCGTACGGCACGTAATGCTGGAATGGTTCCTTGCGTGTTATACGGAGGAGAACAACCAGTACATTTTACTGCAGAAGAAAAGGCTTTTAAAAACCTTGTTTACACTCCAAACGTGCACACTGTAGTAATTGACCTTGCAGGAAAAACGTATAACGCTATCTTACAAGACATACAGTTTCATCCTGTATCAGATAAAATCCTTCATATGGATTTCTATCAATTACATGAAGATAAAGAAATCACTATGGAAGTTCCTGTTAAAATCAAAGGAACATCTCCGGGTGTACTTGGTGGTGGTGTACTTCGCCTTAACCAGCGTAAACTTAAGGTGAGAGCATTACCTGCTAACCTTCCTGATTATGTTGAAGCTGACATTTCGGGACTTGAAATGGGTAACAAACTTTATGTTACTAAAATTGAAACTGACAATTTCAAATTACTTCACCCGGATAACACCGTGGTTGCACAAGTAAGAATTTCACGTGCTGCTATGAAGGCTGCACAAGAAGCTGCAAAAGCGGAAAAAACAGCAGGAAAGAAAAAATAATTCCTCCTTTTTCAAGATACAAAAGCGCACCGAATGGTGCGCTTTTTTTATAAATCAATTTCTAAAATCTATACTTAAAGGTCATTAAAACATAGCGGGGTAATAGCCTGTAAGAGTTTGTCGAATAACCAATATCACTTACACTATAGGTAGTAAAAACATTAGTATCAAATAAATTGCGCCCATCAAGACCTATTGAGTACTTTTGTTTTTCAAAAGAATACAAGGCTTCTAAATCAGCAAAAAAGTAGTTGTTATAGCTATCGACACCGCCAAAATTATAATGTTCTGTTTTTAACTGAACGTTGAAATTCTCGCTGATAACGTATTTTAAATCCAGGTAACTGAATTTGGATGTGTTTCGGAAAGTATTGTCTGATTTTACCTGAGAGAAGTCCCACTCTGTAGCGATATTAAAATTAAAGGCAGATTTAAAATTACTTCCCCAACCAAGAGTAAAAGACTGATGATAGGATGTATTCTTTCTTAGTCCTGAATTGTTGTACTGATTATAATAAATCGCGCGACCTGCATCACCTTCCAGTTTTACCGTTCCTTTTAACTTTCTTATTACGTAATGTGAACTAAACCTAACCCCAATTCTGTCGCCTCCCCTTATTATAAAAGCATCAGAGAGAGATGTATTTTGATCCAGTTGGCTGCGGTATGTTACAACATCGTTTTGCCTGGAGTAACTTAACCCTGCTGAGAACTGATAGCGATTTAAGTAGTGTTTTGTGGTAAAATCTAAACTCGCATTTGAACTTTCCCACTGATTAAAATAACCCAACCCTCTACTAAAACTACGTGAAGAGGTTAACAAATAGCTATCGTTTACCTGTAACAAATCACTATTAGTAACATTATAGCTGTACATAGCACTGAATATGTTATCAGGATTTAACCGCCACGAAGCATTGAGTGTCGGGTTTACAATAAAAGGATTTTGAGTTTTGGTATCGCCTTCACTGTTTTGAAAACGATTAAAAAGCTGGTGTATGTTTACAGTGCCTCCTAAAGAGAACTGCTTAAATTTAAATGTATAGCCACTTCTGGCATAGAGGTCGCCCACACTGTATGAAATGTCTGATTGGAAATCGGCTGGATTTGTGGTGTTATTACCTGCAAAGAGGCTAAAGCGGGTAGTAAGATCATCGTTATTATAGTCGTAGCCTACTGCAAAACTTATAAGATCATCATTTTTTTGTTTAAGCCGAAAATCTGCCTGTAAGCCTGCATATTCTTTGTTACTTTTAACATCGTTGCCTACCGCATCAACAGTATCAGAAGCAAACAAATCCCCTAATAAATAATCATTGATGCCATAATTTTGCGGTAGCTTGTCCGTAAAAAAGCGAGTTTTTAGTAATACGATATTCCGGTCGTTCCATTTATGAGTATAAGTTGCCTTTTGGTCAAAATACGTATTCTTAGTCTCTAATGTTTCGCGGGTACTTGTCCCGTTGAAGGTATAATCGTTTTTATAGTCTGATTTTCCGGCATTAAAAGTAGTGGATGATTGTACCATTTGAGTTGCCGAAACATCGTAATTAAATAAAGCGTTTACATAACTCCGGCTCAATTTATCACGAGAGTTATTGATCTCACTATTTTCAAAAAACGTTCCTTGAAAATCGGTTACACTATACGAGTTGTGAAAAGCATCCTGCTCATCAAAACCTAAAAAGCCAATGAGTTTCAGTTTGGCGTTATCACTCAGCGGAAAAATAGTACTCAATGTCGCCACTTCGGCATTGTTAAAGCGGGTACGATCTTCGCCCAGTCGTGATGAGCCGATACCCATGCCCATTATCTTTGAGGCACGATACCCATGACCGATAGATTCTAAATCTACCGAGTTAGAAACCATTGCATCGACATTACCCGTTTTATCATACCCGGCATTGTTGAAGGATGTGGTCAAAAAGGTTTTATATTTTTCGGCAAAATGCATCAGATTACCTGTCGCCAGGTAACGGTTGCGCTCGCCATATCCTATTTCAATATTGCCAAACCATAAATTTTTATACGCTTCATCTATGGTCAGGTTAAGTGCTACCGCGTTACTATCCTCAATCCCTTTGAGTAATTTATTGTTGGAATAGTTTTGTAACACCTCCACTTTATCCAGTGGTTTGTTGGGCATGTTTCTGGTAAGGAGTGAGTAGCCTTTATTAAAAAGGTCATCTCCGTCAACCATTACTTTTTCGATAGGTCTATCGTTATATTTTATCGTGCCATCTTTTTCTATAACGATACCCGGTATGTTTTTAAGCAGGTCTTCGACCACTACTTCTGAGCCAGTACTTAGTGCTTTAGCGTCAAAAACCAACGTATCGCCGCGCAATACTACAGGCTGTTCATATTTAATAACAACTTCTTTAAGTTCTTCGCTGCGAAGTTTGAGCGTAAAATTTTGAACCCGTTTTTCCTTGTCTTTTAGTAGTATGGTAAGACTTTGTTTTTGATACCCTAAGTAGTTTGCTTCCAGGGTATAACTTCCTGATTCAACTTCAAGAGTATAGCCTCCATCCTTATCGGTAATGGTATAGGTAATGATTTGACCAGTCGTACTTTTTAAAAGTATAGATGCGCCTGACAGGGTTTCGGTAGATTCATCACTAACCTTACCGTTAATTGTAGATTGTGAAAATGCTGAGATTGCACAGAGAAATAAAATAAAAATGTATTTCATTCATATAGCTATTCTTCCCATTCGTATTTCGTTTCCATACCATTATTCGGCACAGGAACATCTTGAAGGTCAGGGTTGTTTTTAACAGCTTCTGCATGAATATTATCACGATATTCTTGTGTATCTATTAAAAATTGCCTGTAGGATATGGGGTTTTTGTTTTTTGTTTTTATTAAAGTATTAAAGTCTTCCTCAAAAATAGCATTTTTTTTAAATTCTATTTTAACTGCTCTGTATGTATATCTATTTGTTGCATCATAAGCCTCAAGAATTAATCCCGGCAGCCCATACAATTTCCAAGGACCAAAAGGCAATGGCACTTCTGTAGTAAACCAAGCAGTCCATTCTCTGCCACGAAAAGAAACCGTAGCTTTAGTACAAGAAAAGCCTTCTATTGTTTTACTCTCGTTGGTTATAGTCCAGTCTAGATTTTGATAATCATCCTGTATTAAAAACCTATTAGCTCCGATTGATTCAAAAAATAATATTTCCTGTTTATTGCGATTAACCTTTAAGTAAGGCTCAAGAAAATGCGTTTTGGTTGAAGTACTGAGTGACTCATACACAAGACCATCGTTAGTATTGACATCACTTCTTGTAGCATTTTCGTTTGGTTTTTCATGAAATAAAGAAATATCTTTATCAATATATAACGTAGTATAATATGACGTAGGAAAATCTGAATTGCTAAAAAAACGATATTCTACCTGTGCGCTGGCAACTTTTTGACTTTGACCAAAAACAGGATAGCATAATAAAGCAAAAAAATATAAAAATAGTCTCATAGGCAATATTGATTAAAACGCGAAGGAATAAACCTCCTAATCAATTAAATCCAATGATAGGAAATAATAGTTAAAAGTAGGTGTTGTTCCGCTATTCTTCCCATTCATATTTCTTTTCATGAGGAAGTCTATACCTTACACGGGATTTAACAATCTTTCCGTTAGGAAGTGTAATGTCTTGATTTGAACTCATGTTAATACCTTTACTACGTAACTGAGCATTAGCATTTTCAATGAATTCTTCTTCCATCTCCAAAAGTTTTCTAATAAAAATAGGCTCTTTATTTTTTGTTTTTACTAATGTTTTAAACTCTTGATTAAAAATTGAATCTTTTTCATATTTTATTTTCTCCATACGGAATACATTTTCTTTTTCATCATCGTAAGCTTCTATAATCAAACCAGGTAATCCATATAGTTTCCACGGGCCGTAAGGTAATGGTATTTCCGGAGTAAACCATACTATCCAGTTTGTATCACGAAAAGTCATGGTAGCTTTGGTACATTCATATCCCCCTATGTTTTGGGTTTCGTTGCTGATATTCCAATTATGTTTATAATAAGTATCTTCTACCAAGAATTTATGCCCTCCAGCCCTGTCAAAAAAAAGTATTTCTTGCTTTGAATGGTCAATTCTCATGAAATACATATTATCTACATCCTTAGTCATAACTCTTTGATCTTCTTCGCTTTTATAAACTTTTGTATTCGTTTTAGGATTATATATAGTAATTGTATTATTTACAAAAACTGTTGCGTCCAGCGTATTTGGAAAAAAGCCATTGTTATACTTTTTGTATTCTATTACTGCATTGAGTATATTCTGACTAAATAGAGGATAAGATAATAAAGCAAAAAAATATAAAAATAATCTCATAGGCAATATTGATTATAACGCGAAGGAATAAACCTCCTAATCAATTAAATCCAATGATAGGAAATAATAGTTAAAAGTAGGTGTTGTTCCGCTATTCTTCCCATTCATATTTTAGCTCCATACCATTACGAGGTGCTTTTTCTCTAGTTATTGAAAGATTTCTTTCTTGGCTTAGTTTTTTATACATATTCTCTATACTTTCTTCTCTATCAGCTAAGTACTGCTGATATGATATTGGCTTAGAGTTTTTTGTTACCATTAAAGAAGTAAATTCTTTATTTAGTATCTCATTTTTAGTGTACTCTACTTTAACTGCACGCATAGTGTATCTTTCTGTGGTATCATATGCCTCTAATATTAACCCTGGTAACCCATGTAATTTCCATGGGCCAACGGGAATAGAGATATCCGAAGAAAACCAAGCTATCCATTTTCTTCCCCTGTAAATAGTACTAGCTTTCGTACAAATAAAATTAGCAATAGTCTTTCTTTCTGCACTAACAATCCAGTCAAACTTGTGGTAGTTATCCTCGATAAGATAAAAATTATTATTATTTAGTTCATCAAAAAAAAGGATTTCTTTTTTAGTCCTATCTATTTTTAATATCGGGTCAAAATAACTCTGAGAAATATTAAAATCAAGACCTGCTACTTTTGGAGAATTCTCTCGTTCTTCCCATTTTTGAATAGTACTATATTTCTCAACATATATTGAAATATCATTAGTAGCGTATAAAGTTGCATACAATTTTGTAGGAACATCTGTATTGTTAAATAGTTCATACTCTACTTGTATGGTAGAATTTATATCTTGAGAGAAATTGAATGTTGTATAAAGAGCAAATAAAAAAACTATAGCTAATTTCATTCTTTTAATTATAAATAATTATTAATACTAATAAAGCCAAGATGTTCCAGCCCATAAAACAGTACCAGATTGGTAGGCTGCTACCGCCGCCAGCGCTGTAGCTCTCAATGCTAGAGCACAATCGTTTTCAGTAGTGGCATTGGACATCCCATAAACTGTCTCAAGAATATTTCCTTGACGATCTGTAATAATAAATCTAAATCCGCAAGGGGCAGCTACAGCTTCTTGCTTTAAAATTTCTTCAATACTTTTTTGGTTTATAACTTTACCGTTCTCTGCAAAAGTTGAACCAGCAAATGCCAAACAGGCAGCTACACTAAAAATTACTTTTTTCATAAAAAATTAAAATTAAATGGTTAATAAATATTTAAAACAACAAGCTTGTTCAGTATTAATGCTAAACCAAGTTCACTTAACTCCTTTAAGAAACCAAGCGACTATTTTTAATATGAAAAAATGCTTCTTGGGGTATGAATAACGTAATTTTCATAATTTTCGGTTTAGTTGGATAACCAATATTAGTGATTAAAATTTAAACACGCGACAATAAAAATGTTAAATATTTAGTATTGTGGTATTTAAAAAATCAACTATGCTTTATTAAATATTTTAATTTTGCTTCTATAGCATAATTACCATCATTACCTGTAATAGTATGGCTTACAATTTTATCATCGGCATTTTTTATAATAACCGATGCGCCTGCAAGTACTTCTTTAGATATATTGGTTATTTTACCGTTAATTGTAGATTGTGCAGATGCTGCGATTGTAACAAAAAATAATAATAAAATGTATTTCATTTATATAGCTATTCTTCCCATTCAAACTTTAGTTCTTTTGTTTTTCTTGGAGGTGTAGGAAGAAACTTAATGTGTTTCATTTCGCTTTGTATCTCCGCACGTGTGTTCTCAAGATATTCTTGATAATTCTTCAGAAACTCTTTATATGATATAGGCTCGTTATTTTTAGTTTTATAGAGCTTTGTAAAATCTTTATCAAAAATATTATCTCTTTTAAATTCTATTTTAACAGCCCGCATTGTGTAAACACCTTCTATATCATATGCTTCAATTATTAAGCCTGGCAAGCCATGGAATTTCCATGGTCCATAAGGCAATGGTATTTCAGGTGTAAACCACGCTACCCATTTCCTTCCTCTGAAATTTGTTGTCGCTTTTACACATTCATAGGCAGCAATTTCTTTTGTCTCATCACTAATCTCCCATTCAAGCTTTGTATAATTATCTTCAACTAAATAATTAATACTGTTGATAGGTTCGAATAAAAACACTTTTTTATTTATGTGATCGATTTTTGTATAAGGCTCAAAAAGATTCAGAGGTTTTCTTGTAACAACCCCTTCAGAATTTTCTAAATCAAAAGCTTGCGTACTGTATTTTTCAAAAAAAATGGTAATCTTTTTATCCGTAAAAAGTGTCGCAAATAAAGTATTTGGTGAATCTGTATTATTGAATATTTGATATTCTACCTGAATATTCTCCTTATTTTGAGCATTTAAACAAAGTGACAGATTACAATATAATATTATAATTAAAAAAAATTTATTCATACATAATTTATTTTGAAAAATACAGTAATACAAGCAAATAAGTTTAAACTCAATATCTCGAAACTATAGTTAAGCTATAATCGGGCCATTTTGCAGCTAATCTATCAGCCGCCATTAATGCTAATCCAAGACAAGAAGTAGCATCTGTTGTTTCTACTACACCATCAGCCCAGTCAACCATGTTTCCATTTCTATCAAAGACTTGCACTAAGTAAAAACACTCCCCTGCATCTTCTTCAATTAAGGTCTCGGTATTAATATTTTCCTCTTGTATATCTTTCGCGTGAGTTGCAAAAGTAAAGCCAAGTACTAAGAAACTAAAAATGATTTTTTTCATAATGATTAATTTTAAAATTATAAACGACTAAAATTTGACTATTAAATGAGAATTTTATGTTGCGAGAAATTCATAAGAAACTTCAGCTTCTGGATATCTATATTCCATAAACGAAACCTCTGCTAAAATTCCTCTCAAACAATCTATGCTTCCTAATTCTGGGTCATGTACAGAATATCCAGTTATAACATTACCATCTCTGTCTTTTACCCAAATTGTATAGGAACATCCCACGGCAGTGGTTTGGGCATCAAAAAAATTCAAATTTTCACTTTCTTTTAAACCAACTTCGGAATTTACAGAAAGAACTGAGCCACTGAAAGCAACACAGGCAATTACACTAAAAATTACTTTTTTCATAAAAAATTAAAATTAAATGGTTAATAAATATTTAAAACAACAAGCTTGTTCAGTATTAATACTAAACCAAGTTCACTTAACTCCTTTAAGAAACCAAGCGACTATTTTTAATATGAAAAAAGTTTTTGCGGGGTGGTAATAAAATGATTTTCATAATTTTCGGTTTAGTTGGAAACACAATATTAGCAAATAAAATTTAAGCATACAAGAGTAAAAATGTTAAACCCTTAGTATTGTGATATTTAAAAAAATAAACATGATTTATTAAAAATTTTATCTTTGCCGTTATGAAATGGCTTACTAACCTTTTTACCGCTAAAACAGCAACAAAAGAACTTACGAACCCCATGAAAAAATTTCTTATCGCGGGACTTGGCAACATTGGTGCCGAATATGTAAACACACGCCACAATATAGGGTTTAAAGTACTCGACAAACTGGCACAACAGGAAGGACTTGATTTTACTACGGCAAAACTGGGTGCAGTAGCCGAGTACAAACTGAAAGGACGTACCCTGATATTATTGAAACCTAACACCTACATGAACCTGAGCGGTAAGGCCGTAAAGTATTGGTTGGAAAAAGAGAATATTCCTTTAGAGAATTTACTTGTAGTTACTGATGACCTCAACATTGCTTTTGGCACTATTCGTATTAAAGCGAAAGGCAGCGATGGCGGGCATAACGGGCTGAAAAGCATACAACAGGTATTGAATACTGCCGACTATCCGCGTTTTCGCTTCGGGATAAGCGATGAGTTTAAAAAAGGTAAGCAGGTAGATTATGTACTTGGCGAATGGAGTGAGGAAGAAAAGGTAAAACTTCCTGAAAGGCTGGAAACATCGGCAGAAGCCATAAAATCGTTCGCATTGTCAGGGCTTGCTAATACCATGAATACTTATAACGGGAAGTAACATTAATTAGGAATAAAAAAAGGCTGTATCAAAAATGTCATTCTGAACGAAATGTAATGGAGTGAGGAGTCTCAATCATTTAACAAACAAGAGATTTTTCCTCCGTCAGAATTGCAAAATGTTTATTTAATGCTTTTTAATACAGCCTCTTTTCTTTACTGTACCATTATCTTTTTCGTTATCCTATTACTGCCATCTTGTACAGTTACTAAGTAAACTCCGGCTTCGGCTGCGCCCAGTGAAAGGTTTTGTTCAAACAATCCTGTGTTGCTGTACGTTTGGCTGAGCAGTTGCCTTCCCCGTATATCATGTACCACTACACTTATATCGCTGCCTGTGGCAGAAGTATAACGCACAGTAAAATTGCCGTTATTAGGGTTCGGATACAATGTAAAGTTGGTAAATGCATTATCCTCAATACCCGATACAGCTTCCTCAGTAGTACAAATAGTAAGACTCCAGCTATTGATGGTCCCGCCATCCTGATTAAAACCATCCGACACTTGCAGTACCCATGTACCTTCGGGCAACTCACCATTAAATGTTGAAAGTGCCTCGTCAGGCTGTATTGTCCCGGTTAAAGCAGGTGTTTCATCACAAACAGAAGGCTCGCCACTATCGTCAAAGGTAGCTTGTACATTATCTTGGTCACCACACTCATCACTGAAAAGCTGCACTTCGGTTCCTTGCGGACTAATGAGGGTAACGGTAAGATCGGATAACCAAGTATGGCTTATATCAACAGCTACACTTACTTTGTGTATAGTGCCGTCTCCCGAAACTGTAACAGTGCTGGTAACGGTATCCTCGCTATCATCCGGTATGGTTACGGGTATATCAGTCGCGTTATAACTATTACACTCGGCAATACCTGTAATAAATCCGTTAACATTACTGGAGCTTCCGGCACAGGCCTCGCCAATAGGTGTTACCCTCCAGTAATACTGCCATGATTCCTCTAACAGTGCTGTGTAGCTGCTTTCTGTTACAATAGCATCTATTATTATATTTGTAAAATCTTCATCTCCGGCTATTTCTATTTCATAACTTGTGGCATCGGCAGCGTCACTCCAGTCAAAAAAAGTTTGGTTGAATACTGCCGTAGCATTATCCGCAGGAGAAATAAGGTTTATTGTTCCAAAAGCAGGATCTTCCAAGTCCAGATATACATTTATTATTTTAGCGGTAGCTCCTGAAGTTGCCACTATTTCGATAGTATAAAAACCGGGAGTTGTACTATCTGTTGTAACTACCGTCATAACTACTTCGCCGGTAGCTGTGGCAGTTTCGGGGCTGAATGTTACCGTAGAACCGGCAGGATTTCCTGTTGCTGAAAATGTAGTGGTACCGGTAAATCCGGAATAGGCATTATGGCTTAAGGTATAACTAACTTGGTTACCTACACAGTTGGCAATATTTTGGTCGCCATTTACGGCTATTGCCATGGTAGTTGCGGGTGGTGTAATAGTAAAGTTGGTATTTGAGATATCGTAAAAAATATTTTCATAGCCTTTTACCATTATCCTGTTAGTATTACCCGGCACATTGGGTACACTAATTACTTCGCTGCCGTCATTAGGCACTTTGGCAGCCAACACAATCGGGTAGGTAAAGCCGCCGTCGGTAGAAAGAAATATATCTACATATGGAGTATCAACACCATTTGCGGTAGTACCTGCCACATCCCACTCTACATCTTTATTTGTTCCTGCCTGCCATGATACGGCAGTATTAGGAGTGTTTACTATAAATGGTCCGGCATCTCCCGATACATTTACTTTCATTTCATCAATTACTACCTGACCGCCAAGAATATTGTTATCCCTTACGGTAAATGCAAAGTTAAACTCCCTTTCTACAAAAGAGATAACCTCCCAGGTTGGGGCAAGGTCGTTATTGATTACGCTTTCAATATCCGGCATAAATCTTTCCGGTACTTCTTTACTGGGTAATGAGCGAAAGTTAGGCCCATCAACAGCCACAGCCACAGGGGGCTGTTCGGATATCTCATTATCCATTTGTTCCCAGTTATACGTCATTTCGTCGTCATTAGCATCAGTGGCTTTGCCCGAAAGTATAAATGGTGTACCATAGGGTATAGTATAATCAGGTCCGGCATCTACTACGGGCGGTACATTTCCGGTAACAGTACTTTCGGCACAATCACCCCAAGTTGTTATAAACTCTGTCATCTCTGCAATACTGTTAGCATGAAAATGCGCATCAGAATTATTCTGTACATTGGGGGGGCATATCCCGGCATATGCCATAATAGTACTTCCGCTTCCCGGTTCATAGGCATTAGCGTCACTTCGGTTACCGCCACATGAATTATTAAAACTGTGATTACCGCCAAACTGATGCCCCATTTCGTGAGCCACATAGTCAATATCAAAAGGGTCGCCTACGGGAGAGGGCAATCCTGTAATGCCTCTTGCCTTACTATCGGAGCAGGGCGAAAATAACTGGGCTACGCCACCCCCACCGGTACTCACGGTATGACCAATATCATAATTATCAAAGCCTATTATATCGTCTATTTCATTTTGACTCTGGTTGAGTAATACGTTATCGGTATTGGCATTATCAAAGTTGTCGCTGTCTATAAAAATAACATCCTCGTTATTGGGTATCAACTGTAATGTTATAGAAAGGTCGCGTTCATAAACACTGTTTACACGGTCAACCGTAACAACCATAGCTGCCAGTACGGCTGCTTTCTTTTCTGCCGGCGTGCCATCGTTAAGGTCGGCGGCATTTACATGAAAAGCTGCATATTCTATAGTACATGCCATAGCCAAACGATAGGTTCTTAAAACACCATCTGTAGAAGCAATGCTTAACGGCTGGGGTATGCTTTTTTGATTATTGTGAGTATCGTTATCCGTAACACCACAGTAAAAAGAATGATGGGTAGTAAGCCCCTCTCTTTTATACACTATATAGGTTTGTAAATCTTTGGTATAAGGATCGGTATACGATGTACCTTCAACCGACTGTAGCATATTATGGAAACCAAACGGGGTAATGCTGAAGTGTATTACGGAGGATGCATCATCCACATCCTGCCCTACATACGTTTTAATATCAGGATGTTTTGCCGATAGTTCCGGATGCATTACCGAGGTTTCATAAATGCGATAGTAATTCATATCTCCGTTACCGTCGGGAAATGGCAATATAAGGGCGGACACCTGTCCTTGCTGCCTAATTGGGGCTTGCTGCAATTGCGCTTTCAAATTTTCAAGGTTAAGACTGTAAAGTTGAAAAGTAGCCGGCTGTGATGTTCTGTCCAGTTTTTCATGACTTTCAATGTCTTTGGGGACACGATTCCATATAGCATTTTGGGAATAGCCCGACAGGGTGACCATCAGGGTAAAGATTGATAAAAATAGCTTTTTGTTCATGAGTTTAGTTAGTTAATTTTACGAATATACTAATTTATAGCATAAAATTTTAAGCATTATAGTGTTACACTATTACTATTACGTATTAAAAGCATGTTTGGCTTTAAATTTGTACATTCGTAATTACATAAACAAAACTAATTAATAATGAAAAAATTTGCTCTGATACCAACGCTTCTCATACTATTTAGCTGCGGAAGTACAAAAAGTTTACAGGAAGCATCAGACCCCGCATATAGTGAAACTTCGTGCCCCACTGAAGGGGGCTGTACTTTTGAAGTTTTAAAAAACAAAAGCCTCGTTATTAAAAAAGATGGTATTGACAAGCTATATTACAGTATTGCTGATAACCCTGCCACAAGTGTTGTAAAATACCGTTATGATAAAAAAGCCAATCCCAGACTGCCCGATTCGGGGTATGCTGAAGAGGTGGTATTTGAAATCGCTAATGACAGTAAAGCTTTGGATTATAAGGATAGTGATATAGCGCAAACCAAAATGCTTTTTGGAGTGATGTGTTTTTGCAAAGGCAAAGCCGGGTTTTATCCTGTTACGTCAGGAACACTGGCTTATAAAAACAACGTGCTGCATATTGCGCTGCCTGAATTGGTAGATGCACAAAAACTTAAAGATATATCGATTACTTTTAAATAAAAAAGGGAACACTAAGTGTTCCCTTTTTTATACTATTCTACAATAATTTTTTTCAGTGCTTTTCTGTCGCCATCGGTTACTGTTACCATATATATACCTGATTGTAGCTCATGCAGGTTAATATTAGCAGTAAACGCTCTCGTATTTTTGTATCGGTTGCTATATACCTCTCTGCCTCTCATATCGTGAACTGCTATATTTACATCATTAGTATTCTCTGAGTTGAATGCAACGGAGAAAGAGCCGTTATTAGGGTTAGGATATAGTTTAAAGCTTTGTAAACCAAAGTCATCCGCAGCGTTTGTTGAACTGATTTCGATTTCAATGCTGTTTACGGCATAATATATATTACCTGCCGCCTCTACCATTATTCTGCATGTTGTTGAATTTATATCAGCAGGTACTGTTATAATTTCCGAACCGTCATTAGGCGTGTTTTCTGCAAGTACAATATCAAAGTTCTGTCCGCCGTCAATAGACAAAAGTATATTTACATTTTCAGTATTAACATTGTTTGCCGTTGTTCCTGCCACATCCCAGGTTATAGTTTCTTGTTCATCAGCTACCCATATAATATTGTTGGTATTTTGAGAAGTTACTGCAAATGGTCCTGCACCGCTAACCACTACAACCGAAACATTTTCCCTCGCAGTCTGCCCGCCATTTGGGAGTTGATTATCGCGCACTGTTAATGCAAAATTCAGGGTACGTCCTACAGAGGGTACTACCTCCCACGTTGGTGTAAGGTTACCCGCCAATACATCCGAAAGTTGCGGCATATACCTGTTAGGCGAATCTGAAGGAGGAAGTGATCTGAAGTTAGGGCCATTCGTACTGAATGCTGAGGGAGCACTATTTTGTGTAGAGGAACTTCCGTTGGCGTTTGTCTGCTCCCAACAATAGGTCAGTACATCGCCATCTACATCCGTAGCATTTCCTTTTAATATAAATGCGGTTCCTCTTGGTATATTATAGTTAGTAAGAAAACTTATGAATGGAGCCGAATTGTCATTAGGTGTCTCGGCAGCACAAGTGCCACCTGCACCGTTAAGGAATGTTTCCATCTGGTTGATACTAACAGCATGGAAATAATCATCTGAATTATTTTGAACATTTGGGGGGCTTATGCCCGCATAAGCCATTATAGTACTGCCGCTACCCGGCTCTACAGCAGTAGGGGCATTACGCTGAAAAGAGTTATTAAAGGTATGTGATGCACCAAACTGGTGTCCCATTTCGTGAGCCACATAGTCAATATTAAAAGGATCTCCTACCGGAACGGCAGAACCTGTAACTCCTCTGGCTTTGTTAGAGGTACACACACTTTGAATATTGGCAAGACCACCTGCACCGGTGCTTACCACATGCCCAATATCATAATTACTTGTACCAATTGCGCCATTAATAACCGATTGTATTTGTGATATAAGTACATCAGCATCATCATTATTAAGGCTGTCAAAATCTACAAATATAATATCTTCATTATCCGGCACTATTTGCATTGTTATAGCCATATCCCTTTCATACACGCCGTTTACACGAGTCATAGTAACATTCATTGCCGCAAGTACGGCAGCTTTTTGTTCTTCCAAAGGAGCTGTATTCAGCAAAGCTGCATTTATATGATATGCTGCATACTCTATAGTACATGCCATAGCAAGCCTGTAGGTGCGCAATATTCCGTCGCTTGCCATAACAGAAGGCGGAACAGGTTGCTCCTGAGCTTCCTGTGTTACACCGCAAAAAAATGAATATGGGTTACGTAAATCAGTTTTTTTATAGATAAGATAATTTTGTAAGTCCTTAGTATAAGGGTCTATATAAGATGTACCCGCTGTGGAGAACATCATAGAGTGCAATCCGAAAATAGTGATGCTGAAACGAACGGAAGATGCGGGATGCTCTATACCCTGCCCTATATAACTTTTTATGTCAGGATGTTGTGCAGCAAGGTCAGGATGTAAAACCGGAGCTTCATATATCCTAAAATGTTCTATTTCGCCTTCGCCATTAGGAAAAGGGATGATAACCGATGATGGTTCTGTATAATTTTCACGTGAAGGAGCAACCTGTAAAGCTAATTGTAAAGCTTGAAGATCTAAACTAAATGTATGGCTCTTTACAGGTATTGAAACCCTATCCGTTTTCTCTAAATGATCCAGTCGGCTAGCCGGGACAGCAGTCCAAAATTGCTGTGCACTACCCGACCCAAAAACGGCAATGGTAACAAGTAACAGTAAAATTCTTCTCATGATTTTTTATTTTTTTGGATAATTATGGGCTACTAATTTACTAATTATATACATCAGGGGGTATTGTATAATCAACATTTTAAAGTTAAAATAACATATTTCAGAATTTAACCCAGTAGTTCATTGCAATAAAAGGGAAATTTCATTATTTATTTAACCCTCAAAAAAGGGAAAAATAACCCCTTGTGAGATTAAAATTTTTAAAAACAGTCATAATACTATTCTTTTTAAAAACAGATAATTAAATTTGCTCTTTATAATTGCATCTTTTGAAAATATATAATTCCATACAGGAGTTTGGCAGTACAACCAAAACCATCGTTACCTTGGGTACTTTTGACGGAGTGCACAAAGGGCATAAAAGTATTCTTGACAGGCTTTTAAAAAGCAGCCAATCGTCAGACTGCGAAAGCGTTGTACTAACTTTCTTTCCGCATCCACGCATGGTATTACAGCAAAATAATGATATTAAATTGCTTAACACCATGAACGAAAAAGCCTATTTGTTGGAACAACAAGGTATAGATCACCTTATAGTGCACCCGTTTGACCATGCCTTTTCCCGGCTTACTGCCGAAGAATTTGTAAAAGACATTTTGGTTGACAAACTGAATATCTGTAAAATAATCATTGGGCACGACCATCGTTTTGGGCGTAACCGTACGGCAACTATTGACGATCTTATACACTTTGGTACAGTGTATGATTTTGAAGTCGAGCAAATATCGGCACTTGAAGTAAATGAAGTTTCTGTAAGCTCGACAAAAATAAGAAATGCACTGGACAAAGGAGATATAACTACAGCAAACGAATTTTTAGGATACAATTATTTTTTATCGGGCACAGTTGTAGAGGGCAAAAAACTGGGCAGGACTATTGGCTTCCCTACTGCCAACATTCATATTGAAGAAGATTATAAACTAATTCCTGCCGATGGCGTATATGTCGTATCGGCAACAATAGAAGGAAAAACCATACAAGGGATGATGAATATTGGTACAAACCCGACAGTAGGTGGTACTAAGCAAACAATAGAAATTAACTTTTTAGATTTTGACGGAAATCTGTATGGTAAAGAACTGAGAATAAACCTGCACAAAAGACTGCGGGGCGAAGTTAAGTTTCAATCGATAGATGTACTCAAAGTACAGCTTGCCGAAGACAGAACCGCCACTTTAAATTACTTTACGGAAAAAGGAAATGAAAAATCGTCTCTTTAAAGAAATTGACAATGCCCCTCTTATCCTTTTCAGGATATTTTTTGGGTTTTTGCTCGCCTGCGAAACCTTTGGTGCTATAGGAACAGGCTGGGTAAAGGCAAACTTTATCGAACCTCAGTTTACCTTTTCCCACATTGGTATGGACTGGCTGCAACCCCTGCCGGGCAATGGTATGTATTATTATTTTGCCATCATGGGAACATTAGGGCTCTTGGTAATGCTGGGATACAAATACCGCTTTACACTGGGGCTATATACTATTATGTGGGCAGGTGTATATTTTATGCAAAAAACATCCTATAATAATCACTATTACCTGCTATTACTGGTATGCCTCATTATGTTTTTCCTTCCGGCAAATCGTTACGCCGCAATAGATGCAAAACAAAACCCCGCACTTAAAAAACTTACTATGCCTGCCTGGTGTTCGGGAGTAATGATACTACAGGTTGCCATAGTATATTTTTATGCCACAGTAGCCAAGTTTTACCCCGGATGGCTGGATGGTACTTTTACCAAAAATTTGCTTGCCATGCATAGCGGCGAAGGTTTTTTTCATGAAATTGCCACCCAAAAATGGTTTTATATGTTTATTGCCTATGCCGGCATAATATTCGACTTATTCATAGTACCACTCCTTTTATATAAAAGAACACGAACAATAGCCCTTATAGCATCAGTAATATTCCACATATTCAACTCAATAACATTACAAATAGGCATTTTCCCTTTCTTTGCATTAAGTTTTGTTGTTTTCTTTTATCCGCCGGAACGCATCAGGCAAGTATTTTTCAAAAAAAAGCCCGCTGTTACCCATTATAATATAACTGCCGAAAAACGAAATATACTGCTGTATTTCTTTATCCCTTACTTCATTATACAACTGCTATTGCCCATAAGACACTATTTTATAAAAGGCGATGTGCTATGGACGGAAGAGGGACACCGCCTGAGCTGGAGAATGATGCTGCGCAGCAGGAACGGCTATACTACTTTCAGGGTAATTAATAAAGCTAATAATGAACCGCTGCCGTACAGACCTTTAGACTACATGACCCGTAAGCAACTTGGCTCTATGCAAACCAAACCCGATATGATATGGCAAAATGCACAGCGCATAAAGAAACATTTTAAAGACGAAGGACTGGATGTTGCTGTATATGTAATCAGTAAAGCAGGTATAAACGGAGCACCATTAAAGACATTGATAGACGAAGGTACTGACCTTGCTGCAACGGAATGGAATTATTTTTTCCATAACGACTGGATATTACTCTATGATTCCGAAGGCAACCTTGTTAAATAGGTTAAAGAAATGTTTTTATAGCTGTATTTCTATTAAAATTTTACTAATTATTCTTCATCTATTCTTTATTATAGCTAACTTTATATGAGTAAATTACCTTTTTTATTTAAAAAAAGGTAGTGGTATGCAGTAGTATTTGCCCTATGCAATACCTCGAAAATTTCAGATATAACTTAGTAACCAAAAAACAGCATTATGAATATTTCAAGAATTATCATCAATGGAATTATTATTTTTATTGGTATAGCATTATTTTTCCTTTTAATGGAAGTTTTAAATCTTACAGACCAGATATACCTCAGGCTTCTTAACTTTGTATTCGTAATATATGGTGTAAACCTTACCCTAAAACAAAATCATAAAGACCACATTTATGGCTACTTTACCAATATTTCAGCAGCCTTTTTAACCGCTTTTGTAAGTTTGGTAATTGGTATATTCAGTTTTGTTGCCTATGCAGGGTATAAAGGCGGCGAGTCGTACATAGACAGCCATGCTGAAGGTTATATTTTTGGTGGCGACCCTTCATTACCCCAGTTTGCAATGGGATTACTTTTAGAAGGTGTGGCATCATCGTTAATTATATCCTTTGCCCTGATGCAGATATGGAAAAATAGAATAGAACGAATTGATGCCATAGACGATGCAGCCCATAATGAGCATTAATTATAACTGCACTTCCCTAACTTAACGGAATTTGTTACTTTTGGGGCAACAATAAATTTCGTTACTGATGATTAAGAGGCACGACTGGACTAAAGAAGAAATAATAGCCCTGTATAATAAACCTTTGATGGACTTGCTGTATGAAGCAGCGTCCGTACACAGAATACACCACGATCCAAACGTGGTTCAGGTATCTACACTGCTTTCCATAAAAACAGGCGGATGCCCCGAAGATTGTGGCTACTGCCCTCAGGCTGCACGCTACCATACCGATATAGAAGGTAACGACCTCATGTCGGTACAACAAGTAAAAGCCCAAGCGCTACGTGCCAAAGCCGGAGGCTCATCACGCGTATGTATGGGTGCTGCATGGCGAAACGTTAAAGACGGACCGGAGTTTGAACAGGTATTGGAAATGGTGCGTACCATAAACAAACTGGATATGGAAGTATGCTGCACACTGGGCATGCTTACCGAAAACCAAGCCAAACGCCTTGCCGAAGCAGGACTGTATGCCTACAACCACAACCTCGACACATCCGAAGAATATTATAAAGAAGTAATCTCTACACGTGGTTATGAAGACCGCCTGCAAACGATAGACAATGTCAGAAAAACCAATGTTACCGTATGTAGCGGTGGCATTATAGGTATGGGTGAAAGTGTGGCGGACAGAGCCGGCATGCTGGTAGCTTTAGCCTCTCTAAATCCACAACCCGAATCAGTACCCATAAATGCATTGGTAGCCGTAGAAGGCACACCAATGGAAGACGAAAAACCCGTTGAAATATGGGAAATGATACGCATGGTAGCTACTACCCGTATTGTAATGCCCGAAACACAGGTAAGGCTTTCGGCAGGAAGAACACAAATGAGCCGTGAAGGTCAGGCTATGTGCTTTTTTGCAGGAGCCAACTCCATTTTTGCAGGAGATAAACTACTTACCACGCCTAACCCGGATGTTAATGAAGACATGAAAATGTTTGAAACACTGGGCATGATACCCCAAAAACCGTTTACAAAAATTTCGCAGCCAAAAACGGTAGAGGCTGCCGATTCACAATATGCTCCGCTGGGTGAAAAACCAAGGTGGACTCGCCCAGGGCACACTATAGAACGTAACCTTGAAGCAACCGGTAAAAAAGTATAACGCCGAAATATATAAATAATTGAAGCTCTCCTTCTGCAGAAGGGGAGCTTTTTTAATTGTTTATTATCAAATCATCACATAAAGAAGCTATTTTATGAAAATTTTGAACAGAATAACCTGAATGTTACAAAAATAATTATCTTTATCCGACACAAAGCCGAGCTTTTGTTAGCATTGCCAATAACCGCTTGGCATTTTTATGCCCACAAATTAAAGCCTATACTAATGAGAAGAATTTACTTAGCATTATTTATCACCCTTTGGGGCTTGAGCGATATCAATGCCCAGCAGGATCCTCACTACACACAGTACATGTACAACATGAATGTCATCAATCCGGCGTATGCCGG